>JBLNAI010000007.1:0-59145 GCA_050259275.1 Acidobacteriota bacterium
ACAGGAGCTTGACCACCACCTACACACTACACTTATCCACAGCCGGGCAGACAAACCCGGCCTTCGACCCCTGGTCAAAATTCAGTTGGCACAGGTGGTCAGATTTGAATTGGCGCCAACACACCATTGATAAGTACGCAGTGTTGCGCGACGCGCTGGCCCTGATCGGGAGGCTGCCGCGTTGACCGTCGAGCAAAACGTGCGGGTGATGTCCACCCGCAGCCAGAATCCCCGCGGCTTCGGCGGCTGCATCTTCTCTGCCAAGTCCATTGATGACCATGGCCGTGAGCAAGATGCCACGGGTTATGTCGTCGTGAAGGCATCCGATTCGACATTGGGCGGGACTCGAGTCGAAGCCACTTCCCCAGGGTGCAGTTGACCGTTACCCACTGAACCATCAAATTTTGGCAGATGGCCCTTTGGCCGCATTCCCCGCTCGAGCGCGCAAAGCAGAAAGTTCAGCATCCTTTGCCTCCAGTGCCGCTTCAAACGCCTGGGGGTGCTGAATCAGCCTCTCGGTCTCAATAAGTAATGTTGACGGCTGAATGTCCAATGCTCTGCATAGGCGAAGCAGCGTCACAAGATTTGGACTGGTGGCGCCGTGCTCGATACGCTGCATCGTGAGCCTGCCCATTCCTGCCTTGTAAGCCACCTCCTCTTGAACCAGCTTCGCTTGTTTTCTTGTTCTGCGCAGTACCAGTCCTACTGCAACCGCCCATTGGGCTTCCTGCTCAGTCAAATCGTTCTTCATGACCGACAGTGTTAGGCGAATGTTACTTTAAAGGAACTTCATAAAAGAGGCCACATTAATGTGGTCACATAAATGATGCATACTTTATGTTTTAGGCGCGCCTAAACAGGTGTCTTGGCAGACCACATTCGACCGAGAAGGTTGCACACGGTCACCTGGCCAGCGTCCTTCACAATCAGCAGTGATTTGTCATGCAACCCTTTATACGTACCGCTCTAAAAAACGAAGTCGTTCTGGATGTTGTCGCCAGAGAGCGAGGATGCCGCTTCTGGTCGTCAGTAGAGTTGCCATCCGAGAGTTGGTTCGTCGTGGAGGTCTGCATCGACGGACCGACGAGTAAGGTCATCAAGCACTTCATCGCTCTTTCAATTGACGACGTCAAACGCATTCAGCAGGGGGAAGAACAGGTCCGCTGGACTCAGGTTTTCCTCGGTATGCGTGCGCCACTAAATTCTGTGAGCGGGGTGATTTTTGAGCTGCTTGAGGAAGTACATCACAACACCTCATCCGGTCAGTACGTCTACAAGCTAGCCAGTGGTTTCACGTTCTCCGTCGAACCAAGTGGGGGGCTTGGGCTTAGGTGCCAAGAGGGCTTGGATGAGTTGAGGCTCGTCTACCGTCGGCGTTAATCGGCCACGAGCCGATCGTATGCATCGTTGAATCCGCTTGACATGGATGAGCGATGTTATGCCGCCATCCTGTGCTCGTAAATCGCAGTCGGCCGATCATCTAAGATTCGGTAAAGGGCGGCCAAATTTTTGGGGTCGGGATTGAGCCAGGCTTGCACGTTCTCGGGCTTGATTTGAATGATGCAGCGGTCGTGACCGGCCGCAGCCACCTCAGGCGGTGGCTCATCAGTGATGGCTGCAAAGGACAGTAAGTCGTCATCACCAGGGCCACTCCAATGGGACCACAGGCAGGCGATTAGCATGTCTTGGGGCGGCTGGGGCCTGAACTCCAGCACCACGTTTTCCTCTTGTTCGCCAGGTGCCAGTTCGCGATGCTCTGCCTTGTGCCGGGCCACGTTCTCAAAGAATGCGTTGACGATCATGATGCCGTGGTGGTGGCCAAACTGGCCTTTCCAAAAGCCCTCCAGATTGTCGCGGCGTGCGTTGTAAGTACCTGGGTACTTGATGTCGTAGTTTGCCTGTTTACCGGCTGGCCTGCACTGGTAGCGCATAGGCTTGACCACCAGTTGCCCGCCTTCCGAGATCAAGACGGGCACGTAGTGCCCTGGGAAGACTCGAGCGTCTCTGGGCTTGAGATCTGTGCGCCTAATGTCGTCCAGCTTGGTCATCGCCCATCGAATTTTGTCCGTGGCTATGCGCTGGCTCTCAGTCGCTGCTTTGGTTGTCTTGGTCGCCAGGGTGCGTTCGGCATCGGCCAATCGTTTTTTCTGCTTGAAAAGCTCCTGCTCTAGCCTGGTCGATTCAGCTGAGTTGAACCCATCGATCAGCTCTTTTATCCGTCGTTCCTCGTCAGTCTGAGGATTAGCGAATGCGGCTTCCATTGCCTTGGGTACCTTGATCTTGGCGCCCTTGTGCCTGCGATAAAAGAGCTCATAGAACTCTTTGAGCGGCATGTTGATGCCTGTCCAATTGGCGAACTTCCTGTGATTGGCGACGACTTCAGCAGAAAAGCACATGTCGATTCCTCCGCAGATTGCTCTGATCGTAAGCCAGCCCGCTTGCCGTTTGGCAATGTTGGTTTGTATACTGTATGAATGTACAGTACGTTAGGCGCCGGTCAGCCAGTTCCCTTGGCCGGTCATTCAGCAGTCCTCCCCCTGGCAGGCGACTGCGTCCAGGCTGGGTTTCCGTCTCCTGCAGAGGACTTTGCGGTCAAACGGATTGACCTCACTGAGATTCTGATCAAGCACCCGCAAGCCACCTTCCTGCTTCGCGTGCGGGGTGAGTCCATGCGCGAAGCCGGGATCTTTGATGGCGACACCCTTGTGGTGGACAGGGCGGTCAAGCCCCGCCATGGGCACATCGTCGTGGCGGTTGTGGAAGGCGAGTTCACAGTCAAATACCTACATGAGAGGGCAGGGCGTATCAAGCTCAAGCCCGCAAATCCGACCTTCCCGGAGATCGTGCCTCGCGATGGTCAGACCGTCGAGGTGTGGGGTGTCGTGACTGCCTCCATCAAGCAGTTCGGGGTGTGAGATGTATGCCCTGGTGGACGGCAACAACTTCTACGTGAGTTGTGAGCGGGTCTTTCGGCCCAGCCTGAACGGCCGGCCCGTGGTCGTCCTGTCGAACAACGATGGCTGCGCGGTGGCTAGGTCTAACGAGGCCAAGGCCTTGGGCATCAAGATGGGCGAGCCCTGGTTCAAGATCCGGCACCTGGAGGAGTCCGCAGGCTTGGTTGGCTTGTCGGCAAACTTCGTTTTATACGGCGACATGAGCGACCGGATGATGAGCCTGGCCGCAGGCCTGGGGCCGACCCAAGAGATCTACTCAATTGACGAGTCCTTCATCGGCTTGCATGGCGTCCGTGGTGATCTGACCCGTCGGAGCTATCAGATCCGATCGAGGATCTTCCGCTGGACCGGAATTCCTTGCGGCATCGGCATTGCACCAACCAAGACCCTGGCCAAGCTGGCGAACTACGTCGCCAAGACGGCTGAGCGTAAACCGGGCAGCTATCCCAACGATCTGGCCCAGGTCTGCAACATGGCCGCGCTGCCAGCGTCCGACCTAGACTCCATCCTGGCAACAACCGAAGTTGGAGAGGTCTGGGGGATTGGGCGCCGCATTGGTGCGCAGCTCCAAGCCGAAGGCGTTAAGACCGTGCTGGACTTCGTCAGGCTCACACCCGCCACCGTGCGCGGTCGCTGGGGGGTGATGTTGGAGCGCACCTTGCGCGAGCTGCAAGGGCAGCCTTGCATTCAACTTGACGACAGCCCATCACCGAAGCAAGAGATTGCATGCACGCGCTCGTTCGGGCGGCCTGTGACCAAGCTGGAGGTATTGGAAGAGGCTGTGAGTGAGTTTGCGAGCCGTGCAGCCGAGAAGCTGCGAAAGCAGGACAGTCTGGCTGGCCAGATCCTGGTCTTTGCCCACACGTCCCCGCATCGTCCAGGACCGAGGTTTTCACGCAGCCTGGTGGTGCCTCTGCGGCGTCCAACGGCTGACACGCGCATCCTGGTACATGCAGCTGTAGTGGGGCTGAAGGCGATCTATCAGCCTGGCTTTGATCTCACGAAGGCAGGAGTGATGCTGTTGGACCTTTGTTCCAGCGCGATTGAGCAAGGTGAGCTGGCGCTAGGGGATGATTTTGAAACTGATCGCACGAGGCTGATGACAGCCATGGATACGCTAAACGGCCGGTTTGGTAAGGGCTCTGTTCACATCGCAAGCGCAGGGGCTGACCACACAGCTAAGGCCTGGCAGATGAGGCAGGAAAGGCGTACCCCTCATTACACAACATGCTGGGATGACGCACCGGTTGCGAGGGCTTGATCTCAAATAAGTTGTCAGACATCCCTATGGCCTGGCATTCATGAATGCGAACAATCGAGCTGACTATTGAACTTTGCAACTAGTGGCGCTCACGCCCAACAATGGAGAGTGAATGTGTAGTTGATCAACAAAATTTCAGACTTCTATGCCTTGAGAAGCATCCTCGATCCAAACGAGTCTGGCATCGACACAGGGGCTGTCTGATTTTTTGTGTTCGAGGCTCCGTATAGGGCTCGCCAATTCAGACGAGCCCGAGCCGCATATTACGCGGTGGGTCGGGTGAAACGCTCGCCGTAGGCGATGGCGAACTGGTTCATGGCCTCCTTCCACTCCTTGGCCGCTCTGCCCCAGTCGGTGGTGATGTTGCGCAGCGCCAGCCAGATGAGCTTGGTTGCCGCCTCATCGCTGGGGAAGTGCCCGCGCGTCTTGATGATCTTGCGCAGGCGACTGTGGATGCTCTCGATGGCGTTGGTTGTGTAGATCACGCGCCGCACCGCCGGGCTGAAGGCGAAGAAGGGGATGACCCGGTCCCAGGCTCGGCGCCAGGTGGCTGTGACGGTGGGAAACTTCTGACCCCACGCGCTGGCCTCAAAGGCATCGAGTTCAGCTTGAGCCACTTCGGCGCTGGTGGCCGTGTAGATCGGCTTCAAGGCGGCCGCCAGCGCCTTGCGATCCTTCCAGCTTGCGAAGTCCAGGCTGTTGCGGATCAGGTGCACGATGCAGGTCTGCAGCGTTGTGGCCGGGAACACGGCGGAGAGAGCCTCCGGGATGCCCTTGAGGCCGTCGGTGACCGCGATCAGGATGTCGCCCACGCCCCGGGTCTTGAGGTCGTTGAAGACCTTCATCCAGAACTTGGCGCCTTCGGTGTTCTCGATCCACAGGCCCAGGATGTCGCGGGTGCCATCGGGCAGCACGCCCAGGGCCAGGTAAATGGCCTTGTTGCGCACCACCGCGTCCTCGCGGATCTTCACGCGCAGCGCATCGAAGAACACCACCGGGTACATCGGCTCCAATGGGCGGCTCTGCCAAGCCGTGACCTCGGCCATCACGGCGTCAGTGACCGAGCTGATGAAATCAGGGCTGACCTCTGTGCCGTACTGCTCGGCGAGGAATCCCTGGATCTCGCGCACCGTCATGCCTCGGGCGTACATAGCCACGATCTTGTCGTCGAAGCCCGTGAAGCGACGCTCGTGCTTGGGGATTAGGATCGGCTCGAATGAGCCGGTTCGGTCGCGCGGCACGTCGATGCGCAGCGGACCATCCTCGGTCAGCACGGTCTTGGCCGTCTTGCCGTTGCGCTGGTTGCTAGCCTCTTCGGGGCGGGCCGTACCGGGCGCGTAGCCCAAGTGATGGGACAACTCCGCGCCCAACGCACGCTCGATCAACGCCTTCTTGAGCGCCATGGTCGTGGCGTTGATCTGCTCGGCCGTCATCGGCGTGGCTCCGCCGGTCAACTGCTCAATGAGTTCCTTGGGGATCGACGGCAGCGCCGTCACGCCGGCTGCCGCTGGCTTCTTCTTGCTTGGCATAGATGCTCCTAGTCGTCATGCTATGCCTCGCACACAAAATTCCTGACAGGCTCTCGACACAAGTTCATCGTCCTCCAACCTCTCCATCAGCGCGGCAGCCCTTGACTTGGGGAGTCTCAATTCCTTTTGAAGTAGAGAAACCGTCGCTTTGTCGTTTGACCTTATGGCGATCAGTGCCTTCTCTATGGCTTCTTGGGGCCCGTCCTCCTCTACGAAGTCAACGCCCAAGTTCGGCACGCTGGCCAGTTCCGCCGCAGATGAAGGCGCTCTTGTGAGATCGAACTCTCCAACCGAACACGCGATTTCCAGCCAATCCAGCGCGTTCTTTCCGTCAGGAAACCTTACAAAAGGATTGACCATCTCCTTCACCCGGAGCGAGGTTTTCAATAGCGCGTCGCCAAACGGAAGCTCGCCAAGCTGAGGGTATGCCACATTCACAGCGCCTGTTGCTTTCGCCTGATCAAGCGCGACGCAGACGGAGTACTCCACCTCAACGTGATGCCTCTTGTTCACCCTGATGAGGCAACTAAAACGCCTGGTATGCGGTTCAGAATGGATCCACTTAAACAACTCATCCAATAGCTTTCTGTAGTTCTCGATCGCCGGAGAAGACGTTGCTAACGCTTTGATCCTCTTTCGTCTCATACGACTCAGGGGGAACCGCGCCAATGCAGCTATCTGAATTTCCTTTGCTTGTGCCGATCTCAGTTGCTCGTCCAGTCTGTGAACCTCTTGCTCTAGGAGCATGAGTTTGGCTTTCCCAACCCCGAGATACCGGAGCAACCCAAGTGACTTCTTGAATTGATCTGACTCCGCCTTTGCTGATTGCAGTTTGAAAATCAGACCGCCAACTTCTCGCCTGCACTGATCGATTGCCTTCTGCCTCCTATTGACCTCCGATTGCTCGAATTCAATAGTTTTAGCGTCGCTTTGCTGGACCTCTTTGTTAAATTCCGCGGCAATAACGTTGGCTCGTGCGAAGAAGTCGGTCAGAACGGCATATTCTTGTTGCTCCAACTCGATCTCTCTGAGTTTTGCCAACTCCTTTGCTGATGCGTAGCATGGACTGGATCTAAGCCTTTCGTTTTCAAGCGCCTCTTCTTCACGCTCGTGCCTTTGTTCCTCTAACTCTTCGATCCTTGAGCGATGCCGGTCTTGCCGCTCATTCTCTTCTCGAGCAAGCGCAAGTTTCTTTTCCTGCGCTAACCTAGCGTCGTCAAGCTGCTGCTCCTTGATTCGTTCAATTTCCTCGTGATGCCTCTCTAACTCCTGAAGCTTATATTCCCGGAGAGCATTGCCCCTTTCAACGGCTTCATTGGCCCTCCGCATGTGAGACTCATTCTTGGCGGCGGTGGCTTCCTGATGGCGCAGCAAGTCCCTGTGCCTTTGCTCTTCTCTATCCCTTTCGTATCTCTCTTCCCCGGAAACTCGGTCTTTGAGCGCGACACTAACACTTTCCCGCTTGCCTGCAGCGAGTTCCGCAAGTTGGGTCTCAAGTTCTCGACGGCTGTGGCTCATGGCAGAACTCCAAACTGATTAACCGTTTTTAGATTGATTGCTTGATTTGTTTGCTTCTATGAATACCAAATCTGTTTCACAGAATTTATCAAAAGCAATAATCTGACCTTTTGGTATGCAGTAATGGCAACCAAGATATTTCTGACGGCAATCATCTTGTTCAAGGTCATACTCCACGCTCCCGAGTCTCCCTGGGGTTATCGACAAATTCTCCTGTTTCTTGATCTTCTGTTCTCTGTTCAAAGGGGAGCACATTCCACACCAACTCACGCAATACCGGACACTTGTAACGGTAGCGTCCCTGTCAGGGGACACGTCAAGCGCCTTGTGCGAGTAGCATTGAAATATGCCCAAGAACACTGAGCCGAAACACACGCCGCAGGCCCAAGCAACATCAAATCCTCAGCTGCCCGATGGAATCTGTCCTGAAGATGCGGCGCGGAACCCCGATGGACTTAGCAAAGTCGTGTCCATCCTTGTCATGGCTGGCCGCCATGCTAGCGACGACTTCATGCGCGAAGTTGAGAAGATCCGTGTTCAGGAGCGAGACGCTCTCAACGGGCTGGCGGAGATCAAGAAACTCAAAGGCATGTTTGGTAGGCCTTCCAAGCGAGCCTCCATTGAGGACATGAACGCTGCTATCGCACGCCGTGGCGCCGCGCACAGAAAGTAACGCGGCAAGGTCGCCGAAGCAGCTGCCATGTCGCTTAGAAGCTGGTCTGAGTCATTCGCACCCGGCCGCCTGGACGGCTGCTTCGACCATCACCGGTCAATCGACATGCAGCTGCGCGTATGGCGGCATCACCTCTAAAACCTGCCACTCACCAACTTGTGGCCACGACCCAATCATGAACGGCCGGTCCTGATTAAGGTGAGCGGGCGGAACCGACCCCAAGCTGTTCTTCGTTGTGCCGACTAGGCTGCCCCAAACCTGATGTTTGTCACTGGAGCAGACTGGAGTCAGCTGAGGCCGCATTGCGAGCCGGTGGTCATGCTGCCGAGTGTGCCAGTAGTGTCGTGTCTGGTGGTGCCGTTGCCGCATGGTTCCAAGGCGGTGCCGAGACGCGGTGACGGGTCCTAAAAAGATTGTCGACGCGCTCGAACTGCCGTCGACCGAAGAAGGCCAGCTCCTTAGGAGCGACCTGTCAGTGCAGGAGGAACCTCGCCCCATCGCTCGGCGTTCGCGTGGCGGGTGTGGCTCATTCCTCGAGCGCGATCAGCTCCGCCACCGTCTGCCGCCGCCGGATCAGGCGCGACACGTCGCCATCGACCAGCACCTCGGCCGCTAGCGGCCGCGTGTTGTAGTTGGAGCTCATCGAGGCGCCGTAGGCCCCGGCGTCGTGGAACACCAGCAGGTCGCCAACTTCGGCCGGCGGCAGCGCACGGGCTTGCACCTCCCCGCCGGCGTCCTGCGTGAACACGTCGCCCGATTCGCACAGCGGGCCGGCGACCACGCTGGGTCGCGGCGCGTCCCGCCCGGCCGCGGCCGCGCGCGCAACGAGGCTGATCGCGTGGTGGCCGCCGTACATCGCGGGGCGCACCATGTCGTTGAAGCCGGCGTCGCACAGCACAAAGTGGTTGCCGCCCATGTCCTTGACGGCGCGCACCTCGGCCAGCAGCGCGCCGGCCTCGGCGACGAGGAAGCGGCCTGGCTCGATTTCCAGTCGCAGCGGGTGGCCCAGTTCGTCGGCCAGGCGGCGGCGCGCGTCGTCCCACAGGTTGAAGTAGTGGTCGGTGTCGACGACAGCATCGCCGGCGCGGTAGGGGACGGACAGCCCGCCGCCGGCCGAGATGGCACTGACGTCGTGGCCGCGCGCGACGACCTGGCGCACGTGCTGCACCATCGCGTCGCACACCTGCGCCAGGTGGCCGTAGTCCACACCCGAGCCGATGTGCATGTGCAGGCCCACCAGCCACAGGCCGTGGCGGGCGATGGCCTCCAGCGCGACCGGGATGTCGGCCGGCCAGATGCCGTGCTTGCTGTGCTCGCCGCCGGTGTTGGTCTTGCGGCTATGGCCGTGGCCGAAGCCGGGGTTGATGCGCAGCCACACGCGATGGCCGGCGGCGCGCTGGCCCAGGTGCGCGCCAAGCTGATCGAGCATCGCCGCCGAGCCGGCGTTGACCGGAATGCCATGCGCGGCCACCAGCGCCAGCGTGGCGCTGTCGATCATGTCGGCGGTGAACACGATACCGGCGTGTTCGTCGCGGGCATCGTAGCCGGCGTGCAGCGCGCGCTCGATCTCGCCGCCGGAAACCGCGTCCACCTGCACGCCCAGGCCCCGCATCAGCCGCAGAAGGTGCGTGTTGGAGCAGGCCTTCTGCGCGAAGCGCACGGTGTCGAACCGCCGCAGGCGCTCGACGCGGGCGCGGATGGTGTCGGCGTCGTAGACCCACAGCGGCGTCGAGTGCGCGGCGGCCAGCGCACGCAAGCGTTCTGGCGTAAAGGTGGCGGGGGCGGGGTGTTGCAGCGTCGTCATGGCGCCATGGTGGCCTCTGAAATCATATCCGTCCAATGCTTTGAGTTCGCAATCTCATACAAATTTGATATGGTTGGCGGATGCTCTCTTCGCTCACCCACCGCCACGTCGAGGTCTTCCGCGCGGTGATGACCGCCGGCAGCGTCACCGGTGCGGCCGCGGCGCTGTCCACCTCGCAGCCCACGGTCAGCCGCGAGCTGTCGCGCATGGAGTCGTTGCTGCGCCTGGCGCTGTTTGACCGCGTGCGCGGGCGGCTGCAGCCCACGGCGCAGGCGTATGCGTTGTTCGAGGAGGTGCAGCGCTCCTACGCCGGGCTGGAGCGCGTGGCCGACACTGCACTGCGGCTGCGCCAGTTCACGCAGGGGCAGTTGTCGCTGGCCTGCCTGCCGGCTTTTGCGCACGCCTTGCTGCCCGGCGCCTGCGCGCGTTTCCAGGCGGTGCACGCGGGCGTCAGCGTGTCGGTCAATCCATACGAGTCGCCGCTACTGGAAGAGCGCCTGGCGGCGCAGGCGCATGACCTGGGCGTGGCCGAGCACGACGGCGCGCTGGCCGGCGCGCAGGCCTCGCTGCTGCTGGAACTCGACGAGGTGGCTGTGCTGCCTGCCGGTCATCCGCTGGCGGCGCGGCGCCGACTGGCGGCCTCCGACTTCGCCGGGCATGCGTTCGTCAGCTTCCACCCGCGCGACCGCTACCGGCAAAGGGTGGACAAGGTGTTCGCCGAGGCCGGCATCGACCGCCGGCTGGCGGTGGAGACTGACAACGCAGTGGCCGTCTGTGCGATGGTGCGCCACGGCCTGGGGCTGGCCATCGTCAACCCGCTGACCGCCCTGGCGCTGGCGGGCGAGGGCGCAGGCATCGTGGCGCGACCGCTGGCATTCCAGATTCCGTTCCGGGTGTTCGCGGTGCGGCCGGCGCATCGGCCGGGCAACCCGCTGGTGGCGCGCTTCCAGGTCGCGTTGGCGGCCGAATGTGCGGAGCTGGGCCAGGCGGTGGCGCGCGCATGGGGTGGCGGTTCGCGGCGGCAGGCTTGACGGGCCCGCCGCGAAGAAGGCTTCAGCCGGCTTGGCGCGTAGTACCGGTCATCACGTCGACCGTGTTGAGCTCGGGATCGCCCCGTTCTGGACTTCGGCGATCTCCGCCTAGAAGACTCAAAGCTGTTGGTTGACGGACTTGGCAAAAAAACAGTTGCGAAGAGGACCGTACATTAGGCGTAGCCCAAATCCGGTGGCCCTAACGTGCGAAAGATTCGAGCCCAAGTTTGAGCTTCTTGTTGGGGGAACTCGGCAGTGAATATCATGAATCCCACAGGGAGTGACTATGCCAAGCTTTAAAGAGGCAGGTTTCCTGGGCGACGATGTTGCTCAGTTTCGCGTCAACGTTAGGGCTGCGCATGCTGCGACGTTTGATTTCTCGGACAAGCTGAACCTGCTTGCAATGCGCATGCTCTGGGAACTGCCACTCGATAACTTGGACGAACCAAGAGCCTACGCGGTCATGTGCTACGCAAGGGCTGTGCAAAACTATCAAACTGCAATATTGATGTGTGAGCGAGGCGCTCTTGTCGAAGCTCGAACTTTGATAAGGGCGATGGCGGAAACCGTGTTTCTGGCCTGGGGCTTCTACAAGAAGCAAGACATGCTGGAACGACTGATCGAGGACAACGCCAAACATCGCAAGGGAGACGCAAAGGCACTGCTAGAAATCGGTCAGAGGCGTGGACATGACGTGCAACGATTTGAACAAGCGTTAGCGCAGATTTCTGTGGAGTATCCGCGGGGGCCACGTTGGCTCAATTGGGCAGGTCTTGCGAGTGAAGTTGGACTTGATACTCTGTTCCATCTGGCCTACCGGCAGACATCCGGTGATGCCGCCCACGCAACCTTGGACGCTCTCCATCGCCACGCTGAAATCGGCGATGAGGGGGATCTCCACAGCTTTATCTTTAATCCAACTGCGGAAGGTGTAGTGCCAACGCTCAAAGCCGGCATGGCCGGCATGGTGCATCTGCTAGGACTCGCGGTAAACGAGATGGGCATGGAGCACTACGAAGCCGATGTGATAAATCTGTTGCTTGAGTGGCGGGTCTACTTGTAGCCTTGAAAACAGAATAGATTGGACGGACGAGTTCACCGCATTGGGGAATACAGCTAATCGCATGAGCGACCGGCCATTAACCAACGGCAGTTATTGGCCGGGTGGGGGCGTCCTCTTGCCCAACTTCATCGCCCGAGCGAAAAGCTTGGAAGCACTACTGGCCGTAAGCACGCATCCTTTCATTCAGCGTGCCGCTGTGCAATTCCAGCAAGTTGTTATCGAAGTCATAGAAGTAAAGTGATTTGCCTTCACCTGGCACTCTCGCGCGAGCCGGAAGAACCTCAACGCCCAGCGCGCTAACTCGGGTTTCGTATTCTTTGATCTCGTCCTCAGGGACCTGAAACGCAACATGGCGATAGGTCCGTGTGCCGGGTTCGCCTTCCATGACGGCAATCCAGTTGCCTGCGAGCATGAAGAATTTCTCCCTCGACAGGGAAAAAGTTCTGTCCGCACTGTCATACAGCTCCTGTGCACCAAGCCCATCGCACCATAGCTTTCTGGCGCGTTCAAGGTCGCGGACGACAAAGGTGATGTGGCTGAGTCCTGAGATGGGCATACGGTTTCTCATTGGCCGTCAGGGCCGACATGTTTGTACATGACGACACCTTTTCGACCTTGCCAGAGGCATTGATCAATGACGCGCCATTTTTGATGTTCATACCAGGCTTGCTTGTCCAGCGTGAACAGATGAAGCGTGGAGGCGTTCTGCTTTCTGGCGAGATCCTCTGTGGCCTCGCATAGCGCTTGCCCTATGCCGCGATTACGGAATGCCTCCAAGACATACAGTCCGCCCAGCCAGGGGGAGAGATCGGCGCGGTCGTCTAGCTCGTGAGTGCGCAAGGAAACCGTTCCCACAAATTTATCTGAGGTGTGAGCGACCAATGCAACAGGCAATCTGACTTTGTTGAGATGGCCGTGAAGGCGCTCCACACGGGCGTCGTAGGTGTCGTCAGGCAAGGCAAAGCGCCAATGTTCAAGTAAGAGGCGCGCAATAGTCGGCACGAACTGCGGGAAGTCAGCCAACAAACTGATCCGAATACTTGACGTATCGATAATCGCCTTCATCTTTCCGTCGCGGATGGTGTTGCCGCCTCTACAACAGTGCCTTGATGAAAGACGATTTTCCAGTCGGATGGAGTGTGTCGCCAGATGGTGGATCGGCGTGTGACACGATCACCTTGAATCAAGGTATAGGTCAGCAAGTAATTGGATGGCGCGATTTCGCGGCAGTGGAAGTCTCGTGTCTCCCAGATATCCTGATGGGGGGTGGCGTGCCGTTGTTCCAGTGTGTCAAGAACGAAGTCGCGGCTATAGCGTCGGCCAGACGCGCCGATCTCCCAAAAGTCATCGGTGGTCATGCCCTCGAATTGCGGCCGACTGGTGCCCCACTCAGGGCGATGAAAGATGGGCTCACGAGCCTTCAGTTCGAGTAGAACTGATGCCAGCTGTGGCTCAGTGTCCAGTTGTGGTTCTGCGAACTGGCTGACCGAAGCCAATTGATTGACACGCGCTAATGGTTCGAAGCCCGAGGTCCCACCATACCGAGGTAGATCGTCTGGCACCTTGTGCCAGGGCACACAATCATCGACAAAATAATGCCCTTGCGGTGCGATCGTTTGCTGCGAATTCAAGATGCCAGCTGGTATGCCGCGAATGGCCTCATGCTGCTTGCTTGCGGAAAACGCGTGCGTGCCGCAGCGTTTACAAAAGTACCGGGTGACATTGGGGGTGACATCAAAGGAGGCCAGGCCATCTTCGTTGCTGACCTGCAGCGCATCTCGGCCAATGCTGACCCAAGTGGAAAAAGCGGCACCGCTCAAGCGTCGGCATTGGCCGCAGTGGCAGTGGAGGATTCTTGAGATGCAAGCAGGATCAAATGCCAATGTGACGGCACCACAGTAACAAGCACCTTGCTCCTTGAACGATGAGCTATCGGTTTGTTGGCTAGGAAGGTTGTCAAGCACGCTCATACTCCCATCAAAGAGATTGCCGCATTTTTCGTCCACCGACCGGTACGAAGTCATGGCGCTGGTAGAACGACAGCGTTCGATCGAACTCAGGAAGTGGTGGCGTGCACAGCTCCAGGGCTTGCCACCCTCTACGGCGAGCCAACTCACCCATGCGCTCCAGCATCAGTGCGCCAAGGCCAGTAGAGCGAACCTGTCTGGCGACGAAGAACTCCTGAATCACCCCAATGGCACCGCCCGCATACAAGGCATAGCTCTGAACGACTGTTGCCACCCCAAGTGGCTGATCGTCCTTGTACGCCAACAAGGCCTGGTAGTGCCCCAACTCCAGCCAGCGCCTGACAGTTTGAGCTGAGCCAGCCTGATCGTGAGCAAACGCGTTGGCAGCTGTCCGATCCGATATTTCGATCATCAGCTGGTGCACCATGGTCGCGACAATCTCGGCATCGCTGGCATCTGCCCATCGCAGATTAAAACTGACTGGCTCGTCCATGGTCACTGAGAAAACAAGGGTGTGAAGGAGCAGTTTACTTACAGTGCGCACCCAAAGCCGAGCATTTCCAGTGCCAGATGGATGTGGGCGGTCTTCTCAGCGCGCACAACCACATACGACGCAGGAGAGTTCATGAAGACAAAGTGTGTGATTCGAGATGATCAAGATGAGGACCGCCTTGCTATTGACAGCGTCGTGCTCGCTGCATGGCAAGCGCCCTTTATGATCTTCATTCATGGAAGCCCAATTTCTTCGTGACGTTTCACGGAACCCTAAAAACGCGGTGATTCTTTCACGGTGGCAAGAGCTTGGTCTTCCGAACGCTTGGCTCGTCGCAGGTTGCCTGTTCCAAACGGTCTGGAATCTGCAGTGCGGTTACCGTCCCGACCATGAGATCAAAGACTACGATCTCTTTTATTTTGACGATGGCGATTTGAGTGAATCGGCCGAGGTGCAGGTCCAGTCCCGGGTGAACGACATCTTTGTTGACCTTAACGCCACCATCGAAGTAGCCAATCAGGCTCGTGTTCACCTCTGGTACCCCCAATACTTTGGGCGTCCATACCCCCAACTTGTGTCCAGCGAAGATGGCATCCAACGGTTTCTTGTTCGAGAAACGTGCGTTGGCATTCGCCCCAACCAGTGCTATGCGCCTTTCGGCCTCGCAGGAATCTATGCAGGCAGGCTTTCGCCTAACCATCTCACGCCATACTCGGAACTGTTCTCCGCCAAGGTTGTCAGTTACCAAGCACGTTGGCCCGTTGTAACGGGCATGCAATCATCTTTTACGGATGGCCCATCTTTGTAAGATGGGCCAATGAGCCATGAGTGAGCGCATTGGCACTGCTTGCGTGCTCAGCATCGTCGTGGAAGAACTTGCATGGCCATTTGCAGCGCGGCCGTACTCAGGTTGGTGCCCATGCGTTCAAAGAGCTCGATCAGAGCAGCCCCGTGTTTTTCCCGAAAAGAGGGGCTGTGTATGGCGATGTCCAGCTCGTTGGCGGCCGTGAGCTCGCAAAGGTCTCTCACGTCTCGGTCGGACAGCACTTCCATGGTGTTCAGCCATCGGTTGGGCAACTGCGTCGCAGCGGGTGTGTCGATGGTTGGATAGTAGCGGTGCCGATCACAGCAGCAGTACAGGTAAACGAGTCGTTCCGCCTGCGCTCCGATCAGTTGGGCAATCTGGGAGCGTTGAGCCGTGTCGATCATGGCTGCGTCAAAGCCGGCTGTGCCGTATGCGGCGTGGAACAGACCTGCGGTGCGAACATGCGCAGGGGCATCCCACGCGTTGAGCAGAGCTTGTGTGCCAAGCAGGTGTGCCTCCAGGGTGCCGTTGAGGTGCTGGAATTCGCCAGCACCCAGGGCCTGCAGGCGCTCAAAGAGGTGTGCAGACGAGTTTGTCTGGCTTGCCGGCCAATAAAGATGTTGTGCAACCAGCGGCGCCAACTCGGCTGCGTGAGCATTGGCCAGATTGTGTTGCCCGCCTTGCACCACATGCAGTCGTGAGGACTTCAACAAGGACTGAAGTCGGTACCCAGCTGCGACTGGACTGATCGGATCCTGGTCTCCCCAAATCAGCAGCGTCGGGATGTCGAGCGAGGTGATCGATTCGGCCAGGTCTTCCGTGGCCTGAGCCAACCATCGTGGCGCGTCAGGGTAAGCCTTGAAATAGGCTGGGCGCCAGTCCTCAGCGTCCAGGTCATCCAAGGCTATGCCGCCCGATGTCACCGACAAGACAAAATGTGTGACGACCTCGGGGCGCATCAACGCGGCTTTCATGGCGATCACACCGCCCAGAGACTGCGCGATGAGTGCACACGGCGCGTCCATCTGAAGCATCGTCAAATTGACGAGGTCGCTCATGTCCTGGATCGCTGGTTGCGCGGGTACGTCGCCCAGACCTGGCCATTCCATCAGGATATGTTGACCGATGCCACGAAGGCCAGTGCTCATGGGCTGCCAGAAGTCAGCCCTGCCGCCAGCACCCGGCAAAAAGATCAGCTTGTGGTCACCCATGTCAGCCAGAGATCGGTGTACACAGTTCGACCAGCAGACCGTCCGGGCAGCGGACATAGGAAACGGTTTGTCCCCATGGGCGAACCTGAGGTGCTGCCAACTCGATGGCGCCAACAGTGAGGGCACGTTGGTGTGCTTCAGCGATGTCGTCGGTTACCAGTGCGATCTCCATACCCAGCGGCTGTGGAGACTTGTCTGCGTGCACATGGCCACCTGCAAAGTTCATGTCACCCAGTTCATGCGCGGCGAATGCCAGCGTGGTCGCACCAGTATCCAGCTCGCCGTAGGTTCCGCTCTCGTGCAAGAACCGGCGAGGAATGCCGAATGCGCGCTCGATGAAGGACAGAGACGCGTCGACGTGGGGTACATAAATGATCGTGTAGCCGAACTTCATGAACTTCCCTCTTGATTGGTGTTTTGCGGATGATGCCACGTCATGATCTTTTGCTCTGCAGTTCAGCGATGTGTGTGACGATCTCGGATACGGCATTTGGCTTGACAACCAAGGATGTGTGCCCAACTGACGGCAGTAGTGAAACTGACCAGTCAGGTCGTACGGCGTGAATGGTCGGTTCAAATTTTTGAACAAAGAACAATTCATCGTCAGTGCCTGCGAGCACCATGCAAGGACTCTGTACGTGACGCATGTCTTCGCTGTAGTCGGGGTGTGGGCGGAAATTTGTGGCCAGGTTGTAGGAATACTCTGGCGTGAGAAATTGTTTGGCCCGTTCATTCAGCGCAAAGCGCATCACTGGTAGCTCGTTGAAGGCATGTATGCCTGCGGCATTGAGCAGAGAAAGGGCGATGATCCTGGGCACATCCACCGATGCCCATCCACCGCTGTCGGGCCGAACCGTGGGGGCGGTTTGACCAAGAAATGGGGAGAGCAGAAGGTAGCTCTGAAACAGCTTTTGTTGATCGACTGAGGCAAAGCGAAGGGCGAAGCCACCGCCTGCTGATAGGCCAACCATGGTGGAGGGAGACGCTGGTTTGGTGGCGCTCATGAAGTCATAGACATCGTCTTCGAGCTGCCCGACGTATGCAATTTCCCCCTTGATGCCCGAGTCGCCATGGCCGCGCATGTCCAGGGCATACGCAAAAAATCCGGCGGCGGCAAGCTGCTTTGCAAGAACATGCATGCTTTGGCTGCTTGCTGACGATCCATGAATCAGCACCACGCTACCCCTCACAAGATGGCCTGCAGCCTGGTAGTAGCGGTATGCCAGTTGGCTTCCATCTCGGGCTTTGAAGTGCGCAAGAGGCGGCAGATCCGAGTAATCAATGTCTTTGAATGGATTGTTGATGGAGGCCAGTGGGCGGACGGGGCCAGGGCCGCCGAGTGCCAACGCCGCGCCGATGACTGCAGCGGCCACGAAAACAATGGCCAGCGCCACAACGGAAATACGACGTGCGCTCAGAATCATTTCGTGCTCCCTTGGTCTTTCATATCGCGTTGCACCGATCTGGTTTTTTGTCTTGCGTCGGTTGTCAGCGGTGTTCAGCTTTGCCGACGGGATCGTAGTGAAGAACAGTTGGAAAGGGATCGTAGAAGTGGTGAAGCAGCTTGCGCCACTCCTGATACTGGGCAGATTTGCGAAACCCAACTTCATGATCTTCAACTGACTGCCAGCGAACAAGCAGCATGTAGTGGTGATCTTGCTCTATGCATTTGTGTAGCTCATGTCCCAAGTAGCCAGGCATGGATGAGATGATGTGCTGCGCCACATCAAAGGCTGCTTCAAACTCACCGGTTTGGCCAGGGCGAACTTGCAGTTGTGCGATTTCGAGGATCATGGATTGGATGAAATTGCAGTTAAACGGAAGGAGGTTCGGCGCGCTCAAAGCAGCTTCGTGCCAAGCGGGACGGGCTTGTCTGGCACGCAAAGCGCCACCCCGCCGTTCTCGTTGTGAAAGCCCGTGACCAAGCACTCCGATCTGAACGGCCCAATTTGCTTGTCCGGGAAGTTGACGATTGCCACGACGAGTTTCCCTATCAGCTCTTCGGGTGTGTAGAGGCTGGTGATTTGCGCGCTGGATTTTTTGACGCCGATCTCGGGTCCGAAGTCAACGAGCAGCTTGTAGGCAGGTTTGCGGGCTTCGGCAAATGGCTCGGCGCGGATCACCTGGCCAACCCGTAGCTCCACTTTGGCGAAGTCATCCCAATTGATCTGATTCATAACGGTTTGAGCGCGCTCACGAGCGGCCTGTTTCATATTGCACAAGCTCATCGCCAATCACATCCCAGTCGGCCTTGGAGCCAACATAAGAATGAAATTGCGGGCGAAGACTGGGCGCCTCATTCAACACGCCCAAACGCAAGTGGAGCATGCTGCGTTGCGGCTTTTCTGCATAAAGGCTCGAGCCGCAGTTCTGGCAAAAGGCCAGCACCGTGCTTTCGCTTTTGACGTAGCGCTTGATGGCTTCGGCACCTTGAAGGATGTTGAACTCAGCCTGGGGGATGCCCGCCATGGCAGACGACGCAGAGCCAGAGAACCGTCGACAGTCCGAGCAGTGGCAATAGCCTGAATACTTGAAGTTGTCGTTGACCTCGAACTGCACGGCACCGCATAGGCACCTTCCTGATATTTTTTTCATGTTTGTTCAGTGCGAAAGCCGTTTGGTGAGCAAGTGGATTTCATTTTCAACAAGGGGTCTTAGCAGGTTCAGATCCCAGGGGATGTCCACCAAAACGCTGTTGTTATTGTCTGAGGCAGAACAGGGCTGGAGCTTCTGCGGAGTCCCATTGGCGTCGGCCAATATTTTCAGCACGCGGGTCGTCGTGGCCGGATGGCGGTCTACGGTTTTGTAGAACATGTTGCGCCAGGTGCCGCCGTGCAGTGGCTCAGGTACCAAGTCAAACTCTGCTTTGAGCCATTGAATCAGGTCATCAAGTGAGAGGGTGGGATCTCTTGCCATACCGGCACACTTTCAGTGTTTTTACAATCAGTGGCGTGACAGCTGCTGCATATGTGCGTGCGAGCTCTTATCAGCATTCACTTGAAGCTGCCGCGTTCGCACGGCGTGTCGCATGCTTTCCGCAATGGTTACCGCGGCGTCATTGACAAGTTGGGTTCGATGCAGTTCGTCGATGTTGATCTGCGTGCCAAGCAGTGGTACCGTGATGGATGCCGAAGCCACCAGATCAGCATTCATCGTGATCAGCGTTTCGCGAAGTGCGGCATCTGCATGGCGCGCCCGATCGGATGTGTTGACGACGGCAACAGGCTTGTTGACAAAGGGCTCATGACTGACCAGCCAATCCAGCGCATTCTTCATGGTGCCTGTGATGCCGTGGGCATACTCGGGGCTGGCTATCAACAGGGCATCGGCCTTGTCAAGGCTGTCGCGCCACCGCAGCGCCTGCTCAGGTGGGTTGGTCTCCAGGTCAGGGTTGAACATGGGCAGCAGATCCAGGCCCTGATACATCGTGACTTGAACGTCGTGTGGCATAACCTGCGCCACGGCCCGTAAGAACGCAGTATTGATGGACGCTGCGCGCAAGCTGCCAGAGACAGCCAGGATGCGCAATGTGTCTGCAGCTTGCGGCGCTGCTGAGATTGATTCGGGCTTGTGGCAGGCCACACAGACCTTGTTGCCATCCATGTCGCGGAAGTAGGCGCCATAGTAGTGCTCATGGTACTGCGGCCTCAAACCGGGTTCACCTTCGCAGCGCCCTCCAAGCGCGATGGCTGTTTGGTAAGCAGACCGAACTTGCTCGCGGTCTGCGGCGGTGAACGCCACCATCTGCCCATTGCCGGGATCATGAGCCTTGCCGTCGAATGGATGGCAAATAACGAAGTAGGGGCGAGCATTGCCTGCACTGTGCCATCCGGCCCATGGCTTGTCTGGTTCGCAAAAGCGCTGCGTGATGCCCAGTTGAGTCAGAACCTGATTGTAGAAATCCAGCGCACGTGCAAAGTCGCTGACGCTCACAAAGATGTGTGAGAACACTCCTGACCTCCTGAATTGATGTGGGCGGGTGCGGCTCTGTTGGCCTCATCCGGACGTTGTATGCTTCGCCCACAATTTCAATCATTATCAGGGGCGCAAGTCAGGGTGTGTATGTCTGAACAACGCTTTGCCACGACACCAAGCCCGCCGTACTACGCCGTGATCTTTGCATCGCAGCGAACGGACCATGACAGTAGCGGTTACGCCGACATGGCCGATTTGCTGGACAAGTTGGCACCTGAGCAGCCTGGCTATCTTGGTGTCGAATACGCCCGAGATGCGTCCGGCTTTGGCATCACGGTGTCCTACTGGTCTGATCTGCAAGCCATCGCCAACTGGAAAGCTCAGGCCGATCACTTGCAGGCACAAGCACTGGGGAAGAGCAGGTGGTACGAAGGATTCGAGTTACGTATCTCGAAAGTCGAGCGCGCATACAACTTCAGGGCTGAGCCATCTCGGGCAATGGACGAAGCATGACGAACCCGCTTGCCGACAACATTGTCTCGCTATACGAGCGTCATGCGGATGCTTGGTACAGCCGTCGCAATCCATTGGCCTCCATGGAGGCTGGCTGGCTAGAGCGCTTCAGTGATGGGTTGCCACAAGGTGGCGAGATCCTCGATATCGGCTGCGGCACGGGGCGGCCCATTGCCACCTGGCTTGTTCAGAAAGGGTTTTCCGTCACCGGGGTAGACAGCTCTGCTGCCATGCTGGCGCGTGCACGCGACATGCAACCTGGGCAGACTTGGGTGCAAAGCGACATGCGCATGCTCAAGCTTGATCGGGCGTTTGACGGCGTGTTGGCCTGGGATAGTTTCTTTCACCTCGATGCTGACGATCAGCGAGGCATGTTTGCCATTTTTCAGGCGCACGCCAAACCTGGGGCCAGGCTGATGTTCACCAGTGGGCCATCTGAAAGCGAGGCCATTGGTGAATTTGAAGGCGAGCCTTTGTTCCATGCAAGCCTGTCGCCAGATGAGTACCGATCTTTGCTGGCAAGGCACGATTTCGATGTGATGGGCTTCGTACCGGAGGACCCCAGCTGTGGTCAGCACTCTATCTGGCTGGCTCGGCGCCGCGGCTGAGGCTGGCCGGGCTTGTACCACGGCCGTCTGTGCGATGAAACCCGACGTCTTTCGACGTCGGTATGGACCTCAACGGGCGCACTGGCTTATGACATGTCGCATTCCTGTGGCTACACATCATGAAGACGCGGCGTTTTAACGCCTTGCATGCAGTAATAGTCTCGGCACTCTTTCATAACGGCTTCAGCGCACGCTGCCATACTTGTGGTTGGTGGGTGCTCGATCCACCGCGACCTTTCAAACAGTATCCCTGAACGACATCTAAGGAATGAAGATGACTTCCATGAACTCGATCCGTATCGCCCTGGTCACTGCCTCCCTCGCTTGCGGCACGATGGCGTTCGCCGAAACGCCGGCCTCCGCACCAGCAAAGGGCACAGGCACGCCACAGAACCATCATTGCAAGCAGTCTGACGGTACCATGGACATGAGCAAAACCAAGAAGGCATGCATGGCAGATAAAGGCACGTGGCTCAAGGACGGCATCGCAGCGACTGTTCCGGCGTCATCTGCTTCCGCAGCAACCAAGAAGTAAGTCCTGCCACCTACTTTGCTAGCCGACAAATTAGGCCGTGTTCCACGGCCAATAGCCGTCGGTCACGAAATTCCGTTTCTGGCCGACAGCAGGAAGGAAGCCGGGCACCAGTCAGCTGCCAGTCGTGTCCCGCAGCATTGGCGCTCGAACCGGGGCTGCGGGACTTCCGCCATGTCAGATTTCGGTCTGCTCCGAGATTTCAAGTGCGTCATCCACCTCGATGCCGAGATACCTAACGGTCGACTCCAGCTTGGAGTGTCCCAGGAGCAGCTGCACGGCACGCAGGTTCTTGGTGCGCCGATAGATCAGCGTCGCCTTTGTCCTGCGCATCGAGTGCGTCCCGTAGTCGGCGCGGTCTAGCCCGAGTTCATCGACCCAGTGGCCGAGGATCCGTGCGTATTGCCGCGTACCGAGGTGTGGTGAGCCGTGAAGCCGGCTGGGAAAGAGGAAGTCATCCTTCTTCAACTCAGCCTGCTTGATCCACGCCTGCAAAGCGTCCCGGGTGGCCTGGGTGATCTCGAACTGAACCGGGCGCTGGGTCTTTTGCTGCATGACGATGGCGCGCGTCGCCAATTGGTCACCATGGCACACGTCCTTTACCCTGAGGGCGACGAGATCGCAGCCGCGCAGCTTGCTGTCGATGCCCAAGTTGAAGAGGGCGAGCTCGCGAACCCGACCCTCCATCTGGAGCCGGACGCGAAGCGCCCAGATATCCTTAAGCTTGAACGGCGCCTTCTGCCCGACGATCCTGCCCTTGTTCCACGGCTCGCGATGAGCGTTGTTGCCTACGATTCCCATGATGGTCTCCCATCGAGTTGAGGGATTGGCAGCATGCGCTCGAGAACTGTCAGGACAACACTTGGCGGCAGCCCGACGACTTTTAGGCTTATAGCCTGCAGTACTTAACAATGAGGGCCTGAAGAGCGAGAACGTTGAACGGCTTGGTGATCACTTCGTCCATGCCCGACACAAGACAAAGCTGAACTTCATGCGGCATGGCGCTGGCAGTGATACCAACGATCGGCAGCCGCTGACGCTTCTCTCGCGATTCCCATTCCCGGATTCGTTGGGCGGCCTCGGCGCCATTGAGGACAGGCATGTGGAAATCCATCAGCACAATATGAAAGCAGTGACGCTGAACTTGACTCACGGCGTCAAGGCCATTCTTGACGGTGGTGAAGTCACACGTGATCGCCTTGAGTATCGTTTCCACAAGCACAATCTGGCCTTCGTTGTCCTCGGCAAACAAAACGCGGCAAGGTCTCGACATGAAATTCCTCAAACGTCACTGCATCACCGATAGCTTGAAACCCGACTCAGTTCTGCCCCCATTGTTTCCAGTGTGATGGGCTTGGCCAAGCATTCATCGGCACCTGCCGCCAGGCAATCCGCCCTGACCTCCGGGGACCAGCCCGCTGTAAGGACCGTGATCGGAAACGGAGGGATGTTCCCTTCGCTTTGCAAAACTCTCAGCTGTCGTACGGTGTCAATGCCATCCAGCTTGGGCATTTGCAGATCCATGAGCACGACATGGGGTGCTTCGCGCCTACATTTTTCAATAGCGTCCAAACCATCTACAGCTGTCTTGACGCGGTATCCCAGCGCTTCCGCGAAGGCTTGCCCAACGACAAGGTTGAGGGGCGTGTCATCCACGATGAGCACAGTCGGCATATCGGATACGGTAAGCGGCATTGGCATCGTCGTGCCCGATCCAAGCTCTTGATCAGACGCCTCGCTTGTCATCGCCTCCAGGAAGCTTGGTTTCAGGGGATAAACGTGCACTTCATAGCCACTAACGGCTTTTGGATTTCGCAGCGTGGCCGCCCCTGTTTCCACGGCATAGACCAACCTTGACCACCCGGGCAATAGCGGTGGCAAACTCAGCGTTCCATCGGTCGCCGGGTCGCCCGTCTCAAGAACCAACACCAAGGCAGGCCTGGCTGCTTGGGGCGCGTGCGCAAGCTGTGCCATCGCTGCATCGTAGGAATCGAAGCGCGATACCGCCCAGCCAAGCCGTTGGAGGCGTCTGTTCCAGCTGGTGGCGAGCGCCTCATCCACATTGACCAGCCAAGCCCTCGCACCGTGGGCATCCACATCAAGGGACGGCTCGCGAGAAGTGTGATCAAGTGAAGTCAGTTCAAGTGTGATCAATACACCCTGGCCTGGAATGGAGCTCATCTCTATGGCGCCACCAGTGTGTGGACACTGACCTCGGGCAATAGCGGTCCCAGGATCCAGTGAATCTGATGGGCAAGCGACCAGTTGCAACCGCTCCCATGACGCGTTGATCGCGTCCTGACCGGGTACCTTGCCCACGCCAGCCGCACGCACAAGCAAACTTCGGAGAGACTCACCGTGCTCCGCTTTTGCCGAGATGACCAACGATCCCGAATGAACCAATTCGAGCAGTTCGACAAAAATTCGGTGCAAACCACCTTTCGCTGCTGCTGGCTCCCCGTTCACCATTAACCCCTCGGTTTGGCATTCAAACGCGAAAGACAGCCCGCGACTTCGTGCAAGAGGCACGACATGGCGAACAGCTACAGTAAATACTTCCGCGAAATCAAAGCTCATGGCGCAACCCTAAATTGACGCTGAGGAACTCGATTTCGTCCTTGGTTTGGCCATAATGCCGCCTTTTCCGTGCGCGGGACTGTAACGGTTCTCGGCAATCGGAGAACTATCTTTTGTGGGCAATCCCAATGCCTAAACGTTTACTCATTGAATTTCTGAGTGGCGCGCCTGCCTTTGGCCTTCATAGCTCAGGAGCGGTGCGGTCGCCTATGGGTCGCGCCGGCCGACGGCAGCGGCTGGCCTAGCAGGGGCCTGGGCATACCAAACAATTGATCGTCGCATCGCTGTGTTTGGCAAACTATGCCGTAGCCTTTGCCAGGTTGTCGCGCTCGGCCTGCACCTGCTTGAGTTGCCTGCGCAGCTTTGCCAATTCGGTTTGCATCAGTGGTCACCGGTGGGAGAGTTGTGGCCAAGCCTCTAGGTCTGCTTCGCTTCTGCGAGGGTCGGCACCGTTCAAGCAGCGCACCCGCTCGATCGTCGGCCATGGTCAGCTTTTCATTGCACAACGGCCGTTCAAGCGGGCGCAGGCTGCCAGACCGAACGTCAGCTTGCCGATGCCTACCGCGAGCGGCCACGACCGGCTCCTGACGCTGCAATGCCGGCATCGGAAATGCCAGCTTCAGGCCAATCCCAGACGCTTGCGAGCAGTGCATGGAAGGCTGCGTAGAGCGCTCCCGACGCTTTGGAGCCACCTTGGTCCTGCGGTTGAAAGTGGCGCCGCAGGTCCGTTACAGACCCGCAGCCGTGACTGAGCCGCCCGTTCCGTATCAGCCAAGATCAAATCGGTCCAGGTTCATCACCTTGGTCCAAGCCGCGACGAAATGATCGACAAACTTCTGCTGCCCGTCTGAACTGCCATAGACCTCGGACAAGGCACGCAACTGGGCGTGAGAGCCAAAGATCAGGTCAGCGCGTGTGGCTGTCCATTTGACCGCGCCCGTCCTGCGATCGCGGCCCTCGAAGACATCCTGGGTACCGTTCGCTGGTCTCCACTCCGTCGCCATGTCGAGCAGATTGACGAAGAAGTCGTTGCTCAGCGTTTCGGCGCGCTCCGTGAAGACACCCTGCTTGGCCCCTCCAGCGTTCGCGCCCAGCACCCGCAGCCCACCCACCAACACGGTCATCTCCGGTGCTGTCAGGGTCAGCAATTGCGCTCTGTCGACGAGCAAGGCTGCAGCGTGCACCGCCGTGCGCGCATCATGGTAGTTGCGGAACCCATCCGCGACGGGCCCCAGCGGCGCGAAGGAGGGCACATCGGTCTGGTCCTGCGAGGCATCCATGCGGCCTGGTGTGAAAGGCACCGTGACCGAGTGGCCCGCGTTCCTGGCCGCCAGCTCGACGCCTGCGCTGCCCGCCAGGACAATGAGGTCAGCCAAAGAGATCTTCTTGCCATCAGCCTGAGCGCCATTGAAGTCCGCCTGGATCGCTTCCAGCTTCTGAAGCACCTCGCCCAATTGCGCTGGGCCATTCACCGCCCAATCCTTCTGCGGCGCCAGCCGGATGCGCGCGCCATTGGCCCCGCCGCGCATGTCCGAGCCACGGAAGGTGGAGGCCGAGGCCCAGGCCGTCGAGACAAGCTGCGACACGGTCAGCCCACTGGCCAGGATCTTGGCTTTGAGCGCGGCGATGTCCTGGGCCTCGACGAGCTTGTGATCCACCTTGGGAATCGGGTCCTGCCAGATCAGATCCTCGGCGGGGACTTCCGGCCCGAGGTAACGCGCCTTCGGGCCCATGTCGCGGTGCGTCAGCTTGAACCAGGCGCGCGCGAAGGCATCGGCGAATTGGTCCGGGTTGGCCAGGAAGCGCCGGGAGATCTTCTCGTAAGCCGGGTCGAAGCGAAGCGCCAGGTCGGTGGTCAGCATGGTCGGCACCAGCTTCTTCGATGGGTCGAACGCATGCGGGATGGAGGCCTCTGCGCCTTTCGCCACCCACTGGTGCGCACCGGCCGGGCTCTTGGTCAGTTCCCACTCGAAGCCGAACAGGTGCTCGAAAAAGTCGTTGCTCCACTTGGCGGGTGTCTTGGTCCAGGTGACTTCCAGCCCGCTGGTGATGGCGTCGGCGCCTTTGCCGCTGCCCAGCTTGTTGTGCCAGCCAAAGCCCTGCGAGGTGATGTCGGCCGCTTCCGGTTCGGCGCTGACATTGTCCGCCGCGCCGGCGCCGTGCGTCTTGCCAAAGCTGTGGCCGCCCGCGATCAGCGCGACGGTTTCTTCGTCGTTCATCGCCATCCGCGCGAAGGTGTCGCGGATGTCCCGTGCCGCCGCGATGGGGTCGGGATTGCCGTCCGGGCCTTCCGGGTTCACATAGATCAGGCCCATTTGCACAGCGGCCAGTGGGTGCTCGAGGTCGCGGCTATGTGGGACCTGGCTGTCGTCGTCCTTGACGAGCACCCCATGGGGTTCGACCACGCCGGGCGAGCCTTGTGAGTAGCGGATGTCTCCTTCCAGCCACTTGGTCTCACGGCCCCAGTAGACATCCTGATCGGGCTCCCAGGTGTCCTTGCGGCCGCCAGCGAAGCCGAAGGTCTTGAACCCCATCGTTTCCAGCGCGACATTGCCCGTCAGCACCATGAGGTCGGCCCACGAGATCTTGCTGCCGTACTTCTGCTTCACGGGCCAGATCAGGCGGCGTGCTTTGTCAAGGTTGACGTTGTCGGGCCAACTGTTGAGTGGCGCGAATCGCTGCTGACCGCGGCCGGCGCCGCCCCGCCCGTCGCCAATGCGGTAGGTGCCGGCGCTGTGCCAGGCCATGCGGACGAACAAGCCGCCGTAGTGACCGAAGTCCGCTGGCCACCAGTCCTTCGAATCCGTCATCACCGCCGCGAGGTCTTTCTTGACCGCGGCCAGATCAAGGCTTTTGAACGCCTGGGCGTAGTCGAAGTCCGCACCCAAGGGATCGGACTTCGACGAGTGTTGATGCAGGATGTCCAGACGGAGCTGTTCGGGCCACCAGTCGCGGTTGCTCGTGCCCTCGCTGGACGCGGTGTGATGGAAGGGACACTTGGCCTCGGTCTTGCTGTTGCTCATCGCTTGGCGCTTTCTCTCGTTGTGGGGTTGGGGAGCCGAATAAGCTAGGTGCGTCAGCGTTCTGCTCCCGGGCAGGATGGGCTGCGGCTCAGGCGCGGGTGGTCGTCTGCACGTCCACGCTGGCCTTGATGGCGTTGGAGTAGGGGCAGATCCCGTGGGTGGTCTCGATCAGCTTGCTCGCTTCGGCTTCGGGCAACCCGGGCAAGTAGACATCCAGGGCGGCGGTGATGCCGAAGCCACCTTCGGAGCGCGGCCCGATGCCGATCGTCGCCGTGACGGTCGTGCCTTCGGGCACCTTGATCTTGGTCTGGCCCGAGGCGACCCTCATAGCACCAAGGAAACAGGCGGAATAGCCCAGCGCGAACAATTTCTCCGGGTTGGCGCCATCTCCACCAGGGCCACCAAGTTCTTTGGGCACCGTCAGTTGCAGGGCCATGGTGCCATCGGCGAGTGCCGTCTTGCCGTCCCGGCCGCCGCCGCTGGCGGTGGCCGTGGTCTTGTACTTTGCGTCAACTGTCATCGAGTTCTCCTGTCAAAGGCCGGTGGGTTGATGTGCATGGTGTCAATGGCAATAAGATTGACTTAAGGCCGGCACATGGTCAATTGGTTTTGACTAATCGCTGCCATAGGAATTCTCTGGAGGGATGCCGCGCGAAACGAAGAAACAATACCCCCCATGCTGATGTCCACCTACGCCGATTTCCGTGACCAGATGTTGGCCAATGGGTACGACGAAGTCCTTGAGCGGCCTTGGGCGTCAGGAACGGCCGTACTCACGCACACGCATCCTTTCGAGGCAGAAGCCTTGGTCGTGGCGGGTGAGATGTGGCTCAGGGTGAGGGAAGGGCCCACCCGGCATCTGCTGCCCGGCGACCGCTTCCATTTGCAGCCAGATGAGCCTCATGAAGAGCGCTATGGCAACTCTGGCGCGACCTACTGGGTTGCGCGCAAGGTGAAAGCCGAAGCATTCTGAAAGGGACTTTGGCTGATGGAAGTGCTGTAGCCAACCCAGATCGCCGAGCGTCTAGGCTTTAGCGACCTGCTCAACGATGTCGGCAGTACCTTCGATACCGGTCATCCACACAACAACTTGCGTGTTCGCTCATTGACTGCAATGTTGCCGATCCCGCGAGTTCCGCGCATGACCGTCAACTGCAGCTCTCGCTGCTAAACGGACGTTCACGTAGCCTAAGCGAAAGGCCACCGTGGGTCGAATCCGGGCGAGTGGGTGGTTTGGTTGGAACGCGCTCGTAGCTTAGGCCACAAAGCAAGCCATCATTTAGTCCTGCTTGGCGGACTATATGCTGCCATTTACGCCTTACCGTCCGCCATGGCGGACCATATGTCATCGTGCTAAAGCACCCAAAGGCAAACAGTTCATACAGTAGCTTCAGCGCGTTGCGGGGACTCTTACCATCGCCCTTTAGGCGAGTTGTTCTTGTCCTGCGCAGTGCTAGCGGCCTTCGCGGAGGAGCTGCTGACCTTCGAGGTGGCTTGCCCCCCGCTCAGCGGGGCCCCAGTCGTCTTGAGCGCTTGCAGGTCCCGAACAACCAGCTGCGCATCCAGCGCAGCCAGCACTCGCATCAGCTGATCGAGGCTCACAGCACCGGGGTTTGCTTCAATGTCAGCTACGCGCGACTGCACAACACCAAGTCGCTGAGCCAACTCAGCTTGCGTAAGCCCACGCATTTTGCGCAACGAGCGCAAGTGATGTTGAAGTTGGCGTGCGAGAACGAGTGGGTAGTCCATCTGAAAATTATCGCTCATGAGCGATATGGGCACAAAATCGCCTTTTGGCGATATTTGCAATTAATCGCTTTCAAGCGATATTGCCCAGAGGGACTGTGTGCGGTGAGGAAGTGGCGGCAGATCAGGTCGTTCGCTGAGCGAGCCTTTGCACCAGGCCTGGTGCCCTGGCTGCATCCTCGGCAGTAAGCGTGGCGCCCCTATCTCGTCCAGTTTAAACATCGCGTCACTACACAGTGAAACTTGACGCAACTTGACCGCAGCGCTCCTCGCGCCTACAATCGAAATCCACATGCTGAACCTATCTGTCATCAAGAGCGCCATGGACCGGCGGGGCCTCACGGGCACCAGCCTCGCTCAGGCATGCCAAGTCAGCAAAGAGGCTGTGTCCAACTGGCTTTCTGGGGACTCTATTCCTCGTCCAGGCAAGTTGCCCAAGCTGGCCGAAACGCTCCAGCTGACAGTGGAGCAGCTTTTCGTCTCCGACGAGACTCCTGAGCCCATCGTGGCCTATCGAACGAAGACCAACCGCCCCGCTACAGGAGCAGCTTTGGACGCTGCTCAAGAGGTTGCGCTCCATCTGCGGGAGCTCGCTCAATATGTGGAGCCTCGTCTGAAGTACGAGCCTCGGCAGTTAAAAGATCCTCAACTCGAGATCGACTACGTTCGCGGAGTCGCTGCGGAGACGCGTGCCTCCCTTGGGTTGGCCCCTGATCAGGTGCTGACCAATGAGCACCTGGTGCAACTGTTCAAGTCTTTTGGAGCGTATTTGGTTCCGGTCTTTTGGGGACTGAATAAAGAGCGGCACGAGAACGCCCTGAACGTGTACATCCCCGAGTCCAAGGAGTCCTGGGTTGTGTTCAACCTTGGCTGCAAGAAGGACGACTACAAATACTGGCTGGCTCACGAGTACGCGCACTGCTTGTCTCTTCACAAGCTCCAGGATGAGCCGGGTGAAAAGTTCGCTGAACGCTTCGCTCAGTTCCTGCTGTTCCCCGATGAAGTGGCTCAGGTGTGCTTGGACGAGATGCAGTCCGCGAAAAAGCCCATGGACGTCGCGAACAGCTATGCGGAACGATTGGACATTTCCATCGTGACCGTCCTGAAAGGTGTGGACCGCCTCCTGGTTGAGCAAAAGAAGCCGGAGTCCGGGCTAGTGAATCAAGCATTCTGGGGACGCTGGAAAGCCGGCCGTGAGCTGGTGCCGTCCTTCGCTCATGAGCTTTTCGGCACCGATACGCCTGCCGTCGATGAATTCATCGCTAAGTGCGAGCAGGTGTATGACACGCCGGTGTTCAAGGCACTGGCCAACCTGCAGCGCCAGGAGGGTGGACGCAACCCGGCGTTTATTGCTGCTGCGTTGAAGGTTGGGCTCGGGGAGGCCGTCGGGCTTTCCCACGCCCTTTGGCAAGCTCAGGTTTGAGCTGTCGGGGCGGCCTCGCCAAAGAGTGCCTTATAGCGAGTGTCCGAGTCTCCGAGTAGGGCCTCTCCGCTTTTTCGCCACTGCGCGTAGACGTTGACTCGCTCATCTCTTGAGAGGGCGCCAGCCTTCTCGAGAAGATGCAGCAGCTCAACACTGGAGAGAAGCTCAACGAAGCCGCCATCATCGTCAGCTTGAATGTAGCCCGCTACGAGTCGCAAAGGCCACTCGTCGGTGGCGAGTGCCGCCTTCAACTCGATTGCCGCGGTTAGTGCGCAGGCATCTGGAAGGGAAAGCGTGAGGGGGCGAGCAATGTTGTGTTGCTCCTTGTGCCGCTGCAGCATTCTGTTCCCATGGCCACGCACGCCGCGTGCATGGTTTTGAATCGTGGACTGTTGCTGTCTCGTCAGCTTAATGACTGCGCCATCGACCTCTGTCTGGATGCCTTGGTCGCTCAGCCAAGCGTGCTTATCGTTGCTTGCGAGATTTTTGAGCTCATCAGCAAGCTCCTGCAGCGTCATCAGTACGTAGCCGGAGAACGTGGCGCCCAGCATAGGGCGCAGAGCTGAGAAGTACATCCTCACTAGGCAGTTCGTATCGACGACGACTAGCTTGTTCTTGTCTGGCATGGGCTGAATTTTGACTGGGGCCTGCGCGTTGCTTGAATTGTCACTCGCCTGCATCACTTACCTCATTCGCCAGCAGCAGGGTATTGAGCAGGTTTAACTCGTTTGAAGCCATGAAGTACCGGTCGTCGAAGACAAGATCCAGCTTTAGCGGACTGACCTGACCAACGGCCGCAGCCCAAGGGAACGAGTCATATCGTGGCAGTGGCGGCATCACTGCCGATCCTGCGTTGAGCGACCGGCCCAGCGCCTCTTGCCAAAGGGCGTGGTCATCCAGGCGAAAGGGCTGGTCGTCATCTGCGGTTTCTGCATGCATGAAGCTGTAGTAGCCCACCGGCACGGCGACCCACGTGTTGGGAGACTTCAGCTCTTTCAGTGTGCGAAATTCATTGGCGGCCTCATGCTGGTCACGCTGAATCAGCCGCAGCAAGTTGGCAGCAGGTATGCGCATGGCTGGCGGGAAGTCGCGTGTGCGGTCAATCTCATAAAGTTGACCTACAAGTGACCGGCTTGCTTTGCTGACCTGGGTCTCATGGCCTTCAAATGCGAACACCTCTTGCTTGTCGAACCCCTGCCAGGTTTCGACGGCGACTGGGCCGGAAAAATGGAGATGGTCCGGGATGCACAGGCCCACCGGCGCATGCGCTAGCAATGGGCCGATTGGGCTGGCCACGAGCTCGAGCAGCTCTTCGACGTAGCGGCTTTTGACCACTGAGCGGTCGTCGGCGTCCTTCTTGGCCACGCCATTCAACTTCGCCCGAGAAAAGATCTCCTCGACATTTCCTTTAGCCCGTTGTGCCAGAGCCACCAGATCCTTGTTGGAGCTTTGCAGCTTGAAGACCTCCGCCTCTTTGACGAACTCTGAGACGTACTGGGACATCAGGCTGATGAGTTCCTCGGTGCCTACTGCCCCCACGGGTACAAGAGCCAGGGGCTGCTTCAACGCAGAGTCACCCGTGATGCGAGTGAATATGGTTGAGCGCAGCATGACCAGCAGTGTCATCAGGTCCAACGATTGGCGCAGCCATTGGCGCTTGTCCATCTCTGACTCAGAGACGATGAAATCATCGACCAGCATGACAAGGTGTCGTGGCACTCGGTCGCCAGATTGCCGCTCACCGTGCTCGTCGCGGTACATGCCGCGGCCACGGTAGATGAGCTGGGCAATTTCCATCAGCGCCGATTCGATGTTGAACCGAGGCACGCTCGCAATAATCCAGTCGGTCAGTGGAAATGACACGCCACGAGCGCCAGATGAGGTCATGAGGAAGACGCGAATTTTTTCACGCGTGGCTGGCTCGACCAGCTGTTTGCGCTTCCAACCTGGAATCGACGAATCGAGCACTTGAACGTTCTCGCCGTTCAAGTCGTTGTTGCTGCCCGAGATGAGCACGCCTTTCACCCTGCGCAGAAACTGCTTGTCCTGGGCGAAGTAGATGACCTGTTTAGCCCCGGCCTCCAATGCCTTGAGGATCTGGGAATGAGCCCCGTCAATCAACGCGTCTTCTGCTGCTTTGCGGATCGCTTCTCGCGGGGTTTGCAACTCACCAAGGTTCTTGGTACTTTGGCCAAGCTGAACAGCCGTCAGCTTCACCCGATAGTGCAAATGCAGTTCGCTGGCCGGATAACTGTTGGTCATCACGTGCAAGGTGTCACGCTTGCCTTGCCCGATCTTGATTCGGTTAGCGGTCAGTCGAAAGGGTCGCTTTCCGCTGGACTTGGAGACCAGCACCTTGTCAGGTGTGCGCTCGCCCGCATTGAGATACCTGTCCAGCACGACTTCGTTGCCAAGTGACGCGTCGGACACAACCAAGGTAACGGTGAAAGGACACACCTCGTCTTCAAAACAATCGATGAACTCGTTGTTCAGCCATGTGGCAATGGTGTGAACAAATCGCGCGCCAGCGCCATCGCCGGCCAGCTCGTCAACCATGACCACAATGGTGGGCATGCGCCGGGCAAACTGCCGACGTTCGTTGCGGCCAGCCAAAGTCGAAGCCTTATTGACAAACAGACTGGAGAGCGCATCGATGGTGGTCTTGGCATTTTCTCGCTCCCGAAATCCTTGCAAGGCAGCGGTCAGCACAATGCGATTGACGTTCGGGTTCAGCTCCAGGAGCTCGCGGGCGGTGGAGGACATTCCCTCGAGAACGCCCCTCAGGGGCCGCTCTTTCACCAAGTCCTCATGTTCAGACAGGGTGTCCTTGCGCAGTTTGTTGCCCGCGTGCTCAGCGTCGATTTCCTCTTCCTGCTTTGGGTCCAGCACCAGCATGGTGCCGCGAGGCCTGTTCAAATCTGGCACTCCGTCGGCAACAACAGCACCTTCAATGTGGCGCTTCGTATCAAGGCCCAGCGCCACTTGGGCTGCGTGCCACCGTTCGGCTGCAGCAATCAATTGGGCGTTGGTCGTCACGGTCAAGATACCGGTGGGCGATTTGTCTTCGTTGCGAGCCAGGCTTTCCGTCACGTCCCGGTTGATGACCACTCGCGGGCTGACATAGAGGAACAGATAGCCGTCTTGCTTCTTGCCCAAGTGGGTCCGCAGCGCCGTGGTCTTGCCAATGCCTGGATTGCCCTCAAGCGCCAGCACGTTGAGCTTGCCCGCCTGGGCGCACTGCATTCCAGCCACAATGGCCGCGGCGTGCATGTCACGCAATGACAGGGTGGGCTTGCCTTTGGCGAAATCCCGCATGGACTGCCCAACGGCGTCCTTGGCGGACTGCCCGAAGTACTGCAGCAAGCCTGGCTCTTCGTCTACCAGCGCCAGAGCTTGGTCAATCGTGAAGGTGTCCGTTGGGTTGGCAAAGTCGGGGACGGTTTCTTCAAACTCGAAAAAGTAGTCTTCACCCGGCTGCGGCATGGCGCGCAGCTTCTGCATGCCTTCGCGCAATTTTTCCGGCAGCTTGTTGACGACGCCCTTGAAGACTCGGCCAATTTGTGTGTCTAGGCCCGACGTATCACCATCGGAAATCTTGGCCGTGTCTCGGTAGGCCTCGCCAAGCTGGGACATCAATGCACAACGTGGTTCTGGCTCGCCATCCAGGGTGAACCGTGCAGCCAAGCTTTCGAGCCCGTTGGGCGTGATGGCAAGCGCGCGGGCTACGCAAGGCCGCTGTAGCAGTTCACGTCGCTGCAGCAGCAAGACGGTGGATTCGGCGTATGAGCTTGCTTGGCAGAGCTTGTAAAAAGGTTTGTTTTCAGACGTGAGCGCAGCCAGGTAGTTCTTGATGTCCTCTGACAGCTCGAATGATTCGCCGTCCACCTCTGCCGCCACGCGTGCGAAGACGCTGCGCGAATCGACAATGCGCCGGTGGCGTGTCAATTCATCAAGGTGGGTACCTTGCTCCCTGAAGTCACCCACTGATGGCGGCATGTCATATGAGTATTCCTGCACGAGCAGGTGATCCTCTTTGGCATCAGCTGAAAGCCATAGCAGGAAGTCGGCGTTGGCTGGTTGGCCTTTGCGTGACCAGTCCGGGTCATTGACGCCAGTCAGTGCCAGTTCCTTGTAAAAGGCTTCTCGGGTCTCGGCTCGAGCTGTTTGCTCCAGTGTGGATTCGCCCGGCAGCATCAAGGGGCACCACAGTGCCTTGACGCGCAGCGCCTCAGGATTTTTCCTGAACTTGTCTTTGACAGACTGCACGTATGCGCGGGTGGCCGTGTATCCAACACCAAACGCAGTCAATGCCAGGTGGCGCACCGCAGCCTTGACCACGTCACGCGCGGCTTCGTCCAGGATATGCAGTTCATCGGTCAGAGCCTTGGAGACGTCAAGCAGCCTGGTTTCGCGCCAGCGCTCCAGACCTGGGCGGTCGTGTTTTACCAGACCATGCTCAATGAGACAGGCAATGACGCCTCGCTTGACCAGCACCTCATAGGCCTGGCCCCACAGTACGGCCTGTTGATGAAAGGTCAGCTCAGTCATTGGGCCTCCTTGTGGAGCACCTTCGTGACATGAGCCAAAACGGCTGGCAACGAGAGCAAGACCGAGCCAGAGCGCCGGCGAGTCATCACCTCGATCTCGCCAGCGGCAGCACGCTTGTCTGGGTTGACCCAGCTGTAGGGGTCAAGCACCGGCAAGAGCACCGGCGTTGACTTGGGCGGAGACTTCTCGCTTTCCATGAAGTGGATGGCTCGCAGCACGCTGATGAGCGATTTGCGAACTTCTGCCGCCTGCGCACCGATGCCCAGAATGTTTTGGCGAACGGTTTCACGCACTTCGACGTCTGTGATTCTTTGCTCGACATCGAAGAAGTAGGTGCAGAACCCGGACTGAGGCCGATCGCTCTCCTCGCCAACGACTGCCAGCGTGGCAAACGTATAAATAGGCATGATGCTGCGCAAGGCGTCATTCGATACCGAGTCATACATCTGCTGGTGATCCTTGAAGTTGACAACTTCAAAGGCGCTCTCGGAGCCGGCGCGTTTGCGAAGGCGCGTTGCCGGAAATACGTCACGGCGCAGCGTGTAGAGCTGCATTTCAGGAAACCGCTGGACCGCCGCATCCAAGAACTCCAGCGTTCCGTGGGGAGCATGGCGTTCGGCCGCGCGTCCAATATGGCGATTGCCAAAATGGTGAGACAGGAGCATCACGTGCTTGAATCCGGCTTCGTGCAGGCGCGCAATTTCTTCGAGAACAGGCTGAGGGCTTTTGAAGTCCTTGCGGTTTTCAACAAGGCGTGACCGCATGCGCAGCGCCTTGAGGACGGAGCCTTTTTCACCACGCTCGGCAACATAGGTGCGGCTCAGGAACAGGTAGCCGTCGGCATCGGCATGAGTGGGGTGCGTGTCACACGGCCGGGTGACGTAGGTGAGCAGTGCGACCTTATCGAGGTCCCCGTCCATCTGAAATTTGAGCGCTTGGCCACCGAGCAAGGCATGCAGCGCGCCACGCCGCTTCCAACGCAGCGCGTCGGGTTTTCCGTCAGCCTCAGTCGTTACCCCCTGGAGCTTGATGAATCCCTCGCGCGCCAGAGCTTTCTCGACAGCTTGGCTGACTGCATACACCGCCGTGTTGGCGTCGTCAGCATCAACAGCTTTGTCTTGCTGACGGCCAGTGCGCTGCAAGCGAATCAATGAAATGCCCAGATCAGGCTGGGTCTCACGTATGCGCCGCTGCAATTCCCATAGGGTGATATAGGTGAGAACCGAAAACGCAGCGACCGATGCAGAGCGAAACTGTTCGGACCGTGCTCGCTCGTGTTCGTCTTTTGCGCGCTTGACCCCGAGCAAGGATAGGTCGTACTGAAGTTCAATGCCCGTATTGGTGTTGAAGGGCTCCACATCCGTGATGTCGGGCAGCCATTGCTGGTCAGTCTTGTGCCATTTGTAGGGCACAAAGCGAACTGGCAGCACGGGCATGCTCAGGTCCCGCTCCATGGCAATGGTGGTGGGGTCACCAGCGGCGCAGAGGGAGCGTTCTTTCAACTCTGTTTTGACAAAGTACGAGGCCAGGCTGCCAGGCACCACGGCATCTTCGGAAATCGTCAGGTGGCTGAACCACTCCGTGGAGTTATCGCCGGCTTTGGCATTGACCAGGATGTCGGTCTTCGGGCCAATGGAGTCAACGGCTTCCCAGTTGACGATGTTCCGGTGAATGGACACATTGAATTTGTCGGCTGTGTTGTTGGCCAAGGCCACCACTTTGTTGACCTTGCTCTTGAGCAAATCGATTAGCTCATCCGCAAGGCCGTCTATGACCCCTGAGCGGGCCTTCAGGGAAGCATGAATTTTCCGCAGCGTTTCGACGGGCTCGATCTTGAGCTCCAGCGCAATCCGCTTGGCCTCGGCATGCAGATCCAAGGGAGTTGGCTCGTTGAGGGAACTGGGTGTCACCAGATGCAAGAACACAAGTTCAGCCATGTCGCGGCGAACACGGCGCTCAGGACTGATGTCAAGGAACAGTTGATCATGCAGCTTGCCAAGGCGTGTGTCGAAGGCCGACTTGCCGGTCATTGGGTTGTCGCCATTGACGCGGAACCTGTATGAGACTTCGCGAACCGTGGCAAAGCCCTTAGTGGGCTCGGTGCGGGTTTCGAAAAGCTGTACGGACCACTGCGCCCACACAGGCAGGCACGTATAAAACATGGCCTTGCGAAGATGCTCAGCGATGTCCGACGTATTGGCCTGCCCGTAGACGGTTGAGGCGTCCAACAGCAACGCTTCACCTTTCACGCCGCCGAACACCTCGTAGCATTGCTTGACACGTTCAACATAGGCTTGAAAGCCTGGGGCCGCTGACTGAGCTGCCAATGCATCCATGAGGCGCATTGAGACCTGTAATCGCACGCGTGCCAGTGCTTGGTCATCAAGGAAGTCAAGAAACTCACGAATCTGGCTGCCCGGGCGATTGCGTTGAGCCCTGATAGCCGCCAGTGTCTCTTCGACCTCATCGTCAAGTCCGTCTTTGCGCAGCTTGGTGGCAATGCCCTTGAGCATCGACTCCAGCCCGTCGCTGCCGTCAACGGTCTCGATGGCCGTTAGCACCCGGCCAATGTCTTTGCTGCGTTCCTCCGCACGCCGATCGTTGGACGCGAAGACCACGGGGACCATGGTCGCAGTCTTGGGCAAGTTGGGCTTGCCCTCGCCAATGGATTCGGCCAGGGCCTTGAGTGCGACGTCCATGGACGGCATCGTGAGCTTGGATAGATCCAAATTCGCCAACGCGGCATCCAGCGCATCACTTACTTCGGTATGCAGCTTTTCGATGGCTTTGGAGGTTGCACCTTCTGACGCATGGGTCAAACGGCCACCTGTACGCGCTGTCATTCCTTTGGCAGGAATTGCCATGTCGCGCAGGAAGCCTGTCTCGGCGCCAGGAATGAAGGCAGCCTGAAAGGCCTCGCCCTGGACCAGCCTTAGCAAAGGGCTGCGCAAATTGATGAGCACCTTATTGCCCGCAGCGCTCACAAACGGCAGGGCATTCGTCGCAGAGGCGTCGGGTGTTATCGCACCAGCAAGAAACTCAACGAGTCTGGCCAGTTGCAGTGAGGGCGTGACGGCACGAGCAGATACGCTCGACCCGCCCCTGGTGGGGGAGGTTGACATGGTCGTTCCTTTCTTGGCAGGTAATGCCACTTCACACACCAAGCAGACCTAGCTCGGAGGTGGATTTCGGGTATTTCTAAGCTCAGTCTAGCAACACAGTTCCAAAAGGCGATGCATAAACCACGTTATCCACAAACATGGTGCCAAATCTGGCCCACAATATGTGGATGAGCGATGATGAATTGGTGATAAGGCTAAGAGCCTGTCCGATAAACGAGGTTTGCCATTACTTGGCGATGCGAGTCCGACGGTACCGGCAGGACGAACAGTTGTCTCAAATGGAGTTCGCTCGTGAGGCCGGCATCCCCCTACGGACGTACAAGCGCTTCGAATCGCACGGGAAGGCGACTCTTGAGACGTTTATTGAGGTCCTGCGCGCCATGGACCGGACTCAGTACGTCTTCACACTATTTCCGTCACCCGCACCCCGTCCAAGCATCTCGCTGGAAGACCGGTTGCGGTCGCTGAAGGTCAAAGGCAAAGGTGCCGTGGATCGCAGATAGGCGTTGAATAACGCGACAAACCCAAAGGCGACACGGGCGGGGTACCTCCCCAAAAAAAGACGCTCACAGGTCGCTATACGATGCAACCCGAATGAACCGGAAAATAGCCCGGAAGCCTCAAGGTAGGAAATGTCCAAAAAAATCGAATCGATCACCGCACAACTAGCAAACCTCAATGAGCGTGAGCTTCGACGACTGCTCATTGAGAAGCTTGTAGAGCAGAAGCTTGGTCTGGTATGGGAGCACAACTCAATCGAGCGCGATAAGGCACTCAATGCGGACGTAGTACTACCCACTCTCAATGAACCCCTATCCTGCCGAGGGGCCGGTGCCCCCCACGATGCGTACCAGAACTTGATCATCGAAGGCGACAACTTTGACGCGTTGAGATTGCTGAAATCGACTCACGCAAACAAGATTCGCGTCATCTACATCGACCCACCCTACAACACAGGGAACAAGGACTGGGTCTACAACGACCGCTATGTCGGAGAGACCGACCGATGGCGCCATTCGCAGTGGCTGGAGTTTCTATATCAACGACTGACGTTGGCTCGGGACTTACTGGCACCCAACGGGGTCATCATGGTTTCGATCAATGATGAGAACCGAGCTCGGCTTGAATTGCTAATGGACGACGTTTTTCCGGACATGAGGGTTGGCAGCTTCGTGTGGCGCAGCCGTACCGGAGGGAATGATACGAAGGGAGCATTCCATTCAACCAACCATGAGCATGTTCTGGTCTACGGAAACCCGGCATTTCAATTCTCAGGTGATGAGAAGTCGTACTCCATATACAAGCATGAGGAAGACGGGCGCATCTTTTATCTGAGCGATTTGACCTCGCCAAAGGATCTGAAAGAGCGGCCCAACACGTTTTATCCAGTCAGGGATCCTGAGACCAACATTTACTACCCGTGCAACCCTGGTCGCGTTTGGGCCTACGCCACTCGCAGTCGTGTTAAAGAGGGGCAGAAGCTTCGAGGCGAGACTATTGAAGATCTAATCGAAAGCAAGCAAATTTGGTTCCCCCCTGATCAACGGGTATCTTGCTTTGAAACGCTAGAAGACCTTTTGTCTGCGATTGATAGAAGGGACGTACCTTTCAGTGGAAAGACGCCCCTGCTGACGCGTGATACGCGGGACCTTGAGTTCTGGGTTGGGAAATCCATTGGTTACGGCCGCCCGCGCTTGAAGAAGTTCAAAGAAGGCCTGAAGAACGAAAATCAACCAATCTCGTCATGGCTAACCCCCCGCCAGGAGAGTGACACCGTAGAGCCTGAGCTCAATATGCCGATCGTCGGCACCACAGAAGAAGGCTCCAAGGTGCTCAAGGACATCATGGGCGAAAAGGTGTTTCAGTATCCAAAGCCCTTATCACTGATCTCGTCACTGATCGCTCAGGCTGCTGGCGACGATGGCATCGTTCTTGATTTCTTTGCCGGTTCAGGCACAACCGCGCACGCTGTACTAGCGTTGAATGCCGAGGACGGTAACAGGCGTCGCTTTATCTTGTGCGGCAGCACGGAGGCGCACAAAGGAGACCCAGACCGAAATGTCTGCAGAGATGTCTGTGCGGAACGAGTTCGTCGTGTTATCGAGGGGTACGGCGACGTGGACGGCCTTGGGGGCGATTTCGGGTACATCGAACTTCAAAAATTGCATCCAGCGGACGCCCGCTTGGACGCCACAAGCGCGCAATCTTTCCAGCTTCTCAGCCTGCGAACAGCCTTGGCAGCCAAGCCTGTCCCCAGCGGCCCAGTGAAGGTAGTCACTTCGACGAAGGATTTATCCGTTGCGTACCTCTCGGAGGTCAGCGCAGCGACAATCAAATCCCTTGTTGAGCTGCCAACACGTAGGTTGGCCGTCTATTCGAAGCGCCCTCAGACCGTGGCGGAGAAGCTCGAAACCAGCGGAAAAACGGGTAACAGCTACGCAATTGGTGACGTGATCACAGCTGGACAAGCCGGCGAAACGAACGGCGAAACGGGAGATCCACAATGAACAGCGAATTGGACATCATCGCACCACAGTCAGCAGCAATCGAGCCTGAAGAGTTCCAGTCAACCTTGATAGGCAACGTCTCGAATATGTTGCTGTCTGACATCCCGCCACCATGCTTAATCCGAGCACCAACGGGTGCCGGCAAGACATTCGTCATCGCCCGAATACTGGAGAGCGTAACGAAAGAGAGCCCTACGCTCTGGTTCTGGTTTGTCCCCTTCATTAACCTCGTTCAGCAGACCGAAGATGCTATCGCTGGCAATGCTCACAGTCTGACCCCCGTATCCCTTCTGCGAGGACGCAACCAGGCGCCAGTGGGCGGCCTGGTAGTAATTTCGACGGCGCAGGCCGTGGCAAAGGCCAAATCCCGCCGCGAGGGCTACACCGACGGTTCAGACGACACAACTCGCAGCCTTGACGCTCAGATCGCACTGGCACGAGCGAAGGGGCTAAAGATTGGCCTGATCGTGGACGAAGCCCACATCGGGTTAGATAGCCAAACGGAATTCGGACAGTTTGTGCACTGGGTTAAGCCAGACAGACTGGTAATGGCCACAGCCACCCCGAAAGACGAGCGTCTCACCGACTTCATGGCCAAGGCCGGCTATTCGGGCTTTGAAACGTTCGCCGTTTCGCGAGATGACGTGGTCAAAGCCCGCCTGAACAAGCGATACATCGAAGCCGTTGTGTACGACCTGCGCCAGAGTATGCAAGCGGTGACCGACCTACAGCAGACGGTGCTGCGACAAGCCTGGAAACGCAACCTCCGCCTCAAGGCGCGACTTGAAAAGCTAGGAGTGCCTGTCGTCCCCCTCCTTCTTGTTCAGGTGGCTAACGGGCCAACGGCAGTCGCAGACGCGAGGCAGCAGCTAATGGATCTGTGCGGCGTGTCTGCCGCAGCTATCGGGGAACATTCATCAGACGAGCCCGATCCAGTGCTGATGGCAAGTATCGCCAACGACACGACGAAGGAGGTCCTGATATTCAAGCAGTCCGCAGGTACAGGCTTCGACGCTCCGCGCGCATTTGTTCTGGCCTCAACCAAGCCCGTCAACGATCCGGACTTTGCTGCCCAATTCATCGGTCGAGTCATGCGCGTTCACCGCGCTATTCGCACGAAGTTTCCACGGCCAACCCCGGTCGACATCGAGCTTGATACCGCATACGTCTACCTAGCTAACGCTGAGGCTCAACAGGGCTTTGAACAGGCCGTTGCGGCTACCGCGAACCTCAAGACGCAGTTAGAGGGGCAGACTGAAAAACTGGTCGCCGTCAAGATGGCTTCTGGAGCCGTGGTCTATACAAACAGGGAGACCGACACATCTCCTTTGTTCTACGACACCAAACTGCCATCGGGCAACGACGCCTCCGAATCAGGCAGAGAAGCAAAGCTTCCAACCAGTACCCTAGGCTCCACCGGCCAGCTTCCTTTGGGTCACTCGGACCAAGAGGATGATGGGCTAGATCTGCGTGAAGACGTTACCCTAAAAAGGCTCGTGTTTGGAGCGGGCACTCCATCGTCAAACAGCGGAACAAAGGCCGCGGCTCCCCCAACGCCACCCACCCGTCCCAAGAACCGCAAAGACTTCTTGGAGGCTTTGCCTATGGCAGGCTTGCGTGGTTACCAACTCCGCAAGAACCTACCAAAGCTGCCCGCAGCGCTCAGACGCGAAACCCGCCCCGAAATGGCAGACATGTCCGCTGCATCGCAGCTTGCAGCTACTCGTCTTACGATTTCCTCCGCCGTCCAAGAGTTGGCTATCGCCACGGCGCTGGGCAAGGTTAAGGAACGTGAGATTCACACAGAATTGACAGCAAACGAACGCAAAGAGCAAAGCGTCTTTGTTGTTGTCGCTCGCAAAGCACTTGAGCGCGAAGCTCGTGCAGCCCTGCGCAGCCTGCCTCAAGTTGAAGAAGAGGACGCCGCGATCATCATCGGTACGTTGGAAAAACGCTTAAGGCCTGCAATTGAAGCTTCAGCCGACAACCCAGATGGCGACCCCGTTGACGGCAGCGAAATTCAAAGAATGTGCCGAGATGCCGCATACGCAGTAATCCGCCGAGAGCGTGAGAAGCTCGGCGAATTACTTCACGAGGAAATAGCCAACCAAGCTGCGTTCGTTGATGCGGGTCCTCTTCCTGATGCCATGTTGTTTGCTTTTGATATCGGACTGGAGCCGTCAAGCAAGAATATCTACGGCGTTCTTCCTCCCAGCAAAGAGGACATGGAGAAGCTGCAACAAGTGCTCACGATTGATGCTCGATCGCACTTGGAGGAAAAAGAGATAGCCCTTGAAGACGGCGGTCTTCGCTTGGCTCCTTTCGATGGAACCCACGCTTTAGGCCACGATGAACGCGCCTTCGCCAAAGCGCTCGATCGTGCAAGCTTCGTTCAGTGGTGGCATCGCAATCCTGACCGAAAAGGTTTTTCCGTGCGTTTAGTCAGGGGAGAACACAAGAACTACTTCTACCCAGACTTCATCGTCTGCCTTGAACACTTCAGCGGCGGTGATCCGATGCTGCGCCTTGTTGAAACGAAGGAAAGTTTGAAGGATGCTGCACGCAAAGCCCGCCGCGCTTCGCCGCTCTATGGGAAGGTCCTGTTCATGACCAGGGACGGCGCGGAGTGGCGCGCCGTCAACGATGACGGAACTATGGGGGCACGCATTGATTTAGATGATTTGAGTGAGATGCAGGAGTGGCTGAGAGAGACAGTGCCAGCTGCAACTTGACCCTTTTTGTTGCTCGTCGCCAGCTCATCGCCATGGAAAGGAGGGGCTAGCCTCCTCTCTGCTTGCCCTGGAGCTGCGACCAAAGCAAGCGAAATAGCGCCATTTTTGGTCTGGTACTGGATTAAGACGCGGTATGGGGGGTGCCGACCAAAGCGCAGTGATGGTGTGGCCTCCTCGGCAAGGTTTCGCCTTAGCCCAGGCAGTTCTCAAGCGCGGCTTCTACGGCGTGTACCACTCGTTCAGCGCCAAACACGTGCAGCGCTATGTCAGCGAGTTCGCCTTCCGCCTCAACGATGGCAACGTCCGCATCCACACCATGGAGCGCGTCGACACGCTGCTCAGCATGACCGTCGGCAAGCGGATCACCTATCGGGATCTGGTGGAGGCTTGATCGAATAAGATCAACCGTCCTAAACGGAGGATCTTATGGGCGACCAGGAAGATACAGCAAAGCTGCTTGCCGAAATGCTGGAGGCAGGTGAACCTAAGCTGGATTACACGTTAGATCCACCAATGCGGGTTACTCCCGGCGAAGCAGGATCCATTGTGATCGATTGCCCATGCCTACAGCTCGGCGGCCATCAACATGCAGGAATACGCCGAATTCGGTTGACACCTCTTGCGGCAACAAGTCTGCGGAAAGCTCTGGATCACTTGCTAGCGGATTCTGAAACGGATGCTCAACAGCCTGCTGTGAATAGGAGCCTTCAGTGACGTGGTTTGAATCCATGCCACCGCTATCCCGTCACGACAGGACCTCGCGAGCACAGGAGGACAGATGAGCATCAAATACTACGAGGTTGAAGGGGCCGTTTTCCGGGAGCGTCCGGGCACCGACATGGAGGTGTTCGTTAACCAGATCGGGAAGTGGGAGCCATATGAAGGCGACGAGTGGAGAGTTCTTCGACTAAGCAATCTAATGAGCTTTGAAGAGGTGCGCCCATACATGGATGTTGAACCAAAAGAGTAACGCCATGACGATTCAATCGCCTGATGAGCGTTCTGACCTGTACGACGCCTACGATCTTCCTGAGAATCCAAGACGGTTCTTGGCTCAGCACTGGATGGACAACTGCGCCCGCAACAACCTGGCGCGCGCCATGACTCGGAGGTGGATTGACTCCGGACGCACGCGGTAACGAGTTGGTAGCCTCGACTTCTCAACGAAGCAGTAACCTGTCCGCGAGCATTGGGGGGGCGGCCCCGAAGGGCCGCGCAGAGCGCTTAATGCCAAGTGCTGCTTTGCACCCAATTTGCAGCCTGCCGCTCAGACAACACCTCTTCGGCCGCCACCCATCGGGAGCGCTGTTCGCCAGTCCCATCCTGGGTAATCAGCAAGACATCGACGCGATCGGTGGTGGTCGACCGTTTGACGGCCACAAGCCTGCCTTCGCGGACAAGCAAAGGCCGAGATGCCCAAAGGATCGAAGGTTGGGAGGAATTTCGAGAAAAGTGAGACATAAGAACTCCACGTTGGACGCACCTAGGGCGTCAAGTTGCTGAAACGTGGAGTGCCGTGATCGGCTAGTTGGGCGTTATGTCATCGTCAGAGGGGGAAATTTCGAGGATGTGTTGCGATTCAACATGCAGCGGTTCAGCGCCGCTCGGTTCGAACCCAAGGTCAGCGAACACGTTGCCACCCGCCGGGGTGGCCTGAGAAGACTCAGATTCGATACACATGCGCTGATTGTAGCTACGAGCACAGCTAAGTAGGCAGAAGCTGACTGACATATCGAATCGAAGGAAATGCGCAACCAGTTGCATGTTTTTGATTTATTCCTTTCCTCTATCGCAACTCACTCACATCGAAGTAGATGAAGTGTTTGTAACCTCATATAAGGGTTCGAGTCCCTCCGGGCAGGCCACATGGCGAAACTAGGGGTGGCGTTCCGCATACCCCGCTGCCACGCTCAGGCTCACGCCCACGAGATACAACCACGCGGTAGACGAAACGGCATAGGGGTAGAGCATCAGGGCCAGGCCCAGCCATCTCACCTTCGGCTTGTGAGAAGCCTTTCCTCGGTAATAGGCCACCATGCCGATGATGCTGAAAATCAGCATCCCGATCAGGTAGGCGGGTGTGGGCAGGGTGATGCCCAATCCTTGGGTTGCGATGCTCAGGTCCATCAGGTGATGGTAGCTGGTGGATTCACCCATGCGGCGGAATAATGTTCCAGGGTGTTATTAACGACAAATTACTGTTTTACCCCCGCATTCAAATGGTTTGGGTATCCCTTCGTTGTATTTGTCAACTGAGATATTGCGCGAAATGTACCCTCCCGCATCGCGTAATTAAGGAAAACCATATTGGTCAGAGTTTCTCTGTCTCTCTACATTGGGTGCAGCTTGCTTTGGCGGCGACATATTTCAAGATCATGCCAATGTTTGATTTTGTAACTGCGTCGCGATGCGGGCTGCAAGCGATATCTATAAATGGCCTTTTCTGTGAGTGGAGAGAAACATGCAAAAACTCAAGAGCGCGCTGGCAATGGCTGTCTTGTCGACAGCGGGATTGTCTGCGCACGCCTTTTCGGCAATCAGTGATTCCGAACTGAGCACCGTGACCGGTCAGGACGGTGTGACGATCGGTGGCGATCTGAACATCAAGATCGGTGCGTTCACATGGACGGACACCGATACCGATGGCGGTTCCGTGTCGTTCAACAACATCTCGATCAAAGGGATGTTCGTTCAAACCATCGACGTGCTGAACGCCGACACCATCATTCAGGCGACGATTTTTGCGATGCGCAAGTATGTTGGCTCGCGCGCGATCTCCGAAGCCAACAAGCTGATCGACGGCGGTGTGTATGACGGCGTCTCTGACGTGGTTCAATTCGCGTTCCCCGATGCAGGTTTGGATACCCGTTTGACGCCAACCATCAAGATCGGCTCGATCACCAACGGCAATGCACCGATCCTCGCTTCGACGGGTAAGGCTGCTTCCTACGGTTCTCTGGAAATCAAGAACCTGGACATGCAAGGCACCAAGATCTGGCTGTGGGCTCACTGATCCCCGCTTCAGACGCTTGATCTGACTCTGATCACCGGCCTTGTGCCGGTGATTTGCTTTTCAGGCTGCCTTGTCGGCTAAGCACCACACCACCATGGGTGTTGACCGTGCTGTCAAGCCCGATGAACTCACTTATGATCTTTCATCAATAGCTTGATTTCAGGGGCAGGCACGCATCATGTTCTCAGCCATCAAACGCTTGATCGGGGCCGGTCCCAAAGTGGTGGATCAGGGCGGTGTGCTGGCCGCCTGGGCGAAGGCCGAAGGCCATGTCTTCAAACATGTGGCGGGCCGCAAGCCAGGCTATGTGATCGAGACCAAACGTGGCTGGCGCGCAGAGTGGGGCGCCTCTCAACGCAGCCTCTACATTCCTGGGCAGGAGTTGCGATTCCGCAGTGAAAGCGGCATGCCACACGATGTTCAGGTGGTGATGCTCACCCGTGCGTTGGCGCAGACCTTGGAGACCGACGTCTTCAGTCGCTACACCAACGACATGCAGACGCAGATCGACAACAGCCTTCCCGATGAGATGCGTTGGTTGGCGATGCATCCGCAGGTCGACACGCCGCAGTCGCCGCTGTTGGCCAAGCGCTACGTCATCCTGTCCAACTCCGTTGAGGTGGCGCAGCTGTGGCTGGACGCATCATTGATTGCGGGCTTTGAAGAAGCGGCCACGACCTGGTGGACCGACACCCTGATGTTGATCATCACGGTCAACCGCGGGATGCTGACGTTTCGCATGGCGGGGGATGAGATCCAGCCCGCCCAGCTCAAGATGGTGGGCGACCTGTTTGAACTGGCCGCACGTCGGCTGCAGGAAACGGCCCTGCAAACCGCTGCTTGAGCCGATCATTCAATCTGCGAGGTGGCCCGGCGTGTGGCCTTGGGCCAGATTGATCAGGGCGTGTTGTTTCTCCGCATTCATCTGAGCGCGCAGTGATTGGTGTGGGGCGTCATTGACCAACTCCTTGATGCTGGCGACCACGCTGGCGGGCAACCCAGCGAGATCCTGGGCCCACTGCACCGCGGCTTGCCCCGCCGTCCCTGTGGGTACCACACGTTGTACCAGCCCCCATTGATGCCCTTGCTGCGCCGAGACCGGTGCGCCTTGCCACAACATTTCCAGAGCCCGCGCACGGCCCAGGGTATCGACCAGGATCTGACTCAGGCCACCATCCGGTGTCAAAGGGGTTTGCTGGGGGTGCGCGCTCAATCGCGCGCTGTCGGAGGCGACCACCAGATCACAGGCCAATGCCAGTGCGAGGCCACTGCCTGCCGCCAGCCCTTCGACAGCGGCAATCACCGGCTTGGGAAAACTGCGCAGTGCTTCCATCCACTGGTGAAAGGCGTCGATCTGGGCGCCTTGCTCGGCCAGATTGGGGCGGGGCAGAGTCAGATGCCGCAAATCGGCCCCGCTGCAGAAATGCCCACCTGCGCCCTGGATCACCACCGCGCCCACGTCGGGGCTGGACTCGGCCATGTTCAGAGTCTCGATGCCCGCGGCGAAGACCTGGGTAACCAGTGCATTGCGCGTGGCAGGGCCAGACAAAGTGATCAACAGCGTGGCGCCTTGGCGTTCGGTCAGCAATTCGGTGGTCATGCCAGAAGGTGTAAACGATGAAAAAGGGTCAAGTGCAAATAGACGGGTTTACCGGGGGCTTCCCGCCAGATGCGATCGAAAGTCAACATGCTAGAGTGAAATCCAAATGCCAATGATGCACCCACATGAATAAGTTCAAGAGGGGCTCGGCGGTGGCTCTCGCCGGTCTGATGCTGTGGATGGCATCGGGCGCTTCATACGGCCTGGGCCTCGGTCACCCCGTCAGTCGCGCCATTTTGGGAGACACCCTCTCGGTGTCGGTCCCGGTTCGCCTGGATGCCGGCGAAGAACTCAGTGCCGACTGCATCAAAGCTGAAGTCTATTTTGGCGACGACAAGTTGCCGTCCTCTCGGATACAGACGCAACTGCAGGCGGCTCCGGCACCGATTGGCCACAAGAGCGAACCGGTTATTCAGGTCCGCACCTCCGCCTTGATCAATGAACCTGTGGTGACCCTGTACCTGTCTGCGGGGTGTCAGACGCGCATCACCCGCAAGGTCGTGGCGCTCGTGGATCCACCTGATCTGACGGTGCCCGTCGCCGGTGCGGCGCGGCAAGCCAGCGCGCCAGACACAGGGTCGGCAAACGAAGGCCGTACCGCACCTACCAACCAGGCGTCTCATCCTGTCAAGGTCGTTCGAGACCCGGCCTCACGCCTGTCGGGTCTGGGGCGCCAGGCCGCCAGCTTCTCTTTGTCCGCGGATGAAAAACCTGTCAAATCTGGGCGCCGGAAGAAGCCCCGTGATGAGGCCGCAGCGCGCAAGACCAACCCGTCCCCGGTAGAGCCGCGAGCGCCACGTCTGGTGCTGGATCCGGTGGCCACCGATGCCACGGTCACACCGGGCTTGCAGATGACGGGGGGGCTGACTGCCGCGGTCCCTGATGCCGAAGCGTCCTCGCCCGAGGTGCTGCAGCGCCGTCGCTCTGCGGCCGCGATCTGGCATGCCATGAATGCATCGCCCGAAGAGACGGCGCGCGAACAGGCTCGTCTCGAAGAGCTGGAGCGCAAGCTGGATAGCCTCACGCGCGACAGTGTCCGTGCGAGTGAAGCCGTCACCGGTTTGCAAAGCCGGCTCACGCATGTCTCGCTGGCAGGCAATGGTGTGGTGTATGGCCTGATGGCCACGGTGGCGGTCTTGCTGGGCGTCCTGGGCTGGCGTGAATGGACCTTGCGCAAGGCCATGGCGGAGCAATCATCCTGGCTGGTCTCGCAGTCGTCGCAGGCGTTCGACGAGGTCCCGCCGTCTCCAGACCCGGCCATGACACCTGAAGCGGCTGATGTGCCGGGGCCCGTTGAAGACCCTGCGCCGCCACCCGCCGTGCGATCCGCGTCGGGCATGGACATCCATCGTGCGCAGGATGCGCTGCAGCCTTTGCCCGAGGTGGAGGCCCCCTCTGCCACGGCGGCGGGCGGATCGAGCTGGACGGATGTGTCCATCGAGGAGTTGATCGATCTGGAGCAGCAGGCCGAATTTTTCCTGGTGCTGGGGCAGGACGAGTCCGCCATCGAGGTGCTGGAGGGCTACATCAGCAGCACGACGGCCCTCAGCCCGATGCCCTTCCTCAAATTGCTGGAGATCTATCGGCGCCTGGGCATGCGCGGCGCCTATGAGCGCACCCGCATGAACTTCAATCTGCGCTTCAATGCCCATGCGCCTTTGTGGGAGTCGGATCTGACCCATGGTCATGAGCTCAAAGACTACCCCGGCGTGATCGAGCGCCTGCAGATGCTCTGGGCCTACCCGGACAAGGCGTTGGCGGTGCTGGAGCGTTCTTTGATGCGGCAGGACGCCGAGTCCTATACCTTCGACTTGCCGGCGTATCGCGAATTGCTGTTCCTGTATTCGATCTTGAGGGATCTGCAACAGCATCGGGATCAACCGGGCCATGATGAGCGGCATCGTCAGCCGGTGGATGTCTTGGTGGCTTCAACGCCATTGGGCTTGGGGCGCGAATCCACGATGGCGTCTGCCATCGAGGCGGACCTGGACCTGTCCTCGCCTTTGATGGCCACCTTGCCCATGAAGGCCTTGCCTGATCTGGCGCCGACCTTGAGTCTGGATCTGGAGTTGGACGACCTGTATGTCGATCCTCCCCCAGCCGATCACAAGCCGTAATCGCCCGAAGCGGCGGGGGCGGTGTCGTCCGGATTGCGGATCGCCTGCATGATCATGGCTTTGGACAGACGATCCGAAATCAGCTCGCCGAAGGCCAGCACGAACTGACGCAGATAGGCGCCGCGCTTGAACGCGATGCGAGCCATATTGGGGCCGAACAAGTGACCGACGGGCCGCCATACCAGGTCGCCCTGGCTTTGCATCAGCGGGTCATCCTTGACAGCCATCTCCGCCACCAGACCAATGCCCAGGCCCAGTCGGGTATAGGTCTTGATCACGTCGGCATCGATGGCTTCCAATGCCACATTGGGATGCAGGCCGCGTTGCGCAAAGGCCTGGTCGATGCGTTTGCGGCCGGTGAACGACGGGTGGTAGGAGATCAAGGGCTCCGCCGCCAGTTGCTCCAGGGTCAGGCGCTGCACCTGCGCCAGCGGATGATGCGCGGGCATCACCACCACGTGATGCCATTCGTAAGCGGGGAGTGTGACCAGGTCCGGGAAGTCGCTCAGCGATTCGGTGGCCAGGCCGATGTCCGCCACTTCGTCCAGCACCATCTGGGCCACCTGCTCCGGCGTGCCTTGGTGCAGACTGATGGCCACCTTGGGATACTTTTTGCGCAAGGCCGCCACGGGTTCGGGCAGCACATAGCGGGCCTGCGTGTGGGTGGTCGCAATCGACAAGGTGCCGGCGTCCTGCATGGCGTATTCGTCGCCGATGCGCTTGAGGTTGCCGACCTCTCGCAAGATCACATCGATGGATTCGAGCACCTTCAGGCCAGGCTCGGTGATGCGACGCAGGCGTTTGCCGTGGCGAACGAAAATATCGATGCCCAGCTCTTCTTCCAGCTCCAGAATGGCCTTGGAGATGCCGGGCTGCGAGGTGTGCAGGGCCTTGGCTGTCTCCGTCAGGTTGAGGTTGCGCTTGGCCGCCTCTTGCACAAACCGGAACTGGTGCAGGTTCATGAGCCGCTTCCGTTGGCCAGCGTCCAGGCTGAGTCAGCCAAGGCCTGGATGAGCAGGTCGGTTTCGCCCACCGCCTGGCTCAGGGCCCATTGCACTTGCGGGTACTGTGCTCGCAACTCGTCCATCAGCCGGGGCAGATCTTTGCGCACATGCCCGCCGGCGCCCAGAAACAGCGGCACAACGGTCACCCTTGTGCAGCCCTGAGTGGCCAGGCGCTGACCCGCCTCGACGATGGTGGGCGTCATGAATTCGAGGAACGCCAGCTCGACTGCCGCGGCGCCGGCTCGCGCCTTCAGCCGGGATGCCGCCGCTTCAAAGGGGGCGGCCCAGGCGGGGTCGCGGGCGCCATGTGCAAACAACAAAATGCCAGAAGTGTTCATGATGTCAACGATAACGGACCAGCCAGACGAAAGCACTGAGTGACAGCAGCAGGTAAGCCACGCTGGGCGCGACGGCCGCCAGCCAGGGTTGCCAATGGTGCAGTAAACCGAGATGGCTGCTGATGTGGTTGATCAGCACGAAGCTGATCCCCAGCATGATGCCGCCAAAGATCTTCAGGCTCATGCCTCCGCTGCGCGCATGCAGGTATGCAAAGGGGAGGGCCAAGCCCACCATGACCAGGCACACCAGCGGGTAGAAAGCCTTCTTCCAGAATTCGATCTCATACCGTTGCGCCGCCTGGGCATTGTTCGCCAGGTGCTCGGTATAGCGCCACAGGGCCGAGGTGGACATCGTTTCAGGCGGCAGCACCGAGGCAGCCACCACCATGGGTGTCAAACTGCTTAACCAGTCCATGCGCGCGGTCTGCGATTCGATGATCAACTGGTTGGCCTGGAGCACGGCTTCTTCCGACAGCATTTCCTGGTTGTGCCAGACCGTGTCGGTCACCCCTTCCAGATGCCAGATCGACCCCTTGATGCCTTGCCCGTTGTGAACCGACTCGATCTCGCCTGATTTGGCGCTGATGCGTCGCAGCAGGCGGCCGGTTCGGTCAAATTCAAAGATGCGGATCAAGCCCAGGTGCCCACGCCCGTCTGCCTGGCCGACGTTGACCGTGACGTTGTAGGCGCCGCTGCCTGCCTCATCACGGCGCTCGCGCAGCCAGGCCCCGCCATGTCCCAGGCTCAAACCTTTCTGATCGTTGACCTTGGCGCGATGCAAGGTGATGTGCTGTTCGGTCCAGGGCACCACCCAGTCGCCCAGCACCGCCACCAGCACCGCGCCGGCCACCCCCAGCACCGCCAGCAGGCTCAGCGCCCGACCCGGGCCCAGGCCGCCTGTTCGCAAGATGGTGAACTCCGAGGTCTGGGCCATGCGGGCGAGGGCGATGATGGCGCCGATCAGCAGGGCGATGGGAAAGAGGTTATAAAAGTGCGCCCCTTGCTGCAGCACGCAGGCCCAGATCGCGTCGGTCAGCGTGTAGCCCTTTTTGCCCACGCGCTGCATCTCATCGACAAAATCGATGAAGAAAAACAAAGCGGAAAAGCCGGCAGCCACCATGCCCACGTGCGAGGCAATCTGCCGATAGATCAGACGGCGAACGGTCTTCATCGGCGGCCCCCGTTGGCACCCTTGAGCAGGTTGGTCAGGACCGGCCCCGCGCGACGGATGAAAGGTTTGCGCTGCAAAGCTGCGCCATCGCGCCACCAGATCACGCCCAGCGACACGAGCGTCAGGCCGCCATGCACCACCACCAGAGCGGCCACCCAGTTCAGGGTGCTTTTGCCCACCCATGTCTGCGTCAGGGTCAGCAAGTTGAAATAGACCACAAACACCAGCAGCGCAAAGACCATGTTCCAGTTGCTGGTACGGCGTGCGCTGCCAGCCGCCAGGCTCAGACCCGACAACACCATGTTGAGCGAGGCCCAGATCAGCCCGAGGCGCCAGACCAGTTCGGCCTTGTGGCGCAGCTCGTTCGAGCGTAGCAGGTCGAGTGTGGGCAGGGAGCGGACATCGGGCGCGCCAGATTGCGCATCAGGCGCCTCGCCCACCAGAATCTTGGCCTGGCGAAAGCGCGACAAGACCTTCTCGCCGGTTTGCAGATCCGTCTGGGTGCGTTCTCCGCCACTGAGGACGAGAAACCGCTGGTTCTTCTCGATCGTGATCTGCCCTTCCTTGGCGGTCACCACGGCCTCTTGCCCGTTTTCTGACATCACCATGAACACGTTCTTGCCCGTGCGCTGCCCGTCGCTGTGGCTGTCGATGAAAAACACCCGCCGGCCGTCGGAGGACGCCTGGAACTGCCCAGGTGCCACCCGCGAGATGTCTGAGCGGCGCTCAAAGCGATCCTTGAGCTGCTGACTCTGACCTTGTCCCCAGGGACGGGCGATCAAGGTCAGCACCGCCACCCCGACCAACACGGGCCAGGCCATGCGCAGCAAAGGACGCAGGAAATTGAACTGGCGTGCGCCGCTGGACTGCCAGACCACCATTTCGCTGTCTCGCCACAGCCGGTTGAGGACCACGATCACCGACACGAACAAAGACAGCGCGACCATCACCGGCATCTGGCCAATGAGCGTGTAGCTCAGGATCAAGCCCACATCCGCAGGCGCGAAGGCACCCAGCGTGGCTTGACTCAAGACACGGATCAGCACCATGGTCAAAACGACAGTCAAAAGGACGACAAGCGTCCCCATAAAACTGCGCCATAGCTCTTTGCGAACAGAGGAATCGAATAACATTGGCTGGATCAAATCTACCCGTCCATTATGGACGTGCATGACATGGACTTCCGCTCGATCGTGGCTCAAGGTTCGGCCTTGGCCCATGCAACCACCGATTCCTTGCTGTTGGTTCTGACTGCCGAGCAGGCACAGACCCAGGATCCGGCCCTCGACAGCTTGATCAAGGATGCGCAGTCTGGCAACGATCTCGAGCTCAAAAGCGGCCGCACCTTGTATGTGCATCGGCCTCAAGGCGTCAAAGCGTCGCGCGTGGCCCTGTGCGTGGCCGCAGACAGCACGCCCAAAGCCTTCAAGGCCGCGGTCGCCAAGGGCCTGGGCGTGCTCAAGGAGCTGGGCACCGCTCAGGTCGTGGTGGCCGCGGGGCAGGGCTACACCCTCACCGCCGAACATGCCCAGGCACTGACCCTGGCGGCGCAGGATCTGACGTATGTGTATCGTCAGACCAAGCCCAGCGCCCCGCAGCCCGGCAAACTGCAGAAAGTGACCTTGGCCAGCAGCGCCGACGACGCCGCGGCCGTCAAAGCCGGCCTGGCCCAGGGAATGGGCGTGGCGGCTGGCGTCGCGCTGGCCCGCGAATGCGCCAATTTGCCGGGCAATCTGTGCACGCCGACTTATCTGGGTCAGGAGGCCAAGCGTCTGGCCAAAGAATTCAAGCAGATCCAGGTCGAAGTGCTCGAACGTGCAGCCATTGCCAAATTGGGCATGGGCTCGTTCCTGTCTGTCACGGCGGGCACCGCTCAGCCGCCCAAGTTCATCATCCTGCGCTACAACGGCGCGGCCAAGAACCAGGCGCCCATCGTGCTGGTCGGCAAGGGCATCACCTTTGACTCGGGCGGCATCTCGCTCAAGCCGGGGGCCGGCATGGATGAGATGAAGTACGACATGGGCGGCGCAGCCAGTGTCCTGGGCACCTTCCGTGCCATTGCCGAACTGAAGCCCAAGATCAACCTGATCGGCCTGATTCCCAGTTGCGAGAACATGCCCAGCGGCACGGCCACCAAGCCCGGAGACGTGGTCACCAGCATGTCGGGCCAGACCATCGAGATCCTCAACACCGATGCGGAAGGCCGCTTGATCTTGTGCGATGCGCTGACCTATGCCGAGCGCTTCAAGCCTGCAGCGGTGGTCGACATCGCCACGCTCACGGGTGCCTGTGTGATTGCACTGGGTAACCAGCACAGCGGCTTGTTCTCCAAGGATGATGATCTGGCCGCAGCTCTGCTGGAAGCCGGCAAGCAGGCGGGCGACACGGCCTGGCGCATGCCGGTGGATGACGAATATGGCGAAGCGCTCAAGAGCAATTTTGCGGACCTGGCCAATGTGGGCGGGCGGGAAGGTGGCGCCATCACGGCGGCTGTGTTCCTGAGTAAATTCACCAAGGCCTATCGCTGGGCGCATCTGGACATCGCGGGCACGGCCTGGAAGTCGGGCGGGGCCAAGAGCGGCACGGGCCGCCCGGTGTCGCTGTTGACCCAGTTCATCCTGAACCAGGCTGCGGCAGGCAAGGACGCCTTGGCGCCCCAGGCCAGTGGCGAGGCCAAGCCCGGCAAAGCGTCGGTGAAGGTAGCCGCTCGCAAGGTGGTGGCGCGTAAGACCACCACCGCGTCCAAGAAGGCGACCAGCGCCGGTGCCGGCCAATGAAGCGGATCTGAGCCGCCATGGGGAAGGTCGAGTTTCACCACGGCGTGCCTGACAAAATCGGGTACGCCTGCCGTTTGTTGCGAAAAGCCTATCGCAGTGGGGCGAGCGTGGTGGTAACTGCTGATGACGCCACGCTCAAAACACTAGATAAACAACTCTGGGTGTTCGAAGAGCAGGAATTCTTGCCCCACGTGCTGTCGCTGGGCGGCACGCCTGTGCCTGAACGCCAATGGTCAACACCGATCTGGCTGACCACCGATCCGGCCTCGGCCCCCGGCGAGCGCCAGATCCTGATCAATCTGGGCTGGGACATCCCCGCACCACTGGACCGGTATGCACGCTTGTTTGAAGTTGTCTCCACTCAACCCGACGACCGGCAGCAAGGCCGTCGTCGATGGAAGCAGTACGAATCGATGGGTTGGCAAATCCAGCCGCACGAGGTGAAGGAATGAGCACGTCTCGTCCCTTTCCCGCTCATGTCCCCACGTTGACGGAGGTCGTTGAAGAAACGCCCATTCCTGAACCCCGCTATGCAGACGTCGACCCCCAGCATGACGGCGGCGCGGTGGTGTCCGATTACGTGGCCGAGGTGCTGACCCAAGCGACAGGGGCGGCGCCCCAGGCCGAGCCGTCCAAAGACCCGGACATTGCCGTGTTGACCGAAGTGGTTCCCGAGTCGGAAGTGCTGCCGCCGGTCGATGCCCTGCTGGACGACGAGCAGTTGTCCGAAGACGGTCGCGTCGTCGAAGCAGCCGAGTCCGATGATCTGACGCCAGAGTTGGGCAGCGATCTCACCGATCAGATCACCGAGCATCTGGTTGCCAACCTCGATCCGGTGCTCGAGCAACTCGCAGACCAAGTGCTGCGAGATCTGAAATCCGAACTGAGCCAACGCCTGCGCCATCTGGTGTCTCAGGCGGTGGCGCAAGAGTTGAGCAAGCGGCGTCCGTCTTGACGCCTGAATCCCCTTTCGAATTGGATGACATCGACATGAAAAAACACATGACGGGGCGGTCTGCGATGGCCGCTGCATGGGCTTTGGCGGCGCTGGTGCCGGTCCTGGCGCAGGCTCAGACGGTGGTTCGCATCGGGCACGTGGCGCCGGTGTCCGGTCCGCAGGCGCACTTCGGACGCGACAACGAAAACGGCGCGCGCCTGGCCGTGGATGAACTCAATGCACAGGGTGTGCAAATTGGCGGCAAGAAGGTCAAGTTCGAATTGCTGGCCGAAGACGATGCCGCCGATCCCAAGCAAGGTACCGCGGCCGCGCAGAAGTTGTGCGACGCCAAGGTCAACGGGGTGATCGGACACTTGAACTCGGGCACGACGCTGCCCGCGGCGAAGATCTACAACGCCTGCGGCTTGCCGATGATCACGCCGTCGGCGACCAACCCGGAACTGACCACGCTGGGCTACAAGAACGTGTTCCGCATGCTGGCCAATGACAACGCCTTGGGTGCTGGCCTGGCCCGCTACGCCCGTGACACGCTCAAGCTCAAGAAGGTCGCCATCATTGACGATCGCACGGCCTATGGCAAAGGCGTGGCCGATGTGTTTGCGCGAACCGCCAAGGAGTTGGGGCTGGAAGTGGTCAGCCAGCAGTACACCAACGACAAGGCGGTGGACTTCATGGCGATTCTCACGTCCATCAAGAACAAGAAGCCCGATGGCATCTTCTTTGGTGGCATGGACCCCCAGGCGGGCCCCATGCTGCGCCAGATGCAGCAATTGGGGATGACCAAGGTCTACCTCTTTGGGGGAGACGGCATCTGCACGGACAAGTTGATGAACTTGTCCAGCGGGGCCAAGACCCTGGCCAATGTGGTGTGCGCGGTCGGCGGGGCGTCGTTGGACAAGCTGCCCAATGGCAAAACCTGGCGCGCCCGCTATGACGCCAAGTTCCCGGGCCAGTTCCAGGTCTACTCGCCCTACACCTACGACGCGACGATGGTGTTGGTGGACGCCATGAAGCGCGCCAACTCGGCCGATCCCAAGGTCTACGGCCCCAAGCTGGCCGAGGCCAACTATCAGGGCGTGACCGCCAAAGTGGTTTTCGAGCCCAATGGCGAATTGAAGAACCCCGCGATGACGTTGTACGTTTACAAGGACGGCAAGAAAGTCCCGCTGAACTGACTTCCTTTCAGGCTATAATCGATGGCTCTGGAGAGGTGGATGAGCGGTTTAAGTCGCACGCCTGGAAAGCGTGTGTGGGTTAATAGCCCACCGCGGGTTCGAATCCCGCCCTCTCCGCCAGAACTTTGAAAACCCCAAAACACCGGCCGAACCCACGGCTTGCTGTTTTTGGGGTTTTTCTTTTTTCGCCCCCGAAGGCGAGTGGAACGACATGCCTCAGGATTCAACCTTGCCCGATGAGCCGCCGTCAGCGGCCGACACACGCCCGGGATACAAGGCCATGTGGGTGGGCATTTGCCTCGAATGCCTGGAGTTTGCCGTCTTCTTCACGGTCTATTTCAGCGCACGCTGGCATCACCCGCAAGCCTTTCAGCAAGGCGCCGCTCGGTTGTGGACCCTGGGTGGGCTGATGATCACCTTGGTCATGGTCGGCAGTGGCTACTTGCTGACACGCATGGTCCACAGCCTGCAGTCTGGCCGGCGGCGGGCCGCACAGGGGTGGTTGCTGCTGGCGCTGCTCGTGGGTCTGGCTTATCCCGTGCTGAAAGTATCGGAGTGGCACTGGAACCTGTCGCAAGGGCTCAATGCCAGCGCCGGCATCTTTGTGGTGGTGTATTACTACCTGACCATCAATCACTTCATCCACGCCAGTTGGGGGCTGCTGGGCATGGCCACCATCTTGCTGCGCATGAGTCTGGGTAGCTACTCCGCGGAAGATTGTCGTGGCCCGCAGGCCCTGGCAACCTACTGGCACGCGACCGATCTGGTGTGGTTGATGATCTTTGCCTTGTTCTACGCCTTCGCATGATGACTCGCCTGCTCAACCTCGCGCGCCGTCTCCGTCCGGCAACCTGGACCTTGTTCGCACTGGTGGTGCTGTCCTGCCTCAGTGTGTTCGCGGCGGGCCAGTCCCATCACGGCTCTGTTCGCTTCTGGATGACGGCTGTGGTGGCCCTGCTGGCCTGGATCAAGGCCCAATTGCTGCTGCGGCATTACCTGGAAGTCCATCGGGCCGGACCGGTGTTTTTCAAGCTGCTGCAGGGCTTTGCGGTGCTCGCGCCGCTGGGGCTGCTGCTCTCGGCCCTGCGCGAATGGCTCGTCGGCTGACTTGGTTTGCCCAGCCTTCAGTGCGTCGTGAACACGGCGTCAATGGCCGCCAAGGTTTTGGCGACATCGATCGGCTTGGGTAGGTAGCCGCTCACGCCTGCCTCTCGGGCGGTGCGGTTGACTTCTTCAGTGGCGTCCGCCGAGACGACCAGCACCGGGATCTTGTTGCGCGCATGATCTCGCATCCATGCGATCACATCCATGCCCGACCCATCGGGCAGATGCATGTCCAGCAAGATGAGATCGACCTGTGCATGCTGCAGATGCGCGATGGCGCGTGCGACCGTGGCCACATAGGTCACCTCCAGGTCGGGGCGGTGAGCCAGTGTG
>JBLNAI010000008.1:0-79570 GCA_050259275.1 Acidobacteriota bacterium
GCTGAAAGGCGATGCCGTGGTGCTCAGCATAGCGGACCGCCTCCTCACGCGTGTCGAAGGAGAGCCGCACCTGGCTCGACTCGGTGTCGCCGGTGACGGTCCAGCCCATCAGCGGGTCCGAACGGCGCGCCTCCTTCGGCTCGAATTCCAGCACCCACTCCTGGGCCTTGGCGCGGCCGGACTGCATGGCGGTCTTGGACGGGCGATAGATGCGCGCAAGCATGACTTGACCTCTCTCCTGCCGCCGCTGGTCGGGGCGGCAGGATTTGAACCTGCGACCCTCTGCTCCCAAAGCAGATGCGCTACCAGGCTGCGCTACGCCCCGACAAGAATTGAATTATAGCTCAGTATTTACGCGGAGATCTGAGCCCATGCTTTTTCGAGTCGTTTGATGCTCACAGGCTGGGGGGTACGCAACTCCTGCGCGAACAAACTGACGCGCAACTCCTCTAGCAGCCAGCGGAATTCGTCGCTGCGCGCGTCCAGAACCCCCTTCAGATCGGCCAGACGCCGCGTGTAGCGCTGATCCAACGGACGCAGCTCGGCCATGCGCTGGGCGTCCCGCGCCGGATCGCCCTTGAGCTTGTCCAGCCGCAAGGTGATCGCCTTGAGATAGCGGGGAAAGTGCTGCAGTTGCGCATAAGGCGTCTGCACCACAAAACGCTTGGGCATCAGGCGCTGCAATTGCCCGGCGATGTCATCGGCCACGTCCTTGGGTGGCTTGGCGTCTTTGAGCTTGCGCGTGGCAGCGGCGTACTCGACCAGCACGGTGCCGGCCAGTCGGGCCACTTCCTGAGCGATGAGGTTCAATCGGGTGCGGCCCTCTTCCACCCGCGCCTTGAAGGTGGCCGCGTCAGCGGGCAAGGGGTCGTTGAGGTAGGCGCGGTCCAGCGCCACGTCGATGATCTGATCGCGCAGTTCATCGGCCGTGCCCAGGCTCATGAAAGCCATGGCCATCTTCTGCAGGTCCGGGATGTTCTTCTCAAGGTACTTGAGCGGCTCCTTGATCTGCAGGGCGATCAGGCGCCGCAAACCGGCCCGGTGCTTGGCCGCAGCCACATCGGGCTCATCGAACACTTCGATCTCGACGTGCTGGCCTTTGTCGATCAAGGCAGGAAAGCCCACCAGGGTGTGCCCACCACGTTGAATCTCCATCAACTCGGGCAGCTCGCCAAATGTCCAGTCCGTGAACGTCTGGACAGCCTGCGGCTGCGCTCGCGTTGCGGCTGGGCTGGGAGGCGTGGCGGTGCGCGCTGGTGCACGCTGCATGCCGGCCTGGTGGACCGGTGAAGCGGCCGGCTCAGACTGCGCCACAGCTTGCGCCTTCAAGGCAGCCAGCGCCTGGAAGGCGCCCCGCGCCAGCGAGCCCCACTCTGCCTTGAGCGCGGCCAGATTGCGCCCCATGCCCAGTTGACGGCCATGTTCGTCCACCACGCGGTAGTTCATGAACAGGTGCGGCGAGAGCATATCGAGCTTGAAATCGTTGCGTTTGACGTCCAATTGCGTCTTGTCGCGCACCGCCTTGAGCAACACTTCCATCAGGCTGCCTTGCCCAAAGGGCACGGACGCCACAAAGGACTCTGCGTAGTCAGGCAAGGGCACCAGACGGGCGCGGGGCTTTTGGTACAGGCTTTTGACCAGCGCCAGCACCTTGTCCTTGAGCATGCCCGGCACGAGCCATTCGCCGGGTTCTTCCTGAACCTGGTTGAGCGCAAAAATGGGCACGGTCACCGTGACGCCGTCGCGCGGGTCGCCTGGCTCATGTAAATAACCTGTGGTGCAGTCGACCCCGCCCATGCGCAGCACCTTGGGGAAGGCGCTGCTGGTGATGCCCGCCGCCTCGTGGCGCATCAGCTCTTCGCGGCTGAGGTACAGCAGCTTGAGGTTCTCGCGGCTGGCTTGTTTGTACCAGCGCTCGAAGCTGTAGCCGCTCATCACCTCGGGTGGGATTTGCGCGTCGTAGAAGGCGTAGATCAGCTCGTCGTCCACCAGCACATCCTGCCGGCGCGACTTGTGCTCCAGCTGCTCGACCTGGTTGATCAGCTTGCGGTTGGCTGCCAGGAAAGGCAGACGCGTGTCCCACTCGTCGTTGACCAAGCCTTCGCGGATGAAGATGTCGCGCGCCTTGGGCGGGTCAATCAGCCCGAAGTTGACGCGCTTGTTGTTGTAGACGACGAGACCGTACAAGGTGGCCCGCTCCAGCGCAACCACCTCGCCGGCCTTCTTTTCCCAATGCGGATCGAGGAGCTTTTTTTTCAACAGATGGCCACCCATCTGAACCAGCCAGGGCTGCTCGATGTTGGCGATGCCCCGACCAAACAGGCGCGTGGTCTCGACCAGCTCGGCCGCCAGGATCCAGCGCCCCGGCTTCTTGCTCAGGTTGGCGCCCGGGTGCTTGTAGAACTTGATGCCGCGCGCGCCCAGGTACCAGTCTTCGTCGTCGCTCTTGCAGCCGATGTTGCCCAGCAGGCCCGACAGCAGCGACAGGTGCACCTGCTCGTACGTGGCCGGGCTGCCGTTGAGGCGCCAGTTGTGCTCGGCCACCACGGTGTGCAGCTGGGTGTAGACATCCCGCCACTCGCGAACGCGGCGGGGGTTGATGTAGTTGTCGCGCAGCAGCTGCTCGTACTTGCGGTGGCTGAGCTTGTGTTTCTCGGGCTGGCCCGGCTCGTTATGCCCATGCCCACCGCGCGACTCGTCCAGCCACTTCCACAGCTTGAGCGTGCCCATGAACTCCGACTTCTCGTCGTCGAACTGCTTGTGCTTGGTGTCGGCTTGTTGTTGCTGGTCGATGGGTCGGTCGCGCACGTCCTGCACGCTCAAGCTGGCTGCAATCACCAACACCTCGGCCAGGGCCTGCCTGTCCTTGGCTTCCAGGATCATGCGGCCCACGCGCGGGTCCAGCGGGAGGCGGGCCAGGTCCATGCCCAGCCTGGTGATCTCGTTGTTGTCGTCGACCGCGCCCAGCTCGTTGAGCAACTGGTAGCCGTCGGCAATGGCTTTGCGCAGCGGCGGCTCGATGAAGGGGAAGTCGTCCACCAGCCCCAGGTGCAGCGACTTCATCCGCAGGATCACGCCCGCCAGAGAAGACCGCAGGATCTCCGGATCGGTGAAGCGCGGCCGCGCGTTGAAATCCTTCTCGTCATACAAGCGGATGCAGATGCCGTTGGCCACCCGGCCGCATCGCCCAGCCCGCTGGTTGGCCGCGGCCTGGCTGATGGGCTCGATCTGCAGTTGCTCGACCTTGTTGCGGAAGCTGTAGCGCTTGACGCGGGCCTGGCCAGAGTCGATCACATAGCGGATACCGGGCACCGTCAGCGAGGTCTCGGCCACGTTGGTGGCCAGCACGATGCGCCGCCCGCCGCCCGTTTTGAAGACCTCATCCTGCTCCTGCTGGCTCAGGCGCGCAAACAGCGGCAGGATGGTCGCGGTGACGCGGTGGTGCGCGAAGTGCTTGCGCAGGTGGTCGGCGGCCTCGCGGATCTCGCGCTCGCCGGGCAGGAAGACGAGGATGTCGCCACTGCCCTCACGCCACAACTCATCAGCAGCGTCGGTGATGGCCTCGTTCAGCCCGTACTCGCGGCTCTCTTCGAACGGCCGATAACGCTGCTCGACCGGGAATAGGCGCCCGGACACCATGATGACCGGCGCAGGCCCCTTGGCTGACGCGAAATGCTGCGCAAAGCGCTCGGCATCGATCGTGGCCGAGGTCACGATGATCTTCAGATCAGGCCGGCGCGGCAGCAACTGGCGCAGGTAGCCCAGCAGGAAGTCGATGTTGAGGCTGCGTTCATGCGCCTCGTCGATGATGATGGTGTCGTAGGCGCGCAGGTCCGGGTCGCCCTGGGTCTCGGCCAGCAAGATGCCGTCGGTCATCAGCTTGACGGACGCACCCGGTTGCAAGCGGTCCTGAAAGCGCACCTTGTAGCCCACCACCTCGCCCAGCGGTGTGTTGAGCTCTTCCGCAATGCGCTTGGCCACGCTGGAGGCGGCAATCCGCCGGGGCTGCGTGTGGCCGATCAGCTTGGGGCGCAGGTGGCGCGGCGTTTTCTGCCCCGGCTGCACCTGGGGCTCCCGCACCTGCCCCCAGCCGCCCCGCCCCATGGCCAAGGCGATCTTGGGCAGCTGGGTGGTCTTGCCTGAACCCGTTTCACCGCAGACGATGATGACCTGGTGCTCGCGCAACGCGGCTTCGATCTCGTCGCGTTTGCCGCTGACCGGCAAGGACTCAGGAAAGGTAATGGGCGGAAAGGTGGGGGACATGGCTCAAGCGACGGGCAAGAGCGCGATTATCCCCACTCCTGGGAAAGCCTGTTCAGTAGGTGGTCACGGCCGTCAGACGGTTTTGCATCTCATCAGGCGAAATCTGCTCGATGACATGACCCAATATCCAGTCGTGTCCAAAAGGGTCGCGGATCATGCAGGCGCGCTCGCCATAAAACTGATCCGTCGGCTGGCGCAACATGGTGGCACCGGCTGCGACCGCCCGTGAGGCCAGTTCGTCGACGTCCTGAACATGCAGATGGAAGGCGCACCCGGACAAACCTGGCTGCGGTCCGGTCCAACCATATTCCGGGTATTCCTCGGACACCTGCAAGACGGTGTTGCCCAAGTGCAATTGCACATGCCCGATGCGCCCCGTGGACTCTGTCAGCCGCAGGACCTCAATGGCTCCGAACACGGCTTTGTAAAACTCGATGGCCTCGGCAGCCCCTTTGACGCGCAGGTAGGGGAAAATCTCTTTCACCGGTGCGGCAGGTAAATTCACGGCGAATGTCCTTTGTTTTGAAGTTCTTGTCGTGCGGGAAACAAAACACCTGCGGGCAGTAGGCCACAGGGGCCTCATTTCAATCAATGAAATACCACCTCAATCGGCCCCAGCCATTTACATTTACGATGACGAACTGATGCCCGGATCACCGGGCTCGCGCGAAAAGGCAATTCAACCCGACATGGACCTGGTCTTCCCTCACACCTTTGTGCCCTGGTTTCGCTCCGTGGCACCCCACATCCATGCCCATCGTGGCAAGACCTTCGTGGTGGGCCTGTCCGGCGAGCTGATTGCCGCGGGCAAGCTCGAAAGCTTTGTGCAGGATCTGGCCCTGATGCAGGCCATGGGGATTCGCATTGTGCTGACGCACGGCTTCCGCCCCCAGTTGGAAGAGCAATTGCGCGCCAAGGGCCACACGTCCAAGTTCAGCCACGGCATGCGCATCACCGACAGCATGGCGTTGGACTGCGCCCAGGAGGCCGCGGGGCAGTTGCGCTATGAAATTGAAGCGGCGTTTTCGCTGGGCTTGCCCAACACCCCCATGGCCGGCGCCTCGGTGAGCGTGATCTCTGGCAATTTCGTGACCGCCCGCCCCGTGGGCATCGTCGATGGCGTGGACTTCATGCACACCGGCCTGGTCCGCAAGATCGACGCCATGGCCGTGCGCCGCGCCATTGAAACCGGCGCCTTGGTCATGCTCTCGCCCTTTGGTTTCTCGCACACCGGCGAGGCCTTCAACCTCAGCATGGAAGACGTGGCCACCAGCGCCGCCATCGCCCTGCAGGCCGACAAGCTGATCTTCGTGACCGAAGTGCGCGGCATTTTGCAAAGCATCGTGCAAGAGCCGGCCAAGGCCAAAGAACTCGAAGCCGCGCAGAACGATCCCGATGTCGAGATCGACCAGGAACTGGCCTTGGCGGATGCCAAAAAGCTGCTGGCCGCCCTGCCCAACCCCCTGCAACCGACGGACACGGCCTTCTACCTGCAACACGCGGTCAAGGCCAGCGAAGGCGGCGTCGAGCGGGTGCACATCATCCCCTTCCACGCCGATGGCGCGCTGTTGATGGAGGTGTTCACGCACGACGGCGTGGGCACCATGATCGTCGACGAAAAGCTGGAAAGCCTGCGCGAGGCCACGCCCGACGACGTGGGGGGCATCCTGCAATTGATCGAACCGTTTGAAAAAGACGGCACCCTGGTCAAGCGCGACCGCACCGAGATCGAACGCGACGTGTCGCAGTACACCGTGATCGAGCACGACGGGGTGATCTTCGGATGCGCCGCTTTGTACCCCTTCCCCGAGGCTTCGACCGCCGAAATGGCCGCACTGACAATCTCACCTAACGTGCAAGGTCAAGGCGATGGCGAGAGAATCCTCAAACGCATCGAGCAGCGCGCGCGGGCCATGGGCCTGGCGACGGTGTTTGTGCTGACGACACGCACCATGCACTGGTTCATCAAGCGCGGCTTTGCCCCGGTGGACCCTGACTGGCTGCCCGAGGCGCGCAAACGAAGCTACAAATGGGACCGGCGCTCGCAAGTGCTGGTCAAGAATCTGAAGTAATTGAGATTGGAATCAAAAAATGGCACGCACCATCCACTGCAAGCACCTGAACAAAGAAGCCGAGGGCATGGACTTCGCGCCCTACCCGGGCGAATTGGGCAAGCGCATCTACAACGAGATCAGCAAAGAAGCCTGGCAGATGTGGCTCAAGCACCAGACCATGCTGGTCAATGAAAACCGCCTGAGCCTCGCCGACGCCCGTGCGCGCCAATACCTGGCCCGCCAGATGGAGCAGTTCTTCTTCGGCGCGGGTGCCGAGCAGGTGGCAGGCTACGTGCCTCCCACCCAGAACTGATCGGTCAACTCAGGCCTGCATCAGGAAGTCACGACTGATGCCGTAGCCTAGGTCCCCCACCCGATCCAGGAACTGGGTCAGGTAGGCGTGCAGGCCGGTGGCGACAATTTCGTCAATGCGACCGAATTCCAGGTCGGCACGCAGACGCCCGGCTCGCCGCAAGGTTTCGTCGCTGTGGTCATTGGCCACAGCTTGCAGATTGCAGACGACTTCGTTCAGGCATGCCAGCAGCGAACGCGGCATGTCGCGCCGCAGGATCAGCAACTCGGCGACCTTTTCGGGGCGAATGACGTTGCGGTAGACCTTGCGATAGACCTCGAAACCCGACACGCTGCGCAGCACCGCAGACCAGTGGTAGAAGTCGACCTCCTTGGTCTCGTTGTCCAGACCCGAGCCGAAGAACTCGGTGTTGCGCGCATGGAACTTCACATCCAGCAGCCGCGCGGTGTTGTCAGCGCGCTCCAGAAACGTGCCGATGCGCTGAAAGTGAAAGGCCTCGTCCTGCAGCATGGTGCCCAAGGTGACCCCGCGTGACAGGTGCGATCGAAACTTCACCCACTCGAACAACTCACCCGGCTCCTTGAGCCAGGCCTGGCTTTGGACCAGGCGGTTGATCTCCAGCCAGGTCTGGTTCATGGTTTCCCATACCTCCGTCGTCAAGGTGCCACGCACCGCCCGGGCGTTTTCGCGCGCGGCGCGCAGGCAACTCAGAATGCTGGACGGGTTGCGCGGTTCGGCCACCATGAACTCCATGACGTCTCTGGGCGCCACTTTCTCGTACACGGCCAGGTAGTCGTCGGTCAGCTCGCAGATGCTCAGCAGCCCCTGCCAGCCCTGCAGCGCGGCGTCCGCAGACTGGGGCAGCAGCGAGGTCTGGTAATTCACGTCCAGCAAACGGGCGGTGTTCTCGGCGCGCTCCATGTAGCGAGCCATCCAGAACAAATGGTCGGCGGTGCGGGACAGCATGATCAGTTCTCCAATACCCAGGTGTCTTTGGTGCCGCCGCCCTGCGAGCTGTTGACCACCAGTGAGCCGGCCTTCAGCGCCACACGGGTCAACCCGCCCGGCACCATCTGCACCGTCTTGCCGGACAACACGAACGGCCGCAGGTCGATGTGGCGCGGAGCAATGCCAGACGCCACAAAAGTGGGACAAGTCGACAGGGACAAGGTCGGCTGGGCAATGTAGTTGCCCGGATTGGCGAGCAGGGTGCTGCGGAAGGCTTCCAACTCGGCACGCGTTGCCGCCGGGCCGACCAACATGCCGTAGCCCCCGGCCCCGTGCACCTCCTTGACGACCAGGTCCGCCAGGTTGTCCAGCACGTACTTGAGCGCAGCGGGTTCGCGGCACACATAGGTGGGCACGTTCTGCAGAATCGGTTTTTCGCCCAGATAGAACTCGATCATGCGGGGCACATAGGGGTAGATCGACTTGTCGTCGGCGATGCCGGTGCCAAAGGCGTTGGCCAAGGTGACGTTGCCCGCCCGATAGGCCCTCAGCAAGCCGGCCACGCCCAGCGAGGAGTCTTTGCGAAAGACCTCCGGGTCCATGAAGTCGTCGTCCAGACGCCGATAGATCACATCGACCCGTTGCGGGCCCCGGGTGGTGCGCATGTAGACAAAATCGTCTTTGACGAACAGGTCCTGCCCCTCCACCAGCTCGACTCCCATCTGCTGCGCCAGAAAAGCGTGCTCGAAGTACGCCGAGTTGTACATGCCCGGCGTCAGCACCACCGCGGTGGGCTCGTTGACGCCGGCTGGTGACATGGCACGCAAGGTGTCGAGCAGCAGGTCCGGGTAATGGGCCACGGGCGCGACGCGGTGCTCGGCGAACAGATCGGGGAAGAGCCGCATCATCATCTTGCGGTTCTCGAGCATGTAGCTCACGCCGCTGGGCACGCGCAGGTTGTCTTCCAGCACGTAGTAGGTCCCGCTGCCATCGGGGTTGGCCGCGCGCACGATGTCGATTCCCGCCACGATGGAATAGATGCCGCCGGGTACCTTCAGGCCCTGCATCTCCTTGCGGAACTGGGCATTGTTGAGCACGGGCTCGGCTGGGACGACGCCGGCCTTGAGGATCTCCTGGCCGTGATAGATGTCATCCAGAAAACGATTCAAAGCCGTGACCCGCTGGCGCAGCCCCTGCTCCATCTCGCACCACTCGTGGGCGGGGATGATGCGCGGGATCAGGTCAAAGGGGATCAGGCGTTCGGTGCCCGAACCGTCCTCGTCCTTGTCGCCGTAGACCGCAAAGGTGATCCCGACGCGGCGGAAGATCATCTCCGCCTCATCGCGTTTGGCAGCCATCAACTCGCTGGGCTGGCGGGCCAGCCAACGGTCGTAGCCCTGATAGTGAGCGCGCACCTGGGCGCCGGTGGCGTGCATTTCGTCAAAGAATGTCATTGACTGAGTCCCTGTGCGGGGGTCCTTCGAAAATCAGGTCTGACCGTATCAAGCAACCGTCATGCCAGCCGCGCAGGGATGGCGATATCGGTGGATGCCGGTGCGTATTCGAAGTCGTCGCAATGAAGGCGGGACCGCCCTCAGACTTTGGACAGTTGCTCTTCCAGACACTGAAGCAGCATGGCCACATTCAAGGGCTTGGTGACATACGCACTGAACCCTCTTTCCCGAGCGGCATGGACACGGTCAGGCATCGCATCTGCCGACAAGGCCACTTTGGGAATGCCCCGCGTGGCCGGATCGGCATCCAGCAGGTCCACCAGTTCGAACCCGCTCATGTCACCCAGGTGCATGTCCAACAGTAGCAAATCCGGGCGCTCCTGTCGAACCATCTTCAAAGCCTGCTCGCCACTGTTGGCGACCACCAGCTTCCAGGCGGGGCGAAGGGACATGATCTGGCGCACCAGAATCACGTTGACCTCGTTGTCTTCGACATACAGCACGGTGGCCGAGCGCGTCGGCTGCGGCAGGTCGATCAATGCGCCATGGTCAGACGGCTGGTCGGTATCGGCCACCGGCAGCACGACGGTGAACGTGGTGCCCACGCCCTGCTGGCTGCTCACCGACAAGGTGCCGTTCATCAGTTCCACCAGACGCCGCACGATGACCAGACCGATGCCGGTCCCCTCGACACCCGTGTGTTCGGCCCCCAGGCGATTGAAAGGCTCGAACAGATGCGCTTGCTGCTTGGCAGACAGACCCAGCCCGGTGTCGGACACCTGGATGGAGGCATGGCCGCCGTCCTGCCAGGCCCTTACCCGCACCTCGCCCTGCGGGCGGTTGTACTTGATCGCATTGCTGGCCAGATTCATCAGGATCTGGCGCAGGCGCACGCGGTCCGCCATCACCGGCATGTCCAGCTCGAGCAGAGGCGGCAGCAACTGCACCTTGGCGGCCTGCGCCGCATCGGCCACCATGGCCAGGACGTCCTGCACGGTGGTGTCCACATGCACCGGCTCGATGGAGATCGGCATGTCGCCCGCCTCGATGCGCGACAGGTCCAGCACATCGCTGATCACGGCCAGCAAGTGGGCGCCCGATCGCTCGATGAGTTCAGCCTTGCGCATCTGCGACTCGCTCAGACGCGGCTGGGTGTCGATGCGCAGCAGCTGCGCAAATCCGATCACGGCGTTCAGCGGCGTGCGCAGTTCGTGGCTCATGCGCGAAAGGAATTCGCTTTTGGCGCGCGATGCCCGCTCGGCTGTTTCGGCGGCCATGCAGGCCTCTTGGTAGAGCTTGTGTTCGGTGATGTCGGACACATAGCCGCAGCGCACCTCGTTGCCCTCGGTGTCCATGCCGGCCACCGAGTCGGCAGAGCACCAACGCAACTCGCCCCGCCCGTTGCGCAAGCGAAATTCGCTGTGCAGGCGCCCCGATGAGCCAATGGCATCGTCACGTTGCTGAAAGAACTGATTCAGGTCTTCGGGTAGCACCCGGTTGTAGAGCACCCAGGGACTGGCCAGTGCCTCTTCCGGTGTGGCACCAAACAGCTCGCGGACGCCTTCGCTGATGAAGTCCATCCGGCCACCCTTGTCCGGCCCCGGACGGAAGACATAGATCATGCCCGGCAGGTTGTGCGACAGCGCCGTCAACAAGGCGTTGCGCTGCGACAGCCAGGCTTCTTGCTTCTTGCGATCGGTGATGTCGGCAAACACCGTGTACCAGACTTGCGGCTTGCCCTCTTGGAAACAGGGCGTGGACTGCACCGCAAACCAACGTGTGCCCGCCCCTGGCGCGTCGACTCGGCAATCGATCTCGAATGGTTGCCGGCCCTGATCGCTTTGCTGGATGATGCGGACCACCGCGTCGCGGTCCTCGGGGTGCACCAGGTCGACCAGCCGCTTGCCCAGCAAGGCCTTGCGCTCATGCCCCAAGGCCTGGCAGGCACGCACGTTGATGTCCTGGATCCCGCCAGCCCGGTCCAGAATGGCCTGGGCGGCTGGGGACAGCTTGAAACAATCCAGATAGTCTGGGGTGGGTAACGCCGACATACCCCTGATTAAACCCGACAATTCAGGAACACAGGCGCCTGCAGCGGCCCGGGCAAACCCGAGTTATCAGGCACACTCTCGTCTTTCCCGGATTCTGGCTCGACGCATGTCTGACACCCCACAGCAAACCCCAGCGACTGGCGACATGTCGCCTGCCGATTGCGGCAACAAACTCAAAGAACTGTTTCCGGCCCTGTTTGGCGCGCCGCGGCCCTTGCCGCTGAAGCTGCGCATCCAGGCCGACATCCAGGAGCGCGCGCCCGGCGTGTTCACCAAAGCCGTGTTGTCTGCCTTCTTGCGTCGGTACACGGGCAGCCATGCCTACCTGACGGGCCTGACCAAGGCCACGCAGCGCTTCGACCTGGATGGCCAGCCCGCTGGCGAGATCACGGACGAGCACCGCAAGGCCGCGTCGGACGAGTTGACCCGGCGCCGGGACAACAAAAATGCCCAGCGTGAACTGGAAGAGCAACAGCGCCACAACCGTGCCACGCTGTTGCGCGACTTCGAACGCACCACGCTGACCCCGGCCAACTTCTGCGCCCTCAAGGGCATCCCGGTCGAGGCGCTGGATGGACTGCTGGCATTGGCCCGACAAGATGCGCTGGAGAACCCGCCTGCAGCCGATCCCCGTCGCGGCCCGGATCGCCGGTCTGACCGACGCCCCGACCGACGCCCCGATCGCACCGCTCCAGGTCGCCCGCAAGGCCGCCGCGAAGATCGGCGAGCCGATGGCCACCGCGCCACGGACCGCCGTCCTGCCCCCCGCGCCGACAAACCAGCCCCCAGCGAGCCCAAGGAGTCCTGATCATGAACGCCGCAGTGGTCAAACGACTCATCCGGGTGGTCTTTGTGGTGGGGGCCTGTTTGATCAGCTACCTGCTGTGGCTGGTGGCACACATCCCATCGACGGATGACGCCCAGACGGCCGACCGGATCGGCAAGGCGATGGCCCAGCACTACGGTCACTTTCCTGCGCGCAGCCTGGTCGAGCGGCAGGGACATGGCCAGATCTACTACAGCCACCCTGGCGCATTCGAGCGGCCCCGCGTCGATCTGTATGAGATCACGTCCCCCCAGGACATGGCACAGATCGAGCAAGCCGTACGGCAGGCTCTGACCGACGTGCCCGCCAACTCAGTGACGCTGCGCTTTTTTGAGAAAGAAAACCTGACCTTGTTCGCCAGCGGGGGACGGGGCCACGGCCCCGAGCACCTGATCAAGACCGCGGTCATCCAGCACGGCTAAGCGGTACGGACGTCGTTGTCTGGGCCTCGAGACTGCGCCCCAACTGGCTCTGGTAGTACACCACCTTGCGGGCACGCATCACCTCGCCCAAGGGACGGTGTGCCATCAAAGCCGCCCAAGGGTCGATGGCGGCTGCTTCGATCCGGGCAGCCAGATCCTGCCCCCCCGCAGCGTTGACTTCCTGCATCGGCACCGTGAGGTGCGCCACGGTGACATAGGGTGACACGGCTTCAGGCCAGTCCACCGAAGCATCCTCGATGGGCGTGCGCGCCTCGTCCACAAAGAACTGCAGTTGCAAATCAAAACGCAGCGGACCCTGGCTCACATGCTGGTGAAAGTCCGCCGCCCAGTCCACCTTCTCGGATGATCGAGGCTTGTCGGCGCGAGGGGCTGGCTGCCCCACCGGCACCAGACGCACCCGCACGGCATATGGTCCGCAAGCCAGCGGCGCAGCGGAATAAAAACGCTCGGTCGCAAAACCCGAAAACGGTTTGCCGAAGGCTTTGGCAAAGCGCCGGATTTTCTTCAAACCGCCCCACAGTCCGTATCGCTTGAACAGGTAGCGGATCATGGCCCGTGGGCCCTGGGCGGCCTGCATCACCAGGCTGACAAACTCGTCGCTTTTTGCAAAAGCGAAGGCGGGCTGATTGATGAGCAAAAAGCTCTGAACCTGGGTCGCGCCCTGCCCCAACGCACTAGGCCCTTGAATGCCCTGTATCTGAATGGCAAAGCCGCGCACATCCGGTTTGCGATCGGCCGCCTTGTCCGCCCCGCCGTTGGACAAGCGCACCCACGCGTCGAAGCGCCCTGGGTGGGCGAACAGACCGTGTCGTGCATACAAGGGCAAGCCGTTGGGGATGTCCAGCGTTGCCGCAACGCCGGTCAATTGCTTGCGATGGAGCGCCCGGCCCGGCCCGAACCGCGCGTTGCGCTGCGCTTGTAACTGGGCAAATTGCTTAGCATGACCGGCATGCCGCTCTGCTTCATCGGCATCGATTTGCTCGTGCCAGTGTGGATTCGGTGCGTGGGCTGTCATGGGACGGGTGTTCAAAAGATCAACATGGCACTCATTTAATCACACAATTAAATTGCGCACAATTAATTTGCAACCCGAAGGCCAGGTGACAGCTCAATGCGCCTCTCAGTCGGCGTAGAACAGGTGACACGGCGCATGACGCTGCTGCCACGCCAGGCGAATCGGATAGTCATGGGCCGTGCCTTCCTGCTGCGCATGCTGCAGGACCGCCCATTTGGTCTCGCCGGTCAGGTGGATGACCACCTGTTCCGCATCCACCAGGCAAGCGGGGGACAAGGTCACGCGAGCAACCGGGACATTGGGCGGCATGGGCGCCGGCACCGCCAGGCAGCGATCGGGCGAGTGGCCCGATTCGACCCAGCTGGCATCGTGCGGAAACAGCGATGCGGTGTGGCCATCGCCGCCCATTCCCAACAAGATGACGCTGGCCGGCCAAGGCAAGGCGTCGAGTTCTCCGCAGATCAGGGGCAGCGCTTCGTGAGTGGACAACCCCTCCCGCCACAGCGGCATCCAGATGGCCCGTTCAGCCAGCCCTTTGAGCAAGTGCCGGCGAACCAGGCGTTCGTTGCTGTCCGGGTGGTGGGGCGACACCCAACGCTCGTCTGCCAGGGTGATCACCACCTGCTCCCAGGCCAGCTCCTGCTGGCTCAAGGCCTCAAAAAAAGGCACGGGCGTGCCGCCCCCAGAGACCACCAGCAAGGCGCGCTCACGGGTTCGCAAGGTCTGTCGCAAACACTGCGCCACAAAGCCGGCCAGGTCCTGCGCCAACTGGGCAGAGCCGGCCGCGCGGTGTAAGTCAAGCAAGGGGCGCATGGTGTTCAACCCTACCGTGGTGATGCCCACCATAATGGACCATCTGCGTTTGCATTTCTACCCATATGGCCGCCCCCACCGTGACGCTTCACCCACAACTGCAAGCTGTGACCGAACGGATTCAGCGGCGCAGCCACGACTTGCGCACGGCCTACCTGCAGCGGCTCAACACCGCGGCCCAAGGCCATGCGGGGCGCCGGGCCAACCGATCGCAGCTGGGCTGCACCAATCTGGCCCACGGGTATGCCGCCGCGCCGGCGCAGGACAAGATCTGGTTGCGTCAGCAAAGCGCGCCCAACATTGCCATTGTCTCCAGCTACAACGACATGTTGTCCGCCCATCAGCCCTTGGCAGCCTTTCCGGAATGGATCAAGCAGGCCGCGCGCGAAGTGGGGGCCACGGCGCAATTTGCAGGGGGCGTGCCTGCCATGTGCGATGGGGTGACGCAGGGGCAGCCCGGCATGGAGCTGTCGCTGTTCTCGCGCGATGTGATTGCCATGGCCACGGCGGTGGCGCTGTCACACAACATGTTCGACGCCACCTTGTGCCTGGGCGTGTGCGACAAGATCGTGCCGGGCCTGCTGATTGGCGCCCTGAGCTTCGGGCACCTGCCCACGGTGTTCGTCCCAGGCGGCCCCATGGGGACGGGCCTGTCCAACGAGGACAAGGCCAAGACCCGCCAACGCTATGCGGCGGGCGAGATCGGCTCGGACGCCCTTCTGCAGGCCGAAGAGCAGTCCTACCACAGCGCGGGCACCTGCACCTTCTATGGCACGGCCAACAGCAACCAGATGCTGATGGAGGTGATGGGCCTGCATCTGCCGGGCGCAGCCTTCATTCACCCGCACACGCCTTTGCGCGAAGCCCTGACGCGTCAAGCCGCGCGGCAGGTGGTCAGCCTGACCCACGGCGCGCACTACATGCCGGTGGGTCGCATCATCAACGAACAAGCCATCGTCAACGGGATCGTCGGCCTGCTGGCCACCGGCGGGTCCACCAATCACACTCTGCACTTGGTGGCCATTGCGCGCGCCGCCGGTATCGTCATCGACTGGGACGACTTCGATGCCCTGTCGGCGGTGGTTCCCATGCTGGCCAAGGTCTACCCCAACGGCAGTGCCGACGTCAACGCCTTCCACGCGGCAGGCGGCATGGGCTTCTTGATCCGCGCCTTGCTGGATGCCGGCTTGCTGCATGAATCGGTCCAGACGGTCATGGGCCCCGGCCTGCGCCGTTATACCCAGCGCCCCACCCTGGATGCCGGCACCCTCACCTGGCAAGAGACCCCGGCGGCCTCGGGCGACCCGCACATCCTCACCACCACCGCCGCGCCCTTTGCGCCCGATGGCGGGCTGAAAGTCCTGCAGGGCAATTTGGGGCGCGCGGTGATCAAAGTCTCTGCCGTCAAACCCGCCCATCGCGTGGTGCAGGCGCCGGCCATCGTCTTTGATGACCAGGATGACCTGATCGCGGCCTACAAGCGCAACGAACTGAACAAGGATTTCGTCGCGGTCGTTCGCTTTCAGGGCCCCCGGGCCAATGGCATGCCCGAGCTGCATGCGCTCACCCCCACCCTGGCCAATCTGCAGGATCAAGGCTACCAGGTGGCCCTGGTCACCGACGGACGCATGTCAGGCGCCAGCGGCAAAGTACCTGCGGCCATCCATGTGACGCCCGAAGTCACGGCAGGCGGCCCACTGGGCAAGGTTCGCGACGGCGATGTGATCGTGCTCAACGCCCTAACCGGACAACTGCAAGCTCTGGTTCCTGAAGCCGAGTGGCAAGCCCGCGATGTGGCCTGCGCCGACCTGTCCGCTCACACCACCGGCATGGGCCGCGAGCTGTTTGGCGCGATGCGTCAGCACGTGACCGGCGCCGAACAAGGCGCCATGACTTTTGGACTTTCGTCATGAGTAACAAGAACCATCTGCTGCGCCCCACCCTCGATCTGAGCCCGGTGATCCCGGTTCTTGTGATTGAACACACGCAGGACGCCCTGCCCATTGCGCAGGCCTTGCTGGCTGGTGGCCTTCGGGTGCTCGAAATCACGCTGCGCACCGCCAACGCCCTGGATGTCATCCGCGAAATCAGCCGTGAACTGCCCGAGGCAGTGATCGCCGCTGGCACCGTGACCACCGCCAAACAGTGGCATGCCGCAGCCCAGGCCGGCGCCCAGTTCGCGGTGTCGCCCGGCCTCACGCCAGCGCTGGCGCACGAAGCGGCGCGCGCACCGATTCCGCTCCTGCCCGGTTTGGCCACGGCGTCGGAGCTGATGGTGGCCCAGGACGCAGGCTTTGAATGCTTCAAGTTCTTTCCGGCGCAACAAGCTGGCGGCACGGCGATGCTCAGGGCATGGGGCGGCCCCTTTCCTGATGCGGTGTTCTGCCCCACGGGCGGCATCACGATCGATTCGGCGCCTGCATTTCTGGATTTGCCCAACGTCGCTTGCGTCGGCGGATCGTGGCTCGCCCCCAGCGCGTTGGTTCAAGCGCAGAAGTGGGCGCAGTTGACCGAATTGGCGCGGCAAGCCGCCGCGCTGCGAGGCACTTTCACCGTTTGAAGGAAATGCTTACACGCGCCTACACCGACACTGATAAAACTGAACGTGCGAAATCCACGCAAAACTGAAATACCTGAAAAAACCCGTTCAAAACAACCAAAACACAACAAACAAGCTAGGCATGATGGTCATGGGTATTGACACCCTTCTCTCCTTGTGGAGTTGCCACCACCATGTTGTTCGCCGACACAACGACAGACCAAGCCCTTGAGATCGGCACAGCCGTGGCAGATGCCATGGCGACTCTGCGCGAAGGGCCCCGCTCGACCGACGATTCGACGGATCTGTCCGCCAGCCTTCAAGAATTACTCCAGCTCATTGGCGACCCCGGTGCCCCGCTGGACGAAGACACCGATCCCCGCGCCGCGCTGGCCTTGACTGAACAGCGTCTGGTTCGCTGGCTCACCCCCCATCTGCGACTGATTCAAAAGCATGGATCGGCAGCAGTGCGCGCGCCCGGATCCCAGCCCACCGCCAGCCGGTTTCTCGACCAGGGCCCTTTGGCGATCGCCCTGTGTGACATCACCGGCTATGTGCGCTGGGCCAATCGCCCCATGGACGCCCTCCTGCTGGCCTTGCCCAAGACCAGCTTGCGTGACTTGGTCGAATTGCAGACCAACCGCCCCGTCTGCCATTCGTTCCGCATTGGCGAACGCACCCATGAACTGGTCGCCCTGAACATCCCTGCATTGGGCCCGACCAATGTGGCGCTGCTGGCCAAGCCCGGCAACGTCAAGCCCATGCACCCCGCTGCGCCTCGCCCTCGTCTGGTAGACCAGAGCGTGCTGATCGATGGGCGCCGAGTGGGCTTCAACGAATACGGCCCGGCTGATGGACAACCCGTGCTGTTGATGCACAACTGGTGGGGTTCGCGCCTGCAAGTCCCGCTGGACAATGACTGTTTGCACGCGCAAGGCATTCGCCTGATCGTGCCCGATCAGCCCGGTTATGGCCTGACGCCCGCTCTGCCACCGTTCGCCGGGCAAGACACCCTGACACTGTGGCCACGGATGGTGGAACAACTGGCCGACGCACTCGACCTGCCCCAGTTCGCCATCATGGGCCATTGCACCGGCGCCATCCACGCCTTGGCCTGCGCCCGTGCGATGCCACGGCGCATCACGCGCGTGACGCTGGTCTCACCCTTTGCGCCCATTCGCAATCTGGCAGACATGGCCAGCCTGCAAGCGTCAGGGCGTTTGATGCACAACCAGGTTGGCAAACTGCCCGAGGCCAAGTTGCCGCTCATGCAACTGTGGTCGGGTCAAACCCGCCAGCAGCCCGGACAGTGCCGGGATCACTTCCTGGTCGATCTGGCCCTGCGCGATCACGCGATCACAGCCAGCGCGGCGCAACAGGCCTTGCACACCCGCAGCTTCGTCGAGGCCATTCACCAAAGCGATGAAGCACCCTTGCTGGGCTTGCGCCTGATCGCCCATGACTGGTCGCGCCTGCTGGATGTCCGCCAACCCGTCCTGATCTGGCATGGCGACGAAGACCGCACCGTGCCGCCCTCGCATGGCCAACGTCTGGTCCACACCCTGCACAACGCCAAGCTGCGCCATGTGCCGGGCTACGGACATGACCTGTACTATCAACACTGGCCCGAGATCATCCGGGTCCTGGGCGAAAGCCTCGCGTCCAGGAAAATGACTGGCCTGGACTGACCGCCCCCAGGGTGGACAGCCTCAAGGCTTCTTCATCAGCGTCATGGCTGATCCGATCAGGCTGGCCACTTCCGTCATGTTGCCTGGCACGATCATGGTGTTGTTGGTGCGGGCCAACTGAGCAAAGGCATCGACGGCCTTTTCGGCCACCTTCAGTTGCACGGCTGACTCGCCGCCTGGTTCGCGAATCGCCGCTGCAATTTTCTCGATGGCGTGCGCCGTGGCTTCGGCAACGGCCAAGATGGCGGCCGCCTCGCCCTGCGCCTTGTTGATGTCCGCTTGCTTCTCGCCCTCCGAGCGCGCAATCGCTGCTTCGCGCTCGCCTGTGGCGATGTTGATCTGCTCCTGTCGGCGGCCCTCGGATGCCGCAATCAAGGCGCGCTTTTCCCGCTCGGCGGTGATCTGCTGCTGCATGGACCGCAGGATCTCGGCCGGCGGGGTCAGGTCCTTGATCTCGTAGCGCAACACCTTCACGCCCCAGTTCAGCGCCACTTCGTCCAGCGCCGTGACGACGGCCGCATTGATCGCATCGCGCTCTTCAAAGGTCTTGTCCAACTCCATCTTGCCGATCACGCTGCGCAAGGTGGTCTGCGCCATCTGGGTGATCGCCATCACGTAGTTGCTCGAACCATAGCTGGCCTGCATGGGGTCCGTCACCTGAAAGTACAGGATGCCGTCGACCTGCAACTGCGTGTTGTCCTTGGTGATACAGACCTGGCTGGGTACATCCAGCGGGATCTCTTTGAGCGAGTGTTTGTACGCCAGTCGATCGACGAAGGGCAGCAGGATGTTCAAGCCCGGCGTCAGCGTGGCGTGGTACTTGCCCAGTCGCTCGACAATCCAGGCATTCTGCTGGGGCACGATCTTGATCGACTGCACGACGAACACGACCGCGGCGATCAGCAAGACAAGCGAAATGATTTCCATGGTGTCCCCTCCCAAGGGCAGATGAATGGTCAGCGGTCCAGCATCAGGCGCGTGCCCTTGATGCCTTTGATCACATGGCGGCCGGGTTGCGCGGGCGGCGCACCGACGTAGCTGGCTGTCCAGGCGGCGCCCCGATATTGGACGCGAGCCGTGCCGTCGTCGGCCCAAGCGTCCACCTGCACCTGCGCGCCGATGTCCAGGCTCAGCGTCTCTTCGCTGTGGTGCATCCAACGGGTGCGATAGAGGTGCCAGGCGGCAACCGTTCCACCGCCCACCACGGCAGCGGCCGCCACCTGCGCGGTCACAGGCCAGTGAAGATGGGCCGACATCGCCGCAGCCACCGCCCCCAGGGCCAGCATCAATAAGTAGAAGGTCCCTGTCATCAACTCCAGGATGACCAGCAATCCCGCGCCAGACCACCACCATGCGGCATTCGTGAGTTCAAACACGGCTCCATCCCTTTTTCAGACATCAGACTTTGATCCGGCTGAGTGTAAGCCGCCGGTCAGCGATCGGTGCGGGTAATGTGGTCCACGGCCGTGCGCATGGACTCGTGCAAGGCCTTGAGCGCAAAGGATTGCTGATGGATTTCGTTGCGGCTGCTGGCCTCGTCCATGTCAAAGCGGGGCTGCCGCACTCGCCGCAAGTCGTCGGAGTGCGCGATCTCGTCGGCATAGCGGGACAGCCGGCTCAAAGGCAGGACCACGCCCTTCATCAGTTGCCGAAACACCCAGATCGTCAGCCCCAGCACCACGCAGACCGAGAGCCAGAAGCCCCAGGACTGCCGCGACAGCATGGTGCCAAAGGTCGTGTGCGGAACGGTCACGGACGTCACGCCAACCACCTCGCCCAGCGCGTAGCCATAACCGCCGCCCTTGGCGTGCCCGTCAGGCGCCTTGTATTTCATGCGAACCACAACGGGCGCCTCTTCGGCCTTGCCATGACAGGCCAGGCAGGCCGGTTCGGCGCGCAGCGCACGGGCAAAGCGCAAGGTGTCGCCCTGCACCTTCCAGTACTCCTTGACCCCCGTCTCACGCATGACGGACAAGGCCTCCAGGTCGAACAGATCGGGCCGGTTGGCCGGGTTCATCATGTTGTCGCTGGTGATGCGAAATTTGGCGGCGGCAGGCGACTGCTGAACCTCTTGCGAATAATCGGCCAAGGCCAGAAAGGGATTCTTCTGGTGAAACACATACGACGGCCCGGGCTCACCGATGAATGTGGGCAAGGCGGCGTATTCCGCCAGATAGCGCCCCACCTGGCCCACGTCCTGATCCGATTGACGACGCACATAGACCCCACCATGGCGGGCCACCATGGTGCGCAGGCTGTCCGCCATGTCAGCCACCGTGCGAGAGTGCGCCAACTCCGCATCGCGGGTGTTCTCGGCGGCCCAGAACAGGAACGAGCTGGCCACAGCGGCCCAGATCAGGATCGTGACCCAAGCAGCCTGATGGATGATCTTGAGGCGTTTGAAATGGCGCATGGCGTTCAATCCATCAGCCCTGCTTGCTCCAGCGCAAGCAGAAATTCGGACCGTCGGCCCGGGTTCATCAAACGCGAAGACAAGTCCGCCACATAGAAATGGCGATCGCCCTGTCCCCGGCTTTCCATGGCCTCCAGCGCCTGCATGGTCAACAGCCTCGCGCCCAGTGCCCCGGCAAAGCGTTTGAACACCTGGTTGACCGCCTCCATCCAGGGGTCTCCCGCCGCGGTGGTGATGCTGTCTTGCGAGCCGGCCTCATGCGCCTGCATCACTTTGCGCAGCCTCTGGCCCAAGGCCGCGGCCACCACCGGATCGGGCTGGCGTTTGATGAAACCCTCGGCCCCGCACTTGATGATCCATTGCTCTTGTGGGGCCTGCCATTGGTCGGCCATGAGGTACACCTTGACGGCGTCGAACTCGCGGCGGTCGCGAATGTATTTCAGAAACTTCTGGCCCGTCCAGCGGTCGTCCAGGGCACGGAAATCGGCGACAAACACCCGGACACGGTCTGCCGCTTCGTGCAATTTGTGCAGGGCCGCGTCCCCGTGTTCAAACAGAAAGACGGTCTGGCCAACATGGTCCTGCAGATGAGATGCGAACAAGGCGGGCTCGGTGCTGACGATCAAGCTCACCGGGGCGGGAGCGACCTGAGGCTGCCGCGGCGCGATGGCGGACCGCACCACGGCCAATGTCGGGGCCCGCTTCATTTCAGTGCCACGGTGTCCACAGAGCCATAGATGGTGACCGGCGGCAATTCGCCGTAGTCGCGCTCCAGATCGGCCAGCGCGCCATCCACCGTGCGCCACGAGCGCGGTTTTTTCTTGACGGTCAACACCTGCACCAGCGTGCGAGGGCTGACGGCGTACAAGTACCACTCCGGCTTTTCATTGGCCTCGGTCTCGCGCACCAGAAACGGCTGGCTGATGGTGCCGCCCCGCAATGACCGCAGGAAATCGGCCCATTCCAGTCCAAAAACCGCTACATCCATCGACTCTGCACTCCCCAATCTTTACTGCTTGTGTGGAGGATTCGAGCCGTCCACTAAGCGGGAGTTTAGCGAAGGTTGACCCCTGTTCTAGGGGTAGCCACGGGACTTTGCATCGCAAAAGTCCACTATCATCGACGAAACTGCAGTTTTGAATTCATGACTGCATCCGTACCGAATTCGCTGTCGTCATGGTTTGGCTAGGGAGGAGCGGAGACATGTGGGCCTGTGGCCTTCATGTCTCCGTCTAGCCGGACAGGCGGGCATCACATGGCCACTTGCCAGTCCATGTCTTCATCGCCTTGCTTCTGCGGCAAGGCCTTCCACTTGATCGAGCAACCCATGCTGGGGTGCTGTTCTCCCGGCCCGTAGCCGTAGTGAGCGATCAGGCGCATCGCATCGAACAATTCACGCGGGGAGTCCTCGGGCGCCGGGTCCCTGCGTGATGCGTCCAGCCGGCCGCGATACTGCAGGCGCAGGTCCGCGTCAAAGCCATAGAAATCGGGGGTGCACACCGCATCGTAGGTGCGCGCCACCTCTTGCGAGGGATCGTGCAGATACGGAAACGGAAACTCCTGCGCCTTGGCCAGGGCCTTCATGTTGGCAAAGCTGTCTTCGGGGTAGGCCGAGTCGTCGTTGGCATTGATGGCGATGGTGCGAACGCCCAGGGGAGCCAGTTCGCGCGCGTCGCGCAGGATGCGGGGCAGGACCGCTTTCACGTAAGGGCAGTGGTTGCACATGAACACGACCAGCGTGCCACGTGGGCCAGCCAGTTCGCGCAAGGTGTGCCATCGGCCGTCCACACCTTTGAGGCGGAAGGGTTCAGCGCGCCAACCGATGTCGGCAATGGGTGTTGTCACGGCCATGTCCTGTGTCCTCTCATCGTTCAAGCGGCCATGCGCAATGCCAGCACGTGGCATGCGACATCAGCCAGGGTTTGAAATACATGATCGGGTCGGGCGTCTTCAATGGGCCGCCCGCCGTTGTACCCATATGGCATGGCCCACGCCGCCACGCCCGCACGCCGGGCGGTCTCCACGTCAATGCTGGAGTCGCCCACATGCGCTGCGTTCCATTGGTCCACATTTAACGCATCAAGGCAATACTGAATGACCGAGGGGTCGGGTTTCTTCTGGGGCAAGGAGTCGCCACCTATGACAATCGGGAAGTAAGTGGACAGCCCCGTGACCTCCAATACCCGCGTGGCGAAGCGCAATTCCTTGTTGGTGACGCAGGCCATGCGGATGCCGGCCTGGCGCAATTGGTCCAGGCCCGTCGCCACGCCGGGATAGAGCTGGCTGTCGGTGCCGGTGGTGTCGCCGTAATGCTGCTCGAAGCAGTGCATCACGGCTTCGCGGTCCAGGCGTTCAATGTGCTGGCGTGCCTCGCCCTGCGCCGACTCGGCGGCCTGCTTGAGCAGACCCATCATCAACTCACGGGTACCGTGGCCGATCAATTGGGTCACGTCGGACGTATCCCGGCGCGGCAGGCCCAGCGCTTGCAAGGTGCGGTTTGCCGCCTCGGCAATCTCGCGGGCGGTGTCCACCAGCGTGCCGTCCAGGTCAAAAGTGATGCAGGTGATCATGTGTCAAGGCTTTCAAAGGGCTCACTGCATCTGGGCGCGACGGATCTCCATCAGGCGCAGGATCATGGGTGTGAGGATCAACTGCATCGCCAGGTCCATCTTGCCGCCGGGCACCACGATGGTGTTGGCGCGAGACATGAACGAGTCGCCGATCATGGACAAGAGGTAGGGAAAGTCGATGCCACGTGGGTTGCGAAAGCGGATCACGGTCATGCTCTCCCCCGCCGTGGGAATGTCGCGTGCGATGAAGGGGTTGGAGGTGTCGACCACCGGCACGCGCTGAAAGTTGATGTCCGTCTCGGCAAATTGCGGGCAGATGTAGTGCACGTAGTCATGCATGCGCCGCAAGATGGTGTCGGACACCGCTTCCTTCGAGTAGCCGCGCGACTTGGTGTCGCGGTGAATCTTCTGAATCCACTCCAGGTTGATGATGGGCACCACACCGATCTTCAGATCGACATGGCGAGCCAGGTCCACCTCGTCGGTCTTGACGCAGCCATGCAGGCCCTCGTAGAACAGCAGATCGGTGTCGACCGGGGTGTCTTGCCACGGCGTGAAGGTGCCTGCCTCCTGGCCATAGGGCTGGGCTTCGGCATCGTTGTGCAGGTAGTAGCGGGTGCGGCAGCGGCCGGTCTCGCCATAGGCGCGGAACTGTTGTTCCAGCTCCTGCCACTCATTGGCCTGCGGGCCAAAATGGCTCATAGGCAGATTGGTCTGTTCTGCCTCGGCCATGCGGGCCTTCATCTCGACGCGGTTGTAGCGATGAAAGGCATCGCCCTCGATGACCGCGGCTTTGACGCCCTCGCGCCGAAAGATGGTGTCGAACGTGCTTTTGACCGTGGAGGTGCCGGCCCCACTGGAGCCGGTGACCACGATGATGGGATAACGCCGGGACATGGTCCACCGCCTTTCAGGCTTGAGGTTGGACGAACAGCGAGCGCGTCTTGAACAGCTGCCAGGACACGTTCTCATGCGGATCCGCGTGGTAGCTGACGATGCGGTCGACCTCGTCGCGCGAGCCCAGGATGACGGGCACCTTCTGGTGCAGGACATCGGGCAGCAAGTCCAGCAGTTCACTGGTGCCATTGACGGCGCGGCCACCTGCTTCCTGCATCAGCAGAGCCATGGGTGCCGCCTCGTACATCAGGCGCAGGCGACCGGGCTTGAAGGGCTCGCGGGTATCGCGCGGGTAGAGGAACACTCCCCCACGGGTCATGATGCGATGCACTTCGGCCACCATCGAAGCCACCCAGCGCATGTTGAAGTCCTTCATGCGTGGGCCGTTTTCGCCGGCCACGCATTCGGCGATGTAGCGCTGGATGGGCTTTTCCCAGAACCGCTGGTTGGAGCTGTTGATCGCGAACTCGCGCGTGGTCGGCGGGATCTTCACCTGGTCCTGCGTGAGCACCCAACGCGGCGCCTCCAGCGAGGAACGTTTGTCCAAGGTGAAGACCATGACCCCGCGCCGGCAGGTCAGCACCATCAAGGTGGCGGGCCCGTACAGCACGTAGCCGGCCGCAACCTGCTGATGCCCCGGCTGCATGAAATCCGCATCGCCCGGGCGCGCGCCACGATAGCGATGCGGCAGGATCGAGAAGATGGTGCCAATCGAGATATTGGCTTCAATGTTGGACGAGCCATCCAGGGGGTCATAGACAACCAGCAGGGGCGCCCTCTCGGCATGCTCGGGCGAGGCTTTGACGTACTCCAACTCCTCGCTGGCCCAGCCGGCCACATGCTGGCAACGCGCCAGGGCCTGGCTCATGCATTCATCGGCCAGCACATCGAGCTTCTTTTGCGCCTCGCCTTGCGAGTTGTTGGACTGAGCCAGTCCATGTGCACCGGCCAGCTCGCCCTGCGAGGCGATGTCGCCAATGCGGGCGCAGGCACCGGCAATCGCTTGCAGGGTCTCGATCAGGATGTGCGCCACCTCGGGCAAGCCATCCTGCAGATTGGCTTGCAATGCCGGCTTCAGTTCGATCATGCTGTCCTCTGCGCTTGCGGTTGGGGCTTGAACAGGCGGCTGGCCAGAACATCCTGCGATTCGATGGTGATGAGGTCGTCTCGCGACAAGACCCGCTCGCGCTCGGCAAACAGGCGGCTGGCCTGGCGCAGACGCGCCCGGTCCAGTGCGTTGCGCACACTGCGCGCATTGGCAAAGTGCGGTTGCTGCAAGCGGCGGCTCAAGTAGTCATCGAAGACCTGTCGTGCGCCCATGCCAAACCGGTACTGCTGCTGGCTGAGCATCTTGTCGGCAATGGTCAGCAACTCGCCCACGTCGTAATCTGGAAAGTCGAGGTGGTGCGCGATGCGCGAGGACATGCCCGGGTTGGACTGAAAGAAGGTGTCCATGCGGTCCTTGTAGCCCGCCAGGATCACGACCAGGTCGTCACGCTGGTTCTCCATCACCTGCAACAGGATCTCGATGGCTTCCTGACCATAGTCGCGCTCGTTTTCGGGGCGGTACAGGTAGTACGCTTCGTCGATGAAGAGCACGCCGCCCATCGCCTTCTTCAAGACCTCCTTGGTCTTGGGCGCCGTATGGCCGATGTACTGCCCGACCAGGTCATCGCGCGTCACGGCCACCAGGTGCCCTTTGCGGATGTAGCCCAGGCGATGCAGGATCTCGGCCATGCGCAAGGCCACCGTGGTCTTGCCCGTGCCCGGGTTGCCAGTGAAGCACATGTGCAGCGAAGGATTCTGGGCGGTGAGCCCTTGTGCCGAGCGCAGCTTGTCGATCACCAGCAAGGCGGCGATGTCACGAATGCGGGACTTGATGGGCACCAGCCCCACCAGTTCGCGGTCCAGCTCGTCCAGCACGTCTTCGACCTGGCTTTGCGCCAGTACGTCCGCCACGGTGCGAGGCGGCTCCGATGCCGTTGAAGGCACAGCCACAGGGCCTGGGGCGACGGGGTGGGCAGTCGGCTGAGCAGATTCAGCCGTGTTTGCCGACTCGCCCGAGGCGCCGGGGATGCGATAGAGCGGTGCAGACACGGCCGGTCTCCTTGTGCTTAGTCGTGCAGGCCGACAGGGCCGCGCTGGTAGCGCTCGCCTTCGGGCTGGTCCGCGGAATACGAGCGGACGCTGTAGCGCATGGAGCGGCCATTGACCTCTTGACGCTCCAGCGTGAAGCCAGGCTCGGTGGGCGGCCGGTGGACGATGAAGCTCATCACCACGGTCTCGACGCCCCGGCTGGAGTCAAAGGCCAGCAGACGGATGTAGTGCTTGGGAAAGGTCTCGCGGCAAGCCCGCACTTCCTGCACGACACCGGCCGCGTCCTTGAGGTCGAACATGGGTGAGCCATACATCTCCCAATAGGTATTGCGGGGATGCGGGTCGTCGGTGTATTCGACGCTCCAGGCGTAGTCCTTGCGCAGGCCGTAGTCCACCTGCATGGCGATTTCTTCGTCGGTCAGATCGGGCAGGAACGAGAACTGGCCTTGGGTCAGGCGACCGGTCGGGTTGGTCATCATGATGGGGTCTCCTTACATGCCCACAGAGGGCGTGACGGCGTAGTCCGATGTGTCGGTGGACGCGTAGTTGAAGGTGATGTCACCCCAGGTGTCCAAGGCTTGCTGCAGCGGCGTGCAAAAGCGCGCGGCCTTCTGCAAGATGGCAGGCCCTTCTTCGCGGATGTTGCGGCCTTCGTTGCGGGCCTTGACCATGCATTCCAGGGCGACCCGGTTGGCCACGGCCCCCGCCTGGATGCCTTGTGGATGGCCGATGGTGCCGCCACCAAATTGCAGGATCACGTCGTCACCGAACAGGTCGATCAACTGGTGCATCTGACCGGCGTGGATGCCGCCTGATGCGACCGGCATGACCTTCTTCAAGTCCGCCCAGTCCTGATCAAAGAACAGGCCACGCGGCAGGTCCTGGCGGGTGATGCTCTCGCGGCAGACGTTGTAGTAGCCCTGCACGGTCATCGGGTCGCCTTCGAGCTTGCCCACGGCGGTGCCGGTGTGCAGATGGTCGCAGCCAGCCAGGCGCAGCCATTTGGCGATCACCCGAAAGCTCACCCCGTGATTCTTCTGACGCGTGTAGGTGCCATGACCCGCACGGTGCATGTGCATGATCATGTCGTTCTTGCGGCACCAGTTGGCCATCGACTGGATGGCGGTCCAGCCAATGACCAGGTCGACCATGATGATGACCGAGCCCAACTCCTTGGCGAACTCGGCACGCTCGTACATGTCTTCCATGGTGGCGGCCGTCACATTGAGGTAGCTGCCCTTGACCTCGCCGGTCATGGCGCTGGCCTTGTTGACGGCGTCCATCACGAACAGAAAGCGGTCACGCCAGTGCATGAAGGGTTGCGAGTTGATGTTCTCGTCGTCCTTCATGAAGTCGAGCCCGCCTTTGAGGCCCTCGTACACCACGCGGCCATAGTTGCGGCCCGACAAGCCGAGCTTGGGCTTGGTGGTGGCGCCCAGCAGGGGGCGACCGTACTTGTCCAGGCGCTCGCGCTCGACCACCAGGCCGGTGGGGGGCCCCTTGAAGGTCTTCACATAGGCAACGGGGATGCGGATGTCTTCCAGGCGGCAGGCCTTGAGCGGCTTGAAGCTGAACACGTTGCCGATCAGCGAAGCCGTCATGTTGGCAATGGAGCCTTCTTCAAACAGGATCAGATCGTAGGCGACCCAGGCGAAGTACTGACCCGGGTTGTTGGGCACCTCTTCGACCTTGTAGGCCTTGGCCCGGTAGCTGTCACAGGCGGTCAGGCGGTCCGTCCACACCACCGTCCAGGTGGCGGTCGAAGATTCGCCGGCCACGGCCGCGGCGGCCTCGATCGGGTCGACGCCTTCTTGCGGCGTGATGCGAAACAGGCAGACCACATCGGTTTCTTTGGGCACATAGTCGGCGGCCCAATAGCCCATCTGGCGGTACTTCAGGACACCTGCGCTGTAGCGCTTTTTCGCGTCGGTGATGACGCCGTCTTCCACGGGTTTGTTCATGACGAGTCCTGTTTAACGGGGATTCAAAGTAAAGGCGTTAAAACCACTTTAGGACTGCACTCACATCAGGTAAATTCAATAATTATTTGAATTCAATTCAGGTTTTGCTTAATGAGACGCGTGACTTTTAGGCAGTTAAGGGTCTTCACTGAGGTGGCCCGGCAGGCCAGTTTCAGCCGCGCTGCCGAGGCCCTGCACCTCACGCCGCCGGCCGTGACCATGCAGGTCAAGGAGTTGGAAAACCACGTCGGTTTGCCCCTGTTTGAGAGGCAAGGACGCCAGATTCAGCTCACCATGGCGGGCGAGTATTTCTTGGTCTATGCCAAGCGTCTGCTGTCCACCTTGAAGGACGCCGAGAACGTGATGGCCCGCTTCAAACGGGTCGAAACCGGGGTGTTGACCATTGGCATGATCAGCACGGCGGGCTACTTCATGCCGGCGCTGCTGGCGCAGTTTCAAAGGGAACACCCTGGGGTGGATGTGCGACTGGACGTCGCCCGAGACATGGACACGCTGGTCAAACGCATGCAGGCCAATGAGGTGGACCTGGCGGTGACCGGTCGCCCGCCCAAGGAATACGCCTTGCGGTCCGAGCCCTTTGCGGCCCACCCCATGGTGTTCGTGTGCCCGCCCGGCCACCCTCTACTCGGTGTGGGTCATCCCCCGCTGCAAGCGCTGGTGCATTACCCCCTGATTGCCCGTGAGCCCGGCTCGGAGGTGCGTTACGTGCTGGACAATTACCTGCGTGACCGGCGTCTGGCCCCGCGCATCGCCATGGAGGTGGCCAGCAGCGAAGCCATCAAGTCGTCGGTGATGGCCGACATGGGCATCGCCCTGCTGTCGCTGCATGCCGTGGCGACAGAATTGCGCCATGGCCTGCTGCACCGGGTCGAATTTGAAGGCACCCCCATCATGCGCACCTGGAACATCGTGCACGAAGCGTCCAAAGTCCTGTCCCCCGCTGCCGAGGCGTTTCGGTACTACGTCATCGAGCACGCCGATGCGTGGCTGCAAGATCGCGACGGCCTCCTTCTGAAAACCGACCTGTCTGCCGCACCGACATGAATACCGAGCACCCGCGACCTTTCGTGTCGGAGACCTTGGGGTCCCGGTCCATGTACTTCTCTTGCTCGGCCGTGCAAAGCAGCATGAACCTGATGCAACCCGACGCCCTGGTCCTGGAGTACACGCAGACGATGATGGGCTTTCTGAAGTTCGCCCCCTCGCCCGCGCGCATCGCCATGGTGGGTCTGGGCGGCGGATCGATCGCCAAGTTCTGTCACCGCTATCTGCCCCGCACGCGCATGACCGTGGTGGAGATCAACCCCCACGTCATCGCCCTGCGGGACCGCTTCCTGATCCCGCCCGATGGGGAGCGCTTCACGGTCATCGAGGGCGACGGCGCGCAGTTCGTCCGCCAGGCGCCGGGGGCCTTCGATGTGCTGATCCTCGATGGCTTTGAAGTGGGTGGCATGCCCCCCACGCTGTCCTCGCTGGGCTTCTATGAAGACTGCCTGGCCGCACTGCAGCCCAAGGGCATCCTGGTGGCGAATCTGCACACGGAAGATCCGGACTACGAGGCCTACGTCGACCGCATCCGGCGGGTCTTCGGGCAAGCGGTGGTAGTGGAAGAGCCCGAGTCCGCCCAGAGCACCGTGTTTGCCAGCAAGGAGCAGGCGCTGGTGCGGCCCGAACACAAGAACACGCGTCCGGCCAAGTTGCCGGACGCCGCCTGGACCCAGCTCGAAGGCGCCTTCGCTCACATCGACCGGGTGCTGCGCACTTTACACAAGTGAAACACAGTCGGCGTCAACAGCCTGGGCGGGCCTCACGTTGAAGACACATGGCCCGGCGCCTTCCCCCTCCAGCGCCGAGACCATCCTCATCACCTAAACCAAGGACTCGCCATCATGAAGCTCCAACTCGCCTCGCTGACCTTGCTGACCGCCATCGCTCTGCCTGCTTTGGCGCAAACAGCCCCCGCCCCAGCCACGCCAGCCTCCCGCTCTGAAGTGCGTCAGGACAACCGTGAGATCCGTCAGGACAATCGCGAAATTCACCGCGACAACCGCGAGATCCGCCGCGACAAGGCCGAGGTCCGCCAAGACAAGGTCGAAACCCGTCAGGATGCCGCCGAACTGAAGCGCGACCGCAAGGCCGGCGACACCCAGGAAGTCCAGCAGGACAAGCGCGAGCTCCGTCAGGACCACCGCGACATGCATGAAGACAAGCGCGACCTGCATCAAGACCGCATGGACCGCCAGCACGACAAGGGCGAACGCCGCCATGATCGTGCAGAGCGTCGCCACGATGTGCGCCAGGCTCACTGACCGCATCTTCACGATCCGGCGAAAGGCGGCCCCGACGGGCCGCTTTTTTTTCGCGGGGATTTAACGTCTGGCTGCAAACCGTCGCCTTGTGTGGATAAGGGCGTCGAAGGCGATGCCCGAAACGCCACACCACTTCCTCAGGAGCCCACCATGCTCAGCTTGCAAACCAACGTCGCCTCTCTGTCCACCCAGAATTCGCTGGGTGCAACGCAAAAAGCGCTGTCCACATCGATGGCTCGCCTGGGCTCCGGCTATCGGGTGAACTCGGCGATGGACGACGCCGCCGGGTTGCAGATTGCCACGCGTCTCAATGCCCAAAGCCGCGGTATGGCGGTGGCGCAGCGCAACACGCAAAACGGCATCTCGATGCTGCAGACCGCAGAAGGCGCCTTCGGCGAAGTGACCGACATCCTGACCCGCATGAAGGACCTGGCCACCGAAGCAGCCAACGGCACCTCGACAGCCAGCGACCAGACCGCCATGCAGTCCGAGTTCGACGCACTGGGTCAGGAGCTGAGCAACATCATGAACAACACCTCCTTCGGCGGCGCCAAGCTGCTCAAGGGAGGCACGCTGGCCGGATCGATCACCTTCCAGATCGGTGCCAGCTCCGCTGAAACGATGACGGCCAACCTGACCGCCGACATGACCACGCTCGACACCGACCTGGGCGCCGCGTCGGCCAACTTCACGGCCGCAGGGACCGGCACCGAATTGACCGCCGCCGGCGGCGCCAATGCCACCATTGGCAAGATCAACACGGCGCTTGACTCGGTGGGCAAGGTTCGCTCCTCGCTGGGCGCCTATGCCAACCGCCTGGACCACGTCTACAACAACCTGGCCAACATCCGCACCAACACCGATGCCGCCAAGGGCCGCATCATGGACGTGGACTACGCGTCGGAGACCGCCAACATGACGGCCAAGCAGATGCTGATGCAGGCCAGCACCTCGATGCTCAAGCAAAGCAACAGCATGTCGCAGATGGTGATGTCGCTGATGCAGTGAACGCGGCGACTCGTTGAGCGAGTCGGCACGATACTGCAGCGAGGCCAACCTTCGGGTTGGCCTTTTTCATGTCATGCGCGGACCGGGTTGGTGCCTTAAATAAATGAGATGAAACTTAATGTTGCCTGCGCGCGGGTCGCCTTGTAGAGATGAGGGCGTCAAAGGCGATGCCCGAACCGCCGGACCACTTCTTCAGTAGGAGCCCAACATGCTCAGCTTGCAAACCAACGTCGCATCTCTGTCCACCCAGAACTCGCTGGGTGCCACGCAGAAGGCCTTGTCCACGTCCATGGCCCGCCTGGGCTCGGGTTACCGCGTCAACTCCGCCATGGACGACGCGGCCGGCCTGCAGATCGCCACCCGCCTGAATGCCCAGAGCCGCGGCATGGCTGTGGCACAGCGCAACACGCAGAACGGCATCTCGATGATGCAGACGGCCGAAGGGGCCTTCAACGAGGTCACCGACATCCTGACCCGCATGAAGGACCTGGCCACGGAAGGCGCCAACGGCACCTCCACCACCAATGACAAGACCGCGATGCAGTCGGAGTACGACGCCCTGGGCGAAGAGCTCTACAACATCATGAGCAACACGTCCTTCGGCGGCCAGAAGCTGATGGATGCGGCCACCGGCACGCTGTCGGCCGTCGCGGGCGTCACCTTCCAGATCGGTGCCAGTTCGGCCGAGACGATGAAGGTCGACTTCTCAGCCAGCCTCAAGACGGGCGGCACCCTGGATGCCGCACTCAAGGCCGTCAGCGCCAACCACTACAAGGCTGTTCCGGGCGCAGCCGGCGGGGAAATCGGCGCCGCGGCCACCATTGACCTGGTGAACACCGCCATCGATGCCGTGGGCACGGTGCGCTCACAGTTGGGCGCGGCGGCGAACCGCCTGGACCACGTCTACAACAACCTGGCCAACATCCGCACCAACACCGATGCCGCCAAGGGCCGCATCATGGACGTGGACTACGCGTCGGAGACCGCCAACATGACGGCCAAGCAAATGCTGATGCAGGCCAGCACCTCGATGCTCAAGCAAAGCAACAGCATGTCGCAGATGGTGATGTCGCTGATGCAATAAGCGCCCCGCCTTGACGCTGCCGAGCCAACCGCAAGCGGTTGGCTCTTTTTCACATCGATGAAGGAGCGGCCCCATGAGCGCCCCTCGGATTTCAGCGGTCCAAGCTTTGCTGCCCGCCCCATCGACCACCCAGCGCCCCGCTTCCTCGCCCTTGCCGCGCGCCGCATCGCCCACGCGTTGGCCGGGCGCCTCGCACGAGCCGGCCCTGGCCGCGGAAAGTGGCTCGGTCTTCGCCATCGAGCCAGAGGACTTGATCGTGACGACGGCATCCGGCGCCGTCGAGGGATCCATCGATCCGGACGGCCTCTCGCCGGGCGACGTCCTGCTGGTCAAGGTGCTCGCCACCTCGCCGCGGTTGGCGCTCGAGAAGCTGGGACAGGCCGCTCAAGCCGGCGCCGCTCAGGCATTCGGTCGGCCCTTGCCACCCCCTGCTTCCAGCGCCGCGATGGCACCGGATCAGACTGCCATGTTGCGCATGGCCTGGGCGCCACCTGACGCGGCGACCTTGTCCACCAGTTGGCGCGTCCTGGTCCTGGAGCATCTGAAGTTGATTGCCGCAGGACGCTTGCCCGATCCGATCCACCACGAAAGGTTCACGCCGGGACTCTGGCATGGTCAGGCGGAGCCGCCTTCATCGTGGTCGCCCGGTCCCCTCGAGCGCTGGCCCTTCCCGGTTCAGGCCTGGGCCGGCATGCACATGGCGCTCCATCTGTTGCCACCCCGGCAGAACGCCCGCTCTGGCAAGGGCCGCAAGCGCCAACAGACCTGGGGCCTGCGGGTCAACGGTCACCTGCCGGGCCTGGGGCGCATCGAGCTGCAAACGCAGCTGTCCAGCGAAGGCGCATCGCTGCTGATCGTGGCGGAGCATGAGCAGACCCAGCGCAAACTGCGCGAAGGACTGGGCGCCCTGTCCCGAGCGGTCACACGTGCAGGCTGGCGCCTGAGAGACTGCCAGATCCTGCTTGATCTGCCCATTGAAGAAGCCGCGCCCGAGCCGCGTGACGAGCTGCTGCCCGGCTTGCTGGTTCAGCCCCTGAGCGGCGCGGCGACCACCTTGCCGCAGGCCCTGTTTCGGGTCACCGCCGAGGTGCTGATCAGTCTGGGCAGCTTCGGGAGTGCGCTCACCCCAGGGTGCCGATGATGTTGACGTTGCGGCTTTCAGGAATCTCGTTGTAGGACAGGACATGCAGGCCCGGGGCAAACAGGCGCGCATACCGCGCCAGCAGCGGCCGGATCTGCGGCATCACCAGCAGAACCGGGGTTGTGGCTTGCTGCTTCATCTGCTCACGGGCAATGGGCATGTTGGCTTGCAGTTGCGACAGCAGATTGGGGTCGATCGGATAGCTGTCCAGCGACACCTTGCCCGCCTGCCGCGCCTGGTTGAGCGAGCCCAGCAGCATGTTCTCCAGTTCGTTGCTGAGATTGAAGCTGAGCATCTCTGGCTTCTGGCCGCACAGACCCGCGACGATCTGACGTCGAAGCGTGCAGCGCACTTCAGCAGCCAGCAGAATCGGGTCCTTCACCGTCTCGGCGTTTTCGAGCAAGGTGGTGGCAATGGGCACGATGTCCTTGAGCGACACGTTCTCAGCCAGCAGCGCACGAAAGACCTTGAGCAGCAAGGTGGGCGGCATCGCCTTTTCGAGTGCGCCAGCCAGCTTGGGTGACAAGGCGCTCAGGCGCTCCAGCAAGGCACTGACATCCTCGTGCTGGAACAACTCGGGCAAGTGATCCCGAACCAGTTTGGAGACATGGGTTGCAATGACGCTGGGCAGGTCGACCACCTGGTAACCCAGTCCCAGCGCATGCGCCTTCTCATCGGGTTCGATCCATGTCACCGGCAGACCATAGGCCGGTTCGATGCCCGGCACGCCATCCAGGCTGCCATACACCTGTGGCGAGGGCACCGCCATCAGCCGGTCGGCATAGACCTCGGCCTGCGCAACGGGCACCCCGCCCACGAGAACGGCGTACTGCGAGGGCTTGAGGCCCAGGTCATCCCGCACGCCGATGGGCGGCAACAAGACGCCCAGCGACTCGCTGAGGCTTTGGCGCACCCCCTTGATCCGTTTGACCAGCGGCGCGCCTTGCGCCTGATCGATCTGACTGACCAGCTTGTAGCCCAGCGAGATGGAAATCGGCTCGACGACGGGCAGATTTCGCCAGCTCAGCTCGGGCTCGACCTCGGACGTCAGCAGGGCCACGCCAAAGGACTCGGCATCGTCTTTGCCCGACTGCGCGCTCTGCTGGCGGTCCATCCGCCAGGCCACAAAGGCGAGCACCGCAGCAAAGCCCAGGAAGGTCAGCCAGGGCATGCCAGGGATGATCGCCAGCACCCCCATGACCGCCGCCGCGCTGTAAAGCACACTGGGCGAAGCCAGCAGTTGCGAGCCGATCTGCTGCTGGAAGTCGCCATCGTCGCTCATGCGGGTGACGATGATGGCCGCCGCAGCAGACAGCAGCAGGGCCGGAATCTGGGCCACCAGGCCGTCGCCGATGGTCAACAAGGCGTATTGCTTGAAGGCATCGCCCAGCGCCAGATCGTGCATCAGGGCGCCAATGGCCACCCCCCCGATCATGTTGATCAGCAAGATCAGGATGCCGGCAATCGCATCGCCCCGCACGAACTTGGATGCGCCGTCCATCGAGCCATGGAAGTCGGCCTCGGAGGCGACTTCCTTGCGGCGCTGTTGCGCCTTTTCCTGGTTGATCAGGCCGGCGTTGAGGTCGGCATCGATGGCCATCTGCTTGCCGGGCAGCGCGTCCAGCGTGAAGCGCGCAGACACTTCGGAGATGCGCTCGGCCCCTTTCGTGACCACCACGAAGTTGATGATCATCAGGATGACGAACACCACGATGCCGACGACAAAGTTGCCACCGATCACCACATTGCCAAAGGACTCGATCACCTTGCCGGCGGCGTGCGTGCCTTCGTGACCATGCAGCAGGACGACACGGGTGGAAGCCACATTGAGCGCCAGGCGCATCAGCGTGGTGGCCAGGATGATGGTGGGAAAGGCCGCGAAGTCCAGCGGGCGACGGATCGACACACTCACCAGGATGACGATCAGCGCCAGCACGATGTTGAACGTGAACAGCACGTCCAGCACGATGGGGGGCAGCGGCAAGATGATCATGCCCAGCAACGCCATCAGGAACAGCGGGGCGGCGATCTGGTGGCGGCGCAACTCGGTCCGCAGTCGGGTCAGGAAGTTCATGGGCGGGCTCTAGGTCAGGTGTTCTGGCACAGCCAGATCCGTGGGCAGCGCAGGCTGATAGGGGCGGCGCCCCTGACGGAATGCATCGAGTTGAAGAACGTAGGTCAGCACCAGCGCCACCGCCTTGTACAGCGTGGCCGGAATCTGCTGGTTCACCTGACTGGTGTTGTAGATGGCGCGGGCCAGCGGCGGGATGGGGACCACCTCGATCGCATGTTCGGCAGCGATCTGACGAATGTAGAGCGCCATCTCGTCCACGCCCTTGGCCACCACGAACGGTGCCTCGGCCCGCTTGTCGTCGTACTTCAATGCAACGGCATAGTGCTCGGGGTTGACGATCACCACGTCGGCGCCCGGCACCGTCTTGTGGATGCTGCGGCGAGCCAGCGCCCGTTGCAGTTGCCGGATCCGCTGGCGCACCTCGGGACGCCCTTCCTGGGATTTGTATTCCTCTTTGAGCTCCTGTTTGCTCATGCGCTGTCCCCGCATGAACAAGAGGTGCTGCACCGGCACGTCGATCAGCGCAAAGATCACAAACACCGCGCACATGGCCATCACGCTGTCAGTCAGAAGCGCGGTGGCACCCAGCAAGGCAGGGCCCAGGGTCGAGCCTTGCAGACGCACATAGGCGTCGACGCCCGTCAGGCTGAGGTGATAGACCAGCGCCCCCAGCACGGCGGCCTTCAGGACCGAGGTGAAGACCCCCACCCAGTGCTTGCCTGATCCCAGGCGACCCAGGTTGGACAAAGGGCTGAGCCGATTGAGCTTGGGGACGAAATGGCTGGCGTTGAAGGTCAGCCCGCCGGGCACCACCGAGGCCACGATCACAGCCATCGGCACCACCATCAGGGGCAGGATCATCTTGATCAACAGCCACAGCGCGGAGGGCAAGGCGATGGACCCGAGGTTCTGAAGGCTTCCCTCGCCTCCCAGGTCGGCCAGGGTCTGAACAAACAGCACCCGAAAATCATCCAGGTAGCCGGGCATCAGCACGATCGTCAGCTTGATGGCCACCAGCAGGCCCACGGCCGTCGCGAGGTCCTTGGAGCGCGGAACCTGTCCCTGCTCCCGGGCCTTTCGCAGCTTCTGCGCCGAGGGCTTTTCGGTCTGGTCGCCACCGCTGGCCTGATCAGCCATGCGCGCCCCCCTTCATCATGCCTTGCAGCATCTCCAGGACCTGGCCCGTCAGGCGCAGATAGTGCGCCGGCACGAACCGGGCGACCTGCGCCAGCATGAACACGCCAAACAAGGTGATCACGGAAAAGCCCAGCGAGAACAGATTCAGCGACGGCGCGACGCGGGTCAGAAAGCCAAATCCGATCTGGACCACCAGGGTGGCGAAGGCCACCGGGATCGCCAGCAACAAGGCCGCCGAGAACACCCACGCCACGTTGTAGACCAGGGTGTTCAAAGCCAGGTATTGCAGCCCCCCGCCAACCGGCCAGGCCTGAAAACTGGCCCCCACCACGCCGGTCAGCACCAGGTGGCCGTCCATCGAGAAGAAGGCCAGAATGCTGAGGATCGACAGCAGGCTGGAGATGACATCGGAAGAGGCGCCATTGAGCGGGTCATTCATCACAGCCATGGACAGGCCGATCTGAGATGACACCAGGTAGCCCAGCACCAGGATGGCTGACATGCTGAGGTGAAAGGCCAGCCCCAGCAGACCGCCGACGACCGCTTGTTCGACCGCCACCACCACGCCCCTTGCCGACAAGGGATCGACCGGCGCCACGCTGTGCGCCATGGGCATGAGGATGATGGCCAGCACCAGCGACAGCAACACCTTCACGGTCACCGGCACCGTGTTCTCGCCGATCACGGGCGCCACCGACAGCATCGCCATCACACGACAGAAGGGCCACCACAAGGACGACAGCAAAGTCAGCAGCGTGGGGAAGAGGGCTTCCATAGTCCGCTCTACCCCACCAGCGTGGCGGCACGATGGAACACCGACACGCAAAAGTCCATCAGTGCAGAAAACATCCAACCGCCCATGAGGCTCATCACCAGCAAGGTGACAAGCAGACGCGGTAAAAAGCTCAGCGTCTGTTCGTTGATCTGGGTGGCGGCCTGAAACAGGCTCACCAGCAGGCCCACGGCCAGTCCGGGCAGCACCAGCACCGACACCAGCAGCATGACCAAGTGCAGGCTCTCGCTGATCAGGTCGGCGGCGATTTCAGGTGTCAACATGTGCGCGCCTCGCCTCAACTGCCCTGAATGCTGGTGACCAGCGTGTTGACCGTCAGCGTCCAGCCGTCCACGAGCACAAACATCAACAGCTTGAAGGGCAAGGAGATCACCAGGGGCGACAGCATCATCATGCCCATGGCCATCAACACCGACGACACCACCAGGTCAATGACCAGGAAGGGGATGAACAGCAGGCAGCCGATCTGAAAGGCGGTCTTCAACTCGCTGAGAACAAAGGCCGCCAGCTTGACCGTGAAAGCATGATCCTGCGGCTTGTTGATGCCCTTCTCGCCGGCCAGCCCCGAGATCTGTGCCAGGGCGCTTTTGCTGGTTTGCGCCAGCATGAACTTCGACAGCGGGACTTCAGCAACCTTCAGCGCATCTTGCAGACCGATCTGGTCCTGGTCATAGGGGACGAAGGCCTGGGTCCAGATCTGCTCCCCGACCGGCCGCATGACCAGCAAGGTCAGAATCAAGGCCACGCCGGTGATGATGCGGTTGGGCAACCCCTGTTGCAGCCCGAGCGCCTGACGCAGCAGGGACAGCACGATCACAAACCGCGTGAAGCTGGTCATCATCAGAACCATGGCGGGCAACAGGCCCAGCAGGGTCATGATGATCAGGACCTGGGTCTTGACCGTGAAGTCGGTGGTCGCCCCATGCGTGGTGGACACGGCCAGCGGAATCGAAGCGGCCTGTGCCGCACTGGCCGCGGCCAGCAACGCCACCAGAGCCAGGGCCCCTGCCCCGATGCGCCATCCGGATCCCAGCGAACTCGGACGGGTCATGACTTCAAGGCATCCAGATCCAGATTGGCCAGCTCGACGACCTTGAGCCCATGGTTTTCGCCGGACACCACGACCTCTGCCCGGCCAATGGGTGTGCCATTGACCTTGATGACCAGTGGCGCGCCGGCCAGGGTGTCCAGCTCGACCACGCTGTCGGGCTGAATCTCGGCCAGATCCTGCAACGAGATGCGTGCGGACCCGACCTCCAGCGTCAAGGTGACCGGGATCTTGCGCATCATCTGAGCCAGGTCACGACGAGGACGCGCCTCAGTGCCGCCTCCGGCGGAGGAAGGCTTCCCATCCGTGTCAGGCAAATCGGCCAACAAATTGTCAAGATCGAGTTTGTCGCTCATGGACGGCTTTCATTCAAGGTCTTCAAAAGAGGTCAGGCACAACTTGCCCTGATGCTCTGCCACGGTCGCCTCAAACAGGCGAGCTTCGTCAATCAACACGTCAGCGGCTCCCAGACGAACGGGGATGACGTCGCCCACCCGCAAGTCCATGAGGTTGCCCAGGGGCATGTCCATCTCGAGCAGACGAGCCACGATGGTCAGCGGCAGTTGTGCGCCCAGCGGCGCCATGTTGGCCGTCGCGCCCGGGTTGCCCCCTTTGTCGCGATGAGGCGCGAGGTTTCGCAACAGGCGCTCCATCCAGGCGGCGTCCAGGCGAAAGCGGATCACGCCCTCGACCTCATGGGTGAGCTCGCGAACCACCACGCTCAGCGTCCAGCTGCCGGACTGCGGCACGGCCAATGGCACGGGCGTGAAGTCATGCGGGGGGCTGATTTCGTGCTCGAAGCCAGACTCGGGCGTCTCGATGCGCAAGGCCAGGATGTTGACCAGTTGCAGACCCAGTGTGGTCGCCAGGCGTTCTTCGGTGGCTGTGGCTGGCGCATGGTTGCCACGCGTGTCATCCGCGGCCCGGCTGTCTTGCAGGCCATAGCGGTAGTGCAACACGGTCATCAGAACGGGGCGGTCGATCTGAAAGCCGATGCGGCCCACGGCCGCAGCCAGTGTCAGCCACCTGACATCGTCATCCAGCGTGTGACCCTGCTGATCGGCCGGGCTCAAAGACACATCGCCGATCTGGAAGGTGGCGCGGTAGCGGCGATTCAGGCTGCCGATGAAGACCTCGGAGAGATCGGCCTTCAGGCGGCTGGTGAAGGCCTGCAGCATGTGCACGGGACGCCCCAGCAGACGAGGGTCCAGCACCGTGTGCGCCGGGTGGCGCTTGTGTCGCGTTGGGGTGGTCATGACGTGCTGCAGGTGGGTCAAAATGAAAAAAATGAGAATCCGAATATGTTTCGATGAAACCCATTTAATACTCTGTCCGCTCTCATGGCGAAAAGCGAGTTCATTCTATGCACGCCATCTCTGACATGAACAATCGAGCACGCCGCCAACCCTGCTCAGCGGGAGTACTTCACGCGAAAACCGGACCCACCTCATATTCACTGAAGAAACCGCCTCCAATATCTGTCAGATCTTCAGACGAGAAGAATATGTAGGGCCGATATTCCGCCAAGATGGTATTTCAGCCCAAACCCGTGCAGTGCTCCACACGATTGGGCCGCTTGAATAACGTACAGGTTGCAACACCCAGAAACAAAACCTACTATCCAGTCACCTCAGAGCACACCCGCACGAAAGGCGGGGTCGCAAAGCCTCCGGTCTACCATCCAGTCAGCCCCGCTTGCTGGATCACGATAGCGGGGTTGCCAGACTGAGCCGCTGTTCGGTTCACGCCAGTGCGTGTCATGGGTCTTTGCCCCTACCGAACCCTGGCGACGTCTGTGTTTTCGAAGTTTTCCCCAGGAGAACTCGGAAGCGACCCCCCTTTCAGGTTGTGCGCCCTGCGCCCGATAACAGCCAGACCTGGAAGGTGAACATGTCCCTTGACCGCGATGGATCGCTGACACGTCATGCCGCTGCTGCACGCGGTCATGGCTGCGCCGCACATCCCCACTTGGTCGAGCGACCTGCCCATGACACTCACGCGCAATGGGGTCCGTTTGTTACAAGCGAATCTCGTCGGAATATCCCTTCACGCCTGCCTGAGATATTTCGCATGAACTCATCAGAACAACCTGACAAGCTAATTCGGCCAGACCTATCAGTATTTCGGCTCCAGGCCAATCTCCCGTCACCGCGGCTTGAATGCCGCGCCCGGACCAGAATAACCTGACAGCACCATTCAGATTATCAACTTAATCCGTTGAATATATTGATGTTTCACCGCTCTTATTCAAGCAGCGTGGGTTATTCATACCCACAAAACTGAAGGAAGCAAAATCACATGAGCACCGACTTCAATACTCTGATCCTGACGGACCGGGCCCAGATCGAGCACAGCGCCCGGGACCTCGCCCAGATTGCCGCCCCCCTGCCTGCTACTCACGGAGCCGAGGGGTCAACGTCGTCGTTCGCGGACAGCCTCAAGGACGCTGTTCAGGGGGTGGACCAGCAAGAAAAGCTGGCCGCCACCCGGATGGCCGATGTGGACAGCGGGCGCAGCGACGACCTGGTGGGCGCCATGCTGGCCAGCCAGGAAGCCAGCCTCTCCTTTTCCATGCTCATGCAGGTTCGCAACAAGGTGATGGGCGCCATGGACGAACTCATCAAACTGCCAGTCTGAGCCGAAGGCAACACAAGTGGTCGCATCCGCATTCAAATCCGGCCTGGACCTCTGGCGCAAGCGTCAGGGTGCCTGGCCCACCCTGCCGCCCGCGCTGTTCAAGAGCCTGGTGCCGCTGGCCCTGCTGGCGCTGGGCATCACGGCCCTGGTGATGTTGTTTGTCTGGCGCGATCAGGCTGATTACAAGCCGGTCTTCGGCGCACGTGAAAAGGTGGCCGCCGCAGACATGATGGCGGTGCTGGACGCCGAAAAGGTTCCCTATCGTGTCCACCCTGACAGCGGCCAGGTGCTGGTGCCCGATGCGCAGCTGGGCAAGGTCCGCATGTTGCTGGCGGCCAAAGGCGTGACAGCCAAGCTGCCGGCGGGGCTGGAACTGATGGACCGCAGTGACCCCTTGGGCGTCAGCCAGTTCGTGCAGGACGTGCGCTTTCGGCGCGGCCTGGAAGGCGAGCTGGCGCAAAGCATCCTGACCATCGACGCGGTGGAAGCGGCACGCGTGCACCTGTCCATTGCCCGCTCCACATCCTTCATCGCCAGCGATGGCGAGAAGAGTTCGGCATCGGTGGTCCTGGCCCTCAAGCCCGGCCGCAAGCTGGGGGCCGAGCAGATCGCCGCCATCATCAATCTGGTGGCAGGCAGCGTGGCCAGCCTCGATCCCAAGCGTGTCAGCCTCATCGACCAGGCCGGCAATCTGTTGTCCGCACATGTGGATCTGAGCGAGGGCTTTGATGCCGTCAATGGCCAGGGCAACGAAGCCGCGCGGCGCTATCAGGAAGAAACACAGCGCAATGTGCGCGACCTGCTGGCCCCCGTACTGGGCGAGGACAATTTCAAGACCAGCGTGACGGCCGATGTCGACAACGACCGGGTCGAGGAGACGCGCGAGCAGTACGGCGAGACACCCAAGGTCACCACCGAGGCCACCCGCGAAGAGCAGGACCGCGACACGCTGGCAGTCGGCGTACCGGGCTCGCTGAGCAACCGTCCGGTGGCCGTGGCCGCATCCGGCCCCGCTGCAATGGGCAGCGCGCACAGAAACGCCACCACGCGTCAGTACGCCTATGACCGGCACATCACGCAGATCAAACGCAGTCGTGGCCGGCTCAACAAGCTCAGCGTCGCGGTCGTGTTGAACAACACCGGCCGGGCCACCGCATGGACGGCGCCAGAGATTGCCCAGATCGACAAACTGCTGCGCAACGGCCTGGGCATGGACGAGACCCGAGGCGACCAGTTGATGGTGTCGGCGCTGGCCTTCCCGGTCAGGCCAGTCGCCCAGCCCTGGTGGCAGGAGCGCAATACGGTCATCGACCTCGGCACCAATGCGCTCTATGTGGTCGGCACCGTTCTGGGCTTCGTCTTCGTGATCCGCCCCTTGCTGCAGATGGCCCGCCAGAGTCTGGCCCATGTGACCCAAGCGAGCCATGCGCCAAATGTACAGACCACGGCATTGACCGAGTTGACGGCCAGCCGCGCCCCGACCAACACGGCAGAAGCCTCTGTCCCGGCAGGCGCCCTGGCCGCTCCGGAGAGTGCGCCGCTGGCCTTGCCCCCAGCGCCTGGCGGCGCCCAGGCACCGGTCATGCCGCTGATGGAGAACTATGACCTGCCCCCGCCGGGTTCACCGGTGGACGTGATGGTCGATCACTTGAAGGTGCTGGCCGGCAAGGAGCCGGAACGCGTGGCCGAGGTCGTCAAACAGTGGGTGCAAAAGCATGAACGAACGCAATAACCTGGCCGAGGTGGGCGAACTGGGCATGAACCCCTTGACGCCCAATGCCGAGCCCTCCCCTCTGGAGCAAGCAGCCATTGTTCTGCTGAGCATGGGTGAAGAGCCGGCTGCGGCCGTCCTGCGCTGCCTCTCGCGAGAAGAGCTGCTGGAGATCACGCAGGTCATGTCGCGCCTCAGTGGCATCAAGGTCGGCTCGGTCAAGCATGCGCTGCAGCACTTCTTTGACGACTACCGCGAACAAAGCGGCGTGCATGGTGCTTCGCGCGCTTTCCTCAAGCGTTCGCTGGATCTGGCCTTGGGCTCGGAGATCGCCGGCAGCGTGCTCAACAGCATCTACGGCGACGCCATTCGACCCAAGATGGCCCGTCTGCAGTGGGCCTCGCCCAAGTGGTTGGCTGACCGCATCGCCCATGAACATGTGCGCATGCAGGCTGTCTTCGTGGCCTTCCTGCCACCCGCCCTGGCCAGCTCCGTGATCGACGCCCTGCCCCCCGACAGCCGCGAGATGCTGCTGCTGAATGTCGCGCGCCTGAAAGAGATCGATCGCGAAATGCTCAACGAGCTGGACGAGGTCGTCAGCCGCTGCCTGGACAGTCTGGGCACCCAGAGCGCCAGCGTGGAAGGGATCAAGCAGGCGGCCGAGATCCTCAACCGCCTGCCCGGCAACAAGCAGCAGATGGTTGAACTGCTGCGGGCTCACGACCCCGCCGTGGTGTCCGAGATCGAAGTCAGCATGTACGACTTCTTCATCCTGTCGCGGCAAACCGAAGAGACGCTGGTGCGGATCATCGAAGTGGTGGCGCCGGAGCAATGGGCCATTGCCCTCAAGGGGGCCGAGCCCGGCATCCGCAATGCCATCCTGCAGACCATGCCTCGCCGACAAGCCCAGGGCTTTGAGGAGATGATGCGGCGCACCGGCCCTGTGCCAGCCAGCCGCATCGAGCAAGTCCGTCAGGAAATCATGGCGCAAGTCAAGGCCCTCAATGACCAGGGCGACATCGACGTGCGTCTGTTCGCCGAAGAGGTCATCGAATGAAGGTCATGCGCCCTCATCGCTTCCCTTCGCTGTCTCAGGTGGCCGCGCGCGCCGCAGCCGGCGCAGACGGTGGGGCCGCGCTGCATGCGGGCCACGAAGAGGGCTTTCAGCAGGGCCTCGACAAGGGCTACCAGGAAGGCTTTGACGCCGGGCAAGAGAGCGGCCATGCCGCCGGGCTGAGCGCCGGCTACGAAGAGGGCCGCCAGCGCGGATGGCAAGAGGGCCTGCAAGAAGCGCAGGCTCGCTTTGAAGCCTTGGCCAAGCCGGTGGACCAGGCGCTGGCTGAACTGCGGCGCGCGCAGGCTGACTATCAGGCCGTCATGCGCAAGGAGGTGGTCGAGCTGGTCGCCAAGGTCGCTCGCCAGGTCATCCGCTGTGAGCTGACTTTGCAGCCCACCCAGTTGCTGGCCTTGATCGACGAAACACTGGCCGCGATGCCGCCGGCACCCGATGGCGTCGAGATCGCCCTGAACCCGGAGGAATGCCAGCGCATCAAGGAGCTGGCGCCCGAGCGGGTTCAGCAATGGACTCTGATCCCCGATGCGCGCCTGGCGCTGGGTGAATGCCGTGTCAAAGCGGGCGAGCGAGAAGCCGATGCCGGCTGCAACCAACGGCTGACGGCCTGCCTGGACCAGGTGCGCGCCCAACTGTCCGACACCCTGGAGGCCGCACCTGCATCCGAAGCCGTGCGCCCGGCCGCTGAGATGGAGGGCAGCACACCATGATCGCGGCCGCATTGCGCAAACTGGAACTGGGCGACGTGCCAGTGGCCACACCGACAGGTCGGCTTGCGGGGGCGTCGGGCCTGCTGCTGGAGAGCGTGGGCTGTGCCTTGCACACGGGTCAGCGCTGCCTGATCGAGACGGCCGGCGGCGAGTGGCTGGACGCGCAAGCCGTTGGCTTTCGCGACAAGGTCACCTACCTGATGCCCTTCAAGCAGACCAGTGGCCTGATCACCGGCGCACGGGTGCTGCCAGGCGCCGACAACAGCAAGCTGCTGATCGGGCCTTCCTGGCTCGGTCGCATCGTCAATGGACTGGGTGAGCCCATTGATGGCCTGGGCCGACTGGGCGGTGAGCACGAAATCTCGCCCCAACCACCTCGCGTTCATCCCCTGAAGAAAAGACCGGTACGCGAGCCGCTGGACGTGGGCGTGCGCGCCATCAACGCCATGCTGACCCTGGGCAAGGGCCAACGCGTGGGCTTGATGGCCGGCAGTGGTGTGGGCAAGAGCGTGCTGCTGGGTTTGATCACGCGCCAGACGGTGGCCGACGTCGTCGTGGTCGGTCTGATTGGCGAGCGGGGTCGTGAAGTGCGTGAGTTCATCGACCTGTCACTGGGTGAAGCCGGCCTGCGGCGCGCGATCGTCGTGGTGGCACCCGCCGATGAATCGCCCTTGATGCGGCTGATGGCCACCGATTTGTGCCATGCGATCGCCGCCCATTTTCGCGACCAGGGGCAAGACGTGCTGCTGTTGGTCGACTCGTTGACCCGCTACGCCATGGCACGCCGGGAAATCGCGCTGGCGCTGGGCGAGCCCCCGGCCACCCGCGGCTACCCGCCTTCGGTCTTCAGCATGCTGCCTCAACTGGTTGAAAGTGCGGGCAATGGCGAAAACCAGCAAGGCAGCATGAGTGCCATCTACACCGTGCTGGCAGAAGGCGACGATCAGCAAGACCCGGTGGTCGACACGGCCCGCGCCATTCTGGACGGCCACATCGTGCTGACACGCGAACTGGCCGAGCGGGGCCACTACCCGGCCATCGACATCTCGCAGTCGATCAGCCGGTGCATGGCCTTGGTGACCACCCGCTCGCATCAGCTTGCGGCGCGCGATCTGAAGATTCTGAGTTCTCGCCACGATCAGGTCCGCGACCTGCTGCCCTTGGGCGCCTATGTGCCCGGTGCCGACCCACACACGGACCGCGCCGTCGCCCTGCATCCCCGCATCGAGGCCTTTCTGCATCAGGGCACCAACGAGGCGGCCCCCCTGGCCGAATCGGTCGCCCAGCTTGAGGAGTTGATGGCATGAAGCAAGTCCGCGCAATCAAGAACCTCAGCACGCTGGTCGCCATGCGCGAACGCGAAGTCGACCACCTGACCGCCGACATGGCCGCCAAGCAGGTCGTGCGGCAACGCTTTGTGGCCAACCTCGAGCGCATGGCCAACCTGTGCGAAGGTGGGGTCGCGCAGGGCCACACCTCGCCTTTGCAGGCACTCAATCAAGGCCACTTCAAGGCCGCGATCCTGCACATGGCGGATCTGCACCGTCAGGACCTGGCTCTGCATGACGCCGACATGGCGGTGTCTCAGCAAGCCTTGCAACATGCCGCGCAACGGCGCGAAGTGCTGGGGCAGATCCTGTCCAAAAAACAGGACCACTTGAGCAAGGAACAAGCCAGCCGAGAGCAGAAAGGCCAGGACGATCTGGCCACCCAAGTGTGGTTGCGGGGGCGAGCATGACAAATTCACGCCCGCCATTTCGGATCGGTCGCCAGACGGTCGCCTTACCTCAGGACACCTCGTTGAGGGGCGCCTCCTCGCAACCGCAACCACATGGAGCCCGTCATGGCTGACATCAACCCTGCTTCCATGGCCACGCAACTGGCCACCGCCTACACGCAACCGACGCAATCGCTGATCACGACGCAAACCAAGGCGGCGCAGACCGCAAGCTCGGCCCTGAGCAAATTGCAGTCCGCCCTGCGCGCATTCGACTCCGCGCTGGCAAGCCTGTCGAGCAAGAGCAGCGTGCAGCAATACGCGGCCACCTTCAGCGCGTCCACTTACGGCAGCGCCACCGCCAACAACACGGCCCAGCCCGGTTCGTATTCGGTGTTCGTCGAGCAGCTGGCCACCACCAACCAGGTCGCGTATTCGGACTTGCCGGCGGTCCCGGTTGCAACGGGTGGGCCCATCAATGTCAATCTGGCCGATGGCTCCAGCTTCAGCGTGAACCTTTCTGCGGCCGATCAGGATGGGGACGGCACCTTGTCGCAGGCCGAGATCGCGCGGGCCATCAACCAGGCCGGCGGCAACGGCGGCAAAGTCACGGCCATGATCGTCACCGTGGGTGGCAGCAGCCAGCTGGTGATGTCATCAGGACAAAGCGGTCAGAGTGGGGCGATCACGCTGGACGCCAGCGCCCTGCCCGTCAGCACGCTCAAGGATTCACTGAGCGCCCCCACGCAATTGGTGGCCGCCCAAGACGCCATCGTCTGGCTGGGGGCCCAGGGCAGCGGGATCAAGCTCCAGCAATCGACCAACACCTTCACCGCCATCCAGGGCGTGAGCATGACCTTCACGCAGAAGATGAATGCCGGCGATGCCCCCATGACCCTCACCGTGGCCAGCGATGCTGGCGGCACGGCCAGCAACGTCAAAAGCTTCGTGGATGCCTACAACACGCTGGAGAAGGCACTGGACGAGCTGACCAAATCAGGCGATGCCAAAACCGGCGCCGACGCTGCGCCTTTTGCCAGTGACTCGGGCATCCGTGCCCTGCGCGAGCGCCTGACCAACCTGATTCGCCAGGACTTTGGCGGACTCAAGCTCATGGACTTCGGCGTCAGTGCAGACCGATACGGCGTGCTGTCGGTGGACACCACCAAGCTCAACAACGCACTGACGGCGCATCCGGGCGGCCTCGATCAGGTACTGGGCAAGGCCAGCCTGACCAACAGCAGCGGCTTGCTGGGCAGTCTGGACAAGTACATGGACGTCTGGCTGAGCAGCACCAACGGCCAGATCAAGAACCGTCAAACCAGCGTGGGGCAGGCCCAGAAGACGCTTGCGCAACGCCAGGCCCGCCTCGATGACCAATACAACAACTTCTATCAGCGCTACCTGCAGCAGTTCAGCCAGTTGCAGACCTTGCAGAGCCAGATGAGCCAGACATCCGGAATCATGAACAACCTCTTCACGTCAGCCTGAACGGGCCTGTTCAACCCCATCCAAGAGAGGCACCCACGTGGACCACGACGCATATCGCAGCTACCACGCCACCAACCTGAGCGCGCAGACCGCCCAGGCGTCGCCGGTGCAACTGGTGATCGTCCTCATGGACGGTCTGCTGGAAGAGCTGGCTCGCGCGCGTGCGCACATCGAAGCCAAGCGCTTCGAGCTCAAGGCCGCCAGTCTGGACAAATGCATCAACATCCTCAACGGGCTGTCCAGCGCACTCAATCTGGACACACCCAATGAAGTGGTGGCCAATCTCGGTGACCTGTATGACTACTGCGCCCATCAGCTCTATCAGGCCGGCTTCAAGCTCGATGTCGGCTTGCTGGACGAGGTGACCCAACTGATCGCCACCCTGCGCGGCGGCTGGCAGGGCGTACAGGGCAAAAGGGGCTGACCCATGGGCAAGCTGTCCACCATCGATCAAAGCCTGGCCGACGCGGTCAGCGAGCTGAGTCGCCGTCTCGTCCAGGCCATGCACCACCAGGACTGGAGCGCGCTGCATGTCATCGACAACGACCTCAGCGCCCTGCTCACGCGGATGCCACCGGCCGAGCGCTGGAGCCCCGAGCTGGCGCACGCCATGACCGTCCTGCGACACACCCACAGCGAGGCTTTGATGATGTGCGCCATGGCTTCTGAGGACATGGCGGCGCGCATGAGCGCGGCACTCAACCGGAAAGAAGGCTGGCTGGCCTATGCGGCCAACAGCGACTGGATGGAGAAAACACCATGATCGTGCAGACGGGTCCCTCACCATCCGCCGGCGTCCCGCCCACGGCAGCGCTCAGCGGCCCGCTCCCGGTCCCTGCGGCCGACGCGGCCACGCCAGCGGCCCCCACGACTCGCTTTGATCAGGCGATGCAGCTGGCCTTCATCGACACGACGGGCCCGCTGGGTGAGCCCGCGCTGCCCACGGCGCCAAGCACCCCGCCCCACTTGGGCGACACACTGACGCCCGCCGCTGACGACACCCAGGAGGGCGCAGGCCCCGAGATCGCCGCTCAGCTGGCCTTGCCGATTGCTCCCATTCTGCAGCCCTTGCCTCTGGTGGGCATCGCTGTGCCGATGCTGCCGATGCTGCCGCTACAGGCGCAGCCGGCTCAGCAAGATGGGGCGACGACCCGATCGGCCGACAAATCGCTGCTGCAGGCGGGCGCCCTGCCAGCCCGTCTTGCCAGTCTGGCCGGTCTGGCGAGCAACGACAGCCATCCAGCTGCGCGGCTCTCTGCCAACGACCGGCAGGCAATGGACACGGCGGCCATCACGCCCGGCGCCTCAGCCGCCAACGACGCCACGGCGCTGGCCTGGTCCGATGCCATGGCCTCACTTCGCGAGCCGGGCAGCGCCCTGGCTGCCAGGGCCCGCGCGCCGCTGGCCTTGCCTCCCCGCGCGCCCGATCAGTGGCGTGAGCCCCTGCTCAATACCCTGGGTGAGCGCGTCCAATGGCAGATCCAGCGCGGCAGCGAGCAAGCGGTGATTCGCCTCGAGCCTCGCCATCTGGGCCAGGTCGACATCGTCATCCGCCACGAGTCCGGTCAGATGCAAGTGCACTTGAGCGCCAGCCACCATGAAGTCGCGCAGCAACTGCAAGGCCTCAGCGACAGCCTGCGGAACGAGTTGTCTCTGCGCCATGCCAGCGACGTCAACGTTCAGGTATCTGATCATTCCCATCCCTCCCAACCAGGGCAAGGTCAGCGACGCGATCAACCCGAGCAGCCTGCACGCCAGCCCGGCCGCGCCCTGAGCGATGCCGCAGACGGGGCCTTGGCCAGCGACGGCTTCTCCTTGACCACCGACCCAAGCGGCACGCCATGAAAAGCAAGCACATCATCCTGTTGCTCGTCTGCACCCTCGTGGTGGCGGTGTCCGCCCTGATTGCGGGCGGCGCGTTCTGGTGGCGCCAGCAGCGCCATGCCGATGCCGACGTGCCGCACAAGGCGTCGGCCTCCGCGCCGGCCCCAACACCCGACTCGTACAACTACAAGTACATCAGTCTGGACAAGGTGGTTGTGATGCTGCGCGGCAAGGCCGGCGAACCCGCCTCGCATTACCTGGCCATCGATCTGGTTTTCAAGACCCGCGAAGAGCAAGAACGAAAGGTCAAAGAACACCTGCCACTGCTTCGCAGCATCGCCGTGCGTTCCCTGTCCAGCTTCACGCTGGAGAAAGCCGGCGTGATGAGCATCGACCAGCTCACCAGCGAAGTCAACGCCGCCTTCAACGAGAGCTACAAGCGCGAACAGCGCGAGAAGCCCTTTGCTGAAGCCATGATCAGCAAACTCATCATCGAATGAGCACGATGGACCTCCACGCCGGTTATTGCGAAGTAGGCCAGACCGTCGCGCGGTGCGATGCGGCCGAGGAACAACGCCACTTGCTGGCCTATGTACCGCTGGTCAAACGCATCACCCGGCAGCTCAACTCGCAGGTCGGGGGTGCGATGGAGCGTGAAGACATGGAGCAGATCGGCTTGCTGGGCCTGCTGGATGCCTTGCGCCGCTACGGCGTGCCCGATGAGCGATTCGGCGCCTATGCCAGCTTGCGGGTACGTGGCGCCATCCTTGACGAGCTGCGCCGCCAGGACTGGCGCCCACGCACCGTGCGCCAGGAAAGCCACAAGCTGCGCGACGCGGTGCGGGTACTGACCCGTCAACTGGGTCGGGACCCCAGCGATTCAGAGGTGCAGGCCGCCACGGGCATCAGCGATGCCGAGTACCAGGCCTACCGGCTCCATGAAAACGCCGAGAGCCTGGCCAGCTTTGACGAGCTGATCGCCGAACTCAGCAGCCACGCCGCTGCGGGTCTGTCGCCCGAGGCCGAGATCGTGCGCCGTCGCAGCCTGGAGCAGGCGCTGGCCACCCTGGACGAACGGGAGCAGCGGGTGATTCAGCTCTATTACGAATATGAACTGAGCTTCAAGGAAATTGCGGCGGTGCTCGGCCTGACCGACGCCCGCGTCTGCCAGATCAACAAGGGCGCACTGAAAAAAATGCGCGATGTCCTGCGGTCCGACTGAGCCCACTGAAAGCCACAAGCCATGCAACAACTACTCGGAATCGCCATCGTCGTCGCCTGTGTGTTCGGTGGATTCATGCTGAACGGGGGCACCTTTCACGCCATCTGGCATCCGGTGGAGCTGCTCATCATCGCTGGCGCCGGCATGGGCGCGATCGTGCTGGGCAACCCCCGCCATGTGCTCAATGAAATGATGATCCAGCTGCGCAAGACCGTGAGTCAGCGCAAGCAGGGTCAGGAGTTCCAGCGCCAACTGTTGCTGCTGATGTACGAACTGCTGCAGACCGCCTCGCGCGGCCTCAAGGCCCTGGACGAACACGTCGAGTCCCCTGCCGAGAGCGCGATCTTTCAGCGCTATCCGATGATCCTGGAAGAGCCCAAGCTGCTGCACTTCATCGTCGACAACTTTCGCCTGATGGCGATGGGCAAGATCAGCGGCCACGAGCTGGAAGGCGTGCTCGAACAAGAGCTCGAAGCCATCCATGACGAGCTGCTTCAACCCTCCAAGTCCCTGGCCAAGATCGGCGAGGCCATGCCCGGCTTCGGGATCCTGGCGGCCGTGCTGGGCATCGTCATGGCGATGAACACGGTGGGCGAAGGGGCCACGGCCGGCGACATCGCCACCCAGGTGGCCGCAGCCATGGTCGGCACCTTCATCGGCATCTTCCTGTGCTACGGGGTCTTCGACCCTCTGAGCAACATGATGAAGCAGCTCGTGAACAAGGAATTGTCCACGCTGGAGTGCGTCAAGGTTGTGCTGTGCACGCACCTTTCTGGTAAACCTCCCTTACTGGCCATTGACGCCGGGCGCCGTCTGGTTCAGCTCAACATCAAGCCCAGCTTTGCGCAGCTCGAAGGCTGGATCAACGGCATGAATGATCAGGACGCCACCTCGGGCGGCGTCGACAACACCCCTCGTCGACGTGCGACCGACCGCGCCACCGACGCCGCCACTTTGCAACGTCAAGCCTAAGAACACCGTGCAACACAGCAAAGCCGACAAGCACGAAGCCACCGTCATCAAACGGGTCTCGCGTGCCCATCATGACGAAGGGCATGGCGGCGCCTGGAAGGTGGCCTTTGCCGACTTCTGTCTGGCCTTGATGTGCCTGTTTCTGGTGATGTGGGTGCTGGCCGCGCGCAACCAGGAGCGCGCCGAAGAGATCATGCGCGCCGTGGGCGGCCACACCATGGACGAAGGCAAGGGGATCATGCCCGACACGATGGGCGGGCCGCGTGGCAGCCTGATCTCGCGCGAACCGCTGCCACGCGACCCCGAAGCGCAACACAAGCAGACCGACAACAGCAACGACAACAAGGCTCAGCACAAGACCCGCTATGAGTCGCCCGCCGATCTGGCCTCGCTGGCCCGCTTGCTGGAGCGCCTGAGCGAAGACGCCGGGCTGGCCAGCAACCTGCAAAGCGTGGTGACGCCCTATGGGCTGCGCGTGATGCTGCACGACACCGACAAGCAAGGGATGTTCGAGCGCGGCAGCGCCATCCCCGATGAACGCTTTCGCAAACTGCTGCGCCAGATGGGCCCCTTGTTCGCCCGCATCGCCAATCAGATGTTGATCGTCGGCCACACCGATTCGGTCCAATACGCGGGGCAAGAGCGGGCCGCCTTCTCCAACTGGTCCTTGTCAAGCAATCGGGCGATGGCGGCACGTGCGCAGTTGCTAGGCGGCGGCATGGCACCCGACAGCGTGCTGCAGGTGGTGGGCATGGCCGACCGCGCACCGCTGGACCTGAACGCCCCCACCGCTGGCGTGAACCGCCGCATTGAATTGCTGATTCTGACGGCTGCGCAGGCCCAGAACATCTCTGCCATGTTTGGCATGCCGGGCAACAGCGTTGCGCTCAATGCTGGCGTGGACACCGAAATCCCCGATCGCGCCGAACTCAATGCCTTGCGCGCACGACTGATCCAGCCCAGCAGCGCTTCGCCCGCCGCACATTGAGCCCGGAGCGAACCATGGAAACCCGACTGAGAGGCCGCCGTATGAAGATCACCCCAAACAGCCTGCCCGGCACGGGCGCAGCCGCTCCCGTCCAGGAGGCGGCCCGCGTTGAGGGCACAGCCGCCTCCACCCCCTCACCCGCGGGCAGCACCGCCACATCGGCCCCGCTGCAATCGGATGCGCTGGCACCGGCGCTGACCGCGCTGCGCGACCTGCCCGAGATCGACCAGGCAAAGGTTCAGGCCGTTCGCGATGCCTTGGCCAAGGGCGAGATCCAGTTCGACCCCAAGAAGCTCGCGGGCCTGATCGCCCGCTATCACGGAGGCCGCTGATGAACCGCCAGCAAGCCATGGCCCGCCTGATCGAAGACCTGTTGGCCGACGTGCGCGACTACGGTGAGCTGCGCGGCGTGCTGGAGCAACAGTTCCACGCCGCCGTTCGGCACGAGACCGTGCGCCTGGAGCAACTCGCCGCCTGCATCGTGACCCTGGTGGACACGCTGGACCAGCGTCGCGAAGACCGCCTGATGCTGATGTACGCACTGACCGGTGAGGACCAACCCCGCAATCTGGACCGCATCCTGATGCAGCTGCCGCTGGCGATGCGAAGCAAGGTGGAAGCGCAATGGCAGGCGCTGGAGTCGGCCGTGCGCGAATGCAAGGCCCTGAACACCCGCAATTGCGAACTCATTGTTGAGCAGAACGCCTTGATGCAGCGGGTGCTCCATGGCGAGGAGGGTCTCTATGTGGCCAACTGACACCAGCCTGACACCGCTGTCAGCCCAGACGCTGAACCAAGACATCGAGCGCATTGCCGCCCCCACCGGCATGGGCGGGTCCGCCGGTTTTCAGGCGCTTTTCAATCAGGTGCAGGGCGAGGTCGCCGACTTCATCGCCAACGGCTCGACCGAAGCCCCAGCCCCGGCCTTGAATGCACAAGGCTGGCTGGTGCAACAGCGCCTGCAGGCCCCGACCGAATCACAGCAGGCCTTTCTCGACCAGATCGCGCCCTGGGCGCAGACATCGGCGGCTGAACTGGGCGTGGCGCCCGAACTGGTGGCTGCCCACGCCGCGCTGGAATCCGGCTGGGGCCAGAAGCCGCTGCGACTGGCCAACGGGCAAGACAGCCTCAATGTGTTCAGCATCAAGGCGCAAGGCGGCTGGCAAGGGCCGGCCGTTTCGGCCACCACCACGGAATACGAACAAGGCCAGCCCGTCAAGCAAACCGAGGCATTCCGCGCCTATCCCGACTACGCCGCGGCTTTCCGCGACTACACCCAGTTGCTGACCCGCAACCCGCGCTACCAGGGCGCCCTGCGGGTGGGCGATGACGCCCAGGCGTTCGCACAAGGACTGGCGCGCGGCGGCTATGCCACCGACCCTCACTACGCGGACAAGCTCACCAGCGTGGCGGCGATGGTGAAGGCCCGCGCGGCATCCACTCACTCACGCGATTGAGGCGACGAAACCGGTATGGACTCAGGCTCTACTTTGCCCTCGGCGGTCACTCTGGCTCGGATCACCTTGCCCGAAGCGCTGTTGCGCACCCGGATGAGTTCGCCTGCGCGTCCTGAATCCAGTGCCTCACCCGCTACCGACACGGCGATGCCACCCTGCCGCGCCACGATGCTGACGCCATGGCCCCGCACCACCAGCACAGGCATGATCAGTGCCCGTCGCGACACAACCTGCCCCGCACGCAAGGTGCGGCTGTCCGTCAAGCCAACAGCCCCTTCTGCGTCCGACAGCGCATCCGGCAGCAAGGTCACATCGCGCCGGGCCAGGGTCAGGTCATCGTCCTGCAGCGCACGCCCGGCCGGCACGTCTTGGGCCATCACCAGCACCTGCGCCGACACCTCGGCACGCACCACCACCTCGCGCTGCCAGCCAGGCTCGGCCGGGCAGCGCACCGCAAACCGCATGCGTGACACAAAGCGGGTATCGCGTTCTTCCACCGTCACGGCTTGGGCACAGCTCAGGGCGGCTTCTCCGCGCCGGGCCACCGTGTTGTCCAGCACGGTCAGCACCCATTGGGGCTCGCGCCAATTGGCCTGCCTGGCCACCGATTCGACATGGGCCGCTGCAGCGGCTTCGACCGGCCCGCGTACCGATGGGGGCACCGGCTCTGCCACGGCAGGCGCACCCATCACGCATCCCACCACGATCACCGTCAACGACCAAAGGAGTCTCATGGGTATCCACTTCGACCAGGCCATGGACGTGCATCCGGAGGCCCTCAAATTGCGTGCCGAGCGCACGAAGGTTCTGGCGTCCAACATCGCCAATGAAAGCACGCCGGGCTATCAGGCGCGCGACATTGACTTTAGCGCAAGTCTGCGGTCCTCCCTGGCGGATGCCGAGGGCGGCTTGCATCTGAGCACCGACGATGCCGACGCCAAATACCGCGTCCCCAACCACCCCAGCCAGGATGGCAACACGGTCGAGCTGGGTGTGGAGCAGGCCGCGTTTTCGCAGAACGTTTCTGACTTCCAGACCAGCCTCACCTTCCTCAACATGAAGCTCAAAGGCCTGGCCAAAGCCATAGCCGGTCAGTAAGCGACCTTCTCAGGAGATTCAGACATGTCATTCAGAGACATCGCCGCCATCGCCGGATCGGCCATGACCGCGCAGACCGTGCGGCTCAACACCGTGGCCAGCAACCTGGCGAACGCGCAATCGGCCTCCAACACCGAGGAGGCGACTTATCACGCCCGCAAGCCGGTCTTTGCTTCTGCGCTGGACCTGGCGGGCGGCAGCAGTGGCCACGGCGCACAGGTTCGCGTGCTCGACGTGGTGCAGAGCACCGAGCCGCTGCGCAAGGTCTACGAGCCCGACAACCCGCTGGCCAACGAGCAGGGAGAGGTCTTCTACCCCAACGTCAACTCGGTGGCCGAGATGACCGACATGATGTCCGCCTCGCGCGCCTTCGAGACCAATGTCGAGGTGCTGGGTCGGGTGAAGTCCATGCAGCAATCGCTGCTGAAACTCGGAGAGGCCTGATCATGCAAACCAGCTTTTTCACCGACAACCAGGCCCCGCAGGGCAACAGCTCGGCCATCGCCGCTGCGGCGGGCGGCGGATCGCCCAAGGACCTGTTCACCACCTTGCTGGTCGCGCAGATCAAGAACCAGAACCCCCTGGAGCCCACCGACCCCAGCGCCTTTGTCAATCAGCTCACGCAGTTGAGCCAGATGGAGTCGCTGCAGAACCTGTCCAGCCAGAACAACACCCATGTGGCCATGCTGGAGAGCCTGCAGGCACTGGGCATGGGTGCCCAGGTGGGCTCGCAGGTGATGGTGCAGTCGCATGAAATGCAACTGGGCCAGGACGTGGTCAAGGGCGCCTTCCATCTGAACAGCCCCTCGACCCGCACCGCCGTGGTCCTGACCGACGACGGCGGCAACCGCTACCGCGTCGAACTGGGATCCCGCCCGGCCGGCGAGGCAGCATTTGCCATCGACCCCGTGGCCATGGGCCTGCCGCAAGGGCACTACACGCTGGCCGTGGACAGTGCCAGCGGCGAGACCCCCAGCATCGAAGTAGGCGGCACGCTGCAAAGCGTGAAGCTGTCGGCCACCGGCGGCGTCGTGCTGGATGTCTCCCATCTTGGTGAGGTCCCCGCCTCTGCCATCACCCGTTTCAACGGCCGCTCGGCCACCTGACCTCACCGAAGGAGTCCCCATGAGCTTTGAAATCGCCCTCTCCGGCATCAACGCCATCAACGCCGAGCTGACCCAGATCAGCAACAACATTGCCAACTCCAGCACCTATGGGTTCAAGTCCAGCCGCGCCAACTTTGCCTCGATGTATGCCGGCACCCAACCCACCGGGGCCGAAGTCGGCTCGCTCACGCAGAGCATCGACATCGGTGGCGGCGTGCTGACCACCGGGCGCAGCATGGACGCCTCCATCCAGGGGCGCGGCTTCTTTGTCACCAAGGACACGTCCGGTGCCATGCTCTACACCCGAGTGGGCATCTTCTCATCGGACAAGGACGGGCACATCATCGACAGCTTCGGCCGCAAGGTGCAGGGCTTTCCGACCATCCCCGGTAGCACCACCCTGGGCGGCATGGCCGACCTGACGGTGCCCACCGGCCAGGTCGCAGCACAGGCCAGCACCCGACTGCAATACGTCGGCAATCTGTCGGCCGACTGGGCCACGCCGACGGTCACCCCGTTTGACAAGGCCGATCCGCTGACCTTCAACGGATCGATGGTATCGGTGGTGTACGACTCGCTGGGCGCGCAGCACAGCGTGACGCAGTACTTCGTCAAGACGGCCAGCAACCAGGTCACCACGCACTACACCTTCGATGGCACCGATCTGCCCACCACCACGGTGCTGGACTTCGGCACCAGTGGCCAGTTGACTGCACCCACCGGCAGCGTGCCCATTGCCCTGGGTACCCCCACCGGCGCCGCACCCCTGTCCATCGACCTGGACTACACCGGCACCACGCAGTTCGCCGGCGAGGCCACCACCTCAGTCAACGCCACCAACGGCTATGCCTCGGGCACGATGATCGGGGTGCAACTGTCTGAAGACGGCTCTGTCATGGCGCAGTACAGCAACGGCCAGAAGCAAAGCGTGGGCAAGGTTGCGCTGGCCACCTTCCCCAACGAGAACGCGCTCGTGTCCGTGAGCGACACCAGCTGGACGACCTCGGTCGATTCGGGCTCGCCGCTCTACTTCACGCCCGGCAGCGGCATGGCCGGCAAGCTCACGACCGGGGCGCTGGAGCAATCCAATGTGGACATGACCGCGCAGTTGGTCAACCTCATGTCGGCGCAGCGCAATTACCAAGCCAACACCAAAGTCATCTCAACCGAGAACGACCTGGTCAAGGCTCTGATGCAAGCGGTGTAAGGCAGCACCATGGACGCACTGATCTACACCGTGATGAGTGGCGCCGAGCGCGCCATGCAGGCCCAGCAGGTCCACGCCAACAATCTGGCCAATCTGGAGACAGGTGGCTTTCGCGCCGACATGGAACTGGCGCGCAGCCAGGTGGTGCCCGGCTATGGCTTTGACGCCCGCCATGTGTCCGACATCCAGACCAACGCCGTGGTCACACGCGCCGGCGCCAATCGCGAAACCGGTCGCGATCTGGATGTCGCGATCTCCGGCCAGGGCTTCTTTGCCGTGCAGGGGCAACAGGGCGAAGCCTACACCCGCGCTGGCGCGTTCTCTCTCGATGCCGAAGGGGGACTGATGGTCAACGGGCACCCCGTGCTGGGCGATGGTGGCCCCATCACCCTGCCGCCCTTCACCCGCGTGGCGATTGCCCAGGACGGCACGATCTCCATCCAGCCCCCGGGCCAGCAGACCATGCAGCCGGTGGACAAGCTCAAGCTGGTTACCGCCGCACCTGGCTCGTTGACCAAGAACGAAGCGGGGCTCATCGTCTCGCGCACCGGCGATCCGCTGCCGGTCGACGAGAAAGTGCAAGTGCAAAGCGGCCACCTCGAAGGCAGCAACGTGTCAGCGATTGACGAGATGGTGGCCACCATGACGCTCAATCGCGATTTTGAACTGCAGATGAAGCTCTACAAGGCCGCCGACTCGATGGCCGAAACGGGCAACCGCCTGATTCGCGAATAAAGCCCCCTACCCGCCCAACCAGACAGGAGTCCCCAATGAACCCAGCCATGTGGATCAGCAAGACCGGCGTGCAGGCACAGGATGCCAAGTTGCAGGCCATCGCCAACAACCTGGCCAACGTCAACACGGTCGGCTTCAAGCGCGACCGCGCCGTCTTCACCGATCTGTTCTATCAGATCGAACAGCAGCCAGGCGCCCAGCGCGACAACAACACCGTGTCCCCTTCGGGTGTGCAACTGGGCAACGGCACCCGCTTGCAGGGCACCCAGAAGGTCTTCACGACCGGCAGCTTGCAGTCGACCGGCCAGTCGCTGGACGTGGCCATCGTGGGCAATGGCTTCATTCAGGTCAGCCTGCCCAGTGGCGATGTGGCCTACACCCGCGCCGGGCAACTGCAATTGAGCGCCGAAGGCAAGCTGGTCAACGCGCAAGGCCTGCCGCTCAAGCCCGAGATCACCGTGCCGGAAAACGCCACCGCCGTGACCATTGGCGAGAACGGTGTGGTGTCTGCCACCGTCTCGGGCGCCAGCGCGCCGCAAGAGCTGGGTCAGATCAAGCTGGCCGGCTTCATCAACCCCGCCGGCTTGCGCGCCGTGGGCGACAACCTGTATCAGGAAACCCAGGCCAGTGGCGCCCCCACAGAAGGCGACCCGGGCACCGAGGCGCTGGGCAAGGTCAAGCAAGGCGCGCTGGAAGGCTCCAACGTGCAGGTGGTCGAAGAGATGGTGGACATGATCGCCGCTCAGCGCACCTATGAGATGAACACCAAGGTGCTCTCTGCAGCCGACAACATGCTGCAATACCTGGCGCAGGCCGCACGATGAACAGCCGCCTGCTGCTGACGGGCGTGGTGGCGCTGCTGGCCGGTTGCAGCGGCATGCCCCTGCCGCCCGAAACCACGCCCGATGAGCCGCCCCCAGTGGCTCGGACCGCGCCCCGCAAAGGGCAGTCGGGCGGGGTGTTCGTGCCCGAGGCGGCCTGGTCGCTGACGGCCGATCATCGCCCCTTCCGTCCGGGGGACGTGCTGACCATCATGCTCGAAGAGACCACGCAAGCCAGCAAGAAGGCCGACACCAAGTTCGGCAAGGCCAGCACCGTGGACGTGGCCCCCACGGTGATCGGGAACAACCATTTCAAGACCAATGTGGGCGTCTCGGCCCAGCGCGACTTCACCGGCAGTTCGACCAGCACGCAGCAGAACGCCTTGCAGGGGGCGATCTCGGTGGTGGTTCAGGATGTGCTGCCCAATGGACTGCTGCAGATCAAAGGTGACAAGAGCCTCACCTTGAACCAGGGCGAAGAAATCATTCGCCTCAGTGGCTATGTGCGCGCATCGGATGTGGACACGGACAACCGCCTGTCCTCGCAGCGCATCGCCAATGCCCGCATCACCTATGCCGGCAAGGGCTCTCTGGCCGACGCCAACACGGCGGGGTGGCTGACCCGCTTCTTCAACAGCCCCTGGATGCCTTTTTAACGAAAGCCCCACGCCATGACCCTTCCTTTCATCCCTTCACGCTGGCTGGCTGCGCTGGCAATGGGCGCCATCCTGAGTCAGGCCGGCACCGTGTCGGCCGCCCCTCAGTCGCCAGTCAGCAGCACCCCGGCAACCGGTTCCCTGCATAGCCTGCGACAACTCGTCAGCGTCGAGGGGGTGCGAGAAAACCAGTTGATCGGCTACGGCCTCATCGTCGGCTTGCAAGGCACCGGCGACAGCAGCCAGGCCAAATACTCGGGCCAGTCGGTGAACAACCTGCTCAAGGAGTTCGGGGTCAAGATGCCCGAGCGCAATGAGGCCAAGATGAAGAACGTGGCGGCGGTCATGATCAGCGCCAGCTTCCCGCCGGGCTATCGCAAAGGACAGACCATCGACATCACCGTGTCCTCGTTGGGCGATGCCAAGAGCCTGCGGGGTGGCACCCTGCTGCTGACCCCCTTGAAGGCCGCAGACGGCGAGGTCTACGCCCTGGCCCAAGGCAATCTGGTCGTCGGCGGGCTGGCCGCGCAAGGCAACAGTGGCTCGAGCGTCACCGTCAACACGCCAACTTCGGGACGCATCCCCAACGGCGCCACCATCGAGCGCGAAATCGAGACCGACTTCAGCACCCGGCCTACCGTGCGCCTGAGCCTCAAGCGACCCAACTTCCAGACGGCCACGAACATCGTCGAGGCCATCAATCGCCGCTTTGGCGCCATTGCCACCACAGGCGATGCCACCAGTGTCGAAGTCATCGCCCCCGAGAACCGCACCCAACGCGTCGCCTTCGTGGCGCAGCTTGAAGCGTTGCGCGTGGGCGTGGGCGACGAGATCCCCAAGGTCATCTTCAATTCGCGCACCGGCACGGTGGTGATCGCCCAGGGCGTGACCGTGCGCCCGGCTGCCGTCACCCATGGCTCGCTCAAGGTCGTGATCTCCGAGAGCCACAATGTGAGTCAGCCGGCCCCGTTCAGCCGGGGTGAAACCACCGTCACCCCACAGTCCAGCGTGTCGGTCGACCAGGGAACCGGCCACATGTTCAAGTGGCCCGGCGGGGTCGACCTGCAAACCATCATCGACACCATCAACAGCACAGGGGCCACGCCTGACGACATCATGTCCATCCTGCAGGCCCTGGACCAGGCCGGCGCCATCGACGGCGAACTGATCGTCATCTGAAGGACCCATCATGCCCATCATCGATGCCCGACTGCCCTCGCCGACGCGCGAGCCCGACCCCGCCGATACCCCATCCGCGTCGGCATCGACTCTGAGCGCTGCAGACCGCAGCAAAGTCGAGAAGGCCGCCGTCAAGTTCGAGAGCATGTTCATTGGCGAAGTGCTCAAGCAGATGCGCCGCACCACCAGCGAGCTGGCCGACGAAGACAGTGTCTTCAAGAACAAGGTCAACAACGACATGCTGGAGATCGCCGACACGGCAGTGGCCGATGCGCTGGCGGGCCAACGGGCCTTTGGCGTGGCCGACGCGATCCTTCGGCAATTGCTGCCGGCCCTTGCCCAGCCGCTGCCCACCCCGAAAGGGCGTTGAATAGTGCACAGAGCGCAGCCCTTTGACGTCAGGGCCCTTCATGTCGGCCCCGAATCGGTCGCCTAGGTCCATCAACACCCAACGCACAGGCCCACGCCATGACCGTGATTCAAAACGCCCTCACTGGTGCCCTGGCGGCTCAAGCCGCCTTGAACACGGCCAGCCAGAACATCGCCAATGTGATGACCCCAGGCTACACCCGCCAAGGCGTCATCCTGACCACCGTTCAGCCGCAACAAAGTGGCCCGCTGTCGGCCGGGGGCGGCGTCACCGTCCCGGCCCTGATGCGCTTCAGCGACAGCTACAAGAACCTGCAGATGTGGCAGTCGGCCTCGACCCTGGGGCAACGCACCACGGCGCAGCCTTATCTCACCCAGCTTGAGCAGGTGATGGGCGACGACGCATCGAGCATCAACAGCGGCATGGACGCCTTCTTCGGTGCGCTCAATGCCGCCAGCGTCGAGCCCACATCCAGCCCCTTGCGCCAACAGGTGCTGACCGCGGCCGATGCGCTGTCCCAACGGTTCAACAGCCTCAACACCGTGCTGTCCAATCAGCGCGCATCGGTCTACCAGCAACGCACCGCGGCCGTCTCGCAGATCAATGGCCTGACCACCAGCATCGCGGCGCTGAACCAGAAGATCTCGGCCACGCAGGCCACCGGGGTCAATGCCTCAGGCCTGATCGACGAGCGCGATCAGAAGATCGACAACCTGGCCAGTCTGGTGGGCGTCGGGGTCGTGGACCAGGCCGATGGCACCCGCAGCGTGTCCCTGCGCAGCGGCCAGCCTTTGGTGGTCGGCGGGGTGGCCTCGACCATGAGCCTGCAAAGCAACCCGGATGGCTCGCAGACCCTCAAGCTGAACTTTGCCAAAGAGTCGTTTGCCTTGATCAGCCAGAACCTGGGGGGGCAGTTGGGCGGGTTGGATGATTTCGAACACCGCGTGCTCAGCCCCTTGATGCAGTCGATCGGTGACACCGCCAATGCAATTGCGGGCAAGGTCAACACCCAACTGGCCGCCGGTTATGCGCTGGATGGCACACCGGGCACACCTCTGTTTGTGTTCGACCCGACCAGCTCGACCAATATGTTGACGGTTCGTCCCGGCATCGTCTCTCAGGACCTCGCGTTCTCGGCGGACGCGACCTTGCCCGGCAACAGCGACAACTTGCTGGCCCTGATCGAACTCAAGAAACAGCCCGTGGCCGTGACCTCGCTGGGCAGTGCCCTGCTCGGTGATGTCTACACCCAGCTCACCAATGGCCTGGCGATGCAGAGCCAGCAAAACCAGGCCTCGCTGAGCACGGCTCAGACCGTCCGCGATCAGAACGAGGCCAGCTGGAAGTCCACCAGCGGCGTCAACACCGATGAAGAGGCCATCAACATCATGCAGTACCAGCAGATGTACCAGGCCAACATGAAAGTCATCTCGGTGGCCAATGATCTGTTCAACAGCACCCTGGCCATGATGAACGGAGCGTAAACCATGCGAGTCTCCAGCACGCAATACCACTCGACCATGAACACGGCGATGCAGAACGCGTCGACCCGACTGGAAGACGTCATGCAGCAGATCGCCTCCGGGCAAAAGGTGCTGCGGCCCTCCGACGACCCGGTCACCAGCGTCCGCCTGTCCCGCCTGACCCGCGAAGATGCCGCGTTGACCCAGTTCCGCGACAACATCTCGGCCCTCAAGAGCCGTTTGCAGCAAAACGAGTCGCTGCTGACCAGCATGAACGGTGACATGCAGCAGGCACGGGACCTGATGGTGTGGGCCGCAGACGGCGGCAACACTTCGGACGACGTGGCGGCGATGGCCAGTTCACTGGAGGCCTTGCGAGACAGCCTGTACTACGCGGCCAACAGCCAGGACCAGGAAGGACGCTACCTCTTCTCCGGCACGCTCACCAACACCGCGACCGTCAGCTTCAACGCCGCGGCCGCCCCAGGCTCGCGCTACAGCTTCACGGGCAACCTGGCGCAACAGCGGGTCGTGGTGGGCAACGGCGTCACCCAGGTGGCCAATGTCTCGCTGCAAGAGATGGCGACCCTGCTCAATCAGCTCGACGGCACCATCCAGACCTTGAAGACACCTGGCGTCAGCGTCAGCACGCCCGCTGTCCATGCCCAGGTGGCGGGGACCTTGAACCTGCTCGATGCCACGATGAGCGCGGTCAGCAGCAAAGTGGCCAGCCTGGGCGGCGAGCAAAACACCCTCGACACGCTGGATGGCAACCATGCCAACGTGAGCCTGGCCAACAAACAGGCCTACCTGATGCTGGGCCAGCTGGACTATGGCGACGCGGCAGTGAAGCTCAATGGCTACACCACCGCCGTTCAGGCCACTCAGAAGGCCTACAGCAAAGTCAGCGGCCTGTCGCTGTTCAACGTGCTGTGATGGCTTGAGCCACCGCGCCACCTCGTCCCGCCGCATCGCATGCCCATTCGTTCGCTGACGTCAGCCAGTGGCCTTGCTTCGGCCGGTGCCACGCCGGCTGCGCACACGCCTGCGCTGCAAGCACCGGTGGCACCTTTGCTGCCGGTCAGGGCCGATGTGCCCACGCCCGCACCCGCGCCGCTGCAGGCCGCTTCGCCAGCCCGGCCAGCGCCCCCACCTGCACTGAACGATCAGGTCGCGCGAAGCCAGATGGCGCAGCAGTACCTGGGCACACTCGGCACGCAACTGGCATCGCTCAAGCGCGACATCAGCGCGCAATTGGGCAGCCCCGTGCCGGATGATCGCCTCGCAGCGGGCATCGCTGATTTCCAGGCCTTGTGGCAACAGCGCCTGCCTGCCACCCAGGGCAGCCTGGACAAGCAGCTGCAATTTCGGCCCGATGGCAACAGCCAGCAGACCTTCCAGATCAAAGGACTGGACAGCCACAGCCTGCAGCGCAGCGACAAGGAAACCCTGGCCTTCACGGTCGGGTCGGGAACGGCTGGCGGACGGGTCCTGACCGCCGTGCTGGAAGCCGACCAACCGGCGCGCGCGCGCCTGCGGGCCCTCGACCAGACCCTGGCTGTGGCCGACATCCGGGTCGGCGTCAATGCCGCGGGCGAGCCGATCCTCTCGACACCCGAGTCCAACTGGTCGGCGGTGCGGGATAACCTGGGCATCCGCGGCGGGGGCGTTCGCTTTCCGGCCAAGCAGTTTCATCGGGTTCGGCTGGAGGCCACGCCGGCTGCGATCACCCCCGAGTCCTGGCGCGTGAGCGACAGCGTCGCCCTGCGGCAGACCTTGCACGATGTGGTGCAGGCCCAGCGGCTGGTCCAGCGTTCGCAGGGCGAGGTCGACCAGGCGATCGGCCGCCTGGCCACCACGATGGACGCCGAGCGCCCTGCCATGAGCGCGGCGCGGGCACAGGCCTTTGCGCATGACTTCCAGCGCATCGGCCAGCAGCCCTCCGGCGCCTTGATCGGCGCCATTGGCCCGGCGGTGCTGGGTATCAGCCGCGAGCGGGTTGATCGCTTGCTCGCCCTGGCAGACTTGCCCGCAGCAAAAATCGGCGCATGATGTCGCCCTCGGTTCCTGCCCCAACGGGAATCACACGATAATCTGACAACTGATCCAGGCAGATCAGTTTGCCATCACCCTCTCCCTGTAAGGACGCAACATGACTCGTGAAGTCGTTTTCGTGGGCGCTGCCCGTACCGCTATCGGCTCTTTCGGTGGCTCGCTCAAGGATGTTCCCCCCGCCGATCTGGGCGCTCTGGTCATCAAGACCGCTCTGGAACGCGCTGGCGTGGCCCCCAAGGACGTCGGCCATGTGGTGATGGGCCACGTGATCCCCTCCGTGCCCCAGGATGCCTACATCAGCCGCGTGGCGGCCCTGAATGCCGGCGTGCCCCAGGAGACGCCCGCCTTCAACGTGAACCGTCTGTGCGGTTCGGGCCTGCAGGCCATCGTGTCCGCCGCCCAGTCCATCCAGTTGGGTGACTGCGACGTGGCCGTGGGCGCCGGTGCCGAATCGATGAGCCGCGGTGCCTACCTAGTCACCACGAACCGCTGGGGCGCGCGCATGGGTGACGTCAAGATGCTGGACTTCATGCTCGGCGCCCTGCACGACCCCCGCATGAACATCCACATGGGCATCACCGCCGAAAACGTGGCCGCCCGCTACGACATCACCCGCGAGCAGCAAGACGCTTACGCCGTGCAGTCGCAACAGCGCGCGGCCAAGGCCATCGCCGCTGGCATCTTCAAGGACCAGATCGTCCCCGTCGAGATCAAGACCCGCAAGGGCGTGGTGCTGTTCGACACCGACGAAGGCGTCAAGGGCGACACCACGGTCGATGCCCTGGCCAAGATGAAGCCCGCCTTCAAGAAGGAAGAAGGCACCGTGACGGCCGGCAACGCCTCGACCCTGAACGACGGGGCAGGCGCGGTCGTGATGGCTTCGGCCGAGAAGGCCAAGGCGCTGGGCCTGAAGCCCCTGGCGCGTCTGGTGTCCTACGGCCACGCCGGTGTCGAGCCCGAGTACATGGGCATCGGCCCGGTGCCGGCTTCGCGCAATGCCCTGGCCAAGGCTGGCCTGACCATTGCCGACATGGACCTGATCGAAGCCAACGAAGCCTTTGCCGCGCAAGCCTGCGCCGTCGCCAAAGAGCTGGGCATGGATAACGAAAAGGTCAACCCCAATGGTTCGGGCATCTCGCTGGGTCACCCCGTTGGCGGCACAGGCGCCATCCTGGTGACCAAGGCGATCTATGAGCTGCAACGCACCGGTGGCCGCTATGCGCTGATCACCATGTGCATCGGCGGCGGCCAGGGCATCGCCCTGGTGATCGAGCGCCTCTGATTCCCTCCCGCTTGACGCACGTCAAAAAGGCTCCAAATGGAGCCTTTTTTGTCTGAATACCCGGGGCGGAAAGTGGCTGAGTGCATGGATTTATCGGGAGGGACTTGATACACCTGATAAGGTGAAACAAGCCTACTCTTCATCCAACGGTCTGCGCGCCGCCATCCGGCTGACGTGGCAAAACTTGCTGGGCGTGTCGGCCCTGGCGGACGACACCAATGTGTTCGACCTCGGCGCCACCTCGCTGCAGGTTTTGCGCTTTGTCAGCCAGATTCAGCAGCAGACCGGCTTGCGACTGGCCGAAGCGGACGTCTACGACCGCCCCACGGTGGCCGGCATGGCGCAATGCCTCGCCCCCAGCCACACCCCTGACCGCCCGGCACCCCCGGCAGCGCCGGCTCCTTCTGCGGCCCCCACCCAAGGCATGGCCATCATCGGCATGGCCGTCCGCGTGGGCGACGCCCGCGATGTGGACAGCTTCTGGGCGAACCTGCTGGCAGACCGCAGCAGCATCCGGCATTTCTCGGATGCGGAACTGGACCCTCAGGTCCCGGCTTCATTGCGGGCCCGGCCCAATTTTGTCGCCGCCCGCGGTGTCATCGACGAGGTCGACCGCTTTGATGCCGCCTTTTTTGGCATCTCGGCCCGCGAAGCCACGATCACCGACCCCCAGCAGCGGCTCTTCCTGGAGTTGTGCTGGTCGGCACTGGAACACGCGGCCATCGACCCGGCCCGCAGCCACGAGTTGCAAGGCACGCGCATCGGCGTCTACGGCGGCACGGCCAACAACACCTATCTGCCTGCGCTGCAGCAGGCCCAGCCCGGCTTGCTGGACCACTATGGCGAGTTCCCGACCTCGGTGGCCAGCGAAAAGGACTACGTCACGACACGGGTGGCCAACCGGCTGAACCTGCACGGCCCGGCCATCTCGATCCACACGGCCTGCTCGACCTCGCTGGTGGCGATCACCCAGGCCTGGCATGCTCTGGCGCAAGGGCAATGCGATGTGGCCCTGGCCGGCGGCGTGACGGTGATCGTGCCGCAAGCGGGCGGCTACCTGCATGTCGAGGGCGGCATGGAATCGGCCGATGGCCTGTGCCGCCCGTTCGACGCCCAGGCTTCGGGCACGGTGTTCTCCAACGGGGGCGCCGTGGTGGTGCTCAAGCGGCTGGAGCAAGCGCAGCACGATGGTGACACCATCTATGGCGTGATCAAAGGGGTGGGGCTGAACAACGATGGCGGCGAAAAAGCCAGCTTCACCGCGCCCAGCGTCAGCGGGCAGGCCGAAGCGATCCGCATGGCGCTGTCCCACGCCGGCGTCTCGGCCCGCAGCATCGGCTACATGGAAGCGCATGGCACCGGCACGGCTCTGGGCGACCCCATCGAGGTGTCGGCACTGACCCGCGCCTGGGCCGGCGACACGGCAGACACCCAATTCTGCGAACTGGGCTCGGTCAAAGGCCATGTGGGCCACACCATTGCCGCAGCAGGCGCGCTGGGCCTGATCAAGGCCACGCTGGCTTTGCACCACGAGGTCATTCCGGGCACCCTGCACTTCGGGCAGGCCAACCCCCACATCGACTTTGCCCGCACACCCTTTTTCGTCAGCGCCCAGGCACGCGCGTGGCCGCGGGGCCCGCAGGTGCGGCGTGCTGCCGTCAGCTCCTTTGGGGTCGGCGGCACCAACGCCCATGTCGTTGTGGAAGAGGCCCCGGCCACGCCGCGCCGCCTGCCCACCCACCGCCCCGGCCAGTGGCATGTGCTGCCGCTGTCTGCGCGCCATCCCGATGCCCTGCTGCAACGTGCGCAGGACCTGGCGCGCCATCTGAAGGCGCACCCTCACCTGCCGTGGGACAGCGTGATGGCCACCCTGGTGCGCGGCCGACAAGCCATGCCCTACCGTGCCACCGTGGTCGCGCAGGATCTGGCATCGGCCGCAGAGGCCCTCGCTCAGGTCAAGACGGCCATCCAGGCCACGCCCCAGGCGCGTCTGGTTTTTCTGTTTCCGGGTCAAGGCTCGCAGCATCCGGGCATGGCCCGCCAGTTGTGCGAAAGCTCACCCGCCTTCGCACAGGCGTTGGAGCGCTGCCTGGCCGCGGCCCCGGCCGAACTCGCGCAGTCCTTGCGCGTCTGGCTGACACAGAGCGACCCGGGCGACGCCCAAGCCGCCGCCCAACTGGCCGAGACCCGCCATGCGCAGCCTGCACTGTTCTGCGTGTCTTACGCCCTGGCCGCCTGGCTGGACAGCCTCGGGGTCCGACCCGCAGCGATGATCGGCCACAGCATCGGTGAGTACGCCGCCGCCTGTCACGCCGGCGTGCTGTCGGTCGAAGAGGCCATGCGCGCCGTCGTGGCGCGTGGGCAAGCGATGTTCGCGCAACCGGACGGGACCATGCTGGCCGTGCGCGCCAGCGCTGAACAGGTGGCCCGTCTGCTGCCCGCGGGTGTGGAAGTGGCCGCCGCCAACGCACCGGGTCTGACCGTGGTGGCAGGCCCGCACGCGGCCATCGCGGCATGGGCTGCGGTGCTGGAGGCACAGGACATCGGCACCACCCGACTGAAGGTCTCCCATGCGTTTCACAGTGCGAGCATGGAGGGTGCCTTGCCCGCCGTCGCGCAAGCCCTGTCGGCCTGCCAATTGCACCCCCCCGCCACACCCGTCTATTCCTGTGTGAGCGGTGCGCCCTTGCGTGCCGACGAAGCCACGTCGCCCGACTATTGGGCTCGCCAGGTGCGCGCCACCGTGCAGTTCAGCCGGGCCGTTCAGGCGGAGCTGTCCCAAGGCGACACCCTGTTTGTCGAGGTGGGTCCCGGCCAGGCGCTGACCGCACTGGTGCGCCAGCATCGCACCGAGCAAAAGGCCCCGCCCCGCGTCATCCCCCTGCTGGGAACCGCCCAGGCACCCGGTGAGCCGGCCCAACAGGTTCTGCAGGGCCTGGGCGCCCTGTGGAGCGCGGGCGTGGCCGTGGCCTGGCCGGTACCTGCCCATGCCCAGCGCGTGGCCTTGCCCACTTATCCCTTCCGCGGCGAGCGGCACTGGTTCAAACGAGCCGACACGCCGGCCCGCGCCGAGCCCGAAGCCCAAGCGCCTCGCCCTCACGCCGATCAACCCGAATCCCGCCCCGCCATGAGCCGCCTTCCCCGTCTGGAACAGGAACTTGCCCGCATCCTCAGCGAGGTATCGGGTATCCAAGCCGATGCTGTCGATCGCCATGCCACCTTCCTCGATCTCGGTCTGGACTCGTTGTCGCTGACCCAGGCCACCTTGGAGCTGGAGCAGTCCTTGGGTGTGAAACTGCGCTTTCGCCGTCTGCTGGAAGACCTGGACACGGTGGGCAAGCTGGCGCAGTTCCTGGACCAACAATTGCCGCCGGATCGGTTTGCCGCGCCACAAGAGCCGGCCGCGTCTCCCTTGCCGTCCTTGCAACCCGTCCCTGCCGCTTTATCTGCTTTATCCGCGTCGTCCGCGTCGTCCACTTCACCGGCCTTGTCATCGGCGGTCGGTGCCATGGCCGCACCGGCTGCCTTGGGCTCGGCAGCAGCCGTCCACCAGCTGATCCAGCAACAGATGCAATTGATGGCGCAGCAATTGGCCATCTTGTCCGGTCAGACGGTGGCCCACGCCCTGCCCCAGCCTTTGCCTGCCGCCGCGCTGCCCAACGCGTCTGCCGCGACAGAACCGGCTGCGCAGGCCCTGCCCACGCCGGGCATTGCCGCCATCAGCCCGGCGCCCGCCTCAGCCGAGCAGCCCAGCCAGACCGCCTTGCTGGACAAACCCTTTGGCGCCTCGGCACGCATCACGCAACACGCGCACACCGATTTCACGCCGGCTCAGCAGCGCTGGCTGGACGAGTTCGTGGCCCGCTACAACGCGCGCACCGGCCGGTCCAAATCCTTCAGTCAGGACCACCGCAAGCTGATGGCCGACCCCCGCGTGGTGACCGGCTTCAATCCCCTGTGGAAGGACCTGGTCTATCCCATCGTGGTGGACCGATCCAAGGGATCGCGGCTGTGGGACATCGATGGCAACGAGTACATCGACCTGCTGTCCTGCTTTGGCGCCAACTTGCTGGGCTACCAGCCCGATGACCTCGTGCAAGCGATGGTGGCGCAGTTGCAGGCGGGCATCGAAGTGGGCCCGCAGCACCCGATGGCGGCCGAAGTGGCCGCACTGATCGCCGAGTTCACCGGCATGGAGCGGGTGGCGTTCTGCAACACCGGCTCTGAAGCAGTGATGGGCGCGATGCGCATGGCCCGCACCGTCACCGGCCGCAAGACCATTGCCATTTTCACCAACTCGTATCACGGCATTTTTGATGAAGTGGTGGTGCGGGGCACCCGCCAGTTGCGTTCGCTGTCTGCCGCGCCCGGCATCCTGGCCAGCGCCGTTGAAAACGTGCTGGTGCTGGATTACGCCAGCGATGCGGCGCTACAGGTCTTGCGAGATCGCGGGCATGAATTGGCTGCGATCATGATCGAGCCGATTCAGAACCGCTATCCCACCTTGCAGCCCCGCGAGTTCGTTCAGGCCCTGCGCCACATTGCCGACCAGGCCGGCTGCGCCCTGATCTTCGACGAGGTGGTCACGGGGTTTCGGGTGGCCCCCGGCGGGGCGCAAGAGTTCTACGGCGTGCGGGCCGACATCGCCACCTACGGCAAGATCATCGGCGGCGGCTTGCCCTTTGCCGCCATCGCGGGCAGCGCCCATTGGCTGGATGCACTGGATGGCGGCCACTGGTCGTTCGGCGACGGCTCATACCCGGAAGCCGGCGTCACCTACTTTGCAGGCACCTTCGTGCGTCACCCCCTGGCCCTGGCCGCAGCCCGGGCCACACTGCGCCATCTCAAGCAAGGTGGGCGCGAGCTGTACCGCACGCTCAACGAGCGCACCCAGCGCATGGTCGACCGCCTGAACGCGGCCTTCGCCCAGCGGCATGCGCCGGTCAAAGCGGTGCACTGCGCCTCCTTGTGGCGGCTGAGCTGGGACGACAACCTCAAGCACGTCAGCCTGTTTTACTACCTGCTGCGTCTCCATGGCCTGCATGTGTACGAGCAGTTCGGCCACTTTGTGACCGAGGCGATGAGCGACGCCGACACCGACCGCATCGTGCAGGTGTTCGTGCAATCGCTGGACGAACTGATGGGACAAGGCCTGATCCCCCCTCGCGGCGGACTGCCCCCCCGCCCGGACAAGGCGCCGTTGACCCCGGGACAGACCGAGCGCTGGCTGGCGGCCAACTTTGATGAGCATGCGCGGCGGGCCTTGAACGAGTCCGTGTGCCTGAGCCTGCAAGGCGCCGTGCAGCTGGAAGCCTTGCAAGCGGCCTTGTCCGACGTGGTCCAGCGTCACGAGGCCTTCCGCACCGCTCTGGATGCCATCGAACCTCTGCAAAGCGTGCAGGCATCCTGCACTTTGCCGCTGACCCAGGTCGACCTGCGCGATCAAGCCGATGCCGATGCCGCACTCGATGCCTTTTGCGAACGCGCCGGGCGGCAGGACTTCCAGCTGGATCAGCCCCCGCTGGCGCGCCTGTATCTGCTTCAGCTCAGCGATGGACGGGTCGTGGTGTACCTGGCCACCAGCCATCTGATCTTTGACGGCTGGGCGTCCAACGTGTTCCTGACCGATCTGGCTCAGGCTTATCGCGCGCGTTGTACGGGGCAGGCGCCCCAGTGGGGCGAGGCCGAATCCCCTCGTGACTTTGCCGTTCAAGAGCAGGCGCGCTGGCAAGGCCCCCAGGCCCAGGCCGACCTGGCCTATTGGTGTGAGCAACTGCGCAACCCGCCCCCCGCGCTGACCTTGGGCGACCTGACGCCAACGGCGGCCCGCTCCTTCGCAGGTGACACCGCCCGCACGGTGATTCAAGGGCCCGCACTGGCGGCCCTGCAGGCCCTGGCCCGCCAGCACAAGGCCACGCTCTTCCAGGTGATGCTGACGGTGGTCAGCCAGCTCGTGCAGCGTCGCACCGGGCAGCATGATCTGGTGCTGTCCATTCCTTATGCCAGCCAGAACCTGGCCCGGCATGCGCCATTGATCGCCGACGGGGTGCTAGACCTGCCCTTGCGTCTGTCATGTCGCGACACGGACTTCACCACGCAGTTGGGACATGTGCGCGCGCGGCTGATGGATGCGCTGGAGCACCCCCTGGTCACGCAAGGCAGCGTGGCCCGTGCGCTAGGCCTGCCCAGCGTGGGCAATCGACCGCCCTTGACCGGGGTGTTCTTCAACTTCAACCCTCGGATCGATTTGAGTGGCTTCGCGCCCTGGCAGGCGCAGGCTTATGAGGCGCGCAAACTTGGCTTGCTCAGCGAGCTGATCTTCAACTTCTACGACACGCCCGACGCCATCACGCTGGACCTGCATCACAGCACCGAATTCTTCAGTCGCGATCGGGTGCAGGCCCTGTTGCAGGACTTGCATGCACAGGTCGAGCGCCTGGTCACGACCCGCACGGAAGGGCTTGTCGACCCCGCCCAGCGCTTCAACGCCACCGACACCGCCTTTGAGCCCGGCTTGCGTCTGGGTGACCTGGTGCGGCGCGCCGTGGCGCAACAGCCGCACGCCCTTGCCGTGCGATTCGAAGGGCAAGCCCTGACCTACCAGCAACTGGATCAACGCGCCTGGGCCCTGGCCCTTCATCTGCGCAGCCTGGGCGTGCAGCCGGGCTCGCTGGTGGGCGTGTGTCTGGAGCGCAGCATCGACCTCGTCACCGCCTTGCTGGCGGTGGTCTACAGCGGGGGCGCCTATGTGCCGCTGGATCCGGCCTACCCGGCCGAGCGTCTGGCCCACATGTGTGAAGACGCGGCCATGCGCGTCATCGTCAGTCGTCAAAGCGAGTGGAGCCGCGTGGGTGCACGCTTTCCCGCGGGCACGCCCGTCATCGATCTGGCGGACCACACAGGCCCATGGGCCGCATATGAAGCGCTGTCCACCGCCGACCTGGTGCTGCTTGGCTCGCCCCAGGATCCGGCCTATGTGATTTTCACGTCGGGCTCGACCGGGCGACCCAAAGGCGCGATGAACGCGCACGTCGGCATCGTCAACCGCCTGCTGTGGATGCAACAGGCCTACCCCTTGACGCCACAAGACCGCGTCCTGCAAAAGACGCCCTACAGCTTCGACGTCTCGGTGTGGGAATTCTTCTGGCCACTGATGACTGGCGCCTGCATCGTGGTGGCCAAGCCCGAGGGTCACCGCGACACCCGCTATCTGGTGGACCTCATTGCGCGGGACCAGGTGTCCGTCCTGCATTTCGTGCCCTCGATGCTGGGCCTGTTTCTGGAGGATGGCGACCTTTCGCCCTGCGCCAGCGTCCGGCAGGTGATGTGCTCGGGCGAAGCCTTGCCCGTCGAGACCGTCAATCGCTTCTTCGAGCGCCTGCCCCACGCCCGCCTGGCCAATCTGTACGGGCCGACCGAGGCTGCCATCGATGTCAGCCATTGGGACTGCCAGCCTCATGATCCACGCGGCATGGTCCCCATCGGACGGCCGGTGGCCAACACCCGCCTGTATGTGCTGGACGAGCAGTTGAAGCCGCTGCCGCTGGGCACCACCGGCGAACTCTATATTGGTGGCGTCCAGGTGGGCATGGGCTATGTGTCGCGCCCCGATCTGACGGCCGAGCGCTTCCTGCCTGACCCCTTCCAGCCCGGCGGCCGCCTCTACAAGACCGGTGACCTGGCTCGCTGGTTGCCCGAGGGCGTGCTGGCCTATCAAGGCCGCGCTGACCAGCAGATCAAACTGGCCGGTAACCGCATTGAGCTGGGCGAGATCGAGGCGTGCCTGCAGCAACACCCGGGTGTCCAGCACGCGGTGGTGCTGGCGCATGCTTTCGGGCCGCACGATGTGCGGCTGGTGGCCTGCGTCGTCGCCCGCCCGGGCGAGCCCGCCCCGCCCGATGCCGACACCTTGAAGGCCCACCTGGCCAGCCAGTTGCCCAAGTACATGATCCCTCAGCATGTGCTGCACCTGGCCCAGATGCCTTTGCTGCCCAACGGCAAGACGGACCGCAAGACCTTGGACAGCCGTGTGGAATCGCTGCTGAGCGTGGACCGCCGGCTGTGGCAGTGGAACCAGACCGACGCCCCCCGGCCCCCGTTCGACCGCGTGGAGCAATGGGTGAGCGCGCAGGCTGCGCAGACCCCGGACGCCATCGCGCTGCAATCGCGCGGCATCCGCCTGAGCTACCGCGAACTCGATCAACGCGCCAACCGCTTTGCGCACCTGCTGATGGAGCGGGGCGTAGCAGAGGGCGACCGCGTGGGTCTGTGCCTGAGCCGCGGCCCGGATTTGCTGGCCGCCTTGTTGGGCACCCTCAAGACCGGCGCCGCCTACGTCCCGCTGGACCCGGGCTTTCCCAAAGACCGGCTGCATTACATGGCACAGGACGCCGGCTTGCACAGCGTGATCACCGAAGCCGCGCACGCCCATCTGGCCGGCGTGCCGCGGCCCCAACAGATCCGTATCGACGACGATGCCGCGCAGATCGCCGCGGCACCAGCCGATGCACCCCAGCCCTTGCGGCCCTTGAGCGCGCGGGCCGTGGCTTATGTGATCTACACGTCCGGGTCAACCGGCCAGCCCAAAGGCGTGGTCCTGCCGCAATCGGCGGTGTGCAACTTCCTGGCCAGCATGCAGCGCGAGCCCGGCCTGCAGGCGCAAGACCATTTGCTGGCCGTCACCACCTTGTCGTTTGACATCGCCGTGCTGGAACTGTTCCTGCCCCTGGTCACCGGCGCACGCGTCGTGCTGGCCCAGCGCGAAGATGCCATCGACGGCGAAGCCCTCTCGCGCCTGATTGCGGACGAGAACATCACGGTGATGCAGGCCACACCGACGACCTGGCACCTGCTGATCGATCAAGGCTGGCACGCCCCCGCAGGTTTCAAGGCCCTGTGCGGCGGCGAGCCCCTGCCACCTTCTCTGGCAGGGCAACTGCTGGACCAGGGCATCGAACTGTGGAACCTCTATGGCCCCACCGAAACCACCGTGTGGTCTACCTTGACCCGCATCACCGATCCACGGGCCAAAATCACCATCGGACACCCGATCGCGCAAACGCAAGTCTGGGTGCTCGATGCCGACATGCGACCCTGCGCCGTGGGCCAGGAAGGCGAGATCTGCATCGGTGGCGAGGGGGTGGCGCTGGGCTACTTCCAGCGGCCCGAACTGACGGCAGAGCGCTTCGTGCCCGATCCCTTCCGTCCCCATGCCCCTGAGGCGCGCCTGTATCGCACGGGCGATCTGGGGCGCTGGCGTGAAGACGGCGTGCTCGAACACCTGGGCCGGCTGGACTTTCAGGTCAAGATCCGCGGGTATCGCATCGAGCTGGGCGAGATCGAAGCCCGCCTGGCGGCCCAGCCCGGCGTGGCACGTACCGTCGTGACGGCTCGCGAAGACACACCGGGCGATGTCCGCCTGGTCGCCTACCTCACGGCGCGCCCGGGCCATCATCTGGACACGGCCGCGTTGCGGCAGGCTCTGAAAGCCGACCTGCCGGATTACATGGTGCCCCAGCAATGGATGGTGCTGGACGCCCTGCCCCTGCTGCCCAACGGCAAGATCGACCGCAAGTCTCTGCCTGCGCCTCAAGTCGCAGCCGCTCAGGCAACCTCGAGCTTGATGCAGTCGATCGCCCACGCCATGGCCGAAGTGCTGGGCCTGCCCGCGCTGGCCCCCGACGACCACTTCTTCGAGTTGGGCGGCCATTCGCTCCTGGCGGCCCGCCTCTCGGCTCGCTTGATCGAGCAAGTGGGCCACCGCCCCAGTCTGCGCACGATCTTCGAGCATCCCACCCCCAAGCTGCTCGCTGCCGCCCTGGAACAGGGCCTGCCCCACCCGGCCGCCGGCGGCGCATCGGATGTCATCCCCCGCCGGGCGGATCGGTCCTGGGCGCCCCTGTCAGCCATGCAGCAGCGCCTGTGGTTCCTGGAGAACCTCAACCCCCACACGGTGGCGCACAACACGCCCTCAGGCCACCGGCTGATCGGGCCGCTCGATGCGGCGGCCTTCGATGAGGCCTTCCAGTTGCTGATCCAGCGCCAGAGCGTGTTGCGCACGGTCATCGAGCAGGTGCAAGACGAAGCCCGCCAACGCATCCTGCCCACCCTGTCGTACCCGCTGCAGCCTGTGACGGACCTGAGCGCGGTGCCGCCGGGCGAGCGCGAGGCGCGCGTCCAGCAAGACATCCAGACCTTGCTGGAGACACCCTATGACCTCCTCACCGGCCCGCTGTTCACGGCGCACCTGTGGCGCCTGTCGGCCAACGAGCACATCTTCTTCCTGCAGACCCATCATCTGATCTGGGACGGCTGGTCCTTCGATCTGTTCTATCAGGACATGGCCGAGCTGTACGAGGCCTGCCGCACGAAGCGCACGCCGCACCTGCCCCCCATCACCATCGACTACGGCGACTTCGCAGCCTGGCACGCTGCCTGGCTGGCCGGCCCGGAGCTGGCCCGGCAGGTCGACTACTGGCGCGACACGCTCACCCCGTTGCCCGCGCCGCTGAACCTGCCCTTGGATCACCCGCGGCCGCCCTTCATGTCAGTCCGAGGCGGCAGTGTGCAGTTCAATCTCGACGCCCGCACCACCGCCATCCTGCGCGAGCAGGCACAGGCGCAGGGTCGCACCCTCTATGTCTCCTTGCTGGGCGCCTTTGCGTGGGCCTTGCATGAGCTGTGCGCGCAAGACGACTTCGTGGTGGGCACGCCGGTACGCGGTCGCGAGCACCCGGGTCTGGAACCCTTGATGGGCTTTTTCGTCAACATGCTGCCGCTACGCATGACGGTCAAGCCCCAGATGCCGGTCAACGACTGGCTGGATCAGGTCAACCGTCAGGTGGTGGCCGCGTTTGCCTATCCCGATGCGCCGTTCGAACACCTCGTCCGCGCGCTGCAGGTACCGCGCGACCCCAGTCGCTCCGCCATCTACCAGGTGGCCTTCTCGTACCAGGACGTGCGTGACCGCCCGACCCATTGGGGCAATGTGGCCCACGAGCGCATGGCGACACCCATTGTCAGCTCCGCCCAAGACCTCGGCCTGTGGTGTGTCGAGACGCCCGCACACATCGAGTGCCTGTTCACCTACAACGCCGATGTGCTGGAGGCCGCCAGTGTGAGCCGGTTTGGCGAGCGGCTCCAGGCCCTGCTGCAAGCCTGGACTGCGCAAGCCCCGGTGGCCGCCGCAGCACCGGCCCCCACTGACGAGGTGTCAGCCTTGAACCCGACCGAGCAGACCATCGCAGAGGTCTGGTCCCGCCTGCTGGAGGTCTCACCCATTCGCCCCAGTGACAACTTCTTCGATCTGGGCGGACACTCTTTGCTGGCCATGCGCGCCGTCACGGAAATCAATCGCCGGCTCCATGCCCAACTGACCATCCGTCAATTGATCTTCAGCACCCTGGCCCAACTCGCCAGTTTGGCCAGCGCCCCGCCGCCCACTGCGGCTGCAGAGCCGGCCGCGGTCTCACCCGCCCCGCCTGCGCCACGCAAAGGTTGGGTGCGCCACCTGATGGGCAAACTGACACCGTGAAAGCCTTTCGATTTGGCCCCCCGGGCCAACAACTGTTCGGGGTCCTGCACACCCGCGAAGCGCAGACGGACACCCCGCTGGCTGCACCACTGGGCGCCGTGCTGTGCAACCCCCTGGGCCAAGAAGCGGTTCGCATCCACCGCTTCTACCGCGTGCTCGCAGACCGGCTCGCCCAGTTGGGCATTCCCACGCTGCGCTTTGACTACTTTGGCACGGGCGACTCGGACGGTGACGATCTGGACGGCGATCTGAGCCGATGGGCGTGCGACGTCGAACTGGCGCAACAGGCCCTGCACGAGCGCGCGCTGTGTCAACGCATCGTCTGGTTTGGGGCCCGCCTGGGCGGCACGGTCGCGGTGATGGCGTCCACACAGGCCAGCCAGCCGCCTGCGCTGTTGGCGCTGTGGGAGCCTGTCGTCGCCGGCCCAGCCTATCTGCGTCAACTGGCACGAGACCACGTGGCGCTGGTCGCCAGCCCCTATCGCCCCCCGGAGCCCGCGCCCGGGCCCGAGCCCGACGGCGAAGCACTGGGCCTGGCCCTGAGCGCCAGCTTGATGGACCAGATCCGCCAGCTACCGCAAGGTTTGCTGGCGCAGGCCAGATGTGACGAACTGATCGTGGTCAGCGAGGCGGCTCCGGCCCCTCATCAGGCTGGTCCTGATCAGGCCGGCCCGCTGCACCGGCACCTGCCTTTGCACGTGCCCTTTGACTGGACCTCGGAAGAAGCCTTGAATACCGCGCTGGTCCCCCCTGCGGCCTTGCAACTGCTCACTCAGACCTTGCAGGGGTATGCCCGGTGAGCGAGTTCGTGCTCAACTTCGGACCCCAGGGCGGGCTGGTCGGCACCTTGTGCATTCCCGGTGACACCGCGCCGCAACCCCTGGCGGTCGTGCTGCTCAATGCCGGCGTGATTCCGCGCATGGGCCCCCATCGCTTCAACGTCAAGCTGGCACGCGCCCTGGCGCAGGCCGGCATCAGCAGCATGCGCCTGGACCTGTCAGGCCAGGGCGACAGCGAAGCCGCCACACAGCGCAGCCACCATGAAGACCTGGCTCTGGCCGATCTGCAGGCCGCCATGGACGAGGTGAGCGCGCGCACCGGCATCACGCGGTTCGTCATCGCTGGCATCTGCTCTGGTGCAATCAACGGGCTGGCCGTGGCTCAGCAAGACCCCCGTGTCGTGGGCCTGTGGATGCTGGACGGGTACGCCTACCCCGGCCGCTGGACCGCGTGGTGGCGCATCCTGCGGCAACTGCGCTTTCAATTCAAAGCGACGCTGCGGGCCTGGCTCACGCGTGTCTGGG
>JBLNAI010000009.1:0-327266 GCA_050259275.1 Acidobacteriota bacterium
TAAAAAACTTTCCAATTCTCTGGAGCTAATATGCAATCGTTCAAGCTTTCCGCAGTTGCCCTGGCCTTGTCGGCTGTTGCTTTCTCGGCTTCGGCCATGACCTCGATCGAAGACGCTGACCTGAGCCAAGTCACTGGCCAAGACGGCGTGACCATCGGTGGCGACCTGAACATCAAGATCGGTGCCTTCACCTGGACCGACACCGACACTGACGGCGGCTCTGTCTCGTTCAACAACATCACCATCAAGGGCATGTTCGTTCAAACGATCGACGTGCTGAACCACACCGCTTTCGCGAACGCTGTCGGCTTCGCGATGGGTACTTATGGCGCCGATGCTGCTGCTGAACTGACCAAGCTGGTGACGGCTGGCGTGTACGACAACGTTCAAGACGTTGTGCAATTCGCCTTCCCCGACGCCAACCTGGACACCCGTCTGACACCCACGATCACCATCGGTTCGATCACCAACGGCAACGCGCCTGTCCTGGCTTCGACCGGCAAGGCTGCTTCGTACGGCTCGCTGCAAATCAAGAACCTGGACCTGCAAGGCACCAAGATCTGGTTGTGGGCTCACTGATCTGGCATTTGACTCAGTGGCTGTGAGCGTTTAGCCCAAAGCCACGGTTTCAAACCGATCTCCCAGCAAACCCTGCGGCAGCAATGCCGCGGGGTTTGTCGCTTTTTGTATTGGATCTTGAAGCCCTAGGGTTCATCCGGCCCATCATGTGGGTGGCTTTATGGGCCAATTGCTTGGCTTTTGAAGACACCCTGAAAGCCACGTTACAGGCGAACATCAGCCATGTTTCATTGGACCCTTTTGCAAGCTTCTGCTCAAAGGCACGTAGGCATATGAGGGAATCCCTGGGGGCTAAATCCCCTCCCTGCGGGAACCGTTGGTGAAGCCGGCTTTCTAAGCTTTGATCACGTAAGAACCATAGACCTTCGAGGCAGATATGCGCATCACATCCCAGATCGGACTCAAGACAAAGAAAGCCATGGCCTGGGGTGCACTCATGGTGTCGATGTCTGCAGCGTCAGCTCAGGGCGTTCCCATTGAGGATGATGATCTGGCGTCGGTGTGGGGTCAGGCGATGTTCACGGTTGTGAACACCGAGCAGACGACAGCGGTGCCCTTCGACTTTACGCGCATCACGCTGAACGCCGATATCAAACTCAATGCAAACCTGACTGCGCTCCAGTTTGGCAAAGACACTACCGGCGCAGATATCGACATTGGTGAAATGCGGTTTGTCAGCAGCGGCGCCTTCGATGTGAATGGGAAGGGGGTAGACAAGTACGTCAAGCTCACCGATCCGTACATCGAATTTGTGTACAAGAACCAGGGCGATCCCGACCTTTCTAAGCGAGACATCGTCGGCATGCGGTTCGGCTTTGGTGCCATCGACGGCAACATCGGCCTGAAACTGAATGCGCTCAAGGGCAACATTCTCCTGAAGCAGGCTGTGGATACAGTCAACGGAGTGAATGCAACAGATGCATACGGTGACTTGACGTTGAACTCCACGACTCGTGCCACGCAATTCACATGTGGCAACACTGCCAATTGCACGACTCTGGGGGTTGGGCAGGTGGGCAGTGTGACAGCCGCTGGGGCAAGCGACTTCTTTGTGTCTTTGTTGTCGTCCGCTGTGACGTATGCAGATGGCACGACCGGCCAAGAAGGTGTGTCGATGAACTGGACCAAGGGTGTCAGTTACGTCAACGCCCGCGGGGTGATACTGGACAATCCGTTGCCACCGCTCAGAACGCGGCAGGGAGGCTGACATGAATTTCAAACTTGTGTTCCCAGCCGCAGGTGTTTTACTTGCGCTCCATGCATCCGCTTTCGCAGGTGGTTTGGCACCATTGGACGATGAGCAGCTCTCCGAAGTGCGTGGCGCAGACGGCGTCTACCTGAGCCTGCGCAACTTCTCTTTTAATTCAGAAGCGCGACTGGGTTATGCCGGCCTGACGCTGACTTACACGATGCCGAACCCGGCCGATCCATTTTTTGAGGATCCGTCCAAGGCTGTCAGCTTCATCGAAAAAGGTGGCATCAGCATTTCTCGTTCTGATGCCCTTGACCCATTTGCCGATCCGTATCAGATCCAGATTCAAACCTTTGCAGTGTCGGATGATTTCCGCTCGGGATCAGAGATCAAGGATCCTGCCAATCCGGATCTCAGTCTGGCGTTGCCCGACAAAATGGAAGTCATCCGTTTGCTCAACCCCAAAAATCTGGGCGCAGCCGGAGATGATCAAGTCTGGCAAATGCGTTATGACTGGAAGGTCGGAGATGGAGTGGTAGTCCACGACATGGGCTCCTACATCGTGAAGGACTTGAAGGTCTACGGCGGTGGCCTGGATCTGGCTCCCGCGTGGTCGTATAACAACAAGGACGATGTACGCGGCACCTCTTTTGGGCTCGACATCAACATGGAAATCGGCGCGCTGATGCTTCGCCCTCGGGGCTATGCTGATAGCGGCGACACCCGTACAGAGATGGCATTCACCGGCATCAAGATCGGCCGGGCCAATGCGGATCTGACCGGTGTCGATCCGGATAAAACCAAAGCCTGGCGTGTGGCCGATGTCATCCAGCAGCCTGGGATCATCACCGCCGTGACGGACAGCAATGGCAATTCCACGCTGCACATGGGCATTGAGTGGTATCGCGGCAAGGTGACCGATCCCGAAAACCTGGGACCAGCCCGTCCGGAGTCGATCGGCGCGATGAGCATCGATAACGTGACCATCAGGAACAGTGCCGGCGCCAAAGACTTGGGCGGTATGAGCATTGGTGGTATTCAGATTCGTTATCTGGACATCAATTTCAGAAACGCTAACTAAGGCCTCCACATGAAGAAGTTTCCTTCGATGCTGCGCTTTAAGTTGCTTGCGTTGGCAGTGATGGCGATGGCCTTCTCAACGATGGCGCAAGCCGCGGTTGAGGAACTGCCAGACGATGCGCTGTCTGCCGTGTCCGGTGAGGACGGCGTCACAATCATGTTGCACCTCGAATGGAACGCCAATGCATTGACCGCCGTGGATTTGACCAACAGCAGCTCCATCAGCGTGGGGTTTTATGATGCGGATCAATCCAGGCACACGTCTCTGGTGTTTCAAGGATTTGGCGGCATCATGGACTTGTGGGCCTTGCGAATCGATGCCCGTACGGGGCCCGCGGGCGTGGGTGATTACGTCGACATCACGATGCCCAACCTGGTTGCTTTCAAGCAATTTGGCTTCCGCGCGCTTTATGCGGAAAGTTATACGGGGGCGGAACCGACAACCATGCCTAAACCCACCAGCAATTATGGGAAGTGGCTCCTCGACGGCTCCGCGACAGTGACCGGTAACGTCTACATTTGGCCAGCAAAATAAGAAGCGATAAGGGAGTCATTTAGATGTTGCCACTCTTGTTAGGCTTTGGCGCTGCCATGATCATGGGCTCGGCCACGGAATCTCGCGTGACGCCCGATGACAAGCCGCAAAAGCAAGTGGAGTTTCAGTTTTCTCGAGCCAATACTTTGACGCCCGTGGCTGGTGGTGGTGCCGCTGTTCCTGTCGAGGTTCGGCCCTATTACGAATTCAAATACCAGAACATCAACCGCCAGATGTATGACTTCAGTTGCGGCTCTGGTGCGTTGGTCACGTTGATCAATAACTATCTGGGATTCAACGTGACAGAGCAGGCCGCCATGGAAGGGATGATGGCCCATGGCGAAAAGGAAAAAATCGTCGAGCGGCGTGGCTTTTCCATGTTGGACATGAAACGCTACGTGTTGACCCTGGGCGCGGTGGCGGCTGGCTACCGGGGTACAGTTGCCGATTTGGCTGCGTTACGCCAGCCGGCCATTGTGTCTATCACGTACGGCGGGTCGAAACACTTTGTGGTCGTGCGTGGCATCCGCGACGGTAAGGTGTTTATCGCGGATCCTTCCATTGGCTACATCATTTTCTCCGAGGGAGAATTTGATTCATGGTGGGCCGACAACAAGGTCATGTTGATTCTCAGCCTGCCTGCGGATCAAGGCAAACCCTTGTTGAATCTGGCGCTGAGCGACAGGGAGCTGGGCCTGGTAGACACGGATTTGGTCAAGCCGCAAATCAACATGAAGGCGCTGAACAATTCGCTCGCCTTGGAGCAGGCGGTGAAGGCTCAAATGGGTATCCAGACGCTTCGTCGTCAATAACTTTCAATAATTCAGGTTCTCCCCTATGTCGTATTTCCTTACGCGTCTTTCTTTGATTCGAGTCGCTGCCTGTGCGGGTTTGGCTCTTTCCGGGAGTTTGGCTTTCGCGCAGCCATCGGCGGATGGATCAGAAGCGGTCCGGAACGCGCTGGGCAAACAAGAGGGTGACGTTGACCAGACAGATTTGCTGAAAGAAACGCTGACGTCGAAAGACAAGCAGTACTCCATGCTCAAGCGGGGCAAAGTCACCGCGTCATACGACCTCAATTATTCATATATTGGTCAGCAGCAAATTGATGCTCGCTTTGACGAGACGACCTCTCAGTTGACGCTGTTTAAGATCGAAAACACCCGTTCGCATACTTTCTCGCACACGATTTCAGTGGACTACGGGTTGCTCGATAACTTGACCGGCACGGCATCCGCATCCCTGGTCGACCGTTATTCGCAGTCAAATAGCTTCTCCGGTCTCTCTCACTCCTTGGGTGACATGACGCTGGGCGCCCGTTGGCAGCCTTTCGAGCTGAACCGAGAAATGCCAACGGTCACCGCGAGCGGAACCATGCGTCTGCCGACCGGGCGCAGTCCTTATCGGACTGACGCGACCAAGAACCTGGCGACGGGCTCAGGAACCACAGCTTTTACGGGCGGCCTGAATATCTCGAAGGTGATCGATCCGGTGGCATTGTTCGGCAATGCAAACTTCACTTACAGCCTGGAGGCCTCGCATTTGGCGCAGGCGCGCAGTGGCAAGATTTTGACTGCAGTGAAGCCAGGGCCATCCTTCGGTTATGGCGTCGGTTTCGCGTACGCGTTGTCATATGACATTTCTGTCAATTTTGCTTTGCAGCATTCGATCTCCTGGGCTTCGACTTTGCGCTTTGATGACGGAACCAAGTACCGCACCAGTTTGCAAAACTCCGCTGTGATGAACTACGGGATGGGCGTTCGCTTGTCCCCTTCGATGACTGTCAACGTCACCCTTGGTGTTGGCTTGACGTCTGATTCGCCCGACTTCTCTTTGGGCGTGAACATGCCTTTGAACTTCTGACGGTCGGCAAGTCATGACCCAGTTCCGTTCTACTGCCCCCAGGCAGCAGGTCACGCAGTTCTTGCCCTGTCGAACCCGGGTTGCGCTAGCGGCCGCCGGGCTGCTGTGCGCGAATGTGTCGCATGCTGCATTGACCGACAACCTCGCGACCAGCGTGGTGGCGATGTCTTTGGGTAACGCCGTCACAGCCGATCCTCCTGGCATTGACTCCATCCACTTCAACCCAGCCGGTCTGGCGCGGATCGAAGGCAATATCAAGACGGACGCCATTTTTTCCGCGTCCCTCCGCGTCAATGCGAAGCTGACCCAGCCTGCAGGATTTGACATTGGCGGTTGGAAAGACGATCCGATGGTGAATTCGGCGTCGGGCAATTTTGGACGGACCGGGAAGACCGAGCAGACCTTGTTCATTCCCGGTGTGGGTGTGCCTAAATTCAGCTTGCCGGCTGCTATAGCGGCGACCTTGGGTTTTGCCATCAATAACCCCGGCTCTCCTTGGACCTTCGCAACCAACGTGTATGCGGCCGAGGCGGCGCCCATTCGTCGGAACGACCCGAACGATCCGGCCCGCTACATGGGCAAATCGGTTGTGCTGCAACGGCTGGCTCTTCTGTCTCCCTCGGTGGGTTACAAGATTTCAGATACCCTGCGTGTCGGGCTGGCCATCCCTCTGTCTCACCAGGGTTTCCAGCTTGATACCGATGTTCGGTTTCCCAATAAATTGTTGGGCATCATCGGCAAGTTGCAGGACGCCTGGTGCGGCGACAACGGCCACGTCGTTGACTCCTTTACATTCGGCTTGTGCGGCGGCGGTAAAGAGGGGCGGTTGCGACCTTTCAACAAGGTCGCGAACATGAATTTCGAAATGACCTCGCCCCTCGAGCCGACATATAACCTCGGTATTTTGTGGGAGCCCAAAGACTGGTTCGCGCTGGGCGCGACTTATCAATCGGGGGTCAAGTCGACGCTGACCGGGCATTACGAGTTCCAAGCTGAGCCGATGCTGCCCAAGTTCGTCGATGGCATGTATCACAGCTTGCTGGGGCCGGTCTTGGCTTCGATGCTGGGGTTTCCCACTTCGATCCCACCCGTGCAGTCTGGCAACGCCACGATGAAGCTGCCCTTTCCCGAGCACTATCAAGTCGGTCTGAAGTTCAAGCCTCATGAGCGCTTGCAGTTCAACGTGGATGCCAGCTATTCAAACTGGGCTCGTTGGAACAAGCTAACCATGGAGTTCGATCAGAACGTCTCCTTGTTGCAGATGGCTCGCATGTTTGGTCAGGCCGATTCGTCCAAGCTGACCTTGCCTCGCGGCTACAAGAGCGTTGTCCACTTTGGATTCGGGACGGAAATCGGTTTGACCAAGGCGCTCAAGCTGCGTTTGGGTTACGAGCCCCGCAAGTCGTCCATTCCGCAATCTGCTTTCGACTTGGTCGCTCCTTTGCCTGATATGAAAGTCAGGAGCATTGGAATTGGCTATGTGAAAAAAGATGGTTTGAAGCTGGACGCTACGGTAAGCTATGCCAAAGGTCGCTTCAATGTCCCTGCCAACGGCAGTTGCAACATGAACTGCGACAATTTCTTCAACGTGATCTATAACCCGTACGCAGGGCTTAACGTCAGTGGTGATACCGTTTTGCGCTACGTCGGTGTTCTGATTACCAAACCTTTCTGATACGCATATGGTCTCTCGCTTTTCTCGCCGTGCCCTGATGGGCTCGCTGGTTATCGCTGCTGCTATGACGTCATTCATTGGCGAGGTACATGCACAGCCCGTGTCCGAAGAAAAACAGAAGCTGATTCAGCGCATTCTGGCTCTGTGGCACCCAGAAGATGTGCCTGTGATGATGGTGCAACGGCGTGCGACGGATGCCATGCAGCAGTCGCGTATTGCGCTGCAAGGAAAAGTCACGGTTGAGAAGCGGGACGCAACTTTGCGTGATATCGCAACTGACGTGCAAAAGTACGTTGACGAAGTGACGCCGATCGCCAAGGAGTCCGCCAAGCGCCAATTGAATCCGGTGATCGTGCCCATGTTGGCGCAGAACTTCTCTGAGGAGGAACTCAAGCAGATCGTGGTCTTCCTGGAGTCACCGATCAAGAAGAAGTTTGAGCAATTCATCCCCCAAGCCGAAAAAGCCATGGGAACCAAGGTGGCCGAAGAGACGCACGTTGCCGTGGACTCAAAGGGCCAAGCGATGACCCAGGCCGTGGGGTTGAAGCTGCGCGCCGCTATTCTGGCGCAATAAAGTTAGAGCACGCCAATGAAACGCCAACTCGCATGGGGCCTGATCGGTTTTGCCTCCTTGTTGGCCGCCGGATGTGGCGGAGGGTCTGGGTCAAGTGGTGGAGGGGGTTCGTCCACACCCACCGTCTCCAGTACGGGGCAGTTTCGACTGGCCTTTTCAGGTGGGACCATACCGGGGGTTAAGCACGCCTACGTGACAATCACAAAGGTGGTCCTCAACGAGGATATCGACCGCGCTTGGTCTCCTTCGGACACCACTTGGAAGACGGTGACGTTGGGGCTTCCGGTAACGATCGATTTGGCTGCCGGCAACGGCTTCATTGTCGGATCAGAATCTGCGACAGCCAGCGTGCCCATTGGCACGTATCAGCAGATCCGCTTAATTCTGGCTGGCCACGACGCCCCTTTGTTGGCGACAAAGCTAGGTCAGCAAGTTGGTCTCGCTTTCAATGCTCAGATCGAGTATGAGGACGGTTCTAAAATCGTTCCACTGGAATTGCCAAACCTGCAGGCCGGATTTCGGCTAGACCGCGGCGTCAGTATCACTGCATCGGCTGTAGGTGGGGTCACGGCTCACATTGACCTGGATCGAAATCTAGTCCGCTTCAACGGTGGATATGCCGACAGGGATGCCGCAACATTGCGGATGAGGTCTTTTTCGACCCGTAGTGGCGCTGATGGTGGCGTCATTTTCGGGGAAATTGATCCAACATTGCTCTGTGACAGCCCCACCGCAACACCCGCCGCGCCCTGCGCTCGCGATGTGACGGTCAGCCTATACCAGCCCTCCCTGGATGGTCTGTTCTCTCGCTTCAACAACCTGTACACCGTCAAAGTCAATCCGTACGTTTCTACGTCAACAGGCCTCAAGCCTGATGGGACCTTTGTCCTGGGACCACTGAATCCAGAGGCAGATGAATCGCGGAATTATGACGTGATCATTCGCGGTCAAGGGATGAGGACCATGGTGATCCGATCCGTGCCGTTGAAGTCCCTCAGTGACGGTTTGTTCAACGCCACAGACGTGGCCAACTGGGCCGGTGCCATCGGGACATACATAGGCAAAACCTGGACCACCGCGGATGGCAAAAATGTGTACAGGTCCTATATCAGGCCTATCCTCATTGGTGCCTCGGAGGTGGAGTCTCAAGCCAGTGTCGCTGCACCTCAGACGCCGTGGTCATCTCGACTGATCTTGGGGATGCAGTTGGCCGGTACGAGCCGGTATGAATTGATTGCAGCCAATACGGACCCGTTCACAGGGTTGATGCGTCAGCCCATGCGGCTTCCCAAGGGTGATCCTTTTGTGGCTACCTTCGCTGCAATCATCAATGAAGACCACTCCACTGCAACCGCCAGCGAGCCAATCTTCAATTCGACATTCGTCGCCGATGGCACCAGCACACTGGTCCCGATGGCGCTTGGCCGTTACTACGATGAGGGGGCTGTCGATGCTGCCCATCCTGTCGCTGATACCGACACGACTTTTGCGCCGGTCCCATTGGCCTTCAAGTCCGGTGTCGCCACGGCGGCGGTAACGGTGACCGCGTCAGGGCTGCCGACCACGGGGTGGAATCAGGCCTATTTGGTTGTCTCGGATGTCGGCGGGATTGTCTACACCGAGGATGTCACCGCCAGCATCAGCGGTGGAGGTCTGACCAAGACCCTCTCCTTGCCAAAGGGTACTAATTCCTATGGGTACGCGACCGGCGTCTATGCCTTTGCCATTCGCACACGCCTAGTGGGAGGCACGGATTCAGATACCCATTGGTATCGCTCTGGCGCTCAATTGGATTTGAGAGACGGAACCGCGAATTCGATCACCATTCCCTGACTCGAATTTCACTTCTCGTTCGAGGCCTTTGGAGGCAACAGTGGCAGCCCAAACAAGGGCATGCTCATGACTGGCACGAACGAGACCGGTGCGGCCATGGACGCCACGACACCGGTGATTTGAGTGGTGTTGACGACGGTCTGGGTGGAGCCCAAGGCCATTCGGATCTGATTCTGAATGGCTTGTTTTTCGGCCGATTCCGTGGCGGTTTTCCCCAAGAGTGCGTGACTCACGCCGGCGCCTGCCGCGTAGTCGGCCAGCTTGCCGTTGTTCTGCAACGCTTTGACAGCGTGCTCGTCAATGCCTTGCGCGGATACTTGCATCAAGGCCTCGTCGTCCATCGGGATCGCGCCGGTGATCGGGCCTGTACCCCATTCGGTCCGGGTCTCCGCGTGGAGCGGCATGGTGCAAACGAGGCCCGCTAAGGTGGCCCCTGCGAACGATCCCCAAAACTTGGTGTTCATCCTTCGATCTCCCGTTGGTTGCTTGAACCTGTTTCGGAGACCTCATCGCGTCCTTGAGTGACGGATTTGTCGCTTTGTCGGAGTACGTGATGGATTGGCCGAAAATCGGCCTCTTTTCGGCCTTTAGCGCGCCGCCCGCATGCCTTGCGGCAACGGCCATGCTTGGGGTTGAGGGGAGTGGATTCAGAACGCGCGCCAACGACAAAAGGGTCAGCAAGTGAACTTGCTGACCCTTGTCTATTTGGTGCGGCTGGCAGGATTCGAACCCACGACCCCTTGGTTCGTAGCCAAGTACTCTATCCAACTGAGCTACAGCCGCTAAAAATGTTCTCGGTCACCTTGTTCATCGAGAGAAGGCCGATCATCAGATCGACCTTCTCGCGTGAAGCTGGTGCGGCTGGCAGGATTCGAACCCACGACCCCTTGGTTCGTAGCCAAGTACTCTATCCAACTGAGCTACAGCCGCCGAGAAACGAGACTATAGCATGGTTTTCACTACCCTGTAAATATCGCTGCGGTTAATCGCGTTGCGGGAGCGCGGCAAGGCGATAGAAGCGGGCCGCTTCGTCGCTGCGTTGCTCGCGTTCAGCCAGTTGGCCCAGGCGCGCCCAAGCCAGTCGACGGCGCTCCAGGTCAAGATCCAAATCGTTGGCCGCCGACAACAACATGCTGCGGGCCTTGCCCCACAGTTGTCGCTCGGCCAGCGCCAAGCCGAGGGCCAAGGCCAGCCCGGGATGGCGAAGTGCGGGTTGCGTGGCCGCATCCAGTCGGGGTAGCCACTCAGGCTCCAGACCTTGCAAGCTGTGGCTCAGGGCCTGGGCCAAGGCATCGATGGCATCCGGCTGCAACTGGGCGATGCGGTCCCACAAAGGGGCCAGCCATTGGCGGGCCTCATTGGGGGCCCCGAGTTGCGCAATGCGCGTTGCCGCACATGCGACGATCAGGGGGTCACGTCGGTCTGCGGGGTCGAGGTGGGCCCATGTCTGGCGCAACTGGTCGGCATCTCGTGCGGTGTAGAGCGTCTCGGTGGCCAAGGTGCGCAACAGGCCCTCGGCCGCGGTCTGGGTGAAGCCTTGGTGTTTGGCCAGAAGCCGGGCGGTCTTCAGGGCCTCGAGCGGTTGACGCTTGAGTCGGGTCGCTTGCAGCCTCAGGCGTAAGGCTTGTGTGCGGCGGGCCACGCCGGGAGGCAGTTCACTGAGTTCCTTGAGTGCGCGGCTGGCATCGTTGTCACCCAGCGCACATTCCGCCATCAAGAGGCGGGCGCCTTCTTCGGTCACGCGCGGCTTGCGGGTCAGTTGGGACAGGTCCAAGGCCCGTTGCAGGTGCTCATCGCGCTTGCTGCGGTCTTGCAGGCGGTGCAGGCTGCCGGCCGACAAAAGATGGGCGAGCGCGCTGAATTCAGCGTCCAGCTCCAGGCCAGGCGTATCGGCCTGAATGGCCACGGCGCGCTGTGCGGCTTTGTGTGAGCGGGTGTAGCGCCCCGCCAGATACAGGGCCAAAGCCTCGCGCAGTGCGGCCTGGGCGACCCGTTCACGATTGGCCAGGCGCCAGCGCTTGGCGCGCTCCGGCAAGGCGAGCAGGCTGTCCAGACCCTGAATCAATGAATGGACAGCCAGGAAAATGAGAAGCAGGGCCAGCAGGAAAAAATTCAATGACAGGTCGGCCCGCCAACCCAGCCAGTAAATGGTGACCAGGCCGTCGTTGCTGCCCAGCGCGGTCGCGCTGACAACGGCAGCCACGGACAGCAGCAAAAGCCAGACGATGGAACGCATGGTGGGTCCCGTTTCAGCGGCTGTTGCCGGCGACAGCCGCGAGCGCGGCCAGGGTATCGTCCGGACGTGGAATCAAGGTCTGAGGGCTCTGTTTGGCCACGTCGGTGAGCATGCCTTGCAGCAATTGGGTCTTGCGGCTTTGGGTGTCGAAATAGCGTGTCAAAGCGGCTTGTGCCACGTTGATGTCTGCCACGGCCGAAGCTGTTTGGCGGCTCAGCAAGGCGAGACGGGCATTGAGGAGCCGCAGTTTGAGGTTCTCGCGCAGAAAGAAGCTCTGTTCTGGTGAGAGCAGCATGGCTTCGGGGCGGGCGATCCGTGTGACTCGGACCAGACCTTTGGTCTCAGCCCAGACGCTGTTGACGGTGCCGTGAGTCCACGCCCAGAACCGACTGCCCCATGTACCCAGATCGGACGGTGCTGCGCTCGCGGAGGATGCGGCGGCGTCAGCCTGACGGGCTCGGGATGCGGTGGCTGGTGCCGCAGCTGCCGAGGGGGTGGGCCCCTGGTTGAGCAAGGGTGCTTCGTCAACCAGGCGAATGGCTTCGTCAAGGCGAATGGTCAGCGAAGACAGGTCCGCAACACGTGTGCTGCGCACCCGGTCGAGGTCTTTGGCCAGTGCGCGTCGGATCGGGTCCAGTCGGGGCTGCTTGGCGCGTGCGATGCGTTCGTCTGCGGACTGCAGTGCATTCATCAATGGGTCGGCGCTGCCGGTGAGCCCCGCCTGCTGTATGGCCACACGCAAGGTGGAGTCGATGTCGACCACCATGTTCTCATCGCGTGATTGACTCAGCGACTTGATGAGGTCCTCGACCTGCGAGCGTTGCAGGGCCACTTCGGCGAGACGGGTTTCGAGCAGGGTGGTGCGGGCGGTGGCTTCGCGAGAGAGTTCCTGAGCCTGACGGGCCAGGACACGGGCTTCGGCAGATTGGCCCTGGCTGTCTTGCTGGCGGCGCACCAGTTCCTGCTCCAGGCTCTTGACCCTTTGTTGTGCATTCCAGCCCGTCCAGGCGGCACCCGCACTGACGACGCTGAGCACGACGGCCGCCCAAAGGTGCCAGCCAGGGGGGACCTCATGGGGCTCGACCATGGAAATTGCCGCCACGACGGGAGGCTGGTGTTGGGTAGGGGGGGCGCTGATGTCACTCACGGTGATTTCATTGTATCGACCCCCTGCGATTCAGGTGGCCGACCGTAGTGCATGCACCACTTCAGCCAGATCGGGGCGGGTCTGGATGATATGGCCGATGCCCCGCTGCTGCGCTCGTTCAGCGATGCGGGGGTGGGTGACCAGGACGCGCAACGTGGACCAGTCCAATGGCACTGGCAAGGTCAAGACCGTCTCGCATTGCTGGGCGAGAAATCCCAAAGCTTCGGAGCTGCTCAGCAGCCAGACGTGTTGACGGGGCTGTGCCAACGCCTGCAGTGCGAGGGTGCACTCGGGTGGGCTCCAAATGGCGGCGGCTCGTTGATAAGTGAGCAGCGTGTCGACCTCGGCGCCGCACGCACGCCATTGTTGTGTCAGCCAGGTGCGCCCTTTGGCGTCCTGACTGTCGCCTCCGCTGATGATGCAAACCTTCTGGTCGCGCCAATCTTGCGTCGCCAACAGCGGCCACAAGGTTTCGGAGTCGAATTGGGGCGCGTCTGCACCCGGTGAGACCAGTTGGTGAGACTGCAAGCCTGCGGGCGCGGCCAGCTCGAGCAGTTGTTTGGCCGTGCCTGGCCCCGGCGCGGCAGCCAGTGTGCCGGCGGGCCAGTGGGCCCCTTTAGGGCGCAAGCGCATGAACCATTCCACGGCTGCCGGGCTGACAAACATCAGGGCCTTGTAGTCGCCAAGCTTGCGCCACAGTTGGATGACCGGCTCGGCATTGGCAGGGGCGGAGATGGCAATCAGGGGCAGGGCTCGGGCGGCCACGCCAGCTTGTTGCAGGGCGTGGGCCCAGGCGGATGCCTGTGGTTCCGGCCGAGTGACCAGGGCCAGCATCAGATCACAGTTCGGCCAGCCATTGAGGGCCGGCTTGTTGCTTGAGCTGATCGGCCACGAGCTGGCCCATGGCTTGCGCATCGGCGGTGTTCTGCGGTTGACCGCTGACTTGCGCCGCCACCAGTTGCGCGTGTTCGGGATGACCCAGCCGGGCCTTGAGGGTCAGTACCTGTGCGGCGTCGTCCCAGCTGGCGAAGGCGGCCAGAGGCATGGAGCAGCTGCCCCCCATCGCCCGCGACACGGCCCGTTCGGCCTGCGTGGCCAACCAGGTCGGTTGATGGACGAGTTGGGACAGCGCGAGGCTCAGTTCCGCATCGTCGTGACGGATCTCCAGGCCCAGGGCGCCTTGACCGGCGGCGGGCAGCATGGTGTCGGTGTCGATGGCGTGGCGGATGCGGTCGCCCAGGCCCAGCCGTTTGAGGCCGGCCGCAGCCAGGATGATGGCGTCGTACTGGCCCTCGTCGAGCTTGCGCAGCCGGGTGTCGAGGTTGCCGCGCAGGGGCTCGATTTTCAGATCGGGCCGCACGGCGCGCAGTTGAGCCAGACGCCGCAGGCTGGAGGTGCCGACGATGGCGCCTGCGGGCAAATCCGAGAAGTGCGCATGGCGAGTCGACACGAAGGCGTCGCGCGGGTCTTCTCGCTCCAGGATGGCCGCGAGGGCGAACCCTTCGGGCAGATCCATGGGAACGTCCTTGAGCGAGTGGACGGCCAGATCGGCCTTGCCTTCTTCGAGGGCGACCTCAAGTTCCTTGACGAACAGCCCTTTGCCTCCGACTTTGGAGAGGGATCGATCGAGGATCTGGTCGCCGCGCGTGGTCATGCCCAGCAATTGGACTTCGCGGCCAAAGCGCTGTTGCAGGACGTCCTGCACGTGGTGCGCTTGCCAGAGGGCCAGACGGCTTTCGCGGGTCGCGATGACCCAGGGCTTGACGGAAGGGGGGAGGGCGGATTCAGACATCCGCCGATGCTATCAGCGTGCGCGCTCCATTTGCGAGGTGGGCGCGCGCTGTTTGATCAGCTTTTGTCGAGCGACAAGGCGGATCGTCGTTTTTGCGTCTGATTGATGTAGTTTTGCAGGGTGCGCATGGTGGCACCGTCCATCCCGAAAAACTCGCAGCCCAGCCGGGCGCCATGGTATTCGGGGTGCAGCACGGTCACGTGGTGAATGGTCACGCCCGCTTCGATGCGCGTGTCGCCGTCCAGATCCACGATGCAGCGATTGATTTTGCTGCCGGCGTCGAGCATGGGAATGGTTTCGGGGAGGAACAATGCCATGCCGCCCAGACTGACGTCCAGGATACGCAGATTCAGCACCATGTCAGGCGCACCCGGATGGCGCATCTGCGCTTGTGGGCTGTGCGAACTGAAAGGCTTGACGCGGAAAGCATCGCGTCGCTGGAAGCGAAAGACCTCGGTGGGGTATTGGGCGTTCAGTGCGCTGTGTTTGCCGCCATGAACCAGAACCAGACCTTCGATGTCGAATTGGACTTTGATGCTGTCCAGGTAGGCCACGGCTTCGACTTCGTCCGATTCCAGCAAGGAGGCCAGGCCGGGGTCGTCTGCTTCGGCGCTGAAGCAGACGATGCCGCGACTGCTGTCCACCGCCCACAGCATGGTGGTGTGACTGGCCCCTTGCGGACCACTGAGGGTCACCAGGGTATTGGAGTCGAGCAATTGCTTGAGCAGGGCCTGGATTTCGACCGGGGAGGTGATCCGGTAGTCATCCAGGTGTGCGCTGGAGCCTTTGAGTTTGGACAAAGCGGGGCTCCATCGATTCAGTGCATCTGGCGGGGGTCGGTGGTGCCACCGACCATGCGGCCGAGATCGTTGATCCAAGGCTCGGCCAGATTGCGGATTTCGGCGTCATTGACCAGGATGCGCTGCATGATGCGCGACTTCAGCGCCAGCTCATCCGGGCCCAGGGCACGTTGCTGAGCGGCGTGCTTGAGTTGTGCGATCAGCACGGCACAGGCGCCTTCGAGTTTGACGACGGTGTCCCAGTCTCCCGAGCGCGCGGCAGAGAGCATGTCCTGGCTGGCGTTCTCGATGGCTTCGTAATAACCCAGGAGGTTGCCGTCGCGCAGGTCCTCGTCTGGGGCTGTCAGCAGTTCAGGGGCATTCATGCTTGCATCTCCAGCGTTGTGCGGGCGGGGGAGTCCGTCGTGGGAGCCACAGCGATCCAGGCTTCTCGAATGGGGGTGAGCAGGCTTACGCATTCTTCTAGGGCGGCGAGGTCGTTGTGAAGATTGGCTTGTGTCAATCGCTTGGTGATGTAGCCATACAGGTCGTGCAGCTGCAGAGCCAGATCGCCGCCTTCAGCGAGGTTCAGACTGGCCTTGAGGCCTTCGTCGACGATGCGAACACTCTTGGTGATGGCGGCGCATTTCGCTTCGATCTGGTTGTTGGCCATGGCTGCGCGGGCTTGCCCAATGCTGTCAAACAAGCCGTTGAACAGCATGACGACCAGCTGGTGAGGGCTGGCGCCGTTGATGCCGGTTTGCACGCCGATCTGACGATAGGCGTTGCTCATGGATCGCGAACTGAACATGCTTGGAGAAGAGCCTGTGGCGGTGGCGTACATCTTGGAATCTCTTCGGTTGGTGCTGCTAACAGCGTTGCTTTTGTTATCGGCACCCACCCAGGTAGCTTGAACTCAGCGGAGAAACCAGAAAGCACGAAAACACACGGTTCAGTGGGCGTCTTCCGCGTACATGTTGTTGGTGTATTGCTCCAAAACCGCTTGTCGGAACAGGGCGCTGGTGCTAGGCGCTGCGGGCGCGGCCAGATCGCGTGCCGACGGGCCTGTGGGGGCCGAAGACGTGGCGAATTCGGGCGAGGCCTGAGCCAGCGAGCGTGACAGTTGGGCCATCTGCGCGGGCGCGGCAGTTTGTCCGACGACGCCGCGATCGAGCTGGCTGGCGTCCAGGGTCAACTGCTTGTTTTCGTTGAGCTGGATACCCAACTCCGCCATGTTTTGCCGCAACTGGGCATGCGCGGCCTGGTCGGACCAGATTGACTCGATGCCTTGCTGCACAGCCGTCGCGGCAGCCAGCGTCATGGGATCGGCAGGCTGGCGCTGACTCAATTGCGACTGCAACTCGTTGTAGCTGTTGACAAAGTTTTCGACGAGGGATTTGGCGACGTCCCGATCTGGCTGCACCGAGACCGTGACGGGTGTGTCGCTGGCTTTCTTGGCCGTGATGTCCACGCCGGGCGCAACGTCTTCGATGAAGTTGCTGCTCGAGCGCATGCGCTCGCCATTGACTTTCACGATGGCGTCTTGCGCACTTTGCACGAGTTGCATGCCGCCGCTGGAGGCGGCCGGATCGAAGCCCAGCGCCTGCAGCGACTGCACCTGAGTTGGCGTCGCGCTGGGATCCACTTCGACGCTGATCTTGAAGCCGTTTTCCTTGCCTGGCGCCGATGCGCGCAGCAACAGGTAGGATCCGGTGGGGTCGCTGATCACATTGGCGACGACCCCGATGCCGGCGGCATTGATCTTGTCGCGCAGGCGTTGAATCGAGGTGTCGCCCGGTCCGGTGCTGATTTTGGCCTTCGGCCAGTTCGGGTTGGTGGTGAACGAGCTGTAAGACGAGTTCCAACTGCCCAACTCGATGTCCAGGGTACCCAAGCCAATGGGGGTGGCCAGCGGCGAATACAGTGGGGCCACGGTGGATTGGTGCAGAGCGAGCTGCTCGACCTGGACCTCGATCTTTCGCTCGGTGTCGGCCTGCTGAGTGGTGGCATCCAGCACCTCAGGGGCGCTGGAGCTGGCCTTTGCCGCGCGCCAGGTGTCCGCCTGACTCAGTCGGCGAGTGGCCTCCACCACTTGGGCCAGCGCGTGCTGGAGCTTGCCGGTGGCAGAGATCTGGGCCGAGGCGTTGGTGGCTTCAGGCGGGGCGGACGATGGCCCGGGGCGAGCGGAAACGGACGCGCCAATGACCATCTTGCTGATGTCATTGCCGTCTATTTTTCCAACTGTGCCGATGGAGGCCATGATCCAGTCCTGCGAGGTTCAAAACAACCAATCTGCCGGGTGGAGATGCCGTCATGACATCAAAAGACCCTGCTTCAAGCTGTCTATCGGTCGGTCTGGATATGACTTGAGTCCTCTAGCGTGAAGGAATCACGATGAATTGCTCGTCTTGTTGTAAGCCGAGATCATTTGGGTCACATAGCTGCTTTGGGTGCTGATCGTCGCCATGGTTTTGTCCAGGGCGGTGTACTGCGCGCGCAGGCGCTTTTCGTACAGCACGGAGCGGGCTTCCAGCGCATCCTGGCGCTTCTGATTGTTGGTGACCGAGGTATTGAGGCCAGCCGTGCGGGTCGTGATGGCGCCTTCGACCCCCAGCAGGTTGTCAGCCAGTGATCTGAACTTCGTCGCGATACCGTCTGCACCGCCACCCGTGAGATCGGCCGCGGCGAACATTTTTTTCATTTCAGCCAGATTGCCCAGCGCGCTGGTGAGCTTGGTGTTGTTCACGGTCAGTGCGCCACCGGATTGGGTCTCCAGGCCGATGGAAGACAGATTGGTGAACACCGTCGACGCCGTGGTGTTGGAGCCCAGCATGGAGCGCAACTGCGAGATCAGGCTGATGGCGGTGCTGTCGCCTTGCAGCGCTGCGGCCGTCTTGGTGCTGTCGTCGTATTTGGTGTTGGTCTTGAGCAGGGAGTCCAACGCCGAGTAGGCCGTCGCAAAGTCGGTGATCGCTTTGGTGATCGTCGTGTTGTCTTGCGCCACCGCGACGCTCACAGGCGCCGTGGTGACCTTGTTGACCGCGATGGAGATGCCGGTCAGCACATTGCTGAAGGTGTTGCTCTCGGAGGTGATGTCGACGCCGTTGACGGTGGCTGCCGCATTGGATGCTGCCTGGGTCAAGGTGGTGCCGGCCGTACTGGAAGCGGGGTCGTAGGCGAGGGCGGACAGGCCGGCCGCATCGGTGTTGTTGCCGTCGGCATCGGTCGTGGTGACGCGAAAGCCGTTGCTGGCGCCGGTGGTGGCCGAGTTCATCACCAGACGCGCACCGCTGGCATCGTTGATGATGGACGCCTTGACGCCCGCACCGCTGCCATTGATCTTGTCGCGAATGGTCTCGAGCGAGTCGGCGGCGTCGATCGTGACATTGACGGCGGATGTGCCGGTCTTGCCGGTGAACGCCCCTGCGGACCAACTGCCCACCTCGAGTGTCAAGGTGCCGGCCCCCAGGGTCGCGGCAGACGAACTCAGGATGGTTTTGGACACCACGGCCTGGCCAGCCGCCAAGGCGCTGACCGACACGTTGTAATTGCCCGAAACAGCGCCTGCGCTGGTGGTGAACGCGACGGAGCTGTCAGATGAGGTGGCGGTGGTGCTGGACCACAGATCGGGGCTGGTGAGCTTGGCGGCCGCGTCTCGCAGTGTGGACACCGCGGACTGAATTTTCCCGAATACCGAAATCTTGCTCTGGATCTTGCTGGCTTGCGTCTGAAGCTGCGTGATGGGCTGCCGCTCCAGCGCGACCAGTTTGGTCACAATGGTCTCGGCATCCAGACCACTGCCAACGCCCAATGACGTGAGCGCCGGCCCGGCCGTGCTCGACGTGGATGATATGGTGGCCATCGCAGTACTCCAGAAAGGTACGGTTCGATCTGATCGGCAAGATCAGGGGCTCGCGTCCATCAATGGACTTCCGTCATATCGACAGAAATTGGGCCCACTTGAATCGCCGCGGCGATCAACCGCCCAACAGCTTCAGAACTTGCTGCGGCAACTGGTTGGCCTGCGCCACCATCGCGTTGCCAGCCTGTTGCAGGATCTGGGCACGAGACAGCGCTGCGGTTTCTGCCGCAAAGTCGGCATCCATGATCCGGCTGCGGGCAGCGGTCTGGTTTTCAGCCGATACCTGCAGGTTCGAGATGATGGCGTCAAAGCGGGACTGCGTGGCACCGTAGGTGGCTCGCGTGTCGTTCACGAGGTTCAGCGCTGAGTCGATGTTGTCGATGACCGCTTTCAGCGTCGTGGTGTCGGAGGTGCTGTCGATGACGGCACGGACCGATGGGTTCGCCGGGTCAAAGGTCACCGCGATGATTTCCGTCGCCGTGCTCATGTTGGCAGTGGCAATCTCAATCGTGTCGTCTGAACTGGTGTTGGCGCCAATCTGGAAGGTCAGGGTGTCGGCGTCGCTGCCAATCACGTGCTTGCCGTTGAAGGTGGTGCCGCCAATCACGCGCTGGATTTCCTTGGCCAGTTCGCCAAATTCCTTGTCCAACGAGTCTTTGTCGCTTTGAGAGTTACTGGCGTTACGTGCTTGCACGGCCAGTTCACGCATACGTTGCAGAGAGTCGCCGATTTTGCTCAAAGCACCTTCAGCCACCTGCGCCAGCGAAATGCCGTCGTTGGCGTTACGCGCCGCAACGTTCATGCCGCGCACTTGAGCGTTCATCCGCTCGGCGATGGCCAGACCCGCCGCATCGTCTTTGGCCGAGTTGACACGCAAGCCTGAAGACAGACGTTGCATCGACGTCGCCAGAGAAGACTGCGACGAGCTCAAATTTCGCTGTGCATTGAGCGAAACCAGATTGGTGTTGATGGTTTGAGACATTTCGAACACTCCACGAGAAGCCGGTGACTCCCGGCGGAAGCGTCAGACGGCGTTGACTTCAACACCCGACCCTGAGCCGGACCCCAGGTCCTTCGGTTAAACCTGTTGGACTGATTGTCGGCCGCGTGTCCAGAGTTCAAAAACCCGATAAAGCTGGAAATCGCCTCCCAAATTTGATCTGCCAAAGACAAAGCCCCGCGGCTGCGGGGCTTTGAGTCAAGCAGGGTGCGAAATCCCTGCCTTTTTTTGCCGTTGCGGTGATTACTGCAGCAGCTTGAGCACTTGCTGGGGCAGCTGGTTGGCCTGGGCCACCATCGCGTTACCGGCTTGTTGCAGGATCTGGGCACGAGACAGGTTCGCGGTTTCTGTCGCGAAGTCGGCATCGGTGATGCGGCTCTTCGCAGCGCTCTGGTTTTCAACCGAGACCTGCAGGTTCGAGATCACCGCGTCGAAGCGGTTCTGAGCCGCACCCATCGTGGCGCGCTGGGTGTTCACGAAGTCGATGGCCGAGTCGATGTTGTCGATCACAGTCTTCAAGGTCGTGGTGTTGGTGGTGCTGTCAATCACGGCACGGGCGGCGCCGGTGTTGTCAGTACCTGCCACAGCGGTCAGGGTGGCGGCCGAGCCCATGTTGGTGGTGGCCAGGTCGATCGTGTCGTCCGAACTGGTGTTGGCGCCAATCTGGAAGGTCAGCGTGTCAGCGTCGCTGCCGATCACATGCTTGCCGTTGAAGGTGGTGCCACCGATCACGCGCTGGATTTCAGAAGCCAGCTGGCCGAATTCCTTGTCCATCGAGTCTTTGTCGCTGCCAGAGTTACTGGCGTTACGAGACTGGACAGCCAGTTCACGCATACGTTGCAGGGCGTCGCCGACCTTGGCCATCGCGCCTTCAGCGGTTTGCGTCAGAGAGATGGCGTCGTTGGCGTTGCGCACGGCCACGTTCATGCCGCGGACCTGAGCACCCATGCGTTCAGAGATGGCCAGACCGGCGGCATCGTCCTTGGCAGAGTTCACACGCAGGCCAGAAGACAGGCGCTGCATCGAGGTGGACAGGGCAGATTGAGATTGAGACAGGTTGCGCTGCGAGTTCAACGAAACCAGGTTGGTATTGACTACTGAGGGCATGGTGCTACTCCTAAGGGTTCGATCATTCACCGGCAAAATCGCCGGACTTTCACCAGACTGATACAGCCTGCCTGATGGCTATCCGGCGTTAGTCAACCGCAGAGATCAAAGACCGGAGTCTTGAATCAGTTGGCCTTCTAACCGGACTACGAACACGCATTTGCTAGCTCGTTGAACCCTTTATCGGGATCGCACCACGGAAACTTTAGGCCGGGTGCTTGACAACTTTACAAAGTTGATGTGGTTTGATGAAACCCGAATTCGCCCCGCTTATTGTTCTCTCTAGGAGAGGGCGCAACTTTTAGAGTCCGCTACATCAGGTGAAAGTGCGGCCGGAGGAAACTTATCGGACGTCTGCTCACCGACTTGATGGAGAAAGTTCATGGTGCGTAGCGCGGCACGACAGGCCGGTCACAAGATCGGTGGCATTTCACCGAAACACGCCAATCAGCACGTGCAGGCAGCCCACAAGGCCTGGACCGAGGGAGCGGCATTGACCAAACAAGGTCAGCACGCGGCGGCTTGTCACAAATATGAACAAGCGGTTCAGCTCGAGCCCCGCGATGCGCTGTACCGGACCAACTACGCCAGCGCGCTCAATAAGATCGGCCGCTGGGACGACGCGGTGGCCCAGGCCCGCCAGGCAGTCGAGCTCGATCCATGCAGCCTGATTGCCAACCAGTTGCTGGCCCAGCTACATCGTGACCGCCGCATGCATGAGCAGGCGCTCACCATCTTGCAGTCCTTGCCTGACAGCGTGCCCAAAGACGCCCAGCACCATCTCTTGATCGGTGCCTGCCTGAGCGACATGGGCAAGCACAAGGAAGCGATCCCCTCGTTCTTGAATTGTCTGACCTTGAAGGTAGACAGCCGCGAGGCCTATACGCAGATGGGCTTCTGTCTGGCCAAGCTGCGTCAGTACAAGCAGGCGGCCGAGTGCTTTCGTACCATCACCACGCTGGAGCCGACCCTGCTGTCGGCCGCCCTGTATGCGCCGCACTATCGCGCCTGGGCCTGCGACTGGGACGGTGTCGATGAAGAGCGCAACCGTCTGGCCGACACCATCGATCGACTGACCGAAGACGTCGAGGGGGAGGCCATCAGCCCCTTCTGCTTGTTGTCCATCACGGACGACGCCGAGCTGCAAAAGTGGATGGCCATGTGGGACATGCGCCGCTATCGCCCGATCAAGGCCGCTGAGCGTTCGTCTTTCCCGAAACGCGATCTGAACGCGCGCATCCGCGTGGGCATGGTCTCCAGTGACTTCCACCACCATGCCACCAGCATGCTGTTGGTCGAGGTGCTGGAGAAGCTCGATCGCAGCCGCTTCGAGATCTTCTTGTATTCCCACGGCATCGACGATGGCTCGGACCTGCGCAAGCGTGTGGTGGCGTCGGCCGATCACTTCATTGAATGTGGTCCGATGAAGCCCCGTGAGCAGGCCGCGGCGATTCGCGGCGATCGCATCGACATCCTGTTCGAGCTCAAGGGCTTCACGCTGGACACGCGCATCGCGACGTTTGCGTTTCGCTGTGCGCCGATTCAGGTGGCCTGGCTGGGCTACCCCGGCACCTGCGGTGCCCCGTTCATCGACTACATCGTGGGGGACCCCGTGGTCACACCGATGTCGGCGCAGCACTTCTACACCGAGCACATCGCGCAGATGCCGGTGACCTATCAGCCCAATGACACCAGTCGCCATCGCGATGTCACCCGCACCCGCGCTGAATGTGGTCTGCCGGAAGGGGCCTTGGTCTTTGGCTGTTTCAACCAGTCCTACAAGGTCACCCGCGAGATATTTGACTCGTGGTGCCGCATCCTTCAGCGCGTTCCGAACAGCGTGTTGTGGCTCCTCGTGCCTGACGACTCGGTTCGAGACCAATTGCGCAAGGAGGCCACGCGTCGCGGCATCGACGCATCGCGCCTGTATTTCGCCAACTTCGAGAAGACGGACCGACACCGTCAGCGACTGGCCCTGGCCGACATCGCGCTGGACACCTTCCCCTGCGGGGGGCACACCACCACCAGCGACACCTTGTGGGCAGGCGTGCCCGTTGTCAGCCTGATGGGCAACACCTTTGCCTCTCGCGTGGCGGGCAGCTTGCTCAGCGCCGTGCATTTGTCCGAACTGGCCTGCACCACGGCGCAGGCATACGAAGACACCGCCGTGAGCCTGGCGACGGACCGGGTCCGTCTGCAAAAGATGCGGGCCGATTTGCTGGCCTCGCGCGACACCGCACCCCTGTTTGACAGCACCCGCTTTGCCAAGGATCTGGGCGAGCTGATGCTGCGCATGGTTGAACGAAATGACCAGGGACTGGATCCCGCCCCTTTGCCTGCCTTGGAAGGACAAGCATGACCGCCTTGCCACACATTCATCTGTGCATCATGCAGCCCACGGGCTATGTGCATTCATTGGGCTTCCTCGATCAGGCAAGGTTCTTCAGGCACCATTTTCGTCGCATGGGCGCGCAGGTCAGCCTGGGCAAGAACCGTCTGCGCCATGATGCCGTCAACTTCGTCTTTGGCGCCCATCTGGGCTTTGACGCGGCCTGGACCCAGCGCTATAGCTGCATCTTCGTCAACCTCGAACAGTTGGGCGAGGGCGGCGCATCGGTCAAGCCGGAGTACATCGAGCTGCTGTCCAAGTCGGCCGTCGTGGATTACGACGCAGACAACATAGCGGCCTACACCACCTATGTGGACGATGTCCCGATCGTGCCCTTCCTGTATGCGCCTTACCTGAAGCCGCAGAACCCCATGGCGCTGGCCGATCGCCCGATTGACGTGCTGTTCATCGGCAGCATGAACGAGCGCCGCCGTGACATGATCAAGCGCATCGAGTCCACCGGTGCCAAGGTGATGCTGTTTGATGCACCCTTGTACGGCCCGGAGCGGGATCAGTTCATCATGCAAGCCAAGTGCGTGTTCAATGCGCACTTCTATGCCAGCAGCCGGTTTGAACAGGCGCGGGTCTCGCATTGCTTGTCCCTGGGCACGCCGGTGGTGTCAGAGCGGTCGGCTTTGGCCCGTCCCCATGCGGCGTTTGAGGACAGCGTCTTTTGGGTGCCCGAAGACAGTCTGGAAGACTTCTTCCGCACGCAGTTCGCCACGCCCGCTTTTTACGACCAGGCCGAAGTGGCATTGAGCCGCTTCCAGACGGTGGACCCGGTGGAGGACTACGCCGACGTGCTGGCCTTTGCCGCAGGCTATGGCCGCGCGCATCAAGAGAGGCGTCCCAGCGAGCCATGGCGTCCACAGCGCATCAATCTCGGGTCGGGCAAGGATTACAAGCTGGGGTGGCTCAACATCGACGTGCTCGAGCGCACGCAGCCCGACTTGCTGCTCGATCTCGGACAGAAGGTGGCCTGGCCGGTTCAGACCCACAATGCACAAGGCGGGTCGATTGAACTGATTCCCGGCAGCGTCGAGATGATCTACGCCAACAACGTGTTGGAGCACGTACCGGATTTGCCGCAGCTGATGGGCAATTGCCTGGATCTGCTCAAGACCGGCGGCAGCTTCCTGATCGAGGTGCCGTTCGAGCATGCAGCCACAGCTTGGCAAGATCCCACGCATTTGCGTGCGCTGAACGAGAAGTCCTGGTTGTACTACTCAGACTGGTTCTGGTATCTGGGCTGGTTCGAACACCGCTTCACCGTCGAGCAGTTCTGCTATCTGGATGACAGCTTGAAGGTCTGTGAGCGCAACAAGGCGGCGTTCATGCGTGTCTTGCTGACCAAGGTCGAGACCACCTTGCAAGAGCGCAACACCGCGCGCGCCATGCGTCCAGACTTCTGCCTGCCAGACGACATCGACGAGTGAGTCAACGCGGGTTCAAAAACAGGTGGCGCCCGGTGAGGCGCTCGTGTTCCCGCATGGCAAAGCGGTCGGTCATGCCTGCGATGTAGTCGGCCACGGCGCGATGCAAGTCCTCGCGCTGGGCAAAGTCCGGCTGCATGGCATCGGGCTGCGCCACATAGGCTTCAAACAGCTCCGAGAGCACCTGTTTGGCGCGTGCCGTGGTGTCGTTGACCTGCGGGTGGCGATACAACTCTTTGAAGAGAAAGCGCTTGAGTTCGGTGCTGGCGTCGCGCATGGGCTGGCTGAATCGGATCAGCGGCGGGCATTGCCGCGCCTCGTCTGCGCTGTCTGGCCGGTGTTCGGACAAATGGGCGCGGGTCGCGTCGATCACGTCGTACACCTGCTGGGAGAGCATGCGCCGAATGGTGTCAAACAGCAGACGCCGGCCCTTGGCCTGTGGATACTCCTTCAGCGTGGCATCGCGAAAGCGCACAAACAGGGGCACCGCTTCCAGTTGTTCCATCGTGATCAAGCCCGACCGCACGCCGTCGTCGATGTCGTGGGCGTTGTAGGCGATCTCGTCGGCGAGATTGCACAACTGGGCTTCCAGGCTGGGTTGGGTGCCGGCCAGGAACCGGTGTCCCACGCCCTGGGGTTCTTGCGCTTCCAGCTGCTCGGCATGTTTACGCGAGCAATGCTTGAGGATGCCCTCTCGGGTTTCAAATGCGAGGTTCAAGCCATTGAAGGCCAGATAGCGTTCTTCGAGGTGATCGACCACGCGCAGCGATTGCAGGTTGTGCTCGAAACCGCCATGGGGGGCCATGCATTCGTTGAGCACATCCTGCCCGGCATGGCCAAAGGGGGTGTGGCCCAGATCATGGGCCAGCGCGATGGCTTCGACCAGGTCTTCGTTCAGCCCCAAGGATCGGGCGATCGATCGCCCCAGCTGCGCCACTTCGAGCGAGTGCGTCAACCGCGTTCGAAACAGGTCGCCTTCGTGATTGAGGAAGACCTGGGTCTTGTAGACCAGCCGCCGAAACGCCGTGCTGTGCACGATGCGGTCGCGATCGCGCTGGAAGTCACTGCGGGTCGGGGCGGGAGGCTCGGTATGGCGCCGGCCACGCGTTTGTTCAGGATGACTTGCGTAGGGGGCCAGCGACATGGTGATGTTGTCTCTTGCAGGCGGATGCATTCAGCGCGTATGAGCGGCGATCACGTCACGGACGAGTGCGTCGGGCGCCGCTTGCGTGGTGGCTTGGCCCAAGGGGCCGACCAGCACGAAGCGGATCTCACCCGCTTCGGCTTTCTTGTCAACCTGCATGAGTTCGATGTAGCGGTCGGCGCCCAGATCGGGCCCCACGGTGGGCAGGCCTGAACGCTCGATCAGGCGGCGAATGCGCACAAAGGTGTCTGGCTCGATCAGCCCCATGCGCGCTGACAGGTCGGTGGCCATCACCATGCCGCATCCCACAGCCTCGCCATGCAGCCATTCGCCATAGCCCATGCCCGCTTCAATGGCATGACCAAAGGTGTGGCCGTAGTTCAGGATGGCACGCAGACCGGACTCTTTTTCATCCTGCCCCACCACCCAGGCCTTGATCTCGCACGAACGCTTGACTGCATGGGTGAGGGCGGCGCGATCACGTGCCAGCAGGGCATCCAGATTCGCTTCCAGCCAGGTCAGGAAGTCGGCGTCGGCGATCGGGCCGTATTTGATGACCTCGGCCAGGCCGGCCAGCAACTCGCGCTGGGGCAGGGTGTCCAGGGTGTCGAGATCGCAAATCACGCGTTGGGGCTGGTAGAACGCCCCGATCATGTTTTTACCGGCGGGGTGATTGATGGCCGTCTTGCCGCCCACGCTGGAGTCCACCTGTGCCAGCAAGGTGGTCGGCACCTGCACAAAAGGCACGCCGCGCATGTAGCAGGCGGCTGCAAAGCCGGTCATGTCGCCCACCACCCCGCCGCCCAGCGCATACAACACGGTCTTGCGGTCGCACGCCGATTCCAGCAGCTTGGTGAAGATCTGATTGAGCGCGGGCCAGTCCTTGTAGGCCTCGCCATCGGGCAATTCAACATCCAGCACATGCTTGTGATGGGCGCTGATGGCTTGCTTGAGCTTGGCGGTGTAGAGCGGGCCCACCGTCGTGTTGGTCACGATCAAAGCCGTGGCCGACTTGGGCAGGCCGGCAAAACGGTTGGGATCGGTCAACAGACCTTGGCCGATCAGGATGTCGTAGCTGCGATCACCCAGGTCGATCGAAACCGTGGCCGAAATCTGTGAGGAAGACGCGGAGGGAGAGGGAGTCGATGCCATGAACGCCGTGCAGCCTGGGTTTCGCCCCGAGCCTTCGCGCAAGCAGGGGGCCCAGCCGCGATGCATGGGGCATCAAAAAGGAAGGGTGACGAGCCTGAACCTCTCCTGCTTAAACTAAAAGTCTAAGCGTGACAGGCACTTAGCGGCATCGTCGTTTGCCGGAGTGACACAGTTGAGTGCCACAGCGAGGCTCGATTTTAGCACCATGGCTTCTGGGGCGCCGGAAGTCACATGCCTTCGCTAGACGAAAAAAACAGAACAAGGGAAGGGATGTGTTCGTCGCCATTGGACTAAACCAACAGGTAAACCAACGTCTTTGCTATACCAAAGCCGGGCCTGCCTCCTTAACATCCGAAGGAACCATGCGCCAAGCCGTAGAGCAGTAATGAGAGAACCAGGCAGTACAAGCTCGCCAGTCCAAGAGCAGATCTTGGCGGAATCGAAACAAAGTCCAGACGTCCGTCCCCATGACCTGTCCGACTTTCTTGATGAGCGTAGGCGTATCCAAAGCGCCAGTCCAATAGGCCCGCTTGTGAGGCGCATTGCCGTTTTGTTTCGCAGCTCAGAGCGATAAACAGACGGCGAAGCGGACATCCAGCCATTGCGCTCAATCGCAAAGGGAACCTCGTCCCGAGGGCGCCAGATCCTTTGAGCGAATTGCTCGGAAAGCCCATGGATTGGGTTTCCTGAAGATTAGGGTGACGAGCCTGAACCCCGGCACTGGCGGCAAACGGTTAGGGCTGCTTCGTTCCCGATCTGACCCGGTTGGCCGCGCCTCCATGCGGGGAGGCCCGTCACCGCGTATTGTAGGCGATGCCGATGCCCTCGGCGTGGCGATGCAGCCAATCATCCAAACTTGTGAGGGTCATGTCCAGTTGGCGACCCAGTTGATGCAGCCGTTGGCTGATCTGCTCGGGCTCTGCGGCGTCCAGGCAGGCTTGCTCCAATTCCGCGGCCAATGCGGACAATTCATTGAATCCCAGATTCGCCGCCGTGCCTTTGAGCGCATGGGCCGCGCGCCGGGCCTGGTCGGCATCTTGCATCTGCAATGCTTCGAACTGGCGGACGAAGCCTTGTTGAGACTGAGCGAATTTGCTCAAGATCTTCAACAACACCGCCCCTTTGCCCCCGCAGCGCTGCAAAGCCATGTCCAGGTCCGCACCGGCCAGAGGCGGCCAGTTGGATCCAGATGCGGCTGCACTGAGCGACGCAGGCGCGCGCGAGGGAAGGGGCGTGGAGGGCGGGGTGGGTTGCGGGTGGGCGCGTGAGCGGACCTGCTCCAGGATCGTGTTCACCATCAGGCCTGGGTCGACCGGCTTGGGCAGGTGGCTGCTCATTCCAGCGTCCAGACAGCGCTGGCGCTCGGCCGGCAAGGCGTGCGCGGTGAGGGCGATCACCGGCAAATGTGGCGCCAGAGCCTTGATCCGCTGGGTGGCGACCAGGCCATCCATGACCGGCATCTGCACATCCATCAGCACCACATCGAAATAGTCGACACCGTGCCGGCGCACCTGTTCGATGGCATCGAGGCCATGGCAGGCAAAGTGCGTCTGCGCGCCCTCACATTCGAGCAGACTGGCCATGATCTCGCGGTTGACGTCCACATCGTCGACGGCAAGAACACGCAAACCCGACAGGGGATGCGCCGGCGTGTGATCGGAGGGGGCCTGCGTCACAGGCGCCTGGTCGCTGACGTGATTGGGCAGGCTCAAAGTGAACGTGGAGCCTTCTCCTGGCACGCTCTCCACCGTGATGTCGCCGCCCATCAGGCGCGCCAGCTGGCGGCTGATCGTCAACCCCAGCCCCGTGCCGCCAAATTGCCGGGTGGTGGACGTATCGGCCTGCTCGAAGGGCGTGAACATCCGCGCCAGCATCTGCGCGGGCATGCCGATGCCGGTGTCCCGGACCGCGAAATGCAGCGAGCCGCCTTGTTGGGACAAAGTCAGGGTGACCTCGCCACAATCGGTGAACTTCACCGCATTGCTCAGCAGGTTCATCAAGATCTGCTTGATGCGCAGGCTGTCACCAATGATCCATTTGGGCACGCCTTCGTGGCGCAGGGTCAAGATCAGCCCCTTGCTGCTGGCCCGCTCGCTCAATACGCCCAAGGCCTCTTCCGCGATCTGTACGGGACTGAGGCAGTTGGATTCGATGTTGAGCTTGCCCGCATCGATCTTCGAAAAATCCAGAATGTCATTGATGACCCCCAGCAGGTGTTGCCCCGACCGGGTGATCTTATGAAACAGCGCCTGCGCAGAGGGTGTGTCAGCATGCTCGCGCGCGCCAATGTGCGCCAGGCCCAGGACGCCGTTGAGCGGGGTGCGGATTTCGTGGCTCATGTTGGCCAGGAACTCGGCCTTGATTTTTGCCAGTCGTTCGGCTTCCGTCGTGGCGGATCGCAACTCGCGTTGCAAGGTCTTGATGTCGGTGATGTCGGTGGCCAGCATCAACAGGGCTTGCACTTCGTTTTGCTCATTGGCCAGCGGCACCTTGGTGACCAGGTAATCCTTGAGTTCGCCCGTGGCAGTGGGGATGTCCTGCTCGCTGCGCTTGCTCTGCTTGCTGTCCAGCACCTGCGCGTCATCGTGCCCGATCGCGTAGGAGGTGGAGAAGTCCAGCAACTCGCCATCGGTGCGCGTGAGGATGTCCTCCTTGCGTTTGCCCACCATCTCTTCGAACACGTGGTTGCAAAGCCGGTAGCGACCTTGCAGGTCTTTGACGGTCAAGGCCACGGGCAGCGCGTCGATGATCGCGTTGAGCTGCCGTTGCTGCTCCACCAGCTCGTTGGTCCGTTCTTTGACTTTGTCTTCGAGGCGGAACTGTTCGTCGATCAAAGCCTGATGCACCATGATCTGCGCCGTGATGTTTTCGGCGAAGGCGGTCACGTAGGTCTGGCCGTCCAGGTGCATGTGCTCCAGTTTGACGTTCCACCATAGCTCCTTGCCTTGCCGATTGAGCGTGCACCACTGTTGCTCATGTGGCCCCATCGTGCAGGTGTGTCGGATGCCCTGCATGAGGTCCTCGCGCGAGTAAGGCGCGCGCGAGTACAGCGCGCTTGCCTCCAGTTCGGCCACGTCGCGAACCTGATGTTCGTCCAGCGCATGTTGGTTGGCGTAATGCAATCGGCCGTCCGTGATCTCGAAGATCAGGATGGCCATGGGCACGTTGTTCAACAGCGCGGTCAGTCGGCGCTCGCTGTCTTGCAATTGCGCCTGGGTGTGCTGTTGCTGTTCGACCTGCGTCTGAAGCGCTTGTCGTGTCTCATTGAGATGGTCGACCGCCTGCCAGAACAGTTTGCCAAATTGCTGGATGGCGACCGCAGCGAAGCAGAACACCCCGATGTCCACCAACGCATAAGCGGCCGCAGGCGGGGTGTTGGCCGCCGTCAGTCCGGTGAGCCACCCTTGGGCCTGGGCCAGGGTCACGCCCAAGATGCCGGCGACGGCAAAGAGCCGATAGGCCACACCGAGGCGGGCCGGGATCAGGCAACTGGCGACCAGGACCAAAGCCAGCGCCACGGTGGTCGCAGGCGAGGCCACCCCGGTCCCGGTTCGAATCGACAAGCTGATGACCGCGAGATAGCAAAACAGGCTGAACAAGGGAATGGTGACCTTGGTGCCCAGGCGTTTGACGCCCCACCATGACAGCGCAGTGGCCGCACAGACGGCCGCCCCGGTGAGCAGGCGTGCCTGGCGCAAGGCATCAGGCTGGCCCTGGCTGATGACCAGCGCGAACAACAGCAAGAGGCCGCCGACCCAGGACAGACCCAGTGCGACCGCGACCAGCTTGTCCGCCGCGGCCTGGATGCGGTGTCGGACGCCGTCCAGTGGTTCCAGTTCGATTCGCAACGCCATCCCGCCCGATTGATCCAACAGGCGCTATGAGAAGGGTTGCCTGATTCCCCAGGTAAGGAGAATCGGTTGAAAAACTGAAAAGTTGAGCCGCCCAGGGATTCAAGCGGCCCAAGATGCGGAGGGCTTACCGCAGTTGCAGTTCTTCGGCGCCGTAAACCACGTTCAAGGGTTCGATGACCACTTGTTTGGGGCCGTCTTCCACGCGGCCCGCCACCAGGGCCGCGATGCCCAGGCTTTGAGCGACCTCGACCACGCGTTGGGCCTGATCCGCCGCGACATACAGCGCAAAGCCGGCGCCCATGTTCAGGGTGCCATAGGCTTCGTGGTCGTCCAGTTGGCATTCCTTCTGCATGAAGGCCAGCACGGGCGTCTTCTCGGGCAGAGCGGTGATGCGGTAGGTCAGCGCCTTGGGGTGACGCAGCAGTTTGCGCCAGCCGTGGCCGGTCACGTTCGCGCAGTAATGGGGGTAAATGCCTTCTTTGGCCAAGGCTTCGGTCACCGGCGAGTACAGCGTGGTGGGGGCCAGCAGGGCCTCACCGTAGGTCTGGCCGTTGCCGATGTCGGTCAGGTAGCCCTTGGGCAGGCGCTCGGCCAGTTTGCGAGCCAGCGACAGGCCGTTGGCATGGATGCCGCTGGAAGCCAGCAACACGATCGCATCGCCAGCGCCCAGCTTGTCGCCCACCGACAGGCGCGCCTTGGGGTTGATGATGCCGGTGCACGACGCAGCCAGGTCCACACGACCATCGGCCACGATGCCGGCCAGCGCGGGGGTTTCGCCACCGCCCCAGGAGACCTGGCAGGTGTCGCAGGCCTTTTTCCAGCCGGCCACCAGGGCGTTGGCACGCACCTTGTCGCCAAACCAGTCCGAGCCGCCAGCGGCCCAATAAGCCTGGACGACCAAAGGTGTCGCACCCACGGTGATCAGGTCGTTGACGGCCATGGCGATGGTGTCTTGCGCAATGCCGTCGTAGTAGCTCTTGCCCGTCAGCTTGGCCATGTCATCGGCCACCAGCGTCTTGGTGCCCAGGCATTCGACGATGGAGGCCAGGTAGAACGGGCCCACATCCGCCACGTAGGCCGATTCACCACGCGAAGCGGTCATTTCGCTGAAACCATGGGCGGCCAGGTTGGCGCCCGTTTCTGCCGCAGCGCGCTGGGCCGCCACCTTCAGCGGATCGATCAAGTCGTAGTTCACCCCGGCTTGGTCGTAGGTCAAAGGCGTGTTGGCGTTGGCGTCGGTCATGGCGGAAAGGCGGCTGATGAGAGGACGGGCAGCCCCTTTTGCGCCAGCGATGGCATGAAAAAGGGCCTAGGGTAATCCGCCATTATCGACGATGGCGCCGCGCTTGTGGAACTAGACTTGAAGGGATGAACGGACTGATTCAATCCCTGCCCATTCCGATGCAATCGGCCCTGCTGCTGGTCGCCTCGAACGTGTTCATGACCTTTGCCTGGTACGGACACCTGAAAAACATGGCCAGCAAGCCCTGGTTTTTTGCGGCATTTGCCAGTTGGGGCATCGCCTTGTTCGAATACCTGCTTCAGGTTCCCGCCAATCGCATCGGCGCCCAGAACCTGACAGTGGGCCAACTCAAGGTCATGCAGGAGGTGATCAGCCTCAGCGTCTTCGTGCCATTTGCCGTGTTTTATCTGGGGCAGCCCTTCAAGCTGGACTACATCTGGGCCGCGCTGTGTCTGGTGGGTGCCGCTTATTTCATGTTCCGCGCCTGAGTCGGCTCACTGGCTGAGCTTCAGCCCCTCTTGCACCTGGTATTCGAAATAGCGTTGGCCTGAAAACGCGATCGTGGCCATCAGCACGGTGGCGCCGATCATCAAGGCCAGGATCACGCCAATCACGGCGGCCCAGCCGCTTGAGCGTGCCTCGGTGTGTTGCCATGTGGGATTGAAGCGCGCGTTCCACTTGTCATCGGGCATCAAGCCATACACGATGGCGTGCAGCATGGTGACGGCAACAATGCATCCCAGAATCGGGATCAGCACCCACGACAGGGTGTCGTCCTGTCCGAGATCCAGCGCACGACCCACGCCCCACAGCCCCAGCAGGGTCGGGACGGCGTGCAACCAGCCCCAGACGTCCCCCAGCCCATACAGATAGAACCGGTGCAGGCCCACGGGGCCCCCTAGCAAGGCGGACCAGGTGGCCAGGGTTTTGGACTTGTAGGCAGGCGGCATGAGAAATGGAGGATGGGGATGACACAAAAGCAACGACTGCACTATAATCCGCGGTTTCCTGTCCCGAGTTGGGTGGTTGTCCGGTATGGATGGCCCTACAGCGCGTATCTAAACGGGCCGGAATCCAATGCACCAAGGTGGTCTGTCCTCGAGTGTCTCCCAGGATCGTCTGCCGCCCATTCAATTTGAAGGACACATCATGGTCGTGATTCGACTCGCTCGCGGTGGCTCTAAGAAGCGCCCTTTCTTCAACATCGTTGCTGCTGATTCGCGCAACCGTCGTGACGGCCGCTTCCTGGAGCGCGTGGGTTTTTACAACCCTGTGGCTTCCGGCAAGGCTGAAACGCTGCGTCTGTCGCTGGACCGTCTGGAATACTGGGTCAACAACGGCGCCCAAGTGTCCGAAACCGTGACCCGTCTGGTCCGTCAAGCCAAGGCTCAGGCTCCTGCTGCCTGATATGACTGATCGCGCTTCGACCACGCCTCTGATTCTGGAAGACGGTGTCGTCTGGCCAGAAGACGCGGTAGAAGTCGGGCGCATCGTCGATGCCTGGGGTGTCAAAGGCGGGATCAAGGTCCTGCCTTTTTCATCCGACCCCCAGGCTCTGTTCTGCACCAAAAAGTGGTTCCTGCAACCCGGCGAAACGCCCGGTGGCGGTGTGGCCAAACCCCCTGCCAAGCCCGCTGCGGCAGGTAAGTCGGCGCCATCCGCTGGATCTGTGACCGGCGCTGCGCCTGTCGCCCGCTTGTCCAAGCCGCGCTTGCTGCGCGTCAAGCAGGCTCGCGAGCAAGGCGATGTGATCGTCGCCACGGTGGACGATGTCGAAGACCGCAATGGTGCCGAAGCCCTCAAGGGCGCACGCGTCTTCGTCTCGCGGTCGGCCTTCCCGACGCCCGACAACGACGAGTTCTACTGGATCGACCTGATCGGCCTGACGGTGGTCAACCGGCAAGGCGAGGTCCTCGGCGAGGTGGTCGATCTCATGGACACGGGCCCCACGTCCGTGTTGCGGCTCAAAGCCGCGGACGACACCGAGCGCATGATCCCGTTCGTATCGGCGTACATCGATTCGGTCAGTCTCGCTGACAAGCGCATCGTGGCCGATTGGGGCCTGGATTACTGATCGGGCACGGGACCGTGTCCGTTCGCTTCGACGTCATCACCCTGTTTCCTGAATTGTTCGCCCCGTTTCAGACGGTCGGCGTGACGCGACGCGCGTTCGAATCCAAAGCGGTCGATGTGCGTCTGTGGCCCCTGCGCGACCACGCCGAAGGGGTGTACCGACGCGTCGATGATCGGCCGTTTGGGGGTGGGCCCGGCATGGTGATGCTGGTGGAGCCTTTGGTGCGGGCCTTGACAGCTATTCGTGCCGATCAGGCTGCGGCATCTGCGCCTCGCTTGCCGGTGATCATGTTCAGCCCAGCGGGGCAACCGCTCACGCAAAGCCGGGTTCAGCGCCTGGCGCAAAGTCCCGGAGCCGTGCTGCTGTGCGGCCGCTACGAAGGCGTGGACCAGCGCTTCATCGATGCCTATGTGGACGAAGAGATCAGCATGGGCGATTACGTGCTGTCCGGTGGCGAGTTGCCGGCCCTGACCCTGATCGACGCGGTCACGCGCCTGCAGCCGGGCGTGCTGCACGATGCGGCGTCCCACGAACAAGACAGTTTTTCGGATGGTTTGCTGGATTGCCCCCACTACAGCCGCCCCGAGGTGCTGACACTGCCCGACGGCGAGTCGGTCGGGGTGCCGCCGGTGCTGATGTCGGGTCATCACGCCCAGATCGCGCGCTGGCGTCGTGAGCAGCAATTGGCCATCACAGCCCGTCGCCGCCCTGATTTGATCGAGGCGGCTCGTTCCCGCGGAGAACTTTCCAAACAAGACGAACACTTTTTGTCTGACTTGGGGCTATAATCTGCGGTTTTCCGATCCTCTACCCGGCTAGTTCTATTTCACTGTGGCGCGGGCATGATCAATTAGGAGCCCTTGATGTCCAACATCATCCAACAGCTCGAGCAAGAAGAAATTGCTCGTCTGAACAAAACCATCCCTACCTTTGCCCCTGGCGACACCGTGATCGTGTCCGTCAACGTGGTTGAAGGCACCCGCAAGCGCGTTCAGGCTTACGAAGGCGTCGTGATCGCCAAGCGTAACCGCGGTCTGAACTCCAGCTTCATCGTTCGCAAGATCTCGAGCGGCGAAGGCGTGGAACGTACGTTCCAGCTGTACAGCCCTCTGATCGCTTCGATCGAAGTCAAGCGTCGCGGTGACGTTCGTCGCGCCAAGCTGTACTACCTGCGTCAGCGCAGCGGCAAGTCTGCACGTATCAAAGAAAAGCTGGCCTGAGCGTAGTCGCTCCGCCATGGCCTGGGGCCATGGTGCCTTGTTCTGCAAGGCAAGCCAGTTTTCGGCGTGGCCAAAAGCGCGCCCCCAAAACCGCCTGTTGCGCAAGCCCAGGCGGTTTTTGCTATCGTGGGGGACCATGTCCATGTTGTTCGACCCCCAAAAAGCGCCCGTCGTGGCGCAAGATCACCATCTGCCGCATGTTCCGCACGAGCGCTTGACGCACTCCGCCCTGGTTCAGCGTTTTGCAAAGCCTCCCCAGTGGCAGCCCGACATGATGGGGGACCGCATGGTGGCTGACGGGCCGCGAGTCGCTGCCTCGGTACTGGTGCCCCTGGTCATGCGTGAGCAGCCCACGGTGTTGCTGACCCAGCGCCAACCCCATCTCAAGGCCCATGCCGGCCAGATCAGTTTTCCAGGCGGACGCAGCGAGCCGACAGATGCCGACGCCATTCACACCGCCTTGCGCGAAGCCCAGGAAGAAGTGGGCCTGCATCCCGATCGCGTCCAGATTCTGGGGACCCTGCCTTCGTACCACACCATTTCGGGCTTTGTGGTGACGCCGGTCGTCGGTGCAATCGATGTGCTGACCCAGGGGCAGGCCGAGTTGCTGCTGCACCCTGATCCGGGCGAAGTGGCCGAGGTGTTCGAGGTGCCGCTGGCCTTCTTGATGAACCCGGGGCACCATCAGCGACGCGCGGTGCCGGTGCCCGGTGCGTCGGTAGAGTTCTACGCGATGCCGTGGACGGCGCCTGATCTGGCGCGGGAGTATTTCATCTGGGGCGCAACCGCTGCGATGTTGCGAAATTTATACCGCTTTCTGGCGGCATGAGCCATCCAGCCATTTCTCTGACCGACAAGCCTCTGCGCCCCGCTATGATCAGCGCATGAGCTTCTTTGCCGTGTTGTTCGCCTTGTTGGTCGAACAGCTCAAGCCCCTGTCGCCCCGTAATCTGTTTCACCAGGCCTTGTCGGGCTGGGTGCGCTGGGCCGGGCGCAATTTTGATGCGGGCGCCGATGTGCATGCCCGCGTGGTGTGGGTCATCACGGTGCTGGCACCGGCGGCTGTGCTGGCCATTGTCTATGTGGTGGTCAATCGCTACAGCACCGTGCTGGCCTTGGCGCTCGACGTCTCGGTGCTGTACCTGACGATGGGATTCAGGCAATTCAGCCATCACTTCACCGACATCCGCGATGCCCTGGAAGAGGGGCGCGAGGCACGCGCCCGCGAATTGCTGGCGACCTGGCAGCATGTCGATGCCAGCGATCTGCCCCGCACCGAGTTGCTGCGCCATGTGCTGGAGTACTCGTTGCTGGCGGCGCACCGCCATGTCTTCGGGGTGTTTTTCTGGTTCGTGGTCCTGTCGACGCTGGGCTTGGGGCCCGCGGGGGCCGTGCTCTATCGCATGGCTGAATTCACCAGCCGCTACTGGTCCTATAAAAGCCACGTGACCGGCACGCAGACGCATGACCGCTTGATGGCGCTGTCGCAAAAGCTGTTTGGCTGGGTGGACCACGTGCCCGCCAGGTTGACGGCTTTTGGCTTTGCCGTGGTCGGGAACTTCGAAGATGCGGTCGAGACCTGGCGCCGCCATGCGCCGCTGTGGGCTCGGCCTAACGAAGGCGCCATCCTGGCGGCCGCATCCGGTGCACTGGGCGTGCGTCTCGGGGGTCAGGCTGCGCCCAGCGCGGCTGAAGAGCAGGGCGACATCAGCCGCACCATCACGCGCGGCGAAGACGCGGACGTCACCGATGCGGTGGGCAGCACGACCGGCGTGGCGCCCCAGATGGCGCACCTGCGCAGCGTGGTGGCCCTGATCTGGCGATCGGTGGTGCTGTGGATGCTGCTGCTGGCCCTGCTGTTGCTGGCCAACCTGATCGGCTGATTCAGGTCTGAGAGAGGGCGCGGGCCCGTTGCAGCCAGTCGCCCAGTGCGGCGACCATGTCACTCTGGCTGAACGAGCAGCTCTCCTCGGTGAACAAGGCGCTGGACTCCAGTTGCGACAGCACCCGCTCCAGTACTTCCAGGTAACGGGCCGGCAGGGCGGGCTGATGGGCTTGGGCAGCCTGCCGCCACTCCTGGGCCAGGGCGTTCAGGGACAGTTGACCGGACGCGAATTGGGTCAAAGTGGGCGCGAGGGCGCTGAGGCAGTCGTGCATGTTTACCAACGGGTCTGGCTGAGTTCTTCGAACAAGGCGTTGTAGAGGCTCATCCGCATCGGCGTGATCTCGCCTCGTTCTGCGGCGGCTTTGATGCTGCAGCCCGGCTCCTGACGGTGGGTGCAGTTGTTGAACCGGCAGCCGCCCAGATGTTTGCCCAGATCGGGCATGAAGCGGGGCAGGTCAAGGGGGGCAATGTGGTGCAGCCCGAACTCTTGAAAGCCGGGCGAGTCGATGATGCCGGTCTGGTGGTCGCCCGCGCCTTCGGCGGCATCGGGCTCGACCCAATACCACTGACTCGAGGTGGTGGTGTGGCGCCCCGAATTGAGCGCATGGGAGATCTCGCCCACCTCGGCCCGCGCATGAGGCGCGAGGGCGTTGATGAGGGTGCTCTTGCCCGCGCCTGAAGGACCGAGTACCAACGTGGAGCGGCCTCGCAGCTTGGGCAGAACCAGGGATTTGGCCTCGTCCTCCGCCCCTTTGAGCGACAGCTCCAGCACGTCGTACCCCATGGCCCGGTAAGGGGCCAGGCGCTGGCGGGCGGCATCGGCCCCAGGCAGGTCCACCTTGTTGAGCACGATGCACACGTTGATGCCGGCAGATTCGGTGGCAATCAGGGCGCGAGTGAGCTGCGCTTCGCTGAACACCGGCTCGACCGCAATCCACATCAGCAGCAGGTCCAGGTTGGCGGCAAAGGATTTGCTGCGCCATTCGTCTTGTCGGTAGAGCAGGTTCTTGCGCTCCTCGATTTGGACGATGATGCCCTCGTCGCCTTGTTCCTGGGTGAGATGCCAGGTCACGTGGTCACCCACCACCACTTCGCTCTTCTTGCCGCGAGGGTGGCAGATCAGGCGGCGCTTGTCGGGGGTTTCAACCACACAGTGGCGGCCGTGCGTGGAGACGACCAGCCCCGTTTCCAGGTCAGCCACCGGGGCGTGGGGTTTGCCCGCCGCGGCGCGTTGGTTGCGCTTCATGCTGTGGCCCGGGGCAGGGCGGCCATGGCGGCCAGGCGCTCGGAGGCGGGCGGGTGCGAGTAGTGAAACCGCACATAGGCCGGATCAGGTGTGAGCGTGGCCGAGTTGTCCTTGTACAGCTTGATCAGGGCACTGGCGAGGTCTTCGCGTGCCGCCTGCTGGCAGGCATAGGCATCGGCCTCGTATTCGTCCCGGCGCGAGAAATAGGCAAACACGGGCGAGACAAAGAACATGAACGAGGGCAACGCCAGCATGAACAGCAGCAGAGCCAGCGCATCGTTGGGTGCGTTGAGGTTCGGGTTCACGCCCAGACCCTGGTAGAACCACACCTGACGCGTCAGCCAGCCCAGCAATGCAAAGCCCGCCAGACTGAGCACGAACATCATGATCATGCGCTTGAGCACATGCTTGTGTTTGAAGTGGCCCAGCTCGTGTGCGAGCACCGCCTCCACCTCGCCATGCGACAGCTTCTTGAGCAAGGTGTCAAAGAAGACGACCCGCTTGGAAGCACCCAGGCCCGTGAAGTAGGCGTTGGCATGGGCGGAGCGGCGGCTGCCGTCCATCACGAACAGACCCTTGGCCTTGAAGCCACAGCGACTCATGAGGGCGGTGACGCGCTGGGCCAGACCATCGTCCTGCAGAGGCTCGAACTTGTTGAACAGCGGGGCGATGAAGATCGGAAAAATCACCATCAGCAGCAGGCTGAAACCGACCCACGAGGCCCAGGCCCACAGCCACCATTGCTGGCCGGCTGCGCCCATGAGCCACAGGATCAAGGCCGCGATGGGCGTGCCCAGCACCGCGCCCAGCAGAGTTTGTTTGACGATGTCGCCCAGCCACATGCCCAGGGTCATGCGGTTGAAGCCATGCTTTTGTTCGATACGGAAGGTGCTCCAGGCGCTCAGGGGCAGATCAATCAACCCACAGATCAGGCTGAATCCGGCCAGCAAAGCCAGTTGATAAGGCAGGGCACCCCAGCGGCTGTAGACGGTGTCTCGCACCCACTGGTTGAGCTCTTGCAGGCCGCCCAGCAAGGTCCAGCCGATCAGGGTGACTGCGCCGACCGCGGCGACGATCAGGCCGAAGCGCAGCTTGTCGACCGTGTAGGCGGCAGCTCGGTGGTGCTGTTCGAGCGAGACTTCGTCGATGAAGGCGGGAGGCACCTGCTCACGGTGCTGCGAGACATGGCGCGCCTGCCGGGCGTCCAGCCAGAGTTTGGTCAACAGGGAGGCCACCACAAAAGCGGCGAATACCAGGGTCAGGGTTGTCGATTGCATGGGCGCAAGTGTAAGAGTTGCTCCACAATCCTGCCGATCCTTTATTTGCAGCGAGAGCACCGATTTCCATGAGCGAGCCTGTGGCATCCCCGAGCGACGTGCCGGCCTTGAGCCGCAGCGATTTGAACCTGATCTGGATTGACCTGGAAATGACCGGGCTCAAGCCCCAAAGCGACCGCATCATCGAGATCGCGGTGGTGGTGACCAGTCCGGATCTGTCGATACGGGTGGAAGGGCCGGTGCTGGCCATTCACCAGTCTGATGAGGCGCTCAACGCCATGGACAAGTGGAACAAGGGGACCCATGGCAAGAGCGGCCTGATTGACCGCGTCAAGGCATCGACGGTGGACGAGGCTCAGGCCACCGAGGCCGTCCTACGCTTTCTGAAGCAGTATGTGGGGGCCAACAAGTCGCCCATGTGCGGCAACTCAATCTGCCAGGACCGGCGTTTTCTGGCCAATTACATGCCGGAGGTCGAGGCGTTTTTCCACTACCGCAACCTGGATGTCAGCACCCTGAAGGAGCTGGCCCGACGCTGGCGCCCGGGGCTGGCCGAGGGGTTCAAGAAGGCGCAAAAGCACACCGCTTTGGCCGACATCCATGAGTCCATCGATGAGCTGGCCTATTACCGCGAGCACTTCCTGGTGACGACATGAGCGTGCCCCAGATCGTGCGCCTGGATGCGCCAGCCACACCGGGAGTCGTGGACCACCCGCGCGAGGATCGCCGGGAAGCGGGCTGCCCACGGCGAGAGACCTGGACGCTCTATGAATCAGCCGATGGCGTGATGAGCAGCGGGATCTGGGCTTGCGAAGTGGGGCGCTGGCGCATCGTGTTTCCGCCGGGTAAGGACGAGTATTTCTTCGTGCTGCAGGGGCATGTGCGCCTGCACGATGCGCAAGGCGGCTGGACCGATGTGCCTGCCGGCCAGGGGGCGGTGATTCCGGGTGGCTTCGAGGGGGCGTTCGAGGTGATCGAGCCCGTGCGCAAGCACTTTGTCGTCGTGGAACGAAAAAACCCCGAACCAGCGATTCGGGGTTGATCTTTGCGCTGGGCCGACGGAGGAGGTCAGCCTGGCGGTGGGGCGCTTCAGCGAGCCTGACGGCGCTTGAACAGCGTGCCGGCGGTCAGCAAACCGGCGACCAGCAGCGCAGCCGATTCGGGCTCGGGCACAGCGGGTGTCACGGGGTTGCCAATGCTGGAGACTTCGCGTGCCGACAAGGCGGTGTCGTAGACGTTGACGTAGGCCAGCGAACCGCCGGTCTGGCAGTAACCGCAACCGGCTGCGTCGTCCTTGAAGAAGATGCCGCTGGTGCCGAAGGTGGTCAGGTTGGCGGCGTCGTCAAAGCTGAATTGCAGGGCGCCGTTGACATAGCTGGAGAACAGGCCGGTGGCGGTGCGCGTGAAGGTCAGGCGCACGGGGCTGAGGGCGGACACCACGTTGGCGCTGCTGGCGACATAAGCGCCGGCATTGTCAGACAGACTGACCTGGCCGAAGTCGACGTACAGGCCGCCGTCGGTGCTCAGACCTTTGAAGTCGAGGACCTTGCGCTGCCAGTCGGTGCGATCCAGGCTCAGAACCAGATCCAGCGAGTATTCAGGCGAGGACAGCACGTTGGAGAGGGCGACCTGGCCGTCCCAGCCGACATTCAAGCCCGAATCGGACAGCGTGGCGTTGGACCAGGACACATCGGCGTCGGAGAAGCCGGTGCTGAAAACGTAGGAATGGGCGGGGGTGGCGGCTTGCGCACTTGCCACGGTCAGGCCAGCGACCAAGCTCAATGCCAGTTGACGGTACTTCATGGTGACTGCTTTCAATCGTATAGGGGCGGGACTTCGAGCCCGTTTGATCGATTGTTGCAGGGTTATCGAGCATTGTGTGACTTACTTCACCCCCAGAGTCGGGGGCGAGCGTTCAGGACAGGCGAGTCTTTTGCCATGCGGAAACGGCCGCGTCCAGCCAGGTTTGGATGGAGGGGGCGGACACCGCCAGCCCCAGAACCTGCGCAGCCTGACGCAAGGCGTTCAGAGGTTGGTCGACGCTGAGCGGCGCGGCACCGTTTTGCTTGGACAGCTTTTCGCCATTGGTGCCAAGCACCAGCGGCGTGTGGTGGTAGGCCGGCGTGGGCAGACCCAGTCGCTGCTGCAGCCAGATCTGGCGGGGGGTGTTGTCGGCCAGATCTTCGCCGCGCACCACGTGGGTGATCCCCTGGGCCGCATCGTCGACGACCACCGCGAGCTGATAGGCCCACAAGCCATCGGCGCGCTTGATGACAAAGTCCCCGACCGCCTGGTTCAGCCATTGCGATTGCGCCCCCAGGCGCGCGTCATGCCAGACGATGTGAGCGTGCGCGTCATCGGGTACGCGCAGGCGCCAGGCGCGGGCAGGGCGGCCGGCGAGTCCGCCCCGCTCCGGCCGGCAGGTGCCCGGGTAGATCATGTCGCCATGCCGCGGTTTGGCCAGCCCCAGTGCGGCGTTGGCCTGGGCGATCTCGGCCCGGGTACAGGCGCAGGGATAGGCGTCGCCTTGGGCGATCAGGCGATCGAGGGCCTGCTGGTACAGCGCGCCGCGCTGGCTCTGGTAGACGATGGGGCCGTCGGACACGAGGCCGCAGGCGGCCAGTTGCGCGATGATGAGCCGGTCTGCTCCCGCAACGCAGCGGGGCGTGTCGACGTCTTCGATTCGGATCAGCCAGCGGCCCTGGTGCGCTCTGGCATCGAGCCAGCTGGCCAGCGCCGCCACAAGCGAGCCAGCATGGAGCGGTCCGGTCGGCGAAGGGGCAAACCGGCCGACGTAGGGGGCGGGTGCCATCACAGGATCAGCCCCTCATGCAGGTCCAGCAAGGCCCGTCGAGTGGTCGGGCTTTCCAGTTGTTGGAGCCACCAGTTCAGCGCGTGTCCTGCGGGGCCGTTGGGCTGGCGCCAGGCGTAGTGGATGCGTGAGTGGCGGGGCGGGTGGTCCACCTGCTTGTGGATCAGTCGGCCCGCGGCCAGATGAGGCTGGACCATGGCCACCGGCAAGAAGCCACAGCCGATGCCGCGTAGTTGTGCCTCGAGCTTGGCTGCCATGCTTGGCACCGTCAGCACATCTTGCCCGGGCAGGATGCCGATGGTGACCGGCTCCAGGCCCCGAGCGCTGTCGGCGACAGCCACGATGCGATGCTGCGCGAGCAGGCACGGGTCCAAAGGCTCGGGCGCTTTGGCCAGCGGGTGGTGCGGCGCCACAACGAGGATGAATTCGATGTCGCCCAGCGGCTCGACACGAATTCCCGGGTGAGACATGCGCTCGCCCGGCACGCCGATGGCCAGATCAGCCTGCCCCGACACCAGCGTTTCCCACGTGCCGGTGAGAACCTCGCTGCGCATCTTCAGGCGCGTCGGTGGGTTGAGGGTGTAGAAGGCCTCGATCAGGTCGAACAAGGCCTTGGGCGCCACGGCCTTGTCCAGGGTGACGGTCATTTCTGCTTCCCAGCCTGAAGCGACCCGTTTGACCCGGTTGGCCACGGCGTCCATCTGTTGCAACAGCAGACGGCCCTCACGCAGCAGTTCATGGCCGGCGGCGGTCAACTGGGCCTGGCGAGAGCGGCGGTCAAACAGCAGGACGTCCAGCGCGTCCTCGAGTTGCCGCACGCTGTAGGTCAAGGCGGAAGGGACCTTGCCCAGTTCGCGCGCCGCCGCGGCGAAGCTGCCCGCCCGGTCGATCGTGTCCATCATCAGCAGCGCTTCGGGGGTGAGAACGTGGTGGCGGTCGGTCATGGCGGGCGGGTCGTTCAAATTTGTTGAATGATGCCATCAGTCCGTCTCAGCCCTCCATGAGGTCGTTTTTTCTACAGTGAATCCATGGCAGCGATGCCGTGACGACACCAGCACCGACGTGCTCACTGAAGGAGAAAACCATGCTGACTTTGCGCCGTGCGGACGACCGAGGCTCTTTTGATTACGGCTGGTTGCAGACCTCTCACAGCTTCTCGTTTTCGGAATACCACGACCCGGCGTTCATGGGATTTGGACCACTGCGCGTGATCAACGATGACGTGATCGCCCCGGGGCGCGGCTTTGGCATGCACGGCCACCGGGACATGGAAATCGTGACCTATGTGCTGGATGGCGCCTTGGCCCACAAGGACAGCCTGGGCAATGGCGCCTCGATCTTGCCGGGGGATGTGCAACGCATGAGCGCCGGCACCGGGATCATGCACAGCGAGTTCAACCATGAACTGTACAAGCCCACCCATCTGCTGCAGATCTGGATCTTGCCCAGCGAACAAGGCATCCATCCCGGTTACGAGCAAAAGCACTTTGATGAGCAGGACAAGCGGGGGCGCCTGCGCCTGGTGGCTTCACCCGACGGGCGCGATGGCTCGGTGACGATCCATGCCGATGCCAGCTTGAGTGTGGGCTTGTTCGACGGCGCCGAGCGGGCGGAACTGGAATTGAACCCCTTCCGCAAGGCTTATGTGCACGTGGCCCGCGGCGAGGTGGTCGTCAACGGCCAAACCCTGCAAGGCGGCGATGCGCTGTTTCTGGAAGACGAGGCCCAGTTGCTGATCGAGCAGGGCAAGCAGGCCGAAGTGCTGGTGTTCGACTTGGCTGCTTGACCGGATGAGGGCGCTGCGATGACCGGACCGCTGTCAGCTCTGCTGGGCTTCGAGGGTGTAGGCCGCGTGGTCGTCGATGCCGATGGTTTCGACCAGCCAGGGCAGGGCTTCGGCCAGGCGGTCGTACAGCGTCCAGGGCGGGTTGATGATGAACATGCCGCTGCCAAACAGCCCCGTGCCATCACGGCCCGCACCCTTGATGCGCAGCGTGGCGTGCAGCCAGTCGACCTTGCTGGCTTCGGCCGCCACACGCTTGAGCTGGCCCGGGAACTGCTGCGCCTCGCGGCGCGCAATCTCGGGATACCAGACGGCGTAGGTGCCGGTGGCAAAGCGCGGCAAGGACTCTTTGAGCACTTGCAGCACGCGGCGGTAGTCGTCTTTGCTCTCGTACGGCGGGTCGATGTGGATCAGACCCCGGCGAGGCGGGGGCGGCACGCAGGCCTTGAGGCCCATGAAGCCGTCGGCCTGCTGGATGCTGACGCCGCGCTTGACCGAAGCGAAGTGCGCCTCCAGCAGCTTGATTTCGCTGGGGTGCATCTCAAACAGCCGCAGGTGATCGCCTTCCCGAAGCATCTGCGCAGCGATCTGCGGCGAGCCGGGGTACCAGTGCAGGTTGTCTTTGTCGTTGACCGCCTGAACCTGGGCCAGAAACGCGGCCACCGCCTCGGGCGTGCTCTTTTTGTTTCGCAGGGGCCACAGGGCCTGAATGCCCTCCAGCGCTTCGCCGCTCTTGGTCGCGTAGCCGCTGGTCAGGTCGTACAGGCCGCCGCCCGCATGGGTGTCGACCACCCAAAAAGGTTTGTCTTTGTGCAGCAGGTGCTCAAGCAACTGCACCAGCACCATGTGCTTGAGCACATCGGCGTGGTTGCCCGCGTGGAAGCCGTGTCGGTAACTAAACATGGGGCAAGGGTATCTGATTTTTTGTCCGCTAAAGGAAGTTTGAAATGAGCAAGAAGATCGTGATCGTGTATTTCAGCGGCTACGGCCATACCAAACGCATGGCCGAGACGGTGGCCCAGGGTGCGGGTGGCACCCTGCTGGCCATCGACGCGGAGGGCAATTTGCCCGAAGGCGGCTGGGAGACGCTGGCCGCCGCCGATGCCATCGTCTTCGGTGCGCCGACCTACATGGGCAGCGTGCCCTGGCAGTTCAAGAAGTTTGCCGATGCCTCGTCCAAAGCCTGGTATCAGCAGGTCTGGAAGGACAAGGTGGCGGCCGGCTTCACCAACTCGGCCTCGATGAACGGCGACAAGCTGTCCACCCTGCATTACCTGTTCACCTTTGCCATGCAGCACAGCATGGTCTGGGTGGGCACGGGCATGTTGCCCAGCAATGCCAAGTCCGCCACGCGCAATGATGTGAATTACGTGGCTTCATCCAGCGGTGCGATGGCCTCGACGCCCTCTGACGCCAGCGTGGACGAGATGCTGCCCGGCGACCTGGAGACGGCCCGCCTGTTCGGCGTGCGGGTGGCCGAGACGGCCTCGCGTTTCAACGCGGCCTGATCCGGCGCGGCGGCCTCGCTGCACCCATCACTGCGTCAAAAAGGCCCGGGCCGCCTGAAGCGTGGCGACCGGGTCTTCTTCTTGCGGGATGTGGCCCAGTGTGGGCAAAGTCACCAGCTTGCACTTCGGGATGTCGCGGCAGAAATAGGGCCCATGCTCCACGGGGTTCATCTGGTCGCGACCGCCCCACAGCACCAGGGTCGGCTGCGTGATGCGGTGGATCAGGTTGGCGCTGTAGCCGAACTGGGCCTGGTCCATGCGCAGGAACAGCGCCTTGCGGTTGCCGACGCGCAGGTTGATCTGGTAGTAACGGTCGATCTGATCCTGGGTGACTTTGCTCGGGTCCCCGTACACGCTGCGCACGCTGGAGGCCACCACCGATCGAGACAACACGCGCTCGACGATCCAGCGCCATCCTTTGGCACCCGCCATCTGAAACGCCAGCGGCATGGACAGGGCCGATTGCGGATAGCCGTCCGAGCTGATCAGGACCAGTTTCTTGACGCGGTCGGGGGCCAGCACGGCGGTTTGCCAGGCGATCTCGCCGCCCAGGGCGTTGCCCACCAGGATGACCCGTTTGACATTCAGGCTGTCGAGCATGCGCAACACGAAACGCGTGTAGGCATCAATGCGGTAATCGCTTTGGGGGCTGGGCCCGGTCAGGCCGAAGCCCGGCAGGTCGAACGAGATGACACGGCGCTGCTTTTGCAACTGCGTTTGCCAACCTTCCCAGGTGTGCAGGCTGGACGCCATGCCGTGGATTAGCACGATGGGGGTGGTGTCGTCGCGCGGGCCGGTGTCGCGCAGGTGCACCTGCATGCCGTCGAGCTCGACGAAGGTGGAGGGCTCAGGGGCCCAGCGGGCGACCAGCTGGCCGAGCTGCTTGTCGGGCTCCCAGGTGGCCCACACCCCTGCCGTCAGACACAGAACCAGGACGATGGCCGTCCACCAAATGCGTTTGATCCAATTCATGCGCGCATCATGCCGCGCTTCTGGCGGCCTGACGAGGTGGGTTCATTTTTCGCAGCTGCCGCATGATGACCGGCTGGTACCAGGAGCCCAGTATCCGCACGATCTTGTCGATCAGCTTGGCGTCAGGGCCGACCAGCACGCGGCGCTGGTTTTTCTGAACGGCGGCCAGAATCTGCAAGGCTGCGCTCTCGGCCGTGGTCACGTTGATGGCCTTGTTGGCACGGCGCTTCTGCGTTTCGATGTCGACGCCGGTCAGGGCCTGCATGCTGGGGTCCACCTTGCCCGCCATGGCAATGTTGGTCTTGATGCCGCCCGGGTGCACGCAGGTCGCGCTGACCCCGCAGTCGGCCAGGTCCAGTTCCATGCGCAGGGCTTCGGTGTAGCCGCGCACGGCAAATTTGCTGGCGTTGTAGGTGCCTTGGCTGGGCACCGAGATCAAACCGAACACGCTGGAGGTGTTGACGATGTGGCCGTCGCCGCTGGCCTTCAGATGGGGCAGGAAGGCTTGCGAGCCGTAGACCACGCCCCAGAAGTTGATGCCCATGATCCAGTCGAAGTCGGACTGCTTGACCGATTCGAGCGGCACGGTCAGTGACACACCGGCGTTGTTGAAGATCAGGTTGACCTTGCCGTGGTCTTTGACGACCTGATCGGCCCAGGCGAACACCGCTTCGCGATTGGCGACATCCAGTTTCGTGAGGGTGACGCGCACGCCATGGACGCCGGCCAGCTCGGCTGTCTTGGCCAATTCGGCATCATTGACGTCGCTCAGTGCCAGATGGCAGCCGCGACGGGCCAGTTCGATGGCCAGGGTGCGGCCCATGCCGGATGCGGCGCCGGTGATGGCGGCCACTTTGTTGTCAAAGGATTTCATGTGCGGTGATCGAAAGAGGGATGGAACAAGGTCCGCGTTCAAGCCATCACGCGCTGCATGAAGGCGACGGTGTGCTTGAGGCTGTGCCGCGCTTCAGGCAGCAGGACCATCGTGGGCCAGACATGGGGCATCTTGGGCTTGAGATGCAGCTCGGAGGGGATGCCCAACTGCTGCGCCTTGGCATGCAGGCGGGTCGAGTCGTCCAGCAAGACTTCGTGTTCGCTGGCATGGATCATCAAGGGCGGCAGGCCTTGCAGGTCGGCAAACAAAGGCGAGGCGAGCGGCGTGTTGGCCGGCTTGCCCGCCAGATAGAACTGGGCCGCCTGGGGCAGGGCTTGCGGGTCGAACATGACGTCGGCCTGGGCCTGGGTGCGCATCGAATCGCCGGAGCAGCTCAGATCGGTCCAGGGCGAGAACAGCACGGCACCCGCTGGCATGGGCAGACCGGCATCGCGTGCCGCCACGAGCACCGCCAGGGTCAGGCCCCCGCCGGCTGAATCGCCACCAAACATGACTTTCTTGGGATCGATGCCCTGCGCGAGCAAGGCCTTCCACCAGGCCACGCCGTCTTCAATGGCGGCCGGAAACACATGCTCGGGCGCCATGCGGTAGTCGACCGACAGGACCTGCGCCTGGGCGGTCTTGGCCAGATAGGCGCAGACGGGGCGGTGGGTGTCCAGCCCGCAGAAGAAGTAGCCGCCGCCATGGAAATACAGAATGGTGCATTGAGGCTGCGCCACTTTCAGCCATTCCGCGGCGCACAAGCCGCTTTGGGCCGCGACCGGAATGTGCTGAACCTCTTTGGGCACAGGCGGGTTGCGGCGCGCCATGTCGGTCACCATTTGCCGGGCTCTTTTCACATCGAGCGTGCCACGCGTTTCGCGCTTGAATTTGTAGCGCAGGAACCAACCGGTGAGGACTGACTGAAAACTCATGGCGTGCGGCTTGATTTTTGACAATGTTGTTTGTCAGAATAGCTTTGACAATGGTTCGTGTCAATATAGGCATCCCTATGCAAGCAAGCCCCCCTGAATCCCCATCTGGCAGCCGGCGCCGCTACGGCGGTGTCCTGCCGGAAGAGCGCCAGCGCCAGCGCCGCGCCAAGTTGATTGAAGGCGGCACCGAGGTCTTTGGCACCAAGGGGTTCCACGCCGCCACCGTGCGTGAAGTCTGTGTGGCGGCGCACTTGACCGAGCGCTACTTTTACGAGTCGTTCAAAACCTTGTCCGAGCTGTTCATCGCGGTCTACGTGGACATGCGCCATCAATTGATGGAGCGCACGCTCACCGTGTTTGCCGGCAGCGAACCCCAGCAACCGGTCGCCCTGGTCGAGTCGTCGTTGCGGGTGTTTCTGGAATTCATCCGCGAAGACCCGCGGCGGGGGCAGGTGATGCTGGTGGACGCCGTGGGCATCAACAGCGAAGTGGCCCGCATCAGTGGCGACACGGCCCGTGACTATGGGCAACTGGTCCGCACCCGTCTGCTGTCGATGATTCCGCCCGAGGCGGCGCAAGACATCGACGTGGCGCTGCTGTCCGACGGCATGGTGGGCCTGAACATCCTGCTGGCAGCCCGCTGGATGCAAGATGGCTTCAAGACCCCGCTGGACAAGGTTGTGCGCACCAACACCTTGCCGTATTTGGGCCTGTTGGCCCTGCTGGGCGGCGACAAAGCCAGGAAGTCGGGCGACTGAGGCCCGGCGGCTTCTTACAATGCCGGGATGGCATTTGTACACCTGCGTTCCCACACCGAGTTTTCCGTCGTTGACGGCACGGTCCGTATCGACGACCTGATCAAGGCGGCCGCCAAGGACGGGCAGCCGGCCGTGGCGGTCACAGACCTGAGCAACTTGTTCGGTGCGGTCAAGCTCTACAAAGGCGCGCAGAAGAAGGGGGTTCAGCCCATCATCGGGGCCGATGTCTGGCTGGAGCCGGATGAGGCGGGCAAGGCACCCCACCGTTTGCTGCTGCTGGTGCAAAACCGCCAGGGCTATCTGCGCTTGTGTGAGCTGCTGGGCGAGGCCTGGACGGCGCCGGGGCAGCGCACCCACGCCTGGGTGCATTGGGCCTCGCTGGCCGAGAACAACACGGGTCTGATCTGCCTGTCCGGGGCCGATCTGGGCCCGGTGGGACAAGCCATCCTCAACGGCGACCTGGCCAAGGCAGAAGCGCAGGCGCGCCGGCTGGCCGAGGCCTTTGAGGGGCGCTTCTACATCGAGCTGCAACGCGCGGGTCATCCCACCAATGAGCCGCATATCCGGGGCGCCGTGCCCTTGGCGGCCCGGCTCGGTTTGCCGGTGGTGGCCACCCATCCCATCCAGTTTCAAGAGCCGGATGACTTCGAGGCGCATGAAGCCCGCACCTGCATTGCCGAGGGCGAAACGCTGGGCAACCCGCGTCGCGTCAAGCGCTTCACGCGTGAGCAGCACTTCAAAACCACCGCCGAGATGGAGGCGCTGTTCGCCGACATCCCTTCCGCCCTGGCGAACACGGTGGCCATTGCCCGACGTTGTTCGCTGACCTTGGTGCTGGGCAAGCCGCAGCTGCCCAACTTCCCGACACCGATCCTGCCCAGTGGCGAGCCCATGCCCATGGCGGACTACTTCCGCCAGCTGTCGTTCGAGGGGCTGGAAGAGCGGTTGATCCATCTGTTCCCCACCGAAGCGGAGCGCGAGGCCAAACGACCGGAGTACGTGGAGCGGCTGGAATTCGAGATCAACACGATCCTGAAGATGGGCTTCCCGGGTTACTTCCTGATCGTGGCGGACTTCATCAACTGGGCCAAGAACAACGGCTGCCCTGTGGGGCCGGGCCGGGGATCGGGTGCCGGCTCGCTGGTGGCCTATGCGCTCAAGATCACCGACCTGGACCCGCTCAAATACAACCTGCTGTTCGAGCGCTTCCTGAATCCCGAGCGGGTCTCGATGCCCGACTTCGACATCGACTTCTGCCAGGGCAACCGCGACCGCGTCATCGACTACGTGAAGGACCGCTATGGCCGCGAGGCCGTGTCCCAGATCGCCACCTTCGGCACCATGGCGGCCAAGGCTGCGCTGCGTGACGTGGGCCGGGTGCTGGGCATGGGCTATGGCCATGTCGACTCGATCGCCAAGCTGATCCCCGCGCCACCCGGCAAGACGGTGACCCTCGCCAAGGTACCCGAGAGCCCGGACCCCGGCGTCATCTACGCCCGCAAAGAAGCGCCCGAACTGGAGCAACGTGAAGCCGCTGAAGAAGAAGTGGCCTCGTTGCTGGAACTTGCCATGCGCGTGGAAGGCATGGTGCGCAACATCGGCATGCACGCCGGGGGCGTGCTGATCGCGCCGGGCAAGATCACCGACTTCTGCCCGCTGTACATGCAGCCGGGCAGCGACAGTGCGGTCAGCCAGTACGACAAGGACGACGTCGAAGCCATCGGCCTGGTGAAGTTCGACTTCCTGGGGCTGGCCACGCTGACCATTCTGGAGCTGGCCAAGGACTACATCATTGCCCGCCACCCGGATCAGAAGGACTTCGACTTCGCGAAGATTCCGCTGGACGATGCGGCCTCGTACCGGCTGCTGTCTGAAGGCAAAACGGTGGCCGTGTTCCAGCTTGAATCCCGCGGGATGCAGGGCATGCTGCGCGACGCCAAGCCCAGCGTCTTCGAGGACATCATTGCGCTGGTGGCGCTGTACCGACCCGGTCCCATGGACCTGATCCCCTCGTTCTGCGCGCGTAAGCATGGCCGTGAAGAGGTGGACTACCCGCACCCCTTGATGGAGTCCGTGCTCAAGGAGACCTACGGCATCATGGTCTACCAGGAGCAGGTGATGCAGGTGGCCCAGAAGGTGGGGGGCTACTCGCTGGGCGGCGCCGACATGCTGCGCCGCGCGATGGGCAAGAAGAAGGCCGAAGAGATGGCCGAGCACCGCGGCATCTTTGCGGCGGGTGCGGCCAAGAACGGCATCTCGGCAGAACTGGCCAACGAGATCTTCGACGTGATGGAGAAGTTCGCTGGCTATGGCTTCAACAAGTCGCACGCCGCTGCCTATGCCTTGCTGGCCTATCACACGGCCTGGTTGAAGGCGCATTACCCGTCTGAATTCTTCTCAGGGAACATGAGCGTGTCGAGTGACGACACGGACAAGCTCAAGATCTTCCATGACGATGCCACGCAGAACTTCGGCATCACCTTCTCGCCGCCCGATGTGAACCAGGGCGAGTGGCGCTTTGTGCCCACGGGCGACCGGGCCATCTGCTATGCGCTGGGTGCGGTCAAAGGCACAGGTCAGGGCGCGATCGAAGCCTTGGTGCGGGAGCGCAAAGAGAACGGCCCCTTCAAGAGCTTCTTTGATTTCTGTGCGCGCGTGGACCGCAAGCAGGTCAACAAGCGTGTGGTCGAAGCCTTGATCAAGGCCGGCGCATTCGATTCGCTGGAGCCGCATCGTGCGGGCCTGCTGGCCAGCGTGGGCCTGGCCTTTGAATATGCCGACACGCTGACGGCCAATGCCGATCAAGGCGGCTTGTTCGACTTCGGTGACAGCCATGCGGCCTCGACCAACGAGCCCGAACTGGTGCCCACCGAGCCGTGGACATTGAAGGAGCGCCTCTCGCTGGAAAAGACCGCCATCGGCTTTTACCTGTCGGGCCACCTGTTCGACGAGGCCGAGTCCGAGGTGCGTCGCTTTGCCAAGCAGCGCATTGGCGACCTGAAAGACAGCCGCGACCCGCAAGTGGTGGCCGGCATCATCAGCGAGTTGCGCGTCATCAACGGCACGCGGGGCCGGGTCGGCATCTTCAAGCTCGACGACAAGAGCGACGTGATCGAGGCCGTGGCCAATCAGGACACGCTGGACGCCAACAAGGATCTGCTCAAGGATGACGAGCTGGTCATCATCCAGGGCAAAGTGCAGACGGACCGCTTCTCAGGCGGGCTGCGCCTGAACGTGCAGCAGATCTTCAGCCTGGGCACGGCACGTTGCCGCTATGCACGCTTTGTGCGCCTGACCGCCACAGGCAACAAGCTGCCGGTGGCCGAGGTGCTGCGCGAGTTCCCGGCCAAGGTCATCGAGGCGCCCCAGCCCGATCTGCCCGACTCCAGACAAGGTCTGCCCATTCGGGTGGTGATCGAGCGCCGCACGCCGGATCTGGCCGCCCGCGGCGAGTTGGACTTGGGTGACGCGGCCTGGGTCTACCCCAGCGACGAGGCTCTGATTCGCATGAAGGAGCTGATGCCCGAGGCGAAACCGCAATTGGTTTACGGAGAGGGCTGACAAAATCAAAATACTGTATGAAAATACAGCACATGAAGTCAGCTTTACCTCGCTCAGTCGGCACTGAATCCCGCCAGCCCTTTGATGAAGGCTGGCAGGAAGTCGCCTGGGTCCCGGACGCCCGCCAGGTGGCGGCACCGCTGAAAGGGCGCGGGACGGCCACCCAACTGGCGCACCGCTTTGCCCGCCAGGATCGTGAATCGGTGGATGATGGCTGGAACGAGCTGGACGGCGAAGACCTCCCGCCGGCACCGGTCACCGAAGTCACGCCCGAGACCGCACGCAGCATCCTGTCGCGCAACGATTCGCCCGACATCCCGTTCACCTGGTCCATCAACCCCTATCGGGGCTGCGAGCATGGCTGCATCTATTGCTACGCCCGCCCAACGCATGGCTACCTGAACCTGTCGCCGGGGCTGGACTTCGAAACCCGGCTGGTCGCCAAGGTCAATGCCGCCGATTTGCTGATGCGTGAGTTGAGCAAGAAGGGGCATGTGTGCAGCCCCATCAACATCGGCTCAGCCACCGACCCTTATCAGCCCATCGAGAGAGAATGGCGCCTGACGCGGTCGGTGCTGGAGGTGCTGCAGGCGTGCCACCATCCCTTCACCATCGTCACCAAATCCAGCGGGGTGGAACGAGACCTCGATATCTTGTCCCAGGCAGCCCAGCGGCGCCAGACCTACGTGATGGTCAGCCTCACCACGCTGGATGCGGCCCTGTCCCGCAAGCTGGAGCCCCGCGGTGCGGCGCCCCATCGGCGCTTGCAGACTGTCAGGCGTTTGGCCGACGCGGGCGTACCAGTCGGGGTCAATGTGGCGCCCATCATTCCGTTTCTCAATGAGCCGGAGATCGAACCCATCATCGAAGCGGCGGCGCAAGCCGGGGCCGCCAACATCCACTACACCGTCGTGCGCCTGCCCTGGGAGGTTCGGCCCTTGTTTCAGGAATGGTTGATGCACCACGTGCCCGAGCGAGCCGACCGCATCATGGCCCGCATCCGTGAAATGCGAGGGGGCAAGGAGTACGACTCGGACTACAGCTTGCGCATGCGGGGGCAGGGGGTGTGGGCCGAGTTGATTGCGCAGCGGGTGAGCAAGGCGGCGGCACGTCATGGCATCGGGCGCCGGGGCATCGAGCTCGACACCTCGGCCTTCGACCCAGGCGTCTGCCGCGCGCGGCTGCAAGCAGCGCAAGCCGAGGTCGCGCCTCAACTGGATTTGTTTGCCGCTGCCAGCATGGGGCCCAGTCAGCGCGTGTGAATGGGCTCGTAAGCGGCGCGCTGGATGTCTTGCAAGGTCGGATCGGTTCCCGCCCACAGCACCAGTGCGGGGCCGGGCAAGTCCAGTTGTTGTTCCAGCTGGCGGCACAGCTTGAAGCGTTGCGGGTCCTTGAGTTTGGGGAGGTCGACCAGCACCAGGTAAGCCCGCCGTTGGGGCCAGCTTGGCAGCCGCTTGCGCACCAACCAGGCTGTCTTGATGCTCGGGTGTGCCGCCAGGCCGTCGCGAACGGATGCCAGCTCCGTCTCATTCAAATCATGGCGCGCCGCATTGCCAAACCAAGGCGGCGTGGTCAGATCGTCCCAGGCCTGGCTCTCTTGTGCCTGGGTGTCCCTGACGCGCTGGCGCCACAGCTTGAGCGCTGCAGGCGTCTGGCCATCCAGGGCCTGCTTGGCTTCGAGTTCGGTCACCGCATAGCGAGCGGCCCAGTGACGGTGGTCTTCGCTGGCTTGCCACAGTTGTTCCAGCAAGCTTAGTTTGCGCGGCCGCTCGGCGGGGCCCAGGCTCCAGATCATGCCTTGCAGCGCTGCAGCGTGGGTGTCATGGCGTTGCAGCGCTTGCTCGAACAAAGGGCGCACGTCGACACGGCGATCCAGCCGGCGCTGGGCGCAGGCCCATTGCACCAGTTCATCGGTGCTCAAGGCGTCTGACCGGGCCTGCCAGTCCTGGATCTGCTCGGCCAGCCGGGCCATGCGAGCGTGGTGCGTCTTCCAGTCGCTGGCATGGTCCAGGCACCATTGCTTGTCGAAGTGGGCGATCAAGGTGTCCAATTGGGCGCCCAGCAGAATCACGGCGCCATGGGTGGACCAAGTGGGCAAGGCCGGCTTCTGTTTCAGGGCTTCGATGCGATCTTTCAACACCGGGTGGGTGTCGTCGACCTCGCTCAGGCGCTTGAGTGCCTGACGCAAAGTCTCTTGCGCGAAGGCCGCATCAGGCGGGGCAATCAACAGACGCCGCATCGCCTTGAAGGGTCCCATCGGGGTGGGATGCAGGCTGGCGGTTTGCCAGTGGCTCGGCCAGAAGTCCGCTTGCAGCCAGCTGCCTTTGATGTCGATCTCCACCAGTGCTGCGGCGATGGCATTGGTGCCATAGAGCTTGGCGGCAATGCGGTCGGCCTCGTATTCATCTTGCCGGGCCAGCGCAAAGGTCTTGGCCACAAAGCGGGGCACGTACCACTTCAAAAACAACTGGGTGGCCGCGTTGGCGATGCCCTCGTCCGACAAGGAATCGTTCAAGCGCGCCCAGCTCAACCGCGTGCGATAAATCCAGGCTGCAAAGCGCCCATGTCCGCCCCGCAAGTGGCCATATTCATGGGCCAGCACAGCCAGCAAACGGGGCACATCCAACGCCATCACCAGAGGCAGTCCCAGATGCAGCCGATTGATGGTGCCGCCCAGCAGGCCAAACCTGGGTAACTGCGTGATGCTCGCGTTGAAGGCGTTGTCAATGTAGACCTCGTCCAGCTTCGGGCCTTTGACCTTGCGTTGGATGCGGTCCAGCGCCTTGAACAACTCGGGCGCTTGCTCTGATGTGAGCCTGATGCCTTCGGGCTGGCTGTCGATGCGGGTCGAAAGCGCACGCAAGCTGCTCCAGCCCAAACCGATCGAGCCGATCAGCACCGCGATGGTGGTGTGACGCACATGCCCTTGCAGCATATAGGGCACCACCCACCACAGCAGCCCCAGGGCGACCAGCAAGCAGCCGGCGACCCAGGCATAGCCCAGGGCCGCAAACAGCGCCACGCTGCGACGATATTGTTGGGGCTGTTCGGCACAGGCGTATTCACTGAGCCGGACAAAATGTATGAATTCGGCGTGCTGCATGCACCCATCCCTGGTCGTTTGGACTCAACGCCATACTGTGCAGGAATGGGCAGGTGAACGAGGGCCAAAATAGCCCGTTCTTGGCGGCCAGATTGCCGCTTGGGCAAGGCTCAGGCGACGATCAGTTCCACCGGCTGGTGAAGGTGGCGCGGCCATCGTCCCGGCCACCATGGTGCCAGCGGCGCTCGTCACGTTCTTCGCAACGCTCGTCGCGGTCGTGGCGGCGGTCCCAGCGGTCGCCGCGGTCCCAGTCACGCACGACGATGCCAGGGCGATAGACCACCTGGGTGACCGGGGCGGGCTGCACCACATAACGCGTGACGGCGGGTGCCACGATCACCGGTTGGGCAGGCTGATAGTAAGAATAAGGTTGCGGGCTGTAGCCGTTGTAGCCGCCCTGGTCTCCGGGGTTGACGGTCACGGTGACCGGGATGGTGGCGCCCGGTTCGCGTTGCATCTGCGTGCTGTAGCGCTGGCCGCCGTATTCATACACGACGTTGTAGGCCACCACCTGGTTTTGATAGGTGTTTTGTTGTTCGCAGCGCTGCACGGTACGGGTCACGCCGGGGCGGCCATCGGTTTCGATGCGGTCACCCATTGCGGCGCCCAGGATCACGCCCAGGCCGGTGGTCACGGCGCGGCCGGTACCCTTGCCGACTGCATTGCCCATGGCGCCCCCTGCGATCGCGCCCATGATGGCGCCCGCCCCGGACGAGCGGGCCGGTTCCTGACGCATTTCGTCGTAGCAAACCTGACGAGGCACGGCCACTTGCGCCACCACGGGCGAAGAAGAGAGCACGCGGGCTTGGATGGTCATCGTGCTGGAGCTTGGGTTGCCCACGATTTCACCAACGCGGGGGCCGGCGCAGGCGGCGGTCGACAGGGCGAGCGCGCTGATCGCAAAGAGGTTGGCGGGGCGGATTGAACCGGTGCGTTGCATGACAGTCTCCATTTTGGGCCCCGCTACGGTGGGGCCTGAGACCTCAACGCGGCCCCACTGCGGTGCGCTGACAAAACGGGTGCGTCACAACTGTAAAGATGGGTGAACCGCGCGGCGCCGCAGCAGCCAGGCGCCAATCAAAAGCGCGACAGGGATGCCGTACAGCGCACTTTGCGGCATGCGCTTGGCATTGGCCACCAGGAAACTCAGCCACAGGTAGTGGCTGCCCCACACATGCAGCCGGGACCACGCCGTGCGGCCCATCCAGCGCATCACCGTGTCGTTCGAACTCAGCCCCATCAGGGCCAGAAAGACATACGCGACCGCGCCTGTGTAAAGCGTCACTGGCGGGACCAGCGCCCGAAAGCCGCTGGGGTCCAGATGCTGAAAGGTCAGGATGCCTGCCAGGTGCAAAGCATGGGATGTCACCAACAACAAGCCCCATTGACGGCGATACCGGCGTGACCAGGCGCTCCAGCCGTGCGGCCACTGTTGCCAGATGGCCTGAGCCGTGAAGGCCATCAAAAAGAAGAACAGCGAGGTTCGCGCGGTCAGACGGATCACGGCGCGGACGGTGGGCACCTCGATCCCGGGCCACAGAAGCCACAGGATGGCCAGCAAAAGCACAAGCGTCGCCGGCGCCCAGGGACCGAAGTGAAATCGCGCGGCGGACTGGGCCGTCAATTGCGCTGACGGAGCGGGTTGAGCCAGAGAAGGCGAGCCGGGCATGAGGGGTCTCCTGAAATGAAGTTGGACCGGATGCTAGGCAGGCCCCGCCGCGCTGGCAAAGAAAATACGCAGTGCTTACATTTCAGGTATGCCCATCGAGGAACCCACGTCATGACGCTTGCCGCCCGCCGCCCTTATCACCATGGCAATTTGCGCCAGGCCTTGCTGGATGCCACTTTGGCCCTGGCTGCCGAGACGGGGCTGGAGCAAGTCAGTCTTCGTGAGGTGGCGCGCAGGGTCGGCGTGTCGTCCGGCGCGCCTTTCAGGCACTTTGCAGATCGGCGAGCGTTGATGACCGCCCTGGCCGAAGAGGCCACGCGCCAACTGCGCATTCGGGTCGAGATGGACCAGCAGGCCGCACCCTCGGACGGCATCGCGGCCCTCAAAGTGCTGGGGCGCAGCTTCTTGACCTGGGCCTTGGCGCATCCCACGCAGTTCCGTCTGGTGTCGAGTCGCCATCTATTTGACTTTGACTCGTCAGCCAGCCTGGCGCAGCACTTCACAGCGGTCCGCACGATCACCGTGAGCTTGGTGGCGCGTGCCCAGGCACAAGGGCAATTGCCAGCCACGGTGCCCAGTGAGCAACTGGGTATGGCGTTGCGGGCCAGCGCCTATGGGCTGGCGCGCATGGTCATCGACGGCCAGTTGCCCCAATGGGGCGTGCCGGCGTCTTCACAGGCGCAAGCTGCGCACAGTTGCCTCGATCTCCTGGTCGAAACCATGCGCATCGGTAGATACCCAGATTAAAATCGGCGGTTTCGTCTTATCCCTACTCGACACAACCATGTCCAAAACTACCAAGTCCGCCAAGTCCAAGGCAGTCAAGGCAGCCAAGGCGACCCAGCCTGTGGTCGCATCCGTGGCCGCGCCTGCTCCCGCTGCTGCTGGCCAAAAAGTCAAGAAAGTCGTGCTGGCCTACTCGGGTGGTTTGGACACTTCGATCATCCTGAAGTGGTTGCAAGACGAGTACAACTGCGAGGTCGTCACCTTCACCGCCGACATCGGCCAGGGAGAAGAGATCGAACCCGCACGCGCCAAGGCCCTGAAGATGGGCATCAAGCCCGAGAACATCTTCATCGAAGACCTGCGCGAAGAGTTTGTGCGCGACTTCGTGTTCCCCATGTTCCGCGCCAACGCGCTGTACGAAGGCGAATACCTGCTGGGCACCTCCATCGCCCGTCCCCTGATCGCCAAGCGCCTGATCGAGATCGCCAAGAAGACCAAGGGCGATGCCATCTCTCACGGCGCCACCGGCAAGGGCAACGACCAGGTTCGTTTTGAGCTGGGCGCTTATGCCTTGCTGCCCGGTGTCAAGGTGATTGCGCCTTGGCGCGAGTGGGACCTGCTGAGCCGCGAAAAGCTGCTGGCTTACGCTGACAAGCATGGCATCCCTGTTGACTTCAAGAAGCGCAAGGGCGGCGCCCCTTACTCGATGGACGCCAACCTGCTGCACATCAGCTACGAAGGCGGCGTGCTGGAAGATCCGAACTTCGAACCCGAAGCCAATATGTGGCGCCTGACGGTGTCGCCCGAGAAGGCCCCCAACAAGCCCCAGATCATCGAGCTGACCTATGCCAAGGGTGACGTGGTCGCCATCGACGGCGTGAAGATGTCGCCCGCGCAAGTGCTGACCAAGCTGAACGAAATCGGCGGCAAGCACGGCATCGGCCGTCTGGACAAGGTCGAGAACCGCTACGTCGGCATGAAGAGCCGCGGCTGCTACGAAACCCCCGGCGGCACCATCTTGCTGAGCGGCCACCGCGCCATCGAATCCATCACGCTGGACCGCGAAGTCCTGGCGCTGAAGGACGACCTGATGCCGCGTTACGCCCGCATGATCTACAACGGCTACTGGTTCAGCCCCGAACGCGAACTGCTGCAAGGCCTGATCGACAAGAGCCAAGAGACTGTCAACGGCACCGTCAAGCTCAAGCTGTACAAGGGCACCATCCTGGTCGTGGGCCGCGAGTCCAAGACCGACAGCCTGTTCGACGCCAAGATCTCGACGTTTGACGATGACGGCGGCGCCTACAACCAGGCCGATGCAGCGGGCTTCATCAAGCTCAACGCCCTGCGCCTGCGCATTGGTGCCAATGTGAAGGCCCAGCGCGCTGCCGGCGCCAAGGGTGCTGCCAAGCCTGCTGCGCGCAAGCCTGCCGCCAAGAAGGCAGCCACGAAGGCAGCAGCCCCGAAGGCCATCAAGCCTGCAGCGCAACCGGCAGCCAAACCGGCTGCCAAACGCGCTGCCGCCAAGAAAGCGGCTTGATCACAGAACCCTGGCCGATGCGAACTGCTGCGCATCGGCCCTTTCATTGTCTGGAGACCTCATGACCACCACCACCCTGGCCGGCACCGTTGCCACGCAAGCCAATGTTTACTTCGACGGCAAGTGCGTGTCCCACACCGTGACCCTGGCAGACGGCGTTCGCAAGTCCGTTGGCGTGATCTTGCCTGCCACCTTGACCTTCAACACCGGCGCGCCTGAGATTATGGAAACCGTCGCGGGCAAGGCCACCATCAAGCTGGCTGGCTCTTCCGAATGGAAGACCTACGGCGCTGGCGAAAGCTTCAATGTGCCGGGCAACTCGTCGTTCGAAATCAAGGTCGAAGGCGAGCCCTACCATTACATCTGCCACTTTGGCTGATTCCGCTTCGGTCTCAACCGCCAAAGAAAAAGCCGCTCACACCGAGCGGCTTTTTTCATGAGGGCAGCGGCCCTTCCAGTAGGCTCCGCGTCAGAACTGCGGCTCAGGCGCGTCGTCCATGTCGCGTTTGGCGCAGGTCATCGCCAGGGTGCCCAAGGAGGCATCGTCGAAGTCAAGCAACTCGCCTTCGAGGTGGCCATTGTGTCGGTCAATCGCCATGCGGATCGTGGCCAGGCGCTTCAGATTGGGCTGCCACACGATCAGCTGACCACTGACCCAGTCCTGGTAGACCACGGTGCCGGGTCGGGGCATTTTGTAGAGCAGCGTGTAGGACACCGGGCTGGGGGTGTACTTGAAGCGCTCACCCACGGGTAACACGTTGGAGCGCTGGATGAGCGCAGTCGTGTTGTTGTCCCGCATGGCCAACTCCAGATTGGCGGGCCGAGTCTGGCCTTGGACGTTCACCGTGCCGGTGCAACCCAGAAAGAGATTGAACTCAGCAGACTGGGCCGGGGCGACCGCGCCCACAGCCAACGCCACCGACAGGCTCATCCGGCAGAGGATCGGGCTGCGCATGATCACTTCTTCTTGGTGGTCGATTTTGTGCCGGCCTTGATCTTCGCGTCCACTTCCTTGGACGCGTCGGTGTCGCCGCCCTGTACGCCCAGGCGTCCGCCCGTGCCCAGGCCGCCCTTGACGGTCTGGGCCTGGTAGTTGCGCACGGCCTTGACCATCTGGTTGTAGGAGTCTGCAAACGCAGCCACCACCACCTTGCCTTGCGGCGTCTTGGCGTAGCCCCCGCCGCCGCCAAAACCGCCGCCACCAAAGGCGGCGCCCAGCATGCCGAAGTCAAAGTTCTTGGCCGTACCCTCTGCCGCGGCGATCTGCACGCCAGAGCGGTTGTCGATCAGCAGCAGAGTCGTCGAGGCTTCGTTGCGGCCCATTGACCCAGCCACGGCGCCAAACACACTGCCCACCAGCCCGCCGCCAAAGGCGCTGCCGCCGCCGGTCTTGCCCGAGAACTGGATGGCCGGACTCATGGTGTAGTCCGCAGCCACCAACTGACCCTTCTGGAAATTGCTGCCGGCACGGCTTTCGTCGTCACGGGCCAGGTCACGCTCGCGCATCACGTTGTGCATGCTGCGGCCGCGCTCCACGATGACGAAGCAATTGCTTTGCTGGATCATCAAGCGCAGCACCGGCACGGTGGACCCGAGTTGGTGCTCGCGCAAGTGGTAGTACCAAGGCGCGGAGGTGTCCTCTTCGATCGCCAGGGTGCCCAGCGATTCGGTGCATTTTTCCAGCGAGGTGTTTTCGCCTTCGGTGTTGCCACCCCCTGCGGCGCCGCTGACGACGCCCTTGTTGTCACCCATTGTGGGCGCGGTGGAGCAGCCTGCGGTGGCCAACAGGCCAGCCAGCACAGTCACGGCAAAAACAGAACGCATGGATACCTCCGAAAGGAATTTTTGGATCTATCCGGAAAGTATAGGACGCGCGAAGGGGTATTTTCGGTCGCCCAGCGGGTGGGATGTCAAACGACCACTGGCTCGGGCTCCAGGCGAATGCCGAAGCGGCCGTAGACACTTTCTTGGATGGCTCGCGCCAGGGTGACCACTTCCGCGCCACTGGCGCCGCCATGGTTCACCAATACCAGTGCCTGCCTGTCGTACACGCCGGCCCGTCCGATGGATTTGCCCTTCCAGCCGCAGGCATCGATCATCCAGCCGGCAGCCAGCTTGAAGCTGCCGTCGGGCAAGGCGTAGTGCACGATTTCTGGGTCCCGGCCGATGATGTCTCGGCATTGCTCGGCGGTGACCACCGGGTTCTTGAAAAAGCTGCCCGCATTGCCGATGGTGGCTGGGTCGGGCAACTTGGCGCGCCGGATCTCGCAGATCCAATTGAAGATCTGCCGGGCATCGGGGTGGGTGATGCCGGTCTCGGCCATCTTGCGCTCCAGCTCCATGTAACCGGTCACGGGCTGCCAGGGGCGCGGCAGGCGCAGGCGCACCTTGGTGATCACGGTTTTACCCGCCAGCAGCTGCTTGAACACGCTGTCGCGGTAGCCGAAGCGGCATTGATCGGCAGCCAGGGTCACCATGCGCCCGGTGATCATGTCCACCCCATCGAGCGACTCCAGCCGGTCCTTCAGCTCGACCCCATAGGCGCCGATGTTCTGCACCGGGGCGGCCCCCACGGTGCCTGGGATCAGCGCCATGTTTTCCAGCCCCGGCAGGCCCTCGTCCAGGCACCAGGCCACGGTCTCATGCCAGGACTCACCGGCCCCCACTTCCACGATCCAGGCGTCATCGCGGGTTTCGACCAGCTCGCGTCCCTTGATTTCAACCTTGATCACGCAGGCCTGGACGTCTTGCGTCAGGACCAGGTTGGAGCCGCCGCCCAGGATGAACTTCGGCATCCGGCCCAATTCAGGATGGTTGACGATCTGGCGCACCTGGGCCTCCGTCTGAACGCGGACCAGGGTTTGGGCCGCCGCGGACAGGCCAAAAGTGTTGTAAGCGCGAAGGTTTGCGCCTCGCACGACGTCAAGGGGTTGCTGCATGGCAGAATTTTCGCAGACACAAAGGAGAATTTCATGCCTACTTTTGACGCCGTTCTGGATCCCAACCTGGTCGAGGTGCGCAATGCCGTCGACCAAACCAGCAAGGAAATCGGCACCCGCTTTGACTTCAAGGGCACCAGTGCCGCCATCGAATTCAAGGAAAAGGACAAGCAAATCATCATCTTGGGCGACAGCGACTTTCAGCTCGACCAGGTGCGCGACATCCTGACCAACAAGCTGACCAAGCGCAGCGTCGACGTGCGCTTTCTGGACATTGGCAAGGTCGAAAAAATCGGCGGCGACAAGGTCAAGCAGACCATCACCATCAAGGCCGGCATCGAATCCGAGTTGTCCAAGAAGATCCAGAAGGTGATCAAGGACAGCAAGATCAAGGTCACCGCCAGCATTCAGGGCGACACCGTGCGCGTGCAGGGCAACAAGCGCGACGATTTGCAAGCCACCATGGCCTTGCTGAAAAAGGAAATCACGGAAGCGCCCTTATCGTTCAACAATTTCCGCGATTGACCCTGGGCCGACACGCTACGCTGGCGGCATGACATTCCAACGATTTTCATGCGTGGCGGCCGCCTTGCTGGCCTCGGTGGGCACATCGTGCCTGGCTCAAAGCGTGGCGATGACGGGCGGCATGGGCAGCAAAGCGCTGCTGGTGGTCAACGGCGGCATGCCCAAGGCCATGGGGGCCGGCGACAGCTTCCAGGGTGTCAAGGTGCTCACTGTGAGCGCCGACCAGACCGTCATCGAGGTCTCAGGCAAGCGCCAGACCGTGCTGCTGGGCGGCGCCCCGGTGAGCATTGGCGGGGGCCTGGGTGGCGCGCAGGGCACGTCCATCATTCTGACGGCGGGTTCGGGCGGTCATTTTGTGACGGCGGGGTCGGTCAATGGCCATGCCTCGCAGTTTCTGGTGGACACGGGGGCCACCTCGGTGGCCATGAGCGCCGACGAGGCCCGTCGCCTGGGCATAGCCTATGAAAAAGGCCAGAAGATGTACACCAGCACCGCCAACGGCGTGGTGCCGGCCTACCGGGTCAGTTTGACTTCATTGCGGATTCAGGATGTCGAGGTGTTCAATGTGGACGCCACGGTGTTGCCGCAGGGCATGCCGCACATCTTGCTGGGCAACAGCTTTCTGACCCGGTTTCAGATGAAGCGCGAGAACGACACGCTGACCTTGACCAAGCGGTTTTAAGGTTAAGCCTCACGCGGCGGTCTGCAACATCGCGTTCAGATCCTCGCCGGGATGCTGGGCCCGGTAACTCGCAGCTGAAGCCAGCAAACTCAATTCGACCGGATCGTGCGCACAGGTCAGGGTCACTTCATGGCCGAAACGATCTTTGAGCTTGCGCAGACGGGCCTGATTGGCCAGACGCTTGTCATTGTCCATCGCCAACAGCCATTGGAAGAAGCGCAGTCCGATGGGACAAGTGGGCGCCAGATCGATCTCGCCGCGGTAGAAGTAGGCGTCACCGCAATGCAGCAGCCACCCGTTGTCGGTGCGCACCGCCACGCCGCAATGGCCGCGTGTATGCCCCACCAAGGGCACGAGCAGCACCTCATCATCGGTGTCCGGCAGCGCCTGCACCGCGTCCATGCCAAACCACTTGTCGCCTTGTACGTCGTGGCTGACCCAGCGCGGCCCATGTGCCCATTGGCGGGGGACGTAGCGCATGGACTCCATCAGGCTTGCGCGATTCAGCGCGGCCTGCAATTCGGTGGCGTACACATGGATGTCGGCCAGCGGGAAGTCGGCGATGCCGCCAGCGTGGTCCAGGTCCAGATGCGTGGGCACGATGTGGCGCACATCGCGTGGATCGAAACCGAGTTCGCGAATCTGATGCAGAGCCGTCTCCGACATCTGCAGCCGCGGCCGGCTGATGCCATGGAACAGGCTGCCCAGCGAGCGGGGATGGGCCACATCGCCCGTGCCCAGGCCGGTGTCGACCAGGATCAGGCCCTGGCGGCCCTCAATCAGCAGGCAGTGGCAGCACAGGTGCGCCGGAGCCGTCCAGCCGCCTTCACCCGTGAGCAGGCGGCGCCCCAGAGGGCACATGGACCCGCAATTCAAGTGGTGAACACGCATGGGCAAACTCCTGACAGCCACACCGGCTGGCATCATGGCAGGACAATCCTGCTTTTTCCAGCATTTAAGCAAACTCGACATGCCGCCTCGTCATCGTCTTCCCGCAGGGCACGACACCCTGGATCAGATTTTGTTTTCTCAAGGGTTTGGCGCACGACGCGAGTGCGAAGGGCTGATCCTGTCCGGCCGGGTGAGCATCAACGGCGAGGTGGTCGATGACCCCGACAGCGACTGGCTGACCGAGGGGCTGCGCTTCACGGTCGAGGGGCAGGAATGGGTCTACCATGCCAAGGCCCTGATCGTGCTCCATAAGCCGGCCGGCTACGAATGCTCGCTCAAACCCGGGGCCTGGCCGGGGGTGCACAACCTGTTGCCCTTGCCCCTGCGCCGCCGAGGTTTGCAGCCCGTGGGGCGCCTGGATCAGGACACCACCGGCCTGCTGTTGATGACCGACGATGGCCCTCTGCTGCACAAGCTGACCTCGCCCAAGCACCATGTGCCCAAAATCTACGAGGCCACGACCAAGCACCCGATCACGCAGGCCCAGTGCGCCAAATTGCTGGCTGGCGTCGTGCTGGAAGACGACCCCAAGCCCGTCAAGGCAGAGGGGGCCGAGGTGGCCGGCGAGCATCTGCTGCGCCTGATGCTGACCGAAGGCAAGTACCACCAGGTCAAGCGCATGGTGGCCGCGGTCAGCAACCGGGTGGAGGCCTTGCACCGCAGCCAGATCGGCGAGCTGACTTTGCCGGCCGACATGGCGCCTGGCCAATGGCGCTGGATCGACGATCCGGCGGTGGTTCTGCCTCGGCGCGGCGACAAACCGGTGGCCGACAAGCGGGGATAATCGTCCACCATGCAAGTTTTTCGAGGCATCCAACACGCCGCGCTGGCGCCCGCCTGTGCCCTGACCATCGGCAATTTCGATGGCGTGCACCGGGGGCATCAAGCCATGCTGGCGCTGCTGCGCAATGAGGCCAGGCATCGAGGCGTGCCCTGCACGGTGCTGACCTTCGAGCCCCATCCGCGCGACTACTTTGCCGCCCTCATGGGCAAGCCCGGTCTGGCACCGAGCCGCATCGCCACCTTGCGCGACAAGTTATCGGAGCTGGAGGCCTGTGGGGTCGACCAGGTCGTGGTCCTGCCCTTTGATCACGCCTTGGCCAGTCTGAGCGCAGAAGCGTTTGTGGACCGCATCTTGGTCGACGGTCTGCATGCGCGCTATGTGCTCGTGGGTGACGACTTCCGTTTCGGCGCCAAGCGGGCGGGTGACTACGCCCTGCTCGACGCCTTGGGCAGTGCCAGAGGCTTTGATGTGGCGAGGATGAACAGCTACGAAGTCCATGGCGAGCGAGTGTCGTCCTCTTTGGTGCGGGATGCCCTTGGTCGCGGTGACATGGCGGCTGTGGCCACGATGCTCGGGCGCCCCTACACCGTCAGCGGCCATGTGGTGCACGGCCAGAAACTGGGCCGCAGCCTGGACTGCCGCACCCTCAATGTGCGATTTGGACACCCCAAGCCGGCCACGATGGGCATTTTTGCGGTGCGCACCCACGGCCTGACAGATTGCCCCCTGGAGGGGGTCGCCAGCCTGGGGGTCCGCCCCACGGTGGAAGAGGCCGGCCGCGTCTTGTTGGAGGTGCATTGCTTCGACTGGCCCCAGGATCTGGGATCCGAAGGGGGCTACGGTAAAATCGTGCGCGTGGAACTGCTGCACAAACTCCGAGACGAAGCCCGCTACGACGGGCTGGAGGCGTTGCAAGCAGCGATCCACAAGGACATTGCCGATGCGCGCGAGTTCTTCGAAGCCCAGGGGCGGCAGACCACCCGCGATCGAATTTGACGATCACCCCCTGTTTGCTGCTGATGCCTGGCCGCGGCCCCCTGGGGTGATGCGGCTCACCCGATACCCGGGATGGCTGTGGTGATCGCAACCCACACAGCCGGCCCCTTGCTGAAGAATTGCTGCCATGAGCCAAGACAAGTCTGCCTCGAACAACAAGAACGCCGAGAAAGCCGCTGGAAAAGCCGCTGACAAGACCGCGCCGGAAAGCCAATACCGCGGCACCTTGAACATGCCTGACACCCCCTTCCCGATGCGGGGTGACCTGCCCAAGCGCGAGCCGGGCTGGGTGGCCGAGTGGGAAAAGAACGGCCTGTACGACAAGCTGCGCGCCGCGCGTAAAGGCGCACCCAAGTTCGTGCTGCACGACGGCCCTCCGTACGCCAACGGCAACATCCACATCGGCCACGCCGTCAACAAGATCCTCAAGGACATGATCGTCAAGGCGCGCCAGCTCAGGGGCATGGACGCCATCTACGTGCCCGGCTGGGACTGCCATGGCCTGCCCATCGAAAACCAGATCGAGAAGACCTTCGGCCGCAACCTGAGCCGCGATGACGTGCAGGCCAAGGCCCGTGTCTATGCAGCCGAGCAGATCGACGGCCAGCGCACCGACTTCAAGCGTCTGGGCGTGCTGGCCGATTGGGCCCATCCCTACCGCACGATGGACTTCGGCAACGAAGCCAACGAAATCCGCGCTTTGAAGAAGATCATGGAGCGCGGCTACGTCTACCGTGGCCTCAAGCCCGTGTACTGGTGCTTTGACTGCGGCTCGTCCCTGGCCGAGTTCGAGATCGAATACGCCGACAAGAAGTCGCAGACCTTGGATGTGGCTTTCTTGAGCGCCGAGCCTGCCAAGCTGGCTGCCGCTTTTGGTCAGTCATCGTTAAGCAAAGACGCCTTTGCCGTGATCTGGACCACCACCGCGTGGACCATCCCCGCCAACCAGGCTTTGAACGTGCACGCCGAGCTGACCTACGCTTTGGTCGACACCCCCAAGGGCTTGCTGGTTTTGGCTGAATCCTTGGTTGAAAAAGCTGTGGCCCGCTACGGTTTTGAAGCCGACGATTGCAAGGTCATCGCCACCACTGCCGGCGCCAAGCTGGAGGGCTTGCAGTTCAAGCACCCCTTGGCTCACGTGCACGAAGGCTACAACCGCGAAGCACCCGTCTACCTGGCTGAATACGTCAGCGCCGAAGACGGCACCGGCATCGTGCATGCGGCCCCTGCCTACGGTGTGGACGACTTCAACTCCTGCATCGCCCACGGCCTGAAGTTCGACGACATCCTCAACCCCGTGCAGGGCAACGGCGTGTATGAGGCCGATCTGCCGCTGTTCGGCGGCCAGCACATCTGGAAGGCAGCCCCGGTGGTCTTGGAGACCCTGCGCGAGCACGGCCGCCTGCTGGCCACCAAGGACATCTTCCACAGCTACCCGCATTGCTGGCGTCACAAGACCCCGGTCATCTTCCGCGCCGCTGCTCAATGGTTCGTGCGCATGGACGAAGGCGAGGGCGTGTTCGCTTCCAACCCCGCCGACAAGACCCTGCGCCAGACCGCGCTGGACGCCATCGACCACACCACCTTCTACCCCGAGAACGGCCGCACCCGCCTGCGCGACATGATCGCCAACCGCCCTGACTGGTGCATCAGCCGCCAGCGCAACTGGGGTGTGCCGCTGCCATTCTTCTTGCACAAGGTGACCGGCGAGCTGCACCCCAACACCATGGCGTTCATGGACAAGGCCGCTGACCTGGTTGAAGCCGGTGGCGTCGAAGCCTGGTCCAAGCTCGATCCCGCCGAATGGCTGGGAGCCGAGGCTGCCGAGTACAGCAAGTCCACCGACATCCTGGACGTGTGGTTTGACTCCGGCACGTCCTTCTTCCACGTGCTCAACCCCGCACAAGGCAGCCACCCGGATGCGGGTCACGACGAGCTGCACGAAGCCGACCTGTACCTGGAAGGGCATGACCAGCACCGCGGCTGGTTCCACAGCTCGCTGCTGGCCGCTTGCGCCATCTACGGTCGCGCACCCTACAGGGGCCTGCTGACCCACGGCTTCACCGTGGACGGCCAGGGTCGCAAGATGTCCAAGTCCGTGGGCAACGTGGTTGCGCCGCAAGAGATCAGCGGCAAGATGGGCGCCGAGATCATCCGCTTGTGGGCTGCCTCGACCGACTATTCGGGTGACCTGGGCATCGACGACAAGATCCTGGCCCGCGTGGTGGACGGCTACCGCCGCATCCGCAACACCTTGCGCTTCTTGCTGGCCAACACCAGTGACTTCAATCCAGCCACCGATGCGGTGCCATTGAACGAACTGCTCGAAATCGACCGCTATGCCCTGGCCCGTGCTGGTCAGTTGCAGACCGACATCCTGGCCCACTATGAGCGCTACGAGTTCCACCCCGTGGTCGCCAAGCTGCAGGTTTACTGCTCCGAAGACCTGGGCGCGTTCTACCTGGACGTGCTCAAGGACCGTCTGTACACCAGCGCTGCCAAGAGCCACGCTCGCCGCGCCGCGCAGACTGCGCTGTGGCACATCACGAACGGCATGCTTCGCTGGATGGCGCCTTTCCTGAGTTTCACGGCTGAAGAAGCCTGGAAGGTCTTCAACGGTGGCGAGTCGATCTTCACCGAGACTTACTGGGACTTCGGGGACTTTGCCAAGGCCGAGCAGCAAGCCGATCTTCTGGCTAAGTGGTCCCGCATCCGCGAGGTGCGTGAGCTGGTCAACAAGGACATCGAAGCCATCCGCACCGAAGGCAAGGTCGGCGCCTCGCTGCAGGCCGAGATCACCCTGACCGCCCCTGCCGACGACTACGCCATCCTGTCCAGCCTGGGCGATGACCTCAAATTCGTCCTGATCGTCTCCAAGGTCACCTTGGTCCAGGGCGATGCCTTGGCGATCGCCGTGACCCCATCAGGCGCTGTCAAATGCGACCGCTGCTGGCACTACCGTGACGACGTCGGCACCAACCCCGAACACCCCGCCATCTGCGGCCGTTGCGACAGCAACCTGCACGGCGCGGGCGAACACCGAGAGCACGCCTGATGGCCACCCGAAAGTCCGCTTCCTCCAGCCAGGGTTTGCTACCCTGGCTTGGCGTCGCCCTGGTCGTCATCCTGCTGGACCAGTTCACCAAGACGCTGATATTGGGCTTCTTCCAGTACGGTGACAGCCGCCATGTCCTGTCGTTTTTTAACGTGGTCCGCGTTCACAACAGTGGGGCGGCGTTTTCCTTCCTGGCGCATGCCGGAGGATGGCAGCGCTGGTTCTTCGTGGGGCTGGGCTTTGTGGCCACCGCCTTCATCGTCTACATGCTGCGTCAGCACGGCCACCAGAAGCGCTTTGCCTGGGCCATGTCGCTGATTCTTGGCGGCGCCATCGGCAATGTTCTCGATCGCCTGATTCACGGCTACGTGATCGACTTCCTCGACTTTCACTGGAACGGGCTGGCGTTCATGTTTCCCGGCGGCCACTTTCCGGCATTCAACATTGCCGACTGCGGCATCACGATGGGTGCGGCGCTGCTGATCCTGGACGAGCTCCTTCGCGTCCGCAAGACCTGATCGATCGTGCGGCAGGGTGCTCACCCGACTGCAACAGGTGCGCGGTTTCACGGATAGCGGTCAGGCAGGACTTGACTTAGCTTAAGGCCATCGTCGCTCACTGTTGAGGAACGCATGGGATCGGTTGGTCGTCTGTCGAATCATGTCGGGGTATCGCGTCGCCGCAGCCCCCGTCCACGTCCCACCTTCCGCCGCTCCCGGTTGTGGTCCGATGCGGCTCAGTCACGCACCGGCATCGCAGGGGCCTTGCCGGCGCAGACCGCCGCGCCAGAGCCAGCCCTGGATCCCTTAGGCGGCCTGCGTGCCCCCGCGCACGAGCCCAGCGCGCTCGATTGGCCTCTCGCCACGGTTCGCTTCTCCGACCCGTTCCGGTGGCTGGCAGCAGGGTGGCGAGACTTCACCCGCGCTCCGGCGATTGGCCTGTTCTACGGCGCGTGTTTTGTGGCAATGGGCTGGTTCCTGCTGGCGACCTTCCAACATGCTCCGGCCTACACGCTGGCCTTGTCTGCGGGCTTTTTGTTACTGGGCCCCTTTTTGTGCCTGGGCCTGTATGAGGCCAGCCGCAGTATCGCGCAAGGCAGTCGGCCCAGTTTTACGCGCTCTTTGATGGCCTGGCGCACCAGCACCAGTCAGATCAGCATCTTTGCCGCCGTGCTCCTGGTGCTGGAGATGCTGTGGGGCCGCTCGGCCATGGTCATTTTCGCCATCAGCTTCGACGGCATCCCGCAATGGGATGGCACCTTGGCAGACCTGCTTCACGGCGACAACCTGACCTTCGTGATCACCTACACCATCGTGGGTTCGATCTTTGCCGGCCTGATCTACGCCGTCAGCGTGATCAGCATGCCGCTGATGCTGGACCGCTCGGTGGATGCGGTGACGGCCGGTCTGACCAGCATGCGTCTGTTTCTCTCGCAAATGCCGGTGATGGTCTTTTGGGGCGCATTGATCACCCTGATCGTGGTGCTGGCCATGCTGCCCGGGTTTGCGGGCTTGCTGATTGCGGGCCCGGTTCTGGGTCATGCCTCCTGGCATGCCTACAAGCAGGTGCTGTCGCTGGTCGACGCCCCGCGTTGATCAGAAGCCGCGGCGCGGGCCGCCGCGCCCGCCCTTCTTGAAGGGGGGCTGGCCGCGCCAGTAACGCAACATCAACCACCCGCCCAGCATGCCCCCCAGGTGGGCAAAATGCGCCACGCCGGACTGGGTGCCGGTCACGCCCAGGAACAGTTCCAGGGCGCCGTAGATCCCGACGAACACCTTGGCCTTCATCGGGATCGGCGGAAACAGCGGCATGATGGTGCGATTGGGAAACATCATCGCAAAGGCCAGCAACAGGCCGAACAGCCCGCCCGAGGCGCCCACGGTAGGCGCACCGAAGCCCCCGATCAGATTGAACAGCAACTGCGACACGGCCGCGCTCAAGATGCTTGCGAGCATGAAATGGGCATAGCGGCGGGGGCCCCAGATGCGCTCCAGTTCGCTGCCAAACATCCACAAGCCCATCATGTTGAAAAAGATGTGCCCGATGGAGCCATGCAGAAAAGCATAGGTCACCAGCTGCCAGGGATAGAAGTAGGGGTGCTGCACCGGCCACAAGGCAAACCACTGAAACAGCAGACCTCCCATCGTGAAGTCCAGGCAATACAGTGCAACGTTGGCCAAGATCAGGGCTTGGGTAACCGGTGGCAGTGGAGGCATGCTGAATTCAACAGTCCGATATCGAGTTGGGTGCCATCATAGGGCAGGGCAAGGCTGCGCGAGCGATCCCCTGGGCCCATTGAAGAATTGGAAAAGCGGGTCATTCCTCTCATGAATCCGGACACTGCCCGCTGCGCTCCGACCCCACACTGCGTGATGAATGGGCCGCCCGGCCCCGGACTGTCCCAACAACACTCGCCCCTTTCGAGGACTCATCATGCAGTGGTTAGCCGATTTGCGTTTGCGTACCAAGTTGATCGCGGCGTTCTCAGTGGTACTGACGATGACGCTGTTGCTGGGTCTATTTGCCAACGCCAGGCTCGCCTCCGTCAACGAGAAGTCGTCAGACCTGGCGACGACTTGGCTGCCCAGTGTGACAACCCTGGCGGCCCTGAACAACGCGGCTTCTGATCTGCGCGCACTGGAACTGCAGCACGTCATCTCGACCGACGAGGCTGACATGCGTCGACTCGAAGCCAACATGGCGCAAAAGCAGGCCCAGTTTGCCAAGGGCGAAGCCAGCTTGGTCGCCATGATGTCCGTCCCAGAAGAAAAGGCGTTGTGGGACCAGCTCAAAAAGGACTGGGCCGACTACCTGGCGCTGCATGACATCCTTTTGCGAGCCTCAAGTGCCAGCGATGGCGAAACCGCCGTCCACCTGGCCAATGGCCAGTCCGAGCAGGTGTTTCAGCGCGTCAGCGCGGCCTTTGACAAGCTGATCGAGCTCAACACCCGATTCGGCGCAGAGGCGGGCCAACAGGCCGAACAAACCTATGCCAACGCGCGTTGGGCCATCTGGGGATGCCTGGCCCTGGTGCTGGCCGTCGGTCTGTTGCTTGCACTGACCATTGCCAACATGATGGCCAGGCCGCTGGAAGCGTCGGTCCGTGTGATCAAGGCGGTCGCAGAGGGTGATCTGACCCAACGTGTGGACACCCAGCGCCAAGACGAAATCGGCGACATGCAGACGGCGTTGGCGCAGATGATTGCCGGGCTGGCCGACACAGTCAATCAAGTGCGGACAGGCGCCGACTCGGTCGCGACGGCCTCGTCCCAGATTGCCCAGGGCAACACCGATTTGAGCGCTCGCACCGAGTCCCAGGCCTCCAGCCTGCAAGAGACCGCGGCGGCGGTGGAGCAGATGGCCGGCACGGTCCGCACCAATGCAGACAACGCACGGCAGGCCAACCAACTGGCCAGCGCGGCTTCCGAAGTGGCGGCGCGAGGGGGCGAGGTGGTCGAACAAGTTGTCGAAACCATGAATGGCATCCAGTCTTCCAGCCAGAAGATCTCCGACATCATCGGTGTCATCGATGGCATTGCCTTTCAGACCAATATCCTGGCGCTGAACGCCGCTGTGGAAGCCGCGCGCGCTGGCGAGCAAGGCCGCGGCTTTGCGGTGGTTGCTGGTGAGGTCCGTTCATTGGCCCAACGCAGCGCCAACGCCGCCCGTGAAATCAAAACCCTCATCAACGACAGCGTGGAGAAGGTCAACGCCGGCAGTGCGCTGGTGAGCACCGCCGGCAGCACGATGGGCGACGTTGTCACACAGGTCCGCAAAGTCACCGATCTGGTCGGCGAGATCGCCCATGCCAGCAGCGAACAGAGCCAGGGCATTGGGCAGATCAATCAGGCGGTCGCGCAACTGGATCAAAGCACCCAGCAAAACGCGGCGCTGGTCGAAGAAAGCATGGCCGCGGCCGAGAGCCTGCGCAGTCAGGCCAACAAGCTGGCGCAAGCGGTGAACGTGTTCAAGACCCATCCGCGCGCTGAGCAGGCGCAAAGGGCCCCGATTGCCCCTCCGGCCCGGCGCAGCCATCCGCCTGCTGCACGCCCCGCGGCCCCTGCATCCCCCAGCCCGAGACTGTCTGCGCCTGCGGCGCTTGCCGCGGCCACACCGCCCGTGCCGGTTGCCGCCAATGCCGACTCGCAAGACTGGGAAACGTTCTGAGTCTGTCGGCTTCGGCCCACACTTGCACGACCCGATGAGCGCGGATGCGCGGCACTTTGTGCTAAAGTAGCGCTCTTCACATCGGAGCCCCGGTGGCGAAATTGGTAGACGCGCGGGATTCAAAATCCCGTTCCGCGAGGAGTGTCGGTTCGATTCCGACCTGGGGCACCAAACACCAAGTCGACCCGTTCAGTTATCGAATGCGCGCTCGACCAGCGTGAGCGCCCACGGCGCCTGTCTTCATCCCACCCTCACCGTTGCATTGAGCCAGCATCAGCCTCATGCGGGATCGGACTTTGTCTGCCTGAGACAATAGCGCCATTACACAAACCGGCAACCGCTTCACTCATGTCCTATCCCACGCTTGAAGACGTCATTGGCAAAACGCCGATGATCCAATTGCAACGCATCCCCGGTGCCGACAACGCAAGCCGTGGCAACGTCATCCTGGCCAAACTCGAAGGCAACAACCCCGGTGGCTCGGTCAAGGACCGTGCCGCCATCAGCATGATCCGCCGGGCCGAGGAGCGCGGCGACATCAAACCCGGCGACACCCTCATTGAAGCGACGTCCGGCAACACCGGCATTGCCTTGGCCATGGCCGCTGCGATCCGCGGTTACCGCATGGTGCTGATCATGCCGGAGGACCTCAGCGTCGAGCGTGCGCAGACGATGAAGGCCTTCGGTGCCGAACTGATTCTGACGCCCAAGAGCGGCGGCATGGAATACGCCCGCGACCTGGCGGACCAGATGGTGCACGAAGGCAAGGGTGTGGTGCTTGACCAATTCGCCAACCCGGATAACCCCCGCATCCACTTCGAGACCACGGGACCCGAGATTTGGGCCGACACGCAAGGGCGCGTCACCCACTTTGTGAGCGCCATGGGCACGACCGGCACCATCACCGGCACGTCGCGCTATCTCAAACAGGTCAACCCGCAGGTGAGCATTGTTGGCGCGCAGCCCACAGAAGGTTCGCGCATTCCGGGCATTCGCAAATGGCCCGAGGCTTATCAGCCGAAGATCTACGACCCCAGCTGCGTGGACGACATGATCTACGTCTCGCAGTCCGACGCCGAAGACATGGCCCGCCGACTGGCCCGCGAAGAAGGGCTGTTCTGCGGCATCTCGGCGGCGGGCGCCTGTTGGGCGGCCTTGCAACTGGCGCAGAATCTGAGCAACGCCACGGTGGTCTTCATCGTTTGCGACCGCGGTGACCGCTATCTGTCTACAGGCGTGTTCCCCGCCTGATCCCCGCTCGACATTCAGCCCCACAACAAGCCATGGACATCCATAAAGAACTCGACGCGCGCGGTCTGACCTGCCCCTTGCCCATACTCAAGGCCAAAAAGGCCTTGTCCGACATGCACAGTGGTGAGGTCCTCAAAGTGCTTGCCACCGACCCCGGTTCGTTGCGCGACTTCCAGGCGTTTGCCCGCCAGACGGGCAATGATCTCCTCGATCAGCAGACCTTGCACAACGAAGGCCGCGACGAGTTCGTGCACCTGCTGCGTCGTCGATAAGCGCGCCGTTCAGACCAGCAGGCCGCCAGGCTCCCCGCCTGATGGCGCCTGCAAGCCCAGGTGGCGAAAGGCCGAAGCGGTGGCGATGCGTCCGCGCGGCGTCCGTTGCAAGAAGCCTTGCTGAATCAGGTAGGGCTCGATCACGTCTTCAATGGTTTCGCGCTCTTCACCAATGGCGGCCGCCAGGTTGTCCAATCCGACCGGGCCACCATCAAAGCGATGGATGATCGCTTCGAGCAGCTTGCGGTCCATGACGTCAAAGCCCAGCGGGTCGACGTCCAGCATGGCCAAGGCCTTGTCGGCCATGTCACGCGTGATGCGCCCATTTCCTTTGACCTCGGCATAGTCACGCACCCGACGAAGCAGCCGATTGGCGATGCGCGGCGTACCGCGTGAACGCCGCGCCACTTCTACGGCGCCTTCAGCATCAATAGGGGCGCCCAACAAGCCCGCCGACCGGGTCACGATGCGTTGCAGCTCCTCCGTGGAATAAAACTCCAATCGAGCGACGATGCCAAAGCGGTCACGCAATGGATTCGTCAACATCCCGGCCCGCGTTGTGGCGCCCACCAGGGTGAAGGGCTGCAGATCCAGCTTGATGGAGCGCGCAGCCGGGCCTTCACCGATCATGATGTCGATCTGGTAGTCCTCCAGCGCCGGATAGAGAATTTCTTCGACCACGGGGCTGAGCCGATGAATTTCATCGATGAACAGCACATCGTGGCGCTCCAGATTGGTCAGGATGGCGGCAAGGTCTTTGGGCTTTTCCAGCACCGGGCCTGACGTCTGGCGCAGGTTCACGCCCAGTTCTGCCGCGATAATGTGGCTCAGCGTCGTCTTGCCCAGGCCTGGAGGGCCAAAAAGCAGGACATGGTCCAGCGCTTCCTCGCGTTTGCGGGCGGCGCCGATGAAGATTTCCAGTTGTTCGCGGGCCTTCGCCTGGCCGACATACTCGTCCAGATCCTTCGGCCGCAAGGCCCGCTCCAGGGCTTCCTCATTGGGCGAGGTGGGCGCCGGGCCCACGACCCGAGCCGCTGCGTCACCCCCCAAGGACGTGGGGGTTCTTTTGCTGGGGGGCAGGGCGCCAAAATCGTCGGTCTGGATGCTCATGCTTGGCATTATCCGGGTGACGGCGTATGACCTGGCTCAGGTTGCCTTGTTGCTAGTTGGCAACAATGGTTCTTTTGGATCCCGGTTTATGACAACCTTGTCATCAAGGCGGTGGGCGAATTCTGATGCAATTTGGTCAGATTCAGCGGTGACCTGGTGTTTGGATAGCCGGGTCGCAGACTCTGACAAGCCCGTCAGCCCATATCCGCTGATCCTTCGAACAACTTTGGAGAAGTCAATGAAAAAGACTCTGCTGGCTCTGGCTGCCCTTGCTGCTACTTCGGCCGCTTTTGCTCAATCGTCGGTGACTTTGTACGGCGTGCTGGATGCGTCGGTTGAAAAGGTCAAGACTGATCACCAAGTAACCCGAGTGTCTTCGGACAACTTGGCGACTTCCCGTATCGGCTTCAAGGGCACCGAAGACCTCGGTAGCGGCTTGAAGGCCAACTTCGTGCTGGAATCGGCCGTCAAGGTTGACACCGGCGCCAACGGTGGCGGCGCCAGCCGCTTCTTCGACCGCGCAGCGTGGGTCGGCCTGGCTGGCGGCGCTGGCGAACTGCGTCTGGGTCGTCAAGATTCGTCCATCGGCGCGCTGGCTGGTGACACCTCGATCCTGGGTGCTCAAGGCTACGACGACTTCCGCATGATCAACACCCGCGCTGGCTACGGCTATCGTCGTGTTGACAACGCCATCACCTACATCCTGCCCCAAGTGGTGCAAGGTCTGACGGCCCAAGTTCAGTACTCCCTCAACGGTGGTGTCCCCGGCACCGTCGGTACGGAGAGCTACGGTGCCGCTGGAAACTACACCAAGAACTACGGTATCAGCGTGAAGTACGCCAACGGCCCCCTGCTGGCTGGTCTGGGCTACTTGAACGTGGTGGACGACGTGGCGGGTGCCCCTGACAACCGTGCCAATGCCACGCTGGTTTACGGTGGCTACGACCTCGGCGCTGCCAAGGTCATCGCTTACCTGAACAACGAAACCGCGCTGACGATCGTGCCTGGTGCCAAGCGCTTGTCGTTGTACGGCGTGAAGGCCATCGTGCCTGTGTCGCCTGACATGACCGTTCAAGCTGGCGTGTCCAAAGCCAAGAACATCCTGGGCCTGCATGACGCTCATGACGATTCCACCATCACCGAGTTGAAGGGCATCTACAAGTTGTCCAAGCGCACCTCCGTGTATGGCTTGGCCACCATCGCCAACAACGAAGCCGTTGCGACGACTGCCATTGGTGGCACGACAGCTGCTGCTGCCGACAAGGTTGCTGGCGGTGTGGCCTTCGGTGTCTCGCACGCTTTCTGATTCGACTCCGGTCCGATCAGTACAGAGGGAGCTTCGGCTCCCTTTTTTTATGGCCCTGGCCTGATCTGGGTCTAGTCCTCTTGTTGGGGATAGACGACAGATGAAGATCAACCCTAGGTAGCCCAGTTTTACGTTGCGCAACAATCGTCCGTGTGTATCGCAGTACTACATAAGGAGATTCGCATGCATCCATCCGCTTTGACCAAAGTGGCCGCCGCCGTGACCTTGTCGATCGTTGGTTTGGGCGCCGCTTATGCCCAGAGCAGCGTCACGCTGTATGGCAACTTGGACGTCGCCTTTGACCATGCGCACAAAGGTGCGGGCCTCCAGTCGATTCAGGGTCTAGGCTTGCCCGTGCCAACTGCACAGAACATGAATCGGGTGTCGCCCAGCATTTCGTCGGTGAACCAATTCGGTTTCAAGGGCGAAGAAAACCTGGGCAATGGTTTGAAAGCCTCGTTCGTCATGGAAGGCGAGGTCCGGCCTGACGTGGGCGCCTTGAACAACGATGGCCGCCTCTTCGGTCGTCAGATCTACGCTGGCTTGACCACGCCCGTCGGAGAAGTCCGCATCGGTCGCCAATACGCGCCGATGTTCTACGCCTATGGTTTGACCACTGTGGATCAGTTGGGTGCCACAGACGTTTTCGCCGGTGCGATCACCGCGAACAACCTCCAGATTCGTCAGGACAACCAGATCAGCTATTGGGTCAAGAGTGGCCCCTTCCTGGGCGAACTTACTTACTCCCCGAACGCGGGTGTGAACTCCCGAGTCAGCGCGGCTCGTGCGGTGGCCACTTCATTGCCACCAGCGAGCAGCACGACCGGAGAAATCCTGGGCGGCGCGACCGCTGCGACTGAGTCGTCCAGCGACCGCGGGCGGACCTACGGTTTGCTGCTGGGCTATCGCACCGATGCCATGACGCTGACAGCCGCCTATCACCAGAACAAGTTCGGTGTGGACGTGGGTTTGCCCACTTCCCCCACAACCTTCCTGCCACTGTTCGCCTTGGACAAATATCAGGGCGTTGTGGTTGCCGGCAAATTCACCTTGCCAGAAGCCAAGACACAACTGGCGGTCAGCTACCACTGGGGTGATCTGGATCTGACTACGGCCCGCGATGCTTCCTTGGGTTCGGCGACTTTGAACACCGTTTCGATGGGGGTGCGCCAACCTCTGGATGACAAATGGAGCGTGGGCTTTGAAGCCGCCTACAGCAAATTCTCTAACTTCACCAAAGGTGGAGACAGCGCCATGGTGCTGATTGGCGACTATCAGCTGTCCAAGCGCACCGCCTTGTACGTCCGAGCTGGCCAGACCAAGGACTACCGCGGTTCCACGGCTGTGGCGGCATCGGCCGTGCCAGGCGTGACGGTTATCGGCGGACCTTTGTCTGGTCTTGCATCGCTGGGTTCTTTGGAAACCCCATTGTTTGCCGGTCTGGGGGTCAATGCCGGTGGGCGCACCAGCATTGCGGCAATCGGTATTCGCCACACCTTCTGATCAGTCACGGCACGCAAGGCGTGCCGGCTAACCCTCAAAAAAGCCGCTTCATTCGAAGCGGTTTTTTTTCAACCAATCAGGCGCTCATGCTTGAAGAGGTCCGGCACCGACTCGCGTTCGCGAATCACATGCACGGTCGATCCGTCCACCATCAGCTCGGCTGCGCGCCCACGAGTGTTGTAGTTGCTGGACATCGTCATGCCATAGGCGCCGGCAGACAGCACGGCCAGCACATCGCCGGGTTGCACGCTCAGTGAACGATCGCGTCCCAGCCAGTCACCAGATTCACAAACCGGCCCCACGATGTCCCAGGTTTCGGCAGGCTCCGTGCGTTGGCTTGTGTTGACGATGCCCATATAGGCTTCGTACAGGGCGGGACGCATCAGGTCGTTCATCGCCGCATCGACGACGCAGAAGTTCTTTTGCGAGCCCGGCTTGAGGAACATCACTTCCGTCAACAAGACGCCCGCGTTGCCCACCAGTGAGCGCCCGGGTTCGAACAGGATCTCGCGATGGCCATGCCCGCGTGCATCGATGCGAGCCAGCAACTGGGCGATCAGTTCGTCGGCACGCGGGGGCGTCTCGTCGGTGTACGTGATGCCCAAGCCGCCACCCAAGTCCAGGTGCTGAATGGAGATGCCCGCCGCTTCGATGGATTCGACCAGATCGAGCACGCGATCCAGCGCATCCAGATAGGGCGAGACCTCGGTGATCTGTGAGCCGATGTGGCAGTCGATCCCCGCGACGTGGATGCCGGGCAGCGAGGCGGCGCGCTTGTATGTGGCCAGCGCTTCTTCATGCGCCACACCAAACTTGTTGCCTTTCAAGCCCGTCGAGATGTAGGGGTGGGTACCCGCGTCCACATCGGGGTTCACGCGCAGACTGATGTGGGCCGTCATGCCCAGGCCGGAGGCCACCTGAGAGAGGACTTCCAACTCGGCGGTGCTCTCTACGTTGAAGCATTTGACCCCGGCCTTCAGGGCCGAGGCCATTTCAGAGCGGGTCTTGCCCACACCGGAGAACACCACCTTCGCAGGGGATCCGCCGGCGGCCAGGACGCGGGCCAGCTCACCCTCCGACACGATGTCAAAGCCGCATCCGGCTTGTGCGAAGGTCTGCAGCACCGCCAGGTTGGAGTTGGCCTTGACGGCATAGCAGACCAAGTGAGAGCGGCCTTGCAGGGCCTTCTGGTAGGGGGCCAAGGCGGCCAGCATGGCGCGCCGCGAGTACACATACAGGGGGGTGCCATGTTGCTGGGCCAGTTCGCGCAGGCAAACGTCGTCCAGAAAGAGGTCAGTGCCCCGATAAGTCAAAAAGGGTGAGCCAGGAAGATTCATGGTGTGGACGGGGCGGAGGCCGCGCTGGGTGGGGTGGCGCCGGGGGCGGGCAGGTACAGAGGGCCTTTGAGGCCGCAGCCGGTCAGCAAGCTGCTGGCAGCCAAGGCCGCGCCGCAAATGCCTGCTTTCAACATCAGTAATGTGGCCTGCGCCGGCTGGGGCCGAGGCGACGTGCCTAAAATCCGAGCTATCTGTTTCATGCCGTTATTCTAAGGACCCCCGCTTCATGAGCACCCCAGACGCCGCTTCGGGTTTGACCGACGCCCAGTACGATGAGGCCATTCGTGCCACTTTGGCCCGCATTGAAGCCACGGTGGATCGCTGGCTTGACGAAGATCTTGCGGACATCGACTCGGCTCGGACAGGCGGCATGCTGACCTTGACGCTGCCCAACCGCAGCCAATTGATCATCAATGCGCAGCCGCCTCTGCAAGAAATCTGGTTGGCCGCCAAGCGGGGCGGCTTTCACTTCAAGTGGTCCCCGGCGGGCGTCTGGGTGGACACGCGAACGGGTGAGGAGTTCTTTTCGGTGTTGTCCGCCTGTGCCAGTGAGCAAGCCCTTTGCTCACTGACCTTTTGATAATGCGATGAAGGGTCGGCGCTGAGCGCCGGTCAGTTGGGTTTGCCCCCGCCGAACAGATCCAGAATGCCCTTCTTCTCTTCTTCGGTGCTGGGTGCCGGTTCATTGCCCGAGGCGCCATCGGCGTCGGTACCCAATTCACGCACGCCGGTGCCCGAGGTGTATTCCTCGTAGAACCATTCGCCGCCAATGTTGACCACTCCCTCGGGCGGCACCATCTCTTCGACCGGGACGTTGCGCAGGGCCGTGCTCATGAAATCGATCCACACTGGCAAAGCCAAGCCGCCGCCGGTCTCGCGGTCGCCCAGCTTGCGCGGCTGATCATGGCCGATCCAGACCACTGCCACGTTGTGCGGGTTGTAGCCGGCGAACCAGGCGTCCATCGAATCGTTGGTGGTACCCGTCTTGCCATACACGTCAGGCCGCTTGAGCATGGCCTGGGCTTTGGCGGCGGTCCCCGACCGGGTCACTTCCTGCAGCAGGCTGCTCATGATGAAGGCATTGCGCGCATCGATCGCACGCATGGATTCGTCCAGCGGCGTCGGCCGGTATTGTGCGAGCAAGTGGCCGCGGTTGTCCGTCACCTTCAACACCAGCAGCGGGTTGACCCGATAGCCGCCATTGGCGAACACGGCGTAGGCGTCGGCCATCTGCAAGGGGGTGACCGAGCCGGCGCCCAATGCCATGGTCAGATAGGCCGGGTGCTTGTCTGCCTCAAAGCCAAAGTGGGTGGCCCATTCCTGGCCGTACTTGGCCCCGATGGAACGCAGGATGCGAATGGAGACCATGTTCTTTGACTTGGCCAAAGCCTTGCGCAGGGGCATCAGGCCTTCGAATTTGCCGTCGTAGTTCTTGGGCTCCCAAGGCTGACCGCCTGTGGTTCCCGCGTCAAAGAAGAGGGGGGCGTCGTTGACGATGGTGGCGGGCGTGAACCCTTTTTCGAGTGCAGCGGAATAGATGAATGGCTTGAAGCTGGACCCGGGTTGACGCCAGGCCTGGGTGACATGGTTGAACTTGTTGCGGTTGAACTCGAAGCCGCCCACCATCGCGCGGATCAGGCCGGTCTTGGGGTCGAGCGACACGAAGGCGCCTTCGACCTCCGGCATCTGGACCACCTGCCAATTCTGGGTCTGCTTGTCCTGAACGACCCGGATGATGGCGCCGCGACGAATCTGTTGTTTGGGGGACGCCTTGTCGGTCAAGGCGTTGCCGATTGCCTTGAGGCCGTCGCCAGTCAAGGTGATCTGTTCGCCGGACTGCAAGGTGGCGACCAGCTTCTTGGGCTCGGTCGCGATCACCACGGCGGCGATCACATTGTCACTGTCGGGATGTTCTTCCAGCGCCTCGGCGATGCGGATGTCCATCTGCTTGGGATCGGCCGGCAGGTCGATGTAGGCCTCGGGGCCGCGCCAGGCTTGACGGCGGTCGAAGTCCATCAGCCCTTTGCGCAGCGCCTTGTAGGCGGCCATCTGCTCGGTCATGTTGATGGAAGTGAAGACGTTCAGACCCCGCGTGTAGGCGTCGGCACCATATTGGTCATGCATCAACAGGCGGGCCGCTTCGGCGGCGTACTCCGCATGGATGGGGATCGGTGCTTTGGTGCGGTAGCTGAGCTTTTCTGCCTTGGCTTCGTCCCGTTGCTCGGCGGTGATGAAGCCGTTTTCGAACATCCGGTCGATGATGTATTGCTGGCGCAAGGTCGCGCGCTTGGGGTTGCGCACGGGGTTATAGGCCGACGGGGCCTTGGGCAAGCCGGCCAGCATTGCCGCCTCGGCGACGGTGAGGTCCTGGATCGGTTTGCCAAAGTAGGTGTCGCTGGCCGCCGCGAAGCCATAGGCGCGCTGCCCCAGGTAGATCTGGTTCATGTACAGCTCGAGAATCTGGTCCTTGGACAACAGGCTCTCGATCTTCATGGCCAGCAAGATTTCATATATCTTGCGGGTGAAGGTTTTCTCGGTGGGCAGATAGAAATTACGGGCGACCTGCATCGTGATGGTCGACGCACCCTGGCTGCGGGATTCCCCAAAGTTTGCCAATCCCGCACGCATCACGCCGATGTAATCCACCCCGCCGTGTTTGTAAAACCGAGCGTCTTCAATGGCGAGTACCGCATCCCGCATCACTTTCGGGATCTGTCGAATGGGTAAAAAGTTACGCTTTTCCTCCCCAAATTCGCCAATTAATACCTGATCCGCCGAATAAACACGCAAAGGCATTTTCGGTTGATAGTCGGTCAGGCCCTTGACTTCGGGCAGGTTGGGATACGCCACGGCCAGGCCGATGCCCGCCAGCAATACAATTGACAGCGCCCCGGCCACACCGAGCCCGAGCAGGACAATCACCGGTTTGACCAGCCATTGCATCCACCAATGTCGGGCTCCCCACGCGGCAAAACGGGAGGACTTCTTGTTGCTGTTCGCGGGGTTGGCGTCGCTCATGGGTGGTCGGCTACAAATGAAGGGTTAATTATAGAAACCCAAGTGCCGATACTGCGTAAATCCACGTACGAATACGTGGTCGGATGTGATGCTTGGGGCAAAGGCGGGTTTTGAAACTCCTTGTAACCCGTGTGGAAGTCGCAACGTAAGCGGGATTTATCGGGCTTTACTCGGCTTCTGACCCAAAACCTTTGCTGATAGCATTGAACCGATTTATTAACTTTCCTGCGTCCTTCGTGGCGCATGGGGGACGGTGTGAGCTTTATTGACACGCTTTTAGGCCGAGGGCATACGCCGATGATTGGGCTGGATATCAGTTCATCGAGCGTGAAGCTGGTCGAACTCAGCCAGACCGCGACTGGCGAATACGTTGTGGACCGATTTGCATCCGAGCCTTTCGAGAAAGGCTGGATTGTGGAGGGCCAGATCGAAAAGTTTGACGAGGTCGCCGAGGCCGTCCGCAAGGTGGTTCAGAAAAGCGGCACCAAAACCAAGCATGTGGCCATGGCCATGCCGCAATCGGCTGTGATCACCAAAAAGATCATGCTGCCGGCCGGCCTGCGTGAAGAAGAGATGGAAATGCAGGTGGAGGCCGAGGCCAACCAGTACATTCCTTTCTCGCTTGACGAGGTCAGCCTCGATTTCTGCGTCATCGGGCCCAGCCTGACGTCGGCTGGCGACGTGGAAGTGATGATCGCCGCATCGCGCAAGGACCGGGTGCAGGACCGCCAAGGTCTGGCTGAAGCGGCCGGCCTCAAGCCAGCCATCCTGGACATCGAATCCTACGCGTCGCGCCTGGCCGTGGAGCGTCTGGTTCATGCTTTGCCCAGCGAAGGCAAGGATGCCTTGATCGCGCTGTTCGAGATCGGCGCCGAAACCACCAGTCTGAAAGTGCTGCGGGACAACGAGTTGTTGTACGACCGCGACCAGGCATTCGGTGGCGCCCAGTTGACGCAGTTGATCTCTCGCCAATACGGTTTTTCGTTTGAAGAGGCGGAGACCAAGAAGATGTCGGGCGAGTTGCCTGAGGATTTCCAGCAATCGATTCTGGTGCCCTTTGTGGACAGCCTGTCGCAGGAAATCGGCCGCGCCTTGCAGTACTTCTTCACCAGCACGCCTCATCACAAGGTGCATTACGTGATGCTGGCGGGTGGCACGGCCGCCTTACCCGGCCTGAAAGATCGGGTCACCGAATTGACGGGCTTTGCCGCCATGGTGGTGAACCCCTTTGAAGGAATGAAGTTGGGTTCAGCAGTTCGTGAAAGCAAGCTCAGACGAGAGGCCCCGTCTTACCTGACGGCCTGTGGTCTGGCCATGCGGAGGTTCCTCGCATGATTTTGATCAACCTGTTACCTCACCGCGAGGAAAAGCGTCGGCTTCGCAAGCAGGCGTTCTTTGTCGGATTGGGGCTGTCCGGTGCCGCAGGCGTCGTGTTGATTGCCCTGGGCTACATGGTCCAGCAGCAAATGATCTCGTCCCAGTCCGAGCGCAATGAGTTCCTGGGCGCGGAGATCCACAAGCTGGAAGACCAGATCAAGGACGTGTCTTCGTTGAAAGCGGAGATCGAATCCCTGAAGGCGCGCCAACGCTCGGTGGAAGACTTGCAGACCGATCGCAACATGCCGGTCTACCTGCTCAATGAGCTGGTGCGGCAAACGCCTGAGGGCATGTACCTGACGTCGATCAAACAAGATGGCCAGGCTGTGTTTGTCACGGGCGTGGCGCAGACCAACGAGCGGGTGTCCGAGTTCCTGCGCAACACGGCCTACAAGTCGGAATGGCTGGAGCGCCCCGAACTGCAGGAAATCAAGGCGCTGGCTCAGCAGTCCAAAGATGCCCGCGACCCCAAGCGTCTGTTCGATTTTTCGATTCGCCTGAATCTGAAGCGGCCTCAAGAGCTGGCTGCGCCCAACGCGGCATCGGCTCCGGCGCGCGCCGCGTCTCGTCCTAACCCGGTCGCATCTGCGGCCAAGTCCTGAGGTACTGGACATGGCGACGAAAATCAACTTTGACATCAATGCCTGGTTCGCGCAGGCGCAGGACCAGTTCCGCGGCCTCAATCCCAATGAGCCGGGCCAGTGGCCCATCCTGCCCAAGCTGACGGCCTTTGTTTTCACAGCGATCGCGGTTGTGGCGTTGGGCTGGTTTGCCATGCTGTCGGGGCAAAACGACGAGTTGCAGGCCCAGCGTGACAAGGAGCCTCAGCTCAAGGAAGAGTACCGCAACAAGGTGGCGCAGGCCGTCAATCTGGGTGAGTTGCGCAAGCAGCGCATCCAGGTAGAGGAATACGTCAAGCAGCTTGAAAAGCAGTTGCCTGGCAAGGCCGAAATGGACGCGCTGCTGTCGGACATCAACCAGGCAGGGTTGGGGCGCGGTCTTGAATTCGATCTGTTCCGTCCCGGCTCGGTGACCGTCAAGGACTACTACGCCGAACTGCCCATCTCCATTCGGGTCAGTGGGCGCTATCACGATATCGGGGCCTTCACGGCGGATATCGCGAACCTGTCCCGGATCGTGACCTTGCATAACCTGTTCATCTCCAGTGTGAACGCGAAGGACGCCGGTGGTGGCGCCCTGTTCATGGAAGCGACTGCACGCACTTACCGCTATCTGGATCAATCCGAGGTGGATGCCATGCGTGCCGAAAAAGCCAAGAACAAGAAAGGGGACAAGAAGTGACTCAGTACCCCTATAAATGGATTGTGGGCGCGTTGATCGTCAGTGGGCTGTCGGCTTGCGGCGGTGAGCAGGAAGAGCTGCGCGACTGGATGGAGCAGCAGCGCCATGAGGTGCAACCCAATGTGCCTCCGCTGGCCTTGCCACAGAAATTCAATCCCCAGGCCTACATCGGCCATGACGGGATCGAACCCTTCAGCGTTCAGAAGCTGGCAGGTGCGCTCAAGCAAGAAGCGCGTCAGCCCAACTCGGCTGTGGCCAGTGAACTCAATCGGCGCAAGGAACCTCTCGAGGCCTTCCCGCTTGACAGCATGACCATGGTGGGAAGCGTGTCCAAGCAAGGCGTCCAGTACGCCTTGTTGAAGGTCGATGGTCTGCTCTATCAGGTCAAGGTCGGTGAATACCTCGGCCAGAACTACGGGAAGATCATGAAAGTGACCGAAACCGAAATTTCTTTGCGTGAGATCGTGCAAGATGCCGCCGGCGAGTGGATTGAGCGGCCGACCACGTTGCAGTTACAGGAGAGTGGTCGATGAATACCAAGCAGGAGTACAGCATGAAAAAAGTGTGGCGTGTGGCCTTGGCCAGCCTGTCCTTGTCGCTGGTGTCACCATTGACATGGGCTGCGGCGGCCATCCAGTCCATCACCAGCTCGCAGCAAGCGGGCTCGGATGTGATCCGCATCGATCTGACCGAAGCATTGCCAGTGGTCCCTGCCGGTTTCGTGGTGCAAGCCCCCCCGCGTATCGCCATTGACCTGCCCGGCGTGGCCAGCCACCTCAAGAAGTCCTCGGTGGACATCAACCAGGGCAACCTGCGCACGGTCAATGTCGTGCAGGCAGGCGACCGGACCCGGCTGGTACTGAACCTGCGCCAGGCCACCAGCTACAAGGCGCAGCTGCAAGGCAAGGCGCTGCTGCTCGTGCTCGACCCGACGGCTGCTCCTGCGGCTGCCAACCCCGCACAGAACACCGCAGCCTCCGCGCAGCCTGCAGCCGTCACCGCTGCTGCGACCTCAGGCAAAGCACCCAGTGCATCTGCGGCCACCCCGCCTGCAGACAACACGGTGCGCTTTGCCGAGAATCAGAACGCCAGCCCGATGGCTCTGAAAGACGTGGACTTCCGTCGCGGCCAGGATGGCGCGGGACGCATCGTCGTCGATCTGCCCAACAACCAAGTGGGCGTCGACATCAAGCAGCAAGGTCAGAACCTGGTGGTGGAATTCGTTCGCGCCACCTTGCCGGAGCGCCTGCGTCGCCGCTTTGACGTGTCAGACTTTGGCACGCCGGTCGACACCGTGTCGGTGAGCCAGTCGGGTGACCGCGTCCGGCTGGTTGTCGACCCGCATGGCGAGTGGGAGCATTCCGCTTACCAGAGCGACAATCAATTCGTGCTGGAGCTGCGCGCCCGCAAGGTCGACCCCAACAAGCTGACGCAAGGCCCAGGTTATTCGGGCGAAAAGCTGTCGCTGAACTTCCAGAACATCGAAGTGCGCGCCCTGCTGCAGGTGATCGCCGACTTCACCAACTTCAACGTGGTGACCAGCGACACGGTGACGGGGAACGTCACGCTGCGACTGAAGGATGTGCCTTGGGATCAGGCGCTGGACATCATCTTGCAGGCCAAGGGACTGGGTGTGCGCAAGTCTGGCAACGTGCTGTGGATTGCGCCGAAGGATGAGATCAACGCCAAGGAAAAGGTCGATCTGGAAGCCAAGGCACAAGTGGCCGCACTGGAGCCGCTGCGCACCCAGGCCTTCCAGTTGAACTACACCAAGGCCGAAGAAATTGCCAAGGGCTTGACAGGTGCCAACACCACCGGTGGGTCTGGCGGCCAGAGCGCGCGCATTCTGTCGCCTCGCGGCAGTGTGATTTACGAAACCCGGACCAACCAGTTGTTCGTCAATGACATCCCGTCCAAGCTGGAAGAGATCCAGCAGATGATCGGAAAGATCGACGTCGCTGCGCGTCAGGTGCTGATCGAGGCGCGGATCGTCGAGGCCGAAGACTCATTTGGCCGGACCCTGGGCGTGCGCCTGGGCGCATCGAATGCGACCTCGGTGGGCGGCGCCGGCAAGCTCAATCTGGGGATGAGCGGCAACTACGAAGGCGTGGTGGCTCAGACGGGGCAGCCTCTGTCTGGTGCGGCAGCCACGGTGCCCAACAGTTACTTCGTGAACCTGCCCGGGCAGGCCATCAACGGCTACAACCCTGCGACGGTGGGCATCTCGCTGTTCACATCCAGCGTCAACCACGCCCTGAACCTGGAGCTGTCTGCGCTCGAAGCGGATGGACGCGGCAAGATCGTCTCCAGCCCCCGTGTGATCACCGCCGACCAGATCAAGGCCCTGATCGAGCAGGGGACGGAGTTGCCCTACCAGGTTGCAACCTCGAGCGGGGCCACTTCGATTGCGTTCCGCAAGGCCAATCTGAAGCTGGAAGTGACGCCTCAGATCACGCCGGAAGGCAGCATCATCCTGGACGTCGATGTCAACAAGGACAGCGTGGGTCAGGTCACCACTGCCGGTTACGCAATCGACACCAAGCACGTGAAGACTCAGGTGCTGGTCGAGAACGGCGGCACCGTGGTGATCGGCGGTATCTTCCAGCAACAGGAAAATTCCACCGAGCAGAAGGTACCATTCCTGGGTGACATCCCAGTCATGGGTAATCTGTTCAAGAACAACGTTCGCAGCTCCAAGCGCTCCGAGTTGTTGATTTTCCTGACGCCAAAGGTGGTTTCTGAAAGGGCTGCCCTGCGTTGATGAGGGCCTGAATCCTTGCCATCTGTTGTTGCTTTAGTCGGACTGCCCGGCGGTGGGAAATCCACCGTCGGGCGTCAGCTTGCCCGGCGCCTGGGTGCGCGCTTCGTTGATTCAGATGCGGTGCTGGAAGAGCGACTGGGCATGCCCATTCGTGCCTATTTCGACCAATTCGGCGAAGCGGCCTTTCGTGATCACGAAGAAGCCGTGATCGATGAACTGAGCGCGCATCAGGACGGACTGATTGTGCTGGCCACGGGAGGGGGCGCGGTTTTGCGGCCGGCCAACCGCCAGCATCTGAAAGACCGCACGACCGTGATCTACCTGCGGTCCACACCGGATGAGTTGTATCGGCGGCTGCGGCACGATACCCAGCGCCCGCTCCTGCAGGTGGCCGATCCACTGGCCAAGCTGCGTGAGTTGCACCAGCAGCGCCACCCCTTGTATGAGCAGACCGCTCACTACAGCGTGGACACCGGGCGTCCATCGGTGGGCACCCTGGTCAACATGATCTTGATGCAACTGGAGATGGCCGGACTGGTTCCGCCCAGCAATCCGGCCAAGGCCTGATCCGGCCCGGCTCAATCCAGCTTCAGATTTTGCAGGTAGGTCTTGAATCGAGCGCCGATTTCCGGATGCTTGAGCGCCAGTTCGACGTTGGCTTCCAAAAAGCCTTCTTTGCTGCCGCAGTCATAGCGCTTGCCTTCATATTGGTACGCAAACACCTTTTCGCGGCGCAGGATGCTGGCGATGCCATCGGTGAGCTGGATCTCGTTGCCCACGCCGCGGGGTTGTGCACGAATCTCGTCAAAGATGCCGGGCGTCAAGACGTAGCGGCCTGCTACCCCCAGCCGTGACGGGGCTGCTTCAGGCGCAGGCTTTTCAACAATTCGAGACACATCGATCAGTTGATCGGTCACGCTTTGACCGGCCACGATGCCGTAGCGCCGGGTCTGTTCGACGGGCACCTCCTGAACCGCCAGAATGGAGGCGCGCCAGGTGTCGAACTGCTGCACCATCTGCTTCAACACCGGGGTGTTGCCGACCATCAGGTCGTCCGCCAGCAAGACGGCAAAGGGCTCGCCTCGCACCAGGCGCTCACCGCATAGCACGGCATGCCCGAGGCCCAGGCTTTTGGGCTGGCGCACGAAGACGCATTCCATGTCAGCGGGTTTGATGGACTGCACGAGCTGGAGCAACTCGGTCTTGTGCGCCTGCTCCAACTCGTACTCCAGCTCGAACGCCGTGTCGAAATGGTCTTCAATGGGCCGCTTGTGCCGGCCGGTGACAAAGATCATTTCACGGATGCCGGCGTCGTAGGCTTCCTCGACCGCATACTGGATCAAGGGCTTGTCCACGACGGGCAGCATTTCCTTGGGTTGCGCCTTGGTGGCAGGCAAAAAGCGGGTGCCCAATCCGGCAACCGGGAAAATGGCCTTGGTAATCAACATCCGTACTTCCTTGTGCGGGCTTCAGCCCAGGCGCTGCAATTGCTCTTTCACCCGGGTCAAAGTGGCTCCGAATTCCGCCACCCGTGCTTTTTCCTGGTCCACCACGGCGGCAGGGGCGCGCGCCACAAAACTTTCATTGCCCAGCTTGGCGTTGGCTTTGGCGATTTCGCCTTCGAGGCGGGCAATCTCTTTGCTCAATCGGGCTTTCTCGGCTTCGACGTCGATCTCGACATGCAGGGCCAGGCGCGCTTCACCTTGCACGGCCACAGGTGCCATCGTGGTGGCTGCGGCAAAAGCCGTTTCGTCCAGCATCTTGACCTCGCTGAGCTTGCCCAGCGCCTTCAGGATCGGTGCGGCTTTTTCAATGAAGGCGGTGTCGCCCGTGGTCAGCAGGGGCATGCGTTCGGCGGGCGACAAATTCATCTCGCTGCGCAGGTTGCGGGTCGTCCCCACCATGGCCTTGAGCTTGGCCATCCAGGCGTCGGACTCTGCACAGACCTTGCTCAAATCAGCTTGGGGATACGGAGCGGTCACGATGGTGTCGTCGGCATCGGCTTGCTTGCGGCCGGCCACCGGAGCCACCACTTGCCACAGCTCTTCCGTGATGAAAGGTGTGATGGGGTGCAGCAGGCGCAACACGGTTTCCAGCACGCGGATCAGGGTGCGGCGTGTGGCACGAGCTTGAGCGTCGTTGCCGCTGTCCTTGGCCGCGTTGATCTGGGCCTTGGCGATTTCGATGTACCAGTCGCAGTACTCGTCCCACACGAATTGGTAGATGGCATTGGCGACGTTGTCCAGGCGGAACTCGGCAAAGCCTTGTTCCACGGCGGCTTCCAGGCGCTGCAATTCGCTGACGATCCAGCGGTCAGCCGGGCTGAAGTCCAGGTAGCCGGTGGCGGCGCACTGGCCGGGTTGCTTGTCGAGGTTCAGTCCGCAGTCCTGGCCTTCGGTGTTCATCAGCACAAACTTGGTGGCGTTCCAAAGCTTGTTGCAGAAGTTGCGGTAACCCTCGCAGCGCTTGCTGTCGAAGTTGATGCTGCGGCCCAGGCTGGCCAGCGCGGCAAAGGTAAAGCGCAGTGCGTCCGCACCGTAGCCGGGAATGCCTTCAGGGAACTCTTTTTCCGTGTTCTTGCGAACCTTGGGCGCCGTCTCGGGCTTGCGCAGGCCGGTGGTGCGCTTTTCAAGCAAGGGGGCGAGCTCGATGCCGTCGATCAGGTCGACGGGGTCGAGCACATTGCCTTCGGACTTGGACATCTTCTGGCCCTGGGCATCGCGCACCAGGCCGTGGATGTACACATGCTTGAACGGCACCTTGCCGGTGAAGTGCTTGGTCATCATGATCATCCGGGCGACCCAGAAGAAGATGATGTCGTAGCCGGTGACCAGCACGGACGAGGGCAGGAACAGGTCCATCTCTTGGGTCTGCTCGGGCCAGCCCAGGGTGGAGAAGGGCACCAGCGCGGACGAATACCAGGTGTCCAGCACGTCTTCATCGCGGGTCAGCTCGCCCTCATAGCCAGCGGCCTTGGCGCGGGTCTTGGCCTCGTCTTCCGAACGGGCCACGAAGATCTCGCCGTTGCTGCCATACCAGGCTGGGATTTGATGACCCCACCACAGTTGGCGGCTGATACACCAGTCCTGGATGTTGTTCATCCACTGGTTGTAGGTGTTGACCCAGTTCTCGGGCACGAATTTGACATCACCGGATTCCACCGCTTCGATGGCTTGGTCGGCAATGGACTTGCCTTGCGCACCGGGCTTGGTCATGGCGACAAACCACTGGTCGGTCAGCATGGGCTCGATGATCTGGCCGGTGCGGGCGCAACGGGGCACCATCAGCTTGTGCTTCTTGACCTCAACCAGCAGGCCTTCGGCGTCCAATTGGGCGACCAGGGCCTTGCGGGCCACGAAGCGGTCCAGACCCCGGTAAGTCTCGGGGACTTCAGGCAGGTGCGACACCACCTTCGCGTCCAGCGTGAAGATGGTGATCATGGGCAGGCTGTGACGCAGACCGACCTGGTAGTCGTTCGTGTCGTGGGCCGGGGTGACCTTGACGACGCCTGTGCCGAATTCCTTGTCGACGTGTTCGTCCGCGATCACGGGCACGAGGCGGCCGGTGATGGGCAGCTTGACCAGCTTGCCGATCAGGTGGGTGTAGCGCTCGTCTTCAGGGTGGACCATGACGGCGGTGTCGCCCAGCATGGTCTCGGGGCGGGTGGTGGCCACGACCAGGGTTTCATCGCTGCCATCGATGGGGTAGCGGATGTGCCACATCGAGCCGTCTTCTTCCTCGCTTTCGACTTCGAGGTCGGACACGGCGGACTTGAGGATCGGGTCCCAGCTCACCAGGCGCTTGCCGCGGTAGATCAGGCCTTCTTCAAACAGGCGAACAAAGGTTTCGACCACGACCTTGGACAGCTTGTCGTCCATGGTGAAGTACTCGTGTTCCCACGACACGGAGTCACCCATGCGCCGCATCTGCTGCGTGATGGTCGAGCCCGATTGCTCCTTCCATTCCCAGATCTTGGCGACGAAGTTCTTGCGGCCCAGGTCATGGCGCGTCTGGCCCTTTTCCTGCAGCTGGCGCTCCACCACGATCTGGGTGGCGATGCCGGCGTGGTCCGTACCCGGGATCCACAGCGTGTTGTGGCCCTTCATGCGGTGGTAGCGCGTCAACGAGTCCATGATGGTCTGGTTGAAAGCGTGGCCCATGTGCAACGTGCCGGTCACATTGGGGGGCGGCAGCTGGATGCAGAAGGACGGCTTGGCGGCGTCCAGCGTCGGCTTGTACAGGCCGCGCGCCTCCCACTGGGGGCCGTACTTGGCTTCAATGGGCGCGGGGTCGAATGATTTGGCAAGTTCGGTCATGGTGTGGGCGGTAGGCCGCACTCCATGCGCGGCCTTGTCAGCGTGAACCCTTGATTTTAGATGGCTGGGCGGGCCGGGCAGGCGCCTTTGTTGAAACGCGTAAACCCTGCGATGGATCAAATTTTCGAACTTAGGGACTTGTAACGGTCCCATCGTGGGCCTAGGATGAACTCGATCGACCGATTTTTGGAGGAGGAGCGGTCCATGTACGAACATCTCTTGGTGCCGGTAGATGGCAGCGAACTGTCGGACCGGGCCATTGCACACAGCATTGGCCTGGCCAAGATGTTAGGGGCGTCCATCACCGGGTTCATGGCCGAGCCGCCGCTGCCTGTGCTGGTGGTCGACCAGGCCGCCGTCGCCTACGACGTCGAGACTTTCAAAGAGCATGAAAAGCGCTGTGAGCAGCATGCTCGCGGGGTGCTGGAAAAGTTTGCCGAGCAGGCCAGGCAGGCAGGCGTCACTTTTGATGGCCAGTTCATGATCACGGACAACATTCAGCAATCGATCGTGGACGTTGCCTTGCGGCAAAAGTGCGATCTGATCGTGATGGGCACGCATGGCCGGCATGGCCTGGATGCGCTGATTCATGGTTCCCTGACCAAGAGCGTGCTGTCGCATAGCCAGCTGCCCTTGTTGATTGTTCATTGACACGCATTGAAAGGAAGAAACATGAGCGAGTTGACCTCCCAACAAAAAGACAAGCTGATGGCCGATCTGCAAGTGGTGCTGGCGGACGCCGAAGCGCTGTTGTCGGCCACCGCAGATGACGCCAGCGCGGGTGTCGCCGAGTTGCGCAGCCGCGTGCAAAGCAGCCTGTCGCGTGCCAAAACGGGATTGCTGGACACGCAGGCGGCCGTGATCGACAAAGCCAAGGCCACAGCCAAGGCCACCGACGGCTATGTGCACGAAAACCCCTGGAAGTCGGTCGGTATCGCAGCGGGTGTCGGCCTGCTGCTGGGCATGCTGATCGGGCGCCGTTGAAGGAGCGATCGACATCGGCATGACAGATTCAACGGAATCGTCCGAATCGCCAGATGCGAATGGCGGCGGGCTGGGGCGTTCCCTGCGGGCGCTGGCCGCCACCATGATGGCGATTTTCCAGACGCGGTTGGCGCTTTTGACGACCGAACTGGAAGAAGAAAAGCAGCGCCTGCTGGCCACCATGGCCTGGGGCGCGGTGGCCATCTTGATGGGTTGTTTTGCCCTGGCGTTTTTCGCCTTGTTTGTGGCCGTGATGTTCTGGGATTCGCATAGGCTGCTGGCATTGGGTTCCATGGGCTTGCTCTTTCTGGCCCTGTGTGCGGGGGCCTGCTGGCAGGTGCGAAGCCTGTCGCGGGCCTCGGCCGGGCTGCTGGCTGCCACACTGGCCGAGGTCGAAGCCGATCGTCAGGCCTTGTCACCCGGGAGTCCGCCATGAAGCCCTTGGCCGGCCAGGCCGATCTGGCGACACGCAAGCTTTTGCTGCAACAGCGCAGCGCCGTCCTGCGAGAACTGCTGTCCGTTCAATTGGCGCAGAGCATCGAGCCGGCGCTGACGGCTGCGGATCGCGTTCAGGCTGGCGGCAAGTGGGTCAAACGCCACCCGGCGGTGGTTGCTGCTGTGGTCGCCGCTTTGCTGGTGTGGCGTCCTGCAGGCGTGGTGAAGGTGGCCGGCAAAGGCTGGTGGTTGTGGCAGACCTGGCGGCGCCTACAGCCCGTTATCTGGCCGGTGCTGCAGTCGATTCTGACGCGCCCGGCAGACACGAAGAGGTAAGGCATGGAACTGACGTTTTACGGGGCCACGGCCACAGTCACGGGGTCCAAGACGCTGCTGGAAGTGGCCGGCCGGCGGGTGTTGGTCGATTGCGGCCTGTTTCAGGGCTTCAAGACGCTGCGTGAACGCAACTGGGCCCCTTTGCCCTTTGACCCGGCCAGCCTGGACGCCGTCTTGCTGACCCACGCCCACATCGACCACAGCGGTGCGCTGCCTTTGCTCACGCGCTATGGTTTCAAAGGCAAGGTGTGGACCACGTCCGCTTCGGCCGACCTGTGTGAGGTGCTGTTGCAGGACACGGCCCATTTGCAGGAAGAGGAAGCGCGCTACCGCAATCGCCACAAGGCGACCCGGCACGAGCCGGCCGAGCCCTTGTACACGGTGCGCGATGTGCAGGCCTGCCTGCACCACATCCACCGTGTCGCCCCCGATGGCGTGGTGGACTTGGGCGAGGGCATCAGAGCCCGATTCACGCCGGCCGGGCACATCCTCGGCGCTTCAAGCATCCAGGTCGAACATCAAGGGCAATCCGTCCTGTTTTCGGGAGACCTGGGGCGCGACGACGATCTGGTCATGTTGCCGCCCGTGACCGGGCAAAAAGCCGATTGGGTCGTGGTCGAGTCGACGTATGGTGACCGACTCCATCCGGCGCTGGACCCGATCGAGAAATTGGGCGACGTGGTACGGCGCACGGCCGCACGCGGCGGCGTGGTGATCATTCCGGCTTTTGCCGTGGGTCGAACGCAAGGCGTGCTCTATGCCTTGTACCGACTCAAACAGGCAGGTGCCATTCCGGATCTGCCGGTGGTGCTGGACAGCCCCATGGGCATTGCCGCTACGGGCATTTACGAGCGACACCATGATGAGCACCGCTTGACGGCGCAGGAATGCCGCAGCGTGCACGACATGACCCGCTTTGTGCGCGACATCGACGAGTCCAAGGCTTTGATGCGGCAGCGCTACCCCATGGTGATCGTAGCGGGCAGCGGCATGGTGACCGGAGGGCGGGTCCTGCATCACATCGGGTACTTCGGTTCGCACGCGCGCAACTCCATCGTGCTCAGTGGGTTCCAGGCGGGGGGCACCCGTGGGGCGGCCCTGGCGGCAGGGGCCACTTCGCTCAAGATGTTCGGCGAATACGTGCCCATTCGGGCCGAGGTCACCCAGATCGACGGACTGTCGGCCCACGCCGACCAGGCCGGTCTGATGAACTGGCTGTCGGCCCTGGGCCAGGCGCCCCGACAGGTGTTCGTCAACCATGGCGAATTGCAGGCCGCAGACACGCTGCGATTGCGCATCCAGGAAAAATTGGGGTGGAACGCACGTGTTCCGGACTATCGGGAGACCTTCAAGCTCGGGTCCGATTGATTTGACGCAAAGCCTGGTTCCTCTGACACCGTTACCGTCGGGTGTCCTACAAAGTGGAATCTGTGCATGTCTGTCGATCCTTCTCACATTGACGCCAAGCTGGCTGACAAGCTGCAACAAAGCGGTCTGAACGCCTTGAGCCTGGGAGGGCGTCGTTTGCTGCCCATCGTCCAAGGGGGAATGGGGATCGGCGTGTCCGCGCACCGCCTGGCCGGCGCCGTAGCCGCCATGGGCGGCGTGGGGACCTTGTCCGCAGTCGATCTGCGCCGTCACCACCCGGACTTGATGGAACGCACGCAAGGCTTGGCCTCGCGCGTGGGCCAGGATGAAGCCACCCGCGCTGCCATCGACGCCGCCAATCTCGAAGCCGTCGAACGTGAGGTCAAGGCCGCGCGCGAGCAGTCTCAGGGACGCGGCTTGCTGGCCATGAACGTGATGCGTGCGGTCAGCGACTACGCGGGCTACGTCAAGCGCTCTCTGGAAGCGGGCATCGACGCCATCGTCGTGGGCGCCGGCCTGCCCCTGGACTTGCCCGATCTGGCCCAGGACCACCCCAACGCCTTGCTGGTGCCGATCCTGTCGGATTCGCGTGGCGTGCAGTTGATTGTCAAGAAATGGGAGCGCAAGAAGCGCCTGCCCGATGCGATCGTCATTGAGCACCCGCGTTTGGCTGGGGGCCATCTGGGCGCGGCCAAGATTGCCGATCTGAACGACCCTCGTTTCGACTTCGAGCGGGTGATTCCCGAAGCGCTGGCCTTTTTGCGCTCGGCCGGCATCGAAAAAGAAATCCCTCTGATTGCCGCAGGGGGCATCCGCAGCTATGCCGACATCCAGCGCGTGCAATCGCTGGGCGCGGCTGGCGTGCAACTGGGGACCCCGTTTGCCGTGACGCAAGAAGGGGATGCCCATCCCGAGTTCAAGCGCATTCTGGCTGAAGCCCGGGACGAGGACATGGTCGAGTTCACCAGCGTGGCCGGTTTGCCCGCCCGCGCGGTGGCCACGCCCTGGTTGAAGGCCTACTTGAAGATCGAACAAAAACTCCAGGCGGTGGCCCACGTCAAAAGTCGCTGTACCAAGGCGTTTGATTGCCTGGCGCAATGCGGTTTGCGTGATGGCCTGGCGGGCTGGGGCCAGTTCTGCATTGACAACCAATTGGCTGCGGCCATGCGGGGCGATGTCAAGAAGGGGCTGTTCTTCCGCGGCGTGGGGGCCTTGCCCTTCGGCGACCAGATTCGCAGCGTGCGTGATCTGATGGATCGTTTACTGACGCGGGAAGCTCAGCAAGCCTTGGCTTGAGCGAACGATTGCAGGGGTTGCAGGACGGGTTGGGCGGTTGAAGGCCGCCAACAGCCCTACAATTTTTCAATGACTGCTTACTCTGCCGCTCCGGGATTGTTTTCCCCCGCATCGCCTGCCGATTCCTCCCCCCTGCTGTCGGGTCTCAACCCCGAGCAATTGGCCGCGGTGACGGCGCCCCCCGGGGCTTCGCTGATTCTGGCGGGGGCGGGGTCAGGCAAGACGCGCGTGCTCACCACGCGGATCGCCTGGCTGCTGCAAACGGGACAGGCGTCGCCAGCCGGCATCATGGCGGTCACCTTCACCAACAAGGCCGCCAAGGAAATGCAGGCGCGCCTGTCGGCCATGTTGCCGGTCAACACCCGCGCCATGTGGATCGGCACCTTCCACGGCCTGTGCAACCGCTTTTTGCGGGCGCACTACAAAGTCGCCGGGCTGCCGCAAGCCTTTCAGATTCTGGATACGCAAGACCAGTTGTCCGCCATCAAACGCGTCATCAAGGGCTTGAAGTTCGACGAAGAAAAGTGCGTGCCCAAGCAGACCACGTGGTTCATCGCCAACGCCAAAGAAAACGGCCAGCGCCCCCAGGATTTGCAGCCGCGCGATGAATTGGGTCGCATGCAGTTGGCGGTGTACCAGGCTTACGAAGACCAATGCCAGCGCGAAGGCGTGGTCGACTTTGCCGAGCTGATGCTGCGCACCTACGAGATCCTGCGCGATCACCCCGAGGTGCGCGAGCACTATCAGCGCCGCTTCCAGCACATCCTGGTCGACGAGTTCCAGGACACCAACCGCCTGCAATACGCCTGGCTCAAGATGTTTGCCGGCAATGTGGCGCAAGGCGGGCGCAGCGTGTTCGCGGTGGGCGACGACGACCAGAGCATTTACGCCTTCCGCGGCGCCTTGGTCGGCAACATGGCCGATTTTGAGCGCGAGTTCCGCGTCTCGCAGGTCATCAAACTGGAGCAGAACTACCGCAGCCATGGCCACATCCTCGATGCGGCGAACACCCTGATCGCGCAGAACAGCAAACGCCTGGGCAAGAACTTGCGCACCGACGCGGGGCAGGGCGAGCCCATTCGCGTTTACGAGGCCAGCAGCGACTATGCCGAGGCCCAATGGATCGTGGACGAGGCCCGTCAGTTCAAGCGCGATGGCCAGCCCTTGCATGAAACGGCCGTGCTGTATCGCAGCAATGCCCAGTCCCGGGTGATCGAATCGGCGCTGTTCAACGCAGGTGTGCCTTACAAGGTCTATGGCGGCCTGCGCTTTTTTGAACGCGCCGAAGTCAAGCACGCGCTGGCTTATCTGCGCCTGATCGAGAACCCGAACGACGACACCAGCTTCCTGCGGGTGGTGAACTTCCCCGCACGGGGCATTGGCGCGCGCACCATCGAGCAGTTGCAGGATGCAGCCCGCGCCAGTGGCCGCAGCCTGTCGCAAAGCGCCACCGCCGTGGCGGGCAAGGCGGGCGCCAATCTGCTGGCCTTCAATGCCTTGGTCGATGCGATGCGGGATGCCACGCGCGGCCTGACCTTGCGCGAGATCATCGAGCATGTGGTCGAGGCCAGTGGCCTGGCCGACTTCTATCGCACCGAAAAAGAAGGGCAAGAGCGGCTGGAGAACCTGGCCGAACTGGTCAATGCCGCCGAAGCGTTCGTGACGCAAGAGGGCTTTGGCAAAGACGCAGTGGCCTTACCGGTGGACGAGTTAGCCGGCACCTTGTCCGAGGGGCTGCCCGCCGCGGTGGCCCGTGTGGAGACCTTGCCGGATGCCGACACCGGCGAGATCATCTCGCCCCTGCTGGCGTTTCTGACCCACGCGTCGCTGGAGGCCGGCGACAACCAGGCGCAGGCCGGTCAGGACGCCGTGCAATTGATGACCATCCATGCCGCCAAGGGTCTGGAGTTCAACAACGTCTTCATCACGGGCCTGGAAGAGGGTTTGTTCCCGCATGAGAACTCGCTGAACGACGGCGATGGCCTGGAGGAGGAGCGGCGTCTGATGTACGTGGCCATCACACGGGCCCGTCAGCGCCTGCACATCACCTTCAGCCAGACCCGGATGCTGCATGGCCAGACCCGCTACAACATCAAAAGCCGCTTCCTGGAAGAGCTGCCTGAGGCCAGCCTGAAATGGTTGACGCCGCAGAATCAGGGCTTTGGCTCCGGTTTTGCCAAGACCTATCAGGACAGCTGGGCCAGTGGCCGAGGCATGGGTTCGGTGGTGGGCGCCGGGGCGCAGCCGTATCGCGCCAGCACAGGGTCGTCTTCAGGTTACAGCGGCGGGTATCCGCGCCGCGAAGAGTCGTTCAAGGATCTGACAGCCCCCATCCCGACCGCCATGGCCAAGGCCAAGTCGGAGGCCGGGTTCCGCATCGGCCAGAGCGTGTTCCACACCAAGTTTGGCGAAGGGGTGGTGCTGACGCTGGAAGGCGGCGGCCCCGATGCCCGCATTCAGGTCAATTTTGGGCGCCACGGCACCAAGTGGCTGATGCTGAGCGTGGCCAAGCTGACCCCGATCGAGTGAGTCTTCTGCGCCCTGCAACGGAATCGGTCAAACCAGACCGTTGCGGATCGCGTAGACCGTCAGCTCCGAGTTGTTGGTCAATCCCAGCTTTTCCAGCACCCGGGCGCGGTAGACGCTCACCGTCTTGGGGCTGAGCAGCAGTTGCTCGGCGATGTCGGACAGGCGCTTGCCCGAAGCGATCATCACCAGCGTTTGCAGTTCGCGGTCGGACAGCTTCTGGTGCGCGTCCTCCTGGGCCGGGGCGGTCAGGTTGTCCACCAGCATCTGCGCGGTCTCGGCCGTCACATATTTGCGTCCTTGGGACACGGTGCGCACGGCGGCCACGATCTGAGCGGCGTCGCTGCCCTTGTTCAAATAGCCAGATGCGCCGGCCTTGAGCGCACGCATGGCGTACTGGTCTTCCGGGTACATCGACACCACCAGCACCTTGAACGGGGCGCCTTCTTCCTTCAGCACGTGCAGCACGTCCAGGCCGCTGCGCCCCGGCAGGTTGATGTCCAGCACCAGCACATCGGGGGTCTTGTCGCGCAGCAGCGCACGCAGTTCGCCATAGTCAGAGGCCTCGCCCACGACTTCGATGTCCGAGGCGTCCGCCAGGGTGTCTCGGATGCCTCGGCGGATGAGTGCGTGGTCGTCGCAAAGAATGACTTTGATCATATGGTGCCCCAAGTGGTGGGGTCGTCTGGGTCGGTTTCTGCAAGAGGAGCGCTCAATTCGGGCATGAGCGGATCAATGAAGCCATTTTCCGGCCCCGACAAGGGTACCGACAGGATGAGCGTGGTGCCGTCAGGGTTGCTGCTGATGTCAACCCAGCCGCCTGCTGTTTCAGCGCGTTCATGCAGACCCCGGATGCCGAAGGAGCGGGCTTTGGCCAGGTCTTCCGGGCTCAGCCCCTTGCCATTGTCGGTGACTTCAATGGACAGCACGCCGCCAGCCTGGGCGATGTCGACGCTGACCTTGGTCGCCTGGGCGTGTTTGGAGACATTGGTCAGTGCCTCTTGGGCAAAACGATAGGCCACCAGGGGCACCCCGGCCGGCAGGTCGAAGGTTTCATGGCTGGTGCGAAAGGCCGTCTCGATGCCGGTGCGCTTGGCAAATCGATCGGCCATCCACTGCAGGGCGGGCACCAGCCCCTGCTCCAGGATGGCGGGCCGCAGGTTGTGCATGATCCGCTGGCTGGCCTCATGGGCATGGTTCACGGTTTCCAGCGCCTGTTGCACGCGCTCCACGATCTGCGGGTTGTCGGCGTGGCGCGAAATCCAGGCCAGATCCAGTTTGAGCGCCGTCAGCGAGCCACCCACATCGTCATGAACCTCGCGGGCGATGGCGGCGCGTTCTTTTTCGATGCTGGCTTGCAAATGTTGCGCCAATTCGCGAAGCTGTTGTCTGGAATGGCTCAGAGCCAGGTCGGCTCGGCGTTTGGCAATGCGCGTGCGGTTGGCTTCGATGGCCAGCAGGGCCGCTGGCGCCAGGCGGGCCAGGTTGCTCTTGAGCAGGTAGTCGTTGGCGCCGTTGCGCATGGCCTGTACGGCGATGTCTTCGCCGATTTCGCCCGACACCAGGATGAAGGGCACCAATTTGCCCGAGGCGCGCACCCGCTCCAAAGCCGCCAGCCCCGAGTACCCGGGGATGTTGTAGTCCGACAAGATGAGGTCCCAATCCTCGTCTAACGCCTCGATCAAGGCCTCGTCGGTTTCGATACGGTAGATGTCGGCGTCAATGCCGCCACGGAGTAAGTGGATGGACACCAGTGCATGGTCTTCCTCGCTGTCTTCCAGATGCAGCACGCGTAGCCGTACCGCGGGCATGGGCGTCTGGCCAGCTTCGATGGGGTCGTTTTGCAGCGTTGGATTGGACACAAACCACTTTCGATCAGTCGATTTACACCAAGTTTTCCCGTGTCATTGTGCTCACTCTGAAATGGGAAACGAGAAAAATTCTAACAATCGCCTACACAGTCTGAAGGAAATGCCGATTGACATGGCTGAACTGTGTAAACGGTGAACGAGTTTGCCTATCTGCCCCTGCAGTACGGGGCCTGTAAAACCAGGTTGAGTGGAGCCACGATGCTGACCAACGACGATCCCGTCGCAACGCCGCCCGGCGATGTTCCGGTTCCGGATGTGTCTGGAGAAGACTTCTCCCACATGTCCGGAAGCGAAATGCCGCTGTTATTGGCGGCCGAGTTGCAAGATCACTTGATGACAGCGACCAACGACCTGGAGCGCCTGCAGCGCTTGCTGGATCATGCCTGCGAGGTCCTCATGGGGGGCTTCCATGGCGCCGCTGCGCAGCTCGGTGATGTCATCGATGGGGGACATGAATTGTCGCCCCATCTGCAAGAAACCCTCAAGACGCTCTATCAGGCGGTGACGGCCCTGCAATTCCAGGACATGGCCACCCAACTGATTGCCCACACCAACAAGCGGCTGCGCAACTGCGCCGATCAGATCGCCCGGGACGCCCTGGGCGATGACGATCCGGACGGCGCGGCGGTGGTGGAGGAAGGGCCGATGAAACCCAATCCGGTGACCCAGGACGAAGTGGACGCCGGATCTGTCGAGTTGTTCTAAAGCTTATGTCTCATCAGCCGAAATACCGTCCGCCGTTGATTGGTACTTTTTTCACTGCCTGCTAACAAGCCCGTTTATTCAAGCCCGGAGAGCGACATGCATTCGATCCTTGCCGTCGACGATTCAGCATCCATGCGTCAAATGGTGGCCTTTACGCTCAAGAGCGCTGGCTATAACGTCGTCGAGGCCGTTGACGGCCAAGATGCCTGGGAAAAGGCCGGTGGCCGTAGCTTTGACCTGGTGCTGACTGACCAGAACATGCCCCGCATGGATGGCATCAGTCTGACCAAGAAATTGCGCGAGAACCCTCAGTTCAAAGCCACGCCCATCCTGATTCTGACCACTGAGTCCAGCGACCAGATGAAGCAGGCTGGCCGTGCCGCCGGCGCCACCGGCTGGTTGGTCAAACCTTTTGACCCCAACAAATTGATCGAAGTGATCCAAAAAGTCATCCGCTGATTTCACGGCGGACCTTTCGGGCAACTCCCTCACGACGAGATTCGGGAGCCAGTCATGGCAGAGACAAGCACAGACAACAGTCAATCGGCAGGCATTGACCTCAGCCAGTTCTACCAGGTCTTCTTTGAAGAAGCGGGTGAGAATCTGGAAAACATGGAACAGCTTTTGATGAAGCTGGACATCGAGGCCGCCGACGACGAAGAGCTCAACGCGATCTTCCGTTGCGCGCACTCCATCAAGGGCGGGGCAGCCACCTTCGGCTTCAGCGATGTGGCCGAGCTGACCCACCAGATGGAGACCTTGCTGGACAAGCTGCGTCGACATGAACTGACTCCCACGGCGCCCATGGTGGACGTGCTGCTGTCGTCGGGCGACTCGCTCAAGGCGATGCTGGCGCGCCATGCCGGCGGCGGCGGCGAAGAAGTGGACACCACCGAGTTGCTGTTCAACATCCGGGCCATGGTCGCCGGTGAGGGCGCGCCTGCCCCCGCCGCGGCACCAGCCGCCGTTGCCGCCGCACCCGTGGTGCAGGCACCGGCAGCCGCTGCCCCGACCGCTGCTGGGGCCGTGCCCACCAGTGGCCAACGCACTGTCGAGCTCCGCGTGGGGCCGCTGACGGACATGGCCGTGGCCGACAATCTGGCCGAGCTGTTCAAGGAAATCACCGACCTGGGCACCATCGAGGCTTTGCCTGACCTGCCCGAGTTGTCGGGAGTGCGCCGCTTCAAGGTCAGCACCGCCACGGCTGAATCTGAATTGCTGGATCTGTTCACCTTCCATGTGGCACGTGAGCAGGTCGCCTTTGTCGCCCTCGACACACCGGCTGCTGCCAAGGCTGAAACGCCCGCCGCACCGGTGGCCGATGCTGGCTTCGGCTTCTTCGACGATGCGCCCGGGTCCCCCACCGCGGCCGCTCCCGTGGTGCCCGCTGCCCCGGCAGAAAAAGCCACCGGCTATGGTTTCTTCGACGATGCACCCGGCGCGCCGGTCGCCCAGGCCGCATCGCCCACCGCGTCCGCCCCTGAGGCGCCTGCACCCAAACCCGCCGCCAAGCCCGCAGCCAAGGCCGAGAAGCCTCAGGCTGCCACGCTGGAGGCATCCACCATCCGCGTGTCGGTCGAAAAGGTCGACCAGCTCATCAACCTGGTGGGCGAACTGGTGATCACCCAAGCCATGCTGGCGCAAAACAGCCGGGGTCTGGATCCGGTGGTCTACCAACAGCTGATCACCGGTTTGACCGATCTGGACCGCAACACCCGCGACCTGCAAGAAGCCGTGATGTCGATCCGGATGATTCCGATGTCGACCGTGTTCAGTCGCTTCCCCCGCATGTTGCGCGACCTGGCCAACAAGCTGGGCAAGAAGGTCGAGCTGGTCACCCAGGGTGAAGCCACCGAACTGGACAAGGGCCTGGTCGAAAAGATCACCGATCCGCTGACCCACCTGGTGCGCAACTCTTGCGACCACGGTGTCGAAATGCCGGCTGACCGCATTGCCAAGGGCAAGCCCGAGACCGGCACCATCACCTTAGCGGCATCGCACCAAGGCGGCTCCATCGTGATCGAAGTGCGCGACGACGGCCGTGGCCTGAACCGCGACAAGCTGATCGCCAAGGCCCGTGAAAAGGGCATTGACGCACCCGATTCGATGACCGATTCGGAAGTGTGGAACCTGATTTTCGCGCCCGGTTTCTCGACGGCCGAGCAGATCACCGACGTGTCAGGCCGAGGCGTGGGCATGGACGTGGTCAAGAAAAACATCACGTCGCTGGGCGGGACAGTTGAAATTGATTCCGCCGAGGGCTATGGTATGAGGGTTGCGGTGCGTTTGCCGCTGACCCTGGCCATCATGGACGGCATGAGCGTGGGCGTGGGCGAAGAGGTCTACATCCTGCCCTTGTCCTCCGTGGTAGAGAGCTTCCAGGTCAGCCCGGAGATGGTCAAGACAGTCGGTGGTTCGGGGCGTGTCGTCGAAGTACGAGACGAGTACATGCCCGTGATCGAGTTGGAAAAAGTGTTCCAGGTGCCCCGATTCGATTGGGAGCACAACGCCGGGATCATGGTCGTGGTCGAAGCCGAGAGCGGTCGTGTGGCCGTGCTGGTGGACGAGTTGTTGGGCCAGCAGCAAGTGGTGGTCAAGAACCTGGAGAGCAACTACCGCAAGGTCAGCGATGTCTCAGGGGCCACCATCATGGGTGACGGCCGCGTTGCCCTGATTCTGGATGTGGGTAGTCTGGTGCGCCGGTCGCGCCACTGATTGCGATCCCCGAGAACTAGGAGTACAAAGCAATGGGCATGATGGAAACGCTGGACGTGCAAAGCACGCTGGCCCGTGAGTACCTCACCTTCCGCCTGGGCGACGAAGAGTACGGCATCGACATCCTGAAGGTGCAGGAAATCCGTGGTTATGAAAACCCGACACGCATTGCCAATGCGCCTCACTTCCTCAAAGGGGTGGTGAACCTGCGCGGCACGATCGTTCCCATCGTGGACCTGCGTCTGCGATTCGGCTGTGACACGGCTGAGTACAACAGCTTCACCGTGTCCATCGTGCTGCACATTGGCACCCGCACGATCGGGACCGTGGTGGATTCGGTGAGCGATGTGATGGAGATTCCGGCCGATGCGGTTCGCACCGCACCGGAGATGAACTCCGCCATTGACGCCTCGTACATCCGAGGGCTGGCGCAAGTCGGTGAGCGCATGGTGATCTTGCTGGACATCGAAAGCTTGCTGATGAGCCCTGAAATGTGTCTGATCGACTGAGCTGACCCCCATACAAAGCAGGAGCGAGCCATGAAACGCCGATTTGCCTATGCAGTACCGTTGTTGATGTCTGTCGCTTTTGCCTGTGCCCATGCGGCTGACGGTGGGGCGACCAAGGACGATGCCGTCGCGATGGTCAAGAAGGGTGTCGCCTACATCAAGTCCAACTCGCACGACAAGGCTTACGCCGAGTTCAGCGACAAGGACAACAAGGCCTGGCATCACCAGGACCTGTACCTGGTCGTGTACGCGCTGGACGGGACCGTTCGCGCCCATGGCGCCAATGCCAAGATGGTCGGCAAGAATCTGATCGAGCTGAAGGACATTGACGGCAAGGCCTTTGTCAAAGAGCGGGTCGAGATGGCCAAGTCCCAGCCGTCTTTCTGGCAGGACTACAAGTTCACCAATCCCGAGAACAAGAAGATCGAACCCAAGTCGATGTATTGCGAGCGTCTTGACGACAGCGTGGTATGCGGCGGGATTTATAAATAAACCGCTGTCAACGAGGTTAGACCGTGAAGCTGCGTACCAAATTGATGGCCGCACCGGCATTTGCCTGTGCGGCTTTGTTTTTAGCTCTGGCGGGATTCATCTGGGTGCTGAGCACCTACCGGGATCAGACCCGCAGCGCCCATGAAACGGCGGCCATGACCCAACTGGCCGTGGCTGGCATCCGCGAACAGGTGGCCGACGCCCACGTCACGCTGTACAAGACGATCACCATCATTGGCTCGCTGAGCGAACAGCAAGTCGGCGACCTGCGGGGGCGCCTGCAGGCGGGTGCCGGCAAGATTCAGCAGATGCTCGATACCAGCCTGAACCGCGACGCTCGGGCCGCCCAGGATGTGGCGCAGTTCAAGAAGTCGCTGGCCGTCTATGTCAAGTCGGCGGACGACGCGCTGGACATGGCCGCCATCGATCCCAATACCGGCATCGCCGCCTTGCAGACCGCCGATGGCAACTACCGGCAGTTGAGCACCCAACTGACCGCCTTGGTCGGCAGCATCCAGCAGCATGTGGACGACGACCTGGCCCGCTTCGAGTCGGCGACCCGCTGGTACCAGTTCGGCATCGCGGGCGCAGGCTTGCTGGCCGGCTGCATGGGCCTGTTCTTCGCCTGGACCATTCAGCGACGGGCCCTGGCCGACATCGGGCGTGCGGTGGAAACCGCCAATGAGGTCGCCGAGGGGCGCTTTGACCGCGTGCTGCTGTCCAACCAGAACGATGAAATCGGTGCCTTGCTGGATGCCCTGGGCCGCATGGCCACGGGCCTGTCGGGCTCCATCCACACCGTGCGCCAGGCTGCGCAGTCCATCGGGACGGCATCGGTCGAGATCGCCATGGGCAATCAGGACCTCAGCCAGCGGACAGAGAGCACCGCATCGAGTCTGCAAGAGACGGCTTCGTCCATGGTCCAGCTGACCACGACGGTGCGCCACACCGCGGAGTCTGCTCGCTCGGCAGACAGCCTGGCTTCCAGTGCCGCCGAATCCGCGCGACGCGGTGGGGCCGTGATGGAGCAGGTGGTCGCCAACATGGCCGAGATCGACACGGCTTCGCGCAAGATCAACGAGATCATCGGCGTGATCGATGGCATTGCCTTCCAGACCAACATCCTGGCCTTGAACGCCGCGGTGGAAGCCGCGCGTGCGGGTGAGCAGGGCCGAGGCTTTGCCGTGGTGGCCGGCGAAGTGCGCTCACTGGCGCAACGCAGTGCCAACGCCGCCCGTGAGATCAAGACCCTGATCGGCGCATCCAGCGAGCGCGTCGAAGCGGGCGCCAAACTGGTGGAAGAGGCCGGCGCCTCCATGCGGGACATCGTCAACGGTGTCGAGCATGTCACGCAGATCATCAGCGAGATCACGCGTGCGGCCGAGCAGGAATCCTTCGGCATCGGGCAGGTCAACACCGCTGTGGCGCAACTGGATCAGATGACCCAGCAGAACGCCGCTTTGGTGGAAGAGTCGGCCGCTGCGGCCGAAAGCCTCAAGCAGCAGGCTCAGACCCTGGCAGACGTCGTCGAGCGATTCCGTCTGGCCAACCGCTGAGCGCGGCGCTCTGCCTCAGCCCTTGGCCGCCACGCTGGCCAGCAGCGCTTCCTGGATGGCCTGATCCAAGGCCGGCAGCTTGTCTCGCAATGCAGACCAGCGGCTGGCCTCGACCTCGCGTTGCGCCTGCCCCCAGATGGGCTGCGGGAAGTGCTTGTCGTCGGCAAAGCGCGCGATGACATGCCAGTGCAGATGCGGCACCACATTGCCCAGGCTGGCCAGATTCACCTTGGTGGGTTGGAGATGCTGGCGCACCAGCGTCTCGACGATGGCGACCGCGCCCAGACAAGGCACGTGATCAGCTGGGGCCAGGTCGGTGAACTCGGCCACGTGGTCGTTCCAGATCACCCGGTAGAAACCGGGGTAGTCCGCATCGTCCACGCGTACCACGCGCAGCTTCTCGGTCTTGACGACCAGGAGGCCTCCGTCTTGCTGACACAGCTCGCAATGGGGATGACGCATGGATGGGTTCAAAGTGACGCTCCTTAGACCAGCACGCGTTCGATGCCGCCGTTGTTGGCCTTGGCCACGTACTCCGGCATCCAGTTCTCACCCAGGATCTGCTTGGCCATCTCGATGACGATGTAGTCGGCTTCGAGCAGACCATTTTGCAAGTCTTCGCCATAGCGGCTCAGGCCTTGCAGGCAGGCAGGGCACGAGGTCAACATCTTGACATTGTCCTTGGGTCCGATGAGGCCCTGGTCACGCAACGCGGCTTCGCCTTTGAGGATTTCTTCCTCTTTGCGGAAGCGAATTTGCGTGGACACGTCCGGACGGCTGACCGCCAGGGTGCCCGCTTCGCCGCAGCAGCGGTCCGACTTGATCACGCCATCGCCCAGCAGGGCTTTGACGGTCTTCATCGGGTCCTGCAGCTTCATGGGGCTGTGGCAGGGATCATGGAACAGGTAGGCCCCCTTGTTCTGCAGGGTGATGCCTTTTTCGAGCAGGTATTCGTGGATGTCGATGATGCGGCTGCCCGGGAAGATCTTGTCGAACTGGTAGCCCTGCAACTGGTCGTAGCAGGTGCCGCAGGACACGACCACCGTCTTGATGTCCAGGTAGTTCAGCGTGTTGGCCACGCGGTGGAACAGCACCCGATTGTCGGTGATCATCTTCTCGGCCTTGTCGAACTGGCCCGAGCCGCGTTGCGGGTACCCGCAGCACAGGTAGCCCGGTGGCAGCACGGTCTGCACACCGGCGTGCCACAGCATGGCTTGCGTGGCCAGACCCACTTGCGAGAACAAACGCTCCGAGCCGCAACCCGGGAAGTAGAACACCGCCTCGGTGTCTGCCGTGGTGCCCTTGGGGTTGCGGATGATGGGGACGTAATCCTTGTCCTCAATGTCAAGCAAGGCGCGCGCGGTCTTCTTGGGCAGACCGCCGGGCATCTTCTTGTTGACGAAGTGGATGATCTCTTGCTTCAGCGGCGCCTTGCCCACCGAGGCGGGCGGTGCGCTGGTCTGCTTGCGGGCGGCCAGCTTGAGCACGTCGTTGCCCAGGCGCTGCAGGGGCATCGCCACGTCCACCAAGGCGCTGCGGATGAACTTGATCGTCTGCGGGCTGTTGGTGTTGAGCATGGCCATGCCCGCTGCACCAGCAGGGCGGAAGCTCTTCTTGCCCAGCTTGTTGAGCAAGTTGCGCATGTTCATCGACACGTCGCCGAAGTCGATCTTGACCGGGCAGGGCGTCAGGCACTTGTGGCAGACCGTGCAGTGGTCGGCCACGTCCTCGAACTCTTCCCAGTGCTTGATGGACACGCCGCGGCGCGTCTGCTCTTCGTACAAGAAGGCCTCGACCAGCAGTGAGGTGGCCAGGATCTTGTTGCGTGGGCTGTAGAGCAAGTTGGCGCGCGGCACATGGGTGGCGCACACCGGTTTGCACTTGCCGCAGCGCAGGCAGTCCTTGACGCTGGCGGCGATGTCGCCGATGTCCGACTGCTGCATGATCAGCGACTCGTGCCCCATCAAGCCGAACGAAGGCGTGTAGGCCTCGGTCAGGTCGGCGGCGTGCACGTCGTCGCCGAGGTTCTTCAAGGCGGCGCCGCGCAGCAGCTTGCCCTTGTTGAAGCGGCCTTCGGGGTCGACCTTGAGCTTGTAGGCCGTGAAGTTGGCGATCTCGTCGTCGGTCAGGAACTCGAGCTTGGTGATGCCGATGCCGTGCTCGCCGGAGATGACGCCATCGAGCGAACGCGCCAGCTTCATGATGCGCGCCACGGCTTCGTGCGCCGTCTGCAGCATCTCGTAGTTGTCGCTGTTGACGGGGATGTTGGTGTGCACATTGCCGTCGCCGGCGTGCATGTGCAGGGCCACCCAGACGCGGCCGCGCAGCACCTGCTTGTGGATGCGCTTGAGCTCGTCCACGATGGGCGTGAGTGCGGCGCCCGTGAAGATCTTGGCCAGCTCGTCGCGGATCTCGCGTTTCCAGCTGGCGCGGATGGACCACGTTTGCAGCAGGTTGAAGACCGTGTCATCAGCCTCGGGTGTGTACGTGCCGTTGCGATGCTGTTCGTAGCCCAGTGCGACCAGTTGATCGCCCACCGTGGTCAACGGGGTGTCGATGTGGTCGTACAGGAATTGCCAGCGCGCGCGGACCTTGTCCAGTTGCGCGAGCGCGGCGCTGACCTTCTCGGCCAGTTGCTCGGGGCTGGGCAGCTCTTCGGCGTCTTCGACCTTGCCCATGGGCAGGTTGCCGCTTTGCACGAAGGCGATCAGCGCATCGGCGATGGCCAGCTTGTTGCGCAGGCTCAGCTCGATGTTGATGCGCTCGATGCCCAGCGTGTACTCGCCCATGCGCGGCAGCGGGATCACCACGTCTTCGTTGACCTTGAAGGCGTTGGTGTGCTTGGCAATCGCCGCGGTGCGCTTGCGGTCGGCCCAGAACTTCTTGCGGGCATCGGCGCTCACGGCCACGAAACCTTCGCCCGAGCGGCCATTGGCCAGGCGGATGACTTCGCTGGTGGCACGGGCCACGCGGTCTTCGTCGTCACCGACGATGTCGCCGATGAGGACCATCTTGGGCAGGGTGCCGCGCTTGCTCTTGGTGGCATAACCCACGGCGCGCAGGTAGCGGTCATCCAGGTGCTCCAGGCCCGCGAGGATGGCGCCACCGGGCTGCTTCATCTCCTCGAACATGAAGTCCTTGATCTCGACGATCGAGGGCACGCCTTCCTTGGGGTTGCCGAAGAACTCCAGGCACACCGTGCGCACGTGGCCGGGCATGCGGTGCACGACCCAGCGGCAGCTGGTGATCAGGCCGTCGCAGCCTTCCTTCTGGATGCCGGGCAGGCCGGCGAGGAACTTGTCGGTGACGTCCTTGCCCAGGCCTTCCTTGCGGAAGGTGCCGCCGGGGATGTCCAGGCGCTCGGTGCGGATCGGGGTCTTGCCGTCAGCCTGGAAATAACGCAGCTCGAAGCTGGCCGTTTCAACGTCGTGGATCTTGCCCAGGTTGTGATTCAGGCGAACCACTTCCAGCCATTCGGCGTTGGGCGTGACCATGCGCCACGAGGCCAGGTTGTCCAGCGCAGTGCCCCACAGCACGGCCTTCTTGCCGCCCGCGTTCATGGCGACGTTGCCGCCCACACACGAGGCCTCGGCCGAGGTCGGGTCCACGGCGAATACGAAGCCCGCGCGCTCGGCCGCATCGGCCACGCGCTGCGTGACCACGCCTGCGCCCGTCCAGACGGTGGCCACCGGCTTGTCCACGCCCGGCAGCGTCACCATCTCTACTTCGGTCATCTGTTCGAGCTTTTCGGTGTTGATCACCGCGCTCTTCCAGGTCAGCGGCACGGCGCCGCCGGTGTAGCCGGTGCCACCCCCACGCGGGATGATGGTCAGGCCCAGCTCGACGCAACCCTTGACCAATGCGGCCATCTCTTCTTCGGTGTCCGGCGTGAGGACAACGAAGGGGTATTCCACGCGCCAGTCGGTGGCGTCGGTCACGTGCGAGACGCGGCTGAGGCCATCGAACTTGATGTTGTCGCCCTTGGTGACTTTGCCCAGGACCTTGGTGGTGCGTTCGCGCAGCGCCCCCATCTGGTCGAAGTTCTTGGCAAAGCGGTCCACGGCCGCACGGGCCTCGCTCAGCAACTCGCCGACCAGGACATCACGACTGGCATCGCTGCCCGGTGTGCGTCGCTTGTCGACCTCGCCCAGGCGGTGGTGCAAGGCCTCGATCAACAGGCCGCGCCGCTTGGGGTTGTCCAGCAGGTCGTCTTGCAGGTAGGGGTTGCGCTGAACCACCCAGACATCGCCCAGCACCTCGTAGAGCATGCGGGCGGAACGGCCGGTCTGGCGCTCGGTACGCAGCAGGCTCAGGACTTCCCAGGCGCGTTGGCCGAGCAGCCGCTGGACGATTTCGCGGTCCGAGAAGGAGGTGTAGTTATAGGGAATCTCGCGCAAGCGCGGCTGGCCGTCGTGCAGATCGGCAGCGGCCTGGGCGGTCATGTGGGTCAGCTCTGTCGGTGCGTTCATGAGTGCGCCAGACGCGAAAAGGCCGTTGAACAAATGGGTCAACGCGCCGGGCTCGTTGGATGCGCACCCAGCGCGGACAGGGATTGGTATTTCGCGCCTGAGGGGGGATGTTACCAAACCGGGGATGTCCTGACCGATTCAAGGGCATCGCCCGCCCGGTTCTGCCCTATGCTGCAAGGCATGAATCAGCACGACGCGAGCTGGGCCAGCACCTGGCCTTACCCCTTCTGGATCGCTCACCGCGGCGCGGGCAAACTGGCGCCGGAGAACACCTTGTCGGCGTTTCGTCTGGGGGCCGCCAACGGGTTTGCGATGTTCGAGTGCGACGTCACCCTCAGCGCCGACGGTGAAGCGTATCTCTTGCACGACGCCCGGCTGGAGCGAACCACCGATGGTCAGGGGCTGGCGGTCGCCCAGGTCTGGGCTGATCTGTCCTATCTCGATGCGGGGAGCTGGCACAGCCCCGCCTACGCGGGCGAGCCTCTGCTTCGGCTGGGGGCGCTGGCCCGCTGGCTGCAGGCCAACCAGCTGCTGGTCAATCTGGAGATCAAGCCGGGCCCGGGGGATGACATTCGCTGCGGCGAGGTGGTGGCCAACGAGGTGGCCCGCCTGTGGACCGGGGCGGCGGTGCCCCCCTTGCTGAGTTCGTTTCAGGTCGACGCGCTGCGAGCCGCCAAACAGGCTCAGCCCGGTTTGCCGCGCGCCCTGCTGCTGGAGGCTTGGGCCGATGATTGGCGGGCGCAAGTCGCCGAACTGGACTGCGTGGCGCTGGTGGTTCAACACGCGCATCTGAGTCCGGAGCGGATTGCCCAGATCCACCAGGCGGGGATCCGGGCGCTGACATACACAGTCAACGAAGAGGCTCGCGCCAGGGAATTGGCGGCCGCCGGCTTGGACGGCCTGATCACTGATCGGGTGGACCTGTTCGGGGCCCGAGCCCGGTCGATGTCGGCCTGATTGCGCCGTTCAGGCCAGGGCCTGAAGCAATTTGTCGTGGATGCCGCCGAAGCCGCCGTTGCTCATGCACAAGATCTGATCACCGGGCCGGGCGGCCTTGACCACCTTGCTGACCAGCAGGTCGATCGTGTCGGCCACCACGGCGCGATCGCCCATCGGGGCCATCGCCTCATGGGCGTCCCAGCCCAGGCCACCACTGTGGCAGAACGAGAGGTCCGCGTCTTCCAGCGACCAGGGCAGCAGGGCCTTCATGGTGCCCAGCTTCATGGTGTTGGAGCGTGGCTCGAACACCGCCAGAATGCGGTGATCCGGTCCGACCTTGCGGCGCAAGCCATCCACCGTGGTGCGGATGGCGGTGGGGTGGTGCGCAAAGTCGTCGTAGACCGTGATGCCATTGACTTCGCCCTTGAGTTCGAGCCGACGTTTGACGTTGGCAAACTGGCCGAGGGCTTCGCAGGCATCCTGAGGGCTGATGCCGATGTGTTCGGCCGCGGCAATGGCGGCCAGCGCGTTCATCTGGTTGTGTTCACCCAGCAGGCTCCATTCAACCCGACCGACCAGCACGCCGGCCTTCAGCACGTCAAAGGCGTGGGGCTCGCCGCGTGCCCGAAAGCCCGGGGTGTCGCCCCGCACGCCAAAGCGAGCCACGTCGCTCCAGCAGCCGCGCTCCAGCACGCGCTGCAGGCTGTCTTCGCGGGCATTCACCACCAGTCGGCCGCTACGGGGCACCGTGCGCACCAGGTGATGGAACTGCGTCTCAATGGCCGCCAGGTCCGCAAAAATGTCGGCGTGGTCGAACTCGAGGTTGTTCAAGATGACCGTGCGCGGCCGGTAATGCACGAACTTGCTGCGCTTGTCGAAGAACGCGGTGTCGTATTCGTCCGCCTCGATCACGAAGGGCCGACCGGTGGCCGGCGCGCCTTCGGCATCGGTCGCGCCCAGGCGGGCCGACACGCCAAAGTTCTGCGGGACCCCGCCGACCAGAAAGCCGGGCTGCAGGCCGCAGGCTTGCAAGATCCACGTCAGCATCGACGTGGTGGTGGTCTTGCCGTGCGTGCCCGCGACCGCCAGCACATGACGACCTTGCAGCACGTTCTCGCTCAGCCATTGCGGGCCGCTGATGTAGGGCAGGCCCGCATCCAGAATGGCTTCCATCAAGGGGTTGCCACGCGAGACGACGTTGCCAATGACGAACAGGTCTGGCCGCAGATCGATCTGGTCGGTGCCATAGCCTTCGATCAGGTCGATGCCCAGCGCACGCAATTGGTCGCTCATCGGGGGGTAGACACCCGCGTCGCAACCGGTCACTTTGTGACCCGCCTCGCGAGCCAGGGCCGCGACGCCACCCATGAAGGTGCCGCAAATGCCGAGGATATGAATGTGCATGTCGGATAAAGACGGGGGTTACAGCGACGCGAAGGCCAGCTTGGCCACTTCGATGGTGCGGGCGATGTCCTGTTCGGTGTGCGCGGCACTCACGAATCCGGCCTCGTACATGGCAGGGGCGAGGTAGACGCCGCCTTCCAGCATGGCATGGAAGAAGCGGTTGAAGCGGTCACTGCCGCCCGCCATCACGGCACCGTAGTTCTGCGGCAGTTCGTTGGCAAAGAAGAACCCGAACATGCCGCCCAGGCTGTCGCCGCAGAAGGGCACGCCGGCCGCCTGGGCTGCGTCGGTCAGGCCCGAGATCAGTGACTGTGTGCGTTGAGCCAGGCCCTCATAAAAGCCCGGTTGCTGGATCAGCTTGAGCGTGGCGAGGCCGCAGGCGGTGGCCACCGGGTTGCCCGACAAGGTGCCGGCCTGGTAGACCGGGCCTAGCGGGGCCAGTTGGGCCATGACCTCGGCCGGTGCGGCAAAGGCCGCCAAGGGCATGCCCCCGCCGATGACCTTGCCAAATACGCTCATGTCGGGCTTGAAGCCCGGAATCCACTGGGCATACAGGCTCTGTGCGCCACCCAGGGCAACGCGGAAACCGGTCATCACTTCGTCAAAGACCAGCAGGGAGCCGTATTCGGTGCACAGTTCGCGCAACCGCTTCATGAACGGCACCGAGGCTCGAACGAAGTTCATGTTGCCCGCGATGGCTTCGATCATCACGCAGGCCAGGTGGTGGCCATGCTCGACGAAGGCCTGCTCCAGCTGCTCGATGTTGTTGTACTCCAGCACGATGGTGTGCTGCACCACCTCAGGGGGCACACCGGCACTGGTCGGATGCCCGAAGGTGGCCAGGCCCGAGCCGGCCTTGACCAGCAGGGCGTCGGCATGCCCGTGGTAGCAACCCTCGAACTTGATCAACTTGCTGCGGCCCGTGAAGCCGCGCGCCAGGCGGATGGCGCTCATGCCGGCCTCGGTGCCCGAGCTGACCAGACGAACCTGCTCGGCGCTGGGCACCAGTTTCAGGATCTCTTCGGCCAGTTCGATCTCGCGCTCGGTGGGGGCGCCGAACGAAAAACCTTCGAGCAACGCTTTTTGCACTGATTCCAGTACCTCGGGGTGACCATGTCCCACGATCATCGGCCCCCAGGAGCCGATGTAGTCGATGTACTGCGTGCCTTCGGCATCCCACATGTAGGCGCCCTGCGCCTTGGCGATGAAACGGGGCGTGCCGCCTACGGCACGGAAGGCGCGAACGGGCGAGTTGACGCCGCCGGGAATCGAGCGCTGCGCGCGCTCAAACAGAGCTGCATTAATGGACATGGCGTGAAGGTGGGGCGGTAGGGGTGTCGTCGGTGGATTCAGGGGCGTCGGATTCTGCGGCGGCTGCCTCGGCTTCGGCTTGCTCGCCCGGGGGCAGGGCCCAGAAAAAGCGATCCGGGACCACATTGCCCATGCCGGGACGGAACCCCGAGTCCAGTGCTTGGTCCAGGAAGCTGAGTGCTTCCGAGATGGCCACGTCCACGCTGGTGCCGCTGGACAAAATGGCAGCGATCGAGGCTGACAGGGTGTCGCCGGCGCCCACAAACGAGGCGTCAAACCGCTCGAACCGCTCACCGGCCACCGCGCCTTGCGCCGAGGCCAGTACGTTGTCGATGAACTGGTCTGGCAATTGCATGCCGGTGACCAGAACATATTCGGCGCCGGCTTCGTTGGCGGCCACGGCCAATTCGCGGGCGGACGGTGCGCGCTCGGCATCCCAATCGGGCAGCAAAAAGTCGGTCAGGGTTTTGTGGCTTCCCACCAACAAATAAGTCGCCGGCAAAATCAGCTCTTTGAACGCGTCCAAATAAGACATTTGCGCTTCATCTTCGAGCCAGGACAGATTGGGCAAATAGGCGACCAGCGGGGTATCCGGGTAGTCCGACAGGATTTCAGCGACCGCGCTCACGCCGTCAGCTCCTCCCAGAAAACCGACTTTCCAGGCGGCAATGGTGACATCTTCCAGAATGGAGCGGGCCTGGTCGGCGATGGCCTCCGGGTCGATTTCATGAGAATCGAACACTTCGGCGGTGTCACGGATCAACAGGCTGGTGACCACGGGCAGGGCGTGGGCGCCCATGGCCGAAATGGTGGCGATGTCAGCCCCGATGCCGCTGGCCCCACTGGGGTCGTTGGTGTTGAAGCTCAACACACAGGCTGGCGATGCGGCTTCCGCGTCCTCGGGTGTCGCTTCATTGGGCGACAGACCTGTCTGAGACTGATTCATGTGGTGAAACCGTGAAAAGGGGCAGCCGTTGCCTGCAAACCCGCAGGTTCGCCTAACAGGCGGTGGCTACAATCGCCCCATTGTATTCAAGCTAGCTAGATACCATCGTGAACACTTTCCACACTTGGATGTGCCTGATTTGTGGCTGGATATACGACGAAGCCGCCGGCCTGCCCGAAGAGGGCATCCCTCCCGGCACGCGATGGGCCGACGTCCCGATGAATTGGGTTTGTCCTGAGTGTGGTGCCCGCAAGGAAGACTTTGAAATGGTTCAGGTCTGACATTTTTGTTGAAGGGACGGGTCTGTGACAGAAGCTGACACTTCCGGGAATCCAGTGGCCAAAAAGGTCCTGGTGATTGACGACAGCAACACCATCCGACGCAGCGCGGAAATCTTCCTGAAACAGGGAGGATATGAAGTGGTATTGGCGGAAGACGGGTTTGACGCCTTGTCCAAAGTGAATGACCATGATCCAGATGTCATTTTTTGCGACATATTGATGCCGCGTCTGGATGGATATCAAACTTGCGCCATCATCAAGCGCAATCCCCGGTTTGCCAACACACCTGTCATCATGCTGTCTTCGAAAGACGGCCTGTTTGACAAGGCGCGTGGGCGGATGGTGGGTTCTCAGGATTATCTGACCAAGCCTTTTACCAAAGACCAACTGCTGCAAGCGGTGGCACAGTACAGTTCGCTGGCTGTGAGTAAATAAACCAATCAGGGATCAAATGGGTTCCGCCCTGCGCGGCCCACCGGTTCGCATCGAGGTTCAATATGCCTATCCAGAAAATACTGCTTGTTGACGATTCCAAAACCGAGCTGCACGCACTGTCGGAGATGCTGACCAAGCGCGGGTATCAGGTCCGCACGGCCGAAAATGGCGAAGACGCCTGGCGCCGCCTGCAAGAAGAAAAACCCGACCTCATCCTCATGGACGTGGTGATGCCGGGGCAAAATGGCTTCCAATTGACGCGCGCCATTACGCGTGATCCTCAATTCCTGGATGTGCCGGTGATCATTTGCACCAGCAAAAACCAGGAAACCGATCGCGTGTGGGGAATGCGACAGGGCGCACGTGATTACGTTGTGAAACCTGTTAATCCTGACGAATTGTTGTCGAAAATAAAAGCATTTGGCTGATCGCCGGTTTACGCCGGCAATAAGCCCATTCGCTGTTCCCCCGCGCCCAAACGCGGGACTGTTTCAACCAATCTCACATTCTGATGGCCAACAAGGAAGCCCTGAGGGAGTTGCAGCAGCGTCTGGCTGCGCGGCTTCAAAAGGTTCGCGAACAGGCGCCAACGCGTAATTGGCTGGCTGTTGACGTGGCCGGCTATGGTTTTTTGTTGCCCCTGGATCAAATCGGCGAAATCTTTCCCCTGTCCGTGATTCAAACGGCTCCGCATAGTCAGCCCTGGTTCATGGGTGTGGCTAATTTGCGGGGCCAATTGCATGGGGTCGTCGATTTGGCCGGATTCCTGGGTCTGACAGACCGGGTGGGGCGCCGTGCGGTTGAAACCGGGGTCCGCGATGCGGGGCGTTTGGTGGCACTCAATGCGGGTTTGCAGTCCAACGCCGCGTTGTTGATCGACAAGCTGTTGGGTTTGCGCAACCCATCGAGCATGTCGCCCAACCCTGATGTGTCGGGGGCCAAACCTCATTTCGTGGGCCAGCAATTGGTCGATTCTCAAGGGCGCGCCTGGTACGAGCTGGATTTGGCGGCGCTGGTGGCAGATGAGGCCTTTTTGAAGGTCGATGTCTGATTGGACAAAGCGCCACGCAGCGCATAACTGACTGTTTGGAGTAATAGGATGAGTTTCCTGAGTCGAATCAAGGAGTTGGGCAAATCGCAGGACGACCACGAGGTGGCGCCTGAATCGCTGAGCACCGAAGGCTTGGTGACCGCGACCGGCGCCCAGGCCGTCGATACCCAAAGTCCTCATCAGTCAACGATCCAGGTCGGCGGCAACACGACGACTGTCGATTCGATCATTTCGGAGGCAGCGCCTTCGGAGTTCCCTCCTGACTACCACGAGAACCGCAAGCAGTCTGACGCGGTGGACAGTGTCTTGTCCGAGCCCCAATCGGGCTTGCCCGTCATTGGGAAGTTGCGGCTCGACCGCCAGCAGCGCGTCCTTGGTGGCGCCTTGGCGGTGGGCGTGTTGGGCCTGATGTTCAGTGCGTTCCTGTCGGTCAACTCCGCTGACAAGCGTGCCGCACAGGCTGGCGCAACCGGTCAGGCGCTGATGCAGTCGCAGCGTCTGGCGAAGTCGGTGTCCCAAGCGCTGGTGGGTCGTGCGCAGGCCTTCCAGGAAGTGGCAGACAGCTCCAAGATTCTGGCTAGCAATGTGCGCGGGCTGGCGCAGGGCAACAGCGAGTTGGGGCTGACCGAGGTGCCCCGTGGCGCCAAGGAGATCCTCGTCCCCTTGTTGCCGCTGGTGGACCGTGCTGAAAAGAACGCCAACTATGTGCAGGCGCAGAAGGCCACGCTGACCAAGGTGTCGCAAGCGCTGCGTGAAGTGAACAGCCAGTCGTCCGATCTGCTGGATCTGGCTGAAGGCATCGCTCAGACCCGCATCGAAAAAGGCAACCTGACGGCGCCTGAAGCCAAGGCCCTCAACCAGATGGTCATGCTGACGCAGCGTATCGGTAAGTCAGCCAACGAATTCCTGACCGTGGAAGGCGTGTCCACCGAGGCCGTGTTCCTGCTGGGTAAGGATTTGAATGAATTCAAGGAAATCGCCGAAGGCCTGCTCAATGGCAGCAGCGACCTGAAGCTCAGCGCGGCCAAAGATCCCGCCCTGCGTGAACCGCTGGATGCCTTGCTCAAATTGTTCGAGAGCACCCGCACACAGGCCTCCTACATTCTGGGCACACTGCAAGGCCTGGTGGCTTCGCGTGACGCGCAAGTGGCCATCATTGACGACTCCGAGCCGCTGCGTAAGGGCCTGGAGCAAGTGCAGCAGCGTCTGGCTGAAGGCGCCGGCATCGGTGGCTTCAACATCGTGCTGATCTTGCTGTTCCTGGCGACCACGGTGGCAGCCGGTTACGGTCTGCTGCGCGTGTTCCTGACTGACCAGACCCATCGTCGCCAGATCGCTGAATTCCAGCGTCAAGAGGCCGAACGCATGGAGCGTGAAGCCAAGCGTGTCAATGACGCCAACCAGGCTGCTATTTTGCGTTTGATGAACGAACTGCAGGTGGTGGCTGAAGGTGACTTGACCCAACAGGCAACGGTGACGGAAGACATCACGGGCGCGATCGCCGACTCGGTGAACTTCACGGTGGAAGAGCTGCGAACCCTGGTGGCGCAAGTGCAAGGCACGGTGGGCCGGGTGTCTGACACCACGCAGCAGGTGGAAACCACGTCGACCGAACTGCTGGCCGCGTCTGACGAACAGCTGCGCGAGATTCGTGAAACCGGTGAATCGGTGCTGCAGATGGCCGGCCGGATTAACGAAGTGTCCGCACAAGCTCAGCAGTCCGCTGAAGTGGCGCGCCAATCGCTGGCCGCTGCCGATACCGGTCTGGCCGCTGTGCAAAACGCGATCGGCGGTATGAACACCATCCGTGAGCAGATCCAGGAAACCTCCAAGCGGATCAAGCGTCTGGGTGAATCGTCGCAGGAAATCGGTGAAATCACCGAACTGATTTCTGACATTACCGAACAGACCAACGTGCTGGCTCTGAACGCCGCCATTCAAGCGGCATCCGCTGGTGAAGCCGGTCGCGGCTTCTCTGTGGTGGCCGAAGAAGTGCAGCGTCTGGCTGAACGCTCGGGCGATGCGACACGCGAAATTGCCGCGCTGGTGCGCACCATTCAGACCGACACCCAGGACGCCGTGGCCGCTATGGAACGCTCCACGCAGGGTGTGGTGGAAGGGGCCCGACTCTCTGACGCGGCTGGTTCTGCGCTGGGCGACATTGACCGCGTGTCACGTCAACTGGCCGAACTGATTGAGCAGATTTCTGCGCAAGCCTTGCGAGAAGCCGAATCGGCGAACGTGGTGGTGTCCAACATCCAGCACATTTTCGCGGTGACCGAGCAGACCGGAGAAGGTACCCGTTCGACGACACAACTGGTTCGTGAGCTGTCCAAGACCGCTGAAGAACTCCAACAATCGGTGGCTCGGTTCAAGATCGAGTCCTGACCTGCGTTGACACATGGACAGCCTCCAAACCACACCCCTGTCAGATGACCTCAGCGCCCTGGCTTGGGTGCATGAGGAACTGCGCAAGTCTCTGGATTCGGCCCACAAGGCCTTGAATCGCTGTCTCAAAGAGTCCGCGGCAACGGGGTACTCTGACCTGGACGCGTTGGATCCGGCCATCTTGCGCACGGCGCGTCAGCAAATCCACCAAGGCGTGGGCGCGCTGGAGTTGTCCGGCTTGACCGCTGGCGCCACTTTGCTGCGTGCCAGCGAAGCGCTGGTGCAGAAGTTCGTCAACCGTCCGCAGTCCATCACCGAAGACGCGGTTCGCGACATCGAACGTGCTTCCTTTGCCTTGCTGGACTACATCAGCCGTCGTCTGGCAGGCAAGCCCGTGCCGGCTCTGGCCATGTTCCCGCAGTACGAAGCGCTGTCGGCCCGCATCGGCAATGCCATGGCGCGGCCGATCGATCTGTGGTCGCAAGATTGGCCATCGGTGTCGCTGGAGTCGCCACTGCAGCCGCCAGAAGCGGTGCAGGCCCGGCTGGCAGACGCCGCCACCATCAGCGAGTTCGAATCCGGTCTGCTGATGTTGATGCGCAACCAATTGGGGCAGGGCGGCAAGCTCGCCGAGTTGTGTGCCGCGCTGGCAGCCGATGCCTCCGCGCGCAAGGCGCATCGCGAATCCGCTACCTGGATGCTGGCCAGCGGTTTCCTGGAGGCGCTGTCCACCTCCCGCATTCCATTGAGCGTGCACGCCAAGCGCGTGCTGTCGTCCCTGTTGAGCCAGCTGCGTGTACTGGCCAAGGGGCAGGCCGTGCCTTCAGACCGCCTGGCGCACGAGCTGTTGTTCTTCTGCGCGCAGGCGGGCGATGCGCCGTCAGCGCCGAACTCCGTCCTGGCCAATGTTCGCAAGACATTTGGGCTGGAGCGCCACGTTCCGGTTGACCTGTCTGCCTCCACGCTGGGCCGGTATGACCCGGCATGGGTGACGCAGGCGATCAAGCGCGTCTCTGGCGCCAAGGACGGCTGGTCCGCTGTCGCGGCGGGCGAGTTGCTGCGCCTGGGCGGGCTCAATGAGCAGTTCGCCTTGGTGGCCGATTCGCTGCGGCGCCTCTACCCGGATGGCGAGGTGCTGGCTGAGGCCCTCACTCAGGCCGTCGCGCAAACCGTTCAGTCGGCACAAGGTCCGGAAGCCAGTCTGGCCATGGAAGTGGCCACCAGCTTGCTGTATCTCGAAGCGTCTCTCGAAGACGGCGAGTTTGATCACCCCGATCAGCAGCAGCGCGTGCGTCGCCTGGCAGAGCGCATCGCCAGCGTGAGCAAAGGTCAAGCCGCCCAGCCGCTCGAAAGCTGGATGGAAGACCTCTACCGCCGCGTGTCTGATCGCCAGACCATTGGCAGTGTGGTGCAAGAGTTGCGCACCACCCTGGCAGAAGCGGAAAAGCTGATCGACGAGTATTTCCGTCATCCCGCCGAGCGCGCGCCGCTGGTGAACGTGCCATCGCATCTGCAGTCGATGAAGGGTGTGCTGGCGGTTCTGGGCCTGGGCTTGGCTGCTCAGGCTGTGACCCGCATGCGGGAAGACGTCGAGCACCTGTTGGTGTCTGACTCCACGGTCGATCAGTCGGCCGAGGCAGGCGTGTTCGATCGTCTGGCGACCAACCTGGGCGCATTGGGCTTCCTGATTGACATGATGGGCGTGCAGCCCACCCTGGCCAAGTCGCTGTTTGAATTCAATGCCGAGACGGGCGTGCTGTCGCCCGTCATGGGCCGCGAGAAATTGCCTCCTGCTGAGTTGGAAGACCCCGTCGAGGCGGTGGCCCAGCATGTGCAGCAGGTGCAACTCGAAGAAGCCCAGTCGGTCGCCGAGAACGTGGTCGAGTCCTTGCAACGCGACGACGTCTGCTTGACCGAGGTGTCCGAAAACCTGCAAAAGCTGGTCGACAACCAGGCAGTGCAGGAACAATCTGAGCTGGCCGATTCGCTGGCGGTGGCCCAGGCGGCCCTGGAGACGGCCAAGACGTCCTCTAATGAAGAGTCGGCTGCAGCCGCACGCGAGCAAGTCGCCCAGGTGCTGGCTGACTTCGCGCAGTCGGTGACCGACCCCGTCGGGCTCGATGAGCCCGAGGCGCCCGTCTTCCCGCCCCAGGCTCCCCTGGCACCCGCGCCCGTGGTGGCTTCTGCGCCAACTGGCCTGGAAGAAGACGACGAGATGCGCGAGATCTTCCTGGAGGAAGCGCGCGAAGTCATCACCGACGCGCTGGCCGCAGTCGGTCAACTCGACGCCCAACCTGCCGATGTGGGCTCGCTGACGGCTGTGCGCCGGGCCTTCCACACGCTCAAGGGCAGCTCACGCATGGTGGGCTTGAAGGAATTTGGCGAAGCTGGCTGGGCTTGCGAGCAGATGTACAACGCCTGGTTGGCGTCGCACGACCCCGCCAGTCTGGACCTGTTGGCCGTGACCCGCGAACTGCTGGGACATTTTGCCAACTGGACCGAAGCCATCGCCGAGAAGCGGGATGCCGCCTGGACGGCCGCACCGGTGATTCGCGTGGCCGATGCCTTGCGTCTGAATGGTGAGCGTCTGGCATTGGCGCTGGACGTGGCTGAACCGGCCCCTGTGGTTGAAGAAGCGGCCGAGGCGCCAGTGGTGGCCGAAGCGCAGCCCCCCGTCGCCGAGGTGGCAGAGTCCGTGGACAGCGCGCCTGAAGCGGCGCCCGATGTGCTCGTTCTCGATCTGGCCGAGGAGGTCATGGAGCCCGCCGCGCCGGTTTCTGAACCTCTGCAGCTGTCGGACTTTGACGTGGTTGAAGTGGCCGAACCCACCGAGGTGGTCGAGCCCGAAGCCATTGAACTGGATCTGCGTGAAGACGTGTCTTCCGTTCCGGATCAACCGGAGTCGACCGACCAGGAGCCTTTGATCGAAGAGGTGCTGGACGATGGCGCCGAAGTGATCGAGGCGATCGAGCCGGTGCCCCCGGCCCCGCAGCACGTGCAGACGCTGCTGGAGTCCATCGACCTGGATTTGCCAACGCTGGACGACGTGCCGGCTGGCGAATCGGCCGAGTCTCAAGAGGCTTCGCCCGCACTCGACTTGCTGGCCGAGCCCAAGGAGGAGGCGCCTCAGCCCGAACCTGAGGTCCCGGCCGCCGAGTCTACCGACGAGCAGGTCAAGGTGGTGGGGCATCTGCGCATCAGCATCCCCCTGTTCAACATCTATCTCAATGAGTCGGACGAGCAATCGCGCCGGCTGCAAACCAACCTGAGCGAATGGGCGCTGGAGCTGCACCGCCCCATTTCGGACGACGCGATCGCGCTGGCTCATTCGCTGGCCGGCAACTCCGCCACGGTGGGCTACCTCGAACTGTCGGGGCTGGCTCGCTTGCTGGAGCACTCGCTGATGCGCTCGCAAGCACTGGGCGCGGGCGAGTTGGCTGCGGCCGAGTTGTTCAATGAGGCAGCCGAAGAAGTGCGCCGTCTGCTGCATCAGTTCGCGGCTGGCTTCCTGAAGGGCCCATCCGAAGACCTGATGCGCCGCCTGGAAGACTACGACCAGGATGCCTCGCGCCGCTTGGAAGCCCGTATCCTCGTGGCCGACCAGGAGCCGGAAGAAGAGTTCACGCCGGTGGCCGAGGTGGTCACCAGCGAGATGGGCGCGCTGGATCTGGAGTCGCTGTCTGCTTCCGAACCCGAACCCGAGCCCGAGACTGCGCCGGAGTCGGTTGAAGTCGAAGCGGCTGAGGCGCTCGAATCGGTTGAACCCGCAGCGCTGGAAGCCCCGACCGAAGCGGCCGAGCCGCTGGTCGACATTCCCCTGTTTGATGAGCCGGCCGAAATCGCCGTGGTGCAAGCCGAAGCGGCACCTGAACCAGAAGTGGCCGAGCCCGCACAGGAGCCTGAACAGGAGCCCGAGCATGTCACGCAGCCCGCCCCTCTGGGCCTGCCTGAATTCAAGGCTCTGACCCCGCTGGCGCATGCGGGCGAAGCGACCCGCGTGGCCACGGTGGGCGCCGGCATCGACCGCCGCTGGGTGGACGACGAAGACATTGACGCAGAAGACAATGTCGACGTCGACCTGTTCCCGATCTTCGAAGAAGAAGCGCAGGAGTTGCTGCCAGAGTTGTCCGCCCAGATGCGGCAATGGATTGCGGCACCGAACCAGCATGCCGGCGCGACAGCGTGTTTGCGCACCCTGCACACCTTCAAGGGTGGTGCCCGTCTGGCCGGCGCGATGCGCCTGGGCGAAATGGCGCACCGACTCGAATCCAGCATCGAGCGCATGCTGTCCAAGGATCACATCGAGCCTTCGGAAGTCGAGCCGCTGGAAGGCCGTGTCGACGCCCTGGTGGAAGTGTTCGAAGCCTTGCGGCGTCGTGACGCGCAAAGTTACGACGAGCAAGTCAGCATCCCGCTGGAGCCGACGCAGCCGCCTGTCGCCGTGCACGAACTGCTGGCCCCTTCCGTTGAAGTGCCCGCCACGTTCGAGCCCGAGCCCGTCGCGCCAGAAAGCGTAAGCGCTGAGGCATCCGCCGACACCGCCGAGCCAGCTCCCGGTGAGGCTGCTGGATCGGTGCCCGAACCCACTCGCGCGATCAACTGGTCTGCATTGCCGCAGATCAGCACAGGCGTGGTGGTCCGTCAGGTTCGCGATGCCCAGCAAAGCAACCAGGCGGCGGTGCGGGTGCGTCCTCAATTGCTGGACCGCCTGGTCAACCATGCGGGCGAAGTCAGTATCACGCGCACCCGTCTGGCTGCGCAGGTGGGCAACATTCGCGGCTCGCTCAATGACCTGACAGAAAACTTGGACCGTCTGCGCCTGCAACTGCGCGACATCGAATTCCAGGCCGAAACGCAGTTGAGCACCCGGATGGAAGCGGCCCGCGCCGCCAGCCAGGAGTTCGACCCGCTTGAATTCGACCGCTACACGCGCTTCCAGGAATTGACGCGGATGATGGCCGAGTCGGTCAACGACGTGCACACCGTGCAACGCACCTTGCTGCGTTCGCTTGAAACCGCCGAAGACCAGATTGCCGCACAAGCGCGGCTGACCCGCGATTTGCAGGACGACTTGCTGCGTACCCGCATGGTGGAGTTCGAAGGCCTGTCCGACCGTCTCTATCGGGTGGTGCGTCAAGCCGCCAAGGAAACGGGCAAGCAGGTTCGGCTCGACATTCTGGGCGGCTCCACTGAAGTCGACCGGGGCGTCCTGGAGCGGATGACGGGCTCGTTCGAGCATTTGCTGCGCAACTGCGTGACCCACGGCATCGAAAGCCCCGAGCAGCGTGTGGGCGCCGGCAAAGAGGCGGCGGGCACGATCGTCGTGGCGCTGCGTCAGGAAGGCAACGAAGTCAGCATCGAATTCCGCGATGATGGCGCCGGCCTGAACCTGGAGCGCATCCGCCAGAAGGGGCTGAAGATGGGCTTCCTGCAGCCCGACGCCAAGCCAACGGAAGCCGAACTGGCGCAGCTTATTTTCACGCCCGGTTTCTCTACCGCCGACACGGTGACCGAACTGGCCGGCCGTGGCATTGGCATGGACGTGGTGCGCTCGGAAGTCAACGCCATGGGCGGTCGCATCGAGACCGGCACCTCCGAAGGCAAAGGCACGAGCTTCACCCTGGTCCTGCCGCTGACCACCGCCGTCACCAAGGTGGTGATGCTGCGTTGCGGTCAGGTCAACATCGCGGTCCCGACCCACCTGATTGAAATGGTGCGTCGCGCCAAGCCCGCTGAGGTGGAAAAGGCCTACGAAACGGCCACCTACACCTTCGGCGACATGGTGCTGCCCTTCTACTGGCTGGGCGCGCTGCTGCAACTGAGCCCTCGCGGTGTCGAACAGGGGCGCTCTCTGCCCGTGGTCATCGTTCGCTCGGCACAGCAACGCGTGGCGCTGCACGTCGACGAAGTCCTGGGCAACCAGGAAGTGGTCGTCAAGAACCTGGGGCCCCAACTGTCGCGTCTGCCGGGTCTGGCTGGCATGACCTTGCTGGCCTCGGGTGCGGTCTCGCTGATCTACAACCCGGTGGCGCTGGCCACGGTGTATGGCGAGCGTGCGCACGCCTTCACGGCCGAGTCGCTGGCTGCGCAATCGCAGCAGACCGCCGATGCCGGACAGGCGACACCGCTGGCACCTCAGGAGCCGGCAGAAATCCTGCCACCGCTCGTGATGGTGGTCGACGACTCCCTGACTGTGCGAAAAGTCACGCAGCGTCTGCTCTCGCGCGAGGGTTACCGCGTGGTTTTAGCTAAAGATGGGCTGGAAGCGCTCGAAATACTGGCAGGGGAATCTCCTACCGTGGTGTTGTCAGATATTGAAATGCCCCGCATGGATGGTTTCGATCTGCTCCGCAACATTCGCAGTGACGCCCGCCTGGCCCAACTACCTGTGATCATGATCACCTCTCGCATCGCGCAAAAGCACAAAGACTATGCCGAAGAGCTGGGGGCCAACCATTATCTGGGTAAGCCCTATGGCGAAGAAGAGCTGCTGGCCCTCGTTGCCCGTTATGCTGCGGCGCAGTCTGTGTCTCATAACCAATCTGTTGAGGGCTGATGTCCGCCGTGATCCAGTTACCTACCGATAGCCAAACTGACGGCCGCGTTCAGGTCGCAGAGGAAGCTATTTCTCATCTGGCCTCGCTGACCGCGCAACGCGACCGCGAGCAGCTGGATGTCACCTTGGCGCAAGGGGTGCTGGATCTGCTCAACGTTTGCAGCAGTGTGGGCGTCTACCGGCTGGTGGGGCGCGAGGACGAGGTGCGTCGCTGGTTGTGCAGCGGCCTGGCCCGTCGCGGCCAGCTCACCATCAGCGATCCGCCTTGGGTGGACCTGGATTCATTGCCCGCTTTTTCCGACTACCCGACACGGCAGCAAGCCATGGAGGGGCGTTCGCTGGAACAGATCGACGAGCAAGCCGACGCATTGCCGGTCGCGCAGCAAAACGAGGGCGACCGCTATGTGACGGTGCTGCCTCTGCTGGTCGAAGTGGGGTTGCCCGGCATTTTGGAGGTCCGATCCGAGCAGCCTCTGGCACTGGAGACCCTGCGTCCGATCCAGACGCTGTTGCGGGTGTTTGGCAACTTCCAGAATCTGCTTGAATCCAGTCAGCGCGACACCTTGACCGGGCTGCTCAACCGCCAGACGTTTGACGCCACCTTCCTGAAAGCTTCGATGCCGATGGTGTCGGAGAACCCCGTCGACACGACCGTCGAGCGCCGCGCCACAACCAAAACCGGCTATTGGCTCGGGGTGGTCGACATCGACCACTTCAAGCGCGTCAACGACGGGTTTGGTCACCTGATCGGTGACGAAGTGCTGGTGCTGGTCGCCCGCATCATGCGGCAATCCTTCCGCCACTACGATCGCCTCTATCGCTTCGGCGGCGAGGAGTTTGTCGTGCTGCTGCGGGGCGGTACCGAAGACGACGCGAAGGCCGCATTCGAGCGGTTCCGCACCAATGTCGAGACCTATCTCTTCCCCCAGGTGAAGACCGTGACCATCAGTCTGGGCTTCACCGAAGTGCAGCATCAGGACACGCCCAGCCAGGCTTTCTCGCGGGCGGACCAAGGCGTCTACCAAGCCAAGCACCAGGGGCGCAACCGCGTGCTGTGCTATGAAGGTCTGGTGCGCGACGGGGTCATCAAGGTCGAAGGCGCGCACGTCGGCGACGTCGAACTGTTCTGATCACCCCTTCTTCACCACCTCAAACCGCTTGAGCGTTTCAGCCCGTGCCTCGTCGTGGTCGACGATGGGGGCCGGGTAGCGCGCGGGTGCATAGCCACCCAGCCAGGGCGCATGGATGGCCGCATCGGGCAGATCGGCCAGTTCAGGGACATAGCGGCGAATGAATTTGCCCGCCGGGTCGAACTTCTTGCTCTGGCTGATCGGATTGAAGATGCGGAAGTAGGGCTGCGCATCGCACCCGGTGGACGCCGCCCACTGCCATCCGCCATTGTTGGCCGCCAGGTCGAAGTCCAACAGCTTTTCTGCGAAGTAGGCCTCGCCCTTGCGCCAATCGATGCCCAGGTCTTTGGTCAAAAAGCTGGCCGTGACCATGCGCAATCGGTTGTGCATGTAGCCCGTCTGATTGAGCTGGCGCATGGCTGCATCCACGAGCGGGTAGCCCGTCCGGCCTTGGCACCAGGCCTTGAAGTGGGCCGTGGCGGTGGGTCCGTGCGCCCATTTGATCTGGTCGTATTCGCGCTTGTAGCTGTGCGTGACCACGCGAGGGTGGTGAAACAGAATCTGATGATAGAAATCGCGCCAGATCAATTCAGACAGCCAGGTTTGTGCCCCTTTGGATCCTTCCCGCGCCCGATTCCATGCCCGCGCCGCCAGCTCCCGGATCGACACGGTGCCAAAGCGCAAATGGGTCGACAAATAGCTGGGGCCTTTGATCCCGGGGAAGTCCCGCGTCTCGTCATAGGCGTCCATGCGCGGCAGGAAGTCCGCCAACAGCGCCTGCGCGCCCGACATGCCACAGGGCACTTTCAGTTCTGCGCAGGGTTCAAAGCCGATGTCGCTCTCAGCGGGGACCGCGGCGGCGCCCACCTGCCAGCCCACCAGATCAGCCGGGATCGTGGCCAGCCGTGACGCAGCATGGGGCGCGATGGGGTAAGCCTTGACATAAAACGGATCTATTTTTTTGAGCCAGGCATTCTTGTAGGGTGTGAACACGCCGTAGGGGGTGCCTTGCCCGGTCAGGATCTCGTTGCGTTCAAAGATCACATGGTCTTTGGTCGTGTACAGCGCCACGCCCAGATTGCTCAGGCGGCCCCGAATCTGCGCATCGCGTTCCTGCGCCGCGGGCTCGTCATCGTTGTTGGCATAAACCGCCTGCACCCCCAGTTGCGAGACCAGCTTGGGGATCTCATCGCACGCCAGGCCATGGCGCACCATCAGGCCGCCATGCCCCCCCGGGGCCAAATCGCGCAAACCGCTGTGGAGCTCGTCCAGGCTGCGCAAAATGAAGCTGACTCGCCGGTCCTGCCGAGGCAGTGCGTCCAGAATGGCGGTGTCCAGCACAAACGCGCACCACACCCGTCGGGCGCTCTTGAGTGCGTAATAAAGCGCGGCATGGTCGGTGCAACGCAAGTCTCTGCGGAACCAGACCAGGGCCGCGTCTATCTGATCGGTCATGTGGGTCTAAAATTGAAGCTATGTCCGAAGGCGAAAAACCAACCATCAACCTCACCAATCAGTTTCTGATTGCCATGCCCGGTATGGCTGACGGTAATTTTGCCGGCGCGGTCGTCTACATGTGTGAGCATACCGAGAACGGCGCGCTGGGGCTGGTGATCAATCGTCCGATTGACATCAACCTCAAAAACCTTTTCGACAAGGTGGACCTGCAGCTCGACCGCGAAGACTTGTCCGACAGACCGGTTTACTTCGGCGGCCCGGTCCAGACCGAGCGCGGTTTTGTGCTGCATGAAAGCCTAGGCGACGAAGGCGGCCATTACAGCTCGACTCTGAAAATACCGGGCGGGCTGGAGATGACCACCTCGCGCGACGTGCTGGAAGCGCTGTCCCACGGAGCGGGCCCCAAAAAAGTGTTCATCACCCTGGGATACGCCGGCTGGAGCGCCGGTCAGCTGGAAGAAGAAATCCTGCGCAACGGCTGGCTGACGGTGGATGCGCAAGCCGACATCATCTTCGACACGCCGGTCGAGTCTCGCTACGACAAAGCCCTGTCTTTGCTGGGGATCGACCGTGGTTTCTTGATGGGCGAGGCCGGTCACGCATGAGCGCCGCAGTGCGCAACTATCTGGCGTTTGACTTCGGCATCAAGCGTGTGGGCGTGGCGTCGGGCAACAGCCTGATGCGCCAGGCCCAGCCATTGCGCACCATTGCCGCAGAGGGTGATGCGCGATTTGCGCAGATCGGCAAGCTGATCGACGAGTGGCGCCCGGATGCCTTGGTGGTGGGGGTGCCCTTTCACCCCGATGGCGCCGAGCACGACAACACGCAGCGGGCACGACGTTTCGCCCGCCAACTACTGGGCCGATACCGCTTGCCCGTTCATGAGGTGGACGAGCGCTACACCACCACCGAAGCGCAGGCCCAGGGCGCCCGGGATCTGGACGCTCAATCGGCCGCCATCATCTTGCAGCAGTACTTCAACGACCTTCCAGCCTCGCACTGACACACACCATGCAGCCTACCCCCGCTCTGCAAAACGGTCTCCATCTGGACGCCGAAGCGTTGTATGCCTCCTTGCTCACGGGCGTACGCCGCCTGGTGCAGGACCCCCAAACGGCGCTGGTCGGCGTCTGGTCGGGCGGTGCCTGGCTGGCCGAGCGTCTGGCCAAAGATCTGGGGCTGGGCGAGGCGCATGGCGTGATCTCGTCGGCCTTGCACCGCGACGACTTTGGCTCGCGGGGCATGAGCACCACCGCCGGTGCAACGCACCTGCCCTTCGAGGTCGAAGGGCGCCACATCGTGTTGATCGACGACGTGCTCTATACCGGCCGCACCACCCGTGCCGTCATCAACGAACTGTTTGACTTCGGGCGGCCCGCCAGCGTGACCCTGGCCGTGCTGGTGGACCGAGGCGGGCGCCAACTGCCCATCGAGCCGGCGTTCTCTGCCGCCCGCATCACTTTGCCAGCCGATCAACGGGTATCCTTGGCCCGCGCCGACGACGGCCGCTTCCAATTCCATTTCGAGAGGGTTTGATGACCGCGTCCCACTCCATCAAAAAGCCCCAGCGCAACCCCCAGCTCAACAGCCATGGTGAACTGATTCACCTGCTGTCCACCGAGGGGCTGCCCAAGGCGACCATTCACCAGATTCTGGATACGGCCGAGACCTTTCTGAGTGTCAATGACCGCGAAGTCAAGAAGCTGCCCCTGCTGCGCGGCAAGAGTGTCTTCAACCTGTTTTTTGAAAACAGCACGCGCACCCGCACGACGTTCGAGATCGCGGCCAAGCGCCTGAGCGCCGACGTGATCAACCTGGACATCGCGCGCTCGTCTGCCTCCAAGGGCGAGAGCTTGCTGGATACGATCGCCAACCTCAGTGCGATGAGCGCGGACATGTTCATCGTGCGCCACTCTGAATCGGGTGCCCCCTATTTGATCGCTCAGCACGTGGCACCCCATGTGCACGTGGTCAACGCGGGTGATGGTCGCCACGCGCACCCCACGCAGGCCTTGCTGGACATGTACACCATCCGGCACTACAAGAAGGACTTCACCAACCTCAGCGTCGCCATCGTGGGGGACATCGTCCACTCGCGCGTGGCGCGCTCCAACATCCATGCCCTGACGACTTTGGGCGTGCCTGATGTGCGCGTGGTGGGGCCCCGCACCCTGGTGCCCGGCGACTTGCGCGACATGGGCGTGCGGGTGTGCCACGACATGAACGAAGGCATCAAAGACGCAGACGTCGTGATCATGTTGCGCCTGCAAAATGAGCGCATGGCCGGCGGCATGCTGCCCAGCGCGGGCGAGTTCTTCAAAGAGTTCGGTCTGACGGAAGAGAAACTGGCCTTGGCCAAATCCGATGCCATCGTGATGCACCCCGGGCCCATCAACCGGGGCGTGGAGATTGACTCCGCCGTGGCCGATGGCAAACAAAGCGTCATCCTTCCTCAAGTGACTTTCGGTATCGCTGTGCGCATGGCCGTGATGTCCATCATCGCAGGCAATGAGGCATGAGCCTCCACGCTCACACTCGTTCGCTGCCCCCCGAGGGGGCGTGTGTTCACCTTGAGGCGGCTCTGCGGAGTCCACAAGCATGAAAATCCTCATCAAAAACGGGCGACTGGTCGACCCCGCTTCCGGCCTGGACCAAGTTGGCGACCTCGCCATCACCTCGGGGCGCATCAGCGCGATCGGCCCTCGCCACAGTGATTTCGCTGCAGACCGTGTGATCGACGCCACCGGACTGATCGTGGCCCCCGGCCTCGTCGATCTGGCCGTTCGCCTTCGCGAACCGGGCTATGAGCACGAAGGCATGCTCGAGTCCGAACTGGCTGCCGCAGCAGCGGGTGGGGTCACCAGTGTGGTGTGCCTGCCCGATACCGATCCGACGCTGGACGAGCCCGGGCTCGTCGAGATGTTGAAACTGCGCGCCCGCAAATTGAGTCGCTGCCGCCTGTTTCCGCTGGGTGCGCTGACGCGTGGGCTCAAAGGCGAGACGCTGACCGAGATGGCTGAGCTGCAAGAGGCCGGTTGCGTGGGCTACTCGCAGGCTGAAGTGCCCATTCGGGACACACAGGTTCTGCAGCGCGCTTTGCTGTACGCGTCCACCTTCGGCTACACGGTCTGGCTGCGTCCCCAGGACGCATGGTTGGGCAAGGGTGTGGCCGCCAGCGGCCCGGTGGCCACGCGGCTGGGCCTGTCCGGCGTGCCCGTCAGCGCCGAGACCATTGCCATTCACACCATCGTCGAGCTGGTTCGCGCAACGGGCGCCCGCGTCCACCTGTGCCGGATATCCAGCGCTGCGGGGGTCGAACTGGTGCGTCAGGCCAAAGCCCAGAAGCTGCCCGTTACCGCAGATGTGAGCATCAATTCGCTGCTGTTGACCGACATTGACATCGGTTACTTCAACCCGGCCATGCGTTTGAACCCGCCTTTGCGCCAAGGCCGCGACCGCGATGCCTTGCAGGCGGGCCTGCTGGACGGCACCTTGGATGCCTTGGTGTCCGACCACACCCCCGTCAGCGAAGACGAAAAGACCTTGCCCTTTGGCGAGGCTGAGCCCGGTGCAACGGGCCTCGAATTGCTGCTGAGCCTGGCGTTGAAGTGGGCACAGGCCGACCAAACCGACCAGCCGGACGCCGCCAAACTGCGTCGGGCCTTGGCCGCCGTGACCACAGGCCCCGTCAGCGTACTGGGCGAATCGCTGGGCTCACTTTCGTCCAGTGCGGGACGCCTCGTGCAGGGCGGCGTGGCCGACGTCTGTGTGTTTGACCCCGCTCATCGCTGGCAAGTCGCACCGGACACGTTGGTCAGCCAAGGCAAACACACCCCCTTTGCCTTCGCGTCGACCGGGTTCGACCTGGCAGGCAAGGTTCGCTTGACGCTGGTGGCCGGTCAAGTTGCCCACGAAGGAATCGCCGCGGCTTGATTCGATGACCATTGCAGTAGGAGGGCAGCGCTCTGCCGTGTGGATGTGGCCTGTGGCAGTGTGGCGCCTGCTGCGGGTGTGTCTGCACATCTTGTTTGGGCTGTGGTTGGTGTACTTCCGCCAGCAAGGCAAAGACGAAGCGTGGCGGATGGACTCCACCCGCCAATGGGCCGTGCGCTTGCTGGCCATATTGGGGATCAGGCTGGAGGTGCAGGGGCGGGCCCGGCCGGGCGCCAAGCTGATCGTGGCCAATCATGTGTCCTGGCTCGACATCATGGCCATCGATGCCGTGGTGCCCTCGCGTTTCGTGTCGAAGGCAGAGGTGGGCCGGTGGCCGCTGGTCGGCGCGCTCGTGACCGCTGCCGGCACGCTGTACCTGCAGCGCGAGCGCCGACGTGACGCCATGCGCGTCTTGGGATTGATGTCCGCTGCGCTCCAGGGTGGCAGCACGGTCGCGGTTTTTCCAGAAGGAACGACGGGGTCGGGACACGGCGTGCTGCCCTTTCACGCCAATTTGCTGCAAGCGGCCATCGACGCCAAGGTGCCCGTTCAGCCTATCGTGTTGCGGTATAGCGACAAACGACATGCGATCAGTCCACGGGCTGCATACGTGGGTGATACCACCTTGATGCAGTCGCTGTGGCGGGTCGTCTCCTCTAGCGGCCTCACGGTTCATGTGACGGTTTTGGCACCTTTGGCGGTAGATCACGCCGATAGACGGTCCCTCGCTCACACCTTGCAGGACATGCTGAGCAGCGCAATCCCCCGTTGACGCCCCCGATATAGGGGGGTAGGGTTGGAATTGCATCACTTGAAACCGTCTTTTCGGACAGTTTCGTATGGAGTGCTGCACCTAGTCTGTGCATAACCATGAAGCCATTGGGCCAATGGGGCGCTTGCCTGCAGTCAAGGGGCAAGAAACAGTCAACCCTGCTGAGGAGTTTTTCATGTTCCACCCCAAGCTACAGCGAGTGCCCCTGGCGGTCGCTGCGTTCATCGCATGCGCCAGCGCTCACGCTGGTTATTCATCCCCTGACGGGATGTTTTCCTTGTCCGGCTTTGGCACCCTGGGGTATGCCAAATCGTCCACCGATGACGCGCTGTACAACTACCGCGGCCAAGGCGGCGGTGCCGGCAAGGACGGCAGCCTGGGCACCGACTCCAAAGTGGGCATCCAGGGCACCTACAAGGTCACTCCTACTTTGCAAGGCACCGCTCAGGTCATGAGCAAACTGACGCCCGATGGCGATTACGCGCCGGGCATTGAATGGGCCTTCGCCAAATGGCAGGCCATGCCGGCGCTCTCCTTCAGGGCGGGACGCATGGGTGCACCTTACTTCATGCTCTCCGATTTCCGTGAGGTCAACTACGCGGTAACCTCGGTTCGGCCGTCGATGGATGTGTACAGCCAGGTGGCCGTGACGACCTTTGAAGGCGCGGACGCGACATATCAGATCAACGCGGGCCCCGCGACGATCAACAGCACCTTGTGGCTGGGCCGTTCTCAGGCACCTTACGCGCTTGACCTGCCGCAAAACCGGTCCCCCTCCAACATCAATATCAAAAACATTGTCGGCTTGAATGTGACGGCGGAGCTGGACAACGGCCTGTCTCTTCGCGTCGGTCACGCAGCGGGCAAATTGACGGTGTCATCTGAAGGCAGTACCCGCATCGCCCAGGGGGCCGCCGCGTTGGCGGCCGCTTACGCGGGTGTCCCGAGCACGGCGCAGCAGTACATGGATGTGTACAACGCGCTGACTGCCAAGGACAAAGACGCAACCTTCACCGGCGTGGGATTCTCTTACGACGAAGGCAGTTGGGTTGCGAGCGGCGAGTGGACACGTCGAAAGACCAAAACCTACATCGCTGACACGACTGGCATCAGTGCCTTGGTCGGATATCGCTTTGGTTCGGTCACTCCATTCGTCGGGTATTCGAAACTGAAAACGGATCACCGCCATTCTTCCGTGGCACCCGTTGCGTCCGGGACGACCAGCCCCCAAGCGCAAGTCTACCTGGGATCCCGGTTTGTGATGGACACCCAGAAGGTCGACGAAAAAACCGCATCGATCGGTGCCCGTTGGGACGTGCGCAGCAACGTGGCTTTGAAAGCCCAGTTCGATCGCATCTCCAAACCCGCCGATTCTTCCGGGCTGTTCTTGATCCCTATGAATACGGCCATTGCGACTGGCAATTCATGGGTCAACAACGCCCGCAAGGTGAACATTCTGTCGGTCTCCATGGACTTTGTTTTCTAAAGCGAGGGAGATCAATATGAAATTCACAACCATTGTCCGTTTCGTCCTCGCTTCTGGTGCGTTGTTGATGGCACAGGCCGCATCCGCGCAAGTTGCAGTGATCGTCAATCTCAAGAGCCCCATGGCCTCCATGACGCCTGAGCAAGTCTCAGCGGTGTTTTTGGGCAAGAGCAACACGCTGCCTTCCGGAGCCACCGCCGTGCCGGCTGACTTGCCCGACTCCAGTGGCGCGCGTGAGCAGTTCTACAGCAAGGCCGCCGGCAAAACGGGTGCGCAAGTCAAAGCGACCTGGGCGCGCCTGACGTTCTCAGGTAAAGCGACGCCACCCAAAGAATTGGGCACGGCCGCTGATGTGAAGAAGTTTGTGGCCAACAACGTCGATGCCATTGGCTACATCGAAAAGTCCGCGGTCGATGCCACCGTCAAAGTGGTGTTGGTCGTGGAATGAGGTAGGTTAATGCTGAATATTGAGGTAAGGAAAAACTTGCTTTGGCATTCAGCATTTTCCAATTTGGCCGAGGTAAATGTGATGAATTACACGTTGTGCACCGGTCTATTTGATAAATCTGCTATCAAGTTCGAGTCGTAACCTGCCGTTAACCGCTGTGCCACTTGGCAATGTGGTCGCTTATCTGGGATTGTCCCGACACTGGGCACCTGGGGTAAGCACAGTCAACCCAGTTGAGGAGTCAACGAATGATGAAACCCAAACTTCGGCACCTGCCTCTGGCTGCCGCAGCGCTGGTAGCGTGCTCAGGCGCCTATGCCGGCTACCAGTCTCCTGACGGCAATTTCAGCCTGTCGGGTTTTGGCACTTTAGGTGCCGCAAAGTCGACCACGGATGAAGCGTATTTTTACTACCCAGGTCAGCGCGGTGGGGCTACCAGGACCGCGAGCCTGAATCCGGATTCAAAATTGGCTGTGCAAGGCACATACAAGCTCACCCCGACGTTGTCGGGGACAGCTCAAGTCATGACCAAGTTCAATGGCGAAGGCCAGTATCAGCCAGAGATGGAGTGGGCTTTTGGTAAGTGGCAAGCTACTCCGGGCTTGACCTTCCGAGCAGGGCGCATGGGTGCACCGTACTTCATGATTTCGGATTTCCGCAATGTCGGCTATGCCAACACTGCCGCAAGACCGTCTCTTGAGGTATACGGTCAGGTTCCCGTGAGCCAGTTCGATGGTGGCGACGTGTCTTACCAGATGAACCTGGGCGATGCGACCATCACTTCTACGCTGTGGGCCGGCGACTCGCCGACCAAATATACCTCGGCGATGAACAAAGACCCGTCTCTCTTGGAGATCAAGCGCACGGTGGGCTTGAATTTTCAAGCTGAGTTGAGCAACGGTATATCTCTTCGCTATGGACACACCCAGGGCCGTCTGAACGTCAAGAACGATTCAGGGTCTCAACTGTTGGCGGCTGCTAACAACCCAACGCTCCGTGCTGGGTTGGCCGGATATGCAGCGGCCATTCCGTCGTCTAATGCGGCTGCCGCTCTGGCAAGCCTTTCTCAGATCTATCCCTTGATCAACCCGAGCACCGCGCGAGCAACTTTCGATGGTATCGGCTTGGCCTATGACCAAGACCAGTGGATCTTCAATGTCGAATACACCAAACGCAAAACCAAAAGCTTTGTGTCCGACACGACTGGTTGGTACGGGCTGGTGGGTTACCGCGTGGATAAGTTCACTCCGTACGTCGGCTTAGCCAAGGTTTCATCTGACCGCCGCTCGGCTAACCCGGTAGTAAAGACCTCGTTGTTCTCTGTGGCTCCGTCTGTCGCAACCGGAACCATTGATGCAACGATGAGGGCCTTGTATGACGGGACGCAACAGTCCTTGAATACGCAAAAGCTGGATCAGCGGACGATTACCGTCGGTTCACGATGGGATATCTCAAATGGCCTGGCCCTGAAGGTTCAACTGGATCACATCGCTAAACCTGCTGATTCCAACGGCTTCTTCCTTGTGGGCGATTCCGCGGCTTCGTTGAGTCCGACGTCGTTCTCTGCGACAAAGCGAAAGGTCAACGTGTTGACCATCTCCGCCGACTTTGTTTTCTAAGCCGAAGGGAGAAACATCATGAGTATCAAATTCGCCCTTCAATCTCTGGTTGTCACTGGTTTGCTGACCTTGGCCCAAGCGGCTTCGGCTCAAGTAGCGGTGATCGTCAACCCCAAGAGCCCCATGGCTACCATGACGCCTGAACAGGTGTCCGCCGTATTCCTGGGTAAGAGCAACACACTGCCATCCGGCGCGACTGCTGTGCCTGCTGACTTGCCGGACTCCAGCGGTGTCCGCGAGCAGTTCTACAGCAAGGCCGCGGGTAAGACCGGCGCGCAGGTCAAAGCGACCTGGGCTCGTCTGACCTTCTCCGGTAAGGCCACGCCGCCTAAGGAATTGAGCTCGGCCGCCGATGTGAAGAAGTTCGTCGCCAATAACCCTGACGCGATCGGCTACATCGAAAAGTCCGCAGTGGATGGCACCGTGAAAGTCGTGCTGATCGTTGATTAAGACTGCATGGAAGCCGATTAACCTGCGTTGATCGGCATGCAGACTGACTCCGACCCAGGGTCGCCGTGCATCCGCGTGGCGACCCTGTTTTTTTGCACGGACGGCAAACAGGCTGCGCCTCTACAATATTGACTTCGTTCTAGAGGGTAATGAATGTTTGATTCCTTATTGCAGTGGGCCGCCAATGGCCTGCTTGATGCCAGTTGGTGGCAAGTGGTTGTGGCCACGCTTGTGCTGACGCACATCACCATCGCATCGGTCACGATTTTTTTGCACCGGGCGCAGGCACACCGCGCCCTGGATCTGCATGCGATTCCTTCGCACTTCTTCCGCTTCTGGCTGTGGCTGACCACCAGCACGGTGACCAAGCAATGGGTGGCGGTGCACCGTAAGCACCACGCCAAATGTGAAACGGCCGAAGACCCTCACAGCCCCGTGGCACACGGCATCAAGAAGGTGCTGCTGGAAGGCCGCGAGTTGTACGCCGCCGAGGCAGAAAACCTCGAAACGCAAAAGAAGTTTGGCCACAACACGCCCGACGACTGGCTGGAGCGGCACCTCTACACGCCTCGCAACAACTGGGGCCCTGTTCTGATGCTGTTGATCGACGTGGCCTTGTTTGGCGCCATCGGCATCACGGTGTGGGCCGTGCAGATGCTGTGGATCCCCATTTTTGCCGCAGGCATCGTCAATGGCCTGGGCCACTTCTGGGGCTATCGCAACTTCGAAGCACCGGACGCCTCGACCAATATTTCGCCCTGGGGCATCGTGATCGGTGGCGAAGAGTTGCACAACAACCATCACACCTACCCGACCTCTGCCAAGTTGTCGGTCAAGCCCTTCGAATTCGACATCGGCTGGGGCTACATTCGCGCCCTGGAACTGATGGGCCTGGCCAAGGTGCGCAAGATTGCGCCCCGTTTGAAGCTGGGTGAAATCAAGCCTCAGGCGGACGCCAAGACCCTCGAAGCCATTGTGGCCAATCGCTACGAGTTGATGGCGGGCTACGCTCGTGAAGTCCGCGCGGCGTGCCGCGTCGAACTGGACCGACTCAAAGCCTCTGGCCAGGAAGCGGCGGCCGCCAAATTGAAGTCGGTTCGCAAATGGATGCACCGCGATGAGGCGCTTGTGCCTGCTAGATTGCGCCAGGACGTGCAACAGGCCCTGGTCGCCAGTCCCAAGCTTGACCAACTGATTCAGATGCGTGAAGAACTGCGCGCCATCTGGACACGGACCAATGTGTCAGCCGAGCAGCTGGTGCAGGACCTGCAGGCCTGGTGCCTGCGCGCAGAAGCCAGTGGCATCGCGGCACTGCAAGATTTTTCGCGCAAGGTGCGCGCCGCTCACGCCTGATCCTTCCTGGGTCGCGCCCGTCGGGAGACGGGCGCTTGGCGAGCTTCCTCTCTGTCGGTGTCTCCAGGCTTCTGCCGGGGTTTCTACCCCCCGCAAAGCGTGAGAAATTGTGGAATCGGCGTTCATGATCCGGGATTCCGTGCCGATATTCAACTGGATAGGGTGAGATTAGCCTGACAAGAGGCCGCTTATCGTGTCCTTAAACCCCATGCTGTGCCGTATTCTGAAATGGCTTGTCGGGGATGGACATGCGAACGGCCTCCGTTGGAGATCTCGCCCCGCGTCAATGGCTGAACACAGTTCAGAAACGCGAATTCATGGAGAAGGTTGAAGGCTATGGACCACATCATGCAAGGACCGAATGACATGACCAGCAAGGGATCGCCCGGACAAGCGGCGCCAGCCTCAGGAGCGGCCAAAGAGGCCAACCCGATGCGCAAGATCATCATCATGGTGGGCGTTGCGATTCTGGTCTTTCTGGGCGTGACCACATTCAGCGTCCAAAAGTCCATCCAGAGCAGCTCGCAACTGGGTGCGATCAAGGACTTGTACTTCCCCGTGCTGCAAAAGATCGAGGCCAATATGGTGCGCCTCGACAAGATGGAAGAGCTGTTCATGCGCTCCGTCATGCTGGGTGACCACGATCCTCTGGATGAGGAAGAGGGCATCTTTCAGCAGGGCGACAAGGCCTTCAAGGAAATGGCCGAGATCTATCCGGCTCAAGCCAAAGAGATCGAACGCCTGCGCACCGAGCTGACGCAATACCAGAAGCTGGCCTACAGCACGGCCGAGGCCTTGAACCGCAAGGAAACCAACATCGACGCCCAGAAGATGAACAAGCTGCTGGGCGAATTGCGTCAGTCGATCAAGGTCTTCCGCGAAGCAAGCTACGGCAACTTCGTCAAGACGCTGGCCGACTCACAAGCGACCGTCAAGCTCAACCTGTACATGGGTATCGCGCTGGGCTTGATGAACCTGTGCTTCATGGGCGTGCTGGTGTTCTTCATCCGCAACAACGTCAACATGATGGCCGTGATCGCCGAGCAGAACGCCACGCTGGAGTTGCGTGTCGCCGAGCGGACCTCGCAGTTGCGCCAAAAGACCAACGACATCCAGGCCATGCTGGAAAACATGCCGCAAGGTGTGTTGACCGTGCTGCCCGGTGGCGTGATCCATCCCGAGTATTCGGCCTACATGGAAACCATCTTCGAGTCCAAGGAAATCGCTGGCAAGAACCTGATGGACCTGGTGTTCTCCAACACCAGCTTGGGCTCCGACGCCTTGTCTACCGTGGACGTTGCCGTGGGCTCGGTGATTGGCGAAGACTCGATGAACTACGAGTTCAACTCTCACCTGCTGGTCACCGAGTTTGACAAGACCATGCCGGATGGCACGGTCAAGAGCCTGGAGCTGAGCTGGTCGCCCATTACCGACGACAACGACGTCGTGGAAAAGCTGATGCTGTGCGTGCGCGACGTGACCGAGCTCAAGCGCTTGGCCAGCGAAGCCGGTGCGCAGAAACGCGAGTTGGAAATCATTGGCGAAATCCTGGGCGTCAGCCAGGAGAAGTTCCAGGAGTTCATCGACAGCGCCAAGAAGTTCGTGGCCGAGAACGAAGAGCTCATCCGCAAGACCTCTCAAAAGGACATGGATGTCGTGGGCCTGCTGTTCCGCAACATGCACACCATCAAGGGCAATGCGCGCACCTATGGCCTGCTGAACATGACCAACTCGGTGCACGAGACCGAACAGGTCTACGACGAATTGCGCAAGGACCCCGAAAAGGCTTGGGAGCCCGAAGCCATGCTCACGCAGCTGGCCGAAGTGGATGCCCTGCTCGACGAATACCACAAGATCAACGACGTCAAGCTGGGCCGCAAGGGACCGGGCCGTCGCGGCAGCGTCGAGAAGTTCCTGATGGTCGAGAAGGATCAGGTGGCGCGCGCGCTGGAGCTGATCAAGGCCGCCAAGGCAGCCGATGCCCAAGCCATGGCCAATGCGCTGCAAGAGGTCGACCAGACCTTGAGCCTGATTGGCACCGAGAAGATCGAACATGTCCTGGGCGGCATCATCGAGTCCATGCCTTCGCTCGCCAAGGAGCTGGGCAAGGAACCACCCAAGATCACCATTGCAGACCATGGCATCGTCGTTCGCACGCAGATCGTCGGTTTGCTCAAGAACGTGTTCACCCATGTGTTCCGCAACGCCATGGACCACGGTCTGGAAACCGCAGAAGTGCGCGAAGCCGCGGGCAAATCGTCGGCCGGTCACATCCAGCTCGATGTGGCACTGACCCAGGGCAAGCTGCAGTTCAAGTTGTATGACGACGGCCGCGGCCTGGCAGTGGGCAAGATCCGCCAGAAGGCCATCGAGAATGGCTTGATCCAGGCAGGCGACAACACGCCGCCCGAGCAGGTCGCGCAGTTGATCTTCGCATCGGGCTTCTCGACCGCAGAAAAGGTCACCGAGGTTTCTGGGCGGGGCGTGGGCATGGATGCCGTCAAGGGCTTCCTGCAGCGTGAAGGCGGCGATGTGGCCATCCACTTCACCGACAACAACGCGGCAGCCGACATGCGTCCCTTCGAGCTGGTGATCAGCTTGCCGGACAAGTTCGCCGCCCATCTGCACGCTTAAAAAAAGCGAAATTGATCGGGATCAGGACTTTATGCCTTGCCACAACGTCCGATATGTTGGATTAAGCCAGCGCCCTCATCTTCGAATGAAGGCTCACTGATTCGATCACCTCAAGGGTTGAAGATGTTGCTCTACTCGGGTCTGTTTCTGTTGGGTTGTCTGTTGGGTGCGTTCGGAGCATGGTTCCATGCCCGTCGCGCTGAACAGCAACGGGGCGCGGTTGTTCTGCAGTCGGAGGCCGATGCGCGCGAGCAAGCGTTGCAGCAGACCATCGCAGACTTGCAGCAGCAGCTCGACCAGCTGCAACAGGTTCGTCATCAGGAGCAATCGGCCGCACGCTCTGAACTCTCTGAAGTCAAGCGCAACCTCGATCAGCAACTGCGCGAGGTCATGCACGGCGCCGAAGGCAGCAAAGAGCAGACGCTGGGCAACTGCAATCGCCTGGCAGAGTCCATCAACAACTTGCTGGGCCTGATCAAGACCTTTGAGCGCTGGCATGCTGACATGAACGTGCTGCTGACCCACAACCGCCAGATGCACGAGCGCAACGACGAGTTCGCCGCCATTGTTCGCCAAGTGGTGATCGTGGCCCTCAACGCCTCGATCGAAGCGGCACGGGCCGGTGAGCTGGGGCGCGGATTTGCCGTGGTTGCCAACGAAGTGCGCACCCTGGCCAACCGCGCAGAGGCCTTGTCCAACGACTACCGCAACAACCTCTACAAGAACGACCTGATCACCACTACCACCTTCCAGGATTTGCAGGCGGGCGGCAAGATGATCATCGGCGCTGTGACAGAGTTGCAGCTGATCAACAGCAAGACCAAAGACGTTCTTGAAACCGCCTGAACACCATGATCAGCCAGCAAGCCAAGGACGCGTTTGACTACACCGTAACGGGTGCGCTCAAGAATGCCTTGTGTGCCTCGCCCGACGATCGGTGCACAGTGGAAGCCATCTCCGACGTCAAGGACATCACCGAAAAGAAAGTGGTGCTGCTGACCGTGTCGTCCTATCTGTTTCGCGTGATGACGCTGATCTACTTCACGCTGAACAAAGAGACCAGGCAGCACTTTGCCGCCATCAATCGGGGTGACCCCGAGACCATGTCCGAGTCCGACTTCCTGGACGTCATCGGCGAGTGCGGCAACATTTTTTGCGGCGCCCTCAACCGCGAACTGGCGCGGCACTTTCCGCACCTGGGTATGTCGACGCCCAATGTGCTCGATCGCGATTGCATCGACTATCTGCAAGAGCTGGATGCCAACTACATCAAGCACTTCAAGATCTCGATCAATGACTCATTCACCATGCACGCCAGCTTGTGCGTGTGTGATTTTGCAGACATCGACTTCACGGTCGACATGACGCAAACCGAAGAAGAAAGCAACGGCGAGCTGGAGCTGTTCTAAGCGCGCTGTTTCAAACCGAAGGATTTTCAACATGGTCGAAAAGGCAGAACTCGTCAGCAAGGTATTGGTGCTGGACGACTCCCCAGAATGCAGCATGAGCATCAAAGCATTTTGTGATGCCAATAACCTCGTGACCCTGCGTGCGCAGTCCGAGAACGTGATGGCGGTGATGAAGTCCAATGTGGACCTGGGTGCCATCTTCCTGTCTGAAGACTACGGCATTCCCGCCCGCGATGGTTTGTCCTTCGCACGTGAAATTCACGAAGTCCGTCCCGAGTTGCCGATCTTCCTGCGGCGCAACAAGGTGGCCACGCTGGATGACCTGCCTGACTTGCAGCGCGGTCTGTTCAGCCACGCTTACACCATCGAGACCATCGACAACCTGGGTCCGGTGATTCATGAGGCGATCTTCAGCCTGGTCTACCCCAATGGCCTGGTGCGCGGCATCACCGAGATCACCAAGGCGGCACTGGAGAGCCAGTTCAAGGACGTCGAAGTCAGCTCGGAAGCCCCTTATATCGTGCGCGACAGGATCATCTACGGTGAGTTGTTCACCCTGATCCCCCTGGAGAGCAATTGGTGCCGCGGCTACATGATGCTCCAGACCGAGGAAGGCCCCCTGGTGGAGTTCGTCCGGACGGAGAAGACCCACATCGTCACTACAGACGTCAACTTCCGCGACATCAATCATGTGCTCGGTGAAGTGACCAATCTGGTGTGGGGATCGTTCAAGAACCGCTTCATTTCCTACGACCCCATCGAAGGGCGCGCTTCGCAAGTGCCCATCATCGTCAACCACTTGCACCGGTACATCTCCTTCGGCTCCGAAGACCCGCAGCTGTGCTTCCGCTACACGCTCACCGACCCAAGTGGCAAGGTGCCTTCCATGGTGCTGTATCAACGATTTGTGTTCAACCTGAGCTGGAACCCTGACAAGTTCAAGGAAAACGAAGCATTGGTTGAAGATTTGTTTGAGTCGGGCGAGCTCGAGCTCTTCTGATCTATTTTTCTAAAAGAGGTGAATGCCATGGCACAAGTTCTCGTCGTCGACGACTCCGCAACCGTTCGCAATGAAGTCGGTGATTTCCTGAAGAAAAATGGCCTGGATGTGATCACGGCCATCGATGGCCGAGACGGGTTGGCCAAGCTCAAGGCCGACCCCCGCGTCAAGCTGGTGGTCAGCGACGTCAACATGCCCAACATGGATGGCCTGACCATGGCCGAGAAGATCCGTGGCGAGCTGGGCAACGCGTCCGTCAACATCATCATGCTGACCACCGAAAACACGCCCATCATGAAAGAGCGTGGCAAGGCGGCTGGCATCAAAGGCTGGATCGTCAAACCCTTCAAGGGCGATGCGGTGATCGCGACGTTCAAGAAGCTGGCGGAGTAAGGCCCATCGCGGCCTGGCGCTTGTCAGGCCATGATGTTGATGCCGCCATCGACATAGACGGTTGAGCCCGTCAGGTGGCGCGCAAACGGGCTGGCCAGGTAGGCACAGGTCAGCCCGACATCCATCACGTCCACCATCTCGCCGATGGGGGCGGTGCTGACCGCATGGGCGAGCAGCAGATCAAATTCTTTGAGACCAGACGCTGCCCGTGTCTGGATCGGTCCGGGTGATATCGCATGCACCCGGATTTTTTTTGGCCCCAGCTCGTAGGCCAGGTACCGGCAGGCGGCCTCCAGTGCCGCTTTCACCGGCCCCATCAGGTTGTAGTTGGGCACCACCTTGTTGGCGCCGTGATAGCTCATGGCAAACATGCTGCCGCCCTGGCTCATCAGTGGCACAGCCAGCCTGGCCAAGCGCAAGAAGGAATGGCATGAGATGTCCATGGCCTTGGCAAACCCCTCGGCTGAACTGTTGAGCAGACCGTCATGCAGGTCTGCCTTGGGCGCGAAGGCGATCGAGTGAACCAGCAAATCAAGTTGCCCCCAGCGCTGCGCGATGGTGTCGAACAGCGCCTGCATCTGATCGGGCTGAGTCACGTCCAGAGGCATGAAGATATCGGCCCCCAGTTCCTGAGCCACCGGCTCCACAAAGGGCCGGGCCTTGTCGTTCTGGTAGGTGATGGCCACCTCGGCTCCCAGGTCGCGGAAGGCCTTGGCACAGCCATATGCGATGGATGAATCGTTGGCCACGCCTACGATCAGCGCTTTCTGGCCTGCCAGGGGGCGGGCGGTGAGGGATTGCAGGTTCATCATGCAGGGATTGTGGCCAGCCTTGTATGGCACACCCTTGACAGGCGACAAAAAACAGACGGGCAACAAAAAACCCGCCTGGCTTGCGCTCGGCGGGTTTTTGAAATCAGCGAAGTGCGATTACTTCAGCTTGATTTCCTTGTAGGCCACATGCTTGCGAGCCTTGGGGTCGAACTTCATGAATTCCAGCTTTTCAGGCGTGGTCTTCTTGTTCTTGGTGGTGGTGTAGAAATGGCCGGTGCCCGCAGTGGACTCCAGCTTGATCTTTTCGCGTCCGCCTTTAGCAGCCATGATTCAAGTCTCCTGATTACAGTTCGCCGCGAGCGCGCAGGTCGGTCAAGACCTGGTCGATGCCCACTTTGTCGATCAAACGCAGAGCGGCCGTGCTGATGCGCAGGCGCACCCAACGGTTTTCGCTCTCGACCCAGAAACGACGGTACTGCAGGTTCGGCAGGAAACGACGCTTGGTTTTGTTGTTGGCGTGGGAAACATTGTTCCCAGACATCGGGCCCTTGCCCGTGACTTGACAGACGCGTGCCATGACGCTTCTCCGTTCACTGTAATTGCGCAGCGATGCGCAGGTGTTGCGGTGACTGGTGCTCAGAGCAGGGGGCGGTTGATGACTCAGCCCGGCACCTGATGAACACCCTTCCGGCGCGCCGCATCAAGACAAATCAAGACACCAACGCCGGGACGAATTTTGGTAAAACCGAGATTATAGCCAGATTCTTGGGCAAAGCCAACTGGCTATTTCGTCTACTCGCTAAAACAGCCTCAGGCAGCGCCTTGCTCCAGGAAGCGCTGGGCGTCCAGAGCAGCCATGCAGCCAGTTCCCGCGCTGGTGATCGCCTGGCGGTAGACGTGGTCCTGCACGTCGCCAGCAGCGAAGACGCCAGGCACGCTGGTCATGGTCGCAAAGCCATTGTTGCCACTGCGGGTCACGATGTAGCCGTCCTTCATCTCCAATTGGCCTTTGAAGATCTCGGTGTTGGGCGAGTGGCCGATGGCGATGAAGCAGCCTTTCAGGGCCAATTCCTTCGTCGCGCCGGTTTCGGTGTCTTTCAGTCGGATGCCCGTCACGCCGCTTTGGTCACCCAGCACCTCGTCCAGCACGTTGAAGAGGTGCAGCTCGATCTTGCCGGCCGCCACTTTTTCGTGCAACTTGTCGATCATGATGGGCTCGGCACGGAACTTGTCGCGGCGGTGGATCAGGTGTACTTTGGAGGCGATGTTGGACAGGTATAGCGCTTCTTCCACGGCCGTGTTGCCGCCGCCCACCACGCAGACCACCTCGTCACGGTAGAAGAACCCGTCGCAGGTGGCGCAGCCGCTCACGCCGCGGCCCATGAAGGCTTCTTCAGAAGGCAGGCCGAGGTATTTGGCGGAGGCCCCGGTGGCGATGATCAGGGCGTCCGTGGTGTAGGTGCCGGCGTCACCCTTGAGGGTGAAGGGGCGCTTGGACAGATCCACTTCATTGATGTGGTCGAAAACCATTTGCGTGTTGAAGCGTTCCGCATGCTGTAAAAAACGTTGCATCAGCTCCGGTCCCTGGACGCCGTGCACATCCGCGGGCCAGTTGTCCACTTCGGTGGTGGTCATCAGTTGTCCGCCCTGGGCCATGCCGGTGACCAGGGTGGGCTTCAGATTGGCGCGAGCGGCGTAGATGCCTGCGGTGTAGCCGGCGGGGCCAGAACCCAGGATCAGAACGTTGCTGTGTTGGGGAGTGGACATGGCTTGGACTCTTTCTTGTATCTCAGGGGATCGAACTGTGCCGGATTTAAGGCGTACTTCCATGCTACCGGTCAAGTGCATGCTCGATAAAGTTCCTAAAAAATCGCTCACTGGTGCCGAAAATTGTAGGGACTGGTTGTTTGTCACACACAAGCGCGGGCGAAAAGTCCCTTGTTTTTCATGTTTTTGACAGGCCTAACCCGGTCTCAACGAGAGAGGAGCTGCACATGGCCATGTTGTCCAACTTAGATTTGATCCGTCGCGTCCCGCTGTTTTCGATGCTCACTCAGGCGCAAGCCGAGTCGATCGCCGAAGGTGTCGTCAAACGCCGCTATCGCCGTGGCGAGTTGATTGTCGAGCGGGGTCGCAAGACCAACTCGCTGTTCATCTTGCTGACCGGGCGCGCCCGTGTCGTGGCCTCGGATGAGCGCGGTCGCGAGGTGATCCTGGCCGTCCTGGAGGCGGGCGATTACCTGGGTGAAATGAGCCTCATCGACAATGAAGCGCATTCCGCCACGGTGCGCGCCGAGGTGCAAACCGACGTGCTGGTGTTGGGTCGCGCCGAGTTCGCGCGTTGCCTGCCTGAGAACTCCAGCCTGTCCTATGCCATCTTGCGTGGCCTGGTGCAACGTCTGCGCAGCGCCGATCGTCAGATCGAATCGCTGGCCTTGCTGGACGTCTACGGTCGCGTGGCCCGTGCGCTGCTGGACATGGCCGATGACGACGCCGGCGACAAGGTCATTCGGGGCAAGGTGTCGCGTCAGGATCTGGCCAAGCATGTGGGCGCGTCCCGCGAAATGGTCAGCCGCGTGATGAAGGATCTGGAAGAGCGTGGTTTGATTGAAACCCAGGACACCGGCAGCGTGCTGCTGCGTGAACGTCTGGTTGCAGCGGCCTGACGCGAGCAAGCCAAAAAGCCCGCACAATGCGGGCATGACGTTTCCTTTGGGTTCACTTCGTTCTGGCGCTTCTCCCGAGGCGCGTGGCGGCGAGCGTCCATCTGACGCCGCCGCTTCTTTGCGTCTGACCGGGCGCTTGCATCGGCACATGGCTGCGCAACCCGCCGAGCCTGTGGATGTTCCGCCGGACACGGGCCTGGGTTATCAGGCTCGTTTGCTCACCGGCGCGGTTGTCTGGGTGTTGTGCTTGCTGGCACTGATCAGCCACAACGCGCTCGACCCTGCTTTCACCACTTCAGGTCAGCATCCCGAGCCCACCAATCTGGTCGGGCATCTGGGCGCGTACGCGTCCGATGTGGCCCAGTTTCTGTTTGGCTATTCCGCCTGGTGGGGCTTGCTGATCGGCCTGCGGGTCTGGCTCAGCGGCTTGGCCCTGTGGCTGCGTCGCGATACCACGGTGTCCGTCAGCGGCGCGGCGCCGCATGCCGCGCAAGCTGGCGCGCATCTGTTTCCCCGCTGGCGGTTCTGGCTGGGGGTGTCCCTGTTGATGGCCGCCAGCTGTTCGCTGGAATGGTCGCGCCTGTACCGCAACGAATTGTCGCTGGCGGGCGAGCATGCGGGCGGCATCGTTGGGCTTTACCTGGGGCAATGGGGCAGCAAATGGCTGGGGTTCAACGGCTCGGGCGTGCTGTGGATCGCGATGCTCGTAGCGGGCTCGTCCATGGCTCTGCGCTTTTCATGGCTGGATGTGGCCGAGCGCATCGGCGCCTTGGTCGACCGCCTGCGTGAGCAGCGCGAGACCAAACGCGAAGTCGAGCAGGACATTCGCATTGGCGAGCAAGCGGCCATCGAGCGAGAGCGCGTGGTTGAAGAGGTTCGTCATGAGGCGCCCGCCGAACCCATCCCCCTGATCATCGAGCAGCCGGTCGTCGAGGTGCCGAAGTCTGAGCGCGTGGTCAAGGAAAAGCAAAAGCCGCTGTTTGCCGAAATGGGTGACAACAAGCTGCCGCAAATCGATCTGCTGGACAGTGCCTCGGGCCGCATGGAGACCATCACGGCCGAGACGCTGGAGATGACCTCGCGCTTGATCGAGAAAAAGCTCAAGGACTTTGGCGTGGAAGTTCGCGTGGTCGCGGCCTCACCGGGCCCTGTCATCACGCGTTACGAGATCGAGCCGGCCACGGGCGTGAAGGGCTCGCAGATTGTGAATCTGGCCAAGGATCTGGCACGGTCGCTGTCGCTGGTGTCCATTCGCGTGGTAGAGACCATCCCCGGCAAGAACCTGATGGCGCTGGAGCTGCCCAATGCCAAGCGCCAGATGATCCGCCTGACCGAGATCCTGGGCTCGCAGGTCTACCACGAGGCCCAGTCCATGCTGACCATCGGCCTGGGCAAGGACATCGTGGGCGCGCCCGTGGTGGCCGACCTCGCCAAGATGCCGCACTGCCTCGTGGCCGGTACCACCGGCTCGGGTAAATCGGTGGGCATCAACGCGACCATCCTCAGCCTGCTGTACAAGGCCGAGGCGCGCGATGTGCGCTTGATCCTGATCGACCCGAAGATGCTGGAAATGAGCGTCTACGAGGGCATCCCGCATCTGCTGTGCCCCGTCGTGACCGACATGAAGCTAGCGGGCAACGCGCTGAATTGGGCGGTCGGCGAGATGGAGCGCCGCTACAAGCTCATGTCCAAGATGGGCGTGCGCAACCTGGCTGGCTACAACAAGAAGATGGACGAGGCCAAGGCGCGCGGCGAGTTGATCCCTAACCCCTTCAGCCTCACGCCCGACGAGCCCGAGCCGCTGGACCGCCTGCCGCACGTCGTCATCGTGATCGACGAGCTGGCCGACCTGATGATGGTGGTGGGCAAGAAGATCGAAGAGCTGATCGCGCGTCTGGCCCAGAAGGCCCGTGCCGCCGGCATCCACTTGATCCTGGCCACGCAGCGCCCTTCGGTGGACGTGATCACCGGCCTGATCAAGGCCAACATCCCCACGCGCATTTCCTTCCAGGTCTCCAGCAAGATCGACAGCCGCACCATCCTCGATCAGATGGGCGCAGAAGCCTTGCTGGGGCAGGGCGACATGCTCTACCTGCCATCCGGCACCGGCTTGCCTGTGCGCGTGCACGGCGCCTTCGTGAGCGATGAAGAAGTCCACCGGGTCGTCGAATATCTGAAGACCCAGGGTGAGCCGAATTACATCGAGGGCATCCTGGAAGGTGGCTCTTTGAGCGATGAGGGCAGCAACCTGGACGGATCGCCATCTGGCGGCGACGCCGAACAGGACCCCATGTACGACAACGCGGTGGCCATCGTGTTGCAGCACCGCAAAGCGTCCATCTCGCTGGTCCAGCGCCATCTGCGCATTGGCTACAACCGGGCCGCCCGTTTGTTGGAACAAATGGAAAAATCCGGACTCGTATCCAGCATGGCCACCAATGGCAACCGCGAATTGCTCACGCCCAATCGGGGTGGTGAAGGCGGCGCCACGGCGGCACCCTGGGACGTCTGATCGAATCAAATCTATGACCAAACGCATGTGGGGCACCGTGATCGGTGTCAGCTTGATGGGATGGGCTATGTGTGCCCGGGCCGATGGCGTGGAGACGCTGCGCGCTTTCGTGAAGGACGTGCAGTCAGGGCGGGGCGCATTCACGCAGGTCGTGACCTCGCCCGATGGCAAGCGCGTGCGCAAGTCAGCCGGGAGCCTGGAATTTCAGCGCCCGAACAGATTCCGCTTCACCTATCAGACGCCCGCAGAGCAGGTCATCGTCGGTGACGGACAAAAAGTGTGGCTGTGGGATGCGGACCTGAATCAGGTCACGGTCAGGCCAATGAGTCAGGCCATGGGGTCCACACCGGCCGCCCTGTTGGCGGGCGGCTCTCTGGATAAAGACTTCGTGCTGAAGAATGTTGCTGCGTCTTCGCCAAATGCGGCGGCCGCGACCTCGACGGGCTCACAACAACTGAATTCTTCAATCGAATGGGTGGAGGCGCTGCCGCGCACGAAAGACGGGCAGTTCCAGTCGGTTCGAGTGGGTTTTCGCGGCCCCAACTTGGCCGCACTCGAAATTCTGGACAGCTTTGGCCAGCGGTCCAGGCTGGATTTCACGCAGTTTGAAGGCAAGGTGGCCTTGCCCGCTGCGCGATTCCAGTTCACGCCGCCCCAAGGGGCGGACGTGCTCAATCAGCCTTGATCAGTCTTCGCGCTTGGCAAAACCGGGGCGCTTGCTGCCGCCGAAGCTGGGCTTGGGGCCCTTGAAGCCAGGCTTGGCGCCAAACGAGGGCTTGCCACCGAACTTGTCGCCCGAAGGCTTGCCTTCAAAAGGCTTGCCACCGAAGCCAGGCTTGCCGCCGGGGTGACCTGGGCGTTGACCAAAAGGCTTGTCACCAAACGGACGATCGTCAAAAGGACGGTCGCCACGCTGTGCGCGATCGGCAAAAGGCTTTTCACGCGCGCCACCGGAGCGGTCACCGAATGAACGGTCGCCGAAAGGGCGATCATTGAAGGGGCGGTCCGCAAAAGGGCGCTTGGGGCGGTCGCTGCCAAAGGCGCCGAAACCACCACGTTGCTCTTGATTGTCAAAGCGAGGTGCTGCTGGAGCGCGATCGTCACGGAACTCGCGAGGCGCGCCGAAGCCGCCACGGTCACCGCCACGGTCGCCACCGCCAAAACCACCCCGGTTGCCACCGCGATCACCGCCGAAACCGCCGCGGTCGCCAAAGCCGCCTTCACGCTTGCCGCCAAAACGGGGGGCGCGATCATCACGACGTTGACCAGGCATCGGACGGTCGCCACGAGGGCCACCGCGTTCGGCTTGCATTCTCATCTTGGGTTCCAGGCCTTCGATGACGGACTCAGGAATGCGTTGCGTGGTGAAGCGCTCAATGCGACGCACCATGGGCACGTCACGACGTTCAGCCAAAGTCACGGCCAGACCACTGCGGCCCGCACGACCGGTACGGCCAATGCGGTGCACGTAGTCTTCTGGCTTCATGGGCATGCCGTAGTTGATCACGTGGGTGATCGTGGGCACGTCGATGCCGCGAGCGGCCACGTCCGTGGCCACCAACACGCGCAGTTGACGCGAGCGCAGGGCTTGCAACACGCGGTTGCGACGGCCTTGAGGCATGCCGCCGTGCAGAGCGGCCACAGCGTGACCCATGTCAGCCAGACGGTCAGCCAGGATGTCGGCGTCGCGCTGGGTGCTCGTGAACACCACAGCCTGGTCGACTTCCTTGGTGGTCAGCAGATGATCCAGCAGATCATTCTTGTGAGCCAGGGTGTCAGCCAGATGCAGACGTTGTTCGATGTTGTCATGGCTGTCGGTGTGCGACGCGACTTCAATGCTGATGGCATCGCGAGTCAGACGCTGCGCGAGTTGGCCCACGTGACCGGCGAAGGTCGCGCTGAACATCAGGGTTTGACGCTCGGCAGGGGTTTGCTCGGCGATGGCTTCGATGTCATCAATGAAGCCCATGTCCAACATGCGGTCGGCTTCGTCCAGCACCAGCACTTCCAGGTTGGACAGCACAGCGGCACCCGTACCCAGGTGGTCCAGCAGACGGCCAGGGGTGGCGATCAGCACATCCAGGGGGCCCTTCAAGGCCTTCAGTTGGGCGCCGTAAGGCACGCCACCGACGATGGTGGCCACACGCAGACCCTGCAGATGCTTGCCGTAGGTTGATGCAGCCTTGGCGACTTGCATGGCCAATTCACGAGTCGGTGCCAGCACCAGCACGCGCGGGCCGTGCACCTTGCCTTTTTCGCGGCGCTTGTTGTCGCCACGGGCAGCGACGATGCGCTCCAGTGCCGGCAGCATGAAAGCGGCGGTCTTGCCGCTACCCGTGCTGGAGGCGACACGCAGGTCGGCGCCATTCATGGCAGCGGGAATAGCCTGGACCTGCACCGAAGTGGGATGGGTGTAGCCAGAGTCGGTCAGTGCTTTGCACAGGTCCGGGCTCAACCCCAGGTCGCTGAACTTGGCAGCGCCATCGTCCACTTCAACGGCGTCGTCAAAGTTGGTGGGGGTATCGATTTCTTGGTTCATAACTTCTTTCAAGCCAAAACAAAGCGCTGCCGCTTGCCTGAAAAAAGGCAAGAAACAAAACGCCACGACCAAGGCCCGACGTGACAGTCTGGAGCCCTGGATCAGGGTGGGGTCGCTGTGGTGATCGTGTCCGTACTTCGTGATCGGCGCACGCGGCGCTGAAGGATCACGGTGAGTCGGTTGTGAGCGACGGCATCGCCGCCAACCGGAACTCAAGACACGCTAATGATTGGCACCCGACGGTGCAATCCGGCTTGAAAAGGTCAGAGGGGATGAACGAGTAAGTAGGGGATTATCCCATGCATGTTTCGTTTTGTCTACACCCCTCTTGCAAAAAGGCGCGGTGCCTAGTCCGGATGGACCATGGATATCTCAATTGTGCGATGGCGACCACGCAGAGCCACGTCTACCGCGATGGGAATCAAAACCAACATCAACAGGCCGATGGTCAACATGATGCACCTCTGATTCATGAGTTGTGATGAGCCCCCAGCATGCGCCGAAGCAGGGACGGCCAAATCAGGATAAACCTTCATCAAATTGTCATATTGACGCGGTTCAACCGCCTGCGGTGCAGGACTGCGACAATCCATCCATGCAAGAGAGCTTGTTGCCAGATCCTCCTTCCGTTCCTGCATCGGTTCAGGCGGCCCATGCGCCTTTGGCGGAGCGCCTTCGCCCCCGCAGCCTCGACGATGTGGTGGGCCAGGACCATCTCTTGGGGCCGGGGCAACCGCTGCGCGTGGCCTTTGAATCAGGACAGCCGCATTCGATGATCCTTTGGGGGCCCCCGGGCGTGGGCAAGACCACCCTGGCCCGTTTGATGGCACAGGCTTTTGACGCGCAGTTCCTGAGCATCTCTGCCGTCTTGGGCGGCGTGAAAGACATCCGCGAAGCGGTAGATCGAGCCCTGCTGGCACAAAAGCAGGGCCGACGGACCATTGTCTTCGTCGACGAAGTTCATCGCTTCAACAAAGCCCAGCAAGACGCCTTCTTGCCCCACGTCGAGTCGGGTCTGTTCACATTCATTGGGGCGACCACGGAGAACCCGTCGTTTGAAGTGAATGCGGCGCTGCTGTCCCGGGCGACCGTGCATGTATTGCGATCGGTCGACGAGGCCGCCATGTCGCTGCTGCTGGACCGAGGTCGGGCAGCCATGCAAGGCCCGGCGCTCACGCCAGAGGCGCGCAACCGCCTGATCGCCTACGCCGATGGCGATGCCCGTCGCGTGCTCAACACCTATGAGACCTTGGCGGGCATGCTCAAAGGCCGGGACGTCATCGACGAGCCGACTCTGGAGCGGTCGCTAGGCGAACAACTGCGTCGGTATGACAAGGGGGGCGATCAGTTCTACGACACGATTTCCGCCTTGCATAAATCGGTCCGAGGCTCCGACCCGGATGCCGCGCTTTATTGGTTCGTGCGCATGGTCGATGGCGGCGTGGACCCCCGCTACATTGTGCGGCGCTTGGTGCGCATGGCCAGCGAAGACATCGGTCTGGCAGACCCCCGTGCGCTGCGAATGGCCTTGGACGCCGCTGAAACCTATGAGCGCTTGGGCTCCCCCGAAGGCGAACTCACTTTGGCGCAATGCGTGGTCTACCTGGCCGTGGCGCCCAAGAGCAATGCCGTCTACAAGGCCTACAAGGCTGCCCGGGCCTGGGTCAAGCAAGACGTGACACGCCCTGTTCCCATGCACCTGCGTAATGCGCCCACCAAGTTGATGCAGAACCTCGGGCATGGTCAAGGTTATCGCTATGCGCATGACGAACCCGAAGGCATCGCCAAAGGGGAGCGGTATTTCCCTGACGGGATGGCCCCGCAGGCGTTCTACCAGCCCGTTGCCCGTGGGTTGGAAATCAAGATCGGCGACCGTGTGGCGCAGTTGCGAAGCCTGTTGGGCGACGGCCGCGCGCCCGATCTGGATGAGGACTGATCAGGGCAGCGTAATGGTCACGCGAGCCACTTGCGGCGCCAGTTGAACGATGTGCTGAGGCTCGCTCAAGGCGCGGTCCGTGTGAAGTGACAGTTGCATGCGAAGGCCTAAAAAACTGAGCAGAGACAGGGCGCCCAGCACCGAGGCCACCACCCACAAGGGGACCTCGTTCTTGAGTTGATGGGTGACCCGGTCGGGCGCTTGCCAGTGCGGCGCAAATGCCGCTCGGCGCCCTTTGAGATGCGCGATTTCGTCACCCAGACGTGCCGTCAGGTAGTTCAGCTTTTCCGTGCCTTCCATCAAGTACTTGCCCTGGAAGCCGAGCAGCAAGCACATGTGGAACACCTCCAGCACCTGGCTTTGGGATGCGCCTTGGCGACGCAATTCCTCCAGCTTGGCGAAAAATTGTTCGCCAGCCAGTTGCTCTCCAAAGTACTGCACCTGCAAGGGCAGCCGCTGCCAGGATTCCTTGGCGCGGAATTGCGACATCAGGATCGCTTCATCCACCGTGGCGCAGAATGCATATTTGCAGGCATAAATGGCGTCCGCACTGGCATTGAGCTTGGAAGCCTGGCGCTCGAAGTTGCCCAGAAATTGCTTGATGCGGTCGCGAAACACCTCCGCATCGGCAGGGGGGTGTTTGCCTTTGAGCAAGAACAGCAGATAGAAGCCGTCATACATCAGGTCCAGCAGGCAGGGTTCGCCAGCTGGCGTGGTGGCATGGGCGGACTGGGTAAGGGTGTGAGTGGCCATGGAGGTCAACGGCGGTGATCAGGTGTTGGCGGCAATCAGTTCCATGCGCAGATCGTTCATGCCCGATGGCGCATAGATCGTGATGGCCTGAGACTGGATCATTCGTTCGTACAGCGCGCCGCGTGCTTCCAAGGTGAAGTAATAGCTGCCGGGGCGAACGGGAACAGCGGCCGGTACTTGTGGCGCGTGAACCAGTCGCACACCCGGCATGGCAGACAACACCAATTTGTCGACGTCGTCCGGTGCGCCGACCTTGAAGCGCGAGGGCACCATCTCGACCAGCTCGGCCGGGGGGATCGCTGCCGAGACGCCGAGGTACAGCTGCGTACCTTGCGCCAAGGCCTCTGATTCCAGTCGTCCTTGATGGAAGGACGGCATCACTTCATTCAACGTGATCGCAAAGTAGCGGGTGGAGATGACGGTCTCCAGCAGATCGCGCAGGATCTGATCCAGGCGGTTCAACCCCGGGCCCGGATTGAGATGGTCGTAGGTGGGCAGATCGGCCAGCGTGTAAGTCTTCGAGAAAGTCATCAAAGACCCTGCAACTTCAAGCAGCTTCTCGAACAGCCGCTCAGGATGCAGGCCGGGATGGCGAGCCAGATGCGACAGCCCTGCAAAAGCGGTGCTGGCAGTGTGAAGCAACCAGAAAGACGCGACATCGCCAGATCGAAACTCGATGATGTTCTTGCTGGGCTCACGATGCATGCCGTACAGCGCATCGACCTTGGCTTGCAGTACATCCAGCAGGCGCCGCAGTTGAACCACCACGCTCGGAGACGCCTGAATATTGAGGCAGGGCGGGACGAACCGTGCATCCAGTTCATGGCCGCCGGTTGAAGTCCGCTTGATTTTGACTACGGGCAAGGTGATGAGATGGCCGCGGGGTTCTGTGTCGGCGAGCAGCCTTGCTGACTTGCGCAGCACCACCACCTCTGAAGGGGCGGCTTGTGTGAACCCGTCGGAAGCCTGAATGGCGTGCTGGAAGTACCGTACCGCCGTGTCAGCCGCTTCACGCGTCGCTGCCATGTTCGTGCCGCTGCTGCGCAGGGGCGCCAGGGCCAGGTGGAACACCAGATCGCCTTGGGAATGGGCACCATCGCCCAATGTATCGAGCGCCACTGGGGGCGGCAGGTCATCCTCGGACGGGGCGTTATAGAGCTCGCCATCTGGCAGGATGGCCTGGACCTCCAGCAGACGCAGCAAGCCGGTCTGCAGCGCATCTGGGTCCACCTTCAGGGACCGGATACCCCAGGCGTAAGGGTGCAGGCTGCGAGCCATCTGTGCCAGGCGCCACTCATGGTAAGCGTCCTGGTGCTGGAAATGCTGGGGCCGCAAGAACAGGCCTTCTCCCCACAATACTTTGGATGTCTGAATCACGGTTGAACCTCGTTCGCAGCGGTGGCTGCGACTGGATGAATCTGGGGGCAGGGGACTGCAGCGGATTTGAGCGTTCGAATCGATTCGCCCACGGGGTCGCCTTTTTGCACCGACATGGCACAGGCATGCAGACCCAGGCTCAAGCCGAACAGCTCGGCCTTGTTGGCTTTGAATGCGTACCGCCAGCGCGAATTGGCAGGCGCCCGGTACAGCGCCACGATGCCCACGAAATTTGCCTCGCGGGCGACTTTGTCGACCGACTCGTAGTGTTGGCCCGGGATCAATTGCAGATCGCGGCTCTCCAGCAGATCGTCGCCGATGAGTTCCTTTTCTTTGACCGGGTCGCCAAAGGCCTCATAAGGTGCCTTGAGGAAAGCATCGGCGCTTTTAAGCTTGTAGATGCGAGTCAGCAGCGCGACGGGCTGCCCCTGCGCATTCAGGTTCAGCGCATCGCTGGCCGCCAATTGCCATCGGATTCGTCGATCCGGCAAAGCCACGTCGGGCTTGTCTGGCATGTCGGGCGTCTCGGGCTTCTTGATGCCGAAAAAGGCCAGAGCTTTGTCGGTGTAAGACAAAGCTTTGTCCGAATCTGGTAAGGACGCCGCATCTGTTTTGGGGGCACTGGCGCACCCACCTAAAACAGAGGCGAGCAGACCGACCCATACCAACTTCTTCCCTGTATGCATACTTCTTTTGAGGGCACAGCACGCCCGATTTGGCGCGTAGTGTAGGGACCCGGCGGCTACCAAAACCGTTGTTCCCCCCACAAGAGGGGGACCTGTTTTGCAACCAGAAGAAAGAGTGTGTAACGCTCTTTGGGCGACCGACACCCCCCTGAGTTTTTTGGGATTTAATCCGCCCTGCCGTCAGCCCAGGTTGTTCGCTGACGGAGGTACATACCAAAGAAGTCAGGGAGTATGAGAGTGAAATTGCAGCTTGTAAGCCGCGGCGTCAGCTATGCGGTCATGTCGTTTGTCGCCTTGAATTTGGTGGCATGTTCAGTGATGAAGCCCAATGGCTCCGACAAGCCGGCTACCCTGGCTGACAAGGTGGCGGCGCGTGTCGCTGCGGCCGACAAGGCTCAATCGCAAGGTAAGACCGATCAGGCCTTCGACGAACTGGATGCGGCGTCCGATCTGGACCCGGCCAGCAAGCTGCCCTGGCTGCGCAAAGCGCAAATTCACTTTGATGCCCGTCTGTATGGTCAAGCCATCACCGAGGCCCAAGAGGTCCTGCAGCGTGACAACACCGACGTGACAGCCAAGAGTATCCTGGCCGTGAGTGGCCTGCGAGTCAGTGCCGACGCCCTGGATCAATTGCGCAAGGTCGACGAAGTCAAGGGTTCGACCCGCAGCGAAGCGGAAAGCGTCGCCAAGATCATTCGCGAAGCCTTGGGCGAGCCGATTTTGTTGCCCCCAACGGCCGCGGGCCCTGCTGGCGCTGACAAGCCTGATGCCAAGAGCAAGTCGCGTTCAAGCCGCCACTCTGCTGCCGCTGCGCCCCGACCCTCAGCAGAAGCCGCCAGCGCGCCTGCCCCCGTTTCCAAAGCCAAGCCGGCTGCTTCATCCGCTGCGGCGGGTGGTCGCAGCAATCCGTTTGGCGCATTGCAGTAACCCCCAGTTCAACAGAGAGGAGCCTCAACATGGCTAAGAAAGACAGCGTTCAAAAGCGTTTGGAGCGCGTGCGTCCCCCACGTGTGCAGCTGACTTACGACGTCGAAATAGGCGACGCCGTTGAACAGAAGGAACTGCCTTTTGTGATGGGTGTGATGGGCGACTTCACGGGTCAGCAAGACCCCGATAAGCCCTTGCCCAAGCTGAAGGATCGCAAGTTCGTGAACATCGACCTCGACAACTTCGACGAAGTCGTCGCAGGCATGGCGCCTCGCGCCAGCTACCGGGTCAAGAACAAGTTGAGCGAAGACGGTGGCGAATTCGCTGTCAATCTCGAATTCAAGAAGATGGACGACTTCCGCCCCGAGGCGGTGGTTGAGCAAGTCGAGCCGCTGCGCAAGTTGCTGGAGGCACGCACCAAGTTGTCCGACCTGCGTAACAAGCTGGCCGGCAATGAAAAGCTGGAAGACGTGTTGGGCGAAGTGTTGAGCAACACCGAGAAGTTGAAGCAACTGGGCACCGAAGCCCAACAAGCCCAGGAGTAATCGGCATGAGCGCACAACTTCAACCCCAAACCGGCGCATTGCTGGAATCGGTCAGCTTGCTCGATGACATCGTCTCTCAGAGCAAGGTCGCAAAAAACGATACGGAACATGCCCGTGCCAAAGACTTGATCACCGAGTTGGTCAAGGAAGTCATGCAGGGCACCGTGACGGTGTCGGACAACCTGTCGGCCACGATCGATGCACGGATTGCCGAACTGGATCAACTGCTGTCGATGCAGTTGAGCGAGGTGATGCACGCGCCAGAGTTCCAGAAGCTGGAGTCATCATGGACCGGGTTGCACTACCTGTGCAAGCAGACCTCGACCGGGGAGCAGATGAAGATCAAGGTCTTCAATGCGACCAAGAAAGAACTGGTCAAGGACTTCAAAACGGCCATCGACTTTGACCAGTCGGCGCTGTTCAAGAAGGTCTACGAAGAAGAGTTCGGCACCTTCGGTGGCGCGCCGTTCGCGACCCTCGTGGGTGACTATGAAATCGGTCGTGGCGCCGAAGACATGTACTTCATCGAGCAGATGTCGCATGTTGCAGCCGCTTCGCACGCACCTTTCATTTCTTCTGCTTCCGCAGAGATCATGGGCTTGGAGTCGTTCACCGATCTGGGCAAGCCTCGGGATATGTCGAAAGTGTTCGACACCGTGGAATACGCCAAATGGAAGTCGTTCCGCGAGTCCGAAGACTCTCGCTATGTGGCGCTGACCTTGCCACGCTTTCTGGGACGCCTGCCCTTTGATCCCAAGGAGGGCAACACCACCGAGGGGTTCAACTATGTTGAAAGCGTCGATGGGACCAACCATGACAAATACCTGTGGGTCAATGCCGCCTATGCCTTTGGCGCGCGCCTGACCGCAGCCTTTGAAAACTACGGCTGGTGCGCAGCCATCCGTGGCGTGGAAGGCGGCGGTCTGGTTGAAGACCTGCCGACACATACGTTCAAGACGGATGACGGCGAAGTGGCATTGAAGTGCCCCACCGAAATCGCGATCACCGACCGCCGTGAGAAAGAGTTGAGCGACCTGGGCTTCGTCCCCCTGGTCCATTGCAAGAACACCGATTACGCAGCCTTCTTTGGCGCGCAGTCGGTCCAGAAGTCGAAGAAGTACGACAACCCAGCGGCCAATGCCAATGCCGCGCTGGCAGCTCAGTTGCAATACATCTTCTCTGTTTGCCGCATCGCCCATTACCTCAAGGCCATGATGCGCGACAAGATTGGCAGCTTTGCTTCGGCAGGCAATGTTGAGACGTTCCTGAATAGCTGGATCGGTCAATACGTGTTGGCGGACGACAGCGCCTCTCATGAAGCCAAGGCCAAGTACCCTCTCCGCGAAGCCTCGATTGAGGTGCAGGAGGTTCCAGGTCGCCCTGGAACGTATCGTGCGGTTGCCTTTGTGCGTCCGCACTTCCAGTTGGATGAACTGTCAGTGTCTCTGCGCTTGGTGGCTGAGCTGCCAAGTGGGGGCTGAGGCGTCATCCATATCCCATAACTAATTGGAAGGAAAAGCTGTGAAGGATATTTACATTGAGTTCAAGGGCTCGGCTATCAAGGGTGACGTGCGTGACAGCGCGCACGGTAGCAACTCTGCGACTGGTCAGAACTCCAAGCCCACGATTGAAGTGGATTCGTGGTCTCACGCGATTCGCCAGCCTAAGACAGCAACCGCGTCGACCACCGGTGGCCACACGGCTGAGCGTTGCGAGCATGAGGAAATGGTCTTCGTTAAGGACATCGATTCGGCTAGCCCTAAGCTGTGGCAAGCTGCTTCGCAAGGTCTGGTGACCCCAGAAGTTGAAATCACCTTCTACCGCGCAAACGGCCAAACGACTTCGTTCAACAATGGCACCGCTAATGCGCGTGTGCCCTACTTGGTGATCAAACTGAAGAACGTGCTGGTGTCTTCTGTGGCGCCTTCGGTAAGTGCTGATGGCTTCCCCAAGGAAACCTTTGGTTTGAAATACTCGGCAGTGGATTGGGCCTACAAAGCGTCCAAGCTGGATGGAGCTACTGGGCCGGCTACGACTGGCACTGGCGCCTGGAACTTGGCAACCAACACAGCCACCTTCAGCTGATGTTGTTGAGGCAGCGGCTTTCGGGCCGTTGCCTTTTGGGAGTATTGCGTTGTTTGCGCTGAACCTGTTCGAAAAATTATTGGACATCGACTGGGATCATCGCGGACACCTGTCGGTTGACCAGTTGAAGGACAGCGTGGCGCGCGATGTTGAAGCACTCCTGAACACACGTTGTGGATTGGGTGAAACCGCCTTGGTAGGTTTCCCCTCCGTACAAAAGTCGGTCATGTCTTTTGGTCTGCGCGATTTTGTATCGCTGAGCCTAGCCAAAGAAGGCGACCGCGAGCTGATTTGTGAAGACTTACGCCGCGCCTTGGTGATGCATGAGCCGCGCTTGCGCAATCCCGTGGTGTCAGTAGCGGTCCGCGATGAAGCCAGCCGGCGGTTGCACTTTTCCATCCAGGCGCTGCTGATCGCGCATGAGGCCAACGAGGTGGTCAACTTCGACGCTGTGTTGCATCCCAACAATTTGCGCTATCACGTCTCCAAAGGTCGATAAGGGTCGACGATTCTTGGTGTTCATCCATGCAAAATCTGCTGCCCCACTACGAGCGTGAGTTGTCTCATCTGCGCCAGGCCGCGTCGGCCTTTGCGCTGCGCTACCCCAAGATCGCCGGACGCTTGTCCTTGGCTGCGGATGTCTCAGAAGACCCGCATGCCGAACGCATGATTGAGTCCTTCGCTCTGTTGGCCGCGCGGGTTCACAAACGTCTGGATGACGACTTTCCTCTCTTTACAGAATCGATGCTGGAGGTGCTGTATCCGCACTACCTTCGGCCATTCCCAGCTTGTTCGATCGCGCATTTTGATTTGGGCGCAGCAGCCGGGCAACTGACTAAGCCCGTAGACATTGAGCGCGGTACGCAGCTCTCTAGTCGGCCAGTCAAAGGCGTGGCGTGTAAGTTCACGACTACGCAAGATGTCACCTTGTTGCCCTTGCGTGTAGTTCAAGCTAGCTATCGCAATGCCATTGCGGCCCCAGAGGGATCACGACTACCATCTGGTGTGACGTCGGTTTTGTCCTTGACGCTGGAGTTGAGCTCGGCACAAGCCACTTGGGCCTCGGCTTTGAAAAAGCCTTTGCGCTTTTATTTAGATGGCGAGGCATCTCAGGTCAGCGTGCTGCGAGAAGCGCTGTGCGGTAAGGTAGTCGACATATTGGTCCAGACACAGGAGCATCGTGCCTGGCAGAGCACTGAAGCATTGGGTATCGCCCCTCGTTTGACGCCTTGCACTGTCGGGTTTGATGACAGTGAAGCCTTGCTCAAGTGGGATCCTCGTTCGCACGTCGCCTATCGGTTGCTGAGTGAATATTTTGCCTTCTCCGATAAGTTCAATTTTGTCGACGTGCCGGTGCCATTTTTGACATCGTTGATGAGAGCCTCATCGGATGGATCAGACACACAACCCGCAAGTGCAACTCGCCGCATTAGTTTGAATCTCGTGATGTCGGGTGTCCGCTCTGATTCGGACGAGTCGCGTTTGTTGGAAATGGTTGAGGCACGCAACTTCGTGTTGGGTTGTACGCCGGTTGTCAACTTATTTGAGCAACCAGCCGACCCCATTCGAATCACCCAACAATCGACCAGTTACCCGGTGGTTGTTGATGGACGCCGGGCTTATGGCTATGAGGTCTATTCGATCAACAAGGTGTTTCGAGTCAAGAAAACGCCAACAGGCGAAGAGGTTCAAGAGTTCCGTCCGTTCTTTTCGTTGCGTCACGACGATTGGCTTGCCGAAGAAGGCGAGTCGTCGCAGGACGGAGGAGGGCGATATTGGCATGTTCACCGAGACGAAAATTTGGTTGAGGACAGCCCCGGATACGAAACCGAAATATCCATCGTGGATGTCGATTTCAACCCCGCACAGCCGCAAACTGAAGTTTTGTCGCTGACCGTTTCCTCCACCAATCGGGATTTGCCAAACTTGCTTGCGTTCGGGGTGCCGGGTGGAGATTTGTTCATGGATGGCGGCGGTTTGGCTAAGGAAATCAAGCTCCTTCGCAAACCGACGTTGACACAACGCTTTGACCGTGGAAACGGCGCACTGTGGCGTTTGATCTCACACCTTTCTTTGAATCACCTGTCTCTGTCTTCTGCGGGTGTGGATGGGCTCAAGGAGATGTTCCGTCTGTATGACCTGTCGCGCAGTGCGTCGAACCGGCGGCAGATCGACGGCCTGGTCAGCGTGGCGTTTCAGCCCACCACAGCGTGGCTGCCGGGGCAACCCTTCGCCAACTTTGTCCGCGGCACCGAAGTCCGCCTGGTGGTGGACGAAGACAGTTTTGTGGGTTCAGGCTTGGGCCTGTTCGTCGCGGTGTTGGACCGCTTCTTTGGCTTGTATGTGCACGCCAACAGCTTCACCCAATTGACGGTGGTGTCTGCTCGCACGCAAGAGGTGGTGATGTCATGCCCCCCACGCAACGGCGCAATGCAACTGGTGTGATCCACCAGCTGCTGCAGGAGCCGCAGCAGTTCAATTTCTTTCAGGCCGTTCGGTTATTGGACCGATGGCTGGATAAAGGCACGCCTGGCGGGCGAGGCCTGACGAGGCTGAATTTCCGCAATTCCTTATCCTTGTCTTTTCCGGCGAGCGAGATCGAGTCCGTCAAGGTCCACTTTCGTCAGGACCCAGGCTCTAGCGCAGATGAGGCCCTCGCGGTACGCGCGTCTGACATCGACCGAGTCGACCTGACACCTGCGTTCATGGGCTTGCTGGGTGTGACCGGCACAATGCCCTTGTTCTATACCGAGGCGCTGGCGCAGCGTGAGTTGTACCAGAAGGATTTTGGGGCGCGGGCGTTCATGGACATCTTCAGCCACCGAGCGGTGGCGATGTTCTATGACGCCTGGCGCAAGCATCGCCTGCCATTGCAATATGAGGCCAATCAGACCCATGCATTCCTGCCGCTGACGTTGTCTGTAGCCGGCATGTCGCATGCCCGGCAGCAGGGACGTGGCAAGGAGGGGCGTCAACGGGCGATCGCACCGGAAGCCCTCGCTTATTACGCCGGGGCGATCCAGCAGCGAACTTGGTCGGTGGCGCAGGCGCAGGCCGTGCTGCAAGATTACTTTCGTGTCCCGGTGCGCATCGAGCAGTTCATCGGGCGTTGGTATCAGCTGCCTGAATCGGGGCGGGCGTATCTGGGTATCGTGAACCCACTCAATGGCAGTCAGGGCGTACTGGGACATTCGGCCATGCTGGGCGACCGCGTGTGGCAGCGCGATCTGTGCATGCGTGTGGTGCTGGGGCCGTTGCCCCATGAGCAGATGCAGCGCTTTTTGCCCGGCAGCAAAGGTGCGCAGGCTTTGCAGGAATGGCTGACCTTGTGTTTTGGCAGTGGCCTTGAGTTTGAAATCAACCTGGCGCTGCAACACTCGCATGTGCGCGGCCTGCAACTGGATTCATCGCGCAGCCCCCAGACCAGCCGGCTCGGCTGGGACACCTTCTTGCAGACACGTCCGTCTGATGAGGACAGAGTGGATGTGCGCTACGACCTTCAGGCAGTGGCCTGACCCTTTCTTCTTCCATACACAACATTCAAAAAGCAAATTCGGGACGCTGTCATCATGAGCCAAAATCTCAAAACCCTCATCTCCAAACTCAATGACACCACGCGACGAGCCGCAGAGCGAGCTGCGAGCCTTTGCATGGCGCGTGGACACTATGAGGTTGATCTGGAGCACTTCCTGTTGGCTTTGCTGGAGCAGCCGGTCTCTGACCTGTCCATGCTGTGCCGCCGTTATGACGTGTCGACCACCGAGTTGCAGCGGGATCTGGAGCGCGAGTTGGCCAACTTCAAGATGGGCAATGCGCGCACGCCTGTATTCTCGGCGCACTTGCCTGTCTTGCTGGAGCATGGCTGGTTGATCGCCTCATTGGAAAACCCGCCGGCGCGCATTCGCAGCGGCCATCTGTTGCTGGCTCTGCTGACCGAACCTTCTTTGAGCCAGATGGCGTATCGCGCTTCGAAGCTGTTCGCGCGCTTCAAGATGGATGAGCTCAAGCACAAGCTGGACGAGTTGACCGTTGGCTCGTCCGAGGCGGTGAAGGCGGTCGTCGCAGGCGAGGATGGCGAACATGCAGAGGCAGGCGCGGCTGAGGATCTCTCGCAGGCTGCGGCAGGCAAGACGCCCGCACTGGATCAGTTCACCACCAACCTGACGCAGCGCGCCAAGGATGGCAAAGTCGACCCGGTGATCGGGCGGGATGCGGAGATCCGCCAAGCCATCGACATTCTGATGCGCCGCCGCCAGAACAACCCGATCCTCACGGGTGAGGCGGGCGTGGGCAAGACGGCCGTGGTCGAGGGCTTGGCTTTGCGGGTGGCGCACGATGATGTGCCACAAGCCCTGCAAGGTGTGGCCATTCATGTGCTCGACATGGGGCTGTTGCAGGCGGGTGCGTCGGTGAAGGGGGAATTTGAAAACCGTCTCAAGAATGTCATTGACGAGGTCAAGCGCAGCCCCCATCCCATCATCCTGTTCATCGACGAGGCCCACACCATGATTGGTGCGGGCGGGCAAGCCGGGCAAAACGATGCGGCGAACCTGCTCAAGCCGGCCCTGGCGCGCGGCGAACTGCGCACCATTGCTGCGACAACCTGGGGCGAGTACAAGAAGTATTTCGAAAAGGATGCAGCCCTGGCGCGCCGCTTTCAGGTCATCAAGGTGGAAGAGCCCAGCGAAGAGTTGGCCTGCGCCATGTTGCGTGGGATGGCCCCCTTGATGGAGAAACACTTCGGTGTGCGCCTGTTCGACGAGGCGATTGCCGAGGCGGTTCGTCTGTCTGCGCGCTACATCAGCGGCCGCCAATTGCCGGACAAGGCCATCAGCGTGCTCGATACGGCTTGCGCCAAGGTGGCGTTGGGCCAAAGCGCCACGCCGGCGCGCATTGAAGACGCGCGCAAGCGCCTGGACCGCATCGCTGCAGAAGAGCAGGCACTGCAACGCGAGTCGAGCACCGGGGCCAAGCACGGTACACGTTTGGATGAGCTGGCCCAGGCGCGGCAGGCCATTGAAGCGGACTTGAAGGCCGATGAGGCGCGTTGGACCTTTGAGCAGCAGTTGGTGCAGGACATCCGAGAACTGCGCCGCCAGGCCGAGGGCGGTGAGGCCATCGATCGCGAATTGTTGCAGGGCAAGCAGGCTGAACTGACAGCCTTGCAAGGCGAGCGCCCTTTGGTTCCCTTGCAGGTCGACGGACATGTCGTTGCGGAAATCGTGGCTTCTTGGACGGGCATCCCGCTTGGCAAGATGGTCAAGGACGAGATCAAGACCGTTCGCAACCTGCAAGATAGCCTGCAGCAACGCGTGATTGGGCAGGACCACGCTCTGGCCGCCATTGCGCAGCGCGTGAGAACGGCCCGTGCCGGTCTGGAGGACCCCAACAAGCCCAAGGGCGTGTTCCTGTTCGTGGGCCCATCCGGTGTGGGCAAGACGGAAACGGCGCTGGCGCTGGCCGACATCCTGTACGGAGGTGAGCGCAATCTGATCACCATCAGCATGAGCGAGTATCAGGAGGCGCACAGCGTGAGCGGCTTGAAGGGCTCGCCCCCCGGTTACGTGGGGTATGGCGAGGGCGGCGTGTTGACGGAGGCCGTGCGTCGCAAGCCCTACAGCGTGGTGCTGCTCGATGAGGTGGAGAAGGCTCACCCCGACGTCTTGGAGATGTTCTTCCAGGTGTTCGACAAGGGGTTGATGGACGATGCCGAAGGCCGCGAAATCGACTTCCGCAACACCGTGATCATTCTGACTTCGAACGCCGGATCACAAGGCATCATGCAGGCGTGCTTCCAGCACGACGAAGAGGCGGGGGGAACGGTGATGAAGGCCGCCCATGAGCTGCCAACGGCCGACGCCTTGGCTGAGGCCTTGCGACCGACTCTGTACAAAATCTTCAAGCCTGCTTTCATTGGTCGCACCAAGGTCGTGCCGTATTACCCCTTGAGCGACGACGTCCTGATCGATGTGATCAAGCTCAAGCTCGATCGCATTGCGCAGCGTGTGCAGGCGAACCACCAGGCCGTGCTGGACTATGACGACGCCTTGCTGGAATTGGTACTCAGCCGCTGCACCGAAGTCGATACCGGTGCGCGTGCGGTGGACCATGTGCTCAATGGCTCTTTGCTGCCCGAGGTGGCCGATGCCGTGCTCGCCAAAATGGCCGAGGGCAAACCGATTGCCAAGATCAAGGTCGGCGCGAGCAAGACCGGGCAATTCAAGTTCAAGATCAGTTGAGGGACTTTGGGGGGCGCGTGATTCAGTCTTGCAGCACGAGCAGGGCTTCGTCACGCCAGTACACCACGGCCTCGTAGTAGCCTTCCCAAACACAGCCATTGCAGCCCTTGCCACAGCATGTGGTCGGCTCCTGGGGAGGCGCCCTGAGGGAAATGTTTCTTGCACGCGCCGCGTCCTGCAAAATGCGAAACATCATTTGTGCGGCATTTTTATCTGTCAAGGCAGGGAGATCCATGACGCCGGATCATACCTATGCGCGCCGGGGCGGTTCCGGAGTATCCTGAACTGATCTATCCTTGAACAGATTGTTTTGTGGCTCTGCCGGGCCATCGGCCATTGATGTCGTCGTCAGATTCTCCCCCTTCGGCGGTGCAGGACGCTCCCCAGCCGGAAGCCGACTCGCAACTGGATTCCCGGTTTCCCGTTGAACGGGCGGTTCGCAAGCAACCCTCCTTTTCCTTGCTGTTGGGAGCGGAGCCCTTCATGCGGGTTCGCGTGCTGCGGACGCTGGCCTCGATTCTGGTGTTTTTGCTTTGTGCCCTGCTGATCGGGTTCGGCATCGACAGTGGCTGGATCCATCCGGACCAGGGGCAGGGCTTGTCTGCCTTGATGCTGACTTCGTGTGTGGGGTTCTACATCGCGATCCGCAGCGGCTGGAGCGAGCGCTTCCACGAACCGGCCTTGACCTTAGCACAGGTCCTCGCTGCGCAGACATGGATCTGTCTGGCCTATGCCATCACCAACGAGGCGCACGGTGCCACGCTCATCCTGTTCGCCCTGGTGATGTTTTTTGGCGTATTCAACATGAATGGACGCAGCGCCATCATCTCGGGCAGCTACGTGATGGTGGTCGCCGGTCTGACCATGCTCTACAAGAGCGAGACAGACCCGGGTCGCTACCCTGCGCGCCTGGAGTTCGTCAATTACGTTTTCGTGGCGGTGACCGTGCCGGTGATGGCCTATCTGGCCACGCAGATCGCGGCGATGCGCAATCGCTTGCAGGCCCAGAAGCGGGATCTGGCGGCAGCCCTCGAGCGGATCCGTGAACTGGCCACGCGAGACGAACTAACAGGTCTGATCAACCGACGTCAGCTGCAGTCGGTCTTGCAGGAATACAAGGCCTTGTTGCGCCGCAACTCCCTGGAGATCTGGGTGACCCTGGTCGATCTGGACCATTTCAAACGGGTCAACGACACATGGGGGCATGGAGTGGGTGACGAGGTGCTGAAGGGATTTGCCACGCAGGCCACCCTCTCATTGCGTTCGGCCGATGTGGTCGCGCGCTGGGGCGGCGAGGAATTCCTGATCGTCATGCTGGAAGAGCCGGGCGCGAACCCCAACGTCGGCGTCGAGCGTCTGCGGCAGCATCTGGCCGAAGCGGCCATCAGCCAGTCGGTGCCTGATCTGCGAATGGGGTTTTCAGCGGGACTGGCCCGTTGCCAGCGCGACGAGCCGATCGAGGTCACCATCGACCGGGCCGATGCGGCGCTCTACCAAGCCAAGGCGCAGGGGCGCAATCGCTCGGTGGTGGTTTAAGGCGACTACGTAAACGCGCGTATTGTCCGGGCCGGCCTGCAGCGCCAACAATCCTCGCTCCTTCAAATCAAGACGGGGCAGGTTCCATGCTGGCTTCTTACACGTTTCGCTCTCTGACGGCGGTCGCGGCTTTGGCTGCGGCGACGATGGCCCATGCGGCCACAGATGTCGCGCCGTACTTTTATACCTGGGGTTTTGGCAACAGCGCCTACAAGGTCAAGACCTTGATGGAAGCTAAAAATCAGGCGGGCATGACATCGGCCACTTTGGCGTTCGGTGTATCGGGCGGTGCCTGCTCCTTAGGGGGCGGCATGGAGTACACCCTCAACAACGCGGCATTCAAGACCGATATCCAGCAGTTCGTGGCCGCAGGAGGGCGGTTGATCTTGTCCTTCGGAGGGGCCTCAGGGCAATACCTCGAGTCCGCCTGTTCCGAATCGGACATGGTGAGTTTGATCAAGAATTTGCTGGACACCCACAATGTCCGGGCGATCGACTTTGACGTGGAAGGCTCGCAACTGGCCAATGGTCAACTCAACGCGACCCGCAATGGGGTGATCAAAAGATTGCAGGCGCTGTACCCCAACCTGTATGTGTCTTTCACCTTGCCTGTTCTGCCCTATCTGAATCAATGGAACGACCACGGTCTGCCCGCCAGCGCGGTGTCCTTGCTTCAAGGGGCCGTGCAGTCTGGTGTGAAGGTCTCGATGGTCAACATCATGGCGATGGATTACGGTGGGGCCTATAGCTCAGGCAAGAAAATGGGCGACCTGGCCGTGTCGGCAGCCAACGAGACGTTTGCGCAGATCAAGCCGCTGTTCCCGGGTAAGACCGATGCCCAGGTCTGGGCCATGATTGGCGTGACGCCCATGATTGGTCAGAATGACATCGCGGGCGAGATCTTCACGCCCACCGATGCCCAGATTCTGACCAGCTTCTCCAAGCAAAACGGCCTGGGCCTCTTGTCCATGTGGGCCATGCAGCGTGATCAGGTTGGATCGGGCGGCCTGGATATTTTCAGCAAGGCGAACACGCGGGACTATGAGTTCCTGCAGGTGTTCAACACCGTGAAGGGCACATCGCCGACTCCGACGCCCACGCCAACCCCGACTCCGACTCCGACCCCGACTCCGACTCCGACTCCGACTCCGACTCCGACTTGCGGCGCCGGTGCCTGGTCGGCTGCCCAGGTCTATACCGGTGGGCAGCGCGTGTCCTACGGGGGCGTGCTTTATGAGGCCAAGTGGTGGACGCAGGGCGAGAACCCGAGCCAATCAGGGCCATGGGGCGTCTGGAAGCCTGTGGGGACATGCGGCGTGACGCCGACGCCCACACCGACACCGACTCCAACGCCGACACCCACACCCACACCCACGCCCACACCGACGCCTGTCTGTTTGGCCTGGACCGAAGGCAAGACCTACAACGCTGGCGTCATTGTCAGTTACCAAGGTAAGCAATACCGTGCTCTTGTGACGCATACCGCATGGGTCGGCGCTGGGTGGACACCCTCCGGCACGCCGACCTTGTGGCAACCCACCAACGCCACGGCTTGCCAGTAAGGCAGCTTGCTTTCTCCCTTTGGCCCCCCGCGTGAGCGTTGGGGCTTTTTTTTATTCGCGGCCCGTCCGTCTAGGACGAAACCCACCCCTTGAACAAAGGTGGCACGCAACTTTACGTATGTCATTCAACAGGGCAAAAAACTACCCTTGGATCCCAGTGAAATGGACGGGAATCTGACATGAAGACAACTGCTAAATGGAGCCTGGCCTTGGTGCTGGCCGTGTGCGCGGTGCCCGCGGCACAAGCGGGGGATCTGCCCAATGGGCGCTACGCCATCACCGTGGTTCAGAACGGAAAGTGTGTCGATGTGGCTTGGGCCTCGACGGCCGACGGCGCCAACATCGCCCAGGTGACCTGCAGTGGCAACAACGCTCAGCAATTTGATGTCACGGACGTTGGCGGTGGGTGGTATCAGTTGATCAACGTCAACAGTGGCAAGGCCATCGATGTGGCGAGTGCCTCCATCGCAGACGGCGCCAACGTGCAGCAGTGGACCAGCAACGGATCGGGCGCGCAACGCTTTGCCATTCGCCGGGTCAGCGGAGACGAGTTCACCATCGTCAACCAGAACAGCAACAAGTGTGTGGATGTCGCTGGCGCCTCCAATGCCGATGGCGCCAACATCCAGCAGTGGACTTGCTATGGCGGTGGCAACCAGCGCTTCAAATTCAATGGCAAGGCGACGGGGGCCCTGTCCAACGGGCGCTACAAGCTGGTGTCGTCCAACAGCGGCAAGTGCGTGGACGTGACGGCAGCCTCGACCGCCGATGGCGCCAACATCCAGCAGTACAGCTGCAATGGCACCAACGCCCAGGCCTTCGATGTCACCTCGACGGGGGGCGGCGCCTACAAGCTCATCAATGTCAACAGCGGCAAAGCGGTGGATGTAGCCGGTAGTGCGACCTATGACGGGGCCAACATCCAGCAGTGGAGCGACAACGGCAGCAATGCGCAGCGCTTTGTGCTCAAGCAGGTGGCGGGTGACGAGTACACCGTCATCAATCAAGGCAGCGGCAAGTGCATGGACGTGTCGGGCTGGGCGACCACGGATGGTGCCAACATCCTGCAATGGTCTTGTCATGGCGGCGCCAACCAGCGCTACCACCTGATTGCCGTGTCGGGCGGTGGCAGCGCGGGAGGAGGGGCTTGCAGCACCAACCCGGTCTGGTCTGACGAATTCAATTACAGCGGCTTGCCCGATGGCAACAAGTGGAGCTTCGAAGTCCAGCGACCCGGTTGGGTCAACCATGAGTTGCAGAACTACACCGGCAATCGGCTGGAGAACGCCCGTGTTGAAAACGGCCATCTGGTTATTGAGGCCCGCCGCGACTGGTACCAGGGCTATGAAGTTTCATCGGCGCGTTTGAAAACCGCCTACAAAGGTGATTGGCTCAATGGCCGCATCGAGGTGCGTGCCAAGCTGCCGCCAGGTCGCGGTACCTGGCCAGCCATCTGGTTGATGCCCACCGATTCCGCCTATGGCGGTTGGCCCAACAGTGGTGAAATCGACATCATGGAGAACGTGGGCTATGACCCCTCTGCCATCCACGGCTCGATCCACACCAACGCGCGCAACTTCATGCTGCACAACAACTTCCAGGCGACGACTTGGGATGCGAGTGTGGAGAGCAGCTATCACACCTATGCCGTTGACTGGAACCAGGATCGCATCCAGTTCCTCAAGGATGGGCAGGTGTACGGCACCTTCAACAACGCCCGTCAAGGCTGGACCACCTGGCCCTTTGACAAACGCTTCTACCTGATCCTGAACCTGGCCATCGGGGGCGATTGGGGCGGCGCACAAGGCGTGGACATGAACATCCTGCCTGCACGCATGGAAGTGGACTGGGTCCGCGTGTACCCAGCGGGCAGCTGCAAGTAACTCTCCATTAGATTCAAAGAGGATCGATCCATGACATCGACATTCCGACGCGGCTGGTTTGCCGCCGCAGGCCTGATTTTGTCTGCAAGCAGTGCCTGGGCGGGTGACTTGCCCAATGGGCGCTACACCATGGTGGCCGTGCACAGCGGCAAGTGCGCGGACGTGGCCTGGGCCTCGACCGTAGACGGCGCCAACATTGCGCAGGTGGGGTGCAACGGCAACAAAGCTCAATTGTTCGACGTGACCGACACCGGAGGGGGCTGGTACAGGCTCACCAACGTCAACAGTGGCAAGGCGGTGGATGTGGCGGGCAACTCGCCAGTGGATGGGGCGAACATTCAGCAATGGAGCGACAACGGATCGGGTGCACAGCGCTTTGCGATTCGCCGAGCCAGCGGTGAGGAGTTCACGGTCGTCAATCAGACCAGCGGCAAGTGTGTGGACGTGTCGGGTTGGTCCACGGCCGATGGCGCCAACATCTTGCAGTGGTCTTGCCATGGTGGCGCCAACCAACGATTCAAATTTGTCGGTAAGGCCAACGATGCTTTGGCCAATGGCCGCTATCGCTTGATGGCGATGAACAGTGGCAAATGCATGGACGTGGCTTGGGCGTCGACGGCTGATGGCGCCAACATCGCGCAGGTCACCTGCAATGGCAACAACGCGCAGGCGTTTGATATCACCGACACGGGGTCAGGTTGGTACAAGCTCATCAATGTCAACAGCCGCAAGGCCGTCGACGTTCAGGGCTCATCCATCTCAGACGGCGGCAATGTGCAGCAGTGGACCGACAACGGCACCGGCGCCCAGCGTTTCGCCTTCAAGAAGGTGGGCACGGATGAGTACGTGCTGGTCAATCGCACCAGCGGCAAGTGCGTGGATGTGGCCGGGGGTGGCACCGCCGATGGCACCAACATTCAGCAATGGAGCTGCAATGGCTCGTCTGCGCAACGCTTCAAGGCCGTGGCCTTGAACACCGGATCCACCAGTGGGGGCAGCACAGGCGGGAGCACCTCGGGCGGTACCACTGGCGGCACGTCAGGCAGCGGCGCCGACTTGGGCAATCCTCCCACCGATGATCCGAATCTGATCGAGATCGGTGTGAAGAACAACTGCAAGACCTCGCTGTGGATCAACGCAGCTGGCGCCGAAGCTGTGCTGCAACCCGACCGGGCCGAGCTGACCCCGGGAGCCACCCGTTGGTACTACGCCCCCAAACGCTGGACCGCTGCGCGTGTGACCGCCTTGGCCGGTGGCCCCTACGGCGAAGAGATGGAAAAGGCCGAGATGACCTTTGTGCCCGATGCGACCGGCACGGTGCTGAACTACAACGTGACCTATGTTGACTGGCTGGGCTTGCCGATCAAGGTCACCTCTGTGGGCGGTGGGGCTGACTGCCGTCCTGCAACTTGTGCGGTGCCGCAGTCGACGGTGCTGTCGGGCTGTCCGGATGGCTTGCGTCAAGGCAACAAATGCATCGCCCCGCGCACCTTCTGCCTGAATCCGGCTAACCAGGGGACGGCCTTGTGTCACAGCCTGGACGCACAGATTCAGCGCTGTGCCACCACCAAAGAAGGTTGCGGCCACGCCATCAATGCCAAGACGCCAGAGGCCTTTGCCTGCTCGGGTGCTTTTGCAGAAGACCCCAAGTGGTGTGCAGCCCTGAACCGCGGCATGTTGGACAACCCCACCAGCGCCGACACCTCGCTGTACTACCGCAGTGGGCCTTACAGCAACTATTCGAAGTGGGTTCATCAGGTCTGCCCGGGTCTGTACTCCTTCCCATATGACGACTACCCGCCATCTGCAGGGGAGAGCGGCTTCCGCGCCTGCACCCAAGGCAAGCAAGTTCAAGTCACCTTCTGTCCTGCTGGTTAAGGAGAAAGCCATGCGTTCCATCTGCACCTTTCGTTGCCGTGCCATTGCGGTGTCCGTCGCTCTGCTGGCCATGGGCCCACTGAGTCCCAGCCATGCTGCGGTGTCGCCGGCATCTGCTGCGCCATCACTGGATGTCGGTCGCACGCAAGAGATCAAACTGGACGAGCGTGCGCTGTTCCAGCTCAAGCCGGGCCAAAGCGTCAAACTGGATCTGGGCAGCGCGGGGCAGTTGTCTCTGGACCTGGCTGACCCGGATGAGCGATGCCTACAAGCCATCCCAGAGCAACGTGGCCGAGGTGAAGGTGTTCAGCCCTCCGCTGACGGGCCTCGCATTGAGCAAGCTGCAGGCCGAGCGCCCCGCCGATTTGCCCGCCGTGGGCACCTATCCTGTCGAAATCAACATGGCGCAGTTGCGCGCGCTGCCGTTGAACAGCGAGGTGGAACTCAATCTGCCAGACGGTCGCACCTTGTCCTTGGTGCATGACAGTGGGTCCATCAGTCAGGCGGGCAACTACACCTTCGTCGGGTATGTGCGCGACCGGGGGACAGACCATCGCGTCATCATGACCACCGGCGCACAAGGCGAGACCTTCGGTGTGCTCAACCTGCCAGAAGGCGAAGTGCGCGTGGAATCGCGCAAAGGGCAAACCTGGTTGGTCGATACCAAAAAGGCTGGGATCTCGTACGCGCCCATGGCCGAGCCTCTGATGCCCCGACCCCAGATGGCTGCGTATAAAGCCCAGTCGGGCAGCAAGGATCTGGCCCAGGCGGCCGGTAGCACGACATCGGGGAGCAGTGTGGCCATCGGTACCGTCGCGGCCGCTGCACCCGAGGACACCACGGTGGACTTGATGGTGGTCTATACGCCCGGCATGGTCAACCGTCTGGGTGGCGATGCACAAGCCCGCACGCGCATCGACAACCTGGTTGCTGTGACCAATCAGATCATGGTGGACAGCCAGGTGCCGATTCGCATGCGGCTGGTTCGCACGCTGTTTGTGAACCAGGACGACAACGTCAACCAAGGCAATTTGTTGAGCGCGATCGCCAGCGGATCCGGCGCCTTTGCCAATGTCAAAGCCGAGCGGGATGCATCGGGCGCCGATCTGGTTCATCTGCTGCACAAGCCGACGGTGGGGGTGGGGTCCTGTGGCATTGCCTATTTGAGCGTCACCCAGGGCCCTCGCGGCAATGAGGGATCGGGCTATGGCGTGACAGATGACAGTTGCCCCACGATGGTGATGGCGCATGAGTTGGGACACAACTTCGGCAACAACCATGACCATGCCCAGGGCGGTGGCTCGCCGGTGTACCCCTATGCCTGGGGCTACATCGTTCCTGGCACGAATCTGGGCGACGTGATGTCTTATGCGGGGCAGCACTACTACAAGTATTCCAACCCTCGCTTGAGCGGATGCGCCAATCAGATTTGCGGTCAGAATGATTATGCGGATGCGGCCCGGTCCATGAGCCAGACGCGGACCATCGTGGCCGGATACCGCGCGACCCAGGTTGGGGGCGGCGAAGTGGCGTCGCTGAATCCCGGCCAGGCCATTTATTCTGGCAACGGACGCTACCGTCTGACTTACCAGACCGATGGCAACCTGGTCGCTTATGCCGGCAGCGTGCCCCTTTGGGCATCGGGCACGGTGGGCCGGGGCGTGGGCCGCGCGGTCATGCAAGGCGACGGCAATCTGGTCGTGTACAACGCGGCCAATCAGCCGCTGTGGGCGTCGGGCACCTGGGGCAATCCAGGCAGCACGCTGGCTGTGCAGGACGACGGCAACATCGTGATTTACCGGGCGAACCACACGCCATCATGGGCCACCAACACGGTTCAGAACCCTTCCATTTTGCTGCGCGGGCAAGCCATCAATCCGGGCCAGAGCGTGTTTTCATCGAATGGACGCTATCAACTCGTTTATCAGACCGATGGCAATCTGGTGATCTACAACGGTGTTCGTCAACCCGTGTGGGCATCGGGCACGATGGGGCGCGGCGTCGGCAGGACCGTCATGCAGGATGATGGCAACCTCGTGATCTACAACAGCGCGGGTCAGCCGCTGTGGGCCTCTGGCACCTGGGGCAACCCTGGCAGCTTCCTGGCGGTTCAGGACGATGGCAACGTGGTGATCTATCGGTCCAATCGCACGCCATCCTGGGCATCCAACACCGTGGGGCGGTGAGGCCATCGAGTGTGGGGCTAGTCCGAACAGACGGAGGCCCGCTGATCCGTTAGGGTTCATCGCATGATCTGGATGCGGTTGTGGGTGGTTTTGTGGTGGGCCCTATGCATGCACGGGGCCCATGCCATTGGCTTGCAGGTGTCTGAAGGCCTGGCGTCACAGGCCGTGCCTGCGGGCATCGAATATCGGCCTGACCCGGGCGGCGCATTGACGCTCGACGATGTGGTCCAGTCCCCTGATGCGGCGTGGATGCGCAGTGCCAGCGAGGTGCCCACCCTGGGTTACAGCGAATCAGCCTACTGGTTTCGATTCAGTCTGAGCAACACGTCGCGCCGGCCGCTGGCCACCTTGCTGGAAGTGGCCTATCCGGTTCTCAATCATCTGGATGTGTTTGTGCTGAGGCCTGACGGCATCGTCAATCCTGCTGCCCGACTGGGCAGCGTCGTGCCGGTCAGCCAGCGCCCCTATCCACATCGCAATTTCATTGTGCCCATCGACCTGCAGGGCAGTGAAGTGGTCCAGATTTACCTGCGGGTCCAGACCCGCAGTTCCATCCAAGTGCCCGTGACCGTGTGGTCGCCGACCGCCTTCCTGATCCAGGACAACGTCATCAACATTCTGTATGGGGCGTACCTCGGGCTGGTCGTCATCATGTTCGCGTACAACCTCAAACTGCTGTTGGGCACGCGAGACCTCAGTTATTTTTACTACATCTGCTGGGTCACCGGGATGGCCAGTTTCGTCGTGTCCCTGCACGGCTTGAGCCTGCAGTATCTGTGGCCGGCGCAGGTGCGTTTCAATGAGCATGCATTGGTGCTGCTGGTCACCAGCATCGCGGCCAGCGCCTTGCTGTTTTGCACCCACTTTCTGAACATGCATGTGGCGATGCCAGAGCGCGTTCAGATCACGCGGGCGGTGCTCTGGATCAACGGCCTGGCGGCGATGGCCAGCTTCGCGCTGCCCTACAGTTTGATGATCAGGGTCGCCATTGTCCTGACTGTGGTGAGCACCACCTTCATCGGACACATGGCCATTCAGCGATGGGTGCAAGGGTACCGGCCGGCTCGCTATTTCGCCATCTCTTATGCGCTGGTCCTGCTTGGCGGCGTGGCGATGTCCTTGAGCAAGTTTGGCTGGATCCCCCGCTCGGTCTGGACAGAACACAGCCTGACGCTGGGCTCGGCCCTGGAGATCGTGCTGTTGAGCCTGGCTTTGGCCGATCGCCATCAGGGCGAGGCGCAGGCGCGTTCGAAGGCGCAGGCCGATCTATTCGAGTGGCAGCAAAAGCAGCATCACACCTTGGAGGCCAAGGTGGCCCTGCGAACGCAGGAGCTTGAGCTGGCCAACTGGCAGCTGCAACAGTACGTCAACCGCATGGCTCGGCTCCAGACGGGCTCTGAACTGGGCGCCAGCCTGATCCATGAGTTGCGTCAGCCTCTGGCCGCCATTCAAAGCTTTGCCCAGGGTGCAGTGACCATGATGCGCACCGCGCTGGATACCGACCGGTTGGAGCGGGTGCTGGGGCGCATTGTCGATACATCGCAAAAAGGCAATGCCATGCTCGATCGCATGCGCGCCTTTCTGGTCCAGGGCAACGATGGCTTTCGGCCTTTCGATTTGCATGAGAGCGTGCGAGAGGCCCTGGTGTGGGTGGGCCCCACCTGTCAGCAACAAGGGGTGAGGGTGAGTGTGGTGGGAGACACGGCACCGCTTTGGGCCCAAGGTGATGGGGTGCTGGCGCAGCAGGTGATCGTCAATCTGCTGCGCAATGCCGTGGACGCCTTGATCGATGCCGGCTCGCCGACACGGCAGATCACGGTGACCCTGTTTGCCGACAACGGTTTTGCGTGCTGCCGCATCGAGGACACCGGGCCGGGCTTGTCAGAAGAGGCCCATGCCCAGTTGTTTGAAAACTGCTTCACCACCAAAAGCCATGGCATGGGCATCGGGCTGAAACTGTCCCGCTCCATCGCGCGCGAAATGAGGGGCGATTTGACGATGGAGCGCCCCGCGGTCGGGGCCAGTTTCCTGCTCAGCATCCCGATCCTGAAACATGTGGTTTCAGGTCATTGCACATCCTGACTTCTGTTGTCCGATTGCCGCTTCACATTCCCCCCGTCCGAGGGGTGAGCAAGGGTGTTCGCTAGTGGCTTAACGTTCATAGTCCAATCCAATTGAGGTGTTATCCGGGGCGAAGTTGCGTCAAGCAGATCACCAACAAGGCCACTCGCGTCGGAAGCCATGGTTGTTGAGATGGATCGAGCAGAGAGAGTGGTTGGAGGGGCGGTCAAATGGGCCAAATGGGCGTTAGATATGGGCGTTAGAACAATGATTCCCGCGGGCACCTACATGGACAGCGGCTACCCCGTCCTGGGCCCTCGATATGTGGGCGTGTCTGCACGTCGGGCACAGCCCGTGTCGGTGGTCTACTTGGTTGAGGATGACCCGGACATCTGCGAAGCCTTGGAGTTCATGCTCACGGCCAACGGGTTTGAAGTGGTGACCTGCCAGTCTGGCTCGGCCTTGCTGGCACGGCTCCAGCCCGGCACCGTTGCCAGTGTCCTGATGGATCTGCGCCTGCCTGATGTCGATGGCATGGATTTGCTGGTGACGCTGCGGCGGCAAATGCCATCGTGGCCCGTGATCGTCATGACCGGATTCGGTCAGGTGCAGATGGCGGTGCGCGCCATGAAACTGGGCGCGCTGGACTTTCTGGAAAAACCCATCGATGAAACAGAATTGGTGGGCTTGTTGCGGTGTGCCATCAAACCGGCCGCCATGCGTCCTCACAAGCCGGCCGGTCTGTTGGCCGAGTTGACCGCCCGTGAACTGGAGACCCTTTCCAAATTGGTCAAGGGTCTGACTTCCAAGCAGGCCGCGCAACTCCTGGGCATCAGTCCGCGAACGGTCGATGTGCACCGGGCGAGCATTTTGCAAAAGCTGGGCGCTCCCACCACCATGGCCGCCTTGGCCATGTTGCGCCAGATGGAGCCCGAGCAATACCGCTTGCTCACGGAGCACCCCGCGCGACTGTACGCTCGTTCGCAGGGTCAGGTGCCGGGTGACTGAAGGCGCTGCAGTTCGCGGTACAAGCCCGATTGATCCAGATCGGCAAAGCCGTGTGCGGCCGCCTGCGCATACAGACCGGTCAGATGCTGCGTGATGGGCGCATCAAAGCCCAAGCCATCGGCGGTGTGCAAGGCATTGCGTAAGTCCTTGAGCTGAATCGCCAAAGAGCCGCGCTTGGCAAAGTCCTCGTCCACCATGCGCTGGCCGTGTACCTCCAGAACGCGGCTTTCTGCAAAACCGCCCCGCAAGGCCTGGCGAACCTTGGCTGGATCGGCGCCCCCGCGTTGCGCGAGCAGCAAGGCTTCCGCCACCGCACCGATGGTGATGCCCACAATCATCTGATTGGCCAGCTTGGTGAGTTGACCCGAGCCGGTGGGGCCGACGTGAACCGGGCGGCCAAAGACCTCCAGCACCGAGCGGGCGCGTTCAAAATCACCTTCCGGGCCGCCCGCCATGATGGCCAGCGTGCCAGCTTGCGCCCCCACGGTTCCGCCGGACACGGGGGCATCCAGATAAGCCACGCCCAGATCGGCCAGCCGCTGGCCATGGTCCCGCGCTTGCTCGGGCAGGATGGAGCTCATGTCGATCACCAGGGCACCCGGCTTCAAGCCCAGGGCGGCCCCCGGCAAGGCGGGGTTGAACAGCACATCTTCAACCACGCCGCCGTGCTCCAACATGGTGATGACGATGTCTGCCTGAGCCACGGCCAGAGCAGGCGTCTCGGCGATCTGGGCCCCATGCGGGATCAACGCCTCGGCTTTGCTGCGCGTGCGGTTCCAGAGGGTCAGTGAATACCCTTGGTTCAACAGGCGCAGCGACATGGGTGTCCCCATCAGGCCGCAGCCGAGCAAACTGATTGAAGTCATGGTCAATGGTGCGCAATTCAAGCCAATGGCTCATCATTGTCCGACATTCACCCGAAGGTCTTGGTAGGCGGCGAAGTCGGGTAACCCTGTATGCCAGGGCTGGCGTGGCAGATCATCATTCGTTGCAAAGCGTGCACTTGACGCAAAAAGCAAGTCCTCATCCCTTGTTTGAAGGGCAGTCAGATCCGGTAATTTCAGCGAACATTTCCTCCACAAGTTGAGGCAATCAGTCAACATACAAAAGCACATGACTATGGTCGATTCAATTGCTCCCGTTGCGCTCACTGATCCGGCATTAACCGACGCATTCTTGACGGCGTTGGATCAGTTCGGTCTGGCGGCCCTGATCAAGGATGCCGCTTCGGGCCGCTACGAGCGCGCGAATGAGTCGGCTTCCCGGCTGCTGGGGCTCACCCATCGGCCGGTCGTGGGCGCGGTGGACGCCGAATTGTTCGACGCGACCCAGGCGATCGCCCTGCGCGCCGCTGACCAACAGACGCTGGCGGTGCCTACTCGTGGTGTCCGAGCTGAGCACAAGATCGAATTGGCGGGCGAGCGTCACGAGTTCGTGACCTGGCGGCAGGTGGTGCGCGAGTCCGATGAACGGGGCGCCAAGCTGGTGTCCATCTGGCAGGACGTGACCGAGCAGCGTCGCAAAGAATCCCAATTGCAACTGGCCTTGGCGCAACTGGAGCAGCAACAGCAAGCCAACGATGCCCTGCGCCGCGAGGTGCAAGACAGTCAGGTGCGCGAGCCTGTGTCCGGCCTGTACCACCGTGCTCACTTCGAAGAACAACTGCGCCGCGAAGCCGACTTGTCCAGCCGCGAGCAACGCGAATTTGCGCTGGTGGCCGTGGCCATTGATGGCCTGGACGAAATCCGTCATCAACACGGTGTCGACGGATGCGAGCGTGTCGTGGAGGCGCTGGGGCGGCTGTTGCGTGCCAACACCCGCGCCATGGACTCCCCTTGCCGCTTGGGTGGCGACCGGTTTGTCGTGCTGTTGTCGGGTGTCGGGCTCGCGATCGCCCATGCAAGGATGGAACAGTTGCGCCGCCAGTGTTCCCAGCACATCGTCCCCTACAACGGGCAACAGATTCCGTTCACCGTGTGCATGGGCGTGGCCAGTTTCCCGCATACCGCAGGGGGTGTGGAAGAGCTGATGCGCAGCGCCGATCGCGCGCTCGCTGGCGCGCGGGAAAAAGGCGGCAACCGTGTGGCCCTGGCGAGCATCCAGTTCGTGCAAGAGGTGGAGTCTCACTGACCCGGGCTGCGCCCCACGCCACCACCAAAGACAACGGGCAGGTACCTCACAGAGGACCTGCCCGTTTTGCATATAGGGTTCGCCGCAAACTGGTTGCCGCATTCCTGAACCCAGGGGATTCAGGTGGGCGAGGTCAGCAGCACTTCGGGTTCATCTGACGCGAGACGATCACACCCATGCAGCAATGTTCCAAGCCCTGGCTCTAAGAGCATCGGTTCAAGGAAATAAAAACAACCACGAACGCGACGAACGATTTCATTCTACGACCCATGGGCCGCTTTGAGCCAATCAGTTACCCCGCATCATGGGGATTATTGACAGGATCAAATCAAATGGCCGTCTTGATCCAACGCCGTGTCGAGCCGGGCAATCAGGTTGTCCAGATACTCGGGGGCGGGCAGGTCCACATCAGCCTGGGTGACCGTTGACTTGGCCGGCTTGGCCTCTGGGGCGGCCAGAGCGTAGGCCAGGTTGAGCGCCGCCAGCACGGCAATGCGCTCGCGGGCCTTGAGCTTGCCTGAGTCGCGGATGGCGCACATTTCGCGGTCGACCTGGGCGACCGCATCGCGCAGGCGGGCCTCGCCGCCTTCGGGGCAACCCAGCAAGTAGCTTTGGCCCATGATCGAGACTTCAATTTGATTCATCGGGCTCTTCACCGTGAGAGGTCACATCGCCAGCCGGCTGGGGCAATTTGTCAATCAACGCGTCGATGCGCGATCGCGCGGCCGCCAGTCGGGTTTTGAGCGAATCGCGCTCTTGCATGGTGGCGGTGAGCTGTTGCTGGAGCAACGCATTGGTGCGCCGCAGCTCTTCATGGCGAAGCAGCAGGCGCTCAACGCGCTCGGTCATTTCATCAATTCGGGACATTTGCGCGAACCCTCAGCAAGGCGGGGCGAACAGGCATCAGAGAGGGGATTGTAGGTCCTCGCCCTGTGTCCCCGTCTACAATGCGCGATGTTGGTGCTCGCGCTGAGACTCCTCGGCGCGGTTAAACGGGAAGCAGGTTTCCAAACTGCGCTGCCCCCGCAACGGTCGGCGGTCAAGCATGAGGGCGTTTTGCCCTTGATGCTTCGCTCATGTTCACAGCCACTGGGTTTCACACCTGGGAAGGCTCCATGAGTCGAACCGCCTAGCCCGGATACCGGCCAACAGGGGACGCTGTCGTGTGCGTGAGCCACGAGGGCGTCATGTCGCTCCAAGCCTGCGGGGACGCTGGCAGGGGCTCTGGTCTGTTCCTTTCATCATGTTTTTCCCCTCTTCGGTGCGCAACGCACCTCCCCCCCACTCGGTGATGTCTCTGAGTGTGGCTGCCGCATGGGCGTGCTTCAACTTCACCGGTGGCGCCTGGGCCGCCGATGTTGCCAACGGCGAGTCGCTGGAGCCCATTGTCGTGACGGCAACGCGCACTGCGGCCACGGTTTCCAACTCTCCCGCTGCGCTGACGGTGATCACCGCAGACGACATCAAACGGTCGGGTGCCGCATCCGTGCATGAGGCCATTCGCAAAATCGGTGGCTTTGTGGGGCGGCTGGACCTGGCAAATGGCGGCAACGACAAGATCGATCTGCGTGGCTTCGGGGATGCCTCGGACGCGAACACCGTGGTCCTGCTCAACGGCATCCGCATGAGCGAGACCGATCTGTCCGGAGCCCGGTTGTCGGGTGTGCCCATTGATTTGGTCGAGCGCATCGAAGTGCTGCGAGGCGGATCCAGTGTCCTATGGGGCGAGGGGGCCTCTGCTGGCGTGATCAATGTGGTGTTGAAAGAGGGGGCCTTGAAAGGTGGGGGGCGAACCTCAACCGTTGGCGCGAGCCTCGACAGTTTGGGTGGCTATGGTCTGAACGTGTCGACCACCGCGCCAGTCGGCTCGTGGATCATCGATGCATCAGTGCGACGCACATCCACGCCCGGTTACCGCGCTGACAGCGCATCGGACAACGACATTTACTCGGCCGGTTTGTTCTGGAGCGAGGGCAATCTGTCGCAACAGTTTCGGGTGATCAGTGACTCTCAACTGAGCCAATGGCCCGGCTACATGACTTTTGAGCAGTTCAAGCGGGATCCCCGCCGTTCGGACGGCTCGCACAGTTTTGGCAAAACGGACGAGACCCGCTTTATCAGCAATACGCAATGGCAGTCTGGTCCATTGCATGCCCAGATGGACATCGGTGCACGCTATCGGCATACCGACACTGAAATGTGGGGATCTCCTTGGGGCAATACCGTTGGTAGCCATCAGCTTTCGCCCAAGCTGACATACGACTTCGATCTGGGCGGGGCCAACAAGTGGGTGCAGACCTTGGGGGTGGACTATCAGCACTGGAAGCGAGGCATGCCAGCCGGCTTGCCATCATCAGATGGCACGCAGGCTAATCGGGCGGTCTATCTGTATTCCGATGTTGAACTCGCCTCCGCGACCCGCGTGAATGCCGGCGTGCGGCGTGAGTTCGTGACCAAGCATCAAGAGTCTGCATTCAATGGTTATGACCGCCACGACGCGGTGACAGCTGGAGAGCTCGGTGTCAGCCAGGCCATCACATCGCAGTGGCAAATCTACGGCCGCGCGGCGAAGTCATTCCGTCTGGCCAACTTTGACGAGAACGCCAGCACGCCAAGCGGTTTGCCCTTGCTGCCGCAAACGAGTCAGGACCGAGAGCTAGGTGTGCGTTGGACGGCCAGGTCGGCCTCATTCAACGCGCGCGTTTTCAGGCAAGACACGACCCATGAGATCATGTATCTCGATCTCGACCCATTGGACTTCGTCTACTGCTGTAATCGGAACATTGATCCGGTACGCCGCAAGGGGTTGGAGGTCGATGGCAAAGTCGCGGTGACCGACACTTGGTCGGTATCGGGCAGTGCGCAAGTCCTGTCTGCCAAGTTACGCTCCGGGCCCTATGAAGGCATGGAGCGTGTGTTGATCGCTCCGCGCTCTGCGACGGTTCGGGTGCGCTACCAGGTCGACGAGAGCCAGTCGATTCAGGTGGGCGCACAGTACATGTCGCCATCGCGATTTGCAGATGACTTGGACAACACGTGCGCACGTCGCATTCCCTCCCAGGTCAGCTTCGATGCAGGCTACAGCTTTGAAAAAGACGGCTGGCGCCTGGGCCTGGTTGCATCCAATCTCCTGAATCGACATAGCTACAGCTATGCCTATTCCTGCGAGATCGGAGCCCTGTATCCTGACGATGGCCAGGTCATCAAGGCCAGTTTGAGCAAGCAGTTCTAACGTTCTGAAGAGAGCCTGCCCATGCACCATCTCATCCTCGGCGGTCAACGAAGCGGCAAGTCGCGCTTTGCGGAGCGCTTGGGGATGGCGTGGTTGGCTCTAGGTGGCGACCGGCATGTGTCGGTCGTGGCCACGGCGCTCGGCGGTGACGATGAGATGCGTGCACGCATTGAGCGGCATCGCCTGGACCGCCACGCTGGCTTTGAGACGGTTGAGGCGCCTTATGACCTCGCTGCTTGCATCGGTGAACATTCATGGCCAAATCGCTTGTTGATCGTGGATTGCTTGACCTTGTGGGCAACCAATTGGCTCATGCCCGCAGCCTCTTCGAATGACGCGGTTGATTGGGCGCAAGCTCGCGCAACGCTCCTGGCTGCATTAGCGGATGCGCGTGGCCCCGTGGCGCTCGTGTCCAATGAGATTGGTTGGGGCGTGATCCCCATGGGGCATGAGGTGCGGCAGTTTGTCGACGAACTGGGCCGGCTGAATCAAGACATTGCTCAGCGCTGCACGCACATCACGTTGATGGCCGCCGGCCAGCCCTGGACGCAGCAGGTGCAAAAGTGGTGACGCGCTGGCTCGTGATCTGCCTATGGGCAGTCTGCTTCCCTGCCAAGGCAGGCGACCCCATGTCGTTGCGCGATGACCGCGGCGCCACGGTGCAAATGCATCAGGCCCCCCAGCGTGTGGTGACCTTGTTGCCCTCACTGACCGAAGCGGTGTGCGTACTGGGGGCTTGCGATCGGTTGGTGGGCGTGGATCGCTGGTCCAATTGGCCGGCCAACATTGAAAAACTGCCCCGAGTCGGGGGTTTGGATGACGCCAATGTCGAGGCCATCGTGGCCTTGCGACCCGATCTGGTCCTGGCTTCTCCCTCGTCACGGTTGGCGCAACGCCTGCGCGGGCTGGGTCTGCAAGTGGCCGAGTTCGAGGCGCAGACATTGAATGATGTGCCGCGGATTTTGAAACACGTGGCGGCGCTGCTGGGGCGCCCTCAAGCGGCCGATCCGGTCTGGCAAGACATCGAGAGGCAGTTGCGCCAGGCTCAGTCACAGGTCCCGCAGGCGGTCAAGGGGACGCGGGTCTATTTCGAGGTCGCAACAGCGCCTTACGCGGCCGGCGAGGTGTCTTTCATCGGGCAATTGTGGAGTTTGCTGGGAGGGCGCAACATCGTGCCCGCGGCTTTGGGGCCCTTCCCGAAATTGAATCCGGAATTTGTCGTTCGGGCTGATCCAGACCTGATCATCTTGCCAGAACACGATGCCGCCGCCCTGAGGCGTCGGCCGGGATGGGCCGGGATGACGGCCTTGCAACGCGGCCGGGTGTGCGCACTCAAGCCGCCCGATTACGATCTGCTCGCGCGCCCTGGCCCTCGCATGGGGCAAGCGGCGGGCGTCTTGCTGCATTGTCTGCAGCGTCAAGCTCAAACCCTGCAAAAGGGATTGCTATGACGATGAGTGTGTCACGCATGGCAGTCTTGTTATGGGTGCTGACCGGCGTGATTGCGGTGGCGGGCTTGGGCGTGGGCAGCACGGGGTGGCAGTGGCCGTGGGATCCGGCCGGCGACCCCGTAGCGGCCAACCTGGTCTGGGACATCCGCGCGCCTCGCACGGTCGGCGCTTTTCTGGTGGGGGCGCTGTTGGGCCTGGCCGGTGCGGTGGCCCAAGGGCTGTTTCGCAATCCGCTGGCCGAGCCTTATTTGTTGGGCAGCTCGTCGGGGGCGGCCTTGTTGATGGCGCTCGTGCTCAACATGGGCATGGGTTGGGTGACCGCGACCGATTGGTGGGCCCACGTGGGTCTGACCGGGGTGGCGTTTGTCGGGGCGCTGGGCGGTGTCTGGTTGACATTGGCCCTGGCGCGAGGCGCGACCCAGACCATGCGGCTGCTGCTGTGCGGTGTCGTGGTGGGCGTGGTGCTGGGCGCGCTGACGCAATTGCTGATGGTGTGGTCTGCTGAAACATGGCGAACCATGCAGGCCTTCATGCTGGGCAACACAGCCCTGCTGGGATGGATGTCCTGCATCGCCATGGGAGTCGTACTGGGGGTGACGCTTCCGCTGGCCTGCCTGCTGTCGCGCGTGCTCGATGCCTTGTCACTGGGTGAGGAGGTGGCGCGAACCCTGGGGGTGCCACTGGGCTGGGCGCGGGCCGCTTTGGTTCTGGTGTTGGCCCTGTGCGCGGCCGGTGCCGTGGCACAAGCCGGTCTGGTGGCCTTCGTGGGCCTGGTCGCCCCGCATCTGGTCCGCCCATGGTCGGGTGCGCGCCATCGTGCCTTGCTGATCCACTCCACTTTGATGGGGGGCGTGCTGCTGTCGGGCGCCGATCTCCTGTCGCGTTGGATCATCGCGCCGCAAGAGTTGCCGGTGGGTGTGCTGACTGCGGTAATGGGCGGCCTGTATTTGCTCGCCTTGCTATACCGGAGGGGCCTGTGAAGAACGACATGGCCGTCGGCGCCGTGGCCGTGCAAGCTCAGCAGGTGTGTGCTTCACGCGGGTCGCACCCTGTCTTGCATGATGTGTCCCTGGTGGCGCAGGCCGGGCAGTGGCTGGCCATCGTCGGGCCCAACGGCGCGGGCAAGTCGACACTGTTGCGGTGTCTGGCCGGGTTGTTGCAGCCGACGCAGGGGCGGGTCGAGTTGCTGGCCAGGCCCTTGACGAGCTGGACGGCGCAGGACAAATCACGCACCCTGTCATGGCTGGGCCAGCAGCACGAAGGCGACGACGCGATGTCGGTCTACGAGACCGTGTCATTGGGTCGCTTGCCTTATCAAGGGTGGCTGGGACTGGGCGCCCTCAGTGAGGCCGACCGGCAGGCCATCGAACAAGCCCTCACCGATACCGACCTGCATGCCAAATCGCAGCAGCCCTTGCGGAGCCTGTCGGGCGGCGAACGCCAGCGTGTGAACCTGGCGCGTGCGTTGGCGGTGCAGGCGCCGGTTCTGTTGCTGGACGAGCCCGTGGCCCATCTCGATGCCCCCCACCAACGCCTGTTGGCACAGGTGCTGCGCCGCGAAGCCGGTCAAGGGCGATGCGTGATCAGTGTTCTGCATGAGTTGCCCTTGGCTTTGCACGCAGACCGCATGGCGGTGGTGCAACAAGGCCGCGTGGTCTGCCAAGGCGCCTCTGCCGATGCGGCCATCCACCGTGCCATCGAGTCCGTCTTTGATCACGCCATTCGCATCACCCAGGTCGATCAGACCTGGACCGTGCTGCCTCGTTATTGACCCCTCCCACCCATTCACCATCTCACCCGAGCAGGAGCGCTTACCCATGGACATTCAAACGCCCCCGACAGAAGCCCCCCAGCAACAGGAAAAGGCCGAACGCCGCGGCCTGTTGATCGTCAACACGGGCGATGGCAAAGGCAAGAGCACGGCGGCCTTCGGCCTGGCCATGCGCGCCCAAGGGCGGGGCAAAGCTGTCAAGATCTTCCAGTTCATGAAGGTGCCCAGCGCACGGTTCGGCGAGCACCGCACGTTTGAAAAGCTGGGCCTGCCGATCGAAGGGCTGGGCGACGGCTTCAGCTGGAAGAGCAAGGACCTGGAGCATTCGGCCGAACTGGCCCGCCAGGGCTGGGCTCGCGCGGCACAGGCCATCACCAGCGGCGAGTACTTCCTGGTCGTGCTGGATGAGCTGACCTACCCCTTGATCTATGGCTGGGTGCCGTTGGCCGAGGTGGTCTCGGTGCTGCGGGCTCGTCCGCCCGAAGTCCATGTCGTGCTGACGGGCCGCGACTGCCCGCCCGAGATCATCGAGATCGCCGACACCGTGACCGAGATGCGCAAGATCAAACATGCCTACGAGGCGGGCGTTCCCGCGCAACGCGGCATCGAGGATTGAGTCGCCCGTCATGACAGCCAAAGCACTGATGGTGCTGGGAACCACCAGCGGCGCCGGCAAGAGTTGGTTGAGCACAGCGCTATGTCGCTGGGCCTCGCGGCAAGGGCTGAAGGTGGTGCCCTTCAAGGCTCAGAACATGAGCAACAACGCCCGCGTCGTCTCGGGTCTGCAGGGTCGCTGGGGCGAGATCGGCTCCGCCCAGTACTTTCAGGCGCTGGCGGCCCACGCGGTGCCGGATGTGCGAATGAACCCGGTCTTGCTCAAGCCTGAAAGCGACACCGCCAGCCAGGTGGTGGTGATGGGGCAGATGCGGCCTGACTTCACCCGCATGCCGTGGCGAGACCGCAGCGAGGGGCTGTGGGCCCATGCCCGCCAGGCCCTGCATGAGCTGATGGCCGAAAACGATCTGGTCGTGATCGAAGGCGCAGGCTCGCCGGCCGAGATCAATCTGCAAGCCAGCGACTTCGTGAACATGCGCACCGCCCGGGAAGTGGGGGCCGACTGCCTGCTGGTGACAGACATTGACCGCGGCGGTGCCTTTGCGCACCTGTACGGCACCTATCAACTGCTCGCGCCCGATGAGCAGGGCTTGATCAAGGGCTTTGTGCTCAATCGATTCCGGGGGGATGCCAGCCTGTTGGCGCCCGGTCCGGCCCAGCTACAAGCCCTGACCGGCGTGCCCACGGTGGCGGTTCTGCCCATGTGGCGAGGCCACGGGCTGCCCGAAGAGGATGGACTGGATGGGGGCGATTGGCCCGCTCAGGCCCCGCCGCTGAATGGCACCCCCACGAAGGTGGCCGTGCTGGCCTACCCGCGCATCAGCAACCTCGACGAGTTCCAATCTTTGCGGCATCTGCCGTCGGTCCATTTGACCTGGGCCCGGCATGCGCGTGATCTGGTCGATGCGGATTGGATCATCCTGCCCGGGTCCAAGCACACCCAGAGCGATCTGGCTTGGCTGCGGCGGCAAGGGCTGGACGAGCCCATTCGTGCACATGCCCGCGCAGGCCGACCGGTGCTGGGCATTTGCGGGGGGCTGCAAATGCTGGGCGCCTCCTTGAGTGACCCCTTGGGGGTGGACGGCGGGCAGGTCGATTTGCCAGGACTGGGGCTGTTGCCCATCCACACCGTGTTCCAGTCGGACAAATGGGTTCAGCCGGCCCGCATGCGCTTCGCGCACCGGCTGCCGCCAGCATGGCGCAATTGGCAGAGCCTGGGCTGGACCGGCTACGAAATCCACCAGGGCCAGACCTTGCCGGGGCCGGCCGCGGATGACGGCGTGGCACTGATGGGTGACGAGGGGCAGCCTCTGGGCTGGCAGCGCGGTTCCGTCATGGGCTTGTACGCCCACGGGCTGTTTGAATCCGCACCGTTGCTGCGCGCCCTGTTCGGCCCCGGTTGCCCCACCTGGGACCAGGTCTTCGACGGTCTGGCCGACTACATCGACCGGCATTTTGAGCCCGGCATCTTGAACCAATGGATCGCACGCACATGACTTCCTGGACCTTCATTGACGTTCCCTCGCGCGACGAAAGCGCCGACTCCAGGGCCCTTGCGCAGCGTTTGCAAAGGGCGCTGGATGGCAAGACCAAGCCGCTGGGGGCCTTGGGACAACTCGAAGCCCTGGCCCTGCAACTCGGTTTGATACTGGGCAGCGAGAAGCCCGCCTTGCAAGCGCCGCAAATGGTCGTGTTCGCCGGCGACCATGGCATCGCGGCGCAGGGCGTGTCGGCGTACCCCAGAGACGTCACCTGGCAGATGGTCGAGAACTTTCTGGCCGGCGGCGCCGCAGTCAGTGTGCTGGCGCGCCAGCATGGCCTGGCCTTGACCGTGGTCGATGCGGGGGTGGCCAAGGATCTGGCGCCTCGCGCCGGTCTGCAGATTCGCAAGATCGCGGCGGGGACGGCTGATGCCTCACGGGGCCCGGCGATGACACGGGCGCAATGCCAGGCTGCGCTCGAACAAGGCGCCGAGGTGATCCGCGGTCTGCCGGGCAACGCTGTGCTCTTGGGTGAAATGGGGATCGGCAACACGTCGAGCGCCGCCCTGTTGATGTCGCGCCTGACGGGCACGCCCTTGTCGCAATGCGTCGGCCGGGGCACGGGTCTGGACGAGCAGGGCGTTCAGCGCAAGCTGGCGGTCCTGGAGCAGGCCCTCCAGGCCAACGCCCAGGCCCAGTCCCCTTGGGACGCGCTGGCCGCTCTGGGCGGCTTCGAGATCGCGATGATGTGTGGCGCCATGTTGCAGGCGGCTGCCCAAAACCGCGTCATCGTGGTCGACGGGTTCATTGCCACCAGCGCCTTGCTGGTGGCGCAGGCCGTGCAGCCAGCGGTGTTGCAACGTTGCGTCTTTGCCCACCAATCAGACGAAAGCGGTCACGCCCGCTTGCTGGGGCACTTGCAGGGCAAGCCTTTGCTGCAACTGGGGCTGCGCCTGGGCGAGGGGTCGGGTGCTGCACTGGCCTGGCCACTGCTGGAGTCGGCCTGCGCGATCTTGAGGGACATGGCCAGCTTTGCTGACGCGGGCGTGAGCCAGTCAGAAAGGTAGCCCTCGATGCTGACGCGATTGACACGCGAGTTGCGGCTGTTCTTCACGGCCTTGCAGTTCTTCACGCGGGTCCCCATCCCCGCCTGGGTGGGCTTCGAGCCCCAGTGGCTGCAGGCCTGCGTGCGCTACTTCCCGCTCGTCGGGGTGGTGGTGGGGGCCTTTGGTGCCGGGGTTCTGGCCGCGGCCTGTCTTTGGTGGCCGCCAGCGGTGGCCGTGGTGCTCAGCATGGCGGCCACCGTCTGGCTGACCGGCGCCTTCCATGAAGACGGTTGGGCAGACACCTGCGATGGGCTGGGCGGGGCCGTCAGTCGAGAGCGCGCCCTGACCATCATGAAAGACTCGCGCCTGGGCGCCTATGGCGGCATTGGCCTGGTGCTGATGCTGGGCCTCAAGGCCTCGGTGCTGACGGCTTTGCTGTCGCCCCTTCTCAGTGAGATGACTGATGCCGCCAGCAGTCGCGTGCATCAGGTCCTGCTGGGATGGACGGCGATGGGCCTGCTGTGGGCCCATACCGTGTCGCGGCTCGTGCCCGTTTTGCTGACCGCCTGGCTGCCTTATGGCGGCGATGCGGACCATGCCAAAGCCAAGCCGCTTGCCATGGGGGCGGATGTTGCCAGCGTGCTGATGGCGACCGCTTTGACCGCCGGGGTGGCGGGGGGACTGGTCGTCTGGATCGACCTGATCGGCTGGCCGGTGCCCACCCTGCTGCGCTGCCTGATGTGGGCCAGCCTGGCGGCGCTGCTGGTGGCGGTGGCCTGCCGGCGCTGGTTTCAGCGGCGTCTGGGAGGCTTCACGGGCGACACCCTGGGGGCCAGTCAACAACTGTCCGAGGTGGCCAGCCTGTTGGCCTGGCTGGCCGTGGTCCACCCCGTCACATGGGTGCGGTGGTAGCCATGTCGCTGGCAATCTGGGCCTGGCGGCATCCCAAGCCCGTGGGGGTGGCGGGGCGCTGCATCGGTCAATCCGATGTGCCGCTCGATCGGCGCAAGGCCAAGCGCCTGGCGCATCGCATCCGGCAGACGGCGCGTCGGCATGGCCTGCCGCGTGTGATCCATACCTCGTCCTTGCAGCGATGCCGATGGGTCGGCCAATATCTGCGGCGGTGGGGCTGGCACCATGTGGTCGATGACCGCTTGAGAGAAGCGAGCTTTGGCCAATGGGACGGGCTACCCTGGTCCGCCATTGGCCGCGAACAGGTGGACGCCTGGGTGGCCGACTTTGCCGACCACCGTCCGGGTGGCGGGGAGAGTCTGCGCGACATGCTCGCACGTGCCGTGGCCTGGACGCCCGCCCCCTCGGGGGTGGTGCTCGTGGTGGCGCATGGCGGCTGGATGCTGGCGCGGCGCTGGATGGCCGAACACCATCAGCCCCCCTCTGCCGCCCATCAATGGCCCACCCCGCCGCACCATGGTCAGCTGTGGCAGTTGCGCTGAACTTCAATACCGGCCCGTGATGCCGGCCAGGCGCAAATACAGCTTGGCGCTGGCCTTGAACAGCCAATGGCCCACACGGTCCGCCCAACTGCGCTGATGCGAGGCCGCTAAAACCACCTGGCTGGCCTCGAAGTCTTCGGCCAGCGAGGCGGTCAGGGCCTGCACAAAGGCCTTGTCGCGCACGATCACATTGGCTTCCATGTTGAGCACCAGCGACAGCGGGTCCAGGTTCGACGAGCCGATGGTCGCCCAGTCGTCGTCCACCCGCAGCACCTTGGCATGCAAGAAGGCGGGCTGGTATTCATGAATCTCGACACCATGGGCCATCAGCTCGTCATACAGCACACGGGCCGCCAACCCCGCGATGGGCAGGTCGACCTTGCCTTGCAGCAACAGCCGAACCCGGACGCCCCGACTGGCCGCATGGCGCAGGGCCAGGCGCAAGCGGCGGCCGGGGTAGAAGTAGGGCGTGACGATGTCGACCTCGCGTTGCGCCTGCTTGATGGCCTGGATCGCTGCCCGCTCGATGGTGCGGCGCTGGCGAAGGTTGTCCCGCAGCACAAACGCACAGCGGGTGGGATGAGGGTTGTTGGCCGCTTTGATGAACGGCGCCTGCTCGTCCGGTGTCAGGCGCATGCGGGCCTGACGCCACAGATCCTGCAGGCGACGCATGCGATGCGCATCCTGCATCCACGGCCAAAGCTCGTCGCGCCAGTCTTTGCCGAACTGAGCCCGTGTCCACATGGCCTTGATCGTGTGCTGCACTGGCGTGCACGCCGGCCCTTTGATCTGCACCGCGTAGTCCAAGCGCGGGGCTTGTGACCAACCGTTGTGCAGATCGTATCGGTCGTCAATCAGGTTGATGCCGCCAATGAAGGACACGGCTTCGTCGATCACACACAGCTTGAGGTGCATACGCCGCCACTCGCTGGTCCGAAAAACGCCCCAGAATTGGTGAAACGGCCGATGGATGACGACGTGCACGCCCGCAGACCGCAGCGCCTCCCACATGCTGGCCGGCGCATCGTGCGAACCCACGCCATCGGCAACCAGCAAGACGCGCACCCCTCGCTGTGCGGCCTCTTGCAGTGCCTGCAAGACCGCGCCGCTCTCGCCATGGGGCGAGATGAGGTACATCGCCAGCCAGATCGTCTCGCGGGCCTGCGCGATGTGGGTGCACAGCGCTGGAAAAAAGGCCTGCCCACCCTTGAGCAATTGCAGCTCGTTGGTCCCGGTGAACACGGGCCTGCGCTGCGCGTACCAGCCCAGTCCCTCCCAGGGATGATCGTCGTCGCTCGGCTCGGGTTCCAGCGGCGTGTTGGCCATCAGTCCAGCAACTCGAGTTCAACCACCAGGGGCAAATGGTCTGACATGCGGGCCCAGGCCTGGCCCCTGGGCACCATCATGTTGTGGCATGTCAGTTTGCGGGTGTAGACCCGGTCCAGCGTCAGCACTGGGACCATGGAAGGGAAGGTGGCGACCCGCTCCCCGTCCGCGCGGCAGGCGCGTGTCAGACCGGCATCCGTGAGGATGTGGTCGAGCTTTTCGTTCCAGTCATTGAAGTCGCCGGCGATGACCACGGGCGCATCGGGTGGGATGTGGCTCAAAGCGAGTTCAGCCACCCGTTCGGTCTGCCGCACACGGCTTTGATGGAACAGGCCCAGATGCACCACGACCACATGGATCGTGGTTTGATGCCAGTGCACGGTGGCATGCAGCAGGCCCCGCTGCTCGAACCGGTGGTCCGAGACGTCATGGTGGCGGATTTCGCCCAGTGGCCAGCGTGCCAGCAGGGCATTGCCATGCTCGCCGTGGCGCGTCACCGCATTGGTGCGGTAGGCCACCTCATAGCCCTCGGGGGCGAGGTACTCTGCCTGGGCTTGATGCGGCCAGCTGCGATGGCCATAGTCCGTGCGCGAGAAACGGCGGGCCTCGCGATGATGAAAACGGCGGACCTCCTGCAGACACACGATGTCTGCATCGAACGCCTCGATGGCCAGTCCCAGGTTGTGGATTTCCAGGCGCTTGCCTGGACCCATTCCCATCACGCCCTTGTGAATGTTGTACGTGGCCACCCGCAGATAGGGCGAGCCTATCGTCGACGGGGGCAGCAGTGAGGATTGAAGCGGATTGAGCACGATGTCACCAAAGATAAGGTGATCCGCGAGCCACGGAAATGCCCATCAGGCCCGGACTTTCCCCATGAATCGCGGCAGTTGCAGGATCGCCTCAGCATTAGACGGCGAAAAACACTTGTCTGCTGCGGCCTGCCACGGCAGCCAGACAAATTGTGTGTGCTCGCGTGGCGCCAAGGTCACTGGGATGTCGCGCGGAACCAGCAAGCCGAATACCCGCTCGGTGTTGTGAGTCACGCCCGGGGCATAGCGGTCACGCCAGACGGGGTAGATCTCGTAGACGTTCTCGATTTCCCAATCGACCAGAGCCTCATGGGGAATCGCTTCGCTGCCCACCTCGATACCCGTCTCTTCCGCCACTTCGCGCACGGCGGTCTCTCGCCAGGATTCATCCAGGCTGTCTTTGGATCCGGTCACGCTTTGCCAGAAGTCGGCTTGCCGAGCGCGTTCAATCAGCAGGACATCTCGCTCGGCCGTGTGGATGACCACCAGCACCGACTGCGGCAGCTTGTAGGTTGGCATGGCGTCCCTGGCGACTCAAGGCTTGACCCGCGTCGGCACGGCAGGAGGCAGCTCCTTGGCCTGCAGGGCGCGGACTTGCTGCACCAGCTTGTTGTGGGCGTCATAAAACGCGGCGGCAATGACCTTGCCCTCGTTGGTGTTGCTCCAGCCCGCGCCGCCGGCGCCGCCCAATTTGGTCGCGAGCAGGCCCCCGAGGCCGAGGTCTGTCGTGCGAGCGGAGCCCGTTGCGGCGGCCAATTGCTCCGTGGTTTCGTTGTCCGTCATCAGCAGGGCAACCTGCGCTTCCTTCAGCTTGACCTGTTCGACCAGGCCCGCCAGACCGGCGATGTCACGCAGCACCGGAATGGCAGCGATCACGCCGGCGAGCCCACGGCCTGCGTCTTGTTCGCTGAAGGTCAGGCTGGGCACCAAGGTGTATTGCGCCTCATAACCTTTGCCTTTGGACACCGTGCTGTTGGCGCGGATGATGCCCGCTTCCTTCAACTCGGCTTCCTGCATCGTGCTGCGCAAGCCTGCGGCCCGGTCCACCACGCGGAAGCACCCGCTTTGCTGCGCAATCAGCTTGATCAGTGGCACGGGCGACGCCGGCAACTGGTATTGGTTGCTCATCGTGTAGCCCTGGGGGTTTTCTGCCAGGGCCAGGGTGGCGACCGGGGCCGGGCAGGTCACCAGACCCGAATCAGCCCCCTGTGCGCCCAGTGGGCCCGCCGATCCGGACACCACCGAGCCGCCTTGGCCCAACTCCGTCGAAGCCTTCGGCAAAGCGCGGTCCTTGCAGCCTGCCAGGGCCATGACAGCGGACAACGCGGTGATCAGGGCGATCCGATGAGGATGATTCATTGTCATGACTTCGGGCCTCCAAACCCTTCAGAAAAGCGAACAGGCCACCTTGCGGGTGGCCTGTGAAGTGTAGTGGCGTCGCGGGCCAGAGGCCCCCTCGCGACTGTTACACCGTGTGTGTGCGACGGGTCGGCATCAGTTGCCGGCGGGCGCCGCTGCTGCGGCATTGCGCAGGCGAATATGCAATTCGCGCAGCTGCTTCTCGTCCACCAAAGAGGGGGCGCCAGTCAGCAGGCACTGCGCACGCTGCGTCTTGGGGAAGGCGATCACGTCGCGGATCGACTCGGCCTTGGTCATCAGCGTGACCAGGCGATCCAGGCCGAAGGCCAGACCACCGTGAGGCGGTGCGCCGTATTGCAGCGCGTCCAGCAAGAAGCCGAACTTGACCTGCGCATCTTCCTTGCTGATGTTCAAGGCGCTGAACACCTTGCTTTGCACATCGGCGCGGTGGATACGGATCGAGCCGCCACCCAATTCCCAACCGTTCAAGACCATGTCGTAGGCCTTGGCGATGCAGGCGCCTGGGTCGGTGTCCATGAGGTCTTCGTGACCGTCCTTCGGGGCGGTGAAGGGATGGTGCACGGCGTTCCAGCGCTCCGACTCGTCGTCGTACTCGAACATCGGGAAGTCGACCACCCACAGCGGCGCCCAGCGGTCTTCGAACAGGCCGGCCTTCTTGCCGAAGTCGGAGTGACCGACCTTCAGGCGCAGGGCACCCAACGCGTCGTTGACGATCTTGGCCTTGTCGGCGCCGAAGAAGATCAGATCGCCGTCCTGGGCGCCCGTGCGCTCCAGGATCTTGGCAATGGCGGCGTCATGCAGGTTCTTGACGATCGGCGATTGCAGACCTTCGCGGCCCTTCGCCACTTCGTTGACCTTGATCCAGGCCAGGCCCTTGGCACCGTAGATCTTGACGAACTCGGTGTAGGCGTCGATCTCGCCACGCGACATCGCGCCGCCGCCGGGCACGCACAGCGCGGCCACACGGCCACCCTTGGTGGTGGCGGGGGTCGAGAAGACCTTGAAGTCCACGTCGGCCATCACGTCGGTCAGTTCGGTGAACTGCAGCTTGACACGCAGGTCAGGCTTGTCCGAGCCGTACAGATGCATCGCATCGGCGTACTTCATGACGGGGTAGGCGCCCAGGTCCACATTCAGCGCCTTCATGAAGACGTGGCGGATCATGCCTTCGAACATGTCACGGATTTCCTGTTCGGTCAGGAAGCTCGTTTCAATATCGATCTGGGTGAATTCAGGCTGACGGTCAGCGCGCAAGTCTTCGTCGCGGAAGCACTTGGTGATCTGGTAGTAGCGGTCAAAACCCGCCACCATCAACAACTGCTTGAACAACTGAGGCGATTGGGGCAGGGCGAAGAACTGGCCGTCGTGCACGCGCGAGGGCACCAGGTAGTCACGAGCGCCTTCGGGTGTGGACTTGGTCAGCATCGGGGTTTCGATGTCGACAAAGCCGTTTTCGTCCAGGAACTTGCGGGCTTCCATGGCCACGCGGTAGCGCAGCATCAGATTCTTTTGCATGTAAGGACGACGCAGGTCCAGCACGCGGTGGGTCAGACGGGTCGTCTCGGACAAATTCTCGTCGTCGATCTGGAACGGAGGCGTGACCGACGCGTTCAGCACTTCCAGGCTGTGAGCCAGGATTTCGATCTTGCCGCTGGTCAGGCCGGCGTTTTCGGTGCCGGCTGGGCGAGCGCGCACCACACCGGTCACCTTCAGGCAGAACTCGTTGCGCACGTCTTCGGCGATCTTGAACGAGTCGGCACGGTCAGGGTCGAACACGACCTGCACCAGACCTTCGCGGTCGCGCATGTCGATGAAGATCACGCCGCCGTGGTCGCGACGACGGTGGGCCCAGCCCATCAGGGTGACGGTCTGGCCCATCAGCGCTTCGCTGACCAGTCCGCAATAAGTGGTACGCATCGTTGTTCTCCGGATGATCTTTGTGAGGGCGCAGCCTGGCGCCTCAGAACCCTCGATTGTCCCTCAGGATTCGGGGTTTTTTATGTCGCCTTCAGGATGAAGTGAGGGCCTTCGCGCCGTTGGCCACCTTGGGGGTATGAGGCGGTGGCGCGACCACCCCCATGGAGATGATGTACTTCAGCGCCTCGTCGACCGACATGTCCAAAACCCGAACATCGGCGCGCGGCACGATCAGCATGAAACCCGAAGTCGGGTTGGGCGTGGTGGGGACATACAGGGTCACGTGCTCGGACACCAGCGAGTCGGCCACTTCGCCACTGGGCTTGCCGGTCACGAACGCGATGGTCCAGGACCCCGGGCGGGGATACTGGACCAGCACCGCCTCACGGAAGGCCTGCCCGCTGCTCGAAAACAGCGTGTCCGACACCTGCTTGACCGAGTTGTAGATGCTCTTGACGATCGGGATGTTGGACAACACCCGATTGGACTGATTGAGCAGCCACTGCCCGGCCATGTTGGTCACCGCGACCCCGGTCAGCCACAAGGCGGTGACCAGCACGATCACGCTCAAACCGGGGATCTGCTGCAGATCGTGCAAGAAGGGGTGCAGGCTTTGAGGCAAAAGCGCCTGGGCTGCCACCATCATCCAGGCGAACACGCCGTCCAACGTGCCGATGACGTTCTTCAACACCCAGATGGTGATGGCCAAAGGCAACCAGACGAGCAGTCCGGTGAGGATGTATTTTTTCACGTAGTGAACCGAGTGAAGGGATCAGTGGCAGGCGCAGGATGAGCCGCAGGGGGTGGCGCCGCCGCCGCCGTCGGACGCGGCCGGTGTGGCCGCGGTGGTCTCGGGCGTGGCGGCAGTAGCGGGCACGCTGGTGCCGCCCGATCCACCCCGGAAGTCCGTGGCGTACCAACCGGAGCCTTTGAGCTGGAAGCCCGCGGCGGTGAGTTGTTTCTTGAAGGCCTCGGCACCGCAATGGGGGCAGGTGGTCAAGACGGGATCAGACATTTTTTGCAAAACGTCCTTGGCGTGGCCGCAGGACTCGCAGCGGTAAGCGTAAATCGGCATGGGAACCCCTCGGGTTTTCCAATAAAGACGCCCATTTTAATGGGGGCGTCGGGTTTGTATTTCAAGAGGGGCAGGATCACGCCATGTGAGCCAGCTCGGTGCGGTGGTCGGACACCAGTTGCGGTGCCAACGAGCCCAGGATCATCCCGGCCAATGCGGCCCCCAGGCCGGCCAGTTGGCCCGGGAAGGCCGAGCCCCAACTCAGCCCCATGTTGGCTGCAGCCAAAAACGCCGCCCACACCCCAATGCCACTGACGATGGACAAAATGGCGCCCTGGGTGGTCGCCCGTGACCAGTACAAGCCGAAGCTCAGTGGCACAAAGGCGCCGACCAGTGTGACCTGATAGGCCGAAGACACCAGATCGTAGATCGCCGTTCCTTGCATCTTGATGGCGTAGGTCAGCACCAGCGCAGTAAAGACCAGAATGGTGATGCGCAGCGCCAGCAGCACCTGGCGGTCGCTCATGCCGGGGCGGATGTTCTTGAGGATGTTTTCGACAAAGCTCGTCGACGGGGCGAGCAAGGTTGCAGACGAGGTCGACTTGATCGCTGACACCAGCGCACCAAAGAAGAAGATCTGCGCGATCAACGGCATCTTCGTCAGGATCAAGGTGGGCAGGACCTTCTGCGGATCATGCGTGAGCAACTCGCGCGTCTCGGTCGGCATGATGATCAGCGACGAGGCCACGATGAACATGGGCACAAAGGCGAAGGCGAGGTAGCTGAAACCGCCAATCATGGCGCCCTTGCGGGCCGTGGCGCTGTCCTTGGCCGACATCACGCGCTGAAAGACGTCCTGTTGCGGGATCGACCCCAGCATCATGGTGACCGCTGCACCCACAAAACCCACCCAGCCGTCGACGGAGTGCTCAGGCAGGATCTTGAACCACTGGTTGTCGAGGGCCAGATTCAGCACCTTGTCCGGCCCGCCGGCCTGGTGACCGGCCATCACCGCGATCAACGACAGACCGACGACCAGCACGATCATCTGAATGAAATCGGTCCAGGCCACGGCCAGCATGCCGCCGATCAAGACGTAGATCAGAACCAGCACTGTGCCGATGATCATGCCGACCTCGGCCGTGATGGCCCCGCCCGACAACACCGAAAACACCAGGCCCAGGGCGGTGATCTGCGCGGCCACCCAGCCCAGGTAGCTCAAGATGATCGCGATCGAGCAGAACACCTCGACGCCTTCGCCGTAGCGGTGGCGGTAGAAGTCGCCAATGGTCAGAAGGCTCATCTTGTAGAGCCGTGAAGCAAAGAAGGCGCCCACCAGAACCAGGCACATCGAGGCGCCGAAGGGGTCCTCCACCACGGCATTGAGCCCGCCCTGCACGAACTTGGCCGGAATGCCCATCACCGTCTCGGCGCCGAACCAGGTTGCGAAGGTGGTGGTGATCACCATGGCCAGAGGCAGGCTGCGACCCGCGACGGCGAAGTCCGTGGTGCTTTTGATCCGGGTGCCGGCATAGATCCCGATGCCCATGGTGCCGACCAGGTACAGGATCACGAACGCGAGCAAGGTGGTGTTCATCTTGTTGACACGACGCGCAGGGTTTACAACACGCCTGCGGCATGCAGGCGAAGGACCAATTGCGCGGTCAGCAGCCCCAGGAAGAAACCGAGCGCCACCCACGCAATGCCGGACAGCAGCCGATTGGTGCGACGCTGCTCGGCCAGGATGGCGTACAGGTCTCGTCGGATGTCGAGCGACCCGGATTCTAAGTTGTGATGAATGAGCCGAGGCAGCTCAGGCAGCATCTTGGCGTACCGTGGGGCTTCGCGCTTGAGGCGCTCCCACAGTCCCTTGACGCCCACCTGCTCATGCATCCACTGTTCCAGGAACGGCTTGGCGGTGCTCCACAGGTCGAGTTCAGGGTCCAACTGACGCCCCAGACCTTCGACGTTGAGCAGCGTCTTTTGCAGCAGCACCAGTTGCGGCTGGATCTCGACGTTGAAGCGGCGCGAGATCTGGAACAGACGCAACAGCACCTGGCCCAGGGAAATCTCTTTGAGTGGCCGGTCAAAGTAGGGCTCGCAGACGGTGCGCACGGCCCCTTCCAGTTCGTCCACCCGGGTATGAGGGGGCACCCAGCCGCTTTCGATGTGCAGTTCGGCCACGCGCTTGTAGTCGCGATGGAAGAAGGCCACGAAGTTCTGGGCGAGATAGTCTTTGTCGATCTCGGTCAGCGTGCCGATGATGCCGAAATCCAGGGCGATGTAGCGACCAAAGGTGGCCGGATCCAGACTGACCTGAATGTTGCCGGGGTGCATGTCGGCATGGAAGAAACCGTCACGAAACACCTGTGTGAAGAAGATCGTGACCCCATCGCGGGCCAGCTTCTTGATGTCGACCCCGGCGTCACGCAGGCGGGTCATCTGGCTGATCGGGACGCCCTTCATGCGCTCCATCACCATCACGGTGGGGGTGCAGTAGTCCCAGATCATTTCCGGCACCAGCACGAGGTTCAGGCCGTCCATGTTGCGGCGTAGTTGCGCGGCATTGGCGGCTTCGCGGACCAGGTCCAGCTCGTCATGCAGATACTTGTCGAACTCGGCCACCACCTCACGAGGCTTGAGCCGCTTGCCATCCGCCCACAGTCGTTCGACCCAGGAAGCCAGCGTGCGCAGCAAGGCCAGGTCGTCGTCAATGACGGCCAGCATGCCGGGGCGCAGAACCTTGACGGCCACTTCGCGGCCATCATGCAGCACCGCAAAGTGGACCTGGGCAATCGACGCGCTGGCGATCGGGTCGGCGTCAAATTGTCGGAACACCTCGCTGATGGGCTTGCCCAGTGCCTTCTCGACCAGCTTGACCGACTCGGCGCTGGGGAAGGGCGGCACGCGGTCTTGCAGGTGGGCGAGCTCGTCTGCCACGTCGGGCGGCAGCAGATCCCGCCGGGTGGACAGCATCTGGCCGAACTTGACGAAGATGGGGCCCAGTCGCTCCAGGGCCTGGCGCAGCCGTTCGCCCCGGGGTGCGTCGAGCTTGCGTCCAATCGCCAGGAAGCGCCCCAGCAGCGTCAGCTTGGGGCGGCGAAGGCTGTCCAGCAGCAGGCCGTCGAGGCCATAGCGCAGGGCAATCAGGCCGATGTAGACAGGACGAACCAGGGCGCGCATGACGACGGGGGCCTTTGGATAAGAGTGACGCGAATCAAACGCGACAAGGTCAGTGATGCGAGCGGTTCAAGCCGTCTGCCTGGGCGCCTGGGCGCCAGCGTTCAAAGGCTTGCTTGATGCCGCTGGTGACTGTGCGCAGCAACTGAGCCGGCGTAGGGCCCATCCAGCGTGCCAGGTCATCTTCCACATCCCAGCGCAGGTTCTTCATCAGCCAGGAGGCCACCTCGGCCAGGGCCGCGTCGCCGTCGATGTTGACTTCCGGGCGCTCGCCCTTGAGCGCGCGTGCGCCCATGGTCACAGGATCCAGCAGTTGAATGGTCAGCGTCAAATGGGCTGTCGCCCAGTCGCCCGTTGTCGCCTCGGGGTTGTCCCCTTGTTCCACGCGCTCGAACAGACCGGCTGGCGTGATCGCGAAGCGCACGGTGGGTGGCGTCCTAATGAGCGAGTCCAGGGCTGCGCCAAGGTAGCTGGGCAACTTGACCGGCGCCTGCTTGTTCCATCGGATGTCGATGATGCGGCCGGCAAATGGGCGCAATTTGCCTTGCGCCACGGGCTCGCTCGAGACGATGTGATTGAGCAGCAAGGTCAGCCGATCCAGCGCAGCGGGCGCGATCCAGGAGAGGGGGTTGAGTGCCATGCCGCGATTGTAGGGCTGTCGGCAAACCGCGCGGAAACCCTTAAATCAACGGGAAGGTGTTGGCAAACTGTCATGTTTTTTAGGCCACAATGAATGATGCAACTTCACTCTGGCCGGTCGCCATTTGTTTGGCGGCGTTTGTAACATATTGCTGCAGGCGGGCTTGGTATTCAATGATTTCCAGCGGCACCAATATGGTGTTTCTCTGGTGTATCTCTGGCGTACATGTTTAATAACCGAAATTACAACCGGACATTTTTTAATGCGCCGCAGTCGGTGACATCGTTTGTGGCGGCTTTCATGGAGCCTTCGATCACGGTGGCTTCCTTGCTGGCGAGCATGGCTTACTTTGATGAGCCGGTGTTGCGTGCTTCGATGTCGCTGTGTTTGCTGGTTTTTGCGCTGACTTTTCCGGGGCGCAACCGCTTCAATGATTCACGCCTGGAGGCCGGCGTGGACATTGCGTCGTCGTGGATCGCGATGTTGCTGATTCTGTGGTTGTGCGGGTATGCGACCAACAGCCTGATGTTCTTTGACATCAACGTGATGATGACCTGGGCTGTGGTGACGCCTGTGGCGCAGTGGGTGGCTGTCCTGATCGGCAAAGCCATCCTCAAGCGCCGCGCCTCGCAGCCGGGCGCCCGGCGGCGGGCCATCGTGGTAGGGGCGGGTCCCCTGGGCGGGAAAGTGGCGCGGGCGCTCCAAAGCAATCCCGACCAGAGCACGGAATTCGTCGGGTATTTCGACGACCGTACCGACAGCCGGGTGCTGCCCGAGGCGGTGAGCATGCGGCTGGGCGGGCTGCGCGACGTGGCCAACTATGTGTATGCACACGGCATCCACGAGGTCTACATCACCTTGCCGCTGGGCTCGCAACCGCGCATTGTCGAATTGCTGGAAGCCGTCCAAGGGACCACCGCCTCGCTGTATTTCGTGCCCGACGTATTTGGCATCAGCATCATCCAGGGACGTTTGCAGGATATGAATGGCGTGCCCGTCGTGGGCATTTGCGAAACACCATTTACCGGCACCAATGAATTGGTCAAACGGGTATCGGACATCATTTTGGCCAGCATCATTCTGGTGCTGATATCTCCGATATTGCTGGCTGTGGCAATCGGCGTGAAATTGAGTTCACCAGGCCCGGTGGTATTCAAACAAAAGCGCAATGGCCTGGATGGTGAAGAAATCATCGTCTATAAGTTTCGCTCGATGCGAACCCAGGACAACGGCGCAGTGGTCAAGCAAGCGACCAAGGGCGATTCACGCATCACGCCTTTTGGGGCTTTCATTCGCAAAACCTCGCTGGATGAACTGCCACAGTTCATCAACGTGCTGCAAGGCCGCATGAGCATCGTGGGGCCGCGCCCCCACGCCGTGGCGCACAACGAGGAATACCGCCGTTTGATCAAGGCCTACATGGTGCGCCACAAGGTGCGCCCGGGCATCACGGGTTGGGCGCAAGTCAATGGCTATCGGGGCGAGACCGAAACCATTGAAAAGATGCAGGCCCGTGTTGAATACGATTTGGAGTACCTGCGCAACTGGTCCCTCGGACTGGATTTGCAAATCATCATCCGCACGATCCGCCTGATGGTGTTTGATCGCAATGCCTATTGAAGCAGAGGTGTTTGTGGCACGTTTTCCTTTTTCGATCTCACTGCGGGCCGTGGCTGCCGCCGCCGCCCTTGTCTGTATCCCTGTTGCCCAGGCTGAACCCTTGAGCCTGACGGCCTCGCATACCGTGGCGCGGGACTCGAACTTCGCCCGGACCGAGACGCCCATCAGCGACACCATCAACACCACGGCCTTGCAACTGGATCTGGACAAGCAATACGGCCGCCAGACCTACACCGGGATGGCGAAGGTCGCTGCGGTGCGGTTCAACAACTACGGCGACCTGCTCAACAACGACGAGAAAGATCTCGCGCTGGGGTTCAGCACCGAGTTGATGTCCAACTGGCGCGTGATGCTCAATGGCGCCTATGGCGAAGACCTGAACCAGTTCGAGAACAACCGGATCACCAACCACCTGGTGAAGAACGTCCGCACCACCAAGAGCGCGCTGGCGCAGGTGGTTTACGGCGTATCGGGGATCTGGGCGGTCGTGGGATCGGCGGGCAAGAACACCTTGGGCTATTCGGCCCCTGAGTACAGCGTCCTTGAATACCGCCAGGATTCTCAAGGGCTCAAGGCGATCTACTACACCTCGGACTTGCTCAGCTACAACCTGGGCGTGCGCAAGGTGGAGACGCAATTCCCCGGGCAGAACGACCGCGTGCACGAGACCGATCTGGACCTGGGTGCCGATTGGGTCATCACCGGCCTGAGCAAGCTGGGCGCCACCATCAGCTGGACCAAGAACCGGCGCGATCTGCAAAAAGACCGTCACTTCGATGGGTTCACCGGGCGCTTGAACTGGAACTACACGCCCCATGGCCTGATGAGCTATGGCATCTCGGCTTACAAGACGTCCAACACGGATCAGTATGTGGTCGAAAACGGCTTGTTGACCGCATTGAACATTCCAGGGCAGGTGTCCTTCAACAACCGGGTCACCTCGGTGTCGGCATTTGCGCGGTGGGATGCCACCGCCAAGCTGGCGTTGACGGCCTCCACCACCTGGAGTCACTACAACGTCGACAACGACTACATCTTCTCCACAACCCGGGACGCCAGCGACTACCACCTGTATTCGATGAGCGCGCACTACGCCGTCGAGCGCTGGCTGAAGTTGTCGGCCGGTGTGTCGAGCTATTCGCAAACCAAGGATGCGACGCGCAACAAGTATTCGGGCCACACCGTCAATGTGTCCGCGTCCTTCATTCTGGACTGACCTGGAGCGCCATAGATGCCTTGCATTTTGTTGACCGGAGCCTCGGGCTACATCGCGTCGCACACGTGGTTGGCGCTCAAGGAGGCTGGCTTTGATGTGGTGGGCATTGACAGTTTTGTCAACAGCTCGCCCACGGTCTTGAACCGCCTGCGTGAGATTGGTGGATTCGAGCCGGAGTTTGTCCAGGGCGATGTGCGTGACGCCGCAGCCCTGGATCGCTGCTTCGCGATGGGGCAGGCGCACGGCGGCATCGCCGCGGTGGTGCACTTTGCCGCGCTCAAGGCGGTCGGTGAGTCGGTTGAGCGGCCGCTTGACTACTTCGAGAACAACCTGGGCGGCTTGCTGTCGGTGTGCCAGGCCATGAAGCGCCACGGCGTCTTCAACGTGGTGTTCAGCTCATCGGCCACCGTGTATGGCAAGCCCGAACGTCTGCCCATCCGCGAGGACTCGCCGCTGCGGGTCACCAACCCCTACGGTCAGACCAAGCTGATGGGCGAGGACATGCTGCGAGAGCTGGAGCGGTGTGATCCGGCCTGGCATGTGGCGTATCTGCGCTATTTCAATCCGGTGGGCGCTCATCCCTCCGGTCTGATTGGGGAAGACCCACGGGGCATCCCCAACAACCTGATGCCTTATGTGGCGCAGGTGGCCGTGGGCAAGCGCGAGCACCTCAATGTGTTCGGCAACGATTACGACACGCCTGATGGCACCGGCGTGCGCGACTACATCCATGTGTGTGACCTGGCCGAAGGCCATGTGGCGGCCTTGCGGTATCTGTTCGACAAGAAACAATCGCTGACCGTCAATCTGGGGACGGGGCAGGGCTACAGCGTGCTGGACCTGGCTCGTGCCTATGGCGAAGCTTGTGGCCGTGAGATTCCTGTGGTCTTTGCGCCGCGGCGTCCGGGCGATGTCGATGCTTGTTACGCTGACCCCTCACTGGCGCAGTCTGCCATGGGGTGGAAGGCATCTCGTGGCCTGGGTCAGATGTGCGTGGATTCCTGGCGTTGGCAGTCGACGAACCCCAATGGGTTCGAAGGGTGATGGCGGCGCTGAGCCACCATCCAATTTGGCATAACTGAACATCATGAAACATAACATTCTTCCCGTCATCATGGCCGGCGGCTCAGGGACCCGCCTGTGGCCGCTGTCTCGTGCCTTGTATCCCAAGCAGTTCCTGGTTCTGCAAGGCAACCAGAGCCTGTTCCAGCAGGCGCATTTGCGTCTGCAGGCCCTGGGCTGTGAGGACATCGAAGTGGCCAAGCCCTGCGTGGTCGGCAACGAAGAGCACCGTTTCCTGGTGCTGGACCAGTTGCGCGAACTCAAGGGTGAGCCCTCCTCTTTGCTGCTGGAGCCCGCTGGCCGCAACACCGCGCCGGCCGTGACCCTGGCGGCCTTGCAGGCCATGGAAGAGGGGCAGGACCCGATTCTGGTCGTGACGCCGGCCGACCAGACGGTGACGGACGAGGCGGCTTACGTGCAGGCGCTGCAGACCGCGATTCGTGCGGCGGCGAACGGCGACATCGTCATCCTGGGGATCACGCCGGACCGTCCGGAAACCGGCTTCGGGTACATCCGCGCAGGTGACGCCGACGCACAAGGCGCCCATCCGGTTCAGGCCTTTGTCGAAAAGCCGAACCTCGAGACCGCCCAAGGCTACCTGGCGCAGGGCGGCTATTACTGGAACAGCGGCATGTTCGTGATGCGCGCTTCGCGCTGGCTGGCTGCCTTGGAGCGCTTCCGTCCGGACATCGCGACCGCCACGCGCCAATCATGGGACGCGCGCGCCACGGACGCCATGTTCGTTCGTCCCGGCAAGGCCGAGTTCATGGCCGTGCCGTCTGAGTCGGTCGACTATGCCGTGATGGAGCAATGCCCGTCCAAGCCCGACTGCGGCTTCGTGGTGCGCATGGTGCCGCTGGATGCGGGCTGGTCTGACCTGGGTGCCTGGGATGCCGTGTGGCAGGTGAGCGAGCACGACGCCCAGGGCAACGCTTCGCAAGGCGATGCCCTGATGCAGGACAGCACCAATACCCTGGTGCACGCGACCAGCCGGTTGGTCGCCACCGTGGGGGTCGACAATGTGGTGGTGGTGGAGACGCCCGATGCGGTACTGGTGGCCGATCGCAGCCGCAGCCAGGACGTCAAGAAGATCGTCGAGAAACTGGGCGGGCAATCGCGATCTGAAGGCACGCTACACCGCCGCGTGCATCGCCCTTGGGGCTGGTATGACTCCATCGACGCGGGGGCCCGTTTTCAGGTCAAGCGGATCATGGTCAAGCCGAAGGCTTCGCTGAGCCTGCAGATGCACCACCATCGCGCCGAGCATTGGATCGTGGTGAGCGGTACGGCTGAGGTGACCGTCGGCGACAAGGTGGTGATGCTGTCTGAGAACCAGTCGACTTACATCCCGCTGGGGACGGTCCACCGTCTGATTAATCCTGGCACCATCCCGCTGGAGATCATTGAGGTTCAATCGGGTAGCTACTTGGGCGAGGACGACATCGTCCGGTATCAGGACAACTACGGCCGATCAGCCTGAACGAAAAAGCCACCCTCAGGTGGCTTTTTTTTGAACGCGAGCCCAGCGGCGGGGTCAGGCCCAGCAGGCAATCAGATCGCGGGGTTGGGCCACGATCACATCCGCTTGCCACACATGGATGTCGGTGCCGTGGCCCAGGTAGCCCCATGCCGCGGCCGCGCTGGGCATGTGTGCGGCTTTGGCGGCCTGAATGTCGCGCAGATCATCGCCCACGTACAAGGTGGCTTGCGGCGCCACGCCCAACTGCTCGCATGCCGTCAAAAGGGGCAGGGGGTGGGGCTTGGCATGCGCCGTTGTGTCGCCGCTGATGATGACGCCCGCACGCTCAGACAGGCCCAGGCCCGCCATGACCGGGACGGTGAAGCGATGCGGCTTGTTGGTCACCACGCCCCATTTCATGCCCCGCGACTCGATGTCCTGCAGAACGGCTTCCATGCCCTCGAACAGGCATGTGGTCTCAGCCAGGCAGGCCATGTAGGCATCCAGAAAACGCAGTCGATGCGTTTCATAGTCGGGCTGGTCAGGATGGATGTCCATGCCGGCCGCTAACAGGCCCCGGGCACCGGCAGAAGCCCAGGGACGCAAGAGTTCCAGCGGCTGGGGTGGCAGGCCTTGTTGCGCCCGCAGCCGGTTCAAGGCGCCGGCCAGGTCACCTGCGGTGTCGGCCAGCGTGCCGTCGAGATCGAACAGCACCGCTTGGGGCGCAGTGGCCCAGGTCAGGGGCCGCTTCATGCCAGCAAGGGCTTGCGGCAGGCCAGCAGGTAATTCACGCTGGTGTCGCCGGACAGCCAGTAGCGGCGGGTGATGGGGTTGTATTCCATGCCCTTGTATTGCGCCGTGTCCAGCCCCGCCAGGCGGCACCAGCGCGCCAATTCGGCCGGCTGGATGAAACGCGCAAACTCGTGGGTACCTTTGGGCAGCATCTTGAGCAGGTATTCCGCGCCCAGGATGGCGAACAGGTAAGCCTTGGGGTTGCGATTGATGGTCGAGAAAAACACCCAGCCCCCCGGCTTCACCATGTCGGTGCAGGCCTGGACGACCGAGGCTGGGTCGGGGACGTGTTCCAGCATTTCCATGCAGGTAACGACGTCAAACTGGCCGGCTTGCTCGGCGGCCAGGGACTCGGCGGACACGCTGCGGTAGTCGAGGTTGGCGATGCCCGCCTCCATGGCGTGCAGTTGGGCGACCTTGAGGGGCCGCTCCGACAGGTCGATGCCGAGCACATTGGCGCCCCGGCGGGCCATGGATTCGGCCAGGATGCCGCCGCCGCAGCCCACGTCGACCACGCGCTTGCCGCGGATGTTGGCATGCTGGTCGATCCAGTCCAGGCGCAGGGGGTTGATTTCGTGCAGGGGACGGAATTCGCTCTCGGGGTCCCACCACTTGTGGGCCAGGTCACCGAATTTGGCGAGTTCTTGGGGGTCGGCGTTCATCGTCATGGTGTGATGCTACCCAAATGACGGCCGTTTTCCACCCCGCTGGCTCATTGTTCGATGTTTTTTTACGGCGAGCTTTGTGCGACAGTGTCGGCTTGCGTCGCATCAGGAGCCTGTCAGCCATGAGTGAGCTGGTCATCTACGGCATACCCAATTGCAACACCATGAAGAAGGCGCGAGCCTGGCTGGTGGAGCAAGGGCATGCCCATGTCTTTCACGATTACAAGAAGCAGGGGGTCCCCGCTGATCGGCTGGATGCCTGGATCAAGCAGCTGGGCTGGGAAGTGCTGGTGAACCGGCAAGGCACCACCTGGCGGCAACTCGATGACGGCACCAAGGCGGGCGTAGTCGATGCGGCTTCGGCCCGGGCGCTGATGCTGGACAAGCCCAGCGTGATCAAGCGCCCGGTGATCGAGCGCGCGGGCAAAGCCGTCTGTGTGGGTTTTGACGAGGCCAAAGCGGTGGTCCTGGCCTCGTCGCTGGCCTGATCAGGCCGTCAGCAGCTGACGCAGCACGTAGGGCAGGATGCCGCCGTGCTGGTAGTAGGCGACCTCGATGGGTGTGTCGATGCGCAGCGTCACCGTGGTTTGCTGCTGCTGACCATTGGCGCGGGTGATGATCAAGGTGGCGTCGGCTTGAGGCGCCAGATGCTCGCCCAGGTCAATGGAGATGGTTTCGTCACCCGTCAGGCCCAGTGAACACCAGCTCTCGTTGCCCTTGAATTGCAGGGGCAACACCCCCATGCCGACCAGGTTGGACCGGTGGATGCGCTCAAAGCTGCGTGCGATCACGGCCTTGACGCCCAGCAATTGGGTGCCTTTGGCGGCCCAGTCGCGGCTGGAGCCGGTGCCGTACTCCTCACCGCCAAAGATCACGGTTGGCACGCCGGCTGCGATGTAGCGCATGGCCGCGTCGTAGATGGGCAGCGTTTCGCCCTTGTCGGGGCCTTCAAGCTGCATCAAAGTCAGGCCGCCCTCCTGGCGGCTGCCATCGCTTTGCGCCGGGATCATGAGGTTCTTGATGCGGACGTTGGCAAAGGTCCCGCGCATCATCACTTCGTGGTTGCCGCGCCGTGAGCCATAGCTGTTGAAGTCGGGCTTGGTGACGCCGTGTTCGAGCAGGTACTGACCGCCCGGCGAGGCTTCCTTGATGGCCCCGGCAGGCGAGATGTGGTCCGTGGTGATCGAGTCCCCGAACAAGGCCATGATCCGGGCCCCTTGCACGCCCAATCGGCCTTGCGTGCTTGCTGGCGGGGCCAGTTCGAAGCCTTCGAAGAAGGGCGGCTTGGCGATGTAGGTGCTCTCGGGCCAGTCGTAGACCTGTCCCTGTTCTCCCTTGATCAGGTCCCACAGCGGTCCGGGCTGGCTTTGCACCTGGTTGTAATTGTCTCTGAACGCCTTGGGGTTCATCGCGTACTTCATCAGCGCGTGCACCTCTTCGCTGGTCGGCCAGATGTCGCCCAGATAGATGTCCTTGGGGCGGCCCTTCTTGTCCTGGCCTTTGCCCACGGGCTCGGTCATCAGGTCGACGGTGACATTGCCAGCAATCGCATAGGCGACGACCAAGGGTGGACTGGCCAGGAAGTTCGCTTTCAGATTGGGGTGGATGCGGGCCTCGAAATTGCGGTTGCCTGACAAGACGGCCGCGCACACCAGATCGTGGGTGGTGATGGTTTCGTTGATCTCCGCAGTCAAGTCTCCGGCATTGCCGATGCAGGTGGTACAGCCATAGGCTGCCACGGCGAACCCCAGCTTTTCAAGATAGGGCAGCAGCCCGGCCTTCTGCAGATACTCGGTGACGATGCGCGAGCCCGGCGCCAGCGAAGTCTTGATGTGTGGCTTGACGCTCAATCCGGCCTGCACCGCCTTCTTCGCGAGCAAACCCGCAGCCAGCAGGACGCTGGGGTTAGAGGTGTTGGTGCAAGACGTGATGGCGGCGATCAGCACGTCGCCATTGTTGATCGGGATGTCGCTGGTCGGGGTGACGAAGGTCTCGGCGAGTTTGCCAGCAGGTTGATTGAACCCGTTTTCGGCAATGGGCTTGCTGAACAGTTCGGTGAAGCGCTGGGACAGTTGCCCGATTTCGATGCGATCCTGCGGGCGTTTGGGCCCGGCCAGCGAGGGCGCCACCGTGCCCAGGTCGAGTTGAACGACCTGCGAGTAGCGGATGTTCTTCATGGACGCCGGGGCCGAGCGGCTTCCGGGGATGCCAAACAGCCCTTGTGCCTTGAAGTAGGCCTCGAAGGCCTCGATCTCGGCCGGTGAGCGGCCGGTGCCTTTGAAGTAGTCGATCGTGCGGGCATCGACCGGGAAGAAGCCCATCGTGGCACCGTACTCGGGCGCCATGTTGGCCATGGTGGCGCGGTCGGGCACGCTCAGCGAGGCCGTGCCTTCGCCAAAGAACTCGACGAACTTGCCGACCACCTTGGCCTTGCGCAGGATCTCGGTCACGGTGAGCACCAGATCGGTGGCGGTGACGCCTTCACGCAGTTGCCCGGTCAACTCCATGCCCACCACGTCGGGCGTCAGGAAGTAGACCGGCTGGCCCAGCATGCCGGCCTCGGCTTCGATGCCGCCCACCCCCCAGCCGACCACACCGATGCCGTTGATCATCGTCGTGTGGCTGTCGGTGCCAACCAGCGTGTCCGGGTAGGCCACGCCGTCGCCTTGCAGGTGCACGCCGCGGGCCAGGTATTCCAGGTTGACCTGGTGGACGATGCCAAAGCCTGGGGGCACCACGCGGAAGGTGTCAAAGGCCTGCATGCCCCACTTCATGAACTGGTAGCGCTCGTTGTTGCGCTGGAACTCCAGCTTCATGTTCAGGTCGAGCGCTTGCGGGCTGCCATAGTGGTCGATCATCACCGAGTGGTCCACCACCAGGTCCACCGGCACGAGCGGCTCGATGCGCTTGGGGTCCTTGCCCAGTTCGGCCGCCACGTTGCGCATCGCAGCCAGGTCAGCCAGCAGCGGCACGCCGGTGAAGTCCTGCAGCACCACCCGAGCCACCACAAAGGGGATCTCGTCGGTGCGGGGCGCCTGGGCCTGCCAATTGGCCAGGCGTTCCACATGCTGCGGCAGCACTTTCAGCCCATCGCAATGACGCAGCACCGCTTCGAGCACGATCCGCAGCGAGATCGGCAAGTTCTGCACATTGGGATACTGCTTGCTCAGCGCAGGCAGGGAATACAACTTCAGGGATTGGCCCGACTCGGTCTTGAAGGATTTCAAGGTCTGGGCAAAGGGATGGGCTGTCACGGTTGAAGCGGTGGCCATGTGCGGGACTCCTGAAAGTGCGGCAAAAATGGATCGGACCATTGTGGCATCGGGGCAGGCAGAAATCGATGAAACCCTCTGGGTTGAGGGTTTGCCGATAATCCGGGGGTGTCTGGCCGACTGTCGGCAGGCCGGCGTAACGAGGTGTCTCTGTCGTGAAATTGAAATGGCCCCATCTGGATTGGTTTTTGCTGGGCATGGTGATGGCGGTGGTCGTCGCCAGCCTGTGGCCCGATGTGGGGCGCAGCCAAGGGGTGTTGCGGCTCGGCCAGGTGACCGATCTGGGCGTGCTCGGCCTGTTCTTTCTGCATGGCATGGGTCTGTCGACCGACAGCCTGAAAGACGGTGCATCGCGTTGGCGCCTGCATTTGCTGGTCCAAAGTTGCACCTATGTCTGGTTCCCGCTGTGGTGGGCGGTCTGCACGCTGCTGCTGGGCCGCTGGGTGCCGCATGACCTGCAGATGGGCTTTTTCTACCTGGCGGTGCTGCCCTCGACCGTGTCGTCTTCGGTGGCCATGACGGCGCTGGCCAAGGGGCGCGTGGCGGCGGCGGTACTCAATGCCACCTTGTCGACCCTGCTGGGGGTGCTGCTCACGCCCTTGCTGGTCAGCGCGGTGATCGGCGCAGACGGGGCCCATGCCCTCGACGTCGGCGCCACCATGCTCAAGATCGCCAAGATGCTGCTGCTGCCGTTTGTGCTGGGGCACCTGTCCCGCCGCTGGCTGTTGCCGCTGTTTGCCCGCATCAAGCCGGTGACCAATGTGTTTGATCGGGTGGTGATCGTGCTCCTGGTCTGGTCTGCTTTTTCGGACTCGGTGGCCGACGGGCTATGGAGCCGCCATGGTGCAGGCCTGTTGATGCAGACCCTGGCCGGGGCGGCGCTGTTCCTGCTGCCGACCTTGTGGCTGAGTCGCTGGATCGCACGGCGACTCCGCTTTGACGTGGAAGACGAGATCGTCGCCGTGTTTTGCGGCTCCAAGAAGACGATGGCCTCGGGCATGCCCATGGCCAAGCTTTTGTTTGGCGGGTCGGCCGCGATGGGTGTGTTGATCCTGCCCATCATGGTCTATCACCAGCTGCAGATGTTCGTGTGCACGGTGCTGGCTCGCCGTTATGCCGCGCGCGAAGGGGCCCGCACGGTGGCGCGCTCATGAGTGGTCATCAATTGCTGGATTACCGGCCGCCGCCCGACGAGGGGCTGGACTTGCTGTGGGCCGACGACCATGTGGTCATCGTCAACAAGCCCAGTGGGCTGTTGAGCGTGCCCGGGCGAGGCGAGGCCTTTGCCGATTGCATGTCGGCCCGCGTGCAGCAGCGATATCCCGACGCCTTGGTCGTGCACCGGCTCGATATGGACACCTCGGGCTTGCTGCTGTTGGCCCGGGGCAAGGAGATGCAGCGCCAGTTCAGCGAGCGGTTCTTGAAGCGTGAGGTCGACAAGCGTTATGTGGCGGTGCTCGATGGCTTGCTGACCGCTGCAGAAGGCATGGTCGATCTGCCCCTGATCACCGATTGGCCCAATCGCCCCTTGCAGAAGGTGGATCACACCCAGGGCAAGCCATCGCAGACCCGTTATCGCGTGACAGACCTGGATGAAGCAGACGGCACCACGCGCGTCGAGTTGGAGCCCATCACCGGCCGCTCGCACCAGCTGCGGGTGCACATGCTGGCCATCGGCCATGTCATCGTGGGCGATCCGCTTTACGCGCAGGGCTCAGCCCGCACACGGGCGCCCCGGCTGCTCTTGCATGCGGAGCAGTTGAAGCTGCTTCACCCCGCCACAGGCGAGATGCTGGACATCAATTGTCCGGCTCCGTTCTGACCGCGCTTTTGCCGGTGACCATGGCGCGGACCAGGTTCTGCTTGAGCAACACGGACATGCTGGCCACGCCGATCCAGTGGATCAGGATCATGATCTGGAGGGCTTGCGCCAGTGTGCTGTGCAGATCCAGCAGTGCATCGTCGCCCCAGTAGCGGTCCAGCTGGCTCAACCAGCCCGTCACGCCCAGCGAGAGCACCAGGCCCCACATGATCAGGGCCGCCCACATCCCCACCGGATTGTGTCCCCGGCTGGGATGGGCACGGCCGGCCAGCAAGTCTGAGACATGCACCCAGACCTCCGAGATGCTCGGGATGCGGATGCGGGCCGGGCTGAGGCGGCGTTGGCGCACACCATAGACCAGGCGGCAGACCACCAAGGCCAGCGCCGTGTACCCCGCCCAGCGGTGAACGCGTCCCGTGTCATTGAACAAGTTGAAGAGCACCAGCGCCGCCATGCCCCAGTGGGTCAGGCGGACGAGGGGGCTCCACAGCATGGTGCTCATTCCACGTTGGCTTTGACCACGTCCAAAGTCTTGGTGTCAAAGTAGATCTCGACCTTCTTGCCATCTTTGTCGAAACCATAGATCTCGTAGCACTGGCCGTCGACCTTGAACTTGCGGATCTTGTAGCCCTGGGCTTCGAGCTTGGCGCGCGCATCGGCTTCTTTCATCCATTCAGCCTTGGGGTGGGCGGGGCAGTCGGCCTTGGCCTGAACGGCGAAAGGCGTCAGGGCCGCGGCGGCCATCAGGGCTGCGAAGAGGGTCTGGGTGGTTTTCATGGCTATTCCTTTTCGAAAGTGGGGTGGTGTGTGCGTCTTTTCACTGTAGGGGGCAAAGCTTAAGACACCCTGATCCCCGCATTTTGTCTGCAACGTAAAAGGTGGCAAAATCAGCCGTTTTGATGATCCGGGTCGAAGCCGCCTGACCGGGCGCGTGATGAGCCCCTCCGAACCATGAGCGCAGTCGTCATCAGCGGGACCGGCCTGTACCAGCCCCCTCACACCATCACCAACGCCGAACTGGTCCAGGCTTTCAATGCCTACGTCGATCTGCAGAACGCGCAGAACGCGGCCCAGATCGAAGCCGGTGAGCGTGAGCCACTGGCTCACTCCAGCGTCGAGTTCATTGAAAAGGCGTCCGGCATCAAGCAGCGCTATGTGATGGACAAGTCCGGCGTGCTGGACCCCCACCGCATGTATCCCCGCTTCACGCCCCGCGCCGATGACGAGTTGTCGCTGATGGCCGAGATCGCTGTCGACGCGTGTCACAAGGCCATGGCGGCCGCTGGCAAGAAGCCGGAAGACATCGACGCCGTCATCTGCGGGGCCTCGAACATGCAGCGCGCCTATCCCGCCATGGCGGTCGAGATTCAGCAGGCGCTGGGCATCAATGGCTACGGTTTCGACATGAACGTCGCCTGTTCGACCGCGACTTTCGCGCTGGAACAGGCCGTTAACGCCATTCGGTCGGGATCGGCCAAGTGCGTACTCGTGGTCAATCCTGAGATCACCTCGGCGCACCAGGAATGGCGCGATCGCGATTGCCACTTCATCTTCGGTGACGTGGCCACCGCCTGCATCGTCGAGAGCGTCGACACGGCAACCTCTGCCGACCAATGGGAAGTGCTGGGCACCAAGTTGGCCACCCAGTTCTCCAACAACATCCGCAACAACTTCGGTTTCATGAACCGTTGTGAGGACACCGACCCGAATGCGCGCGACAAGACCTTCCGTCAGGAAGGCCGCAAGGTGTTCAAGGAAGTGGTGCCCATTGCCGCAGCCCACATCGAAAGCCATCTGGCTGCCCTGACGCTGGAGCCCACCCAGGTGCGCCGCTACTGGCTGCATCAGGCCAACCAGAGCATGAACCAGCTGGTGGTCAAGCGCTTGATCGGCGGCGAGGCCGGACCGGACGTCGCTCCGCTGATTCTGGATGAATACGCCAACACCTCGTCGGCCGGCGTGGTGATCGCCTTCCACAAGTACCACACCGACATGGCCGCCGGTGACGTGGGGGTGCTGTGCTCCTTCGGTGCGGGCTACTCCGTCGGCAGCGTGGTGATTCGCAAGCGCTGATGGCCTGACCTCAGCACGCGTCTTCACGACGTGATAACGGCCCGTCTGGACAACCAGCGGGCCGTTTTGTCCATCTGAACCGATCCTGACCCATGAGCGGCGACTTCACCTTTTACTGGCACGACTACGAAACCTTTGGCAAGTCGCCGAGGCGGGACCGCCCATCCCAGTTCGCCGGGGTGCGCACCGACGCCGACCTCAACGAGATCGGCGAGCCGCTGATGCAGTACTGCCTGCCGCCGCGCGATTACCTGCCTGAACCCGAAGCCTGCCTGTTGACCGGCATCCTGCCGCAAACCTGTCTGGAACAGGGGGTGCCTGAACATGCCTTTGCCGACGCCATCGAACGCGAGCTGGCGCAACCGGGCACCGTGGGCGTGGGCTACAACACCATCCGCTTCGACGACGAGGTCACACGGCACCTGTTCTGGCGCAACCTGATCGACCCCTATGCCCGCGAATGGCAGAACCAGTGCGGACGATGGGATCTGCTGGATGTGGTTCGGTGCAGCTGGGCACTGCGCCCCGAGGGCATCCAGTGGCCTCAACACGAAGATGGCCGGCCGTCCTTCAAACTGGAACACCTGACCGTGGCCAACGGGCTCACGCACGAGGCGGCCCACGATGCCTTGTCCGACGTGCGAGCCACGATTGCCTTGGCGCGCTTGATCAAGCAGGCGCAACCCAAGCTGTGGGACTTCTGCCTGAAGTTGCGCAAGAAGGACGCGGTGCTGGCGGAAATGGGGGTGGGGCGGCCCTTCCTTCATATCTCGGGCATGTACGGCGTGGAGCGCGGCTGCCTGGCCCTGGTGTGGCCCTTGGCCCCGCACCCCAGCAACAAGAACGAAATGATCGTGTGGGACCTCGCCATGGACCCCACCGAGCTGTTTGGGCTGAGCGCGCAAACCATCCGTGAACGCATGTTCAGCAAGACCGAAGACTTGCCCGAAGGCACGACCCGATTGCCCATCAAAAGCATCCACATCAACAAGTCGCCCATCGTGATCGGCAACCTCAAGACCTTGAGCCCCGCCGTGGCACAGAAGTGGGGCATCGATGTGGCGGCGTGCATGCAGCATGCTCAGATCGCGGCTGAACGCGGTGCGAGCATGGCCGGGATCTGGGCGGAAGTGTTCGAGCGGCCCTCGGCATCGGCCACGGCTGGGATGGACGTGGACGAAGACCTGTACGGCGGCTTCCTCAGTCAGAACGACCGCCGGACCCTGGAGCGCATCCGCGCCATGCCCCCGCCTGACCGGGCGCACAAGCTGGCGGAGCGCACACCGGCGTTCGAAGACGAGCGGCTGGAAGAGTTGCTGTTCCGTTATCGCGCGCGCAACTTCGAGGACAGTTTGTCCGAGTCCGATCAGGCGCGTTGGCATGCCCACTGCACCGCGCGTCTGCATGAAGGGCAGGGAGGGGCCTTGTCCCTGGCCCAGTTCTTTGAGCGCATCGACACCCTGAGCGAGCAACTCAGTGAAGATGACGAACGCGGCCAGAACATCCTGGGCGCTTTGTATGACTACGCCGAGCAGATCGCGCCATGAAACGAGCGGATGGGGCAACCGAGCGCTTTGTGCCTTCGCCGCAGTTGAAATACCTGGCGGCTTACCCGGCGCAGGTGCTGCAGCAGGTGCAGCACCTGATCGACGAAGGCAAATTGGGCGACGTCCTGGCGCGCCGTTATCCCGATCGCCATGACGTTCGCAGTGACACGGCCTTGTACGACTACGTGATGGCCTTGAAGACACGCTACCTGCGCAACGGCGAGCCGATCACCAAGGTGGCCTACGACAACAAGCTCAAGGTGATTCAGCATGCGCTGGGCACGCACACCATGGTGTCACGCGTGCAGGGCGGCAAGCTCAAGGCCAAGCGCGAGATCCGGGTCGCGAGCTTGTTCAAGGATGCGCCGCCCGAGTTCTTGCAAATGATCGTGGTGCATGAGTTGGCTCACCTCAAAGAGCGCGAACACGACAAAGCCTTCTATCAGCTGTGTACGCACATGGAGCCCAACTACCATCAGTACGAGTTTGACCTGCGGCTGTATCTGACCCATCTGGATCTGTAGCGCGGCGGGCCGGCCGGCCTGTCAACAGCCTGTCGCATTGATGTGAGAAGGTCGGGCTTCCTTTGGCTTTGCCCCTCTTGGTCATGTCGTCCACCTTGCGTGCCACCCGCACGCCTCATCGCTTGCAAGCCCTGGAGGCAATTCGGGGCTTTGCGGCCAGCTATGTGGTGATGGGCCACATCTGCAATGTCTACTTTCACAACCCGGCCTGGGCCTTGCCGTTTCGCTTCGCGGCCGAAGCGGTGGTGTTGTTCTTTTTGCTCTCGGGTTTTGTGGTGCGTTTGTCGACATCGGATGACACCACCGTGAGCGACTTTTTCCTCAAGCGCATCAAACGGATCTACCCCTTGTTTGTGTTGAGCTTGCTGTTTTCGTATGGCATGGCGTGTGCGGCTGCGCAGGCGTGGGTCTCGCCGCGATGGGGCGCCTTGCTGGGTAACCTGTTGATGCTGCAGGACTTTGGCTATGCCAGGCCGGGCGTGTGGGTGGACCAGTATTACAACGAAGCCTTGTGGTCGCTGGCTTATGAATGGTGGTTCTACATCTTCTTCATCGGTCTGCTCAAGGTCGAGCGGTCGCCCCAGCGGCGCCACGTCTGGATGGCGGCCGCCGCAGGGGTGGCCCTGTTGGCGCACAGCGTGTGGCCCAATCAGTTGAGCTACTTTGCCGTCAATTTTGTGACCTGGTGGGCCGCGGCTGACCTGGCGCGCCGCTACGCCCAGCAGGGCGAGATCCAGATGAAGGCTGTGCTGCCTTGGTGTGCGGGGCTGGTTCTGCTGGCGCTGGCCTGGTTGCCGTTTGTATGGAGCATGCCGGCGACCGAACGCTCACCGGGCCTGTACCCCATCCTGGACATGCGGCGCTTCGCCGCCGCAGCGGTGTTCTTGATGGTGGGGTGGGCCTGGTACAAGTTGTGGTCGCGTGGCGGCGAGCGGCTGTTTCGCTGGACCTTCGGGCCGTTTCGCCATGTGGCGCCCATTTCATATGGGGTGTATATCTTCCATTTCCCGATCATCGAGTTTTGGGTGCAAACCCCCTTGGCCGATCGACCCGCGCTTTGCCTGGCCGTGATGGCGCTGAGCATATTCAGCGTGGCCTATGTGATGGAGATCTGGGTTCAGGGCTGGGTGAATCGTTGGGCCTTCTGGCAGCGGCCTTCACTGCCACAGCGCGGGCTTGTAGACCATCAGAAAGTAAACCGACAGCATGGCGACGAAGGCGGGGTAGCCCAGGGCCTCCCATTGCCAGGTCATTCGCCAATAGGCCGGGTGAACGGGCGTGCCGGTCGTCATGGCCTCGTCGGCCAGACGCGCCATGCGGATCTGTAGAACGACCACTGGCAGCCAGCACAGCACGGCAAAGGCATACAGCCCCGAAGACAAGGCCAGCCAGGGCGTGTGCCAGGGCCAGCCGGCTTGATGAACCAGCCACAGGCCCGACAAGGGCTGAAAGATCACGGCCGGCGTGGTGAACCACCAGTCTGCACGCACCACCAACCGCGCCACCACGGCTTGCGCGGCGACCGAGCCACTGCGGTTGGCAAAGAACATGTAGAACGCCGAACCAAAGCCGGTGCCCACCATCAGCACGCTGGACAAGATATGCAGCCATTTGATGACCAGGTAAGTGTTCATGGCGAGCTTTCACGCAGTTGCCACAACAACACCGCAATGGGGATGTTCTTGAGCAGAGGTCCCAAGGGGTGCAGCCACAGTTCGGGCGACAGGACCGTGGCGATGACCGTCATCAGCGTCATGCCGGCCAGCGCCAGGTCGAACATGCGCTTGCGCGGGTAGACCGCCATGCCCACGCCGAAGGTCAGATCCATGGCGGCGCCTGCCAGGATCACCGCTTGCTGGAGCGACGGGTCTCGAATCAGCGTGCCTTGCAGCAGCTGCACGCCTTGGCCGTGGCGCTCGAGCACGCTGACCACGCCTGTCCACAGCCACACCGAGATCAGCGCCATGCGTGCTGCGTTGCGTGTGACCGGCTGGCGCATGATGCCCTAGCCCTCAATCTGGAATTGGTCCGGCCCGAGTGGCTCGCGACCCAGCAAGGCTGCTGTCATCGCGGTCGGCGCGACGTTGTCCTGACTGAGCAGGGCCAAGGTCTGCGAGCACCATGGGCTGATCGGAATGTGGTCGCCCAGGCGGGCGCTCCAACGGGTCAAGCGGTCCGGTAGGGTGAAGACATGTGCGGGCGGATGGCCCAGCTTGGCGCGCAGCACGGCCAGGAAGTCGACCACGGTCAGTGCCCGGGCCCCGACACAGGCGATCTCACCGCTTTGCTGGCGATGCGCCGGAGCCAGCAATTGCGCCACAACGAGAGCCAGGTCCGACACCGCAACGGGCTGGATGCGGGTCTCGGTCACCGGCCGCGGCAGCAGCCACACGGGGCTGTGAGCCAAGGTCATGAACAGTTCGCTGCTCGCGCCGCCCTTGCCGAACACCACGCTGGGACGCACGACCATGCCGTCCAGCTTGCCGGCGTCGGTCAAGGCCCGCAGGTGCCGATCCGCCACCAGTTTGGTGCGGGCATAGGCGCTGGGGTTGCCCTGAATCCCCAAGGCTGAAATGTGGACGACCCGCCGAACCCCGGCCTGCGCACAGGCATCAAACAGGGCCACCGGCGCGTCCGCATGGACGGCCTGCATCGGGCGCTGGGGGCTGTCGCGCAGCACCCCCACCGCGTTGACCACCGCGTCCAGACCCTGCAGCTTGGGCAGCCACGTTGCGGCACGGGTGTCATGCACGAAGTCCACCTGGATCGAGCCGGCCCGCGGCTGTGAGCGCCCCGCGATGACGGTGTGCCCCGCTCGTTCGAGGGCCGCGCGAATGTGCCGTCCGATGAACCCGGACGCACCGCACAACAAGACCCTCGAAGGGGGGCGAGCGCTTTCCATAGTCAGCCCATGGTACCCAAGGGCGGCCGACCCTTCGCCCAGCCCCGGATTACTGCAGGAACCGAGGCAGGAACGACGACCAGCCCTCGCCGCCGGACGCCGCCGATGCGGGTGGTGGCGGTGGTGCCGGAATCAGGGAAGGATTGACGGACTGGCCATCGATCCCCAGCGACGAGATGAACCCGCCTTCGGCCCACTCGGTATAACGCCAGTCTTCGCCGTGAACGACCCCATCAGGGGGGGCGACTTCAGCGACGGGCTCGCCCTTGAGGGCGCTGCCCATGAAGCTGATCCACGCCGGAAGCGCCAGGGACGCCCCCGACGCATGCGAGCCGAGGCTGCGCGGGGTGTCATACCCGACCCAGACCACTGCGACCAGATGCGGCTGGAAGCCCGCAAACCAGGCGTCGACCACGTCGTTGGTGGTGCCGGTCTTGCCGTACAGGTCAGGGCGTTTGAGTTGCGCCTGCGCGCGGGCCGCTGTGCCCGTGCGGGTCACCTCTTGCAGCAGGCTGGAGATCATGAAGGCGTTGCGGGCCGGGATGGCGCGTTGCGCTTCTGTGAGCACTTGCTCCGGGGCCTCGAAGACCTTCTTGCCTGAGGCGTCCGTGATGCGGCGAATCACCACCGGTTTGACCGTCAGCCCGCCGTTGGCGATCACGGCATACGCACCCGCCAGTTGCAGCGGCGTGGTGGAGCCCGCACCCAGGGCGAGGGTGAGGTTGTCCGGTTGCTTGTCGACATCGAAGCCGAACTTGCCCGTCCATTGCCGCGCGTTGTTGGCGCCCATCAGTTGGACCAGTCGAATGGTGACCAGGTTCTTGGACCGCGCCAGCGCCTGACGCAGGGTGATGGGGCCATCGGCGCTGCCGTCCGAGTTTTGTGGCGACCAGTCGCCCACATCGGTCAAGGGCGCATCGTTGATGAAGGTCTCCGGCATCACGCCATGTTCCATCGCGCCGGCATACAGAAAGGGCTTGTAGCTGGACCCCGGCTGGCGCCAACCTTGGGTCACATGGTTGAACTGGTTGTGGCGGAAGTCAAACCCGCCCACCAGGGCGCGTACCTCGCCGCTGCGCGGGTCCATGGCGACCAGCGCACCTTCTGCTTCAGGCCACTGGGTGATGGCCCAGTCCTTGCCGGTCTGGATCAGGCGCACGACGGACCCTCGGCTGATTCGCAGCTTCGCAGGGACCTTGTTGCCCAAGCCGGCCTGCACCTGGCGCAGGCCCTTCGCCTCGACGCGGATCACCTCACCCGAGGTCAGCACGGCGGTGACCTGCTTGGGGCCCGCCTGGGTCACCACCGCGACGTGCAAATCTTCGTCGTCCATGTACTCGGCCAGGGTCTGAGCCAGGGCCGGGTTGTCGTTGTCCCAATCGTCATCGAGCTCTTCCTGGTCCTCGGGTCCGCGCCAGGCCTGTGCACGAGCGTGTTCGATCAGGGTATGGCGCAGCGCCTTGTAGGCCGCTTGCTGGTCGCTCGAGCGCAAGGTGGTGATGACCTTCATGCCCGTTGTGTAGGCCGCCTCGCCGTATTGGGCATAGACCTGTTGGCGCGCCATCTCGGCGACGTATTCGGCATGCAGGTCCACATCCGTGGCTTTGCGGATCACCAGCTTCTGGGCTTTGGCCTGCTCGTACTGGGTGTCATTGAGGACCCCTTCTTCGTGCATGCGCCACAGGGCCACCAGCTGTCGAGCGCGGGCACGGTCGGGATTCTTGATCGGGTTGACGAAATGGGGGTTCTGCGGCAGACCGGCCAGCATGGCGCATTCCGCAGCCGTCAGTTCGGCCAGCGGTTTGCCGAAGTAGGTCTGTGCGGCCTCGCCAAAGCCATAGGCCCGCGCGCCCAGGTAGATCTGGTTCATGTACAGCTCGAGCAACTGGTCTTTGCTGAGCTGGTTTTCCAGCTTCCATGACAGCAGCGCCTCCTTGAGCTTGCGGGTCAGGGTCTTTTCCCGCGTCAGAAAAAAGGTGCGGGCCACCTGCTGCGTGATCGTGGAGGCGCCCTGCGTGCGCCGGAAGGTGAGGTTGGACCAGATGGCCCGCATCACTCCGATCGGATCGATGCCGTGGTGTTCGTAAAAACGAGAGTCCTCCACGGCCAGCAAGCTGTCGCGCATCAGCTTGGGGATCTGATCGATGGGCAGGTAGATGCGCTTTTCGCTGCCAAAGCCGCCAATCTCGACGCCGTCGGCGGTGTACACCCGCAGGGGCAGCTTGGGGTGGTAGTTGTCCAGTGAGGAGGTGTCGGGCAACTGAGGGTAGAGCACCGCCAGCGCGATGCCCAGGCTGATCGTGCCGGCAATGAACAGACCGAGTGCGGTCCACAGGGCGCGTCGCCACAACAAGCGAGAAAACGACGAAGCAAATGGCATAGAGGCGAGATCGGGCCCGCCAGGGGCACCGCTCAAAACAAGTTGAGGGGGGATTATGCGTGGCCGCGCCGCCCGATTTGTGAGCGATCCCGTCCCAGGTAAGTAAACCTGTCACCGGCATCAAAAAAGCCCGCCAGGTTTCCCCGGCGGGCTTCATGTCAGCTCAGAGCTGCACAGATCGGCAAGGCTCAGGCCTGCACGGTCTTGGCGGTCTCCACGTACTCTTCAATCTTGTTGAAGTTCATGTACTGGTAGATCTTGTCCGCGTTCTGCGAGATCACGCCGATGTCGGCCTGGTACTCGGCCAGCGTGGGGATGCGACCCAGCTTGGAGGCGATCGAAGCCAGTTCGGCAGAGGCCAGGAACACGTTCGAGTTCTTGCCCAGACGGTTGGGGAAGTTACGGGTCGAGGTGGACACCACGGTGGCGCCTTCCTTGACCTGAGCCTGGTTACCCATGCACAGCGAGCAGCCGGGCATTTCCATGCGGGCGCCCGCGCCGCCCAGCACGTTGTAATGGCCTTCCTTGGTCAGCTCGGCAGCGTCCATCTTGGTCGGAGGGGCCACCCACAGACGCACGGGGATGTCCTTCTTGCCTTCCAGCAGCTTGGAAGCGGCGCGGAAGTGACCGATGTTGGTCATGCAAGAGCCGATGAACACTTCGTCGATCTTGGTGCCCGCGACTTCAGACAGCGGACGGGCGTCGTCTGGGTCGTTGGGAGCGCACAGGATTGGCTCGGTGATGTCGGCCAGATCGATCTCGATCACGGCAGCGTATTCGGCGTCGGCATCGGCCTTGAGCAGCTCAGGCTTGGCCAACCAGGCTTCCATGGCAGCGATACGGCGAGCCAGGGTGCGAGCGTCTTGATAGCCGTTGGCGATCATGTTCTTCATCAGAACGATGTTCGACTGCATGTACTCGGCCACGGGCTCCTTGTTCAGGTGCACGGTGCAGCCAGCGGCAGAGCGCTCAGCGGACGCGTCAGACAGCTCGAATGCTTGCTCGACCTTCAGATCTGGCAGACCTTCGATTTCGAGGATGCGGCCCGAGAAGATGTTCTTCTTGCCAGCCTTGGCCACGGTCAGCAGACCGGCCTTGATGGCGTACAGAGGGATGGCGTGCACCAGGTCGCGCAGGGTGATGCCAGGCTGCATCTTGCCCTTGAAGCGAACCAGAACCGACTCGGGCATGTCCAGAGGCATCACGCCGGTGGCGGCGCCGAAAGCGACCAGACCGGAGCCAGCCGGGAAGGAGATGCCGATCGGGAAACGGGTGTGCGAGTCGCCACCGGTGCCGACGGTGTCGGGCAACAGCAGACGGTTCAGCCACGAGTGGATCACGCCGTCACCCGGACGCAGGGCCACGCCGCCGCGGTTGCTGATGAAGTTAGGCAGTTCGCGGTGCATCTTCACGTCCACGGGCTTGGGATAAGCCGCGGTGTGGCAGAACGATTGCATCACCATGTCGGCGCTGAAGCCCAGGCAAGCCAGGTCCTTCAACTCGTCACGGGTCATCGGGCCGGTGGTGTCTTGCGAACCGACGGTGGTCATCTTGGGTTCGCAGTAGGTGCCAGGACGCACGCCTTGACCTTCGGGCAGGCCGCAAGCACGGCCGACCATCTTCTGCGCCAGCGAGAAGCCCTTGCCGCTGTCCTTCGGTGCCTGGGGCAGACGGAACAGGGTGGAGGCGGGCAGACCCAGGAATTCACGGGCCTTGCCAGTCAGCGAGCGGCCGATGATCAGGTTGATGCGGCCGCCGGCTTGCACTTCGTCCAGCAGCACCTGGCTCTTGAGCGAGAAGGTGGCAGCCACGGCGCCGTTCTTCTCGATCTTGCCGTCGTAGGGGTAGATGTCGATGACATCGCCCATTTCGAAGTTGGACACGTCCACTTCGATGGGCAGCGAGCCAGAGTCTTCTTGCGTGTTGAAGAAGATGGGGGCGATCTTGCCGCCCAGGGTCACGCCGCCGAAGCGCTTGTTGGGCACGAAGGGAATGTCTTCGCCGGTGGCCCAGATCACGCTGTTGGTGGCCGACTTACGGGAAGAGCCGGTACCGACCACGTCGCCGACGTAGGCAACCAGGTGGCCCTTCTTCTTCAGGTCTTCGATGAACTGCATCGGGCCGCGCTTGCCGTCTTCTTCAGGCTTGAAGGCCGCGTCAGCACGGGTGTTCTTGAGCATCGCCAGATAGTGCATCGGGATGTCAGGACGGCTCCAGGCATCGGGAGCGGGCGACAGGTCGTCGGTGTTGGTTTCGCCAGGCACCTTGAACACGGTCACGGTGATCTTCTTGGCGACGGGGGGGCGGGTGGTGAACCACTCGGCATCGGCCCACGACTGCATCACAGCCTTGGCGTTGGCGTTGCCGGCCTTGCACAGTTCGGCGACGTCATGGAAGGCGTCGAACATCAGCAGGGTCTTCTTCAGGGCTTCAGCGGCCACGCCACCGACTTCGGCGTCAGACAGAAGGTCGATCAGGGGCTTGACGTTGTAGCCGCCGACCATGGTGCCCAGCAACTCGGTGGCCTTGGCCTTGGAGATCAGAGCCACTTTGACGTCGCCGTGGGCGACAGCGGCCAGGAAGGATGCCTTGACCTTGGCAGCATCGTCCACGCCAGGAGGGACACGGTGGGTCAGCAGGTCCAGCAAAAACGCGTCTTCGCCTGCAGGCGGATTCTTGATCAGTTCGATCAGCTCAGCGGTTTGCTGTGCGGACAGGGCCAGAGGAGGGATGCCGAGGGCAGCGCGCTCAGCAACGTGTTGGCGATAGGCTTGCAGCATGGAGTGTTACCTTGGGTCAAGAGCAAGGGTCAGTTCAAACGGATTCACCGCCGGATAGGCGGAAATACGGCAAACCTCTATTTTCGCCTAGCTCTGCGGGGAAATCCCACTGTTTTTGCGAAAAAGACAGCAATCTCGTGGGGGTGTGTGCCTCTGCCGGCTCAGACAGGCACAAAAAAGCCGCAGCATGGCTGCGGCCGGGGGCGGTCAGCGCGTCTACCCGACGGCTGAAGGCATATGGAGGGCGTTCAGGCCGGGGTATCGGCGAAAGCCGAGGGACGAGGGTTCTTCTTGAGGTCCTCTTCAGCCGCGCGTTGGGTGTCGTTGGCGCAGCCATCGACCAGGCGGCGACCCGCCTTCTGGTCCATCAACATGGACTTGGTCAGAATCTGGACCAGCAGCGTGTTGCCTTTGACATCTTCCAGTCGCACGGCACCGGTCGACGACAGCACGGGCTTCATCGTCCAGCTTTGTTTGGCCAGTGCCAGTTTGACGTAACCTGGGTTTTGCTCGTCACGGGCGACGTTGATGGTCTTGCCGAACTCGCATTGGTATTTGCCGTACAGAACCCGCTCGGCCGCTGCTTTTTGCTCGTCGGACGCCGCCGTTTGAATGTCGGCCTTGGCTTTGCTGGCAGCAGCGGCGGGGGCGACAAATGTGCCGGCCATCATGCCGAGCAGCAGACCGGCTGCGATCGATGCAGACCGGGAGGGGCGAGTCAAGGAAAAAGTTGCGCGCATCGGAGGATCCTGAGTTGGTGTTGGAACGATCGCCAATCGAGACGGATTTCGGGTGACCTGCCTTCGCTGGCGCTGGGCAAATGATCTTGCCACCAATTTGCGCGCTCTTGTGTGGGGTCCACCCCCATGAGCGTGAGAGACGTCACAAGAAACCCGACCGGCTGGGAGCGGGTCGGGCTGTGTGGAGGGGTGCAACTGCTTAGAACGCGTCGCCCGGCACGCGCACCCAGCCTTCCATGAGGATGCGGGCGCTGCGGCTCATGATGGCTTTGGTCACCGTCCACTGTCCGTTGACCTGCCTCGCCTGGGCGCCGACGCGCAGGGTGCCCGATGGGTGACCAAAGCGCACGGCTTCGCGTTCACCGCCGCCCGCGGCCTGGTTGACCAGCGTGCCGGGGATGGCGGCCGCCGTGCCGATGGCCACCGCGCAGGTGCCCATCATGGCGTGGTGCAGCTTGCCCATGGACAGGGCGCGCACCAACAGGTCCACATCACCTGCCTCAATGGTCTTGCCGCTCGATGCCTTGTAGGTGGTGGGCGGCGCCACGAAGGCGATCTTGGGTGTGTGCTGGCGGGTGGCGGCTTCTTCGGGCGTCTTGATCAGCCCCATGCGCAGGGCGCCGGCCACGCGGATCGCCTCGAACCGCTTGAGCGCTTCAGGGTCCGTGTTGATCTGCTCGCGCAGTTCGGTGCCGGTGTAGCCAATGTCCTTGGCGTTGACGAACACGGTGGGGATGCCCGCTGTGATCATCGTGGCCTTGAAAGTCCCCACGCCAGGCACTTCAAGGTCGTCCACCAGGTTGCCGGTGGGGAACATCGAGCCGCCCTCATCACCATCGTCCGATGGATCCATGAACTCCAGCACGATCTCGGCGGCGGGGAAAGTCACGCCATCCAACTCGAAGTCACCGGTCTCTTGCACCTGACCGTTGGTCACGGGTACGTGCGCGATGATGGTTTTCTTGATGTTGGCTTGCCAGACGCGGACGACCGCCACACCGTTTTGCGGAATGCGCGCAGGGTCAACCAGGCCGGCATGGATGGCGAAGGCGCCAGCCGCCGTGGACAGGTTGCCGCAGTTGCCTGACCAGTCCACAAAGGGCTTGTCGATCGAGACCTGACCGTAGAGGTAGTCCACATCGTGATCGGGCACGCTGGACTTGGACAGGATCACGCACTTGCTGGTGCTCGACGTGGCCCCGCCCATGCCGTCGATGTGGGCCGCATACGGGTCGGGGCTGCCGATGACGCGCATGAACAGCTTGTCGCGCGCTTCGCCGGGTTGCTGGCACGAGGCAGGCAGGTCCTGCAGGCGAAAGAACACGCCCTTGCTGGTGCCGCCACGGATGTAGGTGGCGGGGATCTTGATTTGAGGGGCGAAGGCCATGGTGGTGTCCCTTCAGGCGGCCTTGTTTGCCGCAAGAAAATCTTGTGCGAAGCGCTGCAGCACGCCACCCGCTTCGTACACCGCGACTTCTTCAGCCGTATCCAGTCGGCAAGTCATTGGCACCTTCACCACTTCGCCGTTCTTGCGGGTGATGACCAGCGTCAGGTCCGTGCGGGGCTTGAGTTCGCCTTCCACGTCATACGTCTCGGTGCCGTCCAGGTTCAAAGTCAGGCGGTTGGTGCCGGGCTTGAACTCCAGGGGCATCACGCCCATGCCGATCAGATTGGTGCGGTGGATGCGCTCGAAGCCTTCTGCGGCAATCGCTTCCACGCCGGCCAGGCGCACGCCCTTGGCGGCCCAGTCGCGCGAGGAGCCTTGGCCGTAGTCGGCGCCGGCGATGATGATCAGCGGCTGCTTGCGCTCCTGGTAGGCCTCCATGGCTTCCCACATGCGCACGACCTTGCCTTCGGGTTCGATGCGGGCCAGGGAGCCGGCCTTCACCTTGCCATCGGCATCACGCACCATCTCGTTCTTCAGCGTGGGGTTCGCGAAGGTGGCGCGCATGGCGGTCAAGTGGTCGCCGCGGTGGGTGGCGTAGGAGTTGAAGTCTTCCTCGGGCAGGCCCATCTTGTGCAGGTATTCACCAGCGGCCGAGTTCATCAAGATCGCGTTCGAAGGCGAGAGGTGATCGGTGGTGATGTTGTCCGGCAGGATGGCCAGCGGGCGCATGCCCTTGAGCGTGCGCGGGCTGGCGGCCAGCGCGCCCACACCTTCCGTGTCCCAGTAAGGCGGGCGGCGGATGTAGGTGGACTGTGGGCGCCAGTCATACTGCGGGCTCACCTTGACGCCCTTGTCGGCCTGGATGGCGAACATCGGCTCGTACACGGCGCGGAACATCTCGGGCTTCACGGCCGCCTTGACGATGGCGTCGATCTCTTCATCCGAAGGCCAGATGTCCTTCAGGCGGATTTCCTTGCCGTCCACAACCGCCAGCACGTCGTTTTCGATGTCGAAGCGCACCGTGCCGGCAATGGCGTAGGCCACCACCAGCGGGGGCGAAGCCAGGAAAGCCTGCTTGGCATACGGGTGGATGCGGCCGTCGAAGTTGCGGTTGCCCGAGAGCACGGCGGTGGCGTACAGATCGCGGTCAACGATTTCTTTCTGGATGACCGGGTCGAGCGCACCGGACATGCCGTTGCAGGTCGTGCAAGCAAAGGCGACGATGCCAAAGCCGAGCTTTTCCAGATCGCCCAGCAGATTGGCTTCCTTCAGGTACAACTCCACGGCCTTCGAGCCAGGGGCTAGCGAAGACTTCACCCAGGGCTTGCGGGTCAGGCCCAGCTTGTTGGCGTTGCGGGCCAGCAGGGCGGCCGCGATCACGTTGCGCGGGTTGGAGGTGTTGGTGCACGAGGTGATGGCGGCGATGATCACGGCGCCATCGGGCATGGTGCCTTCACCGGCGGCAGGCATCTGCCACTTGCCGGCGATGCCCTTGGCGGCCAGGTCGCTCGTGGCCACACGGGCGTGCGGGTTCGAGGGGCCGGCCATGTTGCGCACCACGCTGGACAGGTCGAACGTCAGGTCGCGTTCGTACACGGCGTCCTTGAGCGAGTCAGACCACAGGCCGGCCGTCTTGGCATAGGTTTCAACCAGCTTGACTTGCTCGGCATCGCGTCCGGTCAGCGTCAGGTAATCCAAAGTTTGTTGGTCGATGCTGAACATGGCAGCGGTGGCGCCGTACTCGGGCGCCATGTTCGAGATGGTGGCGCGGTCTCCAATCGTCAGCTTGGCTGCGCCTTCGCCGTAGAACTCCAGGTAGGCACCCACGACCTTGTTCTTGCGCAGGAACTCGGTCAGGGCCAGCACCACGTCAGTGGCGGTGATGCCGGGCTGGCGTTGACCGGTGAGCTTCACGCCCACGATTTCAGGCAGGCGCATCCACGAGGCGCGGCCCAGCATCACGTTCTCGGCTTCCAAGCCGCCCACGCCGATGGCGATCACGCCCAGCGCATCGACGTGCGGCGTGTGCGAGTCGGTGCCCACGCAGGTGTCGGGGTAGGCCACGCCGTGGTCGGCATGGATCACGGGCGACATCTTCTCCAGGTTGATCTGGTGCATGATGCCGTTGCCCGCAGGGATCACGTCCACATTGGCAAACGCGTTCTTGGTCCACTCGATGAAGTGAAAGCGGTCTTCGTTGCGGCGCTCTTCGATGTCGCGGTTCTTCTTGAAGGCATCGGGGTCGAAACCACCGCACTCCACAGCCAGCGAGTGGTCGACGATCAACTGCACGGGCACCACGGGGTTGACCTTGGATGGGTCGCCGCCTTCCTTGGCGATGGCGTCACGCAAGCCCGCGAGGTCCACCAGCGCGGTCTGGCCCAGGATGTCGTGGCAGGCCACGCGAGCGGGGAACCAGGGGAAGTCGCGATCGCGCTTGCGCTCGATCAGCTGGGTCAGACATTCATTGATGATGGCCGGATCGGCTTTGCGCACGATGTTCTCGGCGTGCACGCGCGAGGTGTAGGGCAGGGTGGCCCAGGCGCCGGGTTTGATGGCTTCAACAGCGGCTTGGGTGTCGAAGTAGTCCAGCTTGGTGCCGGGCAGGTTCTTGCGGAATTGGGTATTGATGTTGCTCATGGCCGGGGCACTCGGTGAACGGTGAGGCTCAAGGTAAAAGGGCGCCTGAGGCGCCCTTGCTGTGCTGAATTACTTGCGGTCCTTCAGCGGCACGAACTTCTGGTCTTCTGGGCCGGTGTAGTTGGCCGAGGGGCGGATGATCTTGCCGTCGATGCGTTGTTCGATCACGTGGGCCGACCAGCCACTGGTGCGGGCGATCACGAACAGCGGGGTGAACATCGCGGTGGGCACGCCCATCATGTGGTAGCTCACGGCCGAGAACCAGTCCAGATTGGGGAACATCTTCTTGATTTCCCACATCACCGACTCCAGGCGCTCGGCGATGTTGTACATCTTCATGTTGTTCTGTTCCTTGGACAGGTCTTCCGCCACCTTCTTGATGACCACGTTGCGGGGGTCGCTCACGGTGTAGACGGGGTGACCGAAGCCGATCACGACTTCCTTCTTCTCGACGCGGGCACGGATGTCGGCCTCGGCCTCATCGGGGTTGTCGTAGCGCTTCTGGATTTCGAAGGCGACTTCGTTGGCGCCACCGTGCTTGGGGCCACGCAGGGCGCCGATGCCGCCGGTGATGGCGGAATACATGTCCGAGCCCGTGCCGGCCACCACGCGCGAGGTGAAGGTCGAGGCATTGAACTCGTGCTCTGCGTACAGGATCAGGCTGGTGTGCATGGCGCGCACCCAGCTGTCACGCGGCTTCTCGCCGTGCAGCAGATGCAGGAAGTGGCCGCCGATGGAGTCGTCATCGGTTTCCACGTCGATGCGCTTGCCGTTGTGGCTGTAGTGGTACCAGTACAGCAGCATCGAGCCCAGCGAGGCCATCAGCTTGTCGGCGATGTCGCGGGCGCCGGGGTGGTTATGGTCGTCCTTCTCGGGCGAGAGGCAGCCCAGCACGGACACGCCGGTGCGCATCACGTCCATCGGGTGGGCCGACGGGGGCAGTTGCTCCAACGCAGTCTTCAGACCAGCGGGCAGGCCGCGCAGCGACTTCAGCTTGGCCTTGTAGCCAGCCAGTTCGGCCACGGTGGGCAGCTTGCCGTGCACCAGCAGGTGCGCGATCTCTTCGAATTCACAGGTGGTGGCGACGTCCAGGATGTCGTAGCCACGGTAAGCCAGGTCGTTGCCGGTGCGGCCAACGGTACACAGCGCTGTGTTGCCGGCGGCAGTGCCCGACAGGGCAACGGACTTCTTGGGCTTGAAACCGGGGGTGGTTGTTTCGGGGGTGGCGCTCATTGAGAGAGTCTCCTGGCTGAGTAAAAGCAGTCGGTTAAAGCAGTCGATTGAAACGTCGGGATCACTTCTTGGCGGCAAACAGCGCGTCCAGCTTGCCCTCGAAGGCGTGGTAGCCGATGCGGTCGTACAGCTCTTCGCGGGTCTGCATGATGTCCACCACGTTCTTCTGGTGGCCGTCGCGTCGAATGGCAGTGTAAACAGCCTCGGCGGCCTTGTTCATGGCGCGGAAGGCGCTCAAGGGGTAGAGCACCATGCCCACGCCGGTGGGGCGCAGTTCGTCCACGCTGAACAGCGGGGTCTTGCCGAATTCGGTGATGTTGGCCAGCACGGGCACCTTCACGGCCTTGACGAATTTCTCGTAGGTGGGCAGGTCGTAGGCGGCTTCGGCAAAGATGCCATCGGCGCCGGCTTCCACGCAGGCAATGGCGCGCTCGATGGCCGCGTCCACGCCATGCACCTGGATCGCGTCGGTGCGGGCGATCAGGAAGAAGCTGGCATCGGTCTTGGCGTCTGCGGCAGCCTTGACACGGTCCACCATTTCTTCGGTGGTGACGATTTCCTTGCCAGGGCGGTGGCCGCAGCGCTTGGCGCCCACCTGGTCCTCGATGTGGCAGGCGGCGGCGCCGGCCTTGATCAGGCTCTTGACGGTGCGCTCGATGTTGAAGGCAGACGGGCCAAAGCCCGTGTCGATGTCGACCAGCAGGGGCAGGTCGCACACATCGGTGATGCGGCGGGTGTCCGTCAGGACATCGTCGAGCGTGTTGATGCCCAGGTCAGGCAGGCCCAGCGAGCCGGCGGCCACGCCACCACCCGACAGGTAGATCGCACGGTAGCCCGCGCGCTTGGCCAGCAAGGCATGGTTGGCGTTGATGGCGCCGATGATCTGCAGCGGGGCTTCTTCCGCCAGGGCTTGGCGAAAACGCTCGCCGGGTGTCTTGATGGCCATGTTGGGGGTCTCCAGCTAGAACGATGCGTTGAAGGCTCATTCACTACCGCAACAGCCGTGCCAGTACGAAAAGCAGCCCAGTGCGGGTGACGCGGCCGGCCTTAAATGCTTGATTTGAAAGGCTAAAGCAAATATCCGCTTGTGAACAGCCGGACTCTTGCTGACACCGTGTTTCACAAATCCGCCATAATCTTTGAAACGGTGAAACACGAAACTGCAACATTGAAACAACGGTGAAAAGAGACCCTTCCCTGCCACCGCAGATCGTCGCTGTGGGATTCCGCCGCATCAACAAGATGCTGCAAGACCTGGCGCCGACCTTTCACACCCGGGCGGATATCGAAGTCGTCGATGTCGGGTTTGACGATGCCGTGGCACGTGTCCGTGAGCGCCAGGCGCTTCGCGCGGTTGACGTGGTCGTGGCCGCGGGCTCCAACGGCGCATATCTGCGGCAGCATCTGGACACGCCGGTGGTGCTGGTCAAAGTGGGCGGTTTCGATGTTCTGCAGGCCCTGGCCCATGCCAAGCGCCTGTCTGCCAAGGTCGGGCTGGTGACTTACGAAGGCATGATTCCTGATCTCAGCGCCTTGCACGACCTGCTGACCCTGAATGTGGTGCAGCGTACCTACCGAACGGAAGAAGAAGCCCGCCAGTGCGTGCAGGCCTTGCGGCAGCAGGGTGTGGAGGTGGTCGTGGGCTCGGGGGCGGCGGCGGATTGCGCCGATGAGCTGGGGCTGATCGGCGTGTTCCTGTATTCCATGAACGCGGTGCGTGAAGCGCTCGACGACGCTGTGGAGGTGGCGCGCGCCTCCCGGATCGAATGGGCCAAGCGAGAGCGCCTGAACACCATCCTCGCGCAATTGAGCGATGGGGTGATCGCCGTGGACCGGGAAGAACGCATTCAGACCCTGAACCCCGCGATGGCGCAATGGCTGGGCATCGAGGCGGGCGCATGGCAGGGGCTGCCGCTCAGCGAGGTCTGTCCCGAACTGGGTTTGACGCAGACCTTGCGTCTGGGTCTGCCGGACCTGGAGCGGATTGAAAAGGTGCGCGGCAAAACCCTGATTGCCAACCGCATGCCCATCATGGAGCAAGGTGTGCTCACTGGCGCCGTGCTGGCGTGCCAGGACCCCATCTCGATTCAGCGAGTCGACCGCCATATCCGAACGCGCATGCAACCGCATGCACACACAAAGCGCTACGAGTTGTCGCACTGGGTCGGCAGCAGTGCGGTCATGCAGGCAGTACGCGAGCAGGCCGCCCGCTATGCCGCCAGCACATCCACCGTGCTGCTATTGGGCGAGAGCGGGACCGGCAAAGAGGTGCTGGCGCAAGGCATCCACATGGCCAGCGATCGCCATGACATGCCTTTTGTGGCCGTGAACTGCGCCGCCATGTCTGAAAGCCTGCTGGAGAGCGAGCTGTTCGGCTACGAGGAGGGCGCTTTCACGGGGGCACGCCGGGGAGGCAAGATCGGCCTGTTTGAGGCCGCCCATAAAGGCACCCTGTTTCTGGACGAAATTGGCGACCTGCCCTTGAATCTGCAAACCCGCCTGCTTCGGGTTCTGCAAGAGCGCGAGGTGCTGCGCGTCGGCGGGATCGAGCCCACGCCGATCCAGGTGCGGGTGATCGCGGCCACGCATCGCGACCTGATGGCGCAGGTGCGGCAAGGCCTGTTTCGTCAGGACCTGTTCTATCGCATCAACATCCTGCGCCTCGATGTGCCACCGCTGCGTGCCCATCTCGGTGACTTGCCGGAGCTGGCCGAGTCCCTGTGGCGAAAAGTATGCGCCGAGCACGGTTACAGCCCCGCCCAGCAAGCCGTCCTCCTGCCGCTGCTGCAAGCCCTGATCGAGGCTGGTCGCGATCATGACTGGCCAGGCAATGTCCGTGAACTCGAGAACCTGATCGAACGGGTGGTGGCGTCTGCCGATGCAACCGGGCGCCGCCCTGCGTCACCGTTGTCGGCGCAGCAAGCCCGGCTCATCTTGAAGAGCTGGGCGCCTGAGTTGTCAGGCCATGGCGGGGCAGCCGAGCCGATGGCCCGCGTGCCCCAGAACCCTGGTGCCGACGAAGCAGGCCGCATCAGCGAAGCCCTGCGCCTCGCTCAGGGAGACCGGGCCAAGGCCGCGGCGGCGCTGGGTATCAGTCGGACCACGCTCTGGCGCAAGATCAGGCAGTGGGGACTTCATCAAAAAACGCATGCCTGACTTCAGCCGGCAGGGGTTGTCCGGTCAGCCAGGCCCGCTCCAGCACATGCCAGTAGTGTCGGTAACTGGCGCGGTCATGCAAAGTCCCGCGGAAGGAGGTGGGAGCCCAATGCGCTTGCTGAGCGGCCAGCAAGATGTCCACCGCGTCGTCCACCTCGGCGGTGACGGGCGCAAATGCCTCCACGATCACCGGGATCTGGTCCGGGTGAATGCTCCACATCCGCGTGTAGCCCATCTCCCGCGAGGCCCGCTCTGCGGCCTTGCTCAGCGCGCGGGTGTCCTTGAACTCCGTCACCACGCAGTGAGAGGGCGTGATGTGCGCGGCGTGGCAGGCCGCTGACACCTCCAATTTCGCGCGCAGAACCAGCGGGTGGGTGAACTGCCCGGTGACTGTCATGGCGGACGCCGGAATCGCGCCCCGGTGCTCGGACACGAAATCCATCAGGCCGAAGGACAGCGACTCCAGGCCAGGCAGGGCCGCGATCTCCGCCACCTGCTGAACCGCACGGTGGGTTTCGATCAGCGCGTGAACAGGGATGATGCGCCCCACGCCATGGCGCAGTCGGGCTTGTTTGATGGTCTCAATGGCGCGTTGCGTTTCAGCTGCGCCGTCCACCTTGGGCACCATCAGATAGGCCAGCTTGTCGCCCGCCAGCTTGACCAAGGTCTCGACGTCATCTTCGAAACGCGGGTGGCTGGGCGCGTGCAGCCGTGCGCCCACGCGCCCATGCGTGTTGGTGCCGCTGTTGATCAATTCCGCCACCAGCAGGGCGTGTTCGTGCTCGCCTCCCACGGGAGCCCCGTCTTCCAGGTCCAGGGTCACGTCGAACACGGCGCGCCCGGCCTCCTGCGCCATCTCCGTTTGCAGATTCATGCTTTTGAGCATGCGTGTCGCAACCCCCGCGTAGTGATCGCACACCGGCAAATGCGGGGCGCGGTGTTCGGATCCGAACAGCGCTTGTCGGGGATGAATGGTGGTCAGGTTGGACACATCGGATCCTTGGGTGTCGGCAGGGGGTGTGACAGATGGTGGCGAAAAAAAAGCCAGCTTGCAACCACAAGCTGGCTCTTTTGATCGAGTCCGGTCAGATGCGGCGCCACAGCGCCACACCGGCCGGCTCGGCGGTCATCACAGCAGGTGCTTGACGCCGTCTTGTTCGCCTTGCAACTCGGCCAAGGTCTTGTTGATGCACTCTTGCGAGAACGCGTCGATTTCCAGACCTTCAACGATCTTGTATTCGCCGTTGGCAGTGGTCACGGGGAAGCCGAACACGATGCCGGCAGGGATGCCGTACTCGCCGTTCGAAGGCACGCCCATGGTGACCCATTCGCCGTTGGAGCCCAGGGCCCAGTCGCGCATGTGGTCGATGGCGGCGTTGGCAGCCGAAGCAGCCGACGACAGGCCGCGAGCGGCGATGATGGCGGCGCCACGCTTGCCCACGGTGGGCAAGAAGGTTTCAGCGTTCCAGACTTGATCGTTGATCATGTCCTTGATCGACTTGCCGTTGGTGGTGGCGAAGCGATAGTCAGCGTACATGGTGGGCGAATGGTTGCCCCACACGGTCAGCTTCTTGATGTCGCCAACCTTGGTGCCGGTCTTGGCGGCCAATTGCGAAGCGGCGCGGTTGTGGTCCAGGCGCAGCATGGCGGTGAAGTTCTTGGCAGGCAGATCCGGAGCCGACTTCATGGCGATGTAGGCATTGGTGTTGGCAGGGTTGCCGACGACCAGCACCTTCACATTGCGCGAAGCCACGGCGTTCAGGGCCTTGCCTTGAGCCGTGAAGATCTGGGCGTTGGCAGCCAGCAGGTCAGCGCGCTCCATGCCAGGGCCGCGAGGACGTGCGCCAACCAGCAAAGCGTAGTCGGTGTCCTTGAAAGCGGTCATGGGGTCAGAGTGCGCCTCGATGCCAGCCAGCAGGGGGAATGCGCAGTCTTCCAGCTCCATGATCACGCCCTTGAGCGCGTTCTGGGCCTTCTCGTCCGGAATTTCCAGCAATTGCAGGATCACGGGCTGATCCTTGCCCAGCATTTCGCCGGAAGCAATGCGGAACAGCAGTGCGTAGCCGATTTGACCAGCGGCGCCGGTGACGGCAACGCGAACGGGTGTCTTGCTCATGAGGAACTCCGTATGGAAGAGGTGAGAAGTTGGAATTAGTACAACCCATTAGTGTAGCGCTGCTGATTACCAGATGGGGCAGACTTCCGACTGTTCAGCATGGTCTTATGTCTTATATAAGACATTATTTACCTGAGATATGGACGTTGCCCCCGCGTTGTGGTGCAATCGACCCTCCTGTCTTTGGCTGGTCGCAAGCCCCTTTGGATCTGACGCCGTGGTGACCCCCTTGTCCGCCTCCTCCCCCGCGATGGACGCTTCTCCCTTGGGAGCAGTGCCAGGGGCGGGTGTGGCCGGGCCAGCCTTCAGTCCGCTCTACCAGCAAATCAAGGGCCTGATCGTGCGCGGCCTGCAGGCCGGCGAGTGGCGCCCCGGCGAGGCGATCCCCAGCGAGGTCGAACTTGCGGCGCGCTACAAGGTCAGTCAGGGCACCGTCCGAAAGGCCATCGACGAATTGGCCGCTGAGAACCTCCTCATGCGTCGCCAGGGCAAGGGCACCTTCGTGGCCACCCACGCGGAAGAGCGCGTGCAGTATCGTTTTCTGCGTCTCACGCCTGACGAGTCCACCCAGCCCGGTCCTTCCCGGCGTGAATTTCTGGATTGCCGCCGTCTGCGCGCCCCCGTCGATGTGGCCCGGGCGCTCAAACTCCATCCGGGCGACATGGTGGTCGAGGTGCGGCGTGTGCTGTCCTTCTCCGGTCGGCCTGTGATTCTGGATGACATCTGGCTGCCCGGTCACCTGTTCAAGGGTCTGACCGCCGAGCGCCTGAGCGAGTACCAGGGCCCGATGTATGGCCTGTTCGAAACCGAATTCGGCGTGCGGATGATCCGGGCCGAAGAAAAATTGCGCGCCGTGCTGGCGGACGACACGGTGGCTTCCTTGTTGAAGGTCAAGCCCGGTTCCCCCTTGCTCAGCGTAGAGCGCTTGTCGCGCACCTATGACGATCAGCCCGTTGAATTGCGGCGAGGTCTTTATCTCACCGATGACTATTACTACCGCAACGAATTGGGCTGATCAAATTGGACAGATTCGCCTGTCTTCAGCAGTTTTGACAATTGTTTGACCGACAGGTGAGTCAGTTGGGCGAGGGATTGCCCTAAAATCCCGGATTCTTCTCTTGACAGATTTTTGACGCTAGGCAGGAGCCTCATACAACATGGCTGACAACGCGAAAACCCCACGCCCCGTCTACACGAACATCCACGTGACGGACATCGTCACCTACCGTCTGCCGCTTGCCGGGATCGTCTCGATCCTGCACCGCATCAGCGGCGCTCTGATGTTCTTGTTGATGCCCTTCATCATCTGGATGTTCGACACCAGCGTGTCGTCGGAAATCTCGTACGACCAGTTCACCGCCGTCTTCTCGGCGGGCTGTGCAGGCGGCGCGATTCCCGGCTGGTTCTTCAAGCTGATCGCGCTGGGTCTGATCTGGGCCTACCTGGTTCACTTCACCGCGGGTGTGCGTCACCTGTTGATGGAAGTGACCCACTCCTACAGCAAGGAAGTCGGCAAGTCCTCTGCCGCGATCACCCTGGTTCTCAGCTCCGCCCTGACCGTGATCCTGGGCGCCAAGCTGTTCGGCTTGTTCTGATCTGATTCTGGAAAAAATACCATGTCTCAAAACTACGGAACCAAGCGCATCGTCACCGGTGCGCACTATGGTCTGCGCGACTGGCTGGCGCAGCGCGTGACCGCCATCCTGATGGCCCTGTTCACCATCGTGCTGCTGGCCCAAGTGATCATTGGCGAGCCCGTCTCCTACTACAAGTGGGCCGGCATCTTCTCGTCGCAATGGATGAAGACACTGACCTTCGCGGTCATCCTGGCGTTGCTGTACCACGTGTGGGTCGGTGTGCGCGACATCTTCATGGACTACATCAAGCCGGTTGGCATTCGCCTGGGCCTGCACGTGTTTGCCATCGTGTGGCTGGTCGGCTGTGCCGGCTGGGCCATCCAAGTGCTGTGGAGACTGTAAAAAATGAGCGCTACTTCCCTTCCTACCCGTAAATTTGACGTTGTGATTGTCGGGGCCGGCGGCTCTGGCATGCGCGCGTCGCTGCAACTGTCTCTGGCAGGCCTGAATGTGGCCGTGCTGTCCAAGGTGTTCCCCACTCGTTCGCACACCGTGGCTGCCCAAGGCGGCATCGGTGCCTCGCTGGGCAACATGTCGGAAGACAACTGGCACTATCACTTCTTTGACACCGTCAAGGGCTCCGACTGGCTGGGCGACCAGGACGCCATCGAGTTCATGTGCCGTGAAGCTCCCAAGGTCGTGTACGAACTTGAACACTTCGGCATGCCCTTCGACCGCAATGCCGACGGCACCATCTACCAGCGTCCGTTCGGTGGCCACACCGCTAACTACGGTGAAAAGCCCGTGCAACGCGCTTGCGCGGCCGCTGACCGTACCGGCCACGCGCTGCTGCACACGCTGTACCAGCAAAACGTCAAGGCCCGCACCCAGTTCTTCGTCGAATGGATGGCGCTGGACCTGATCCGTGACGCCGAAGGCGACGTGGTGGGCGTGACCGCCCTGGAAATGGAAACCGGCGACGTGCATGTGCTGCACGCCAAGACCGTGCTGTTCGCCACTGGTGGTGCTGGCCGTATTTATCAGGCTTCTACCAACGCCTTCATCAACACCGGCGACGGCCTGGGCATGGCTGCCCGTGCCGGCATCCCGCTGGAAGACATGGAGTTCTGGCAGTTCCACCCCACCGGCGTGGCCGGCGCGGGCGTGCTGCTGACCGAAGGCTGCCGTGGCGAAGGCGCGATCCTGCGCAACAGCAATGGGGAGCGCTTCATGGAGCGTTATGCCCCCACCTTGAAGGACCTGGCTCCACGTGACTTCGTGTCCCGCTCGATGGACCAGGAAATCAAGGAAGGCCGCGGCTGCGGTCCCAACAAGGACTACGTGCTGCTGGATATGACCCACTTGGGCGCCGAGACGATCATGAAGCGTCTGCCCTCGGTGTTCGAAATTGGCCATAACTTCGCCAACGTCGACATCACCAAGGAACCCATCCCCGTCGTGCCGACCATCCACTATCAAATGGGTGGTATCCCCACGAACGTGCATGGTCAGGTGGTCGTGCCGGCCAACGGCAAGCCCAACGAGATCGTCAACGGCCTATACGCCGTGGGCGAATGCTCCTGCGTGTCGGTGCACGGCGCCAACCGCCTGGGCACCAACTCGCTGCTGGACCTGGTGGTGTTCGGTCGCGCAGCTGGCAACCACATCGTCGAGTTCGCCAGCAAGACCAAGTCGCACAAGCCCCTGCCCAAGGACGCCGCCGACTACACCTTGTCGCGCCTGTCCCGTTTGGACAACGCCAAGAACGGCGAGTACTCGCAAGACGTGGCCAACGAAATCCGCTCGACGATGCAAAAGCACGCCGGCGTGTTCCGTACCCAGAAGTCCATGGATGAAGGCGTGCAACGCATCGCCGCAGTGCGCGAGCGCGTCAAGGCGATCGGCCTGAAGGACAACTCCAAGGTCTTCAACACCGCCCGCATCGAAGCGCTGGAAGTCGACAACCTGATCGAAGCCGCACAAGCCACCATGGTGGCCGCTGCAGCCCGTCCGGAAAGCCGTGGCGCCCATGCCCACGACGACTTCCCCAATCGCGACGATGCCAACTGGATGAAGCACTCGCTGTGGTACTCGCAAGGCAACCGCCTGGACTACAAGCCTGTGAACCTGACTCCGTTGACTGTGGAATCGGTGCCTCCGAAGGTCCGTACCTTCTGATCGACAGCGACCAGCTATCAGGAATTGAACATGAGCACTCAAAAGCGCACTTTCCAAATCTACCGCTACGATCCGGACAAGGACGCCAAGCCCTACATGCAGACCATCGAGATCGAACTCGACGGCCACGAGCGCATGCTGCTGGACGCCCTGGTCAAGCTCAAGGCGGTGGACCCGACCCTGTCGTTCCGTCGCTCCTGCCGCGAAGGCGTGTGCGGTTCGGACGCCATGAACATCAACGGCAAGAATGGTCTGGCTTGCTTGACCAACATGCGCACGCTGCCGGGCACGATTGTGCTCAAGCCGCTGCCCGGTCTGCCTGTGGTTCGCGATCTGATCGTGGACATGACCCAGTTCTTCAAGCAGTACAACTCGATCACCCCGTACCTGATCAACGACACCATCCCTCCTGAAAAGGAGCGTTTGCAGTCGCCCGAAGAGCGTGAAGAGCTCGACGGCCTGTACGAGTGCATCCTGTGCGCCAGCTGCTCGACCAGCTGCCCCAGCTTCTGGTGGAATCCCGACAAGTTCGTCGGCCCAGCTGGCCTGCTGCAGGCCTATCGCTTCATCGCCGACAGCCGCGATGAAGCCACCTCAGCCCGCCTGGACAATCTGGAAGATCCGTACCGTCTGTTCCGTTGCCACACCATCATGAACTGCGTGGACGTCTGCCCCAAGGGCCTGAACCCCACGAAGGCCATTGGCAAGATCAAGGAACTGATGGTGCGTCGCGCCGTTTGATCGTTTCGCATTGACCACCTTTTTTTGACATGAATACGCCAGCCGCAGCTCCCGACTTGTTGCCCAGCGCCGATGAGTTGCGCCGTCTGCGGTGGCGTTGCCGCCGGGGCCTCCTGGAAAACGATCTCTTTGTGGATCGATTCTTCGAAGCCCATGGCGACACCCTGACGACCGCTCAGGTCCAAGGCTTGCTTCAGTTGATGGATCTGGCCGACAACGATTTGCTCGATTTGCTGCTGGCTCGCAAAGAGCCCGAGGGTGAGTTGCGCAATGCCGATGTTGTGCAGGTTCTCACCTTGATGCGTATGCCGATGGCCCAGGAAACGGCGGCGGCAATTCGTGCCAAATAATTTGGCAAGTTCGAACAAAGCCCGATAATGGCGACTTAGGACTAATCCCTAGTCTCCGATAATCTATTTCTCACACAAGACCGACCCCTAGGAGTGTTCATGACCCCGTCCGACGTGAAAGCCACCCTGTCATTCTCTGACGGTAGTCCCAGCATGGAACTGCCCATCTACAAGGGCTCCGTGGGCCCGGATGTGATCGACATCCGCAAGCTGTATGGCCAGACCGGCAAGTTCACCTACGACCCCGGTTTCCTGTCCACCGCTTCGTGTAACTCGACCATCACCTACATCGATGGCGACAAGGGCGAGCTGCTGTATCGCGGCTACCCCATCGAGCAATTGGCGACCAACTGCGACTTCCTGGAAACCTGCTACCTGCTGTTGAACGGTGAGTTGCCCAACACCACCGAGAAGTCGGAATTCGTGGCGCGCGTGACCAACCACACGATGGTCAACGAGCAGATGCAGTTCTTCCTGCGTGGCTTCCGCCGCGATGCGCACCCGATGGCCGTCATGACCGGTCTGGTTGGCGCACTGTCGGCCTTCTATCACGACAGCACCGACATCAACAATCCTGAGCATCGCAAGATTGCCGCGATTCGTTTGATCGCCAAGATGCCCACGCTGGTGGCCATGGCCTACAAGTACTCGATTGGCCAACCCTTCGTCTATCCGAAGAACGACCTGTCGTACACCGAGAACTTCATGCGCATGATGTTCGCGACGCCTTGCCAGGAGTACAAGGTCAACGACGTGCTGGTGCGCGCCATGGACCGCATCTTCATCCTGCACGCTGACCACGAGCAAAACGCCTCGACCTCCACGGTTCGTCTGTGCGGTTCGTCCGGCACCAACCCCTTCGCTGCCATCGCCGCTGGCGTGGCCTGCCTGTGGGGTCCCGCTCACGGCGGCGCCAACGAAGCCGCACTGAACATGCTGGAAGAAATCCAGCGCAAGGGCGGCGTCGAGAAGATCGGCGAGTTCATTGCCGAAGTGAAGGACAAGAACTCCGGCACCAAGCTGATGGGCTTCGGTCACCGCGTGTACAAGAACTACGACCCGCGCGCCAAGCTGATGCGCGAAACCTGCCACGAAGTGCTGAACGAGCTGGGTCTGCAGAACGACCCGCTGTTCAAGCTGGCCATGGCCTTGGAAAAGATCGCCCTGGAAGACGACTACTTCGTGTCGCGCAAGCTGTACCCGAACGTCGACTTCTACTCCGGCATCGTCCAGCGCGCCATCGGCATCCCCGTGCAGCTATTCACCGCCATCTTCGCCCTGGCTCGCACCGTGGGCTGGATCGCCCAGCTGAACGAAATGATCGGCGACCCCGAGTACAAGATCGGTCGTCCCCGTCAGCTGTTCGTTGGCGCCACCAAGCGCGACGTCAAGCCCATCGCTCAGCGTTGAGTTGGCAGGTCTGTCAGGCCGAATCGGCCTGGCTGACAAGGCACAAAAAAGCCGCCTCTTCAGGGCGGCTTTTTTTATGGGCCTCTCGGTTGTCAGTCGTTCGGTGGGGCGGACCGAGGGCTCAACAGGCTGTTCATCCACTCCGTCAAATCGGCGATCACCTGATCTTTTTCGGGCTCATGCCACAGGTCATGGGTCAAGCCGGGGTATTGCTTCAGTGCCTTCGTCTGGGACGGTACGGCGTCGTAAAACGCGATGCTGCCGTAAAGCGGTGTGACGGTGTCGGACACGCCGTGCATGACCAGCAGGGGCAGGGTCAGCCGTTCCTGCTGCTCTTGCAGAGTTTGAATGGCCTTGGCTTGCTCGACCGTGGTTTTGACGGGGATGCCCGATTGGGTGACCAGCGGGTCGGTGGACAGGGCCTGTGCCACGGCGGGATCTTGCGAAAGCGCCTTGGGATCAAGCTGGGTGACCGGAACGCCAGGGGCCACTGCCGCCAACGCTTTCAGCCCCATCAATTTGTATTTGGACTCGCGGACGGCCAGCGGTGCGGCACTCAAGGCCAGGCCCTGGACGGCATTGGGGACGATCTCGACGAAACGGGCCGCAATGAGGCCCCCCATGTCGTGTCCCAGCAAAAAGACCGGGGTGCCGGGCAATTGAGTGCGGGCTTGTCGCACCATCAAGGCCAGGTCCACCATGTAGTCGTTGAAGTTTTCGACCAACTGGGGGCTGCCCACCGAGCGGCCGTGGCCACGCAAGTCGGCGGCGAACACCGCAAATCCCTGCTGGGCGAGGTTCTGCCCCAGGTCCGCATAGCGTCCGCTGTGGTCCTTGAGCCCATGGACGATCACCAGCGCACCCTTGATTTTGCCTTCGGGCAGCCAGGCCTGACGGAACAGGCGCGTGCCATCTTGGCCATAGAAGTAGCGCATCTCGTACCGAACCCCCTCTGCGGTCGCCATGATGTCGGGTTCGGGGATGACTTTGGGCGGGCTTGAGCAGGCGCCGAGCGTCAAGGCCAGGGAACTGGCGACAAGCAGCCAACTGGCACGGCGTGCCAATAAGCGCTTTGGGTGACTCTGCATGGGTGATCCTTCGAGCTTTAGTTTTCCGTATCGGTCAATCCTACCCCGAGCACCCGCGTCGCCCCGCCGGTCAGGTCCGCCAAGACTTCGGTGTTATCCCGATGTCGTGCGATTTCACGGCTTGATCCGCAGGGCAGGTTGCCCCCTCAACGGCCGCGGGGCGCGCAATCCTTTAAAATCTCAGTCTTTTCCCCACACAAGGCCCTCGACGGCCATGGCTTGGTAGGCATCATGGGACGCACCCTTTACGACAAGATCTGGGACGAACACGTCGTCCACACCGAAGATGACGGCACCGCCGTCCTGTACATCGATCGCCACCTGGTGCACGAAGTGACCAGCCCCCAGGCGTTCGAGGGCCTGGACATCGCTGGCCGCAAGGTCTGGCGTCTGTCGGCCAACCTGGCAGTCAGCGACCACAACGTGCCCACAACGGACCGTTCAGAAGGCATCAAAGATCCCATTTCCAAGCTGCAGGTCGACACCCTGGATGCCAACTGCGACCGTGTCGGCATCACGCAATTCAAGATGTCCGACAAGCGTCAGGGCATCGTGCACGTGATTGGCCCAGAGCAGGGCGCGACACTGCCTGGCATGACGGTGGTGTGCGGCGACAGCCACACCTCCACGCATGGTGCCTTCGGTGCCTTGGCCCACGGCATTGGCACCTCTGAAGTCGAACACGTGCTCGCGACGCAGACCTTGCTGGCCAAGAAGGCCAAGAACATGCTGGTCAAGGTCGAGGGGACGCTGACCAAAGGCTGTTCCGCCAAAGACATCGTGCTGGCCATCATCGGCAAGATCGGTACCGCGGGCGGCACCGGCTACACCATCGAGTTTGCGGGCAGCGCCATCCGTGCCTTGAGCATGGAAGGTCGCATGACCGTGTGCAACATGGCCATTGAAGCCGGCGCACGCGCAGGCCTGGTCGCGGTCGACGACACCACCATCAACTACGTCAAGGGTCGTCCGTTCACGCCGTCTGGCGTGGAGTGGGACCAGGCGGTGGCTTACTGGCGCACCCTGCATTCCGATCCCGATGCCCAGTTCGACACCGTGGTCGAGTTGGATGCCAGCCAGATCAAGCCTCAAGTCACCTGGGGTACCTCGCCCGAAATGGTGTTGTCGATCGAAGACCGCGTGCCCGATCCTGAGAAGGAAAAGGACCCCGTCAAGCGTTCGGCCACCGAGCGTGCCCTGCTGTACATGGCGCTGGAGCCTAACAAGGCCATCAACGACATCCTGGTGGACAAGGTGTTCATCGGTTCGTGCACCAACAGCCGCATCGAAGACATGCGTGAAGCCGCCGCCGTGGTCAAGAAGATCGGCGGCAAGGTGGCTTCCAACATCAAGCTGGCTTTGGTGGTGCCGGGTTCCGGTCTCGTCAAGGAGCAGGCTGAGCGGGAAGGCCTGGATCAGGTCTTCAAGGCCGCGGGTTTCGAATGGCGTGAGCCGGGTTGCTCGATGTGTCTGGCGATGAACGCTGACCGTCTGGAGCCGGGTGAGCGTTGCGCCTCGACCAGCAACCGAAACTTTGAAGGCCGCCAAGGCGCCGGTGGTCGCACCCACTTGGTCAGCCCTGCCATGGCCGCGGCGGCCGCCATGCAAGGCCACTTTGTCGACGTTCGTCGCATCGCCTGATCACACTGGATACCAAGCATGCAAGCATTTCGCATTCACAAGGGCCTGGTGGCCCCGATGGACCGGGACAACGTTGACACCGACGCCATCATCCCCAAGCAATTCCTGAAGTCGATCAAGCGCACGGGCTTTGGCCCCAATCTGTTTGACGAATGGCGCTATCTGGACGCTGGCGAGCCTGGTCAGGACCCGGCGACCCGCAAGCCCAACCGCGACTTCGTGTTGAACCAGCCACGCTACAAGGGCGCTTCGGTGCTGATTGCGCGCAAGAACTTTGGGTGCGGCTCCAGCCGTGAGCACGCCCCTTGGGCGCTGGAACAATATGGCTTTCGCGCCATCATTGCGCCCAGCTTTGCTGACATCTTCTTCAACAACAGCTTCAAGAACGGCCTGCTGCCGATTGTCTTGAGCGAGTTGCAAGTCGACAACCTGTTCAACGAAGTGGCGGCCTTTCCCGGTTACGAGCTGACCATCGACCTGGAAAAGCAGGTGGTCGTCAAACCCGATGGCACCGAGTTGCCCTTTGACGTGCAGCCCTTCCGTAAATTCTGCTTGCTCAATGGCTTTGACGACATTGGCCTGACTCTGCGTCACGCTGACAAGATCAGGGCCTATGAAGCCGAGCGCCTGGCACAAAAGCCCTGGCTGAACCACCGCATTGTTTGATTGAGACCGCCCATGTCTATGAAGATTGCAGTTTTGCCGGGTGACGGCATCGGCCCCGAAATCGTCACCGAGGCGGTCAAGGTTCTGAACACGCTGGACCTGTCGTTCAAGCTGGAAGAGGCCAAAGTCGGTGGTGCCGCTTTTGACGCGCACGGGCATCCGCTGCCTGAGCACACCTTGAAGCTGGCCATGGAGTCGGACGCGGTGTTGTTCGGCTCGGTGGGTGACTGGAAGTACGACAAGCTGGACCGCCCTCTGCGTCCTGAGCAAGCCATCCTGGGCCTGCGCAAGAACATGGGCCTGTTCGCCAACTTCCGTCCCGCTATTTGCTATCCGCAACTGACCCACGCTTCCAGCTTGAAGCCGGAGTTGGTTGCTGGCTTGGACATCTTGATCATTCGTGAGCTGACGGGCGACATCTACTTCGGCCAGCCCCGTGGTCGCCGTGAGGCACCCGATGGCGAGTTCAAGGGCGCCCCAGAGGCCTTCGACACCATGCGCTACTCGCGTCCGGAAATCGAGCGCATCGCCCACGTCGCCTTCCAAGCGGCCCGCAAGCGCAACAAGCGCGTGACCAGCGTCGACAAGGCCAACGTGCTGGAAACCTTCCAGTTCTGGAAGGACGTGGTCACTGAGGTGCACGCCCAGTATCCCGACATCGAGCTGGACCACATGTACGTGGACAACGCCGCGATGCAACTGGTCAAAGCTCCCAAGAAGTTTGACGTGCTGTTCACCGGCAACATGTTCGGCGACATCCTGTCCGACGCGGCTGCCATGTTGACCGGCTCGATCGGCATGCTGCCTTCGGCCTCGCTGAACGCCAAGGGCCAAGGCCTGTACGAACCCAGCCACGGCTCGGCGCCCGACATCGCGGGCAAGGGCGTGGCCAACCCGCTGGCCACCATTTTGTCCGCCGCCATGATGCTGCGCTTCAGCCTGAACCAGGAAGAGGCCGCTTCGCGCATCGAGCGCGCCGTGCAGTCCGTGCTGGAGCAAGGCCTGCGCACGCCCGACATCTACAGCGAAGGCACCCAGAAGGTCGGTACCGTAGAAATGGGCGAGGCCGTGGTGGCTGCGCTCAAGGCCCAGGGCTGAACCCCGGAAGGAAGAAAATCATGGCTACGAAATTGGTTGGTTTGGTGGGCTGGCGCGGCATGGTCGGCTCGGTTCTGATGGATCGCATGCAGGCCGAGGGCGACTTCGATCTGATCGAGCCTTTGTTCTTCTCGACCTCGAATGCGGGCGGCAAGGCCCCTTCGATGGCCAAGAATGAAACGGCGCTGCAAGACGCCTACAACATCGACGCCCTCAAGCGCTGCGACATCATCCTGACCGCCCAAGGCGGGGACTACACCACCGAGGTGTTCCCCAAGTTGCGCGCGGCGGGCTGGAATGGTCACTGGATCGATGCCGCCTCCACTCTGCGCATGAAGGAAGACGCGGTCATCGTGCTGGATCCGGTCAACATGCCCGTGATCAAGAACGCCTTGGCCAACGGCGGCAAGAACTGGATCGGCGGCAACTGCACCGTCAGCTGCATGCTGATCGGCGTGGGCGCGCTGTACAAGGCGGGTCTGGTCGAGTGGATGTCGACCCAGACCTACCAGGCCGCTTCGGGCGGCGGCGCGCAACACATGCGCGAGTTGCTGACTCAGTTCGGCACCTTGAACGCCGAAGTGCGTTCTTTGCTGGACGACCCCAAGAGCGCCATCCTGGAAATCGATCGCAAGATCATTGCCAAGCAACGTGCGCTCACCGAAGCCGAAACAGCGAACTTCGGTGCCCCCTTGGGCGGCTCGCTGATCCCGTGGATCGACAAGGACCTCGGCAATGGCCAGTCCAAGGAAGAGTGGAAGGGCATGGCCGAAACCAACAAGATCCTGGGGCAGGGGGAGGGCTTCGGTTCTCCCGCCGTCCCGGTCGACGGCTTCTGCGTTCGCATTGGCGCCATGCGTTGTCACAGTCAGGCACTGACTTTCAAACTCAAGAAAGACGTTCCACTGTCCGATATCGAAGCCATGATCGCTGCCGACAACCCATGGGCCAAGGTGGTGCCGAACACACGTGAGGCCACCATCAAGGACCTGACCCCGGTTGCCGTGACCGGTACGCTGACCATCCCGGTCGGTCGTATCCGCAAACTGGCTATGGGGCCGGAGTATGTGGGCGCGTTCACGATTGGAGACCAGTTGCTGTGGGGCGCCGCGGAACCGTTGCGTCGCATGCTTCGCATCTTGCTGGACGCCTGATTGGTGTCAGACCGTAGGGGTGGGCAGTCGACGCCGCTACGGTTGGAAACAATCTAAGGCCAGTGAGTGTGTTGTCCGCGGACGACAATACGCGATTCGTTACGCTTTTCGGTGGATGGTCTCGGGTTGAGCATGCGTAGATTAAGTAAATGCTGAGCTTGTCTCCGTATATGCTTGATGCTATTGTGTTTTGTGCTGCGTACCGTCTGCAGGAGCGGGTGCGTCCAAGGGTCGCTGTCTGACCTTGCCGCGCCGCTTGTCGTGTCACACGGCTCCATGACGACTTGGGAGACGCCTTGAAAGATCATTCGATGTCCGCGGGAAATTTTGCCCTCAACCGGGTTGCTGTAGCTGCGGCCTGCACTGTTTTGACTTTGACTCCTGCCGCCTCCTGGGCGCTGGGTCTGGGCAAACTCAACGTGCAATCAGCCTTGGGCGAGTCGCTCCGGGCCGAAATTGATGTCACCAGTCTCAGTCCCGAGGAGAGCGCTTCGCTGAAAGTGCGAGTGGCCTCCACCGAGACTTACCGCGCCGCTGGCGTGGACTACAACTCGGTCCTGACGGCCACCCAGATATCCCTGCAACGTCGCAGCGATGGGCGTCCCTATTTGCGGATCTCCAGTGAGCGCTCTGTTCAAGAGCCTTTTGTGGACGTGATCCTTGACTTGACCTGGTCTTCTGGCCGTCTGGTGCGTGAGTACACCCTGCTGTTCGATCCACCCTCTGCCAAGTCCAATGCCACCGTGGCCACGGCGCCCGTGATTGCGGCCCCTGTGCCGCCCGCGCCGGTTTCCGTGCCCACCCCGGCTCCCGCCCCCGCACCGGCTCCCGTGGCGGCTCCGACGCCTGCGCCTGCTCCGGTGGCTGCAGCCCCTGCGCCGGCGCCCGCCCCGGCATCGATGCCGTCCAAGCCAGCGGCAGAGCCCAAGCCCAAACCCAAGACCAAGGCAGAGTTGAAGGCCGAGAAGGCCGCCGCTGCCGCGTCGGCGGCTGCTGCGGCGGCCTCGGCTGCGCCAGCCCCCGCTCCGGCGCCTCGTCCCGCTCCTGCGCCACGTACTGCCGCTTCCGAGCAGCCTGCTGAAGGCAAGGCCGTGAAGGTCGAGCGGGGAGACACCCTGTCCCGGATCGCCACCCGCAATCTGCCCGGTGGCGTGTCGCTGGATCAGATGCTGGTGGGCTTGTACCGCCACAACCCCCAAGCCTTCTTTGGCAACAACATGAACCGCCTGAAGTCGGGCGTGGTGCTCAACATGCCCACGGCTGAGCAGGCCAAGGAGCTGACGCCCGAGCAGGCCCGTCAGACCATTCAGGCCCAAAGCTCCGACTTCGCCGCATACCGTCAGCATCTGGCTGGCACGGTGGCTGCCACGACGCCTGAGCAACCTCAACGTCAGGCATCCGGCAAGGTCCAGGCTGAGGTCCATGACCAGAAGCAAGCGGCCGCTCCGACGCCTGACAAGCTCACCCTGAGCAAGGGCGGCATGAGCACCGGCACCGCGCCGGGCGCGGAAGACCGCGTGGCCAAGGCTCGGGCCAAGGAAGACAGCAGCGCCCGTGTGGCCGAGTTGTCCAAGAATCTGGAAGATCTGCGCAAGCTGAAGGAAAAGGCTGCGGCCACCTCGGCTGCGGCGAAAGCCACGCCGGCTCCTGCTCCCGCTCCCGCACCTGTGGTCGCGGCCAAGCCCACGCCAGCGCCGGCCCCTGTGGTGCCCTCCGCACCCGCTGCAGTGGTGCCTTCGGCCCCGGTGGTGGCGTCTGCTCCCGCTCCGGTCGTGGCTGCTTCGGCTCCCGCCAGCGTGCCTACCGAGCCCGCTTCGCAAGCCGCGACTTCGGTTGCAGATGTGGCTTCGGCTGTCGCACCCAAGCCGGCTCCGTCGGTGCCGGCTGTGCCCGTGCCAGCGCCCGCTCCCGAAGCGGCTCAGCCCGGCTTGCTCGAGTCCTTGAACCCCATGCTGCTGGCAGCGGGCGGTGCCTTCTTGGCTCTGCTGGCCGGCGTCGGCATGTTCCTGCGTTCGCGTAAGCGTTCGGATACGGGCGAGACTTCCTTCTTGGAAAGCCGCCTCCAACCCGATTCGTTCTTTGGCGCCAGCGGGGGTCAACGTGTGGACACCCGTGATGCCTCCGGTGGCCCTTCTTCGATGAGCTACTCGCTCAGCCAGCTTGACGCCATCGGTGACGTCGATCCGGTCGCTGAGGCCGACGTCTATCTGGCTTACGGTCGCGATCTGCAGGCAGAAGAGATCCTCAAGGAAGCCTTGCGCAGCACGCCTGATCGCTTGGCTGTGCGCGTCAAGCTGCTGGAGGTCTACGCCAAACGCCGCGATACCAAGGGCTTCGAGCAGCTGGCCGTCCAGTTGTACGATCTGACCGGTGGGCACGGCGAAGACTGGGTCAAGGCGCAAGAGCTGGGCCTGGGCATCGATCCCGAAAACCCGCTGTACCAGCCGGGTGGTCAACCCTCAGCCGAGCCCCTGAGCGTCAGCCGGCCAACCGACGCCCTGGGTGCCAGCACCTTGCCAGCATCGGTGGTGCCGGCCCTCAGTCAGCTCGATGCCGTACCTGAGATGGCGCCTGCGGTGCAGCCACCGGTGGAACAGGTGGACGTCTCGGCCGATCTGGACAACATCGACCTGGATATCTCGGCCCCGATGCCTTTGGAGCCAGAGCCCCATGGTGCTGAGTTGGATCTGCCGATTCTGGATGTGCCCGGCACCGAGCCCGCACCTTTGGCGGCGGCACCTGCGCCTGCCCCTGCCCCAGATGATGGCAGCCTGGACTTCGATCTGTCGCTCGATCTGCCAGCGGCGCCATCGGCTGCTCCTGCTTCCCCAGCGTCTTCGGCTTCTTCCGATTTTGGCCTGAGCAGCATCAATCTGGACATGGAAGCCCCTGGGGCACCCGTGGACAGCGGCTTCAGCCTGGATGAGGACCTGTTGGGCGGCAAAGCGCCTGATCTGCCTCCTCCCGAGGACCCCATGGAGCGCAAGTTCGAGCTGGCAGAGGAATTCCGTCAGATCGGCGACCTCGATGGTGCCCGTGAGTTGCTGCAGGAAGTGGTTGCCAATGCGCAAGGTGCTTTGCAAGCCAAGGCCCAAGCCATGCTCGACAGCCTGAGCTGATTCATGGTGGATGATCCAGGAGGCGGGGGCGCACCCCCCGCTTCAACGACAGGGGCGATCCGGCGGATCGCCCTTGGTGTTTCTTATCGCGGCACGAACTACAAAGGTTGGCAAAGCCAGCCCTCAGGCGGCACCGTGCAGGACGAACTGGAGCGGGCGCTTTCACGGTTTGCGGCTGCTCCGGTCAAGGTCATGTGCGCCGGCCGGACCGATGCCGGGGTGCACGGGCTCAATCAGGTGGTGCACCTCGATACGCCACTCAGTCGCGACCCGTTTTCCTGGGTCCGCGGGCCGAACGCTTTTTTGCCGCGCGATATCGCCGTGCAGTGGGCCGCCGAGGTCAATTCCGACTTCCATGCGCGCAACAGCGCCCGCGGGCGCCGCTATGCCTATGTGTTGCTGGAATCCGCTGTGCGCCCTGCGATGGAGTCCGGCCAGGTCGGATGGGTGTTCCGCCCGCTGGACCAGTCGGCCATGCAGGCCGCTGCCCATCACCTGATTGGCGAGCACGATTTCAGTTCATTTCGCTCGTCTCAGTGCCAGTCCCCCACGCCAATCAAGACGCTGCGCCAGATCACCGTTTCCAGGATCGGGCCTTACTGGCGCTTCGATTTCGAGGGTAATGCCTTCTTGCACCACATGATCCGCAACATCATGGGTTGCCTGATCACGGTGGGCACAGGCGGGCAGCCGCCTGACTGGTTGCTGGACGTGCTGGCCGCACGCAATCGCGACGCAGCGGCGCCGACATTTTCACCAGATGGACTTTATTTTCTGGGGCCGCGCTATGACGCGCACTGGGGATTGCCGCAGGAAGTGCCGGGCATGGCTTGGCTACCGGGCAATTCTTGAGACAATAGCGGCATGTCGACCCCCGTCATGCAGATGTCCCTGCCCGCCGATCACCGAACGCGCATCAAGATTTGTGGGCTGACCCGCGACACCGATGTGGTGGCCGCAGTCCAAGCCGGGGCCGATGCCATCGGCTTCGTGATCTACGAGAAAAGCCCGCGCTGCGTTTCGCTGGATCGGGCGCGCGATCTGGCCGCATGCCTGCCGCCTTTTGTGATGCCCGTGTTGCTGTTCGTCAATGCGTCCGATGCCTTGTTGCAGCAAGCTCGCGAAGCGGTTCCTCACGCTGTCTGGCAATTCCATGGTGACGAGTCGCCGGCAGACTGTGATCGGGCGCAAAGGCCATACTTACGGGCGGCGCGGATGGCGCCTGGTTTCAATTTGTTAGACTTCGCCTGTTCTTACCCCCACGCACAAGCCATTTTGGTCGACGCTCATGTCGACGGCTATGGTGGGGGCGGGCAGGTTTTTGACTGGTCCTTGCTGCCGCAGGGCTTGTCGCGTCCCATGATCCTCTCGGGTGGTTTGCATCCGGGCAACGTCATGGCGGGTGTCAAGCAGGTGCGGCCGTGGGCCGTGGATGTGAGCTCTGGCGTGGAGTCAGCCAAGGGGATCAAGGATGCCCGGTTGATGCGTCAGTTCTGTCAGGCCGTGCGGGCGGCCGATCGGCAATGTGCCGAAGCCCAGTGATTCAGGTCATCAGGCAAAGGTTATCGAGTCCCGTGAGGTTTGTTCAATGAGATCTTCATGCTGAATTACCAACAGCCAGACGAGCGCGGCCACTTTGGCCCTTACGGCGGCACCTTTGTGTCAGAAACGCTGATCCAGGCCCTGGATCAACTCAAAGACGCCTACGAGCACTATCGCAACGATCCAGCGTTCCTGGCGGAATTCCGCAAGGAACTGGCTCATTTTGTCGGCCGCCCCAGCCCGATCTACCACGCGGAGCGTCTGAGCCGCGAAATGGGCGGCGCGCAGATTCACTTCAAGCGCGAAGACCTCAACCACACCGGTGCGCACAAGGTCAACAACACCATCGGGCAGGCTTTGCTGGCCAAACGCATGGGCAAGCCCCGTGTCATCGCCGAGACCGGTGCAGGTCAGCACGGTGTGGCCACGGCCACCATCTGTGCCCGCTACGGTATGGAATGCGTGGTCTACATGGGCTCGGAAGACGTCAAGCGTCAGTCTCCCAACGTCTACCGCATGCACCTGCTGGGCGCCAAGGTCGTGCCGGTCGAGTCCGGCAGCAAGACCCTCAAGGACGCGCTCAATGAAGCGATGCGTGACTGGGTCACCAACGTCGAAAACACGTTCTACATCATCGGCACGGTGGCGGGGCCGCATCCCTATCCCGCCATGGTGCGCGACTTCCAGAGCGTGATCGGCGAAGAATGCCTCCGGCAGATGCCCGAATCGATCGGTCGCCAGCCGGATGCCGTGGTCGCTTGCGTGGGCGGCGGCAGCAATGCCATGGGCATTTTCTATCCCTACATCAACCACGAGCAGGTTCGTCTGATCGGTGTCGAGGCGGCGGGCGAGGGCGCGGCCAGTGGCAAGCATTCCATGTCGCTGCAGATGGGTACCCCTGGGGTGCTGCACGGCAACCGCACCTACCTGTTGCAGGATGAGAACGGTCAGATCACCGAGACCCATTCGGTGTCGGCGGGCCTGGACTACCCCGGTGTCGGCCCCGAGCACGCCTACCTCAAGGACATTGGCCGGGCCGAATACGTTGGCATCACCGACAAGGAAGCGCTGGAAGCCTTCCATCGTCTGTGCCGCACCGAAGGCATCATCCCCGCGCTGGAGTCGTCTCACGCCGTGGCCCATGCCATGAAGCTGGCCGCCACCATGCGCCCTGACCAACATGTGCTGGTCAACCTGTCCGGCCGCGGTGACAAGGACATTGGCACGGTCGCCGATCTGACGGGGGCCGAATTCTTCTGCCGCCCCTCCTGCCGCGGTTTGTCGGTGAAGGGAGGCTGAGCATGAGCAATCGCATCGATGTTGTTTTTGCCAACCTGAAGGCACAAGGCCGCAAGGCGCTGATCCCCTACATCACCTGTGGTGACCCGTATCCCGAACTCACGCCCGACCTGATGTGGGCGATGGCAGAGGCCGGCGCCGACGTGATCGAGCTGGGCGTGCCGTTCTCTGATCCCATGGCCGATGGTCCGGTGATCCAGAAGGCCGCCGAGCGCGCGCTCACGAAGGGCATCTCGCTGACCCATGTGCTCGAAGACGTCAAACGTTTCCGCACCCGCGATGCCGCCACCCCGGTGGTGCTGATGGGTTATGCCAACCCGATCGAGTGCTATGACCAGCGTCATGGCGCGGGCAGCTTTGTGCGTGATGCCAAGGCCGCCGGCGTAGACGGCGTGCTGGTGGTGGACTACCCGCCAGAAGAGTGCCAGGAGTTTGCCGCGCGCTTGAAAACGGCTGAGCTGGCCCCGATCTTCCTGTTGGCGCCGACATCGACCGAGCAACGCATGGCGGACGTGGGCAAGGTGGCTGCGGGTTATGTGTATTACGTCTCGCTCAAGGGCGTGACGGGCGCCGGTCACCTGGACACGGCCGCGGTGGCTGATATGGTGCCGCGCATCAAGGCCCACGTGAATGTGCCTGTGGGTGTCGGTTTCGGTATCCGTGACGCGGACACGGCCAAGGCTGTGGCAGCGGTGTCGGACGCCGTGGTGATTGGTTCTCGCATTGTGCAGTTGCTAGAAACCCAATCTCCCGCTACCGTGGTGGACGCGGCGCGCGGTTTCATCGCTGAAATCCGCGCGGCGCTGGATACATTGAAAGGAGCCTGACGATGAGCTGGCTTGAAAAGTTACTGCCTCCCAAGATCCAACCGACCGACCCGGCTGAGCGTCGTTCGGTACCGGAAGGGCTGTGGGTCAAGTGTCCGTCGTGCGAAACGGTTCTGTACAAGAACGACCTCGAAGCCAATGTGAACGTGTGCCCCAAGTGTGGGCACCACCATCGCATCAGCGCTCGGGCGCGACTGGATGCTTTTCTGGATGCCGAAGGGCGCTTTGAAATCGGCCAGGAAGTGCTGCCCGTTGATGCCTTGAAGTTCAAGGACAACAAGAAATACACCGATCGCCTCAAACAGGGCATGGAAGCGACCGGTGAGACCGATGCGCTCGTGGTGCTGGGGGGCTCGGTTCACAGCGTGCCTGTGGTGGCGGCCTGCTTTGAATTCGACTTCATGGGCGGTTCGATGGGCTCCGTGGTGGGCGAGCGCTTTGTGCGCGGCGTGGAAGCCGCAGTCGAACAGAAGATGCCCTTCGTGTCTTTCACGGCCACAGGTGGGGCCCGTATGCAGGAAGGCTTGATGAGCCTGATGCAGATGGCCAAGACCAATGCCGCGTTGACGCGACTGGCCAAAGCCAAGTTGCCCTACATCAGCGTCCTGTGCGACCCCACCATGGGCGGGGTATCTGCCTCGTTTGCCTTCATGGGCGACGTCGTCATCGCCGAACCTCGGGCGCTGATCGGATTTGCCGGCCCCCGCGTGATCGAGAACACCGTGCGTGAGGTGCTGCCCGAAGGCTTCCAGCGTGCGGAGTTTCTGTTGCAAAAGGGTGCCATCGACATGATTGTCGATCGACGCGAACTGCGCATGGCCATCGCCCGTCAGTTGGCGATCCTGTTGCGCCAACCGGCCGATGCTGTGGCGGCCTGATTGTCGAGCCATCTGCCATGAGCGGGCTGCTTTGATGCAGCCCGTTTTGTTTGCCGCTTCTGTCTCTCTTGCCATGTCTGGTTTCAACCATGTCTTCCCGCTCTCCCTCTGACCTGAAGTCCCTTGACGATTGGCTGGCGTATTGCGAGCAGCTGCATCCCGTCGGCATTGATCTGGGCCTGCAGCGGGTGTCCCAGGTGTGGCAACGCATGGGCGTCACGCTCGGGACACCGCTTTCCGATACTGCAGGCGGGGAGGCGGCAGGCGATGCGCAGCCAGTGGTCTTCACGGTCGCAGGTACCAATGGCAAGGGCTCGACCTGCGCCATGCTCGAAGGCATCTTGCTGTCAGCCGGCTTTCGCACGGGCGTTTACGGCTCGCCGCACCTGGTGCATTTTGAAGAGCGCTGCCGCATCATGGGCGTGCCGGTCCAAGCCGATGAGCTGGTGCCCCACTTTGCGGCGGTCGAGCGGGCCCGGGGCGACATCAGCCTGACCTATTTCGAATTCACCACGCTGGCCATCTTGAGCTTGCTGGCTGGTGCCGGTCTGGATGCGGTCATCCTGGAGGTGGGGCTGGGCGGTCGCCTGGACGCCGTCAATGTCATCGACACCGATTGCGCCGTGATCACCAGCATCGACCTGGATCACATGGACTATCTGGGGCCTGATCGTGAATCGATCGGTCGTGAGAAGGCCGGCATCATGCGATCGGGCCGTCCCGCCGTGATCTCGGACCCCCAGCCACCGGCCAGTGTGGCCGCCCACGCCGAAAGCCTGGGCGCCGACCTGTGGCTGTTCGGGCGCGACTACAACTACGCGGGCGATCGCCAGCAGTGGTCCTGGGGGGGGCGCAGCAAGCGTTTCAACGGCATGGCCTATCCCGCTCTGCGAGGCGCCAATCAGCTCCTGAACGCCTCCGGGGCACTGGCGGCGCTGGAGGCGGTTCGCCATCGTTTGCCGGTATCGGCTCAGGCCGTGAAGACGGGCCTGGCAACCGTGGAGTTGCCGGGCCGTTTCCAGATCATTCCGGGGCAGCCCACCTTGATTCTGGACGTGGCGCATAACCCGCACGCCTGTGCCACCCTCGCGGTCAATCTGGACCAGATGGGCTACTTCCCCCGCACGTTTGCCGTCTGGGGCGCCATGTCGGACAAAGATGCCCTGGGCATGGCGCGCAAGCTCGTGCACTTGGTGGACGGCTGGTATTGCTGTGATCTGCCCACCCCGCGCGCTGCGGCTGCGGCTCACCTGGCTGCCGTCATTGAGCAGGCAAAGGGGCAGGGCGCCTCTCTGGTGCCACCGTCTTCGACAGTCTCCCAGCACCCTGATCCCATGGCGGCACTCCGGGCCGCTCTCGCCGCGGCCAACCCGGAAGATAGAATCGTGGTCTTTGGGTCATTTTTCACCGTCGGTGGGGTGTTGCACGAAGGGCTGCCCAAGCTCAACGCCCCTCATCTGAAGTAACCCGCCTTACCAGACCGCATTTTTGAGCATGCCTGTGCCATCCTTTTTTCAGCGCTTTTTCAAGGGTGTCTTGGGCCCGCGTCCTGGTGCCGAGGCTGTGTCCCTGTCTCAAGCCGATGTGGAAGCGGTGCGAGTACGGGCCCGCCGGCGGCTGATCGGGATGGCCGTGCTGGTGGGCGCCGGGGTGATCGGCTTTCCGTGGTTGTTCGAGACCAAGCCCCGTCCCATGGCGATGGACATCACCGTCGTGCAGCAGGGCGCTTCGGCACCGGCCGCTGCCACGGCCTTGGCGACCAAGCCGGGCGTTCAGGCGCAAGTGAAATCCGTGAGCCGTCCGCAAGCGCCCGCCGAGGCGCGCGAAGAGTTCGTCAACGATGCCCCCAAAGAAGCGCCGGCCAAGACGGCCGCTGCGGCGGCCAAGTCCACCGAAAGCCGCGTGGCCGAGGTGAAGGTGGGCGACAAGAAGCCGGCCGAGGCCAAAGAATCCAAGGCGCCGGCTCCGGCCAAACCGGTCGCGTCAGCGGCCGCTGCCAAAACAGGGGTGGCGGCAGCGGACAAGGACAAGGCGGCCAGCGCCGCATCGGTCCGCTATGTGGTGCAGATCGGTGCGTACTCGGACGTGCCTTCTGCCCATGAAGTGCGAATGAAAGCCGAGCGCGCGGGCCTGAAGACCTATACCCAGGTGATCGGCACGGACGCCAACAAGAAGATCCGCGTCCGGCTGGGGCCGTTCGAGGACAAGGCCGCCGCCGACAAAGCCATGGCGACCCTGAAAAAAGCTGGCCTGCCCGGCGGTCTGTTGACCTTGTGAGCGCCGTCCTCGAGCATGCCTGTGTCTGACGTGGGGGCGAATGCCTGGACCCTGATCGACCTGCTGGTCGGTGTGGGACTGCTCCTGTCAATGCTCGTGGGCTTGTGGCGCGGGTTCGTCATGGAAGTGATGTCCCTGCTGGCCTGGGTGGTGGCTTACTTTCTGGCCCATTGGTTTGGGGCCGACATGGCCCAGCATGTTCCGGTTGGCAAGAGCGGCTCGCCCGTCAATCACGCGGCGGGCATGGTGGTGGTGTTCGTGCTGGCGTGGCTGGCGTGGGCGATGGTGGCCTGGGCCATCGGCAAAGTGATTCGAGCGTCGGTGCTGAGCGCCGCCGATCGGGCCCTGGGGGCCGGTTTTGGATTGATACGAGGGGTGATCGTGGCCTTGGTGGTTTGCACCGTGGTCGACATGACCCCCTTGTCGACCTGGGATGTGTGGCAGTCGTCACGCTCGGTCGTGTGGCTGAACGTATTGTTGAAGGGTTTGACCCCTTTGTTGCCCGAGCAAGTGGTCAAATTCTTGCCCGAGCAGTCGTGAGCAGTTTTGAAGCATTGAATTGAAGAGGTGAACCATGTGCGGCATCGTCGGAGTGATTTCCAAGACGCCAGTCAACCAACTGATCTATGACGCGCTGTTGCTGCTGCAACACCGCGGTCAAGATGCAGCCGGCATCGTGACGGCCGGCCCTGATGCACGTGGACGCAAGTTCTTCATGCACAAGGCCCGCGGCATGGTCAAAGACGTGTTCCGCACCCGGGACATGCGCGCCTTGCCCGGCACGGTGGGCCTGGGACAAGTCCGCTACCCCACGGCGGGCAACGCTTTCAACGAAGAAGAGGCCCAGCCCTTCTACGTCAACGCGCCCTTCGGCCTGGTGCTGGTGCACAACGGCAACCTGACGAACGCCCATGCCTTGCGCAAGGAACTGTTCGACATCGATCGTCGCCATCTCAACACCGACAGCGACACCGAAGTGTTGCTCAACGTGTTTGCGCACGAACTGGAATTGGCCGGCCGCGAATTGCCCCTGACCCCTGCGGCGGTGTTTTCTGCCGTGCGGGCGGTGCACAAGCGCATCAAGGGCTCGTACGCCGTGATCTGTCTGATCGCCGGTTACGGCATGGTGGCCTTCCGCGATCCATACGGCATTCGCCCCATGTGCTACGGCGAGGCCGATCTGGCCGAAGGCCGTGAAGTCATGGTCGCCAGCGAATCGGTCGCCCTCGAAGGCACGAGCCACCGCTTCGTGCGCGACGTGCAACCGGGCGAGGCGCTGTTTGTGGATCTGGACGGCGTCGTGCACGCCGAGCAGTGCGCCGAGAAAGCCACCCTCAACCCTTGCATGTTCGAATACGTGTACCTGGCCCGACCCGACTCCGTCATCGACGGGGTGTCGGTCTACCAGGCGCGTCTGGAAATGGGCGAGACCCTGGCGCAGCGCGTCATCTCGACCATGCCGCCCAACGAGATCGACGTGGTCATTCCCATCCCCGAGTCCAGCCGGCCCTCGGCCATGCAGTTGGCACAAAAACTGGGCAAGCCCTATCGCGAAGGTTTCGTGAAGAACCGCTATGTGGGCCGCACCTTCATCATGCCGGGGCAGGGCGTGCGCAAGAAGTCCGTGCGCCAAAAGCTCAACGCCATCGGCCTGGAGTTCAAGGGCCGCAACGTGTTGCTGGTCGATGACTCCATCGTGCGCGGCACCACCTCCAAAGAGATCGTGCAGATGGCGCGTGAAGCCGGCGCCAACAAGGTCTACCTGGCCTCAGCTGCGCCTCCCGTTCGCTTCCCCAATGTGTACGGCATCGACATGCCGACCAAGGCGGAACTGGTGGCCCATGGCCGCACCTTGGAAGACATCCGTCAGATCATCGGCTGCGATGCCTTGATCTATCAGGATGTGGATGCCATGAAGAACGTGGTCGCCAAGCTCAACCCCAAGATCAAAGGCTTTGAGGCTTCGTGCTTCGATGGCGTCTACATCACGGGCGACGTGAGCGCCGACGACTTTGCGGCCATCGAATCACAGCGCCTGACGCAAAAGGGTGAGGACGAAGCAGACAACTCCCGTCTGGCCCTGCAGAACAAGCCGGATTGAACATCTGATTGATGACTTCGGAGGGCCCATGGCCTCGCCTGACACCAAAAAGAGATTGCCTCGCAAAGACCTGCCAGCCGATGCCCACATCGAGACGCTGGCGGTCCGCGAGGGCCTGCCTGCCACGCAGTGGAACGAGAACTCTGAAGCGCTGTTTCTGACCAGCAGCTTCAACCATCCTGATGCGGCCACGGCGGCAGCGCGTTTTGCCAACGAAGAAGAAGCCTTCGTCTACAGCCGCTTCACGAACCCGACCACGATGATGTTCGAGCGCCGCCTGGCTGCGCTGGAAGGCACCGAGGCCTGCATCGCCACGTCCAGTGGCATGAGCGCCATCTTGCTGACCGTGATGGCTTTGCTGAAGGCGGGCGACCACATCGTCTGTTCGCAAAGCGTGTTTGGTTCGACCATCACTTTGCTGCAGACCCAGTTTGGCAAGTTTGGTGTCGAGACAACCTTTGTCTCGCAGACCGATGTGCAGCAATGGCGCGATGCCATCCGGCCCAACACCAAGCTCTTGCTGGCTGAAACGCCCAGCAACCCGCTGACCGAAGTGTGCGACATCGCGGCCCTGGCTGAGGTCGCCCATGCGGCGGGGGCCTTGCTGGCCGTGGACAACTGCTTTTGTACGCCCGCCTTGCAAAAGCCCATCGAGATGGGCGCTGACTTGATCATCCATTCGGGCACCAAGTACCTTGATGGCCAGGGGCGCGTGTTGGCCGGGGCCGTTTGCGGTCCCGATGCCATCATCAACGGCCCTCTGATGACCACGCTGCGTGGGGCTGGCATGACCTTGTCGCCCTTCAACGCATGGATCGTGCTCAAAGGCTTGGAGACCTTGTCCATCCGCATGGCTGCGCAAAGTGCCAACGCCATGAAACTGGCGCAATGGCTGGAGCAGCAGCCCGGTGTCGACAAGGTCTACTATCCCGGCCTGCCCAGTCATCCTCAGCACGATCTGGCGATGAAGCAGCAAAACGGCAGCGGTGGCGCGGTGGTGTCCTTCACCACCCAGCCGGCTGCAGGCCCCATCACGGTGACGGGCAAGAACCTGAGCGACGAGGCACTGCGCTTGCGCCAGGGTGCCTTCCATGTGATCGATAGCACGCGCCTGTGCTCGATCACCTCCAACCTGGGCGACACCAAGACCCTGATCACCCATCCCTCCAGCACCTCGCATGGGCGCCTGAGCGAAGAGCAGCGCCTGGCAGCCGGCATCACGCAGGGCATGATCCGCGTGGCCGTGGGCCTGGAACACATTGACGACCTCACGACCGATCTGGCGCGAGGCCTGGATACCTTGAACGCATGACACAAGTACGCACCCGCTTTGCCCCGTCCCCCACGGGCTTCATCCACCTGGGCAACATCCGCTCGGCCCTGTATCCATGGGCTTTTGCGCGCGCCAACAAAGGCGTGTTCATCCTGCGCATCGAAGACACCGATGTGGAGCGCTCCTCGCAAGAAGCCGTGGACGTCATCATCGAGGGCATGAAGTGGTTGGGCCTGGACCACGACGAGGGCCCCTACTACCAGATGCAGCGCATGGCGCGCTACAAGGAAGTGCTGCAACAGATGCAGGACAAGGGCCTGGTGTACCCCTGCTACATGAGCACGGCTGAGCTTGACGCCCTGCGCGAGCGCCAGATGGCCAACAAGGAAAAGCCCCGCTACGACGGCACCTGGCGCCCAGAAACCGGCAAGACCTTGCCGCCCGTGCCCGAAGGCGTCCAGCCCGTGCTGCGCTTCAAGAACCCGCAAGGGGGTTCGGTCGTGTGGGACGACAAGGTCAAAGGCCGCATCGAGATCAGCAACGATGAACTCGATGACCTGGTGATTGCGCGGCCCGACGGCACGCCCACCTACAACTTCTGCGTCGTGGTCGACGACATGGACATGGGCATCACGCATGTGATCCGTGGCGACGACCACGTCAACAACACACCCCGCCAGATCAACATCCTGCGTGCCCTGGGCCAGGAGCCGCCCGTGTACGCCCACTTGCCCACCGTGCTCAACGAGCAGGGCGAGAAGATGAGCAAGCGCCATGGGGCCAAGGCCGTCACGCAGTACCGCGACGAAGGCTATCTGGCCGACGCCATCGTGAACTACCTGGCTCGACTGGGCTGGAGCCACGGCGACGATGAGATCTTCTCGCGTGCGCAACTGATCGAGTGGTTCAATCTGGACCACCTGGGCAAGAGCGCCGGCCAGTTCGACGAAGCCAAGCTGCGCTGGGTGGCCCAGCAGCACATGAAGACGGCCGATGATGCGATGCTGGCAGGCTTGGTCCGCGAGCAGTTCGCCCGTCGTGGCGTGAGCTTGCCTGTCTCGTTGCAATCAGGCGACAAGTTGACGGCCATGTGCGCATTGTTCAAAGACCGCTGCGCCACCACAGTTGAATTGGCCGACTGGTTGTCCATTTACGTGGGCGAAGTGACCGCCCCCGCCGAAGAACTGGCAGCCCAATTGCCCGATGCCAACAAGCCTGCCGTGGCCGCATTGGCGGCTCGCCTGCAGACGGTCGAGTGGGAGAAGGGCGCCATCAACCAGGCCATCAAAGACACGATGGCCGAGTTCGGTTTGAAGATGCCGCATGTGGCCATCCCGGTGCGATTGCTGGTTTGTGGTCGGGCGCAAACGCCATCGGTGGATGCCGTGCTGGCCTTGTTCGATCGCGAAGTGGTGGTGCAAAGATTGCAGAAAGTTGCATGAGTCTTGCCAAGACTCAAAAAATCGATATATACTTGCGGTCTCGCTTGAACGACGCTTTGTTTGAACAGCAAAGCAGCCGGGCAACCCGAGGAAAGGCTCTGAGTTGAAAAGCAAAGAGCCAATCCAGAAGGGGGTATAGCTCAGCTGGGAGAGCGCTTGCATGGCATGCAAGAGGTCAGCGGTTCGATCCCGCTTACCTCCACCAAGCAACCCTGTGTTGCCAGGTGGCCGGGTTGTGATGTTGCCAGAGCAGTGCGTTGTACAAGTTGTATGAAGGATTCAGTCCCCTTCGTCTAGAGGCCTAGGACACCACCCTTTCACGGTGACTACAGGGGTTCGAATCCCCTAGGGGACGCCAAGTTTTGACAGCACTTGGCTGATCGCAAGATCAGCGCAGTTGTCAGCCACTGCGGAGTGGTAGTTCAGTTGGTTAGAATACCGGCCTGTCACGCCGGGGGTCGCGGGTTCGAGTCCCGTCCACTCCGCCAAGCTCTTTAAACGGGCCTTGCTGGTGACACAGCAGAGTCCGAAATCGAAACAGTCTCGGTGCCAGTTTGGCAACCTGCCGTGAGTCGCAAGATGCACGATGGGGGTATAGCTCAGCTGGGAGAGCGCTTGCATGGCATGCAAGAGGTCAGCGGTTCGATCCCGCTTACCTCCACCATCTCCGGTGGCGCCAAACAGGCAAAGAGGTTGTTTCCATGTTGTTGTAGTTTGAGTCCCCTTCGTCTAGAGGCCTAGGACACCACCCTTTCACGGTGACTACAGGGGTTCGAATCCCCTAGGGGACGCCAAGTTTTGACGGCGCTTGGATTGTGCAAACAGTCGAAGTCGTCTGCCACTGCGGAGTGGTAGTTCAGTTGGTTAGAATACCGGCCTGTCACGCCGGGGGTCGCGGGTTCGAGTCCCGTCCACTCCGCCAAAAATGCAAAGCCCTGATGCGCAAGCGTCAGGGCTTTTTGCTTGGGCGTCTGCCTGCCTCACAGGGACAGCGCCGCGCCGATCAGCAAGCCAGTCAAGGGGATCCCGCACAGCCCCAGCGCCATCAGCCGTGTCCCGTGGAGCCGCGACCACATCAGCGCGCCCGTGATCGACAACATGATCAGGCAGCCTGCAATGCTGTCCGCCGTCACAATCCACAGCGGGTGCACGCCCTGCGCCATGTGCAAGCGGGTCAGCAGGTAAAAGGCGTTGCCTTCCTTGCGCTTGATGGCGAGGGCCTGATTGCCCACCCAGTATTCAGCAGACAGGCTGCCCCGAGGGCCGGAGTGGTTGAACTCCCAGCGCTCGGGCTGTTGCAAGCTGCGGTTGCCCCAGCCCACCGTCCGGGCGGGTTGTTGCTCCACGCGCAATTGGTCGGGCCGCAGGTCGAGCGTGCCTGCGAGCCAGTCGCGCATGGCCTGCGGCGTGGCCGGGTGGGGCGCCGTGAGTTGGACAGTCACTTCGCTGGGCAAGCTCTGCACCAAAGGCAACTTCATGACCGCCCGGTGATTGAGCAAGATGCCCGAGGCGCCAAAGAGCAGCCCGAATACGCCGCCCCACAAGCCGCACCAGGCATGGGTGCGACGCAGCCATCGCAACACCTCTGCGCGTCGCCACCGGGCTGGCAGGAACAGGGGGCCGCCGGCCAAGGGCGCGCGAGGGCGATTCGCTGGGAGGACCGCACTCATCGCGTGCCTCCCGCGACGTAGGTCAGGGTGGCGCGGTGCCGCTGCGCTTCGTAGGGCTGGCCATCGTATTCGCCACGGCCGGGCTCCAGGTGGATGACTTGCAGGATGTACTGGCCCTTCCAGGGAAGCGGCAGTTGCACCCGGCCGTTTGCATCGGTATGGCCCTCTTGCGCCCAGGTGTTCGGGGCCACGATCTTCACCAGCGCCTTGGGCAAGGGCTGGCCGCGAAAGTAGACCCGGAACTGGCCTGTCTCCCGCTCGGGCAGGATGTCGAGGGTGAGGGCTGGTTCGCCGCTGAAGGTGCGAGGCGGCTGATGGCGTGCGTAGAAATAGGGCTTGACCACGCCCACGCCGGCGCGGGTCCAGTCCTTCACGCCCACGCCGGTTTCTTCTGCGACCAGGGGCTGCGCTTTCGTGTCCAGCGAGGGGAAGACGAAGCCGTTGGCGCGCTTTTGCAGGGCTGCGGGTTGGGCACCTTGGCCGGACAGGATGTGTGCGCGCGGGCCGGGAATCTCGTCGAGCCGGCCCGGCGACTGTTCGCGTGCCGATTCTTCATATTCGCCGAAGAACAGGGTGGCGTGGGTGCCGCTGCGCTCGATCCACAGGTAATGCGCTTTGACGGACGGCAGGGCAGCGATGCCGCATGCCGCCACCAGCAGGGTTCGGATCCAGTTGTGTGACATGAAGGCTCTCCCGCGTCAGAAGCGCACGCGCGCGGTCAGGAAGGCGCCGCGCCCCTCGCCCGGCAGCGCGCCGCTGAAGGTGGCGTTGGTGTAGTAGCGGCGGTCAGCCAGGTTGCGCAAGGCCAGGTTGACGTCCCAAGAAGGGGTCTCGTAGAACAGCTGACCGTCGATCACGACATATGAGGGAGTGCGATACAGGTTGAGTGAATCGGCGTAGGAGGCGCCTTTGTAAGTCACCCCCGCCCCCAGCCCGAAGCCGCGCAGCTTGGCGCTTTGCAGCCGGTACACGCTCCACAAGCGGGCGGCCGTGTTGGCCACGCCGGTGGGGCGCTTGCCAGCAATGCTGGCATTGGTGATCCCCAACTGGGCGTTGGACGCCCGCGTGTTCGAGGTGGTCTGGGCGTCTTGCACGACCAGGTTGGCGGTGGTCATCCACCCGGCCATGGGCCGGGCGGTCAGGTCGACTTCCAGACCCTTGGTTTCATCGCTGCCATCGGGCGTGGGATCAGTCGCGCCGGGCAAGGTGATGTAGTAGTCGGTGCGCTCGGTTTTGAACAGCGCAGAGGTCAGATCCAGCTTGCCCTCCAGCCACGACAGTTTGGCACCCAATTCGATCTGCGTGGAGCCTTCGGGCTGGACGGTGCGAAGGTCGGCCGATGAGCTGACCCGAGCCGGCTCGGTCGACAAGTTGACGAATTGGCCATTGGACCAGCCCGCATACAGCGAGGTGGTGGGCACGGGTTGCCAGACCGCCCCGAGCGAGCCCGTCGTGAACGACACGGTGTCCTTCACCGTGCGCGCAGTTCCGGCTTGCACCCCCTCGTCCTGGACCCGCATGCGCTCGGTTCGCAGACCGGCTCGCACTTTGAACTGGTCGCCCAAGGCCATCTGGTCTTGCGCATAGAGCGCCACGCCGCGCGAACTGATGGTCCGGTCGAAGCCTTGGGCCGCCACCGCCGTAGCCGGCAAGGCGGTTTCGGGCACCACTGGCGCGTAGACGTTGGAGATCGTGGGCAAGTTGTAGCCGATCCGCACCGTGTCGGCCTGGGTGTCGGTGAGCTCGATGCCGCCCAATACGGTGTGGTGGGCGGCCGGTCCGCCGGTCTTCCAGACGGCTTCGTTCTGCAGCGTCAGGTAGTGGGCGTCGTCGGTCTGGCGGCGTACAGTGCGACCCGTCATGGCGTTCGCGCTGTTGCCAGGGTTGCCGCCGGCATTGCGAACCATGTCCAGTGATCGCCGATCCTGAATCAGCGTGGTGTGCACCGTCAGGTCGGTGGATTGGAACCACTCGTGGCCCAAGGTCAGGCGGTCAATGGTCTGACGACTGTAGTTGAAGGGGCTGTAGTACTGGGTTTCGCGCGAAACCGGCACGATCTGGCCATGGGCGTCGAAGGGCAGGCCATAGTTGTCTGGCGTGACATTCAGTTGGCGGTGGTCGTAGTCGACCGTCAGGGTGCTGGATTCGTTGACGCGCCAGGTGAAGGTGGGCAGCACTTCGGTGATGTCGCGAGACAACTGGCGCCAACCGTCGGTCTTTTCGGTGTTGACGATCAGGCGGCCCGTCAACTGGCTCGAGATGGGGCCGGTGGCGTCTGCGGTGGTGTTGTAGGTGCCAAAGCTGCCCACGGTGGCGCTCAGTTCCACGCCCGCATCGCGCCGAGGCATCTTGGTGACGACATTGATCGTGCCGCCGGGCTGGCCTGCGCCATACAAGGCCGAGCCGGGTCCCTTGAGCACTTCAATGCGGTCGACGTCGGCAAAGGTGTGCCAATAGCCATTTTGGGAGGTGCCGTCAGGGTAACCATCACGCAAAAAACGCATGGCCTGGCCGCGGATGGCGTAGTTGTTGGCAAAGCCGTAGCCGCCGCCCATCACCGGTTGCACGCCGCTGACCTGGGTCATGGCCTGGTTCATGTCGGTGATGCCCTGATCCCGCAGGACGGCTTTGGGCACGACCACGACAGACGCGGGCAGGTCCCGGATGGGGGTGTCGGTCTTGTTGCCGGCCTGCACGCTCTCTTCCAGACTGCCAGGCAAGCTGGGAACGCTCTGGATGACGATGACAGGCAGGGTGGAAGTCGCCTCTTCAGCTGCCCAGGCAGAAGAAATCGCGGTGACCAAAAGGAGCAGGGGGAATCGACGCATCACAGCCTCTTTGCAATAGAAGGCTCGAAGTGTAATGCGAATGATTCGTATTTGAGTGAGCTAGATCAAAAGATTGATGCAGCGTGAGGGATCGCGCGTCCGCGTGCCAAGGTGGTGGTGGGTCTTCACTTGGTTCACCGTGCCCGATTGGACAACTGGGTACCCGCAACAATGATGGCGGTGCACACCAGCATGTCGGCGGTGACGGTCTCCTGAAGAAACAGCCAACCCCATAACATGCCAAAAATGGGAATCAGAAAGGTCACGGTCAGCGCGCGACTGGGCCCGATCTCGGCGATCAGTTTGAAGAACAGCAGATACGCCCAAGCGGTGCACAACACGGCCAGTCCCACCAAGGCGGCCCAGACCGAACCGGGTACGGCCGACCACGTTGTGAGATGGCTGGTGGGGGACAACGGCATCGCCGGTTGGGGGCCCAGCCACAATGCCGGGCCGGTCAACACAAGGCTGGCGGCCAGCAGGCACCCCGTTGTCACGACCAGCGGTGGCAGGCTGGACAGATAGCGCTTGCTGTGGTGCACCGCCAGCGCATACATCAAGGTGGAACTCAATGCCAGCCCGATCGCCAGCCAGGGTGCCTGGCCATCCAGAGGCGTGTGGGTGATGGACAGCCACGCCACCCCGCCAAAGCCCAGGGCCAGCCCGACTGCACGCCAGCGGCTCAGTCGCTCACCGGCCCACAGCCAGCCGACCAAGGCGCCCCACAGTGGCGAGGTCGCATTCAAGATCGAAAGCAGGCCGGCAGGCATGGCCCGTGCGGCTTGACTGAGGCCCATGAAGGGCAGCGCACAGGACAGCAGCCCAGATACCAGCAGAGCCGGCCACAATCGTTTGACGGTCTGCCAGGGCAGATGCCGCAACGCAAAGGGCAGCAGCACCAGGGTTGCCAACGCCACGCGGAACGCGGCCACGGCCACGGGGCCCACCACGGGCGCCGCCATGCGCAGGAACAGGAACGAGGCGCCCCAGATGGCAGCCAGCAACAGCATGTGGAAGTGATGAGTTGGACGCACAGCGGGCAAGCGTGAACCGCGACATCAGAACAAGGGCGCGGTGTGCGGCATGCTGACGCGCGAGCCCCGCATGCGCAGCCCTTCTTGGGCCAGCAAAGACACCTTGCGATCAAGGCCGCCGGCATAACCGGTCAGGCTGCCTTGGCTGCCGACCACCCGGTGACAGGGCACGATCACCGAGATCGGGTTCAGTCCGACCGCGGCACCCACCGCGCGGCTGGCTTGCGGCCGGCCCAGTTGTCGGGCCAGTTGCCCATAGGTGGTCAAGGAGCCGCAAGGCACCTCCAGCAGCGCCCGCCACACCTCGATCTGAAAGGCCGTGCCATGCAGGTCAAGCGGCAGATCGAAGCACTGACGTTGACCTTGCCAGTATTGATGCAGTTGTTGCACGCACGACACCAGCACGGCGTCATCGTCACAAACAGGCACATGAGGCAGCGCACCGGGATGGTCCTTCTGTCCTTCAAACCACAGACCCGTGACGCCACGCGGCGAACGGGCGATCAAGGCATCGCCCAGCGGTGTGGAGAGGGTCAACTGGGCGCAATGGGGTGCGACGTGAGCGGCAAGCGGCATGATTCAATGTAACAGTCCCATCCCCCATTTGCCGGGTTAAGGGCTTTGTCGTCCCCGGGTTTTGCAAAGTGTCACGGGCAACTCTCTAGAATCGCGCCAGACCCATTCACTTCTACCAAGGATCACCATGCAAGTCGCTGCTTCCATTTTCAAGGCCTATGACATTCGCGGGATTGTTGGGCAGACCTTGAGCGAGGCTGTGGCCGAACATCTCGGGCGGGCTTTCGGGACCGAAGCGCTGAAGCTGGGAGAAAAGGCGGTGGCCGTGGGGCGCGACGGACGCCTGTCGGGCCCCTCCTTGAGCGGCGCCCTGATCAAGGGCTTGCGGGCCACCGGTATCGACGTGATCGACCTCGGCGCAGTGACCACGCCCATGCTGTACTACGTGGCCGCTACACGGGGCGACCAAGGCTGCCACAGCGGCATCCAGGTTACGGGCAGCCACAACCCCAAGGATTACAACGGCTTCAAGATGGTGCTGGCCGGGCGTGCCATTTATGGTGACGACATCCAGGGCCTGCGCCAACGCATCGAGGCAGAGGACTATGCCAGCGGCAGCGGCCAGTTGACCGAATTGAACGTGCTGCCCGAATACACGCAGCGCATCGTGGGCGATTGCAAACTGGCACGCCCGCTGAAGATCGTGGTCGACTCGGGCAACGGCATCCCAGGGGCCTCGGCGCCCGGCATCCTGCGCGCGCTGGGTTGCGACGTGACCGAGCTGTATTCGGAAGTCGACGGCGACTTCCCCAATCACCACCCTGATCCATCCAAACCTGAAAACCTGGCCGACCTGATCGAGGCGGTCAAAGAGCAGGGCGCCGATCTGGGCCTGGCCTTTGACGGTGACGGCGACCGTCTGGGCGTCGTGACCAAAGATGGCAACAACATCTTCCCGGACCGCCAGATCATGCTCTTCGCGCGTGATGTGCTGTCGCGCGTGCCGGGCGCCCAGATCATCTTTGACGTCAAGTGCAGCCAGCGTCTGGCCATGGCCATTCGGGAGGCCGGCGGCGTGCCCGTGATGTACAAGACCGGTCACTCGCTGGTCAAGGCCAAGCTCAAGGAAACCGGCTCGCCTTTCGCTGGCGAGATGAGCGGTCACATCTTCTTTGCCGAGCGGTGGTATGGCTTTGACGATGCCACCTATACCGCTGGCCGGCTGCTGGAGATCTTGAGCAAGACCCCCAATCCCAGCGCGGTGCTCGATGCCCTGCCCACCAGCTTCAGCACCCCGGAGCTGAACGTGGCCTGCGCCGAAGGCGAGCACCATGCCGTGATCGAGAAGCTGCGCCAGACGGCGACATTTGAGGGCGCCGAACTGACCACCATCGACGGTCTGCGCGCCGACTATCCGGACGGCTTCGGCCTGGTTCGCGCCTCCAACACCACGCCGGTGCTGGTGCTGCGGTTTGAAGGCCATACCCCCGAGGCGCTGGCGCGCATTCAAAAGCACTTCATGGCGCAGATCCTGGCCGTCAAGCCGGATGCGCATGTGGGTGCCTCGGCGCACTGAGCCCTACTGATTTTGATGTTCAAGCAGTGGATGGCGCGGCAGGCTTACAGCCTGCTGTTGCGCATGGGCACGCCTTTCTATTTGTGGCGTGTGTGGTCTCGTGGCCAGACCGAACCGCACTATCGTCTGGCGTGGTGGGAGCGGCTGGGCCTGTACGGCCGGGCCTATCGGCAAGGTCTGCATGCCAAGCGCTCAGCGGGGCCCCTGGTCTGGCTGCATGCGGTGTCTCTTGGCGAGACCCGTGCTGTGGTGCCTTTGGTGCAAGCCCTGCGTGCCCGCCGGCCTGACATGCGCCTGCTGTTGACCCACAGCACGGCCACCGGCCGCGATGCCGGCCAGGCTCTGCTTCAGGATGGCGATGTGCAGACCTGGCTGCCCTATGACACCCCAGGCGCCGTCCGGCGGTTTCTGCGCCTGCACCAGCCCGCCGTGGGGGTGCTGATGGAAACCGAGGTCTGGCCCAATGTGCAGCATGTGGCCCAGCGAATGGGTGTGCCCATGGTGTTGGCCAATGGGCGTTTGAGCGAAAAATCCTTGCGGCAAGGCCAGCGTCTGGCCGCGTTGATGGCGCCGGCTGCCCGCTCCCTGGCGGTGGTCCTGGCCCAGACCCAAGGGGACGCCGCTCGCTTTGTGGCCATGGGTGCCAGTCGGGTCGAGGTCTGTGGCAATGTCAAATTCGACATGACGCCATCGCAAGCGTTGCTGGACAAAGGCGCGCGATGGAAGGCGGCCTCTTCGCGGCCGCTGGTTCTGATGGCCAGTTCGCGCGAGGGCGAAGAGCCGGGGCTGTTGGCTGCCTGGCAGGCCTGGCTGGCCGCTGAGCAGTTGCAGGGTCAATCGATGCCCCGCTTGTGGATCGTGCCGCGTCATCCGCAGCGCTTCGATGCCGTGGCCGAACTGATTCTGCAGCAGGGCTTGCGCCTGTCGCGTCGCAGCCAATGGGGCGATCAGGCGCCGGATGCACAAGCTTGCACTGCGGACGTCTGGCTGGGCGACTCGATCGGCGAGATGCCGGCCTATTACGCCGCGGCCCAGGTCGCCCTGCTGGGGGGCAGTTTCGAGCCTCTGGGCGGCCAGAATCTGATCGAGGCAGCAGCCTGTGGCTGCCCCATCGTCATGGGGCCGTCGACCTTCAATTTTGCTGAGGCGGCTCAGTTGAGTGAAGCCGCGGGCGCAGCCGTGCGGGTTCAGAACTGGGAACAAGGGGTCGCGCAAGCCATCCTTTTTTGTGATGAGAAAAAACACGAGGCCGGCCAATCGGCGGCCAATGCATTTGCCTTGGCCCATCGTGGGGCGGCGGACCGGTCTGCTGAACTGATTTGGGGTGAACTCGCCCCTTGATTCGGGGGTTACATTTGTTAACGCTCGGGTTGACAATGTGGACAAGCATTAAACAGTGAGACGTCCATGCAGTTCCCCCGTTTCCTCGCCGTCGCAACCCTGGCCCTGGCCGCAGTCGGCGCCCAAGCCAAGACAGAAGACCTCGGTGTGTTGACCTCCTCCGGCACCACCTTCGGCAACATCTTCTTTTGGTCGACCAGCGATTTCACGGACTACTACACGTTCTCCATTGCCGACACGAGCACCGTGTCGGGCTACACGGCGGACACGTCTTACGTTCTGTTCTTCACCAAGGACGTGGCGCTGAAGTCTCTGACCCTGACCTCCGGCGGTTCGTCCACCGTGTTGGCAAGCGACACGTCTGCCAGCTCCTTCAGCTTTGCAGGCCTGTCCGAGGGCAGTTACACGCTGGCAGTGAACGGCGCCGTGTCCGGTTCGCTGGCCATCGCCGGTGCCTACAGCGGCACGATCAAAGCGGTGTCGGCCCCGGTGGCTTCGCCGGCTCCTGAAGCCTCTGACTTCGCCATGACCGCGCTGGGTCTGGCCGGTGTCGGTTTGCTGGTTCGTCGTCGCAAGGCGGCACGTTGAGCCGGTGAATCTCTCACGCATTCATGAATGACGGACCTTCGGGTCCGTTTTCGTTTGTGCTGATAATGACGGTTGTCTGAACGGAGAGGCTGTTTGCATGTTGAGCAAGGTAAGAGTTCGAGCCCATGAGGCCGGACGTCCGTGGATGGCGTTGATCGGCGCATGCCTGGCGGTTCAGTTGAGCGCCTGTTCACGGCACGATGGAGCCGAGTCCCCTGGGACATCGCAGATCGCAGCGCAGGTCAACGACAAAGAGATCTCGATCCATCAGGTTCAGACAATGATCGAGTTGCAGCCCGCGCTGGCTCAGCAGTTTGGTGAGCAAGCCTCTCGCAAAGTGCTGGACAGTCTGATCGAGCAGGAGCTGGCCGCCCAAGCCGCCCGGTCTGCTGGCCTGGATACCTCGCCCCGCGTGGTGCAGGCCATGGAGCTGGCCAAGCGCGAGGTGCTGGCGCGGGCCTATCAGGATCAATTGGCCGGCAAGGCCACGATGCCCGACGACGCGGCCATCACGCGGTATTACGACGCGCACCCCGAATTGTTTGCCAATCGCCGCCAATACCTGTTGCAAGAGACGGTGATCAAGGCACCCACCGCGCAGTTGCAGGGTGTCCAGGATGAAGTGGCCAAACTGCCCAGCGCCGCCGATGTGAATGCCTGGGTCGCCAAGAAGGGCTGGCAATACAGTGTGCGCAATTCGGCCCAGTGGGCCGAGGCCTTGCCCATGGATCTGCTGTCGCAACTGGCGGCCCGCAAGCCGGGGCAGTCCGTCGCCGTGCCGCGGCCGGACGGGATGGTGATCCTGACGGTGTTGGGCTCGGATGTGGCGCCCCAGACCCTGGCTCAGGCGCGCGGTGCAATTCAAGAAGCCTTGTGGGCCACCCGCCGCAAGGAGCAGGTCCTGCATGGCATGGAGTCGCTGCGTCAACAGGCAAAGGTGCTGCGCTTTGATGAAGCGGCGGCCTCGTCGCCGACTGGGGCGTCCGGGCCAGCACGGGGCGCATCGGCGCCATGATCGCCCAGCCGGGGCGCATGACCCGCCCGCTGGCGTGGCACGGGTTGGTGCTGGCCGGCTGGTTGAGTCTCGCGGTGCCCAGTCTGTGGGACTTTCTGGTGGGGACCTGGTCCAGCTACAGCCAGGGGCACGAAGTGTTGTTGCTGACGGTGGTCGCTTGGTTGCTGGCCCGGCAGTGGCCGACCTTGCGATCTTTGCCCAATCCTGAGCGATCGACCGGGGCCTGGCTGGGATTCGGGCTGGGCCTGCTGGCTTATGCCTGGGGCCGCACGATGGAATTCATCCGGGTCGAGATGCTGGCGCTGTGGTGGACCAGTCTGATGCTGATGTGGCTGTGCTTCGGCCCGCTGGCGTGGCGGCGCACCTGGTTTGTCTGGCTGTTTGCGCTGTTCATGGTCCCCTTGCCCTTTTCTGTGGTGTTGACCTTGACCGCCCCGCTCAAGGAAGCGGTGTCGGCCGTGGCAACGGGGGTGTTGGGCGCGGTCGGCTATCCCGTCGGGCGGACGGGGGTCGTCATCACGGTGGGGCAGTATCAACTACTGGTAGCCGAGGCCTGTGCGGGCTTGCATTCCATGTTTGTCCTCGAAGCGATGGGCTTGCTGTACAGCCACCTGGCCCAGCACACCTCCTGGTGGCGCAACGGCTTGCTGGCGGCGTTCGCCATTCCGGTGTCCTTCGTCGCCAATGTGGTGCGGGTGATGATTCTGGTGGCCGTGACCTACCACTGGGGTGATGCCACGGGGCAGGGCTTCGTTCACCACTTTGCCGGGGTGGTCCTGTTTGGCGTGGCCTTGGTGCTGATGGCCAGCGTCGACGCGCTGCTGGGCTTTCTCTGGCCCGATCGCCCGGCTCATGCGCCTACACCGGCGCCGCCGGAGGCCCGGACATGAAGAAGGCGTGGGTGCTGGCCGTGTCGATGTGGGTGACCGCCGTGGTCTGTTGGGCCTGGCTGCCTCGCTCACAGCCGGTGGTCAACGAGCGCGCCACGGTGCCCCTTGAGCGGCTGTTCCCCGCTGACCTACCCGGCTGGCAACTGGACCCACTGGCTGCCGCACCCGTGCGCCCGGCGTTCGAGCAGGCGCGGCGGTTTCAGATGTACGACCAGGTGCTGGAGCGCACCTACGTCAATGCGGCGGGGTACCGGATCATGTTGTCGGTGGCCTATGGCAGGCAGCAATCGGTGGGCTTGCAGATGCACCGCCCAGAGGTCTGCTACAAGGCCGGCGGCTTTCGGGTGGAGGCGGTCGAGTCGACCCAGATCACCGTGGGCCACCGCCCGCTCGCGGTGACCCGCCTGTTTGCCAGCATGGAAGGCCGGCCTGAGCCGGTGACCTATTGGCGCTTGTTGGGCGATGAGGTCGTCACCGACGAGTCGCAGTTCAGGTGGCGACAGTTGTCGCACCGGGTCTCTGACGGGCTGCTGGTTCGGGTGTCCAGCATCGATGCCGACAGGGCGGGTGCCTATGGGGCGCAGGCGGCGTTCATTGAAGCCCTTGCTTCACGTCTGGATCGCAGCCAATCCCAGCGGGTATTGGGATGGGGACAAACCCCATAAAGGCCAGGCCGCTCTACAGGTTGCTCAGCGCGACCGGGGCACTGGCCGCCAGCCAATCGGGAAGCCGATGCGTGTGGGCGGACATTTGCAAGGCCAGGCCTGCGGCTTTTCGCAAGCTGTCTTCGACCCGGTTGGGCAGGGTTGGGCTGCGCGCGCTCCACCAGTCCAGCTGAACAGTCTGCAGCGTCAAGGCGCGCTTGTAATGGTGGTCCCCCACCATCAGGTCATAGGTGTGATGGCCCAAGCCGGCATTGAGATCGATGGTCAGCGTGTGAGAGGCCAGCCCCGGGCTGTTCTTGCCACCCATGTCCGCATAGTTGACCCCCGACTGGTAGTTGTAGACATGCCCCTGCCACACGAAGTTGTACAGGTAGGCGATCTCTTGTTCGCCCGCTTTGACGGCAACCAGCTGAATCTCGCCCCGGTCAAAACAGGACCGGATCAACTGCTCGTGAAAGGCGTTGAAATGGGGGTGCGAGAACGCACCCTGCACGTTCTTGCCGTCCCAATAGGCCTGGTGATAGTGCTTGAGGCGGGCCAGAAAACCCAAGGCCTGCTCGACGGTCTGGGCCACTTCGGTGACGACGGGGCCGAAGGCCTCGAAGGCCGAGAGGCTGCGGCGAATGTGATAGCGGGTCTTTTGCTTGATCAGCTGGACATGCTGCCCCGCCTGACGGACGTCGCCGAGGTTGATCTGATAGGCGGCTCGGCGGACGCGCTTCAGTCGGGTCTGATTCCAGTCGATCCCGGCACGCCGATGTGATTTGGGAGGCAGAGGCGGGCGCCGCAGCGCATTGAACTGCAGCTCGTCCCACTGGCTGCCGTGATCGATGAGGTATTGCATCATCATCGGCTCGACCAGATGCCCGATGCTGGCGTCGATGACCAGCCCGTTGTACTCAATGGTGATTTCATCGAGTTCGCGCTGGCCGGTTTCATGCAGGCGCCAGGTGCGAATCGGGATGCAGCGCGCCTTCCACACCACGGAGGGGATCAGGATGCCCGCGCCCATCAAGCGATCGTCGATGCGCGCACGGAGCAACAAGGGCTGCACATCGGCAGGAAGGTTACGCAACCAGGTGCCGATCCATGACCAACTGGTGAAGAAGGACGCCTCGCTGCGCGCTTCGAGGTCTCGCCAGGCCGCTTCCAGTTCGGCAAGCGGGGGCAGGTCGACCAAGTCGACCGTCAGCCGTCCGAAATTCTGTCTGGCAAACGCGGGCATGGGGGTCAGGGCGCCTGTATTGCTGGGGCGGTACAAAGATATCACGCCAATATGTCAGACCACTCAGGGTGGCGCCGGATATACACCTGCACGTAACTGCAGACCGGGTGCACCTTGTGGCCCTGCTCGCGCGCCCACGTCAGCGCATGTTGGACCAGGCCGGCAGCGATGCCACGGCCTTCCAGAGCCTGCGGGACCCCGGTGTGGGTGATGTGCATGGTGTGGTCGTCCAGCCGGTAGTCCACTTCGCATTGCAGGCCCTCAATGTGGGTCTCGAAGCGGCCCATGTCGGGGCGATGGATGATGTTGAGTGGCTGCGTCATGGTGATGGTGTGATGGCGGTCAGGAGTCAGATGAAGCCCAGGCCGCCCAGCAGGGCACCGGCGAGCACCAGCCAGATCAGACGCACCTGCGTGCGCCATACGAGCAGGGCCACGGCAGCGCTGGCCAACCAGGCGCGGGGCGATTCAATGGGCGGCATGAGCAACCAGCCCGTAGCAAGCAGCAGGCCCACGGTCACGGGAACCATGCCATTTTGGAAGGATTGAACCCCTAACCAGTGCCGGCGTTTGGCAACCCAGCGCGATGCGGCCAGCGCCAGCGTGGTCGAGGGGATCATGATGCCGAGCATGCTGGCCAACGCGCCGCCCACCCCGCTGCTGTACCAACCCATCAGTGCCACAAACAGCACGTTGGGGCCGGGTGCCGCTTGGGCCAACGCGATGGCCGACGTGAAATCGGCGTCGCTGAGCAGGTGATCGGTGAGCACCAGCCGGCGGTGCATGTCGGGCACCAGCGTGATGGCCCCCCCGATTGACATCAGTGACAGCGCAAAGAAGTGGGCGAACAAGGTCCACCAGGTATCGGGCGACCACATCAGGGGCGTCATGGGCGCGCCTTGCGGGTCAATACCGCATAGGTATACAGGCAGGTGGCGCCGCCCAGTCCCAGCAGCACCCACACCAGTGGCCAATGCAGGAGGGTCATCATGACAAAGGCCGCGGCTGTCAGGGCCACGCTGGTGGGCCAGCCCAGGGGGTGGTTTTTCAGGGGCGCGGACAGCTTGAGCACGGTGCCGATGATCTGACCGGCCGCCACCGTGGCCACGCCGCCAAGGGCGCCGCGAATGGCGTGCTGCCAGTTCCCGATGCTGGCGGCCGCACCCAGCCCCCAGGCCAGCATCAGCAGCACGGCCAGGGGCGCGGTGACCATGCCGCTCAGCGCAACCAGGGCGCCTCGCCAGCCAAAGAACTTGTCGCCGATCATCAGCGACAGGTTGCAGACATTGGGGCCGGGCAGCACCTGGGCGGTGCTGAGCAGCTGCAGAAATTCAGCCTGGGTGAGCCAGCGGCGGCGTTCACACAATTCGCGTTGCGCCACCGCCAGGACGCCGCCAAAACCCTGCATCGCCAGGACCGTGAAGGCCACGAAGACCTGCCACAAAGAGGTCGGGTGGTCGATGCCTGGAGCAGGCGGCGCTTGGTCAGCCATAGACCGCCACGACCTGATAGCCCAAAGCGGCCAGCTGCCCTGAAGGGGTCCACAACGCGGTGCGCTCATTGACGTAGCCCTCGCCGACCGCCAGGGCATCCTTGTCCATGCGCCAGACGCCATCGTGAGCCACATCGTCGACCACCGGGCGCAACTCCAGCGCCCACGACACCGACGAAGCGGGTGCCGGGCCTCGCAGGCGGGCCAGCGCCGGGGTGGGCCCCGCATCTGCCAGCATCACGGCCATCAGCTCGGCGTCGACGCCTTGCGCCTGTCGCAGGCGCACATAGGTGCGGCTGAACCAGTCTGTGGCGCCGGTGAAGGGCAAGCTGCCATCGCCCAGGCGAAACTCCAGGTGCTGTGTGAAGTCGGGCGTCAGGCCGGGAATGAAAGGCAGCACAAAAGCCTCATCGAACGACTTTCTCACCGAGGGCTGCGACGGCATCAGCGCAGGCAAGGTGCTGTCGCGGCCGGTGCCAAAGACACCCAGCAGAACCCCGCCGACTTGTTCTTCGCCCTGGGCGTCTGGCTGGGTGACACGGCACTGCACCTGACGGATGTTCTTGCCCTGGCGCAGCAGGGTGACCTCGGCGTCGAACGTGCCCGCCATCACCGGCCCCACGAAGTTGGTCTGCAGTGCACGCAGTGGCCAGTTGGCGCCGCAGACGTCGCGCATGGCTTGAACCGCCAGCAGCGACAGCAGGCCGCCAAAGGTGGTGCGGCCTTGCAGCCAGTCTGGTGTGACGGTGAATCGCACGCGGGTGCCGTCTAGGTTCCGGTTCTGCAGGATCTGGTGCAAGGGGGTGGCGAGGGCGTTCGAACTCATGACGGAACCCATTCGGAGTGGTGTCGATGAGGCATTATCGAACGATCGTGCTTTTTTTGCTGAAGGGGGCTCACGCGGCGGACAGCCAGGTTTCCATCTGATTCGCGGGCAGTGGGCGACTGACCAGATAACCCTGGATCACGTCACACCCGCGGCTGGCCAGAAACGCTTCCTGATCGGGCATCTCCACGCCCTCGGCCACCACATTCATGCGCAGGCCCTGGGCCATGGTGATCATTGTGCTGACCAACTGAGCATCGCTGTCGTTGCTGGGCAAGTCCTGGACAAAGCTGCGATCGATCTTGAGCTGGTGAACCGGAAAGCGTTTGAGATAGGCCAGGGACGAATAGCCGGTGCCGAAGTCGTCGATCGAAAGCGACACGCCCAGGCCGTGCAGCATGTGGAGAAACTGCTCGGCCCCCACGTCGGACTCCATCAGGCCGCTTTCTGTGATCTCCAGCTCCAGGCGGTGAGCGGGCAGACCGGTCCGGTTGAGGATGCGGGAGACCCGTTCGACCACCCCGCCGCGGCGAATCTCGCTGGGCGACAGGTTGATGGCCAGTCGCCCGAAATCCAGACCCGCATCCAGCCAGGCTTTGCCCTGGCGACAGGCCTCTTGCAGCACCCAGTCGCTGAGCGGCACGATCATGCCGGTCTCTTCCATCACCGGGATGAATTCGCTGGGGCCGATGGCCGGCAGGGCCAGATCCTGGTCGCCCCCGTTCTTCAGCCGCACCAGGGCTTCGACTGCCACGATGCGCCGATCTGTCATGCGCACCATCGGTTGGTAGTGCAGCACGAACTCGCCATGTTCCACGGCACGGCGCAGGCGGGTCTCCAGTTGCAGGCGGGTGGTGGCGTCCGAGGTGAAAGACGAGGTGTAGAAGCTGAAGCTATTGCGGCCTCGGCGCTTGGACTCGTACATGGCGGCGTCCGCGTCGCGGATCAGCTCCATCGCGGTCTCGCCATCGGCGGGGTACAGGCTGATGCCGATGCTCGCGCGAACGTAGACCGGCTGGCCGCCTTCCAGCACGAAGGGTTCGTTGAGGGTGTCGAGAATGCTCTGGGCCACATGCGCCGCCTGTTGCGGATGGCGCAGATGCTCCAGCACCAGCACGAACTCGTCGCCGCCCAGCCGGCCCAAGGTGTCTTCCTGGCGCACCCGCTGCTGCAGCCGCTGCGAGACCTGTTGCAGCAACTGGTCGCCCGCCGCATGGCCCAGGCCATCGTTGACGGTCTTGAAATTGTCCAGATCAATGAACACCACGCCCACCAGGGTGTGATGGCGCGCTGCCAGGTTGATGGCGTGGCTCAGCCGTTCCATGATCAAGGCGCGGTTGGGCAGCTCGGTCAACAGGTCGAAATGGGCCATCTTGGCCAGCCGCTCTTCGGTCTGCTTGAGCTGTGTGATGTCGGTGAAGACGCCCACAAAGTGGCTGGGACGCCCGCGGCGGTTGCGCACCGCGCTGACCGAGAGCTTGGTCATGAACAGCTCGCCGTTCTTGCGTTGGCACCACACCTCGCCTTGCCAGTTGCCCCCATCGACCATCTGGTTGCTGATCTCCGAGAGCGTGTCCTGCGCCCCATCGGGCAGCAGAAACTCGGCGGAATACCCCAGCACCTCGTGATCCAGATAGCCGGTGATGGCGGTGAACGCCGGGTTGACCGACACCACCAGCTGGTCGCGGTTGAACACCACCATGCCGTCCTGCGTGCTTTCGAGCGCGGCGGCGTGCAGCCGGATGCGTTCTTCGGTCTGCGTGTGAACGGTCTCGCGATGCAGATTGGTCAGCGCAAACGACAGGTCACTGGCCAGGTCTTCCATCAAGGCCCGCTCGTCCGTGTCCTGGGCGTTCAGGCTGGTGTCCAGCAGAATCAGGTGGCCCATCAGGTGGCCGTCGCGCTTGAGCGGGATCGTGGCACAGCCGGCCAGGCCGCATTCCAGGGCGGTGCTGGCCCAGGCCGGGCGTTGGTCGATCAGGCTGATGTCGCCGGAGTGAAAGATGCGGCCATCGCGCAGCGCGATGTCGATGGGGGCGTTGGCATCGCGCTGAGCCAGCAGGTCGAAGGACGACGACAAGCTGGGCAGGCCCGGGACGCTGGCCTCGGCGCGGCACACCAGGTGCAGTGCGCCTTCTTCGTCGCCCTCTTCGAAAGTCACCACGGCGGCCTTCTTGAATCGACCATGCGCCAGCGCGGCGCTGCAGATGCGGTCCATCAGGCTTTGCTCGTCGCTGGACCGCACGATGGCATGGTTGACCTGACTGAGGAAGTCATACAGCCGCGTCATGTGCATCAGCCGTTGTTCGGCACGCCGCCGCTGGGTCACGTCCCAGATCATCCAGACGACCTGGTCGGTGTCGCCCACGGGCGCGCAGCGGCTGTCGAAGTGGCGCACCCCGCCCATGATGCGAACCGGATAAGCCAGTTGCTGCGTCTCCCGGGTATCGAGCGTGTGGCGCAGCACGCGCATGAACAGGGCGCTTTTGTCCTTGCTGAAAAACTCGCTTAGCGGGCGGCCAATGAGGTCTGCCGGGTTGCGGCCCAGCAAAGCCAGATTGTTGCCAAAGATGCTGATGTAGCGGCCGTCGCGGTCCAGCATGAAGGCCAGGTCCGGCAAAGCCTGGGCAAAGGCCTCCAGCTGGGCCTCGCGCGCCACCAGGGCCTGGGCAGACTGTTCGCGCTGGCGATAGGCGCGTGCCATCAGCACGAGCAACACGAGGGACAGGCCCCCCACCAGGCCCACGTTGACCAGAACCAGTTGGTGCTGGTCTTCGGTGACCCGGTCCAGCTGCTGGGCCCATTGGGTGGCCGCAGCCTGCACCGCTTGCTCAACCTGATCCTGGGCGGCCATCAGGCGCACGCTGTCGATCTGGCCCGGGCGGCGCAGACGCTGTTCCTGCAGATAGGCCAGGTGGCCCAGGGCAGCGCCCAGCTTGTCCAGCGCAGGGCGCATCTCGGGCGCAGCGGTTTGCGCCCACTGGCGTTCTGCCTTGATGGCTGCCTGCATGGACGCCTGGGCGTTGGACTCGCTGATGTCCTTGCGGCCCTGCAGTTTCTGCTCCGTCAGCCACACCGCCTGGCGGGATTCGTAGCGAGTGGTGGTCAGCAGGGTGTCTGCAGCGTGGGCCCGTTCCTGCAGCGCCGCCCAGCCATGGTGCGACCATGCCAGCAGCCCCATGCTCAACGCCGCAAGCGCCGAGACAGCCACGGCGAGCGGACCCAGACGCCCCAAAGCAGGGATGTGGGCGGTCAGTTTGTCGTGCACGGGTGTCATGAGGGGCGAGTCGGGGGTACTTCTGCGACGGGTGGCGTGCAGCTTAGGTGAAAAAACGCGCAATCGGCGATGATGCGACCTGTTCAACGTGGTCACCCCCTCAGCCGAGGGCTGGGCGGCTGCTACAAGTTCACGCCTTTCGCCATGTCCACAGATTCAACTGCCGTCGCTCCCGTCGTTCCCTATCAGGCTCGCCACTTGTTCGAATCGCGCCGCGTCACGCTGCGCGGACTGGATCACCACCTGCTCGTCTGGGGCGACCCGTCAGAGGCCACGGCCGAGCAGCCGCTGCTGGTGATGGTCCACGGGTGGATGGACGTGGCGGCCTCGTTCCAGTTCATGGTCGATGCCCTGCGCGACCAGCCGGGTTGGGCGCGTCGTCCCATCGTGGCCATCGACTGGCGCGGCTTTGGTCTGACCGAATCGCCAGGGGGCGACAGTTATTTCTTTGCCGACTATCTGGCCGATCTGGATGCCTTGATCGACGCGGTCTCGCCCGATGGCCCGGTCGACCTGCTGGGACACAGCATGGGCGGCAACGTGGTCATGCTGTATGCCGCAGCCCGAGGGCACCGCCTGCGTCGGCTGGTCAACCTCGAAGGTTTCGGGCTGCCCGCCTCGACGGCCGACGAGGCGCCTGATCGCTACGTCAAATGGCTGGACGAGATCAAGACGCCCGCGCGCCTGAAGGATTACGCCACCGTGCAAGACGTGGCCCAGCGTCTGCGGGACAACAATCCGCTGATCCGGCCCGAGCTGGCCCTGTGGCTGGCCCACCATTGGGCACGTGAAGAGGGCGGACGCTGGGTGATCAACGCCGACCCGGTGCACAAGCGACCGCAACCCTTCTTGTATCGAGTGGAAGAAATCCAGGCTTTCCTCAAGCGCATCACGGTGCCGGTGTTGTTCGTCGAAGGAGCCAAGACGCTGTACTTTTTTCTGTTCGGCGGCAAGTACTCGCACGAGGAATTCGTGCAGCGCATGAGCTGGGTTGCCGATTTCCGTCGCGAAACCATTGAGCAGGCGGGCCACATGCTGCATCATGATCAACCGGTCGAACTGGCCCAACACCTGGCCCGGTTTCTCGACTGAACCGCAGCGGCCCATGCGCCGTGAGAAAATGCGGTCCAACTACTATTGGCTCTCCCCCTGCAGGACCACAACATGGACATCGAACAAATCAACGCCCTGGGTACCCAAATCGCTGACCTGACGCAGCGCACCCAGGAATTACGGAGGTATCTTTGACTGGGATGAAAAATCCCGCCGTCTGAGCGAAGTCAACGCCGAACTCGAAGACCCCGCCGTCTGGAACGACCCCAAGCGCGCCCAAGAACTGGGCAAAGAGAAAAAAGCGCTTGAAAACGTGGTTGTGACCATTTCCGAGCTGGAGTCGGGCCTGGCTGACAACGCCGAGTTGTTCGAGATGTCCAAGGCCGAAAATGACTTTGACGGCCTGCAGGCGATTGCCGATGATGTGACCGAGCAGGCTGCCCGTGTGGGCAACCTGGAGTTCCGCCGCATGTTCAACAACCCGGCTGACCCCCTGCCTGCCTTCCTGGACATCCAGGCCGGCGCCGGTGGCACCGAGGCTTGCGACTGGGCCAGCATGCTGCTGCGCCAGTACATCCGCTACGCCGAGCGCAAGGGCTTCACCGCGACCGTGGAAGACATCACCGATGGCGACACGGCTGGCATCAAGAGCGCCACCATCAAGATCGAAGGCGAGTACGCCTTTGGCCTGCTGCGCACCGAAACCGGCGTGCATCGCCTGGTCCGCAAGTCGCCTTTCGACTCATCGGGTGGTCGCCACACCAGCTTTGCCAGTGTGTTCGTCTACCCCGAAATCGACGACACCATCGAGATCGAAATCAACCCGGCTGATGTGCGCACCGACACCTTCCGCGCCAGTGGTGCGGGTGGTCAGCACATCAACAAGACCGACTCGGCCGTGCGTCTGACTCACATCCCGACCGGCATCGTGGTGCAGTGTCAGGATGGCCGCAGCCAGCACAGCAACCGTGATGTGGCCTGGCGCCGTCTGCGTTCGCGCTTGTACGACCACGAAATGCGCAAGCGCATGGAAGCGCAACAAAAGCTGGAAGACACCAAGACCGATGTGGGCTGGGGTCACCAGATCCGTTCGTACGTGCTGGATCAAAGCCGCATCAAAGACCTGCGCACCAACGTTGAAATCTCCAACACACAAAAAGTGCTGGATGGCGATCTGGACCAATTCATTGAGGCCAGCCTCAAGCAAGGTATCTGATTTCCATTCCGACAAAAGACAGCCCGAAGGACTGCTATGCGTGAAGGTACTGCCACTTTGATTCGCCGCGAAGACTACGCGGCCCCGGCGTTCTGGATCAAGACGGTCGATCTGACCTTTGATCTGGACCCGGCCAAGACCCTGGTCATCAACAAAATGACCCTGGAGCGCAACCCCGGCATGCCGGGGGCGTCGCTGCGCCTGGACGGTGAAGATTTGAACCTGACCCGCGTGCTGGTCGATGGCGAGTCGGTGTCGTTCCGCGTGGAGAACCAGCAACTGGTGTTGGACAACCTGCCGGACCAACCCTTCACGCTCGAGATCCGCAACACCTGTGCGCCTGAGAAGAACACGCAGCTGTCCGGCCTGTACACATCGGGTGGCGGCTTCTTCACGCAGTGCGAGGCCCAGGGCTTTCGCCGCATCACCTACTTCCTGGATCGTCCCGATGTGATGGCCACCTACAAGGTGACCCTGAAGGCGGACAAGACCAAGTACCCCGTTTTGCTGTCCAACGGCAACCTGGTCGAAGAGGGCGCCATCGACGCGGCCCGCCACTACGCCGTCTGGCACGACCCGCATCCCAAGCCCTGCTACCTGTTTGCTTTGGTCGCCGCCGACTTGGTCAGCCGCGAGCAGCGCATCCGCACCCGCGAAGGCAAGGACCATCTGCTCCAGATCTTTGTACGAGCCGGTGATCTGGACAAGACCGAACACGCGATGAACTCGCTGATCGCCTCCATCATCTGGGACGAGGCCCGTTTCGGCCTGAGCCTGGACCTGGAGCGCTTCATGATCGTGGCGGTCAGCGACTTCAACATGGGCGCCATGGAGAACAAGGGGTTGAACATCTTCAACACCAAGTTCGTGCTGGCCAACCCTGCCACCGCCACCGATGTGGACTTTGGCAATGTGGAGAGCGTGGTGGCCCACGAGTACTTCCACAACTGGACGGGCAACCGCGTTACCTGCCGTGACTGGTTCCAGCTGTCGCTCAAGGAAGGCTTGACTGTCTTCCGCGACCAGCAGTTCAGCCAGGACATGGCCGGCAGCAAGAGCGCCCGCGCGGTCAAGCGCATCGAGGACGTGCGCGGCCTGCGCCAGATGCAGTTCCCCGAGGATGCGGGCCCGATGGCGCACCCGGTGCGTCCTGACAGCTACCTGGCCATCGACAACTTCTACACCGCGACCGTCTACGAAAAGGGCGCCGAAGTCGTCCGCATGATGCAGACCCTGGTGGGCGAGGATGGCTTTGCCAAGGGCATGCAGCTGTACTTCTTCCGTCACGACGGCCATGCCGTGACCTGTGACGACTTTGCCCAGGCGATTGCCGATGCCAACCCCGGCAGCGAGCTGGCCGAGAAGATGCCCCAGTTCAAGCGCTGGTATTCGCAAGCCGGCACGCCCCGAGTGCAGGCGCGCGGCCAGTACGATGCGCAGAACCACATCTACACCCTGACGCTGAGCCAAAGCTGTGGCCCGACGCTGGGCCAGGATGTCAAGCAACCCTTCGTCATCCCGGTGGCCATGGGTTTGGTGGCCCACGATGGCCGCAACCTGAATCTGCATCTTGAAGGGCAGGCCACCCCGGTCGGCCACAACATGGTGCTGGTGCTCAGCGAGCCCGAGCAAACCTTCACCTTCGTGCATGTGCCGGTCGAGCCGGTGCCTTCGCTGTTGCGTGGCTTCTCCGCCCCGGTGGTGCTGGAGGCCGAGTTGAGCGACGACGCCCTGTTCACGCTCCTGGCGCATGACCTGGACCCCTTCAACCGGTGGGAGGCGGCCCAGAAGCTGGCCTTGCGCCGCATGTTGACGGCAGTGTCTGGTGGCGGCCATGTCGAGCTGGACGGCCGCTTCGTCGAGGCCCTGCGTGCCATCTTGCGCCACCCCGATCTGGACGCCGCCTTCAAGGAATTGGTGTTGACGCTGCCCAGCGAAGCCTACGTGGCCGAGCAGCTCCTGGTGGTCGACCCACAACGCATCCACGCCGTGCGCGAAGGCATGAAGCAACAGCTGGCGCATGCGCTGCATGAAGACTGGATGTGGGCGTTTGAACAGCATCAGGACAGTGGCGGCTACTCGCCCGACCCGATCAGTGTCGGCCGCCGCGCTCTGGCCAATCTGGCGCTGAGCATGCTGGTGCTCAATGACGCCTCTCGCGGCAATCCGATCTGGACGGGCAAAGCCTTCCAGCGTTTCAAGGACGCCCACAACATGACGGACCGTCTGGGCGCCTTGTCCGCGCTGGTGCACGGGCATGCGGACTTGGCTCAGGCTGCTTTGGACCGCTTCCATGCGATGTTCAAGAACGAGGCCCTGGTCATCGACAAGTGGTTTGCCCTGCAAGCCAGCGCGTCCGAGAAAGACGGCCAGGTCTTCGCCCGATGCAAAGCCTTGATGCAGCATCCCGACTTCACGCTGCGCACGCCCAATCGCGCCCGCAGCCTGCTGATGGCCTTGTGCCAGATGAACCCCGCTGCCTTCCATCGTGCCGACGCGGCCGGCTATGTGTTCTGGGCCGATCGGGTCATCGAGATCGACGGCATCAACCCCCAACTGGCCGCTCGACTGGCGCGGTCACTGGACCACTGGCGCCGCCTGGCCGAGCCTTATCGCAGCGCAGCGCGCGAGGCCATCGCCCGCGTCGCGGCCAAAGCAGAGCTGTCGGATGACGTTCGCGAGATCGTCACGCGCGCGCTGCAAGATTGATTTTTTTAGACTGAGTTTCAATATGACCAAACGCATCAGCCTGACGCAGTACCTGATCGAACAGCAACGCGGCGAGGCCCAGATCCCCGCGCAGTTGCGCCTGCTCATTGAAGTGGTGGCCCGCGCATGCAAGCGCATCGCCATCAGCGTCAACAAGGGCGCCCTGGGTGAAGTGCTGGGCAGCGCCGGCAGCGAAAACGTGCAGGGCGAGGTCCAGAAGAAGCTGGACATCATCGCCAACGAAGTGCTGATCGAAGCCAACGAATGGGGTGGTCACCTGGCTGGCATGGCATCCGAAGAAATGGACGACATGCATGCCGTGCCCAACCGCTATCCGCAAGGCGAATACCTGCTGCTGTTCGATCCCCTGGATGGCTCCAGCAACATCGATGTCAACGTCAGCATCGGCACCATTTTCTCGGTGCTCAAACACAACGATGGTCACGATGTGACCAACGAGAGCTTCCTGCAGGCCGGCACCGAGCAAGTCTGCGCTGGCTACTGCGTCTATGGCCCCCAGACCACCCTGGTGCTGACGGTGGGCCGGGGCGTGGTCATGTTCACGCTGGACCGCGAGCAGGGTTCATGGGTGATGACCGAGGACAACGTGCGCATTCCTGAAGACACCAAGGAATTCGCCATCAACATGTCCAACATGCGCCACTGGGCACCGCCCGTCAAGCGCTACATCGACGAGTGCCTGGAAGGCAAGGAAGGCCCACGCGGCAAGGACTTCAACATGCGCTGGGTGGCCTCGATGGTGGCCGACGTGCATCGCATCCTGACCCGTGGTGGCATCTTCATGTACCCCTGGGACAAGCGCGAGCCCAACAAGCCGGGCAAGCTGCGCCTGATGTACGAGGCCAACCCGATGAGCTTCCTGGTGGAGCAGGCCGGTGGCGCTTCGACCAACGGCATGCAGCGGATCATGGAACTGCAGCCCACCCAGTTGCACGAACGCGTGTCGGTGGTGTTGGGTTCGAAGAACGAAGTGGAGCGCGTGACGGCCTACCACCTTGAAGCCGCAAAAGGCTGATGTACAATTTTAGTCTTTCCTGCTTTTAGCGGGATGATGCCGGTGTAGCTCAGTCGGTAGAGCAGCTCATTCGTAATGAGAAGGTCGAGGGTTCGATTCCTTTCTCCGGCACCAATCAAATCAAACACTTAGCCCAGTCCGCAAGACTGGGCTTTGTTGTTTTTGGCCCGGGTTCAAGGTAAGGGCAGGGCCTCGGCCTTGATCCGCCCGGTCTGGATCATGGTGTCGACGATCGATTGCAGCGCTTCGGCATCGGCCGCTGGCATGTTGGCGTTGCAGGCGATCGATCCCAGGGCTTTTCGGAAGACGAAGATCAGTTTGGGCGGTGGCGTGCTGCCATGTGCGGGCTTGGCAAAAAAGCGGGCCGACAACACGTCGGTGGCCCACAGGTCGATCTTGCCGCTCTGTAGTTTCTGGATGTTCTGGTCTTGCGAGTTGGCCTCGTCGACCTGGTAGCCAAAGCCTCGGAGGTACTGCGCATCGCCGCTTCCGCGCAAGGCGCCGAGGCGCAAGGGCCGGGCATCCGCCAGGGTGGAGAGTCGGATCACGGACGTCGCGCGGGCATACAAGCCCGAGCTGGCAATGTAGATTGGACCGATCCACTTGTAGTCGGCCTCGTCGCGCTGCGAGCGTTGCACGGGAAAGGCGCAGTGGAAGTCCTTGGTTTTCGCGTCATACAGGGCGCGCGCGAGGGGCTCTAACTGAAAGGCGAAACGCAGTCCCGCCTGGTTGAAGGCGTCTTCCACCACCTTGAGGGCCACGCCGGCTGCCCGGTTGCCCTCCATCGTCGAAAACGGGGGGCTGTCGGGGAAGTGGAGCTGATACATCCGCTGTGCAAGCGCCGGCTGCCAGCCGCACAGCAGGGCGCTGAGGCAGGCGCAGATCGCGCGGCCCGGGGGCTTCATCGTGTGCCCTCCCAATTCATCTTCAGGCTTTCGGAATAGCTCTGGGTGATGGCCTTTTCTTTCTCGTCAGCGATTCTGGGAAAGGGGGCGGTGGGCACCCGATACCAGGTCTCGACCGCTTGCTTGGGGTTGAGCTTGGGGCCGCACTTGGGCATCTTCTGCTTTTCCAGCTGCGCCATGATGTCGTCGGCCTGTTGCGCCATGTTGTTGAGCGCGGTCTGCACGGAGACTTCGCCGCGAATGGCCGAGCCGATGTGGGTCCACCAGATCGGTGCCATGCGGGGGTAGTCCGGTACGTTCGTGCCCGTTGGCGTCCACAGCTTTCGCGCCGGGCTGCGGTAAAACTCAACCAGCCCGCCCAATTTGGGCGCCACTTGCGTCATGGCCTGCGAGGCGATATCGGACTCGCGAATGGGTGTCAGGCCGACGAGGGTCTTCTTCAGCGAGGTGGTTTTCGAGACGACGAACTGCGCATACAGCCACGCCGCTTTCATGTTGTCCGGCGGGGTGCCTTTGACCAAGGTCCACGAGCCCGTGTCCTGGTAGCCCATCTTCATGCCCCGCTTCCAGTACACGCCGTGCGGGGAGGGCGCCATGCGCCATTTCGGGGTGCCATCGGCATTCGTCACCGGAGAATGGGGCTGGTTCATCGCGGCGGTGAAGGCGGTGTACCAGAAGATCTGCTGGGCAATGTGGCCTTGAGCAGGCACGGGGCCTGCTGTGTTGAAGTCCATCTGCCGGGCTTCAGGCGGCGCGTATTTGTGAAGCCACTCGATGAACTTGTTCACCGCATAAACAGAGGCGGCGCCGTTCATGTCGCCCCCTCGTTCGACCGAGGCGCCCACGGGGGTGCAACCGTCGACGCGGATCCCCCAGTCGTCGACCGGCCGGCCATTGGGCAGCCCTTTGTCGCCGGCGCCGGCCATGGACAGCCAGGCATCGGAGAACCGCCAGCCCAGAGACGGGTCCTTGCGTCCGTAATCCATGTGGCCATAGACCTTTTGCCCATCCAGCTCTTTGACGTGAATGGTGAAGAACTCGGCGATGTCTTCGTAGGCGGACCAGTTCACCGGGACGTCGAGCTTGTAGTGGTACAGATCAAAGAACTTCTGCTGCAGATCGGGCCGGTCGAACCAGTCCTTTCGATACCAGTACAGATTGGCAAACTGCTGGTCGGGCAGCTGATACAGCTTGCCGTCGGGCGCGGTGGCGAAGCTGGTGCCAATGAAGTCCTTGATGTCCAGGGTGGGCAGTGTCACGGCCTTGCCTTCGCCGGCCATGTAGTCGGTCAGGCTGACGACTTTGCCGGTTCGGTAATGCCACCCGATCAAATCGGTGTCGTTGACGTAGGCGTCGTACAAGTGCAGTCCGGTCCGCACCTGCAACTCGATTTTCTTGACGACGTCGTCTTCGCCAGTCAACTCGTGAACGATCTGGATCCCGGTCAGCTCTCTAAAGAGTTTGGCCATGACCTCGGATTCATACCGGTGGGTGTCGATCGTCTCGGAGACGACCATGATCCGCTTGCCCCGAAAAGGCTTGGCCGCCTCGCGGAACCATTCCAGCTCTTTGCGTTGCGCCTCGCGGCTCAGCGTGGAGGGCGTGAATTCATCCAGGAGTTTGTCGATGACATCAGGGGCCGCTTTGGCGGCATGCGCGGCGCCGCACAGGCACAGGGCCACAGCGGACATGATGAACTGCCTGCGCAAGAAGGGTGGCAAGCGGGTTTGCTTTTGTGTCGACATAGATCTCCGTCAAGGATCTAAATGACCTGCCACAATGGGTAACACGACTGGCAAGTGTACGCCGCCGAAGCGGTTCAGTGTCCGGTTTTCCGATCATCAGCAAACGGCAGAACATCCGCCATGTCCCCATCCATTTCTGAAAAAAAGACCGTGCGCTTGCTGGCCGGTGCGCAGGCACTGTTTCAGACCGCTTCCGTGCTGATGGCCACGCTGTCGGGTCTGGTGGGCATGCAACTGGCGTCTGACAAACGTCTGGCCACCTTGCCTGTTGCGGTGATGGTTCTCGCCGCCGCCCTGATGATGATTCCCGCCTCGATGCTGATGCAGCGCTGGGGCCGGCGAGCCGGTTTTTTGACTGGGTCGGGCCTGGGTTTGGCCGCCGGGTTGCTCGGCGCGGCGGGCATTCACTGGCATCGCTTTGACTGGTTCGTGGTGGCCCATGCCTTGTTCGGCGCCTACCAGGGCTTTGCGCAGTACTACCGTTTCGCGGCAGCCGACGTGGCCAGCCCCGTGTTCAAGAGCCGGGCCATTTCATGGGTGATGCTCGGTGGCGTGGTGGCCGCCATCGCCGGTCCCAATCTGGCGCGTCTGACGCAAGGCATCGGCCCGGAGCCGTTCACCGCGTCTTATCTGGTGTTGAGCGTGTTGAGCGTGATGGCGGGCGCGCTGTTGACGGGTTTGCGATTGCCCGCACCGGTGGCGGGCCACGTCGAGGGCTCGGGGCGGCCCTTGCTGCAGATCATGCGCCAGCCCGTGTTTGTGACTGCCTTGATCGGCTCGTCGGTGGGTTTTGGCGTGATGATCATGGTGATGACCGCGACACCGCTGGCCATGCAGGTTTGCGGTCATCCGCTGGGGGACTCGGCCACGGTCATTCAGTGGCACGTGCTGGGCATGTTCGTGCCTTCGTTCTTCACGGGGCATCTGATCAGCCGGTTCGGCGTCTTGCCCGTGATGGCGGCTGGCGTGGCCGCCTTGGGGGCGCATGTGGCCATCGCGGTCACCGGCACGGCCTTCATGCATTTTCTGTCGGGCCTGGTGCTGCTGGGCCTGGGCTGGAACTTCCTGTTCATCGGGGGCACCAGTCTGGTCACGCAGGCGTATCAGCCAGCGGAGCGCGCCAAGACCCAGGCGGCCCATGACTTTCTGATGTTCGCCGTCGCCAGCCTGGCGTCGTTTTCGGCGGGCACCTTGCTCAATGTGTGGGGCTGGCAGGCAGTCAACTGGACGGCCATGCCATTTCTGGGTCTGGCCCTGCTGGCGCTGTGCTGGCTGGGCCTGGTGCGGCGGCGGTCTTATTCTTTGGCGATGGCTTCGACCTGAATCCGCAAGGTGACGTCCATCTTGAAGCCATAGAGCTTGCCGGCGTCGATGCCAAAGTCGTCCCGCTTGAATTTGGCCAGAACGTCGGCGCCACAGACCTCGCGTTTGAGCATCATGTGCGGCATGCATTTGAAGGACACGATGTCCATCTGTACGGGCTTGGTAACCCCGTGCAAGGTCAGGTCACCGATGACCTGGGTGGGTTTGCCATCCCGAAAACCGGCCAGCTTGCCGACATAGGTCGCCGTCGGGTATTTGGCCACGTCAAACAGCTCATCGCTTTTGGCCTTGGTGTTCATGATGTCCAGGCCGAAGTCGACGCTGTCCATGTCCACCGTCACATTGACCGTGCCTTGTTTGGTCAATTTGCTCCAGGTGATGGCCCCTGCGGTCTTGTTGAACTTGCCGCGCCACACGGACAGGCCGCCCATGTGGTCTGCCTCGAAGCTGGGGTAGGTGTGGGTCGGGTCGATCTCGTAGGTCACCATCGCGGCGACCGCGAGTTGCGAGACACCGGTCAACAACGCGGCAAGAAGAAGGCGGCTGGGCATGAAAGGCTCCTGACAGTTGATAAGTTGGCAAGAAGTCGAGCGGCAAACCTTAGCACGGCGCAGTGCGGCGGGCGGCATCCATTACAGTGCGCGCATGTCAGCCGCCTTGCTTGCCCAACCGATGGTTTTTGTGGATCTCGAAACGACCGGGGCGACTGGCACCGTCGACCGCATCACCGAGATCGGCATCGTGGAGGTGAACGAGGAAGGCGAGACGCGGGAATGGTCCAGCCTGGTCAACCCGCAAACCCGGATTCCGGGCTTCATCCAGAGCCTGACGGGCATCACCGATCAGATGGTGGCCGATGCGCCGACTTTTGCCCAATTGGCTGACGAGGTTCTGTCTCGGCTGCATGGGCGGCTGTTTGTGGCGCACAACGCGCGGTTTGACTACGGTTTCCTGAAAAACGAGTTCAAGCGCCTGGGGCTGGAGTTCAAGGCCCCGGTGTTGTGCACCGTCAAGCTGTCGCGCCGCCTGTTCCCTCAGTACAGCAAGCACAACCTGGACGCTCTGGTCGAGCGCCATGGCCTGCATATGCCCGCCCGCCATCGCGCTTTGGCCGACGCGGCCGTTTTGTGGCAGTTCTGGCAGGTGCTCGGCGCGCAGTTCGAGCCCGAGGTGTTGCAGCAGGCGGTGTCTGAGCTGACGGGCCGCAGCAGCTGGCCCGTGCACCTGGACCCTGCTTTGCTGGATGCCTTGCCGGAGCGGCATGGCGTGTATCTTTTCTATGGCGACAATGATTTGCCCTTGTACATCGGCAAGGCCAACAATTTGCGCCAGCGGGTGTTGTCGCATTTCAGTGCGGATCACCGAGCCTCCAAAGAGATGAGCCTGTCGCAGCAGGTGCGGCGCGTCGACTGGATCGAAACCGATGGCGAGATGGGCGCCTTGCTCAAAGAGGCGCAGCTGATCAAGCAGTGGCAGCCGATCCACAACCGCCGCTTGCGCCGCAGCAAGGAGCTGTGCACCTGGCGCTTGATCCCCATGCAGCGCGGCGAAGAAGAGGGCATGCAGCCGCAATTGGCCTGGGCGCGTGATCTGGACTGGGGCCGGCAGGACCAGGTCTATGGCCTGTTTGGCAGCCAGCGCGATGCCATCAAGACTTTGCGCGAGATTGCCGAGTCAGCTCAGTTGTGCCTGGCCACCCTCGGGTTGGACAAGGTGGTGGCCGGGCGGGCCTGTTTTGCCTACCAGCTGGATGCCTGCAGCGGTGCCTGTATCGGGCAGGAATCCCTGGCGGCGCACACGGCGCGTCTGCAAGCCGTGTTGTCGGACTGGCAGGTTCGCACCTGGCCCTTCGAGGGACCTGTGATGGCCCGCGAGGGCGACAGCTGGCATGTGCTGGACGCCTGGTGCTACCTGGGCTCGGCCCGCAGCCAGACGGAGGTGCAAGCCCTGTTGCGCCAGGGGCGCCCGGTCTTTGACAAGGACACCTACAAGATCCTGGTGAGCTGGTTGCCCAAGCTCGGTGCCGTCATCGGGGTGAACGACGGCGAAGTTTGCTCGGTGCCGTTCCCTGCCACTTTTTGAACGCCAGGCTGAAGGCGCTGGCTGACCGGTAGCCCAGTTCGCGCGCCAACTGGTCCACCGACACCTGGGGCGATTGCAGGCGTTGCAGGGCGTGGTTCATGCGGACATCCTGGAGCAGCTCACGCAGCGAAGTGCCGTGCGCCGCCAGTCGCCGCTTGAGGGTGCGTTCGCTGGTCCCCAGGCTGGCGGCCACGTGGGGCAGGTGCTGGCCCGGCTGGTCCAGCGTCGCCAGCAGAGCCTGGCGAACCTGCAAAAGCCAGTCGATTTCCTGCGGGGTAGAGAGGGCAGGCAGCCCCTGGGGCAGCAACTGGGCTTCCATGGCGCTGAGCAGCGCCTGCTTCAGACCGGGGTTCGCTTGCCGGATGGGCAGATCGAGCAGATGCCGGGGCCCGGTCAGGCTATTGGTGGGCCCGTCGAAATGCAGCGGGCACTGAAAGATCCGGTGATAGGCGCTCAGGTCGGACGGGCGGGCGTGGCAAAAGGTGACCCTCAGGGGCGTGGCCGCACTGCCGGTGATCCATTGGCCAAAGCGGACCCAACTGGCCAGGATCGACTCGTTGATCGGGCGCAGCAAGGCCGGTGACGCACCCGCCGGCCTCCAACTCAAGGTCACCGTGTCATCGGTCAGATGGGTGTCGAACTGGCCCTGGCCCATGACCAGCGGTTGAAAGCGCAGGTTCAGGCTCAGGGCCTCACCCACGGTTTCACAGCTCATCAGGGCATAGCCCAATTGGTGCAGGCCCTCGGGGCGCACGGATTCGCCCACGCTCAGGCCCAGGCTGGCTTGGCCGGTCAACAGCGCGCCGGCTTGATACAGACACAACACCTGCGGTTGTGACACCCGGTGGCTGGGGCTTTGCAATTCTGCCTCTCGCAGCGAGGCGTGATCCAGCAGCACATGACGGTCGGCGCCCAAGCCTGCGGCCACACTCAGGACGTGTCGAACGTAGCTGCTGGCGTAGGTGGGTAACATGTGAGCATTGCATAAATTGGGCCAGTGAAAATATAAACCAGGCCAACCCGGGTCCGCCCCCAAGACAGCGGGGTCGGTGATGACGAAGATGGCGCCATGGCCCTCGCACCTACCCTCCCCATTCCGCTGACCGGTCGTTTGCCTTTGATCGGACAGACTTTTGAATACCAGCGCAACGCCTTCGACTTCTATTGGCGCATCTTTGAGCGCCACGGCGAGGTCAGTCGTTCGACTTTGCTGTTCCGCCCGGTCTACAACCTGCTGGGGCCGGACGCCAACGAAAAGGTGCTGCTCAATCAGGGTGGCGTCTTCAGCAGCCAGATCGCGTGGGAAGAGTTGCTTCATGCGCTGTTTCCCGGTGGGCTGATGCTGCGCGACGGTGCCGAGCACCGCTTGCACCGGCGACTGATGCAGGGTGCGTTCAGCCACGAGTCCTTGCGGAGTTACCACGGTGCCATGGACGCCGCCATCGACCGCACGCTGACGCACTGGCCGCTTGGGCAGGCCGTGCCCTTTCTGGAGTTGGTCAAGGCCCTGACGCTGGACATCGCCACGCAGGTGTTCATGGGCGAAGCCCCCGGTGCCACCGCCAACGAACTCAAGCAGGACTTTGTCGACACGGTGGCTGCCAGCGTGGCGATTGTTCGCTTCAACTGGCCCTCTCTGCCTTATGGCAAGGGCATCGCGGCACGGCGGCGACTGGAGGGCTACTTTGCACAGCGGGTGCCCGCCAAACGGGCCAGTCAGGACGGCGATCTGTTTGCCCGGCTGGCGCAGGCGCAAGACGAATCGGGCCGCGACTTCAGCGACCGCGATGTGGTCGATCACATGATCTTCATGATGATGGCGGCGCACGACACCACCACCAGCACCCTGACCAGTGTGGTGCGTGTGCTGGCCGAACACCCTCAGTGGCAGAGCCGGCTGCGAGAAGAAGTGCGGGCGCTGCCGGCCCCTCTGGCCTTTGACGATCTGGCTCGCATGCCGCTGGCCGATCAGGTGATGCGGGAGGCTTTGCGCCTGTATCCCCCCGTGCCCACATTGCCGCGCTTTGCGACCGAGGCCTTCGAGTTCAAAGGGCATGTCATTCCGGCCAAGTCCCTGGTGGCCCTCAGCCCGCTGGTCTCGCACTATCAGCGCGACCTCTGGACCGACCCGTTCCGATTCGATCCCGAGCGCTTTGCGCCCGAGCGCGCGGAAGACCGACGGCACCGGTTTGCCTGGATCCCGTTCGGGGGCGGGGTGCACAAGTGCATCGGCATGCACTTTGCAGAGAACCAGGTCAAGCTGGTCATGCATCACCTGTTGCGGCGCTTCGAGTGGCAAGGCGCTTCGCCTCGACCCCGCGACAGCGACATCCGCTGGATACCCATCTGCCATCCCGCCGATGGCCTGCCTGTGATTTTGCGCAAAACCGCACAGACTTAGGCTTTCATCCCGGGCCCAAGGGCCGATAACGAAGTGTGGTCTTTGGGACAAGGGACGGCACTTCATGGATCCTTTCAAGGTCAAGGTCTGGAACATGACCGATATGTCGCAGGCGGAGAAACAACGCCTGCGCCTGCGCCGTTTGCTGCTCGCGCTGGTGGCCTACAGCATTCCCTTGCTGATGATCTTGATTGGCTGGTCGCTGGGGCTGATTCGCGTGGAGGCGCTGTATTGGTTCATGGTCGTGCCCGTCATCGTCAACGTGGTGTTCTACACCCTGATCAAGACCGGCTGGAACCTGCGCGCCCGCGATCCCAGCCTGACCATGTGGCAGATGCTGGGCTCTTTGCTGGCCGCCTACGGCGCCTTGCACTTCGCGGGGGAGGCCCGCAACATCCTGCTGATTTCGCTCGTGGTGGGCTTTGGCTTTGGCGTCTTCAAACTCAGTGCGTGGGAGCTGGCCTTTGTCTCTCTGGTCGGTGTGCTGATGTATGCCGGCGATTCCTGGTGGCTGTACCAGCAGGGGCCCGGTCAGCTTGATCCCCGTCGCGAAGTCCTGGCTTTGGTCTCGCTGATCGTGGTGGGCGGCTGGATGTCGGTCTTTGCCGGCCACATGAACAACTTTCGGCGCAAGATGCGCGAGACGAACCGGGCCTTGACCAAAGCCCGGGAAGATGCCGAAGCGGCCAGCCAGGCCAAGGGCGAGTTTCTGGCCAACATGAGCCACGAAATCCGCACGCCCATGAACGGCGTCATCGGCATGCTCGAGACGCTGTCACTGACCAAGCAGACCCCCCAGCAGATGGAGCTGATGGCCATCGCCAAGAACAGCGCAGAGAGCCTGCTCAGTCTGATCAACGACATCCTGGACCACTCCAAGATCGAGGCCGGCATGCTGGTCATCGAGTCCACCCGATTCGATGTGCGCCAGCTGCTCGAGAACATCGCCGACTCGATGGCCTTGACCGTGAGCAAGAAGAACATCGACATGATTCTGGATGTGGACCCGGCCATGCCTTCGCAATTGCTGGGTGACCCCAACCGGCTGCGCCAGGTCCTGTCGAATTTGCTGAGCAATGCGGTCAAGTTCACCACCGAAGGGCACATCCTGATCCGGGCCAAGCCGGTGGCATACAAGGCGGGCGACCCGCGCATGACCGTTCAGTTCAGCGTGGAAGACACCGGCATCGGCATGACGCCCGAACAGTCGGCCCAGATCTTCGAAAAGTTCACGCAGGCCGATGTGTCGACCACGCGTCTGTACGGCGGCACGGGCCTGGGCCTGGCCATTTTCAAGCAGCTGGTGGGCCTGATGGGCGGGCAGTTCGGGGTGGAGAGCGAGCCCAACCAGGGGAGCCGCTTCTGGGTGACGATGCCTTTCCCGGTCGAAGCCTCGGCGGCGACCCCACCTGCGGCACTGACCGGTCTGCGTGTGGCATTTGTGACCGACGGCACGCCTCATGCGGTCGCGCTGCAGCAGGAACTGCTGCACCTGGGCATGCAGGTCGACGTGCTGCAGACGGGCTTCACCGTGCTGGACTATGGCGATCCCAATGCCGGCTTCAGCCCGCCAGACGCCTTCATCTTCTCGGCGCAGATGCAGGGCATCGACGCCTTGAGCCTGTCGCAGGCCCTGGTGGAAGACCCCGTCATCAAGTCGATCCCGCGCATCAGTTACGGCCCGGCGATCGGTCTCAAGCCCATCGACGAATTCGTGGCGGCTGGCTTGCGGGGACACATCTCGCGCCCCCTGCATCAGGCCGACGTGCAGTCGGTGCTGCTGGCGGTGTTGACGCCGGGGCCGGCGGTCAAGTTTGCTTGCCGCCAGACCTTGCTCGATGCGGGCAAGAAGAGCCTGGCCAGCGACGCGATTCAATTCAAAGGTCAGCGCATCCTCGTGGTCGACGACAACCCGGTCAACCAGAAGGTGGCAGTCAGCTTGCTGGCGCCCTATGGCTGTGAGGTGGTGTGCGCCAACAACGGGCAGGAGGCCGTGGACATGGTGTCCCTGCAGCGCTTTGACCTCTTGTTCATGGACTGCCAGATGCCCGTGATGGACGGCTTCGAAGCCACGCGGCAGATCCGTCTGCGAGAACAGAGCGGTGGGCGGCGCCTGCCCATCATCGCCCTGACGGCCAGTGCCATGTCAGAAGACAGTGTCAAGTGCCGCCTGGCCGGCATGGACGACTACATGTCCAAGCCGATCCGACCCAGCACCATCGTGTCCGTGCTCGACCGCTGGCTGCAAGGTACACCCAATCTGCCGGCCGCATCGCGGGAGCCTGATGAGCCCGCCGAGGAGATCGACCCGGCGCTGGAAGAATTTCAGAACATGAGGGATGCCTTGGGCGAAGCCTATGAAGGCCTGGTGACGTTTTATCTGGACGATGCGGGAGCCAAGTTGGCTACACTGAAGCAGTGCATTCAAGCATGGCCGTCAGACCATGAGGTCATGCAGCAGGCGCATGCGATCAAAGGCCCGTCGCTGGCCATGGGCGCGCGCGACTTTGCGGCTTTGCTGGGCGAGATCGAAACGGCCGCCCGGCAAGCCGATCCGGCGCGGGCGCGTGAAGTGGCAGGCCGTCTGGACGATGAGTTTGATCGGGTGCGGCAGACCTTGGAAGAGCTGGCAGGGACAGGAGTGACAGCGTGAAAGTCGTGATTGCAGACGATGATGGCATCACCCGGCAGATCCTGCGCAACTTGCTGCAGGACGCCGGTCACACCGTGGTGGGCGAGGCCAAGAATGGCGCCGAGGTGGTCGAAAGCTGCCTGACGCTCCAGCCCGATGTGCTGTATCTGGACATCAATATGCCGATGTTGTCCGGCTTTGAGGCGCTGCCGCAGATTCGGCAAGCGTGTCCGAGCGCCCATGTGGTCATGATCAGCGCGTCGTCCACCTTGGAGAACGTGCGGCAGGCGGCCAAGCTGGGCGTGGGTGGCTTTCTGGTCAAGCCCTTCACACCCGCCAAGGTGCTGGGCTCCTTGCCCCGGTCCAAGGCCTGATCGGCCCCTTATCGCGGCGACAGCAAGAAGCTGCGCACCCGCTGTGCAGCGGCTGCCGGGTCTTGCTGCATGAAACAGTGCCCCCCCGCGACCTGTTGCGCCTGGATGGCGTCGTTCACCGAGGCGGCCTGCATGGCCGACGGCGCGACGAAAGGCATGGAATCCTCACCATGCAGGATCAGGGTCGGCACGCGGATGCGGCCCACTGAACTCCACAGCCGGTCGGGGGCCGAGCTGAAAATATCGGCTTCTCGACTGGGCGAACATTTGAGGGTGACGCCGCCCTTGATCTCGTCCATGCGCAAGGCGTGATCGACAAAGGCGCGCAGGGCGGATTCTGTCCACCCCTTGTAAGTGCCGCGACCCCGCAAGGCTTCGAAGGCGGCCTCGCGGTCCGGCCAGTGACGGCGTCGTTTGGACGCTGCTTTGGCCAGTGGCGTCAGCTTGCTCATGCCGGCCAGTCCGACCATGGAGATGCCCAGCAGCATCGCGGGCGAGAACAGAACCGGGTCCAGCAACACTGCGCGCTCGAAAGGCTGACCCCGCTCGGCCAGCAGCAGCGAAGTCAACACCCCGCCGAAGCTGTGTCCCACGGCAAATTGGGGCACACCGCGGAACATGCTGCCCTGGGCTTGAAAGGCCTGCAGCGCGAGGTCGGCATTGCGATTCCAGCCCAGAAAGCGCTCGCCGTGGTCGCTGTCGCCATGGCCCTGGATGTCTGACAGCCACAGATCGAAGTCGGCAGCCAGGTGCCGCAGCATGGGCTCGTAGGCGCGGCCACAAAAACCGTTGCCATGCAGAAAGTGAATCAGGGGCTTGCCGGTGGGCGGCGTGTACCAGCCGCGCAGCGTCAAACCTTCTTGGGGCAGAGGGTGGGACCAGACTTCAAACATAGGCTACCATCGTGCCATGAAAATCAATCAAGCGCTTGATTTGAACGAAAGCCCCGGCGAAGAAGTCGCTGGCGGCAAGGGCGTGCGCGCCCGGGAGCGTTTGCTGGAAGAGGCCAGTCGCATCTTTGCCGACAAAGGGTTTGCCAAAGCGTCGACCCGTGAAATTTGCCTGGCGGCAGGGCAGAATGTGGCCGCCATTCATTACTACTTCGGGGACAAAGCCGGCTTGTATCGCGCCGTCTTGCAGCGTCCGCTCGAAGGCATGGTGGCAGGATTTGCCCAGTTTGATTCGCCCGATCTGGCTTTGCCCGATGCCCTGCGCCTGTTCATGTCGGCGCTCCTGTGTCCATGGGGGCACCATGAGCAGGCCGAGTGGTGCTTGCGCCTGCATCTGCGCGAGATGATCGAACCGACGAACGAGTACAAGGATGTGATCGCGCAGCACATCCTGCCCTTGCATACCAAGCTGGTGCAGTTGCTGGCGCGGCATGTGGGGGCCGATGCGGTGGACGACGCCCTGCATCAGCTCGCTTTTGCGCTGGCTGCCATGGTGCATGACTATGGGATGTCCAGAGAGTTCATGAATGTGCTGGCCCCTTCGCTGTTGAAGGGGCCCGATGCCTTGGACCGGGTGCTGTCTCGCCTGGTGGGTTATGGATTGGCCCTGGTGGCGCATGAGCGCAGCCTGCGTGTGGCCGTTTAACAGGATGATTCCAATGACAAAGTGGGAGAAGCAATCCGGTCGGGCGATGTGGGCCCTGTCAGCTCTGTGTGCGGTGGCCCTGGCCAGTGCCATGGTGGGCTGCTCCAAGTCCGAGTCCTCGTCCGGACCCCAAGCCTCGGCCAGTGGTGCGTCCGGTGCCGCCACGGCAGGCAGCGCGGGTGCGTCGGCAGCGGTCAACCCCGCCTTGACGGTCAGCACGGTGTTGCCGCAATCGGCATCGTGGCCCATCACCGTGACCGCCAACGGCTCCATCGCGCCTTGGCAAGAGGCCATCATCGGCGCCGAAGTAGGCGGCCTGCGACTGGAGAAAATCAAGGTCCAGGTCGGCGATGCCGTGCGCAAGGGCGAGGTGTTGGCCGTCTTGCGGCAAGACAGTCTCAAGAGTGACGTGGCTTTGTCCAAAGCCAGCCTGGCCGAGGCCCAAGCCATGTTGGCCGAAGCGCGCGCCAACGCCGAACGGGCGCGTTCATTGCAGCCCACGGACATGATCAGCAAACAGGACGCCTTGCGCGCCACGACGGCCGAACAGACCGCCATTGCGCGCCTGGAGTCCGCGCGCGCCCGCCTGGCCGTGGACGAGTTGCGTCTGGCTCAGACCCAGGTTGTCGCGCCCGACGATGGGGTGATTTCTGCCCGTCAGGCCACGGTGGGGGCCGTTGTGCAACCCGGGCAGGAGCTGTTCCGACTGGTGCGGCAAAGCCGGCTGGAGTGGCGCGCCGAGGTCTCGGCCGCAGACATCCACCGCATCAAGCCGGACATGACGGCCACCTTGTCGGCCGCAGGTGGGCAGCCCTTGACGGGCACCGTGCGAACGGTCGCGCCGACGGTCGACGCGGCCACCCGCAATGGCCTGGTGTATGTCGATCTGGATGCCAAAGGGGTCAAGGCCAGCGGGATCAAGCCCGGCATGTTTGCCAGCGGGCAGTTCGATGTCGGGCAGGCGCAGGGTCTGACCGTGCCGCAGACCGCGGTGCAACTGCGCGACGGCTTTGCCTATGTGTTCAAGGTGGACCGGGCCAACAAAGTGGCCTTGACCAAGGTGCAGGTGGGACGCCGCATGGCCGACCGGGTCGAAGTGGTCCAGGGGCTGGATGCGCAGACGCCTGTGGTTGCGTCGGGCGTGGGCTTCCTGGCTGATGGCGACACCGTGCGCGTGGTGTCTGCCCCTGCGGCGAAATAAGCACAAGGATTGCAGATGAACGTCTCAGCCTGGTCCATACGCAACCCCATCCCGGCACTGCTGCTGTTTGTGCTGTTGACCCTGGGTGGGTTGATGGGGTTTTCTGGCATGAAGATCCAGAACTTCCCCGACATCGATCTGCCCACGGTGACCGTGACGGCCGCGCTGCCGGGGGCCTCGCCCGCGCAGCTTGAAACCGAGGTCGCCCGCAAGATCGAGAACTCGATCGCCACACTGCAAGGCGTCAAGCACATCTACACCAAGGTGCAAGACGGGTCGGTCACCGTGACCACCGAATTCCGCCTGGAAAAGCCCACGCAAGAAGCGCTGGACGATGTGCGCAGCGCGGTCTCGCGCATTCGCTCGGACTTGCCGGGTGATCTGCGTGACCCCGTCATCAACAAGATGAACCTGTCTGGCATGCCGATCCTGACCTACACGGTCGCGTCCACTCGCATGGACGACGAGGCCCTGTCCTGGTTCGTCGACCACGATGTGACCAAGACCCTGCTGGCCGTCAAGGGTGTGGGCGCGGTCAACCGCGTGGGCGGGGTCAATCGCGAAGTCGCCATCGAGCTGGACCCCGCCAAATTGCTGGCGCTGAATGCCTCGGCGGCCGATATCTCGCGGCAACTGCGCAATGTGCAACAAGAAGCCTCGGGCGGGCGCTCTGACATCGGCGGGGCTGAACAATCGGTGCGCACCATCGCGACCGTGCAGTCGGCGGAAGAGCTGGCGGCCATGGACATTGCCTTGTCCGATGGCCGGCACATTCGGCTGGATCAGGTTGCCACGATCAAGGACACGGTGGCGGAACAACGCTCGGGCGCTTTGCTCGATGGCAAGCCAGTCGTGGCCTTCGAGATCGTGCGCTCGCTGGGTGCGGGCGAGGTTGAAGTGGAGCAGGGCGTGAAGACCGCCCTGGAGGCCATGCGGGCCAAGCATGGCGAGATCGCCATCACCGAGGCCTTCAACTTCGTCGACCCCGTGTCCGAGAACTATCACGGCTCGATGTACCTCTTGTACGAGGGCGCCATCCTGGCGGTGATCGTGGTGTGGCTGTTTCTGCGTGACTGGCGCGCCACGCTGGTGGCGGCCGCCGCCTTGCCCCTGTCGGTGATCCCTGCCTTTGGCGTGATGTACCTGTTCCACTTCTCGATCAATGTGGTGACGCTGTTGTCGCTGTCGCTGGTGGTCGGGATCCTGGTGGACGACGCCATCGTCGAGATCGAGAACATCATGCGCCACCTGCGCATGGGCAAGACGCCGTATCAGGCGGCGATGGAAGCGGCAGACGAGATCGGCCTGGCGGTGATCGCCACGACCTTCACCCTGATCGCGGTGTTCCTGCCCACGGCTTTCATGAGCGGGGTGCCCGGCAAGTTCTTCGTGCAGTTCGGCTGGACGGCGGCCATTGCGGTGTTCTTCTCGCTGGTGGTGGCCCGGATGCTGACGCCGATGATGGCGGCCTACATCCTCAAGCCCATTGGCAAAGAGCATCCCGACCCGATCTGGATGAAGAAGTACCTGGGCTGGGCGCGCTGGTGTCTGAAGCACCGCATCCTGACCTCGCTGGCCACCGTCGTGTTCTTCGTCGGCTCGTTCATGCTGGTGCCCTTCTTGCCCACGGGCTTTTTGCCACCTGACGACTTGTCGCAAACGCAGGTCACCATCACGCTGCCGCCAGGTAGCGTGTACGCCCAGACGCGCGATGTGGCCGAGCAGGCGCGTGTGATCGTCTCACGCAACCAATACGTCAAGAAGATCTACACCGCCATCGGCGGCGGGATGGCGGGCGGGGACCCCTTCATGTCCGGCGGCGCCAGCGAAGCCCGCAAGGCCACGCTGACGCTGAACCTGACGCACCGCAAACAGCGCCCCGGTGTCAGCAAGCAGGACATCGAGTCGCAATTGCGGCAGGCCCTGGCCGTGTTGCCCGGCGCACGGGTCAACATCGGCTTTGGTGGCTCGGCCGAGAAGTACATCCTCGTGCTGGCCGGCGAAGATGGCCGCGTGCTGGCCGAACACGCACAGCGCGTGGGCCGTGAATTGCGCACCATCCCGGGCATCGGCAACGTGACCTCGACCGCCAGTCTGGTGCGGCCCGAGTTGATCATTCGGCCAGACTCGTCCAAAGCGGCGGACCTGGGCGTGAGCACCGCTGCCATCGCCGACACATTGCGCGTGGCCACCATGGGCGACTATGACCAGGCCTTGCCCAAGCTGAACCTCTCGCAGCGCCAGGTGCCGGTGGTGGTGCGCCTGCAGGCGCAGGCGCGCGGCGACATCGAACTGCTGTCGCGCCTGCCGGTGCCGGGCGCTCGCGGGCCGGTGCCTTTGTCCAACGTGGCCAATCTGCGCATGGACAGCGGCCCCGCCGAGATCGACCGCTATGACCGTCTGCGCAACGTCAACTTTGAAATTGCCCTGAACGGGCAGCCCTTGGGCGAGGTCGAGAAGCAGGCACTGAATCTGCCCAGCCTCAAGACCCTGCCGCCCGGTGTGATGCGCACCGCCGTGGGCGATGCCGAAGCCATGGCCGAGCTGTTCTCCAGCTTCGGTCTGGCGATGCTGACCGGTGTGGTCTGCATCTACGTCGTGCTGGTCTTGCTGTTCAAGGGCTTCGTGCAGCCGATGACGATTCTGGTGGCGCTGGTGCTGTCGATTCCGGGGGCCTTCTTTGCCCTGTTCGTGACGCACACGGCCTTGTCCATGCCGTCGATGATCGGCCTGATCATGCTGATGGGCATTGCCACCAAGAACTCGATCTTGCTGGTGGACTACGTGATCCTGGCGCGCAACGAGCACGGCCTGTCACGCTGGGATGCCGTGATCGATGCCTGTCACAAACGTGCGCGGCCCATCATCATGACGACCATCGCGATGGGTGCCGGCATGATCCCCATCGCCCTGGGCATCGGCGTGGACCCCAGCTTCCGATCGCCCATGGCCATCGTGGTGATCGGCGGTCTGATCACGTCCACCTTCCTGAGTCTGCTGGTGATCCCGGTGGTGTTCACCTACGTGGACGACATGATCGCCTGGACGCTCAAGCTGAGGCGGAAAGGCGCCGGGTCAGCCAGCGCACACCAGGCCCCAGGATCGGCAGTCGGGCATACAACTCTTGAGCCGGATCCCAATAGTCACGGTGCCGCTTGATGCGGCCGTCTTCGGCAAAGTGCAGGTGGGTGGCCCCATGGATGGTCCAGTCCCCCTGCGCACGCCGGATGATGAAGTTCCAGCTTAGCCAGGCCTGATCGCCCTGCGTCATCGTGTCCAGCACCACGAAGCGCGGGGCGTCCAGCGTGTCAAACATGTGCTGGAAGACGCGGGTGATGGCTCCCAGACCCTGCACGTCGTTGAAGGGGTCCTTGAAGTGAGCCTGCTCGGCGTAGACGGTCTGAATCTGGGCCAGGCTGCCCGGTGTCAGGTGTTCGTAAAAGTGCACCACGCGGGCGGTGCGGGCATCGGTGTCAAGGCTCATGGGGTGATCCTAGCCCGCCGTGGCGCGGCGCACCAGGGCGAAGTACAAGGTATGGGGCAGGTGGCTCATCAGCTTGAGCCACAGGGTGAATCGTTTGGGAAAGTGAATTTCAAACGCGCCCTTTTGCCAGCCTCGCAACATGGCTTGCGCCGCCTGATCTGGGGTCAGCAAGGCCGGCATGGCGAAGCGATTCTGCGCCGTCAATGGGGTGGCGACAAAGCCTGGGTTGACCACCGACACGCCGATGCCCAGATCGTGCAGATCCAGATACAAGGTGTCTGCCAGGTGCTGCAAGGCCGCCTTGGTGGGGCCGTAGGCCAGCGATTGCGGCAAGCCGCGGTAGCCCGCGACACTGGCCACCAGGCTGATGTGGCCTTGCCGCTGTTTGATCAAAATGGGCAGCACGGCGTCGAGCATGTGCAGCGCCCCTTCGACGTTGACCCGTTGGTGGCGCAGTGCTTCGTCCAGATGAAAGTCGGTTGCGCGCATGGCCTTGTAATGGCCGGCGCTGTAAAGCACCAGATCCAGCCGGCCCGTCAATTGCATGAGGGTCTGGGCGGCCTGCGCCATGCCGACGCGGCTGCTCACATCCAGGGGCAGGGCGACGCTGCCCGGGTGCTGCGCTGTGAAGCGGGCCAGGGACTCGGCTGAGCGCGCCGACACCACCACCCGGGCCCCCCGCGCATGCAGCGCGCGCGCTGTGGCTTCGCCGATGCCCGAGGAGGCGCCGATCAGCCACACCACGCGGCCTTGCCAGCTGTCCATGCGGGGATTGAGTGACATGGCGGTCAAGGTTTGGTGAAGGACAGCGTGACTTCGCCCAGGCGGATGCCGAACTTGCTCATCACGGCCTTGTTGATCAGCGTCTTGCCATCGACCAGGAACATCCAGTCGTCGAACTGAACATGCCAGATGCGGCCATCGACAGGCAAGGCCAGTGTGTAGCCCCAGCGCAGGGCGTTGCCGGCCGATTGGCCTTGTGCTTCACCGATGACGTCGTCGGCGCGGCCGCTGTAGCGTCCGTCGCCCAGATCGGTCAGGTGCCAGATGCGTTGCTGGCGGGTGCCATCGCTGTAGGTGAAGCGCTCATCCAGCGTGCCCTGGTTGCCGGACCAGCTGGCCTGCATCTCGACTTCAAAGCGCTTGACGACGCGGCCCTGGCGGTCGGTGAACAAGCCATAGGCCTTGAGCGGGCCATTGAGGTACTGGCGCAGGTCCAGCACCGGCCGCTCTTGGGCATAGTCTTGAACCTGGGGACCGGCGCAGCCGGTCAAGGCCCAGGCCAGGCACCCCGCCGTGGCGGCCGCACGCAGAAAGGGTCGCAGCAAGATCATGGTCAGTCCTTCAGATCAGGATGGCGATGGCGGCTGTGCCACAAGGCCACGGCCGCCAGCAGCTTGAACAGGCAGGGCAAGGCCCCGTAGGTGGCGGCCAGCAAGGCCTGGTTGGCGGCGCTTGGCACGCCGGTCTGGTAGCCGATCCAGGCCAGCAGGGGCAAGGCCAGGCCCGAGGCCAGCGCCAGGTTCAATTTGGTGGCGGCTGTCCACCAGCCCAGATAGCGGCCTTCCCCTTGTAGGCCGGCGCCCGCCCGGTGGATGAGGCCCGTCAACATGGCGCCGGGCACGGCGAGGTCGGCTCCCAGGGCCAGCCCGGTCAGCACACAGATGGCTTCGAAGGCCCAGGTGTCGCCGGGCCCCAGCCAGGGCACGGCGCAGAAGGCCAGGGTGCTCAGTGCCATGCCCCACAGCCAGCTGCGGGCCAGGCCCTGGTGTTGAATCAGGCGAACCCACAGCGGCAGTCCCACCGCAGCCGCCGCAAAGTAGCTGCCCAGAAAGAGCGGCTCCCAGTCAGGTGACTGCAAGGTGTCGCGCACAAAGAAGGGCAGCAAGGTGGCCGGCATCGCGCTGGCGGTGCCGTTGAGCATGAACACGACGAGCAAGGCCACAAACGCCGGGTTCGACCAGGGGCTGGCGGGGGTGACAGACAAGGTTTTGACGGACGAGTCGATGGCTGTGGCGGCCTGACTGCCCAAAGTCTGGTGCAGCAGGCCCAAGCCCAGCACCAGCGTGACACCGAGCGCCAGGCTGCTGGCCTGCAATCCCAGCCAGCCGGGCAGCACGCTGGCGGTCAGCACCCCGACCAGCGCCGCCCCTTCACGCCAGGCCACCAGCCGGGCCCGTTGCGAAGGCAGCCCGCCCCAACGCGCGCCCCAGGCCTGATGCACCATCGACACCAGGCTGTACGCCAGGTAAGTCAGCACCAGCGCGGTGCCCAGCCAGACCAGCAAGGCGTTGGGCGAGGCTTGGACACGGGCCGGCGCCTGCCACAGGGCCGTGAAGCCCGCGGCCAGCGCGACCGAAGCCACGCAGGCCGCGGCCCAGCTTTGGCGCGGGTGGCGGGCGAACAGGCGGTCGACCCACTGACCAATGCGCGGATCCAGCACAGCGTCCAGCAGCCGGGTGCCCAGCAACAGGGCGCCCAGCGTTGCCAAAGGCACGCCATGGTGCTCGGCATAGTGACGCGGCAGCATCACATACAAGGGCAGGGACACAAAGGCCAGCGGCAGCCCCAACAGGCCATAGCGCCACGCGATGCCAGCCGTGTGCGGGTCGCGCATGGTGGTCAGGCCTGACCGATCAGCGATGCGCGCAGCGCCGGGGCCGAGGTCTTGGGCGACAGCCAGATCCCGAAGAACAGCCGGGCATAGTCCTTGTCCTGCGTGGCGGCGGTCTGTTTGCCGTTGAAGAAAAAGCGCACGCCGCCGCGTCCATCGTGCAGGCCCGTCAGGCGGTCTTGCGCGCCCACGTTGGGGAAGGCCTGCATCATGAAGGCCAGCCAGGCTTTGGATTGGGCTTCGCTGAAGTCCCCCACGCGGCGCATCTCGGCGATGGAACGCTCGGCAATGTCGGGGCCATTGAGCTTGCGCGCATATTCCAGTTCGAGCGCAAAGGCCTGGCTGTCATAGCGCAGCGGATCGAAGGCGGGCGCGGTCCACAGGCGCGCCTCATACACCAGCAGGCCAAAGAAGCGCAGATTCGCCCGCCCCAGCAATTGAGCCTGGATCAGCCCCGTGGTGACTTCGGAAGGGGCGGGGGGCAAGGACGTGACGGTGGCGTTCATGGCATCAGCGCGAGGCGCAATCAGGGCGAGGGGAGTGGCCGCCAGGCCAAGCAGCATCTGGCGACGGCGAGGGGATGAGGGCGGGCGTGACATGGTCGTGCGACGAGCTTGCAGTCACTCGGGGCGCCGCAGGGTGAACTGCATGACGTCGGTGTTGCCATGGTCGAACGCCGCTTCGCAATAGGCCAGATAGAACGTCCAGATGCGAACGAAGCGGGCGTCGAAGCCCAGTGTGGCGATGTCCGACTCGCGGTGCAGAAAGGCATCCCGCCAGCGGCGCAGCGTCTCGGCATAGTCCGGGCCGAAGGACAGCCGGCGTTCGACGATCAGACCGGCTTGACGGGCCATGGCCTCGAACTTCGAAGGGCTGGGCAGCAAGCCGCCGGGGAAGATGTACTGCTGGATGAAGTCGGTGGAGTGGATGTACCGGTCAAACAGATCATCGCGGATGGTGATGGTCTGGATGCAGGCTTTGCCGCCCGGCTTGAGGCAGCGCTTGACGGTGTCGAAGTAACTGCGCCAGTAGGCCAGGCCCACGGCCTCGAACATCTCGATGGAGACGATCGCATCAAAGGGCTGCGCTTCGTGTTGCGCAACCAGATCGCGATAGTCCTGATAACGCAGATCGGCTTGCTCGCTCAAGCCTGCGCGGGCCAGGCGTTGTTGTGCCCAGTTCAGTTGTTCTTTGGACAAGGTGACGCCGGTGACATGCGCCCGGTAGTCCCGCGCGGCGGTTTCGGCGATCGCACCCCAACCGCAGCCGATTTCCAGGACGCGGCTGCCGGCCGTGACGCCGGCCTCGTCCAGCGCCCGGCGCATCTTGGCCCGTTGGGCCGCCTGCAGATCATGCTGGGCGAGATCGCCTGCGCGCCGGCCTTCGAACCAGGCGCTCGAATAGTTCATCGAAGGGTCCAGCCACATGCGATAGAAATCGTTGCCCAGGTCGTAGTGCGCGTGGATGTTCTTGGCACTGCCCTGGCGCGAGTTGCGGTTGAGCCAGTGCCTGACCCGGTACAGCAGCGAGCCCCACCATGAGCCATAGATCACCTGTTCGATGTGGTCGCGGTTGGCGATGAACAGCGAGAGCAGGGCCGTCAGATCGGGGGTGTGCCAGTCGCCATCGATGTAGGCCTCGGCAAAGCCGATGTCGCCGGACTTCAGTGTGCGCTCGAACACCCGCCAATTGTTCAGGCAGATGGTGGCACGCAAGTCGCTGTGCTGACCCTGCCCGGACGCGGGGAAGGTGCTGTGCCGGCCATCGGGCCACTGCACATCCAGCCTGCCATGCGCGAGCTTGTCGAGCATCGCAAAGACGGTGCGGGCCGAAGCCGGGGCTTCATCGGGCAAGCGTGCCAGGGGGTGGGTTTGGACGGTGGTGTTCATCGGGTGACGAAGCGCTCCGGCGCAGCGGGTTTGTGAAAGAAGGGCACGCGCTTGATCCACAAGCGCAGGGCGTGCCAATGAATGCGGGCGACCACGCCCCAGGTCATGAACGGCGTGGCCCAGAACGCGGCCCGCGCACTGGCGGGCGTCAGGGGCTGCAAGGCCCCGCTGATGCTGGTTTGCAGCAAAGGCCCATTCGCATCGTGCAGATCGATGCGCGCGGTGATGTGATGGGCCGAGCGCATGAACCGAAAGTGGTATTGCCCCTCGACTTCACAGAACGGCGAGACATGAAAGACCTTGTCTGCCGGGATGTGGGCGCCCCATTGCACATGCTCACCGTGTAGCAAGTAGCAATGGCGTTCGCCAAAGGTGTTGTTGACCTCGGCCACGATGGCGGCCAGCGAGCCGTCCGCCCGGTGGGCATACCAGAAGCTGACCGGCTTGAAGACATGGCCCAGCACGCGAGGATAGGTCTGCAGCCAGATCTCCCCGTCGGCATCGTGCACCCCTTCTTTTGAAAGCAATTGCTCGATCCAGGCCAGGGCATCCGGGCCGCCCTGCCCATGGTCCTGATCCAGAAAAGTCATCATGCCCCAGCGCCGTGTCGGGAGCGACCAGCCCGCGCGATGGGGCTGGCGCATCGGCAGCAGCACGAAGTAGTTGTCGTGCCGGAATTGATGGTCCGCCGGGCGCAGGCGCCGGTGCCAGACCTGGCCGCGTCCCAGCAAGGCCTGCGGTTCGCCGAAGGACGGGGGCGGCATGATGGGTGCGGCTTCAGGCTGCATGGCGTGTCGGCAGCGGTTGCTGCCCCAGAATCTGCTGGCTCACCAGGCGCCCCGCCTGGAAGCCGTCCTCATGGAAGCCATACCCGCACCAGGCTCCGGCAAACCAGGTGTGCTGCAGACCCTGAATGCGCCCCAGATTGGCCTGGGCCTCAATGGCGGCAAGGTCAAAGACGGGGTGGTCGTATTGGATCTCTTCGATGACCTGTCGGGGATCCGGCTCCCGCACCGGGTTGAGCGACACCACCACGGGCCGCGACCATGGCAAGGGCTGCAATCGGTTGATGAGGTAGTGCAGGCACACCCGCGTTTGCTCGGCGTGCGAGTCGGCTGCGCGTTCGTAGTTCCAGGCCGCCCAGGCCGCGCGCCGTTGGGGCAGCATGGCCACGTCGGTGTGCAGCACGGCGCGGTTGGGCTGGTAACGAATGGCACCCAGTAACGAGCGCTCCAGTGGTGTCGCCTGCGGGCCAAGCAGCGCCAGAGCCTGATCACTGTGGCAGGCCAGCACGACCTGGTCAAAGTGTTCGTGCCCTTCGTCGGTGTGCACCGTGACGCCCTGCGCCTGACGCGTGATGGCGCGCACCGGCGTGTTCAGGCGCGTGTCGCTCAAGGTCGAGATCACTTTGCGCACATATTGGCGGGAGCCGCCCACGACCGAATACCACTGGGGTCGGTTGCTCACCTGCAGCAAGCCGTGGTTGTGGCAAAAGCGGATCATCGTCGCCATCGGAAAGCGCAGCATCTGTCGGGTCGGGCAAGACCAGATGCACGCGACCATGGGCAGGAAGTAGTCCTCACGAAATGGCGTGCCGAAGCGATGGCGGTCCAGAAACGCACCGATCGGCTCGGACAGGTCGGCGGCAGCGTCTGACTGGGCCAGGCTTGTGGTCAGCCGGTTGAAGCGCACGATGTCGCGCAACATGGACCAGAACCGGGGGCGCAGCAAATTGCGCCGCTGGGCGAACACCGTGTTGAGCGAGTGGCCGCTCCATTCGATGGCGGGCTGCCCCGCTTGCTGCGGAGACTGCACCGAGAACGACATCTCGGACGGTGCCCGCTCCACCCCCAGAGCGTCGAACAGACTGATCAGACCGGGGTAGGTGCGCTCGTTGTAGACCAGGAAGCCTGTGTCGACCCCATGGGTCACGCCGTCCAGCGTCACCTTGGCGGTGTTGGCATGGCCACCGAAGTGCCGGCCGGCTTCGAACAAGGTGACCTGCGGTCCGGTGTGATCGGCGTGGGCTTGACTCAAATGCCAGGCGGCGCTGAGTCCGCTGATTCCGGATCCGACGATCGCGACACGAGGCATGGGGAGTACTCCAGAGAAGAGTCTTGTACCTGTTGGTGCAAAACGTGAACTGATTAGTTCAAATAATAACTGAACAGTATCAATGTTGCACTGAAGGGTTTTTACTGTGACCTGATGCGCCTACAATGGCCCGATGGCACGGCTTTCATACAAGGAACAGGTTCAGCGCGTACGCGAAGACGCCATCGTGGAGGCGGTCAATCGCCTGCTGGCCTCGAAGGGCTACGACAGCATGACCGTCGACGAGGTGGCGGCCGAGGCCGGGATGGCCAAAGCCAGCGTGTACAAGCACTTCGCCTCGAAAGAAGAGTTGGCGGGCGCCGCCATGGTGCGGGCGCTGGACCGTGCGCTGGCGTTTGTCGATGGCTTGCGCGAGCAAGCTCAAACCCAGCCGCTGGATCAACTCAAGGCGGTGGCGCGATGGGCCATGCAGAGCCAGCTGGAGGGAGAGATGCCCTCGCTGCCTTCGCAGAACTCGTCTTTGACCGCCTCGTTGCAAGCCAACGACGAGTACATGGACCGCCTGATCAACCTCAGCAACAAACTCAGCATCTGGATCACTCAGGCGCAGACCAGTGGGCAATTACTGGCTGAACTGCCCGCCGAGATGGTGCTTTACATCCTGTTTGCGCGCGCATGCGATCCCGTCGTGGCGATGCTCAAGGCATCCGGCCAGTACACCGACGGGCAAATTCTCGACTGGGTCACCACCACGACTTTCGAGGGCTTGCGCGCGGCGACGAAGTCATGAGTGTCAGCGATCAACGCCTCTTGCGCTGATATCCAGGGCAGCCATTCTTTCAGGGTCCACCCAATCGCTCAGTTCGATGTGCGTGACCAGGCAGTCTCCATCGATGAGAGGGGCAGCATGCATCATGAACCAGTGCTGTTCCTGTGACGCATGACAGGGATACACATGGGCAAATTCCGGCAGATCGCCTTGCATCACTGCCAGCAGGCCCTCTAGCGCCTTGGCTGCATGTGGATCCTCCTGGGCGCATTGCCGACAGATCTCCAGATAGTTGCCGCCGGGGCCCATGTGAATGCCACCATCCACTCCATGGGCTCTTGCAAACTCTCTCCACGCCCGGTTGACACAACGGATGTTGCCCTGCTGATCGAACACCGCCACGCGGCCGGCCAGCGCGTCGATGATGCTTTGCAGCGCATCGCCGGGCCCGAGGTCCAAAGCATCCTGTCCGTCCCGATGGTTGTCAGAGGATTCGTCCTGAAGGAGCGCACGTAGGACCGCCTCAGTCCCTTTGCCTGGTGCGCTGCGGATCTCGACCGTGCCCTCAATGAAAGACAAGCGTTCGCGCACACTGAGCAAACCCATGCCTCTCTCTGGCGAGCTGTCAACCTGCGCAGGATCGAATCCGACGCCGGCGTCTGAGACACGCACGACGATATGGTTGTCTTCGCGTGAGATATGCACTGCGGCCGTCGGGGACCGAGCATGCTTGGCTGCGTTGATCAACAATTCCCGCGTTGCTCTGTACAAGATGGAGCGCGCGTTCTGGCTGAGTGGCTTGGGCTGTCCATCGTCCTCCACCTTGACCTTCATGCCGAAAGTGGCGGAGACATCTTCGCCAAGCCATTCCAGTGCCGGTGACAAGCCCAGTTCGTAGAGCATGGCGGGTGCCAACTGTGCAGCCAAAGAGCGCGTCGAGCGGTTTGCACGATCGATCAGCTTGTCGATTTCGTGTGCCGGTCTGCTGATCTCGGGTTGTTTGTGGGCGCACAGGCCGGTCAACCAGATCCGGGCGGCCGCCAAGGTTTGTCCGAGATCATCATGCAGGTCATGCGCAATCTTGCGGCGTTCCCGATCCTCCGCTGCCTCGAGATCTGCGCCCATCCGACGCAGCTGTTCAGTACGGCGGTGCACATGGGCTTCAAGCTGTTCAGCGAGGGTCTCTCGGGCTTGAAGCTCGCGCTTGTGAGCGCTGATGTCTCGTACAAAGCTGACCCAGCGGCCGTCCGAAAGCAGCCGTGCTTTCACTTCAACGGGCAGCATCGTGCCGTCCTTGCGATGCAGCAGCCATTCATGGACGTGGACTTCGCCTTGCCCCTGGAGGAGCGTTTGCCGAACTTCTCGCATTCGCTCGTGTTGCGCCGGGGGGATCAAATCAAAGCTCGTTTTGCCCGCAAGCTGCTCTCGCGGCTCACCCATGAGGGCGCAGCCCGCATCGTTGATCTGGTTGTAGCGTCCATCTGGCCCCGCGATGAAGATGCCATCGAAAGCTTGCTCGAAAAGCTCGTGGATCTGCTCCTGGCTGCTTCGCAAGGCCTGCACCAAGGTTTGAGACCGAATCAGATTGCCGACTCGCGCAACGAGCTCGGGTGCAGCAAAGGGTTTGATCAGGAAGTCTTGGGCACCGCATTCCAATAGACGCAAAGCATCATCGGCTTTGGCGCTGAGCACAACAATGGGCGTCTGGTCCCACTGTGCTTCGGCACGGATTTGCGCAATCATTTCGATGCCGTCCACGGCCGGCATCATCTGGTCTGTCACGATCAATTGTGGCCGCAACTGGCGCACTTGAGCCAGCCCCTCCATTCCATTGGATGCCGTAGCGGTCTGGTATCCCGCAGCGACGAGACTTTGGCAAATGAAGTGGTTCATGTCGCTGTTGTCGTCTACGACCAGAACAAGCGGCCGCTCATCCGAGGCCTTGGGCTGATCATGAACGACGGGGTACCGTGGCCCCCGTTCCAGATGCACCTCATCCATGTCAATGGGTGAAAGGCTCCCCCCAGGCGGCTCGGCGTGGACCGCGGCACCGGCGGGCGCCTTCAACGGCAGGGTCAGCGTCAGCGGGGCGCCACCTTCTGCGGCGTCGCCGACCTTGATCTGACCGCCATGCCGGGCCGCAAAATGATGCGCGATCGCCAATCCCATTCCGGTCCCGCCAAAGCGTCGTTGCTCATGCTCGTCCAATTGGCGGAAGGCCTGGAAGACCACCTCACGCTTATCGGCCGGGATGCCGGGGCCGCTGTCGGCCACTGTGAAGACTGCTTGACCGGCCACGGCAGTCACGGCCATTTTGATGTGCCCCCCGTCCGGGGTGAACCTGAACGTGTTGGACAGCAAATTGAGCAGCACACGTTGGAGCTTGTCCCAGAGACCCGGGGCCGCCTCGAACAGGGCTTGAAAGTCTGGTCGAACCGGCCCGATCGCATGATCTTCAAGGGAGGACATGATCGTGTCAGGCCCTCATGTCCAGTTGATGTTCGATGCCATAGCGGATCAGCGCAGCCAGACTGTGCAGCCGCAGTTTTTCCTGGATCCGGCTCTTGTGGGTGCTGACCGTCTTGACCGACATGTGCAGTTCCTTGGCGATTTCGGCGGGCGGTTGCCCGGCGACGAAGCGGCGCAGCACCTCCATTTCCCGATCCGACAAGGCTGCATGTTGTGGCGCCTGAGCTTCTCCCATGAAGAGTTGCATCACATGCTCTGCCATGCTGGCTGTCACATAAGTGCCGCCTTGAGCCACTTTGCGTACGGCCTCGATCAACTCCGCACCCGCGCTGTCCTTTGTGAGATAGCCATTGGAGCCATTGCGAAGTGCGCGCAACACGTATTGATCTTCCGTGTGCATGCTCAGGACCAGAATCTTGACGCGGGGGAATTCGCTCTTGATGCGTCGAATCAGGTCAAGCCCTGTCATGCCTGGCATGGACAGATCCACGATGACCAGGTCAAAGGGGCTTGCTCGCAAGCGGTCCAGCGCTTCAAAGCCCGATTGAGCCACCTCCACATTCCAGTCCCGATCATCGCAGCGGGACTTCAGAATGAATTTCAGCCCTTCGGTGACCATGGCGTGATCGTCAACCAGTAGCAAGTTCAGACGAAATAGATCAGTCGGGCTCATGGTCGTCCAGTGGTGAAAAAGAACGCCCCATTGCAGATTCGTTGTCTAACGAGGGGGCAAATTGATTCTTGCTGCACCGCAGAAGAGCTGATTGATGTGGATCAAATGGCGATTTGAACTCGGAAAAATCCTACAACTTGTGAGGTAATGCGCCTATTTGTGCGACCGCTTTCCTGGTGAACGATAAAGGCCTCACTGAGGAGGTCGCTCATGTTGAATGCATCGTCAAGATCATTGCGCCGCACGGGGGACAGTCACCCATCTCCCTTCGTGATGCGATCCGAGTTGGTCCGGATGCTCGGAGGCCCTGTGCTTGTGGACGGAGGTGGCAGTGCCTCCTCCGATGAGGACGTTCCCTTCATTCGGCTGGATCTCCGGCCGGGCGACGTTCTTTATGCCCAAGGCAGTGAGTCGGTCTACGCGTACATCGTGAAATCGGGGCTCATGATGTGTCAACGGCGGGGTGTAGCGGGCGGCAACGGCGTGGCATCCGTCAACTTTGCCTCGACGCATGACTGGCTGGGCGTGCACGATCCGCGCGGGCTTCGCGGCGAGACAGCCACGGCGGTGACCTCGACCACATTGCTCGCATTGACTGTTCAGGAACTGCGTCAAATGGAAGGAAAATCGCCTGTCATCGCCGAGTTGATCGCACGCCCCATCGGACAAGCCCTCATGAGGGATTGGCGAACTCTTTACCGCCTTCGAGACTTGCCGGCTTATACCCGCACCGTAGCCGGCCTGGCGCATCTGGCGGATTTGGCCGTGCGAAGCGGTGACGACCAGGCGCCGCCAGAGGAATTGGCCACCCACCTTGAAGTGGAGACACTGGGCCGATGGCTCGACCTGGGGACGGATGAGTTGGAGAAGAGCTTGGCGCAGCTCCACCGGTATGGCGCGTTAAGTCTACATGGGCGCCACATTGAAAAACTGATGCCCGAGGTGCTGATCAGCATATCGAGCGCTTCACGCAAAACGGCTTTGGGGTGGAAAAAAGCGTCCGCCGGTGTGTGGCCGATTGCAGGGGGCGCTCTGCTGTCGTCTTCGGCGGCGCAGGCCGCCACGCTGGCTGTGTCGCAACCCCTGTGTCAGCCCGTGCCTTGGGGGTTCGTCGTGTTTTGCGCGGTGGTCTTCTCCGTCATTCACCTGCTGCGGGCAGGACGCTGAAACGCGCGGACGCGCTGGTTGAAAGCCCTGTTGCGATGTCGGCCGATTTCCCGTTGCCTACCGGTCCGGTGTGGACCAGGTAGGTGCAACCCACGCATCTTGGCATCGACTTGTGTGAAATGTGCGGCAATCCTGATGCAGGGGCATGGTCAACAAACAGCGCCGCATGACGAAGTTGCTGGTGCGGTGGCGTGCACGGCTCGCCCATCCACCGCCTCGGCTCGGTTGTTCGCCTTGCTCGTTCTGGCTGGCCAGTGCAACCACTCTGGTCATCCTATCAAAGCGGACCGCCCCCACCATGAATCCAGTCAAAACGCCCCTGCTGGCGCGCCTGTTTGCTGGCGCCCAATTGCAACAAGCCGCTGATCAGCTTCACAAGCAAAACCAGATTCGTGGCGAGCTCGAAGCCATGCTGCATGCGGTGAACAAGTCACAGGCTGTCATCGAATTCAAGCTCGACGGCACGGTCTTGCACGCCAACGAGAACTTCCTGCAAACGCTGGGCTACAGCCTGGACGAAATCAAGGGCCGCCATCACAGTCTGTTTGTCGATCCCGCTTACGCGGCCTCTGGTGACTACCGTGCCTTCTGGGACCGGCTCAATCGCGGCGAGTTCGATGCGGGTGAGTACAAGCGCATCGGCAAGGGCGGCCGCGAAGTCTGGATCCAGGCGTCCTACAACCCGGTGATGGACGAGCACGGCAAGCCGTGCAAGGTGGTCAAGTACGCCACCGACGTCACCCGCGCCAAGCTGCAAGCCGCCGACTATGCCGGGCAGCTCAGTGCCATCGGCAAGGCCCAGGCGGTGATCGAATTCAGCCTCGATGGCAAAGTGCTGCACGCCAACGACAACTTCCTGAACGCGCTGGGCTACTCGCTCCACGAGGTGAAGGGGCAGCACCACTCGATGTTTGTCGAGCCCGACTACCGCAACAGCGTCGAGTACCGGTTGTTCTGGGAAAAGCTGGGCCGGGGCGAGTATGACGCCGGCCAGTACAAGCGATTGGGCCGGGGCGGTCGCGAAATCTGGATCCAGGCGTCCTACAACCCCATCATGGACATGAATGGCAAGCCCTTCAAGGTGGTGAAGTACGCCACCGACGTGACGGCCGAAGTCCACGCCAACAACATGCTGCGCCAGGCGGTGGAACAAGCGCAGCGCGTGACCAGCGCAGCGAAGGACGGCGACCTGAGCCAACGCATTCCGCTGGAAGGCAAGAGTGGCCCCATCGAGGCCTTGTGCTCGGGGGTCAATGTGCTGATGGAGACCACGGCGGTGATCTTCGACGACGTGGGCCGGGTCTTTGGCGCATTGGCCGAAGGGGATCTGACCCAGCGCATCACGCGGGACTACAACGGCACATTCGGCCAAGTGAAGAACGATGCCAACGCCACCAGCGAAAAGCTGTCGGCCATCATCGAAGACGTGGGCCGTGTCTTCTCGGCCCTGGCTGCCGGTGACCTGACCCAGCGCATCGAGCGCGAAGCCCAAGGCACCTTCGATCAGGTCAAGAACGATGCGAACACCAGTTGCGACACCCTGGCCGGCATCATCCAGGAAGTGCGCGCGGCGGCGGACGCCTTGACGGGTGCGGCCAGCCAGGTCAGCTCGACCGCCCAGGCGCTGTCGCAGTCGGCCACCGAGCAGGCATCGTCGGTTGAGGAGACCACCGCGTCGATCGACCAGATGTCGGCCTCGATCACCCAGAACAGCGAGAACGCCAAGGTGACCGATGGCATGGCGACCAAGGCCAGCAAGGAAGCCGGCGAAGGCGGGCAGGCCGTGACGCAAACCGTCGAGGCCATGACCCAGATCGCGCAGAAGATCTCGATCGTTGACGACATCGCCTATCAGACCAACTTGTTGGCCTTGAACGCGGCCATCGAAGCGGCGCGCGCGGGTGAGCATGGCAAGGGCTTTGCCGTGGTGGCCGACGAAGTGCGCAAGCTGGCTGAACGCAGCCAGGAAGCGGCGCAGGAAATCGGTGATCTGGCCTCCAACAGTGTCGCCACGGCACAGCGTGCGGGCAAGCTGCTGGGCGAGATCGTGCCCTCGATCAGCAAGACCAGTGATCTGGTGCAGGAGATCGCAGCCGCATCACAGGAACAAAGCCAGGCGGTGACGCAGATCGGCGGGGCGATGGGCCAGTTGAGCAAGGCCACGCAGCAAAATGCGTCCGCCTCGGAAGAGCTGGCCGCCACATCGGAAGAGTTGTCCGGCCAGGCCGAGCAGTTGCAGCAGGCGGTGGCCTTCTTCAACCTGGGGCACGATGGCGCGCCCGCGGGCATCAGGGGCCGCTCGGTGACGGCACCCCCGCCGGTCGAACGCCGCGCACCCACGTCGCCCATGCGTGCCAAGCCTCAGATGATCGAGCCCAAGCTGGGCACAGGTTCTCGCGGCAACTTCCGCCCTTATTGATGAGAGGAGTGCGTCCCCATGGATGCGCTACGCGACGAAACCTTTCGCCGGATCACGGGGCTGATGCACGCGACGGTGGGCCTGTCGTTCCCGGACAGCAAGAAGCCGCTGGTCACGTCCCGCCTGTCGGCGCGGATTCAGCGGATCGGGCTCAATGGGTTCGATGAATACTTCGATCTGATTTCGAGCAACGACGACGGGGGCGAGTTTCAGATGGCGGTCGATCTGTTGACCACCAACGAGACCTACTTCTTTCGGGAGCCCGCGCATTTCGATCTGCTGGAGCGGGAGCTGACCCGCACCAGGCCCCGCCACGTGGCGGTGTGGAGTGCCGCCTCGTCGTTCGGTGACGAGGCTTACAGCACCGCCATGTTGCTGGCAGACCTGCAACAGCATGGGCGCATCGGCTCGGACTGGACCGTGCTGGGCACGGACATCAGCGACCGTGTGTTGCGCAGCGCCAGCGAGGCTGTGTTCCCGGCCGAGCGGCTCAGTCGCGTGTCCACCGAGCGCCTCAAGCGCTACTGCCTGCGCGGTGAGCATGAATCCGAAGGCCTGGTGCAGATTCAGGACCGGCTGCGCGAACACGTTCGCTTTGGCCAGCTCAATCTGTGCCAGGAGGTGGACGCGATCGGGCCGTTTGACGTGATCTTTCTGCGCAACGTGCTGATCTACTTCGACCCGCCCACCAAGCAAGCCGTGGTCGACCGGGTGCTGACCCGTCTGCGGCCCGGTGGCCTGTTCTTTATGGGGACGGCAGAGGGGCGCGTGCCCTGCCAGACACCCTTGCAGATGCTGGGCCCTGGCGCCTATCGCAAGGTGTCGGATTCGGCGATCAAGGCTTGAGGCCCTGCACCCGGGCGAGGGCGGCGTAGGCGCCATCCATGGCCGCACAAGCCGGCAAGCTCATGACCTCGACCTGGCAAAGCCTGGTGCCGCCGGGGGCATCCCTGCCACCGGTGTCAGCCACCGTGAGCCCCTGGACACCGCTGTGCACGCCGACGTCCACGCCTCGCGCAGCCACCACCAAACCGCTTCCTGTGGCTTTGAGGCAGGCCTCCTTGCGTGTCCAACACCGCAGGAAGGTGGCCTCGCGTTGGTCTGCGGGCGCGGCCAGATAGGCCGCGTATTCCGCTTCGCTGAAGTGCTGCTCGGCCAGGTCCGGCCCATCGGGCAAGGGCCGGGCCTCTTCCAGGTCCACGCCGATGGGATGGCTGGCGCTGATCCCGATCAAGGCGCGATCGCCACTGTGGCTGAGGTTGAAGTGCCAGGCTGAGTGGGCCAGAACCGGTTTGCCGTGGGCCTGTTGCGTGAAGGTGATCCGAGCGGGGTCAGGCTCACCCATCGCGTGAGCGAGCATCTGCCGCAGCGCCACATGGCTGACGCGGTAGCGCCGGGCATCCCGTTCAAATCGAAATCGTGCGGCACGGGCTTGTTCTGCGGCGTCCAGCATGGCGGAGTCGCTGTCGCTCAACGCCACGTCCAGTGACACGCACCACAGCGCCGTCCCCCAGGGCGAGGCGAGCAGACGCGTGATGTAGGGGGGCAGGCTCATGGGGTAGGGGTGCTGGGCAGGGCGGCACGCGCATCTTGTTGCGACAGGAAGCGCGCCACCTCGGCATCGGTGATGGGCTCGATCCCGGCAGCAAAGCGCTGGTTGATCAACTCGACCAAGGCACACGCCCACAGCACGTTCCAGACGGTGCCTGCATGGCCATCCGCCAGGGTGGCATGGTCCAAGGCATCGCCCTGACTGTGATGCGTCGGATGGCGGCCATCCGGATTGACCGCATGATAGGCCGGCTGCCCATTGGCATCGCGTGTGCCCCAATGCGCAGCGTACCAGGCTTCGTCATCGAAGTAGGCCAAGCGAGGATCCCAGTCAGCCCATTGACGCAAGGTGGTATTGAATCGCGCCAGCCCCTGATGGATGTGAGCAAGCGCCTGCGGAGATTGCCAGCGTCCCGCATAGGGTGGCCAATCCACGTTGTTGAACAGGCCGACCAGCACGATGCGGGTGGTGGGATGGTGGGCGTGGATCAGGGCCATCGCCTGTGCGTGTTGCGCCAGGCACGCCGCCACGCGGGCTTGCACCAGGGGATCGAGCGGGTCGCGGGACAAGGCCTGGAGCACGTCGGAGGTGCCCAGATCGTTGATGCCGATGCGGATCACCACGATACCCCGTTCCCAGGCCTGCGGGGCTTGATCCATCAGCTTGACCAGTCTGCTCGCCATTCGGTAACGAACCAAGGCCTCGCAGCCGGCGCCGCTTTGCGCGAAGTTGAACTGGTGATCCATCTTGCGCGGGGATCGCCCGCCTAGGCCCATCGCATCTTGCAGCAGGGCGATGGGTTGCGGCGTGCCCCAGATGCCCCAGGCACCCAGGTCGAGTTGCCCGGCACGCAACTGGTCCAGGGTCTCGCTCCACTGCCAGGTCTGTGCGCGATGGGGTCCGCCGCGCCAGGCGCTGCCGGATGGGAAGTTGACGGTGTCGTGGTAGGCCTGGCTGTCCGAGTCGCCCAGGATGGCCAATCGGATCGGCTGGCCGGCCGGGCGGGCATGAGAGACGGAGGGTTCTGCGCTGCCGGCGATCGAGGTGCGCCACAGCCCGATCAGGCCCAGGCCCACCCCCAGGCCGATCGCCAGCCCTGCGATCCACCCCGCGCGTGACCAGCTTGGCCGGGCCATGGGTCAGTCGCGGTCAGGCGCGATGCGCCCCGCCCAGGTGACGATCTGGCCGATGACCTCGCGCTGGGCGGACAACCGGGTCACCGTGTGGTCGATGTCGGGACGGTGCTCGCAGGTCACCTGACTGACAAACGCGTGTCGCCTGAACACGTCCCTGAATTGACCGGCATAGCTGTAGGACCAGAGCTTGTCCAGCGTGTAGACGAGGTAGACCTGCACCCTGCGATCGACCAGGGTCTGCAGGATCTGCGCAAACTCGGTCTGCGAGGGCTTGCGCAAACCGTAGTCGATCACCTCGGCTTCAGCCGCAGCGGCTCGGGGGCTCACGGCTTCCCAGACACGCGTGAGCCAGGCCCGCAGCGTCGCTTTGAATTGAAAGCGCAGTTGCCGCAGGATGCGCCACCACGCGGTCCAGCGGCCGGGGTAGGCGTACCCGTCCAGCATCCACAGGCC
>JBLNAI010000010.1:0-65840 GCA_050259275.1 Acidobacteriota bacterium
CCACCAACGCCCTGACCGGTCTGACGACCGATCAAGTCGCGGTGCTGACCTCCACGCAAGTGGGTGCCCTGACCTCGACGCAAACGGCTGCGCTGAACACCGCCCAGGCTGCGGCGATCGAAACCACCGACATCGCCCAACTCAGCACCACCGCTGTGCAGGCTCTGAACACGGCTGCAGTGAACGCCCTGAGCAGCGACCAGATCGTTGCGCTGACCACCGCACAAGTGGCCGCCCTGACGACCCATCAGGTCTCGGCGCTCAACACCGATCAGATCGCCGCGCTGCAAAGCACGGACATCGCCGCATTGAGCTCCACGCAAGCTGCAGCGTTGAACAGCGCGCAGGTCGCCGCGATCGAGACCACGGACATCGGCGCCTTGAGCACCACCGACGTTCGCGCCTTGACCACGGTCGGCCTGTCAGGCCTGACCACCGACCAAGTGCTCGCCTTGAGCACCGCTCAGGTGGCCATCCTGTCGACCACGCAGGCAGCCAGCCTCAATACGGCACAGATCGCCGCGCTGGAAAGCACCGATCTGGCGGTACTGAGTTCCGCTCAGGCTGCGGTCCTGAATACGGCCCAAGTGGCGGCGATCGAGACGACGGACATCAGTGCCATGAGCACCGCCGCCGTCCGGGGCCTGACCACCGACGCCATCCATTCATTGACCACTGCTCAGGTCGAGGTGCTGACCTCCACGCAAGTGGCGGCGCTGACCACGGCTCAGATCGTGGCCCTCGAAACCACGCACATTGCCGCACTGACGACCACCGACATGGGGGCTTTGACCACCAGTCAGATCGCCGTGATGGGCAGCAGCGACATCGCTGCGCTGGCCACAGACCAGATCGCCGCACTGAGCACCTCGCACATTGCCGCGATGACCACCTCAGCGATCCATGCCCTGAACTCGGCAGACATCGTTGCGATGGACACGGCTGACATCCATGCGTTGTCGACCACGCAGATCATGGCGCTGACGACTGATGCGGTGCACGCCTTTGAGACCACCGATGTGGCAGCCCTGACCACCACGCAGATCCACGGCTTGACCACGGATCACATCGCGGCACTGACCACGGCTGACATCGCAGTCTTGAATACGGCGCACTTCCATGAGCTGACAACCAGCCAGATCCAGGCGATGACCACGGATCAGATCGTGGCCATCGAAACCACCGACCTGGCCGCCCTGAGCATGGTGCAGGCAGCGGCCCTGACGTCGACGCAGTTCAATGCGCTGACCACCGAACAGACCAACGCACTGGCCGGTGTCTCACCGATCGTGCTGGATCTGAACGGTGACGGCGTCCAGACGGTCGATGCCGCACATGGCACCCACTTCGACCTGCTGGCCACCGGCCATCAGACCGCCTCAGGCTGGGTCTCCAGAACCGACGGCCTGCTGGTCATGGACCGCAACCACGACGGCATCATCAACGATGGCACGGAGTTGTTCGGCGCAGCGACCAAGACGGCCGATGGACACAACGCGGGTAACGGCTACAACGCCATGGCCCTGGAAGACTCCAACCATGACGGCAAGCTGTCGGTGCTCGACGCGCACTACAGTGAGCTGAAGGTGTGGGTCGACGTCAACGGCAACGGCAAGACCGATGCAGGCGAACTACATTCACTGGCCAGCCTGGGGATCATCGAGCTCGATCTGCACGCTCAGACCGGTACCGACATGAACCACGGCAACCTGCTGGGACTGACATCGAGCTACAAGACGGCCGATGGCAAGGACCACGCGATGGCTGACGTCTGGTTCGCCAAGGATCAGACATCCGCCAGCACGACGGATCACGCCACCACCGCAGCAGCCACAGCCGATGCCCACCAGGCAGCGACTCAGGCCGGCACCACGGTGGCAGCGGCGACCGACCATGTCACCGCGGCCGTCACGGTCGACGCCAGCACCACGACCACCACGACTCATCTGAGCGTGTCGGCCAGTGACTTGCTGGCCGATCCGGGCCACGATGTCTTGGCGAGCGCCTCGGGCCTGGATGCCACCCTCCATGTCCAGCTGACCACCCAAGTGGTCCACACCGAGGTCACCTTGCTGCCGATCGACCACACCAAGCTGATCGACGAGAACCAGAACAACCCGCTGATCTGATGAGAGCGGTGACACGGGTTAGCCCGTGTCACCCGCCCCTGTCCTGTGTTGAAGCGGCCTCACTACTGGCATAAAAAAATGGCACCCTCGGGTGCCATTTGCTTTCATGCGTTCAGATGATTCAGACCATTGCGCCAGCTTCCTGTTCGGCTGCCACGGGGGCGTCGCGCCCAACCGGGTTAGGCGGGGCTGTGTCGAGCAACGATTCCCAGAACGCCTGGTTGTAGCGCCACCAGGCATGAGCGCCCATGGGGGCCACGCCGCCATTGATGACGTGATAATGCTCGGGCTTGAGTTCCAGCGCAAAGCGAGCGGCCACGCGCTCATTGGGCATAACAAAGTCGACCGACTGCGATCCCAGGATGGCGAAAAATATGTCTTCGCTCGATCCGGTATGGACAAACATCTGCGTGGCCTGGGGGAACTCCTGCAGCAGCTGGATGCACTTGGCATTGCGCCGCAAGCTGAAGCCTCCGTTGCCGACATGGGTCTTGACGCGTTTGCGCATGTCGCCTGAGAACACGTCCACATTGACCATGATCTCCAGGCCGTCGGGCCACGGCGCCCCCACATAGTCATAGGGCAAGGCGCACCACTCGTCCAGCTCATCTTTCAGCACCAGCGCATCGGTCTGCAGGATCAGCATGAATTCATGGTCGATGAAGTGCTGGTAGAAGCCAGGATTCAGCAACAGGCGGTTGTAGCCCTGGATCGATGCAAAGAACACATCGGGAAACCGCACCACCCCCACGCCGGGATAGCGCTGGAGGTAGTAGCTCATGTCCAGACTGACAGGGGCGATGAAGGTCAGGCTGCGGCCGGGCTTCAGGTGGGCCAAAGAGTAGTCCAGCGAGAACTGCTCCATGTCGTCCAGCTGGGCCTTGTAGACCGGTATGACGATGGCGCATGTGTTCATGGTCCTGCCCCTCAGCCTTGGCTCAAGGCATCACGGGCGTCGCCCAGTTCAGCCTGCCGCCACATTGCGGTGTAGATGGCCTCGAGGTTCTGGCAGAACCGATCGGTGTCGAACAAGGCGTGCGTGTAGCGATGCGAGGCCAGCTTGGCCTTCACCGCCTGCAATTCCGCCGGCTGCGTGGCCAGGCGCAGTGCCAAGGCCTCGTAACCAGCAGGTGAATCAGCGACCAGTTCGGGCATGCCCATGGCGTGCAGCAAGCTGGCGGCGACCCGGGCAGGGAATGCCCCGCCGGTGAACGTGACCACTGGCAAGCCGGCCATCAGGGCGTCGGCCGCCGTGGTGTGGGCGTTATAGGGATGGGTGTCCAGGAACACATCGGCCTGGCGATAGCGCGCCAGATGGTCTTCCACGCGCGGCACCCGCTTGGCAAACACCAGGCGGTCTGGGTCGACCCCACGGTTCGCTGCCTCTTGGCGCAGGTTACGCTGCGACACCTCGCTGCGCGACATCAGCCACAAGACGCTGCCGGGCACCTGTTGCAACAAGCGCATCCATACATTGAACAGCGGCGGCGAAATCTTGTAGTCATGGCTGAACGAGCAGAACACGACGCCCTGATCCGGGAGCCCGCATTCCTGGCGAGTCGGCGTCTGCTCGGCGATCTGCAAGCCCGTGTCGGTGGGCAGATAGGCGTCCGGCAGGTAGACCACCTTTTCATTAAAGAACCGGTGATGCTCAGGCGGGATCACATGGCGATCGGCAATGATGTAGTCCATGTAGGACGTCCCCAGCGTGCCAGGGTAGCCCAGGTAATTGACCTGTACCGGCGCGGGCCGATGGGCAAACACATCGGTGCGTGAATCAGCTGTGTAGCCCGCCAGATCGACCGCCACGTCGACTTCCATCTCTCGCATCAGGGCGGCAATGTCGCGCGAATTCATCAGACGCGCGTCGACAAAGCGATCGAACGAGGCCAGCATGCGTGCGCGCAGGCGGCTGTTGTCGTCAATGCCCAAGGAGATGGCGATCGTCTCGAAGCGATTCTTGTCGTGGCGCTCGAAGATCCCCGCCATCAAATGGCCGACGGGGTGTTCGCGCAGATCGGGCGACACGTAGGCCAGTCGAATCTTCTTGTGGCGATAGCGCTCGCCCTTCCACATGGCTGGCTTGACCGGAAAGCGCGAGGCAAACAGTTGCGCGCTGATCTGGTGCGCCTGCGCATCGTCCGAGAACGCCATCAAAGGCAGGGACTTGCAGGTCTTGTGACCGGCCTTGATGCCCGCGACCATCTCTTGCGCCGACTTGTCAAAATCGGTCCAGTCACAGGCATGCAGGCGCTCGTAGGCCAGCAAGCCCGGGCCCCAGTCGTAGCGTGGGTTGACCGCCAGCAAGCGCTGGAACACGGCCACAGCCTCTTCACTGCGCTTGAACTCGGTCAGGATGATGCCGCTGTTGCCCAGGGCCGTCTCATGGTCGGGCTTGAAGGCCAGCACGCGTTGAAAGCGATCCAGCGCTTCGAGATGGCGATGCGACTCGCGCAGCAAGACCCCACTGTTGATCAGCGCCTCGGCGTATTGAGGATTGAGCTTGAGTGCGTTGTCGTAAGCGATCAGCGCGTCGTTCGCCCGCCCCGACCCCTGGAGGGCCGAGCCATACGCCATCCACAAAGGCGCAAAGCCGGGGGTGATGGCCACAGCCTGCCCCAGCATGTCCATCACGTTCTCGCCGCGCTGCATCATGATCACGGCCAGCGAATAGGTCGCCACCCCGTCGTGGGGAACGGCCTGAAGATAGGCGCGGAAAATGGCGGCGGCTTCGTCAACCCGACCGGCGTTTTGCAGCTCGATGCCCTTGACCAGCATGGACTGATCCACGCCCAGGGTCACGGCGGGGGCCGCCGGCTCATCCGCTGGGGCCGGGAAATTGGCCTGCATGGATTGGTTGACCACTGCTGCGACGGCCTGGCTGGCCGGACGCACACTCGCTTCTGGAGTATGAAGACCCATCTTGGATGCCCCTGTCGAGACGTTTCGGACTATGACGACGTCTAGATTAGGGGATTTGTCACAAGGGCGTTGAGCTCATCAGCACCCCAAACACCATCCAAATCAGCGCTGTTCCGGAGACAGCCAGGCGGTCAGGCCCGCCCCCATCGCCCGCAACTGCGCCGATGCCTGATAGCCGTCGTACAAGGCATTCACGTAGGCAATGCGCAAGTTGAAATGATCGCTTTCAGCGGACATCACGTCAAATAAAGATCGCTTGCCGATCTGCGACCATTGTTGAAACGTGAAATTGCGCACACGGTCGCTGTCTCGCAGGACATCGACATAGCGCTTGGCACGGTCAAACGCGCTCGTTGCGATGTCGTACACCTCAGAGGTGCGCTCGTATTTGGTATTGAGCAGATCCGCCAACTGGGCCCGGGCGGCCTGCGCGCGGCGCAAGGCGGCCTGCGCGGCGGCGTCGTCCGAGAAGCCATTGAACAGCGAGTAGCTCAAGGTGACCCCAGCCTGCCATGACGACACCGGTGTGCCACCTTGCCGCGCTTCGGTCTTGCCGACGCTCCAGTTCACCTGAGGACGCTGCCCGGCCACCACGGCTTTTGCATAGCTCTCAGCCGCTTCGGCTTGCGTCCGCAACTGCTGGGCGTCACTGCCGAACTCGATCTGGCGGTTGATCTCGCCAATTTCGGGCACCGTCGACAAGGGCAGCGTGAAGCCGTCACTGCCGACCGACAGCTCGCCGATCAGCTTGCGCAGTTTCAATTCGCTCTGACGGCTTTGCGCCAGCGCCTGGTCGCGCTGCAATTCGGTCTGCGCCTGTGTCTTCTTGACCTGGATGAGCTCGCTGGTGCGCCCCTTGTCCTCGGACACGATGCCTTCCAAAGCCTCGACCAGGCAACTCATCTTGCGGGTGTACTGCTGATACACCTGGGCCTGCAAACGATAGCGGCTGCGCTCCAGCGCGGCCGACAAGGCCTCCAGCACCACTTGATCCTGCGTCACGGCTGCGCCGAACTTGGCCGAGCCCATCAGGTCACTGCGGTACTTCATCAACTGTTGCAGCCGGCCGCCGTCATACAGATTGGCGCTCACGTTCAGCGAGACACTGGCTTGCTTCTGGCTGATCGGGGTGTTTTGATCCACCTGTGTGTTGACCTTGCCCAGACTGCCATTGACCGACACCGTGGGCCAACGACCACCCTTGGTCTCAGCCAGATCGAACTCGGCTGCCTCGGCCAGCAAACGCGCCGCACCCAAAGAAGAACTGCGCTTGGCCGCCTCACGCGAAATCATCTGCAGCTGCGTCATCGGCTCCATGGGCGGCTCGACCTCCACCTTCTCAGGTGCGGCGGCGGCCGCCTTGGGGTTGGCCTTGATGTACTTCTCCAGCTTGTCATTGGCCAGATCTTCGCTGCAACGGGCCGAGGCCCACGCACCCGAACTCACACCAACCACTGCCAGGAGCGGAACCACGCGCATCACAACCTGCGCGAACTTTGTGACCTTCATCATTTCAGCGCTCCTGAAAAGCTTCTTTCGACTTCATCAGCGGCAGAAGGATGTACTGCATCACCGTACGCTCGCCCGTTCTCATTTCCACCGAAGCCACCATGCCGGGTAAAACCGACAACGGTTTGCCCCCTTGGCGCAAGGTCGACACATCGGCCCGGATCAATGCCCGGTAGTAAGTTGCCTCCGGAGAAGCAGCCTTGCCCTCTTCGGCCAAGGCGTCAGGACTGATGTAGTCGACCACGCCCTCTAGTCCACCATAAACAAAGTAGTCGTAAGCCGATAACTTGACGGTGACTGGTAGCCCTTTTTTGATGAATCCAATGTCTGCGGGCTTGATGCGCGCCTCCACCAGAATCCGCGTCCCCACCGGAACGATTTCCATGATGGGCGCGCCGGCCTGCACCACGCCGCCGAGCGTGCCGATGCGGATGTTCTTGACGAGCCCGCGCACGGGTGACTTCAGCGTCGTGCGGCTGAGCACGTCCTGCTTGACCACCATCTGCTCTTCGAGCTGCGCCAATTCCGTGCGCGCCCGCACCAGCTCCGCGCTGGCATCCTGGCGAAAGCGATTGACCCGCTCTTGAATCTGCAAATTGAGATCGTTGGCCTGGCGCTGCAGGCGCATCACTTCCACTTCGGACATCAGCCCACTGGCAGACAGCCGCTCGGACATGCGCAACTCACGCTGCAGCAGGCTCAGGCTTCGGCGCGTCACCCCCACGGCATCGTTGAGCGCCAGGCGGCGGGCTTCATACGACTCCGTCTCCCCTTGCACCACGGCGCGATCGGCCTGCACAGCAGGTGGGAACACCAGCGATTTGCCCATGGCTTCGGCCTGCAGGCGCGCCACGGTCGCCATCAAGGCAATCCGCTTGGCTTGCCCTTCGTTTTGCTGGGCCTCAAAACGAGTCGGGTCCAGCTGGACAAGGTCTTGACCCTTCTCGACCAGCATGCCTTCACGCACCAGCATGTTGCCCAGGATGCCGCCTTCCAGGCTCGAGATGATCTGCTCGCGGCCGTCAGCCACCACACGCCCTTCTGCCTTGACAATCTGGTCAACCTTGGCCAGCGACGCCCATACCAAGGCCACGATCACCACAATGCACATCAGGTACAAGGCCCATGTCGCCTTGACGGCGGTCTCGACCACATGGGCTTCCTTGATGCCGGACAGAAACTGCTCATCGCCCGGGAAGTACTCCCCGGCCAGGCTTTCGCGGCGGCGGAACCAGCTCATGCGATCAACCTCATGCTGCGGACATCGCCGCCAGCTCACGCGGGGGCTGAGCCGCTTGCGCAGGCGCAGGCGACTGCGCGGGCGGTTGCGCCGCCGGTGGGGCCGGACGCTGACCGGCCAGCAAGGCCAGCACTTGCGCCTTGGGCCCATCGGCCAGCAGGCGGCCGTTGTCCACCACGATGATCCGATCGACCACTTCGAGCAGCGCGGGGCGGTGGGTCACCACCACCAGGGTCTGTCCGTTGACCGCTGTGCGTAGATGGCGAATGAAGCTGGCTTCAGACTGCGCATCCATCGAACTTGTTGGCTCGTCCATCAGCAAGACCTGCGACTGCGTCACCAGGCAGCGAGCCAAGGCCACCAGCTGACGCTGTCCGCCCGACAGCAAGCTGCCCATTTCGCCCACGGGCAAGTCGTAACCCATCGGATGCGCCGCGGCCAATTTATCCAGGCCCGTCTGCTTGGCGACCTCGATGAAGCGCTCCATGTTGGCATGCGAGCGCCCCAGCATCACGTTGTCTTTCAAGGTGCCCTGGAACAGCCGCGGCTCTTGCGACACAAAGCCCACATGGGTGCGGAAGTCCATCGGATCGATCTGCCGCAGATCGATGCCATCGACCTCGACAAAGCCATCGGTGGGTTGATACAGCCCGGCCAGCAGACGCAAGATGGTGGACTTGCCACTGCCGATCTTGCCCAGAATGGCGACCCGCTCGCCAGGACGGATCTCCAGAGACACTCCCTTGAGCACCGTGGGCGCATGCTGTCGCGTGCCCTTGGGGTAGGCAAAGTTGACGTCTCGAAGCGCCAGTTGCCCCTGTACCGAAGGCCTGGACAGATACTTCTTGTCGGGATCCCGTTCGGTCGGAATGGCCATCAGGTCATTGAGCGTGCGCATTGCGGCGCGCGCGCCCTGAAAGCGTCCTGCCAGCATCACCACCGAGGTCAAGGGCGCAATGGCGCGCCCCGCAAACATGACGGCACCGATCAAGGCCCCGCTCGACACATGTCCGTCCTGGATCAGCATCACGCCCCAGATCAACATCGACACGGTCACCAGGGGCTGCATGATCGCGGTCACGTTGTTGACCAGCGAAGCAATGGCGCGCGAGCGCAGTGACGATGAAGCCGCTGCGGCATTGGCCGCCTCATAGCGATGCAGGAAGTAGCCTTGCGCACCCGCGGCGCGCACATCTTCCAGCCCTTCCACCACCGACACCAGGGTGCCCTGTAAATCGGCATGCTGCGCCATGTTCGCGGTCATCAGGCGCCGCAACACGGACTGGATACCGAAGGACAAACCCAGCACCACAGGCACAGCGACCAGCAGCACGAAGGCCAGCGGCCCTGCCACCACATAGGTCATGAAGATGAATACGAAAATGAAGGGCATGTCCGTCAGCACAGCCGTGCTGGCAGACGTATAGAACTCGCGCACCACTTCGATCTGAGCCAGCTTGTGAGCGAACGAGCCGGCAGAGTCCGGCTTGTGTTCCAGGCGAATGTTGATTGCCTGATTGAACAGAATGTTGCCCATGGCCAGATCGGCCTTCTTGCCCGCAATGTCGATCAGGTAGCTGCGCAGCTGCCGTGCGATCAGATCGAACACGATCCCCAAAATCGCCGCCACACCCATCGCCCACATGGTGGCCATGGCCTTGTGCGGGATCACCTTGTCATAGACCACCGAGGTGAAAAAGCCCGTGACCAGCATGAGCATGTTGCTCAACAGCGCCGCCACCATGGCGCCACGGTAGTAGGGCAGGTAATTCTTGAGCGTAGACCACAGCCAGTGCGCATCGGGGTCGCCCTCTTTGCTCACTTGCGTGCCATGGGCACCGCTGGACTTCAAAGCCGCCAGCAGCGCATAGCCCGAATACTCGGGCATCAACTCTTCTTCGGTGGCGGTGCAGACCTCGCCCCCCGCGCCCGGCATCACCACTTCATAACGGGCACCGCCTGCGCGCTTGGAGCGCACGCTCACCCGCTTGGTGAGAATCACGGCATCGCCGTTCTTCAACAGCATCACCACCGGCATCAGCAGGCCCAGTATCTTGCTGGGAGGCCGCTTGACCAGCGTCGCGCTGAACCCGGCTCGTTTGAGCACCTCCACCGCCTGCACACCGGTCATCGGGCCATCAGGCCGTGCGCCATTGAGCAAGGAGTTCTCCGTGCGGTCGATGCCATGGTGCTTGCACAACCACATGACTGCTTCCAGCAAGGGATCGACGAGCGCATCGGCCCCCTCGCCTGCCACGGATGGCTCAGGCAAGTCGACCGGCTCAATCAGATCGGACTCGTCAGGGGTGATCAACAAAAACTCCTCGATGGCGCCATCCGGCTGCGAATGGCAAAGCCATGCAGGACCAGTTAAGGCACATGGAGTCGATGCTAGGCGCCAGAGGTCTTCGACTTAAGCCTCAATAGCGGCCCGATCACGGTGCAATTCTCGGGAGTGGCCCAGGCGGTCGGGACGGGGCATCCCGTAAAGCCAGGCAAAGAGGGGTGGAGGCGCGGGCCGGAGTCGAACCGACCTACACGGATTTGCAATCCGGTGCATAACCGCTTTGCTACCGCGCCCCGAAAACAGCGCAGGCTCGTTGAACCGGGCCTGGAAAAAAGGGAAGCCACTTTGCAGGGCTTCCCTTTGAATTTGGAGCGGGAAACGAGGCTCGAACTCGCGACCTCAACCTTGGCAAGGTTGCGCTCTACCAACTGAGCTATTCCCGCATATCGCTTCAACTTGCCAGGATCAGATCCTGACTTGCCGGTGATCTCGTTTGGTTGTCGTGATCAGCGAAGAACGCAACTATACATCATTTTGATCAAGTCCATCAAGGTGTTGCGTCTTTTCATCAGAAATGGCGCGCCCGCCGCAGCCGGTACACTCACGCCCCAGGCCCCGATGGTGAAATCGGTAGACACAGCGGACTTAAAATCCGCCGCTTGCTGAGAGGCGGCGTGCCGGTTCGATTCCGGCTCGGGGCACCAGAGACACCCACTTTTCCATAGCGTGGGAACAAAGCCGGATTTCGCTTTCTATTGGCGAAACCATGCGCACCCTTCATCGCCTAACCTGACACCTCATCTATTGATGCAGGCGTACGAGGTGGCGATGACCCAACAAGATCGACGGATTCACATCTTCTACCGGCATGTCCACGTGTCGGCTGAAAAGCGAAGCCGCGACCCCAACAAGGCACGCCCGGACTGGTTTTCACACGAAACGTGCTTTCGCAACCTGTTGCAAACCATCGCGTCCGACCCTCAAGGCCATCGTGTCTCGCTGACCATCGTCTACGACAGCACGCTGGAGCAGCTTCAGACCGACTTCATCGCTCCCTATGTCGCCAATGAGGCGCTGGGCTTGAAGGTGCAGTTCATCAAGGGCGGATCGGACATCAACTCCTTTCTGATCACCATGGCGATGGCCCGCGCGCTGCCGGCCCCCAGCACCGATCTGATCTACTTCCTCGAAAACGACTACATGCACCAGCATGGCTGGGTGAGCAAGGTGTTCGAGCTGTATGAGAGTGGCAAGCCGTTCGACATCGTGTCGCTCTACGACCACAAGGACAAGTACTTCCTGTCCATGTACGACCAGCTGCAAGCCAAACTGTTGATCACACCCACGCACCACTGGCGCACATCGCCCTCCAGTTGTGCCTCCTTCATCGTCTCCAAGGCAGAGCTGGAGCAGGACTACGACATCTGGGCCAGCGGCCAGACCGACTATCATTTCTTCACGAAATTAACGCAGGGTCGAGGTCGTGTTCTGTTGACACCGATACCCGGGCTGTCTACCCACTCGATGGAAGGCTATCTGAGCCCCAACGTCGACTGGGCCGCCCTCGCCCAATGAGGCCTTCACCGGCATCGTCCCCATTGCACAGCCATCACGCTCAAGGAGCCTGGTCATGAGCCAAAAGCAGGTCTACGTCACCCAGCCCTTTCTGCCTCCGCTGGAAGAATTCAATACCTATCTGGAAAAGATCTGGGACAGCAAAGTTCTGACCAATGGCGGCCCCTTTCACCAGCAACTGGAAAAGGCCCTGTGCGAGTACCTGGGGGTCGAGCACATCGCGCTGTTCACCAACGGCACCATCGCCCTGGTGACCGCTTTGCAAGCCTTGCGCATCACCGGTGAAGTGATCACCACGCCCTACTCGTTCGTGGCCACCACCCACTCACTGCTGTGGAATGGCATCAAGCCGGTTTTCGTCGATGTCGACCCCCATACCTTGAACCTCGACCCCAAGAAGATCGAGGCCGCCATCACGCCGCAAACCACCGCGATCATGCCGGTGCACTGCTATGGACACCCTTGTGATGTCGAGGCCATTCAGAAGATCGCGGACAACTACAACCTGCGTGTCATCTATGACGCCGCACATGCATTCGGCGTTCAAAATGAATCGGGCAGCATCCTGCGCTATGGCGACCTGTCTGTGTTGAGCTTCCACGCCACCAAGGTGTTCAACACCTTTGAAGGCGGGGCCATCGTCTGCCCCGACGCCAAGACCAAGCAACGCATCGACCACCTCAAGAACTTCGGCTTTGTCGATGAGGTCACGGTGGTGGCACCGGGCATCAACGGCAAGATGAGCGAGTTCAATGCCGCACTGGGCATGCTGCAGCTGAAGTACATCGACGGGGCCATTCAGCGCCGCCAGGAGATCGACGCCATCTACCGCCAACACCTCGACGGCGTACCCGGCGTGCGCTGCCTGGACCGCTCGGGCGAAACGGTGTCCAACTATTCCTACTTCCCCATCCTGCTGGACTCGCGGTACCCCATCGACCGGGACGCTCTGTATACGCTGATGCGGACCCACAACATCTACGCCCGGCGCTATTTCTATCCATTGATCTCGGAGTTCCCGATGTACCGGGGCCTGCCCTCTGCGCATCGAGACAACCTGCCAGCCGCCACGCAGGCCTCGCACGGCGTGCTGTGCCTGCCCATGTACCCTGACCTGAGCAACGAAGACCAGATGCGCGTGATCGAGCTGGTCAAGAACGCCGGTTGATTCGGTCAGACAACCATCCCACCACGAGGGAACACGATGAGCGGAAAACTGGCGGCCATAGCCATGGTCAAGGACGAATGCGACATCATCGAGCTGTTCGTCAAGATCAACTGCCGCAGCTTCGACCACATCTACATCATCGACCACAACAGTCAGGATGGGACGCTGGAGATTCTGCTGACGCTGAAGGCGCATGGCTTTCCGATCACCATCTACAAATACGAATCAACGGACTTCCAGCAAGCCATCCTGTTGACGAACCTGGCCCGCCAGATCGCCGCGACCGAGGCCTATCGCTACATCGTGCCGCTGGACGCTGACGAGTTCTTCTCATGCCATCAGGCCGAACTCATTCAAGCTTTCGACAAGGAAATCCCGGCCGACGGCTGCGGCGTCCTGCGCTGGATCACCTACGGGCCCACGTCGACCGACTACTACCAGAGCAACGCCCCGCTGTACGAACTGTTCCGCGCCCGCAGCCACGAAACCCAGCAGCGCTACAAGGTCGTCATCCCCAATGAAGTGGCCAAGACCTGCCTGATCGGCGAAGGCAACCACGCGGTGCGTGCGTCGATGGAGAGCCCATGGCTGACCGGGCCGGTGCTCAGCGTGCCCTTGCAGCATGTCCCGATTCGTTCGCCCGACCAGATCACCGCCAAGGCCTTGATCGGCAGCATGACCTTGTCCATCAAAAAGACACGTGGCAAAAATGAAGGCGGCCATTGGGATGACCTCACCAACAAGCTGGTCGCCAATCGCTATCAGCTCTCTTTTGATGACCTGACCGGCTTCGTCGACCACTATGCCGGCACGCCTCAGGAAGGCGTGGCGCTCTACGACGACCAGGCGCCCCGCATCGGGCTGCCCACTGACCGCATCGATCTGACGGCGCAAGCGCGCATCAATCTGATTCAAAAGCTCCATCAATTTGGCCAACGCCTGTGCGCCAGCATCCGCCAGACGCAATCGGCCGCTGCCTGATTCCAGCCAAGGAAGTTTCACCATGAAGATCGCTCTGCTCGGCAACTGCCAACTGCAACAGATCGGTTGGCTGCTCAAGGCATTCTTCCAGAGCCAGCAGATGGAGCATGAAATCATCTGGCACGCCCCCATCTTTTCTCTGGGTGACCAGAACGCCGAGATCGTGCCGATCTTCCACACACTGGACCAGGCCGACCTGATCTATGGCCAATTCCACGAAAAGCGCTGGAACACGTTCAGCACCGACAGCCTGTCCAAGTACTTCGACATCCATGTCGTGCCCACGCTCGAGTCCTTGGCGTCGTTCCCGCAGATGAACTACTTCAGCAAGGGCGGGTTGAATCTGAATCTCTACAGCGTGGACTTTCGCATGCTGGACCTTTATCTCAAAGGCATCAGCGTGGACTATGTCCCCGAGGTCTACAGCCAGGCGGTCGTGGACGACAAACGCCGCGCCTTTGCCATCGACAACACCGCGAGCAAATACAAATCGCTGCACCAAAAAGGCAAGACGGTGTTTGACTACTCAGAGGCCTATGTGCAGGCCATGAGCCAGCCGCAAGACCCCTACTTCGTGCACAACCACCCCAATAACGCGCAGTTGCAGTGGTTGACCAATCAGATCCTGCAACATGCAGGCATTCCGATGCAGATCAGCTTTGCCAACCTCGCGGAAGTGCTGACCGATACGATCGTGCCCACACTGAACCGCCAGCAGCAAGACCGATATCGCATTCGCGGCACCGAAGTCGGGCTTCGCACCGGAGCCAAGATCAACTACGCCTTCTTTGGCACCTATGACCGCGCCTTCCTTGAAGAAGAACTGGAGAAGTCCAATTACCGGGCGCTGTGCGTGAGCGACATCTGAGCTCACTCCGGCTTCTTAGCCAGGGCGCGGGCCAGTTGCGCCTTGTTCATGCGTGAGCGCCCCGGGATCTTCAAGGCTTTGGCACGTTCATACAGCACCTGGCGCGACAGCTCCTTGCCCTCGCCTGCCTCGCCCTTGCTGTCTTTGCTCTCCCAGTGGTCTCCCACTTTCTTGAAGCCATGCTTGAGCGCCGCATAGGCGGTACGGCTGGCGCGTTCGCCCACGCCGTATTCCTGCTCAGCGTTGCGCAAGGTTTCCGTATAGGTACGCTGCGCCTTCGTGGGTGAGCGCTTCAAGGTGCTGGGCACCTTGATGTCATTCTTTTGCCTGTCCATGGCACTCTCCTTCAGCCCATGCCATGAAAACGTTTCATGACTGGTGAGCTTGTGCGGCAAACAACGTGCCGCATGGCTCCAGGACGATGCCAAAACAAAAAGCCCCACCTGCAAAACAAGTGGGGCTTCTGATTTGGAGGCGCGGGCCGGAGTCGAACCGACCTACACGGATTTGCAATCCGGTGCATAACCGCTTTGCTACCGCGCCGTACAAAAAAGGGAAGCCTATGTGAACATCGGGCTTCCCTTTTTAGGAAATCTGGAGCGGGAAACGAGGCTCGAACTCGCGACCTCAACCTTGGCAAGGTTGCGCTCTACCAACTGAGCTATTCCCGCATATCGCTTTGTGCTTGCAATCAGCATTGCTGCTTTTTGCTCGCTGCGATCACCTTGGTGTGTGTGATCAGCGAAGACTTGAACTATACATCATTTCTGGCGTTTTGATCAAGCCTTCGCCACTTTTTTCGCTGTCAGTGTTTCAACACATCATTGGTCGAGGCAGCGGCCGCTTCTGGCTTGGGCGCCTCCGCAGCAACCTTGACCTCTTCTTCAGGCAAAGGGGTCGGCAAACGCTCCAGTGCCACTTCCAGCACCTTGTCGATCCACTTCACTGGCACGATCTCGATGTCGCCCTTGACGTTGTCTGGGATCTCTTGCAAGTCCTTGACGTTCTCTTCAGGAATCAACACCGTCTTGATACCACCGCGGTGGGCTGCCAGCAGCTTCTCTTTCAAGCCACCGATGGCCGTCACTTCGCCGCGCAACGTGATCTCGCCCGTCATGGCGACATCGGCTCGCACCGGAATGCCCGTCAACGCCGACACGAAGGCCGTCGTCATCGCTGCACCCGCGCTGGGGCCGTCCTTGGGCGTGGCACCGTCCGGCACGTGGATGTGGATGTCGCGCTTTTCGAACAACTCGTCCTTGATGCCCAGTCGGGCAGCCCGGCTGCGCACCACCGAACGAGCGGCCTCGACCGACTCCTTCATCACATCACCCAATTGACCGGTGCGGATGATGTTGCCCTTGCCCGGCATGATCGCGGCTTCGATGGTCAGCAAGTCACCGCCCACTTCCGTCCACGCCAGACCGACCACCTGGCCCACCTGGTTGTCCTTCTCAGCCTGACCGTAGGAGTACTTGCGCACGCCCAGGAAGTCGTTGAGATTGGCATCGGTCACCACAACGGTCTCGGTGTACTGCTTGAGCGCCACACCCTTCACCACCTTGCGGCAGATCTTGGAGATTTCGCGTTCCAGCGAGCGCACACCAGCCTCACGGGTGTAGTAACGGATGATGCCTCGGATGGCACTTTCGGCCACATCGATCTCACCGGCCTTCAAGCCATTGTTCTTGATCTGCTTGGGCAGCAGATACGTTTGAACAATGTGCACCTTCTCGTCTTCGGTGTAGCCGGCCAGTCGAATCACTTCCATCCGGTCCAGCAGTGCGGGCGGAATGTTCAGCGAGTTCGAGGTCGCCACGAACATCACATCCGACAAGTCGAAATCGACTTCGATGTAATGGTCGCCGAAGGTGTGGTTCTGCTCGGGGTCCAGCACTTCCAGCAGCGCCGATGAAGGATCGCCACGGAAGTCCATGCCGAGCTTGTCGATCTCGTCCAGCAGGAACAGCGGGTTGCGCACACCGACCTTGCTCAGGCTCTGCAGCACCTTGCCCGGCATGGAGCCGATGTAAGTGCGGCGGTGACCACGGATCTCGGCTTCGTCGCGTACGCCACCCAAGGCCATGCGAACGAACTTGCGACCGGTGGCACGGGCGATCGACTGCCCCAGCGAGGTCTTACCCACACCAGGAGGGCCGACCAGGCACAGGATGGGCGCCTTGACCTTGTCCACGCGCTGTTGGACAGCAAGATACTCAAGGATGCGTTCCTTGACCTTGTCCAGACCATAGTGCTCTTCATTGAGCACATGCTCGGCATTGGTGAGATCGTGCTTGACCTTGGACTTCTTGCTCCAGGGCAGGTTGACCAGGGTCTCGATGTAGTTGCGCACCACCGTGGCCTCGGCCGACATGGGCGACATCAGGCGCAGCTTCTTGAGCTCGGCATCGACCTTCTTGCGTGCCTCTTTGGGCATGCGAGCGGCTTCGACCTTCTTGGCCAGTTCTTCGATGTCGGCGCCCTCTTCGCCCTCACCCAGCTCTTTCTGGATGGCCTTGACCTGCTCGTTCAGGTAGTACTCGCGCTGCGACTTCTCCATCTGGCGCTTGACGCGACCGCGGATGCGCTTTTCAACCTGGAGGATGTCGACTTCGTGTTCGAGTTGCTCGAGCAGCTTCTCCAAGCGAGCCGAGACCGAGAACAGGTCCAGTACGGACTGCTTGGCTTCCAGCTTCAAAGGCAGGTGCGCGGCAATGGTGTCGGCCAGACGGCCGGCATCGTCGATGCCCGAGATCGAGGTCAGGATCTCAGGGGGGATCTTCTTGTTGAGCTTGACATACTGGTCAAACTGCTGGGTCACGGCGCGGCGGAGGGCTTCCACCTCGGGCGTGATCTGCCCTTCGGGCTGAACGGGCACCACTTCAGCGGTGAAGAACTCGCCGCTGTCGTCGATCGACGAGGTGTTGGCGCGCTGCACGCCTTCGACCAGCACCTTCACGGTACCGTCGGGCAACTTCAGCATCTGCAAGATGCTGGAGACGCAGCCGATGTCGAACATGTCTTCCGCCTTGGGCTCGTCCTTGCCAGCAGCCTTCTGGGCGACCAGCATGATCTGACGGCCAGCTTCCATCGCTGCTTCCAAAGCCTTGATCGACTTCGGACGCCCGACGAACAGCGGGATCACCATGTGGGGAAAGACGACCACATCGCGCAAAGGCAACAGTGGCAGGGAAATCGGTTCAGAGGGAAGAATGGGGTGTCCTGACATGATGTGGCTCACTTTCTCTGAAACCCAGTTGGGGTCTCACGGACAAAACACAAGGGCACCGGAAAAACCAGAAAAGAAGGGTTTTTCAGCGGTGCCCGTCAGAGCTGACTCAAAAATCTGTCTGCTCAAGCACTGGCCTTGGCCTGTTCCCGGTAAACCAATAACGGTTTGGCGTTCTCCTCAATGGTGGATTCATCCAACACGACCTTCTGCACACCTTCTTTCGTCGGCAATTCAAACATCGTATCCAACAGAGATTGCTCCAGGATGGAGCGCAGCCCACGCGCGCCAGTCTTGCGAGCCAGCGCCTTGCGGGCGATGGCCGACAGTGCGGCGGGGCGGATTTCCAACTCAACGCCGTCCATGGACAGCAGTTGCTGGTATTGCTTCATCAACGCGTTCTTGGGTTCGGTCAGGATCTGCACCAGGGCTTCTTCGGTCAACTCGCCCAGGGTCGCAACCACCGGCATCCGACCAATCAGTTCGGGGATGATGCCGAACTTGATCAGATCTTCTGGCTCGACCTCGCGGAAGACCTCAGAGACCTTGCGCTCGTCCTTGCTCTGGACCGAGGCGCTGAACCCAATGCCCGATTTGACTGAGCGGTTTTGAATGATCTTCTCGAGACCATCGAACGCGCCGCCGCAAATGAACAGGATGTTGGTCGTGTCGATCTGCAGGAAGTCCTGATTGGGATGCTTGCGGCCACCTTGAGGCGGCACGGAGGCCATGGTGCCTTCGATCAGCTTGAGCAGTGCCTGCTGCACGCCCTCGCCCGACACGTCGCGGGTGATGGACGGGTTGTCGGACTTGCGCGAGATCTTGTCGATTTCGTCGATGTAGACGATGCCCCGTTGGGCCTTCTCGACCTCGTAATTGCAGTTCTGCAGCAATTTCTGGATGATGTTTTCGACGTCCTCCCCCACATAACCGGCTTCGGTCAGGGTGGTCGCATCGGCAATCACGAATGGGACATTCAGCAAGCGCGCCAGGGTCTGAGCCAGCAAGGTCTTACCGGAGCCCGTGGGCCCGATCAGCAAGATGTTGCTCTTGGCCAGTTCCACGTCGGGTTTCTTGCCCTCGCCGTGGCCCATGTGCTTGAGGCGTTTGTAGTGGTTGTACACCGCCACCGACAATGTGCGCTTGGCCGTGTCCTGGCCGATCACATACTGATCAAGGCTGTCCTTGATCTCGGCGGGGGTTGGCAAATCGCTCTTCGCGGGACGGGATTGTTCGGCTTCGGCGGCAACTTCATCGCGGATGATGTCGTTGCACAACTCGATGCACTCGTCGCAAATGAAGACCGACGGGCCGGCGATGAGCTTTTTGACCTCGTGCTGGCTCTTTCCGCAGAACGAGCAGTACAAGATTTTTTCGCTGGAAGAGCCTTTTTTCTCGGGCATGGTGCGGCCTGTCAAAGAGTCGGCAAGGTGTGGATACTCATAATAAGTCAAATGGGGCTGGGCACAACCCGCCGAAGAACGGCCGCCCCACCTGCCTTATTAGCGCTTTTCCAACACCTTGTCGATGAGTCCATACGTGGCAGCCTCGGCTGCCGACATGTAATAGTCGCGCTCGGTATCCGCCTGGATCTTTTCCAGCGGCTGGCCGCTGCGCTCGGCCAGGATTCGGTTGAGTTGTTCGCGGGTTTTCAGGATTTCACGGGCGTGGATTTCGATGTCCGTGGCCTGCCCTTGGGCGCCGCCCAATGGCTGGTGAATCATGATCTTCGAGTTAGGCAGAGCAAACCGCTTGCCTTTGGCGCCAGCGGCCAGCAGGAAGGCCCCCATGGAGGCAGCCATCCCCATGCACAACGTCGACACATCGGGTTTGATGAACTGCATGGTGTCGAAAATCGACATCCCCGCGCTCACGCTGCCACCCGGCGAGTTGATGTACAGGGAGATGTCCTTGTCCGGGTTCTCGCTCTCCAGGAACAACAACTGGGCCACCACCAGGTTGGCCGACTGGTCATTGACCGGCCCCACCAGAAAGACCACGCGTTCGCGCAGCAGACGGCTGTAAATGTCATAGGCGCGCTCACCGCGGCCCGATTGTTCCACCACCATGGGCACCAAGCCCAGGTTTTGCGTATCCAGTGCGCTCATGTGCATCCTTCTTCGCGGCACTCCGCCAGGGCGGAACACCAGTTTTCGTATGTGAAATGATTATGACGTCCAGATCGGGTAAGTCGAACGCCGGAAAAAGCGTCGGACTACCTTGGTCGTCTTTCCGTTGTTTGCACGCATAAACAAGGGTGCACGAAACAAAAAGCACCTGCCACCACAAGGGATTGGCAGGTGCCGTTCAACCGGCGCGAGCCGGTCAATGCGCATCAAAGGGGAATCAGGCGCCTTGCTGGCCCATCAATTCCTCAAAGCCCATGGTCTTGTCAGTGACTTTGGCCTTGGACAGGATGAAATCAGCCACATTGGCTTCGATCACCACCGCCTCGACTTCAGCCATGCGCTGACGATCGCTCATGTACCAGGCCACCACTTGGGCAGGCTGCTCGTAGCTTTGCGACAGCTCTTCGATGTGAGCTTGCAGTTGCTCCGGCTTGGCTTGCAGGTTGTTGGCCTTGACGAGTTCAGCCACCGTCAGACCCAGGCGCACGCGACGCTCGGCTTGGGGGGTGAACATTTCGGCGGGGATCGGGGCCTTGTCAGCGTCCTTGATGCCACGTGCCTTCAGGTCAGCGCGAGCGCCTTCCAGCAAACGCTGGGTTTCAGCCTCGACCAAAGCCTTGGGCAGGTCGAAGTTGACCACGGTCAGCAGGCCGTCGAGGGCTGCGGACTTGTTGCGGGCAGCCACGCGGAACTTGACTTCGCGAGCCAGGTTCTTCTTGATGTCGGCGCGCAGGGTTTCCAGCGAGCCATCGGCCAGACCGAGGCTCTTGATAAACTCTTCGTTCACTTCTGGCAGGTTCTGGGCTTCAATCTTCTGCACGGTCACCAGGAAGTCGGCTTCTTTGCCAGCCACGTCCTTGCCGTGATAGTCCTCAGGGAACTTCAGGGGGAAGGTCTTGGACTCGCCAGCCTTCATGCCGCGCACAGCCTTCTCGAAAGCTTCGAGCATCTGGCCTTCGCCGACCAGGAACTGGAAGCCTTCAGCCTTGCCGCCGTCAAAGGGCACGCCGTCGATCTTGCCTTCGAAGTTGATGGTCACGCGGTCGCCGTCGGCAGCGCCTTCGGTGGCGGGACGCTGGGCAAACGTGCGACGTTGCTTGCGCAGGATCTCAACGGTGCGGTCGATCGCCGCGTCGTTGACTTCGGCATTGACGCGCTCGATTTCCACGGTCGACAGGTCACCAATGGTGACGTCGGGGTAGACCTCGAAGGTGGCGTCAAACTGAATTTGACCGTCCACGGGCTGGCCACCATCTTTTTCGGAAATGCGGGGGGTGCCGGCAACGCGCAACTGAGCCTCGGTGGCCACTTGCACGAAGGCTTCGCCCAGCTTGTCATTCATCACTTCGTTGTGCACGGAGTAACCATAACGCTGCGCCACCACATTCATGGGCACTTTGCCGGGACGGAAGCCGTCAGCCTTGACGGTGCGGGCCAGCTTTTTCAGGCGCGCATCGATTTCGTTCTTGAGGACGTCAGCTGCCAGCGACAGGGTAATGCGTCGCTCCAGCTTATCGAGGGTCTCCACAGTGACAGCCATGATCTGAACTCACAATTTGAATGAAAAGAAACGGTCTGGTGCGCGGGGGGGGACTCGAACCCCCACACCATTGCTGGCGTCAGGACCTAAACCTGGTGCGTCTACCAATTTCGCCACCCGCGCTCGGACCAGAAAATGTTTTGGGCGTTTTCAGACGCCCAAACAGGCAATTCGGTCGGAATCGGTGATTCTAACGCGGGTATGGGCCAGTTTTGAGCCCATCACGCATCTCGACGCACTCGGAACCACGCCGCATACATCGCAGGCAAAGCCAGCAAGGTCAACGCGGTGGCCACGATCAGCCCGCCCATGATGGCCACCGCCATCGGGCCCCAGAACACGCTGCGGGACAGCGGGATCATGGCCAGAACCGCGGCGGCGGCCGTCAGGACGATCGGGCGGAACCGGCGCACCGCCGCATCCACGATCGCCGTCCAGGCAGGCACGCCCTTGGCACGATCCTGTTCGATCTGGTCGATCAGGATCACCGAGTTGCGCATGATCATGCCCATCAGGGCAATCACCCCCAGCAAAGCCACGAAGCCAAAGGGGCGCCCGGATACCAGCAGGGCCAAGGCCACACCGGCGATGCCCATGGGCCCCGTCAGGAACACCAGCAGCGCGCGCGAGAAGCTCTGCAGTTGCAGCATCAGCAATGTGAAGGTGATGAACAGCATCACCGGCACGTTCACGAAGATGGAGCCCTGCCCTTTGCTGGATTCCTCCGTGGTGCCCGCCAACTCAATGCGGTACCCCTGAGGCATCTTGGCTTGCAAGGCCTGCATCTGCGGCCACAACGACTGACTCACGGTCGGGCCCTGCACGCCATCGCGGACATCGCCCTGCACAGTCACGGCAAAGTGTCGGCCCTCGCGCCACAGCACGCCCGGCTCCCACACCAGAACGGGATGCGCCACCTGCAGGATCGGCACCATCCGGCCCGAGGCCGTGGGCACGTAGGCGTTGCCCAGCGAACTGAGCGTTTCGCGCTCGGACTGCGGTGACTTGAGGACGATCTCGATCGTGCGATCACCATCACGGAACTGACCGATGGTGCTGCCGGAGGTCAGTACCCGCGTTGCCTGAGCGATGGATTGCGAGGTCACGCCGAGAGCCCGCGCCTTGCCTTGATCCACCTGCAGGCGAATGGATTTGATGGACTCGTTCCAGTTGTCATTGACGCCCATCATGTCGGCATGCGCGCGCATGAGCGTCTTGGCCTCCTCGGCCCAATGGCGCAGTGTCGCCACATCGTCACCCACGATGCGGAACTGCACTGGATAGGGAACGGGCGGGCCGTTGGGCAGAAGCTTCACGCGGCCGCGCACTTCCGGGAACTCGGCTGCGAGGATCTCGGGCAGCTTGTGCCGCAGGATTTCGCGGTGCGCCGCGTCAACCGGCAGCACGACTGCCTGGCTCACGTTGCTTTGCGGAAAGATCTGGTCCATGGGCAGATAAAAACGCGGCAAGCCGGACCCGACCCAGGTGGTCACGGTCTTGACGCCCTCTTCCTTCATCATGCGCGCCTCAAAGCGCTTGGCCACGGCCTCGGTCGAGGTGAAGCTCGAGCCCTCGGGCAGCCACAGATCAACCAGCACCTCTGGCCGGCTGGAATCCGGGAAGAATTGCTGCTGAACCTTGGACATGCCCAGGACCCCGAGCACCAGGGCGCCCAGGGTCAGGCCGATGGTGATCCAGCGGTGTTGCACGCACCAGTTCACCAGGGCCTTGAAGCGGGTGTAGAACGGCGTGTCGTACAGGTCCTGGTCTGCGGTGACCTTGGGCTTGGTCTTGAGCAGCCACTGACCCAGATAGGGAACGAAGTAGACCGACACCACCCACGAAATGAGCAAGGCTGCGGCCGTCACCGCGAAGATCGCGAACGTGTACTCACCCACGCCGGACTGCGCCATGCCGATGGGCAGGAAGCCAACCGCCGTGATCAGGGTGCCCGTCAACATGGGCATGGCCGTCAGGTCGTAGGCGGCTGTCGCGGCGCTGACCTTGTCGTAGCCGTCTTCGAGTTTGTGCACCATCATCTCGACCGCGATGATGGCGTCGTCGACCAACAGACCCAAGGCAATGATCAGGGCCCCCAACGAGATCTTGTGCAGCCCGACCCCCCAGTAGTACATGACCAGGAAAGTCACCGCCAGAACCAGCGGAATGGTGATGGCCACCACCATGCCAGGCCAGATGTCGAGGCGGAACGGACGGGTGTGCAAACCCAGGCTGACGAAGCTGACGGCCAGCACGACCGCCACCGCCTCGATCAGCACGTGAACGAACTCGCCCACGGAAGTGGACACCGCCTTGGGTTGGTTCTGCACCTGATCCAGTTCGATCCCCACCGGCAATTCACCCCGGATGCGGTCGATCTCCGTCTGCAGGTTTTTACCCAGCGCGATGATGTCGCCGCCCTTGGCCATTGAAATGCCCAAGGCGACCACGTTCTTGCCTTGATGCCGAACCTTGGTGGTGGCCGGTGTTTCGTAACCCCGGCGAATGTCGCCGATGTCGCCCAGCTTGAAGGTCCGCCCCTGACCGGTCTGCGGGTTGATCAGGCGGATCGGCATGGCCTTGAGCTGGTCAACCGATGAAAAGGCGCCCGCCACGCGCATCTGCACGTTGTTGGCCTGACCGGCATAAACGCCCGCGCCTTCGACCCCGTTTTGCGCGTTGAGCTGACCGATGAGCTGGTTCATGTCCAGCCCAAGCTGCGCCAATCGATGCTGAGGAATCTCGACGAAGATCTTTTCAGGCTGGACGCCGAACAACTCCACCTTGGCAACGCTCGGGACGCGCAACAAGGTCGACCGCACGCGCTCGGCATGCTGGCGCAGTTCTTCGTCGGTGAAACCGTCGGCGGACAGTGCATAGATCGAGCCATACACGTCGCCAAATTCATCGTTGAAGAAGGGACCATACACCCCTTGCGGGAGAGTCTGGCGCATGTCGCCGATCTTCTTGCGCGCCTGGTACCAGAGATTGGGAATCTCTTTCGGCGGGGAAGAATCGCGGACCTGGAAAATGGTCAGCGACTCGCCCGGCTTGGTGTAGGAGCGGATGCGGTCTGCATAAGGCACCTCTTGCAAGGTGCGCTCGATCTTGTCGGTGACCTGCTCGGCCATCTCCTTGGCCGAGGCGCCCGGCCAGTAGGCCCGCACCACCATCATGCGAAAGGCAAAGGGCGGGTCTTCGTCCTGCCCCAGCTGAAAGTAGGATACCAGGCCCAGAATCATTAGCACCACCATCAGGTAGCGGGTCAGAGAGGGGTGTTCCAGCGCCCAGCGGGAGACGTTGAAGTGTTGTCGGCCCGAAGCCGATGCGTTTTGATCAGGCGTGCTCACTTGCCAGTTCCTTCAAGCTTCAGGACTTGTTGCTGGCCGTGGTGGGCTCTTGATAGCGCCGCACTTTTTGCCCGGGACTGAGCACATGGGCGCCCGCAGTCACGATCTCCTGTCCAGGCTTGAGCCCCTGGACGATCAGCACCACGTCTCCCGTGACATCGCCGGTGACAACGGGTTGCGGTTGAACGGTGTACTGCTTGCCATCAAGCACCCAGACAATGGACTTGCCGTCTCGCTCGGCGACCGCCTCAACCGGCACGCGCACACCGGACTTGGCATGAACTGGCCCAGTCAGGGACACGCTGGCAGTCTGCCCCAGCTCGAAGCCTTGTTGCCCCACATCCGCCTTGACGAGAAAGGTCCGGCTGACCTGGTCGGCCGCCGCGGCCATTTCGCGGATGGTGGCGGGCACCCAGCTGTCTGAGCCCCAGGCTTTGACCTTGACTGCATCCTTCTTGCCCACCAGCGGGCGGATCATTTTGGACAGGCCCTCTGGCACCGCAAAGACGGCATCGCGCGGCCCATCGTGCGCCAGCACCAGCACCGGTTGCCCCGCGCCGACGACCTGCCCTGCTTCGACGTCCACCCCGGTGATCACACCCGATGACGGGGCGGTCAGGGCTGCATAGGCTGCCTGGTTACCTTGGACACCGGCTTGGGCCCTGGCCTGACGCAAGGCCGATTCAGCCGCTTTGGCCATCGTCACGTGGCGATCCAGTTCGGCCGCGCTGATGAACCCTTGGGCCTTCAGTTCGTTGAACCGCTTCAGATCAGCAGAAGCCTGCGCCGCATTGGCTTCAGCCGCCGCGACACCGGCCCGAGCGGCCTCCTGGCCCAGTTGCAGGTCCTGGGGATCCAGCTGAGCCAGCGTCTGCCCGGCCTGGACGGTTTGCCCCAACTCGACCAGGCGCCGGGTGACCTTGCCGGGCACGCGGAAACCCAGACGCGACTCCGTGCGCGCACGGATGTCGGCCGAAAACTCGCGCTCCAGGGTGCCGCCGGTATCGGACAGCACCAGGGTTCGCACCGCCCGCACCGGCTCTTGGGCAACGGGTGCTTTTCCACACCCGGCCAGGAGCACAATCAGCCCAGAGGCCACAGCCAAGCTCGCGGACTGGTGCCAGCGTGTTTTCGTCATGTCAAAGCTCTTTTAGTTGATGTTGCGAGGCGACATCGTAACTGACTCGCGGGTCAGTAATGTATGCACGGTGATCCAACCTGTCAATTCGACTCTTGCGACAATAGGGGCCGTTGTTTCGCTCACACCATGAACCCCAGCCACCTCGCCCCGCCTGCCGCTTCTTCTGACCGCGCGCCTTTGCCGCCCGTGGGCAGCTCGCTTTACTACAGTCTGCAGTTGGTGCCGTCAGCGCGGCGCGCGGCGCTGAGAAATTGGTGGCAGTGGTGGCATGAAGTCAGCTCGATCCCTTTTGACGTTCAGGACCCGGGCGTGGCCGAAACCAAGTTGCGGTGGTGGCATCAGGAAGTCCGCGCCGCGGCGCAGGGCCAGGCGACACATCCACTGACCCGGGCGCTGCTGACACGCACGGCGGCATCGCCCGCCATCGCGGCGCCTGAACTGCCTCTGTGGCTCAACCAGATCGAAGGTCTGATTGACCTGATCCACCAGACCCGATGGCTGGACGCTGCAGCCCTGCGTCGCCACCTGACTCAGACGACGGCTTGTGCGGCAGAAGGTTGCGCCGTCCTGCTGGGGGCGACTTCGCCTGAGGCCCGCGAGGTCGCGCGCCAATGGGGACTCGGATGGCGACAGGTTCACCAGCTGGCCAGGCTAGGCCAGGATGCACGTGCGGGTTGGGTGCACGTGCCCGTCGACGTCTTGCAACAACACGAGGTGCGGGCGCATGAACTGACCAAGCCCGCTCCCCGTGCCAGCGAACACTGGCCCGCCTTGCTGCAGGACTTGTGCGATCAGGCACAGACTCAATTGGAGCAAGGCCTTCAAGCCGCGCGGGCTCTGCCCGCTAACGAGCGCAGAGCTTTACGCCCATTGACGGGGCTGACCCACATGCAACTGGCCTTGCTGGCAGAAATCCGGGCCAGTCAGGATCGCGTGCTGCACGAGCGCCTGCTTCTGACCCCGCTGCGCAAGGGATGGATCGCCACCCAGGCCCGCCTCGGGCTGTTGAACTGAATTGCCGGTTCAGCGGCTGAAAGGCGTCGCCAGGGGCTCGCCCACAAACAAGCCCTGCTGGGGCCACTGGACGCTTTTCCAGTAGGCCTCCAGGGCGGTGGCCCCGCCGGCATAGAACAGCAACAGCGCTTGCGGATGAGGAAACTTCTGCAGGTGGGCGCAGGGCTCGCTGGTCGTGCCATAGGTCGCGGTGGCGCCAGCCTCGATCCACGACAGCACCGACATTTGTCCGTTGGCATGATCCAACATGCCGCCAAAAGAAGTCAGGTGATCAGCCAGTGCACCAGGAACGAACTCGACGGTGTCCAGGCCCTCCACGCGCTGACGCCCGGTCAGGTACATCAGCACCCGGTCCGCATCTCGCAGAGCGTCGGTCTGATCCAGATGCACGTCGATGCCCAGAGCCGGGACGCGTCCCTCTGGAGGAAACAGCAATTGCCGCTGACTGCGAAGCCGGTCCGAGGTGGTCACAAAATGGACGTTCACAGCGGGCGCCCCGCGCAGGCCCAGTGTGTGATCCGATTTGACGCCTCGGTCGATCAAGGCGATGGCCTGATCGACATCCCGAGCGGCCAGCAGCATCGACAGCCGCATGCCGTGGTCCTTGAAAGGCTGAGTCGAATAAGAACCAAAGTAAGGCGACGGCCGGCTGGGCGCACAGGTCTGCTTGCACAGTTGAGCGTCATAGCCCATGGTCAGGGCCCCGGTGATCGAGTTGCAGTCAACGGCATAGGGCTGCCGCCAGGCCAGCGCCAGTCCCTGGACACGCTGACCAAAATAATCGTTCACCTGTTTGGCGAGGCTTTCAAATTCATCGCGCGTCAGCGCTGCCTTGGTCGGCAAACTCAGTTTCAGGACGCGGTCACGCGCAATACCGCGCGCCTTCACGTAGTACTCCCCTACTTTGACCGAATAGGGGTCGTCCATATTGATCACGACACCCAGGTCTTTTGACTGCAAATGACCGTTGACCTTCAGCACCGTGGCCCAACGTCGTGACGCAACCGGCGACGCCAGTGAGGGCGCGCTCGCTGCGGGGCCTGAGGCGGCGCTGGCCGCGGAGGCGGGTGACTCGCCTGCGGTTGCACCCCGCCCTGAGGGGCCTGAATCGATCTGGGCCTGAGCGGAGGCAGACAGGAGGCAGACCCCCATGACCCACCCCATTCGGGTCAGCAAAACATCGATAAGTTTCATAAGCGTAATGAAATCCCGGAATACCGAGCGGGGAGAAGGTGAATGGCACTCAAGCGACGGATTATTTCGCCGATTGAGCGGGGATCCCATCTTTCAAAATGGGTTCTCACTGAGGAAAACCCCGATGAGTGATTCGACAGTTTCTTCCACTTCGATCCAAGTTCTGAGCCGAATGTTCGCTTTGCTGGACACGTTGGCTCATGAGGGCGACGCAGTGTCCCTTAAATCCATCAGCGAGCAAACCGGCCTGCACCCGTCCACCGCCCACCGGATCCTCAACGATCTGGCGGTCGGTCGCCTGGTGGAGCGCTCGGGCCCGGGCAGCTATCGCCTTGGCCTGCGTTTGCTCGAGCTGGGTAATTTGGTCAAGTCCCGCCTGGACGTGCGCGACCTGGCGGTCAAACCCATGCAGGAATTGCACAAGCAGACCGGTCACCCCGTGTCGTTGTTTGTTCGCCAGGACGACGACGCCTTGTGCATCGAGCGCACGGTGGCTGAACGCAATGGTGTTCAGGTGACACGCGTCATGGGGCTGCGCATCCCTCTGACCTCGAGCGCCGTCGGCAAGACCTTGCTGATCAACGAGACAGGGAGCAGCCTGACCGCCCTCGCCGCCGCGCAAAGCGTTCGCGCTGACGCGCTGCAGGCCGAACTGAATGCGATCCGCCAGAACAACCTGGCACAGGATGGCGACTCGCACGAAGCGGCGGCCCAACTCATCGCCTCTCCCATCGTCAATGACATGGGCGAAGTGGTTGCCAGTCTGGCCCTTAACGTGCCGGCCGCGCGCCTGACACCCGAGTGGGTCGATAGCCTGAAAGCGGCCGCTGCCCGGATTTCAGGACAGATGGGCTGGAAGGCTCGCTGAAGCCCCCTCTTCCTTCCGTCTTCCTCTACGCCGACAAAAAAAGGCCTCCATCCGGAGGCCTTTTTGACGCTGGGAGCGTACCCGTCTTCAGGACGTCACTTTGCCGTTGTTCAGGCTGGTCACGCTGCGCTTGGAAGCCAGTTCGATCCAGCGGCGCACGCGTTCTGCATCCGCCTGGCGGGAGTATTTGCCAGACGAGTCCAGGAACACCATGATGAACTTGCGACCCGCCATCTTGGCCTGCATGACCAGGCACCGACCGGCTTCGACGATGTAACCCGTTTTCTGCAATCCGATGTCCCAGGAGGGGCTGCGGACCAGACTGTTGGTGTTATGAAATTGCACCTGACGGGCGCCGACACGCGCGGTGTACTCGCGCGAGGTCGACAGCTCGCGAATCAAGGGCTGCTGATAGGCCGCTTTGACCAGCGTGGCGAGATCCTTGGCGCTGGACTGATTGCGACTGTTCAAGCCAGTGGGGTCCACATACCGGGTGTCGGACATGCCCAAGGTCTTGGCTTTGGCGTTCATGGCCACCACGAACGCTGGCATGCCACCGGGGTAGGTGCGGCCGAGCGCATGGGCCGCGCGGTTCTCGGATGACATCAGCGCCAGGTGCAGCAACTCGCCACGGGTCAGCGTGGTCCCCACTGCCAGACGCGAACTGCTGTTTTTCTCGGTGTCGACGTCTTCGGCGGTGACCGAGACCATCTCTTCCATGGGCAACTTGGCCTCGACGATCACCGTGGCGGTCATCAGCTTGGTCAACGAAGCAATGGGCAACACCGCTTCAGAATTCTTGGCGAACAGGACTTCGTTGGTGTCCTGGTCCATCACCAGCGCGGCACTGGACTTCAGGTCCAGCGGGTCATTGGTGTGATGCAAACCGTACAACTGACCGAACGAGGCGCCCGACGCACCCGAAGCCGCAGCCATGTTGCTGGAGGGGGCGGTTGCCGCCTTGCCAGACAACAGCGCGGGCGCATTGACCTCGACGGGCGTCAGGTCAGGCACGGCTGCCGCCACCGGCAAAGCCGAGCGCACGATGCGACCGCGGGCCGCCGTCCGATGGGCGGTCTTGCGAGGCGCCGCTGCGACCTTGGCACGCGCCTTGGTCTGGCCCTTGGCTTTGACCGCCGTGGTCTTGGTGGCAGCTTTGGTGCGAGGAGCCGCTTCAGCGACTTGCGCAGACAGTCCCAGCACGGCCGACATCACCGAAACCAGAATGACTGCTGACCAGTTTTTTTTCAATTTCATGCGTGTCACAGAACTGCCCTTTCCTTGCACGGCAAGTGTAACAAAATCACGCGCAATATCAAGGACTTACGCGCTTTTTGTAAAGTGAGCTCGCCAAATTCACCCTGATGCGAGGGTCAACCCTGAGCTGCCACCTTTTCTGACTTGCTGTAAAGCTTGTTCAACGCAGAAAGATAGGCTTTGGCTGACGCGACAACGATATCCGGGTCGGCTCCGACCCCGTTGACCACTCGGCCGCCATGTTGCAGACGAACAGTCACCTCTCCTTGTGATTCTGTGCTTCCGGAGGTGATTGCATTCACGGAGTAGAGGACGATTTCCGCGCCACTTTTCACGACAGCCTCAATTGCCTTGAGGCTGGCATCAACTGGGCCATTGCCATCGCTGGACGATTTGTGCTCTTGATCGCCGGCCGCAAACACGATGCTGGCCTGAGGGCGCTCACCGGTTTCCGACTTTTGCGACAAGGCAATGAAGCGATAGTGTTCATGCTCGCTGGCCACGCCCTCGGTGTTGACCAGCGCAATGATGTCTTCGTCGAAGATTTCGCTCTTGCGGTCGGCCAATTCCTTGAATTTGGTGAACGCCTGGTTCACTTCGGCTTCTGAATCGAGGTCGATGCCCAGCTCTTGCAAACGCTGCTTGAAGGCATTGCGCCCCGACAGCTTGCCCAACACGATCTTGTTGGCGGCCCAACCCACGTCTTCGGCCCGCATGATCTCGTAGGTGTCGCGCGCCTTGAGCACGCCATCCTGATGGATGCCGGATGCGTGCGCAAAGGCGTTGGCACCCACCACAGCCTTGTTGGGCTGGACGACGAAACCGGTGGTCTGAGAAACCAGACGCGAGGCAGGCATGATCTGCTGGGTGTCGATGCCCACGTCCAGGCCGAAGTAGTCCCGACGCGTCTTGACCGCCATGACGACTTCTTCAAGGGCGCAATTGCCTGCTCGCTCGCCCAAGCCGTTGATGGTGCACTCGACCTGGCGGGCGCCACCGATCTTCACGCCGGCCAGGGAATTGGCCACCGCCATGCCCAGGTCGTTGTGGCAATGGACAGACCAGATGGCCTTGTCTGAATTGGGCACCTTCTCACGCAAGGTCTTGATGAAGTTGCCGTACAGGTCAGGGATGCCGTAGCCCACGGTGTCGGGAATGTTGATGGTGGTGGCACCTTCTGCAATCACCACTTCACAGACCCGCGCCAGGAAGTCGAGGTCGGAGCGATAGCCGTCTTCAGCCGAGAACTCCACATCGCTGGTCAAGTTACGGGCGAACCGCACCGACTGCCGGGCCTGCTCGAGCACCTGCTCGGGCGACATGCGCAGCTTCTTCTCCATGTGCAGTGCGCTGGTGGCGATGAAGGTGTGAATGCGCCAGGAATTGGCGCCCTTGAGGGCTTCTGCAGCCCGGCTGATGTCGCGGTCATTGGCACGCGCCAACGAGCAGACGGTTGAATCCTTGATGGCATCGGCAATCGAACGGATGGCCTCGAAATCACCATTGGACGAGGCCGCAAAGCCCGCCTCGATCACGTCGACCTTCAGTCGCTCCAGCTGGCGCGCGATGCGCAGTTTTTCTTCACGCGTCATGGAAGCGCCGGGCGATTGTTCGCCATCGCGCAAGGTGGTGTCGAAAATGATGAGCTTGTCGGTCATGGTGGTCTTTCCTGAAAACAAAACGGCCCGCGGGCGGTGGTGCTGGCGGGCCGTGATGCGGGTACTACGAAGTACAGACGTGTTCGATCAGCGCGCCTTGGGCACTCCTAGGAGTCGTAGCGGCAATGTGCTGAATGTCGTCATGGAGAAAATATAACACGGGGGGTGCCCCCAAAAGCCAACTATCACGCTGTAAAAAACTATCAGCGATGTAGTCCCGCTTCATCGGGCTCGTCGGTCGAGGTCGAAATCACACTGACGGGTTTGCCTTTCATGCGCTTCCAGACATAGACGCCGTAACCCGACACGCCATAGAACACGAAAATGCCGAACAGCACAATGGGCGGGTGAATGGTGATCACGGCGATGCCCAGCGCGATGGCCACGATCGCGATGAATGGCACGGTGCGCCGGAAATTGATGTCCTTGAAGCTGTAAAAGGGGATGTTGGTGACCATGGTCAGCCCCGCATACAGCGTGAAGCCGAACGCCATCCAGACCATCCAGGGCAAGGTCTTGGCGCTTTCGCCAATGTCGGTGACCACCCAGATCAGCCCCATGACCAGGGCTGCAGCCGCCGGGCTGGGCAGGCCTTGGAAAAAGCGCTTGTCGACCACGGCAATGTTCGTGTTGAAGCGGGCCAGGCGCAATGCGGCGCCCGAGCAATACACGAATGCCGCAATCCATCCGGCCTTGCCCATCCCTTTGAGCGCCCATTCGTAGACGATCAGCGCTGGGGCGGCACCAAAGGACACCATGTCCGAAAGGCTGTCCATCTGTTCGCCAAAGGCGCTCTGCGTATTGGTCATGCGAGCCACGCGGCCGTCGAGGCTGTCGAGCACCATGGCGCAGAAGATGCCGATCGACGCCTGCTCGAACTGGCCGTTCATGGCCATGACGATGGCGTAGAACCCGCCGAACAAGGCGGCCAGCGTGAACAGATTGGGCAAGATATAGATGCCCTTGCGGCGAGGCCGCGGCCCATCATCCAGATCGTCGATGTGCGGATCGGTCACTTTGGGATCGCCTGCTTGAGGTGAAGTCATAGGGGTCATGGTTTGGGCAAGGTAGCCAGAATCGACGTGGTGGCCATCACCTTGTCGCCGGGCGCCACGTTCAGGATCGCGTCTGTCGGCAGGTAGACGTCCACTCGCGAGCCAAATCGGATGGCGCCAAAGCGCTGGCCGCGCATGAGCGCGTCTCCGGGTTTGACGGAGCACAGGATACGCCGTGCCACCAGCCCGGCCACTTGCGCCAAGGTCACCACGTGGCCATGCGAGTCGATCACGACGGCATTGCGTTCATTGTCCGCCGATGCGGCGTCGAGGTCGACATTGACCAGGCGCCCCGGGAAATACTGAACTTGACGAATCACGCCGTCTACGCACGAGCGGTTGGCGTGCGTGTTGAACAAGTTCATGAACACGCTGATTTTGAGCGCGTCGCGATCGGCGTAAGGGTCGCGAGCCCGCTCGATCTTCACGACGCGACCATCTGCTGGCGACAGGATGGCCCCCGGCGCCACCGGGACGGTCCGGGGCGGGTCACGAAACAGGTGGAAGACCCAGGCCACGGTGAGCCAGCACAGCATGGTGAGCAGACTCAGACCCGTGGAATATGTGGCGGCAATGGCGGAAATCAGGGCGAGGGCCACGTAGGGCCAGCCCTCTCGCGCCGCGATAAAGGACGGAGAGATCATCGTGCGGCGGAGGATACCTCAAGCGGAGGCACATGGCGGACCACCCGCTGCGGAAACGGAATATCGACCCCTAAACGGTTCAAAGTCGCCAAAATGGCCAGATTGACCTCGGATCGCACGGCCATCTGGCCATTTTCAGGGTCGGCGATCCAGAACGGGATGGTCAATTCCAGCCCATCGGCGGCAAACGCTGTCAGGTGCACCGCCGGGGGGGGATCCGGCAACACCCGGTGCACCGCTTTGACGGCGTCGCTCAAGGCGGGGCGCACTGTATCCAGATCGGTCCCGTAGGCCACCTGCACCACCGAAGACAGCAACAAGCGAGAGTCGGCCAACGAGGCATTCTCGACCCGCTGCGTCATCAAAATCTCGTTGGGAACGATGGCCTCGCGGCCACCCGATGAGCGCAACACGGTGTAGCGCGTGTTGATGTCGGTGATGCGGCCCTCGAAATTGTCGACCTTGACCAGATCGCCGATGCGCAAACTGCGCTCGGCCAGGATGACGAACCCGCTGACATAGTTGGCGGCCAGTTTCTGCAAACCAAACCCCACGCCGACCCCCACTGCACCGCCCAGCACGGACAAGGCGGTCAGATCGATGCCGGCCACGGACAGGGCGACCACCAGACCAATGGTCAGCAGCAAGGCCCGCATGGCGTTGGCCGCGATTTTGCGAACAGAGAGGTTGTCCGTCGCCCCCGTGAGGAGCTTCGATTCGATCGCCGACGACAGCGACAGAGACAGAATCAACACCAATACGGCACTGAGCGAGCCTTCGATCAGATTGCGAACGGAAACATGAGAGGCGCCTATCTTGAAGGTGATGCCGTCCAGCTCATCCAGGATCAGGGGCAAAGCCCCCGTGATCCATAAAACGGTACCCAGCCAGGCCAGCCAGGAAACGGTTCGCTCCACCACCCGCACGGTCTGAGACGATGGAAACGCCGCCTTGAGCACCTTGACCGTCAGGCGGATCACCGCCAGCGACAGCAGCACCGGAATGGCCACGCGAAACACCGCCATGGGCAATTCGCTGATCAGCAGTCGGCGCAAGCCCAGGCAGAGCAGCAGCGCCAGCACGGGAAACAGGACACCGTCGACCACGTGTCGGCCAAACCAGACTGAGCCGGGAGAGGTTTGACGTCCGCGCCACAACCGCACCAGCAGCCAGGCCAGGGCCAGACAAGCGGCCAGCAAGGTCGCTTCGATCAGGGCAGAACGTTCGTGCAGGTGATCCCAGAGATTGGATAACTCGGCTGCTGTCAAAGGTTGGGTGGCGTGGACAGTAGATACATTCATGCGGGAACGGCGGGGCCTCAGCCTTCAATCAAGGTACGGACGTGCGCAGCGACGCTGCGGGCCAGGGAGCTGAGGTTGTACCCCCCCTCCAGGCAGGAGACGATTCTGCCTTTGCCAAATCGGTTGGCCATGTCCATCAGTTTCGAGGTGATCCAGGCATAGTCGGCTTCGACCAGGCCCAATCCGCCCAGGTCGTCTTCGCGGTGGCCATCAAAGCCGGCGGAAATGAAGATCATCTCGGGCTGAAAGTGCTCCAGGCGGTGCAACCAATAGGCCTCGATCACCTCGCGAATGGCCTTGCCGTCGCTGCGTGCCGGCACGGGAACATTGACCATGTTGCCCGCGTTGCAATCCGATCCGCTGAAGGGATAGAAGGGATGCTGGAAGAAGCTCAGCATCAACACGCGGTCGTCGCCGGCAAAGATGTCTTCGGTGCCATTGCCATGGTGCACGTCGAAGTCGACGATGGCCACCCTCTTCAGACCCCTCACATCCAAGGCATGGCGGGCCGCGACCCCGACGTTGTTGAAGAAGCAAAAGCCCATGGTGTGGCTGCGGGGGGCATGGTGACCGGGCGGGCGAATCGCGCAGAAGGCGTTTTCCAGCCGGCCGTCGATCACGGCGTCGGTGGCCGCCACGGCCGCACCGGCCGCGCGCCACACCGCCGAGCGGGTGCCGGGGCAGGCCCAGGTGTCCGGGTCCAGCGCCCGGGTGTCGCCGGTTTCTTCCAGCTGCTGCAGGAAGTCATCGAGCGTGAGGACGTAATTGAGATCGTGGGCCAGCGCCAGATCGGATTGCGCCACCATCGGCACGTCCTGTGGCAGCAACAAGGCATCGAGCCCCTGCGCGCGCAACTGGTCTTCAATGGCCCGGATGCGCTGGGGGCACTCGGGATGCCCTGTGCCCATCTCATGAGACAAACAATCGGGATGTGAGAAATAGCCTGTTGCCATGGGTCAGAAAGGCGCCGCACGTGGCGCCAGTTGGGTTATGGTGGCGAGATGCTTCGCAACGACTTGCACAACGACATGGCGTCTCCCGCCAACTCCGCGCACAAGGCATCACAGATTGTTCAGCTGATTGATCAGGTTAGCACGATCATTGTGGGCAAACGCGATCAGATCACGCTCAGTGTGATTTGCTTGCTGGCAGGGGGACATCTGCTGATCGAGGACGTGCCGGGCGTTGGCAAGACCACGCTGTCACACGCGCTGGCCAAATCATTGGGGCTGTCCTTCTCACGCATCCAGTTTACGGCAGACCTTTTGCCCACCGACTTGATCGGAGTCAGCGTGTACGAGCGTCAGAAAGAGGCGTTCGTCTTCCATCCCGGGCCGGTCTTTGCCCAGGTGTTGCTGGCCGATGAAATCAACCGCGCGGGCCCTCGTACCCAAAGTGCGCTGCTGGAGGCCATGGAAGAACGGCAGGTGTCGGTCGAAGGCGAAACGCGCCCTCTGCCCAGCCCCTTCTTTGTGATCGCCACCCAAAACCCGTCTGAGCAATTGGGCACGCATCCCCTCCCGGAGTCCCAATTGGACCGGTTTGCGATGCGCCTGTCTCTGGGCTATCCAGACCACGCCGCCGAGCGGGCTTTGCTCACCGGCGAAGACAAACGCGAGTCCTTGCAGCAGATCCGGCCTTTGATGACACAGGCGCAGTGGCAGCAGTGGCAAGCGCGTGTCGGTGAGATTCACGTATCGGATAACTTGCTGGACTATCTGCAAGCCTTGTTGACGGCGACGCGCGATGGCGCCTGGTTTGCCCAGGGCTTGAGTCCACGGGCCGGTCTGTCGCTTTTGAAGCTGGCCCGTGCCCGCGCCTTGGTGCTGGGCCGCGGACACGTCTCGCCCGAGGACATTCAGGCTTTGTGGATTCCGGCGGTGGCCCATCGTCTGATGCCCTTGTCGCAAAGCGGGCGAAGCGCCGCCGCGCAAGCCCGTGCCTTGTTGGAAGCCACGCCGGTGCCATGAACGTCGCTCCGTCGCTCAAGCGTCGGTCTGATCGGCCTGGCTGGGCTCAGCCCTGGCATGTGTGGTGGCGCAATTGGTGGGATGCCCGCCTGCCTCGTCAGGACCAAGTCACGCTGACCCAGAAGAATCTGTACATCTTGCCCAGCAAAGCAGGCTGGAGCTTTGCAGGCGTGTTCACGGTCTTGCTGCTGGCCTCGATCAACGAGCAAGTCAATCTGGGCTATGCGCTGAGCTTCATGCTGGGCGGCGCCGCGCTGGCTGCGCTCTACCAGACCCATGCCAACCTGCATGGGGTGTCCCTTCGCCTGCTGCCTTTGCGCAGCACGCACGCTGGCGAGGTGCTGACCGTACCGGTCGTTCTGACCAACCAGCACAAGAAGCAAGGCCGGCTGGGGCTGCTCATCACCGCAGGGCCGCGCGCGCCAGAAGGCACCCGCGAAGGCCCAGGCTGTCCACAAGATGTGGAACTGATGCCCGGTAGCGAATCCACCGTCGAGCTGGATGTGGCCGCCCCGCAGCGGGGCTGGTTGATTCTGCCGCGCATCACCATTGAAACCCGTTACCCCCTGGGGCTGTTTCGCGCCTGGGGCTACTGGCGCCCCCATACGGAGGTTCTGATCTGGCCCGCACGGGACCCCCTGGCTCCGGCCCTGCCCTCGCCATTTGGGCAGCAGCAATCCGCCCATGTCCAGGAGCGGGTCCGCTTCTCGGAGGACATGCCCGAAGGCCTGCGGGACTATCGCCGAGGCGACCCGCTGCGCTGGATCGCCTGGAAGAAATCCAGTCACGCCTTGGCGTCGGGTTCGGGCCTGGTCAGCCGTGAAGCCATCGCGGGCCGCACGCCCGATCTGTGGCTCAACTGGCAGACGACGCCGGGTTTGCAGGGCCTGGACACCGAAGCGCGACTCAGCCGCCTGACCACCTGGCTGATCGAGGCGGAGCAAGCTGCCCAGGAAAGGGGCCAGCTGTACGGCTTGGCCTTGCCAGAGCAGACGATTGCCTGTGACAGAGGGCCCCGACACCTTCGCCAATGCCTGGACACCTTGGCGCTGTGGGGCCAGCCCCAAAAGGGACGCCATTGATGCGCACGCGGCGCCCTCCCCTGGCTGTGAGCCGTGAAGGCCGCGACACCTTGTGGCTCGTGGGCGTGTTGGCCTTGAGCATCTACCCCCATGCCGGGCACATGCCATGGTGGTGCATCGGTGGGGTTTCTTTTGCTTTGTTGTGGCGAGCTTATCTGGCGGTTCGCGACGCAGCGCTGCCGCCCCGATGGGTCTTGCTGGTGGCATTGGCTGCCAGCGTGGCCCTCACCTTCATGACCTTTCGCTCCATTTTCGGACGCGAGGCGGGCGTGACACTGGTGTCCGTTCTGGCTGGGTTGAAAACGCTTGAGCTGCGCGCCCGACGCGATGCGTTCGTGGTCACCTCGTTGGGCTTTTTCCTGATCCTCACGCAGTTTCTGTATTCACAAAGCATCGGGACCGCCGTATTGATGGGGGCGGTTTTCTGGGGTTTGCTGACCTCGCTGGTGCTGGCGCAACGCCCTCTTTACCGGCCGACCATCTGGTCTGCCATGAGGGCGTCGGGGCGCACCGTCCTGATGGGCTTGCCTGCCATGCTGGTGCTGTATGTGCTGTTTCCACGAATCGGGCCGCTGTGGTCGCTCCCTGCCGACGCGCAAACCAGCATCGGGTTGTCGGACCAGCTCTCGCTGGGCCATGTGGCCGAGCTGGCACAGGACGACGGCATCGCCATGCGTTTGCGGTTCGACGGCCCCCCGCCAGCGCCCGACAAGCTGTATTTCCGTGGCCCCGTGCTGGAATTGTTCGATGGGCGTGCCTGGCTTCCCCGCCATGTTTCGCCTTCGTCACAGCAGCCCAATCGGCAAGAACTGGAAGCCGTGCAACCTCAAGGTTTGCCGATTCGCTATCAGGTCACGCTGGAGCCAACCCATCTGACCACCCTGCCCTTGCTGGAAGGCACGCTGCAATTGCGCCCGCTCAATCCAGCGACGAGCGCCACCCCGCAAAGACAGGGCCTGCACTGGTCGGTCCCCTCCGCCTTGAATGACCGCACCCAGTGGGAAGGCCAGGCGTGGCCCAACTATCAGGCCGGCCCCACCGCCCCTACAGCCTCATTGCGGGACCTGCTTCAGTTGCCCGGTGGACTGAACCCCAGAACCTTGCAGTGGGCCCATGAGTTACAGGCTCGCACGGAGGGCGGGCAAGCCTCGCCCGAAGTGCTGGTGGCCGCGGTCATGAAGCACATCGCCACGCAGGCCTACACCTACACGCTCACGCCTGGCGACACGGGGTTGACGCCACAAGGAGAGCCCGAGCGCCATCTGATCGACCAGTTCTGGATGGATCGACGCACGGGCTTTTGTGAGCACTTCGCCACGGCCTTTGTCGTGGTGATGCGGGCCATGGGCGTCCCCGCGCGTGTCGTGACGGGCTATCAGGGCATGGAGCTCAATGCGGTCGACGGGCTTTTTGTTGTGCGCAACAACCACGCTCACGCCTGGGCCGAGTTCTGGCAACCCGGGCGAGGCTGGGTTCGCGCGGATCCAACCGCCGCCGTGTCGCCGGACCGCATCCAGCGCAGCCGCCCCTTGACCAAACCCAGAGACGGCCTGGCCGGGGCGCTACCCCAGCTTGACTCGCCTTTGTGGAAGCACACGAAGGCGCTGTTTGAAGCGACCAATCACCGCTGGAATGTCTGGGTTCTGGAGTACTCCCGCGGCAAACAGCTTGCGCTGCTGCAGCAATGGGGTTGGGATTCGCCGGACTGGGTCGAGCTCATCCGGCTCTGCGCCTCACTGATGGCGGGCCTGAGCGGGCTGGGCATCGTCTGGCTGTGGTGGAATCGTCCCCGCAGCAAACAGTCGCCCTGGCAGCGTCAGCTGCGTCGTGTCCATCGCAGCCTGGTTGCCGCCGGGATGAGCGCCCCACCCCAGAGCGCCCAACCGGCGCCAGCCATGAGTTGGCATCAAGCCTTGTCCAGCATTCGCCCAGGCCCGGCGGAAGCCGAAACCATCGCGCAGATCATGAGCCGGCTGGCGGAGCTCGATGCGCTGCGGTATGCGCCACAAACCCAAGCGGCGAGGGAGCTGCAGCGCCGAAGCGGCCAGTTGGTTGCGCAAATCGAACAGCTGAGCAAGCAATGGCGACAACTGCGGGCCAGACCTCAAGTTCGGGCACACTCGAACGCTGATTGATCGCTCTGCTCCATACATGCCTTTTCCCGGATTGCGCCTCGTCGCACCACGCACTCGCGCCAGATCTTTGACTGCCGCCTGCGCATGCGGGCTCATCTTGGCCGCTTGCTCCAGCCCGCAATCTCCGGCCTCGCCCGATCCCACGCTGAAGCCTGTTGATACCGCAGCATCCAGCGCCGCCAATGCCGCCAGCAACGCGAGCCTGGCGCCCAGTGAGGCCGCATCCGCCCCTGTGGTCGTGGCTGCGGAGGCGGCCAGCGCGCCATTCGAGCCCCAGCGCAGTCCGCGTAAAAACGGCGACGACTACGCGCAACGCCCAGATGCCAAAGCACTGGCCATGAGCCTGTCCCAGGCGCACGATCTGCCCTCGGATTGGGTCTGGGCGCAACTGTCGCAGGCACGTTACCGCGATGTGGTGACCAAGCTCATCATGCCCGCTGCCAGCAGCACGACCAAAAATTGGGCGGTCTATAAAAGCCGATTTGTCGAACCCATTCGAATTCGGGCAGGACAAGCCTTTGTCAAAACCTATGCCCACGAGTTGGCCAGAGCCGAGAAGACTTATGGGGTACCCGCGTCGATCATCGCCGGGGTATTGGGAGTGGAAACCATTTATGGCCGGCAAATGGGCAATTTCCGGGTATTGGACGCCTTGGCGACATTGAGCCTGAACTTCCCCTCCGGCCGCTCGGATCGCAGCGCTTTTTTCAAGCGTGAACTGGGCGAGTTTCTCAAACTCTGCCATGAACAGAAACTGGAACCCACATCGGTTCTCGGTTCGTATGCCGGGGCCATCGGGTGGCCGCAATTCATGCCCAGCTCCATTCGCCGCCATGCCGTCGATTTTGATGGCGACGGGCGGATCGATTTGCAGCGCAGTCCCATCGACGCCATCGGCAGTGTCGCCAAATTTCTCGCCGACCATGGTTGGCGGACCGGCATTCAAACCTACTTCGATGTGACCGCGCCCACTGACGCAGACGCATTGAATCAATTACTGGCTCCCGACATCCAGCCTACCTTCACGGCGGCACAAATGAAAGCATTGGGCACGGTATTGCCGCCGGACGCGGATCTGAATCCGGGCCCTTTGGCGCTGGTGCAGTTACTGAACGGAACGCAGGCGCCCACTTTGATTGTCGGCACCCACAACTTCTACGTCATCACTCGGTACAACCAGTCCAGCTATTACGCTCTGGCGGTGATTGAACTGGGGCGAGCGGTATCTCTGCCATAGCGCATTGTGGAATAAGTGCGATAAAACCCATGCCCAGGTACTCAATTTGCTCTGACGCAAATTGTCTAGTATTGACGCTCAAACAAGGGTTTACCGAAAATCGGATTGCACATCCATTTTTTTTGTGTTTAGAATTCAAGCCCGGCAGTACCTGAAGCAAGGTGCAAATAAAAAATGGCGTGACGCCAAACTGTCGCAAGATCTCTCCATAAGCAATATTCATAGCCTCGTCGGGCTAACAAAGGACTCTTTATGAGCAACTACCAGGACCTTCTGGCAAAAAAAGCAGCTTTAGAAAAGGAAGCGGCTGACCTGGAAAAGCAACTCCAGGATGCACGCCGTACCGAGCGGGCGGGCGTCATTGCTCAAATCAAATCTCTTTTGGCTGAACATGGTTTGACCGTCGCCGACCTGGGCTTGAAAAGCGGCGGCACGCCCAAGGCGCCTGGCACATCGGCCAATGCAGGCCGCAAGGTCGCTCCGAAATACCGGAACAACGCCACCGGCGAGACCTGGACGGGGCGCGGTCTCCAGCCTAAATGGGTCCAGGCCGCCATCGCCTCGGGCAAGAAGCTGGAAGATTTTTCGATCTGAGGCCGGAAGGCTCCAAACAAAAGGCCGGTACGCATACCGGCCTTTTTTCTTGGGTCAATCGCTATCGCAATATCAAGGCTGAGCAGCGTCCTTGAAGTCACCAGCCACGCCTGATACAAATTGCTCTGGCTTCAAATACCGGCGCAGCGCCGCATTGACTTGGTCAAGCGTGAGCGATTCCAACGCCGCGTCCACGCGGGCCGAGTCGGCAAATGTCCGGTCCAGGTACAAATTGCTGACCCAGCCCGCCGCCAGGCGTGCATCCTGCGCACGGGCCAGGCGCCTGAAATTCAACAGGCCTTTTTTACCGGACTCGAATTCCGCAGCCGTGAATCCCTGCTTCAACGCCCTGTCGATTTCCTCCCGGAAGGCCTTTTCGACCTTGGCACGGTTTTGCGGGGCAAAGATTGCCGCGGCCGTCCACTGCGAATTCTCCTCAATCGGGTTCCACTGGACCGCGCTGTACACGTTGTAGGACAGCCCCTCCTTTTCCCGGATGCGATTCCACAAGCGGGAATCCCCGCCGCTACCAAAGATGTGATTGGCCAGCATGAAGGCGGCGTAATCCGGATGGCGGTCATTGATGGGCAAAGCCAAGCCCACCGTCATCGCGGCATTTTGCTTGTCTGGCGTGGCCAATTGCAGCCGGACGGGATGCTCGGGCACCAGGGGATTGGGCACGCGCACAAACGGCTCGGGCTTGGTCCAATTGGCCAGGGAGCGCTCCAGCGCCTGCCGAACAGGGGCCGCCTCCAGATCGCCGACGGCGGCAAACTCAGCATGCGCAGCCGAGACGAACCGGTCGTGGAACGCCTTGATGCGATCCAGATTGACCGCCTGCCAATCGGCCACCATTTCGTCGAAGGTGCGGGCATAGCGCACATCGCCCTTGGGATAAGGATTGTCGTGACGCGCCAGGGCCTCTTCCAGCACCGCTTCGGGTTCCTTGCGCTGCTCTTCAATGCCGGCTAGCGCCTGACGTCGGACCTCTTCCAGCACATCGGCGGGCCATGCGGGCTGTCTCAGGATTTCACCGACCAGATCAATCAGCGCCGGCAGGAACTCGCGTTTGGTGGACAAGCTCACAATCAGCTGGCCGGGCGCCGAACTCAGTCCCATCTGCGCTTGCAGCGCATCGAGCCTGTCTTGAATCTGCTGCCGGTTCAGCTGAGCGGTGCCTTTGTCCAGCAGCGCCGCCATGGCCGATGGGGCCTCGCCCCAATTGGCCAGCGACTGCTCCGTTCCGAAATGCAGGGTCAAGGTCGCCTTGACCGCCTGCCCGCGCGTGGCCTTGGGCAACAGGGCCACCTTCAGACCCGCTCCCAGTTGGAAGCGCTGGGTGCGCGCGTCGATATTGGCTGGACTGGCATCAAACGCCTCGGCCTGCGCCTCGGTCGCACGGCCCTTGAAGTCCTTGAGCTGAGCGGCCACGTCCACCCGTTCTGGCGCCGGGGCACGCACGGGCGAGGCGGTGGGCACGTACTGACCCAAAGTGCGGTTGGAAGCCACGAACACTTGCTGGGCGACACGCTGGACGTCAGCCAAAGTCGCCGCCTTGACACGATCGCGCAGCAAGAAGAACAAGCGCCAGTCGCCCTGGGCGACCGCCTCGGACAACGCCACACCGATGTGCTGCGGGTCCGTGAAGCCGGCATCCCACTGCTTGAGCCATTTGGCCTTGGCGCGATCCAACTCTTCTTGCGTGATGGGTTCCTTGGCCACGGCCTCCACGGTAGACACCAGGGCCTGACTGGCCTCGGCGGGATCCTGTCCAGCCGTCAGCTGGGCGCCCATCAGCATGAATCCCGGGTCAGCCAGACCCTCTGAAAAACTGAATACGCCGGCAGCCAATTGCTTTTCAGTCAATTTCTTGTGCAGCCGCCCGGACGGGGCTTCACCGAAAATCAAACTGAGCAATTCCACCGCCGCAAAATCGGGATGGGCCCCGGGCATCACGTGGTATCCGGCATACAGCAGCGGCACGCCTCCCACGCGGCGAACGGTGACGGCACGCTCGCCGTCCTGCACCGGGTCCAGGGTATACAGGGGCGTCACAGACCGATTGGGTTTGCGCAGCACCCCAAAATACTGCTGAACCCAGGCCATCACTTGCGCCGGCTTGAACTTGCCCGAGACAATCAACGTGGCATTGTCGGGTTGGTAATACTTGCGATAGAAAGCCTGCAGATGGCTGATATCGACGCCCTCGACGTCGGTGCGCGCGCCAATGGTCGATTTGCCGTAGTTATGCCATTCGTACATGGTGGCCACGGTCTTTTCAAACAAGATGCGCCCAGGGTCGTTTTCCCCCATCTCCATCTCGTTGCGGACCACGGTCATTTCACTGTCCAGATCCTTGCGGGCGATGAAACTGTTGACCATGGCATCGGCTTGCCATTCCAGATACCAACGCAAATTCTCCTCGTTGGCGGCAAAGCTGGCAAAGTAATTGGTTCGGTCATACCAGGTGCTGCCGTTGGCCCGAAACCCCCGTTTATTGAAATCGGCCCAAACCTGGGGATGGCGTGGCGAGCCCTTGAACAACAAATGTTCCAGCAAATGCGCCATGCCGGTCTCGCCATAGTTTTCATGGCGCGACCCGACTCGATAAGTCACATTCACCGTGGTGGTGGGTTTGGAATCATCAGGAATCAACAGAACCTGAAGGCCATTGGGCAATCGATATTCGCTGATGCCCTCGACCGTGCGCACTGCAGCAGGTGCCACAGTGGACGAAGCGGAAGGGGCCGCTATCGATTTGGCATAAACGGCCGGCATGCCCGCTCCCAACATGGCGGACAGGATTGCCAGACAAAACAGAGAACGCTGACCAGGAAAGGGTTTGGACATACAACCTTATTGCGGTATGAATGGATACCGATGAGTGTATGTCCGAGCCGAGTTAGTTCCCTGGCTCAGGGCGATTCAACCCTTTCGACAAACCCTTATTTGTCGGACGGTGGCACCACCTTGGGCGCCAGCATGACGCGTGTCTTGCCACCTGTGACCACCAGAATCACGGCATCGCCCGGATGGAAAACCTCGTTGCCTTTGGCCTGCACGATCGAGCGTCGCTCGCCGGATGCCATCTGCAACAAAATCTCATAAGCGTCTTCGCGGGTGCCAAAGCGCTCGACAGCATTGCCCACGACGCCGCCCACCACAGCCCCCACGACACCTGCGGCAGCCGATCCGCGCCCATTGCCCGCCACCGAGGCATTGCCGCCGATCGCACCGACGATGGCGCCCGTCGCGCCGCCTACGCCACTCTGGCTGCCTTCGACGGCCACACTGCGCACGTTCAACACGACCGCGTCCTGCACTTGCGACAGGCGCTGCGCGTCTTCAGGCTTGATCACGTCGGGGCTGGTGGTTGAGCATGCCGCCAACACCAGGGCCAAGGCCCCAGCCACACCCGACATCGCCATACGATGGATTCGATGAGTCATACCGCGATCTTTCGACACCGTTAAAGGGATGCGTCTACTTTATCGCAGTCGAGCCGATCTCAATCATCGATGCCGAGTTCCTGAATCTTGCGCGTGATGGTATTGCGCCCAATGCCCAGTTTTTGAGCCGCCTCGATGCGCCGTCCGCGTGTCAATTCGAGCGCCGTGTGAATCAACCGTGCCTCGAATTGGCGGGTCAGCGCATCCCACACATCTGTTTGCCCGGATTCCAGACGGGTCCGGGCTTCTCGTTCCAGATCAGTGAGCCAGCCCGGCACCGCACCGTCCAGCGGTCCGGACGAAGGCACCCCGGCCAGCGCGTCTGTTGAAGGATGCTCTGAGGGCCAGCCAGATGGGGCTCTGTCAGCCGAGGCGGCGCGCAGGCCATCCGCCTCATTGACCACCTCGCTGCCGCCCGCCATCCCGGCGTGTCCAGGCTCCACGGCAGACAGAAACGGCAACACATCGGCAGCCAAGGCGGCGCCCCCTCCAGCCCCGTCCAGCAACTCGGGTGGCAAGTCCTTTGTTTCGATGACTTGGGCCGGCGCCATCACCGTCAGCCAATGGCAAACGTTCTCGAGTTGGCGCACATTGCCGGGGAAGTCAAAGGCGGCCAATTTGGCCAGGGCCGGGTCAGAGATCCGCTTGGCCTCTACCCCCAGGTCCTTGGCACTCTTTTGCAGAAAATAGCGCGCCAAAGTGGGAATGTCTTCGCGACGCTCGCGCAAGGCCGGCAAGCGCAGCCGGATCACGTTCAAGCGGTGGAACAAGTCCTCACGAAACACGCCGTGGCGAACCCGGTCTTCCAGGTTCTGGTGTGTCGCGGCAATCACCCGCACATTGCTCTTGAGCGGATGATGCCCGCCCACGCGATAGAAATGCCCGTCGCTGAGCACCCGCAGCAGGCGGGTCTGCAAATCAAAGGGCATGTCGCCGATTTCGTCGAGGAACAAGGTGCCGCCATCGGCTTGCTCGAAGCGCCCGCGCCGCATGGTCTGCGCGCCCGTGAAGGCGCCCCGCTCGTGGCCGAACAACTCAGACTCAAGCAGATCCTTGGGAATGGCCGCCGTATTGATCGCCACAAAGGGCCCATTGGCGCGGGGGCTGTGCTTGTGCAGCGCCCGTGCGACCAGTTCCTTGCCAGCGCCCGACTCGCCGGTGATCAACACCGTGACGTTGCTTTGACTCAGCCGCCCGATGGCCCGGAACACATCCTGCATCGCAGGAGCCTGGCCCAGCATCTCGGGCATCTGCGTCATGCGCTCGTCGGACACGTCCTCGCGAACGGACTCGTCCACCGCCCGTCGAATCAGCTCGATGGCCTTGGGCAAATCAAAAGGCTTCGGCAGGTACTCGAAGGCCCCCCCCTGGAACGCCGACACGGCACTGTCCAGGTCCGAATACGCCGTCATGATGATGACGGGCAAGCCGGGCAAACGGGCTTTCACCTTGGTCAGCAAATCGATGCCCGAACCACCCGGCATGCGGATGTCAGAGACCAGCACTTGGGGCTCATCTTCATCCAAGGCCGCCAGCACATCGCGCGGATTGGTGAAACTGCGAACCGGCAGATCCTCTCGCGCCAGTGCTTTCTCCAGCACGAAGCGAATGGATTGGTCGTCATCAACGATCCAGATGGGTTTCATGTGCGCCTAAAGTTGGAAGCCCCATCGTCAATGAACGACAGGAGTGCGTCAAGGCAAGGGTATCAAGATCTTGAAAACCGTATGCCCTGGCTGACTCTCGCATTCGATGGTGCCGTGGTGCTGTTGAACGAAGGTTTGAGCCAAGGTCAGTCCCAAGCCAGACCCGCCCTCGCGCCCCGACACCAAGGGGTAGAAGATGCGATCGCGGATCGACTCCGGAATCCCCGGGCCGTTGTCCTCGATATGCAAGACCAATGCCAGGCGATGCAATTCACGGTTGATCGTGACGCGGCGCGCCACCCGTGTCTTGAAGCGCAGCACCGCGTCCCCGGCATGAATGCGGTCTGCCAGCGCCTGGGCGGCGTTGTGCGCAATGTTCAGCACCGCTTGGATCAGCTGCTCTCGGTCCCCTCGAAACTCCGGCACCGAAATGTCGTAGTCACGCACCAACTTCAAGCCCTTGGGAAACTCAGCGAGGATCAAGGAGCGCACACGCTCGCACACCTCATGAATGTTCACATCGCCGACCATGTGGGGGCGACGATGCGGAGCCAGCAGGCGGTCGACCAACAGTTGCAGGCGGTCGGCCTCATGGATGATGACCTGCGTGTATTCGGTGAGAGAGCGGCTCTCCAGCTCCATCTGCAAGAGCTGCGCGGCACCGCGAATCCCGCCCAGCGGGTTCTTGATCTCGTGCGCCAGATTGCGAATCAGCTCCTTATTGGCCTGAGCCTGATCGAGCGCCCGCTCCTCTCGTTCCTGGCGGGTTTGCTGTTCGACCTCGACCAGTTCAATCACGGCCAGGTTGCCATGATCCAGCCGCGTGACAATGACCTGCACATGCAGCGACTCGGAGAACACGTGAGGGTGGCGCTTGAGCTCTGCCTCAAGGCGGCTCGTCGCGTAATCATTGCGGGCCACAGCGGTGACCACATCCCGCAATAAAACAGGATCGGCAAACCAGTCGTAAATCGATTCGCGCAGCACGCTGCGCCGCGACAGGCCCAGCACCTCTTCAAACGCGGCGTTGACAAACAGGCATTGCCCATTGGGTTCGACCACGGCCACCATGGTGGCCAGATAGTCGAACGTATCGAGTCCCGGCGGCAGCAAGCGTTGAATCTCGGCCGGATCGGCAGTCGACCCGCCCTTTGCCACGCTACGCTGACGACTCAGCGCCCCTCCATCCTGATTCACACCCACGGCTCGTCAGCGGCTCATTTGGCGCCCAGCTCACGACGCAAGGCAGCCACATCGGCCTCCTTGCGCGTCAGGGCGGCCTTCATCTCGGCAACGCGATCGAGGTATTTCTGGTTGTTCTTCTCGTCACCCCGGCGCTCGGGTTGGCCGTTGTTGTATTCCTTTTGAAGCGAGGCCAAAGCCTCTTCTTCCTTTTTCAACTCGGTCTCCAGGATGCGCTTGGCGTCGGCATCGCGGGCCTTCTGGTCCTCGGACGACACCTTCTCACCGCCACCTGAACTGGGCGCGGCCTTCACCGTGCCGCCGCTGCCTCTGGGCACCACAGACTGGATCACCGTGATGGGGGCGCCCTCCAGGGTCTTGCAGCCCCGATCAGACGCCTCTTTGGCTGACAGCGCATCGGTGTACAAATTGCCCGGGCACCGATAGACCGGCTTGTCTTCAGCCAGCGCCCCTCCGGCAGCACATGCGACCAACCCCGCGATGACCACTTGGCGCCACGAGCACACGCCCGACAGGATGGAGACGAATCCGGGGGCTTTCACGCTTTGCATGTTCCAGTCCATTTGCATTACTCGACAAAGTCTGACTCTATTGTTCAGTATGCCCGCAAGGCGCTCGATTCGATCCACGGACAAATGAGCGAAAACCAGCGGCGCCTTCCCTTTTGGGCAGAAAAAAGCCTCGCGCAATGAAAAAGGGGCGGCTTGCGCCACCCCTCCTTTTGCACCTGGCAAGTAATTTGAAGACAAATTACAGGCTGTAGTACATGTCGTACTCGACAGGGTGAGTCGCCATGCGGAAGCGAGTCACTTCTTGCATCTTCAGGTCGATGTAAGCGTCGAGGTATTCGTTGGTGAACACGCCACCCTTGGTCAGGAACGCGCGGTCCTTGTCCAGGTATTCCAGAGCCTGATCCAGGCTGTGGCAGACGGTCGGCACCAGTGCATCTTCCTCGGGAGGCAGATGGTACAGGTCCTTCGTGGCGGCTTCGCCCGGATGGATCTTGTTTTCCACGCCGTCCAGACCCGCCATCATCAGGGCTGCGAAAGCCAGATAAGGGTTGGCGGAAGGATCGGGGAAACGTGCTTCGATACGGCGGCCCTTGGGGTTCGCGACGTAAGGAATACGGATCGAGGCCGAGCGGTTCTTGGCCGAGTAAGCCAGCTTCACAGGGGCTTCGAAGCCAGGGACCAGGCGCTTGTAGCTGTTGGTGCCAGGGTTCGTGATGGCGTTCAAAGCACGAGCGTGCTTGATGATGCCGCCGATGTAGTACAGCGCGAATTCGCTCAGGCCGGCATAGCCTTCGCCAGCGAACAGGTTCTTGCCGTCTTTCCAGATCGACTGGTGAACGTGCATGCCAGAGCCGTTGTCGCCAACCAGGGGCTTGGGCATGAATGTGGCTGTCTTGCCGTAAGCATGGGCCACGTTCGTGATCACATACTTTTGCAATTGCAGCCAGTCAGCGCGCTGAGTCAGGGTACTGAAACGCGTGCCGATTTCCATCTGACCAGCGTTGGCCACTTCGTGGTGGTGCACTTCAACGGGAATGCCGAGGCTTTCCAGGATCAGGCACATTTCCGAACGCATGTCTTGGCCGGAGTCGACAGGAGGCACGGGGAAGTAGCCACCCTTGACGGTAGGACGATAGCCGGTGTTGCCGTGCTCGTACTTGGTGCCGGTGTTCCAGGCGCCTTCTTCAGATTCGATCTTGAAGAAGCAGCCCGACATGTCGTTACCCCAACGGATGGAGTCGAACACGAAGAATTCGGGTTCTGGACCGAAGTAGGCGGTGTCGCCCAGGCCGGAAGCCTTCAGATAGGCTTCAGCGCGCTTGGCCAGCGAGCGGGGATCGCGCTCGTATGGCTTGCCATCATGCGGATCGATGACGTCGCAAGTCAGCAGCAGTGTGGGCTCTTCGAAAAATGGGTCGATGTTGGCCGTGTTGGGATCGGGCATCAACAGCATGTCGGAGGCTTCAATACCCTTCCAGCCGGCGATAGACGAACCGTCAAAGGCATGGCCCGAGACGAATTTGTCTTCGTCAAAGTGGGAAACGGGCACAGTGGTGTGCTGCTCTTTGCCACGGGTGTCGGTGAAGCGGAAATCAACGAACTTGACTTCGTTGTCCTTCACCAACTTCATCACGTCGGCGACGGTCTTATTGGCCATCAATTGCTCCTAGCAGAAGGCTTCAAGTGAATGCGAGAAGATGAGTTGTGTCTGTTTCGAGATCAGAAACAGCGCGCAGTGTAATAGCAGAAAGCATGCCGAGAGTCGAATCTCGATCAATGTCGGACGGAAAAGTTGGACAAAATAGGCGCTCACCAGAGGCGTGCACTGACAGGTCGGTCAGACCGTCCAAGCTTCGGTCCATTTCAGGCGAGACGGCGAAGCGCCGCACATTCGCACCAATATGGTGCAGCGCTGTCAATCCAGCGCTCAACGCACCAATATGGGGCCGAGCGATGCACCAAGTTGTTTCAAACCGGCCAGCAAAAGCTCAAAAGCGGGGTCGACCAAATCCGGCGCACCTTTGACGCCAAGGTCGATGTGGCGGCCATATTCCGGGTGGTCCACACTGGGGAGGCTGAATACCTTGATCCCTGGGCATTGAGCCTCGATTTCTTGCATCAATGGCGTCAGGCGAGACTCCAGCCCATCCAGCACGATCACCGATTTTTCCTGCATCGGCGCTCCAGCCAGGCGCCCATCGGCATGCCAATGATCGAGCACCCACTCGACCATAGGCCAGGCCATCACCGGAAAACCCGGCACGAAATGAACATGGCGGTCCATCGAGAATCCGGGAATCCGGTTATAGGGATTGGGAATAATGGCCGCCCCCTGCGGGAAGCGCCCCATGTCCAGCCGACGCTGGATATCCGCATCGCCTGGATTGAAAGGCTTGCCCTCCGCTTCGGCCATCTCGCGACTGCGCGCCAGAATCAGCTCCGCCGCCTGGGGGTGCAAGACCAGAGGCCGTCCGCTTGCGGCCGCGGCACAGGCTCGCGTATGGTCATCCGGCGTGGCACCAATGCCGCCGAACGAAAAAACGATCTCGGGCCCGGCCAGCGCCGCCTTCAGTTCGCGCTCGATCAGGTCAGGGTCGTCCCCCACATATCGAGCCCATGACAGGGACAGGCCTCGGGCAGACAAGAGTTCGATCACCTTACTCAGGTGCTTGTCTGCACGACGACCGCTGAGGATTTCATCGCCGATGATGATGACGCCAAAGTCCATCACGTGCCCGCCTTGCCTGTATCCAGGTTACTCGTTATCGCCGCCAAGAACGGAGCCCAACAGGCTGCCTGCGCCCAGCCCGCCCAGAAGTGAGCCCTCTTCACGGCCGCCGCCCCCGGTTTGGGGCGCCGCGGCAAAGATACGCGAGGCCAGGCGCGAGAAAGGCAGGCTTTGCAGCCAGACCGTGCCAGGCCCGGTCACCTTGGCCAGGAACACGCCCTCGCCGCCAAACAACGCAGTTTTAATCTTGCCGACGTACTGGATGTCGAAGTCCACACCCGGCGTCATGGCCACCAGGCATCCGGTGTCGACCAACAAGGTTTGGCCAGCCTGCAGTTCCCGACGAACCACGGTCCCGCCTGCATGCACAAACGCAAGGCCATCGCCTTCCAGCTTCTGCAACACAAAGCCTTCACCACCAAAGAAGCCGGCACCCAGCTTCTTCTGAAAGGCAATGCCCAGAGAGACACCGCGCGCCGCGCACAGAAAGGCGTCTTTCTGGCACAGCAGCGTCCCGCCCAACTGCTTCAGGTCCATCGGCAAAATCTTGCCGGGATAAGGCGCCGCAAAACCGACACGCTTTTTGCCACTGGCCTGGTTGGTGTAGACCGTGGTGAACAGGCTCTCACCGGTGATCAGGCGCTTGCCGGCGCCGAGCAATTTGCCGAACAAACCGCCGCCAGATTGCTGGGAGCCGTCACCAAACACCGTGTCCATTTCGATGCCGGCATCCATGAACATCATGCTGCCAGCTTCGCCGATCGCAGCCTCGCCCGGGTCCAGCTCGACCTCGACGAACTGCATTTCTGCGCCCTTGATTTCGTAGTCAACGACATCCATTGCCATGGTGATTTCCTCTTACCCAGGAACCGTTTTGAAAACGGGCATTGTGGCCGACTTCGGCGTGCTGCGCAGCGACAATACCGAAATGACAAAGTTCGATGTGGTGATTGTGGGCGCTGGCGCAGCCGGCCTGTTTTGTGCGGGAGTCGCGGGGCAGAGAGGCCTGTCTGTGCTGATCCTCGACCATTCGCCCCGAGTGGCTGAAAAGGTTCGGATATCCGGAGGCGGACGTTGCAACTTCACCAACAAGGAAGTCACCCCGGCACATTTTCTGAGCGAGAACCCGCACTTTTGCCGCTCGGCGCTGGCCGGATACCCCTCGCAGTCCTTCATCGAACTCGTCGATCGGCATGGCATCCCCTGGCACGAAAAGCACAAAGGCCAGCTCTTTTGCGATCGCCGCAGCGAAGACATCATCCAGATGTTGCTCAAAGAGTGCGAGACGGGAGGGGTGACCCGTTGGCAACCCAGCACGATCCAGGATATTCGACGGCAGGGGAATGGCTTCGAGCTGGACACGGACCGCGGTCCAGTCAGCACCGACCAGCTCGTCATTGCCACAGGCGGACTGGCCATTCCAAAAATCGGTGCCACCGATTTTGGCTACGCGCTCGCCCGCCAATGGGACATCGCCGTCGTGCCGACTCGCCCCGCACTGGTCCCCCTGACCTTTGACAGCCATCTATGGGCGCCATGGTCCGAGTTGTCTGGCATCGCGCTGCAAGTCGACATCCAGACCGCCAGCCACTACAAATCCAGCCAAGGCGGCAAGCGCAAGTCCCCCACCATGCAATTCACGGAAGACCTGCTGCTCACCCATCGGGGACTGAGCGGCCCCGCTGTGCTGCAGATCTCCAGCTATTGGCAACCCGGGCAGCCTATCCAGATCAATCTGGCGCCGGGCCACGATTTGCCGGCCCAGCTCAAAGCGGCCAAAGCCGGATCACGAAAACAATTGTCGACCGTTTGGTCGCTCGCATTGGGCCCGGACATTCCATCCCGGATGGCTGAGACCTGGCTGCAACAGGCGGCACGCCATGCCCCCGCCCTGCTGCCCCAGGCAGCCATCGCCGAACTCAAGGACAAGGATCTGGAATGGCTGGGACACAGCGCCAATGCCTGGCTCATCACGCCCAACGGCACAGAAGGCTACGCCAAGGCGGAAGTCACAGCGGGCGGCATCGACACCCAGGAGTTGAGCTCGCAAACCATGGAGAGCAAGCGCGTGGCCGGGCTGTACTTCATCGGTGAAGTCGTCGATGTGACAGGGTGGCTGGGCGGCTACAACTTCCAGTGGGCCTGGGCCAGCGCCATGGCTTGCGCTCGATCACTTCGTCGCAGCGAGCAACCCCGTTAAGATGTGACCCTATGAGCACCACGCACTTCGGTTTTGAGCAAGTCGACGAGTCCAGCAAGGCACAACGCGTACGCGGTGTGTTTGACTCGGTCGCCGGCAAGTACGACATCATGAATGACTTGATGTCGATGGGTTTGCATCGCCTCTGGAAGGCTTACACGATCGCCGCCAGCGGCGCGCGTGAGGGCCACAAGGTTCTGGATATTGCCGGCGGGACCGGCGATTTGTCAGAAGCCTTCGCCAAGCGGGTCGGGCCCAGCGGCACCGTCGTTCACACGGACATCAACGAAGCGATGCTTCGCACCGGGCGCGACCGTTTGCTCAATGCGGGCGTGTCGCTTCCGACCACCCTGTGTGATGCGGAAAAGCTGCCCTTCCCGACGGGCACGTTCGACATCGTCACCGTCGCGTTCGGCCTGCGTAACATGACGCACAAGGACCTCGCATTGGCCGAGATGACCCGGGTCCTGAAACCCGGTGGCCGCTTGCTGGTGCTGGAGTTTTCCAAAGTCGCCAAGCCTCTCGAAAAGGCCTACGACTGGTACTCGTTCAAGGTCTTGCCCAAATTAGGGCAGTGGGTGGCCGGCGATGCAGCCAGCTACAAATACCTGGCTGAATCGATTCGCATGCACCCCGACCAGGCCACGCTCAAGTCGATGATGAAAGCGGCCGGTCTGGGGCACGTCGATGTCCACAACATGACCGGCGGCGTTGTTGCCCTCCACATGGGCATCAAGTGCTGATCAGTTGGCGCCCAGCAAATGACCTTTGAGGTCTTTGTCCGCTGGGTGCTCGCCTAGCCAGATCTTCATCAGGCCACGGAAGAAGTCCTCGCCGGGAATGTCCTTGATCACCACGCGCCCATCCGAGATCACCGTGGTGCCTTGATTGGGGACAAATTCGATCTTGACGACGGCCCCCTCACGGGCTTCTCCGGTCTTGCGCAGATTCGCTGCCATGTCGTCAAGCCGGCTCTTGAGCACGGCCAGTTCGGCGGACGTTGAATTGGCCTCCACCCCAGAGATCAAAGCGTCGGTCAGGCGCGATGCGTCGACGTCGCGCAGCAGCACCACGTGAATGCTCTTGGGGCCGGCTTGCGTCAGCAAGGCGTTGAAATTGCCATCGCGGTGCGGTACGTACAAGCCCACGGCATAGACTTTGATGATCATCATCTTGCGCAGGCCAGCGCCATTGAGCTGCAATTGCTGACCAGCCAGCGAATACCAGTCTTCGAACTTCACGCCGGCGACTTCTTGTACTGCGTGGGCAGGCTGCGACGCCAGAGCGGCACAAGCCAAACTCAGAGACAGGGCCCAAGCTTTCATCACCTTCATGAATGCAATCCTTGATCGGTCACGATCTTTAAACTCTATGGAGTCGCTGCCAAGCGAATAAGCCACTCGACATGCACGTCTGTCAGGCCATCCATGCCCTTATGGTCGGACACGTGATTTGCCTTGTCGTATCAAGAGCATCACCGAAGGTGATCACTCCTATTTCCCTGAACACCGATTGATTACCCGCCCACTAGGACGCATCTCCCAGAGGGGGGCATCAGCTTAGACACAAGATGTTACAGGGATAGAGGACAAAAGGGCTTCTTTCCATGCTGGCAAACACCGAATTGGGTGCCGCGCTGCCCAAAAACGTGATGAAGTCACATGAGTGTGACCATACGCCAACAAGCTACCCCGTCCAGTCGACCGATGCGAAGACCAGAAACACGAAAGGGTCAGTAGCAGAACTACTGACCCTCGTGAACTTCTTTGGTCGGGGCGGCGGGATTCGAACTCGCTATCCCTTGCACCCCATTCAATAGATTTCCCATCCAACCTGATCCATCGGTGTGCAAAAAACACCAGCATTCCGATGTAAATCAACAACTTACAAAAACACAGCGTCCAAAACCATCCAAAGTCATACACTGAAAGCCAGCCAGAAACGGCAACCGAACGGCAACCAGAGTATTCAATGGCGATCACAGACACGCAGATGCAGAGCAAAGCCACAGACAAGGATCAGTGGTTTTCTGACGATTGGGCGCGAGGTGCTGGCCGCTTTCTTGGTCGAATCACACCAAGCGGTAAGCGATGCTTTTACTTCCGGTACACCCTGACCGATGGTGCTCGCGACACACTGGCAATCGGCGACTACAGCAAAGACGGTAAAAGCGGACTCACGGTGGCGGATGCACGAGCGATTGCCATGGAGTGGTCCAAGCTCCACAAAACCCATCGAAACCTCCGCGAGCACTTCACTCAGGTTGAAGATGCAGCAAAGCAAGCAGCAATAGACCGCCAAAGGGCCGAGCAAGCTGCCCGAGAGCTGGCTGAGGCAGAGGAAAGCGCAGCCAAGCTGGAGCGCGAACGCCGGATTAGCGTTCGGATGTTGTTTGAGCGGTGGTGTGCAGTTGACCTGAAACCCCACACCAGGGCAGACGGAAAGCGAGCCGGGCGCAAAGATGCCGGGCAATACACCCGCGAACAGTTTGAACGCCATGTTTTCCCCAGCATTGGTGAAAACGCGGCAATTGACGTTCGGAAAACGGACGTGATGACAATCCTTGACGGACTGAAGTCCGAGGGCAAGCTGAGAACCTGCAATGTACTGTTGGCGGACTTGAAGCAGATGTTCGCGTTCGCCCTCACCCGCGAAATCGTTGAACGAAACCCGTTGGACACGATCACCAAGCGTCATGCAGGCGGAACCGAAGCCTTGCGCGAGCGTGTGTTGTCGGTGAAGGAAATCGCGGATCTAGCCAAGCTGGTACCGGCAGCAAGACTCAACAAGCGAACAGCGTTGGCAATTTGGGTGTTGCTGGCCACAGGTGCTCGTATTGGCGAACTGATGGGCACAGCATGGTCTGGCAAGGGCATTGACACAAAGACCTTGGCGGCTTTACCCGAGGCAAAGGACGTCAAGGTGGGCATCGTCGATCTGGTGGCAAAAACTTGGTACTTGCCGACCACGAAAAACGAACGCGAACACACAATTCATCTCTCTGACTTTGCAATCAAGCAACTTGAAAAGTTGCACCAGCTGCGGGAGATAGATGAAGACAACAAGCCAATACCTTGGGTCTTCCCGAATTCGGTGGGATCTGGCCCGGTGTGCGTCAAAAGCTTTGGCAAACAACTGGCAGACCGACAACGCCCAGCGGACAAGCGCATGTCCGGCAGATCGAAACAAACCGAATCACTCGTGCTTCCAGATGGCAAATGGACCGCACACGACCTACGCCGGACGGCAGGTACCCTCATGGCGTCTTTGGGCATAAGCGGTGACGTGATCGACGAGTGCCTGAACCATGTGATCGAAAGCCGAGTTAGGCGCACGTACATCCGTGATCGGCGCCCCCAAGAACAAGCACGCGCGTTTGATGCACTAGGTGAGCGACTGGAACAAATCATCAGTGGCATGCAAGCTGCCAGTAATGTGATTCAACTGCACGTACCTGCACAGTAACCTGCTTAAGTCTCACAGCGAAGATGACGAAAGCAATTTATTCATTGGTACTTACTGCGCCACGGGGTGGCCAACTCTCCGATACAGCGCATCACTGCAGTGAAGCGCTGTATGAAGATTGATGCTGTTCCCCACGGGTTCAGGTCGACATTCCGTGATTGGGCAGGTGAATGCACCAACTATCCAGAGATGTAGCAGAACAAGCACTTGAGCATTCCCTCGAAAGCAAAGTAGAGGCCACCTATAGACGCGGAGATGCACTTGAAAAGCGACGAACGATGATGCAGGAATGGTGTGAGTTCATCAGCCAAATAGCGCCAAACAAGGAGCGGTGATGACTAGGTTCAATCCAAACGACGTAGAACTTCCACGGCAACGCCCACGCATTGCCCTTCCGAGCGAAGAGTACATTTCCTGGATCGACCTACAAAAACTGATACGTGACGCAGTAGAGAAAATCTACTCGACTGCACCGCTCTCTGGAATCGATCTAATTTGCGGGATGAAACCAGTGACTGCGGCCAAGGGAAGAAAATCCTACAGCTACACCCAACCACTCACACCCGATCAAAGAGAGCACCTAACTGGGTTGCTTCGCTACCTTCCGCTGGTTCATGAAAACATGAGTCAAAAGGAGATTACCGACTTCGAGTTGGCATACCAATCGCACCGAGCTCGGCGCCACGGGTTGGTGCCGAGCATTCGCCATCCTGACAACCCTCAAAAACTCAAGTCAATATACAACGACTGCGATTTGATTCAACGAGTTATCCGGTATGAACTCGCCATCGGCTCGCTTACCGGATTCACTCTTAATGAATTTGGAGAAACAAATCCAACCAAAGACTTATCTCAGTCAACGTTTCTCTATTCAAAAAATCTGCAGAAACTTCTCCTTGAGTATCGACTATGCACGCACAGCCTTCCGGAAGACGAAGCCACTGAAATACCACCCACACCCATTTCATCGGCCGCATTCAAGTTAATAGCATCAAAAGCGGATATGAAAACCACCGGGTTTACTGAGACCAGCGAAAATACCGTAGCCACTGAAATAACTGAGTCTAACGAGACAGAATGCGACAGATCTTCAAGCGAAACGAAACCAAAAAGTTTCAAAATTAGAGAAGAGCATCTGCAATTTGCGACACGACGCGAAGACATGTATCGACCACTAGTCAAGGCCTCTCTTTGTGGCTTAGTTTACAAACCCTCAATCAAAGATGTCTGGTACAGAGCAATCTACCTGGTCCGAAACGATATCCGCTTTTCACATCTTGAAGTGGATGCAGAGAACAATTGTATTGTTCAGAAGCAAATCGGCTCATCTAACAAGTCCCGCATAAACGCCCGCTTCCTAAATCGCTCGCGAACGGGGGACAGAATGCGCATGATATTGGACGAAGCGGCATCTATGTCGCCGCTCTCCACCGACCTACGCGACCACGGTCATCCTCCCCGCAACAACAGGCACGACCACTCCAAGCCGAGCAAATAGGAACCACCCAAGTCCAATTGGCACAGAACGTCCGGTACTAGAACGGTAAAAAAGCGGTAGCAAGTTATCGCCCGGGAATAGGCTCCGCAGCCCCCCATCGGACACGTAGATTTCGATCATCGCACGCAGCACACGCTGCTTTCCACGGCCTCAACAGCCAGCTTTGATAGGAGATCTCATGTCCTCAAGCCCCTCCATCGTCACCCAAACCTTACCGGACGGTACTGAACGTAAGATTAGGGTTCTTCCTCAAAGAACCTTCCAGACAAAGCGGATCGACACTCCCCCACCACCTGTAGTCAAGCACACAACACCGCCCGACTTTGATGCGGTATTGGAGCGCTCAGAAGCTCCTCCGCCCCTCAACAAGCCGGTCCGATACATAACAAAGAAGGCGGTATTGGAGCGGGCGGGAGGCATCAGCAAGTCGACTTGGCACGACTGGCTCAATCCTCGCAGCCCACGCTATGACTCAACAGCGCCGCGCCCAGTTAACTTGAGCATCACCGGCAAGGGCGTGGTCCGCTGGATTGAAGAAGAGGTTGATCTGTGGCTCGCAAGTAAAGCCAAAACCTCACGCAAGTGATACGGGAGATCGTCATGCGACAACACAAGACCTCCTGTCTATCGCACTCGTTTGGCGGAAACCAATCGACACTCCAATTCGGCAAAACCACTGCACTTGCCGCACAGGCCACGTACAACTTGAGCCTCTTGAGAGGCATAAATGCGCAACATGCGCGGCCGCCCCCTCGCTTAACTCAGCAGAGCGTCTGCACTGCCGAGCATGGCGGGGGCGTTCTGCCGGCCACGTGCTGCGAGCCTTACCGGGTATGCCGACGAAGTCAGGTCCACGCGTTCGTCTCCTTTGAGTTGCACGCCACTTGCTGTTGTTCCAACTATTGGGCGGCAGGGGCTTCGCCGGAAAGTTCGATAGGAGGTGCGCGCGCCCCCTTCCGGTCAGACTGACCTGCGGACTAACCTGCTTCACCAGTAGCGCATTTTCCCCCAGCGAGCGGCGGATTCCATAGCCCATTGAGATATGTGAGCCATATGTTATGGCATCGCAGGGATAAGTACGTACATACGTTCACCACTTCAAATGAGGTCAATCCATGATGAAACTCATTTTCCGCCAAAGAAAACCCATTAATGGCGCATCTCGCCATTCAGGTTTTTATTTTTATTTTCATTCCATCAAAGCACAAAACCAAGCCACTCTTATCTAACGTGTAACCAACTCAACATTTAGAACAACCATGAAACAGAAGACGAAGCTCATCCAGTCACATGTGAATGCTGCCCATGAGAGCAGCTCTGGCGACATCTATTGTGGATTATTAAATGAAGAAGAACTTTTTCACATTGATGAGGAATTTGATCCCAGCATAGAAGGCGACAGCATCTTGGCATTAATGGTCATCGAACGCACCACCCAAATGGTGGTAGATAGCTCAGAAACTGTTTGCCCGACTTCCACCAAGCACCCTAACCTCTACATGAACACACCATGCTTTCAATCTATTCGCCATGCGATAGATATGGCATCTGCTGCGTTCAAATCCGGAAAATGCTACTCGCCTATCCCAAGTCTCTTTCTTAAGCACTGGTCAAAACGATTTGCTCCGCGTTCAATCACCCCAACAACTCCAAACCAGTTTATAGAAAATGGAATACTATTTGGCAAGGCCATCAACGAGTTCGTAGAGGGCATGCGAAATGAATATAAAAGCGAATCTTTTCAAGATAACCTAAAAAACCATCGAGACACCTACCTTCACCGGTATCGAAGATGTAAAAAACTCACTATTCGAACCTTTGAAAACCACTCCAAGCTCTGCATAGTAAGGATCGACCTTTATCTGGGGAAGGCCAACAACGAATACCTCAGCCTGAAATTCGCCCTGGGCTGCCTACGTCGCTTCCTTAATAACCAACGGCACAACCAACTATTCAAAGACCGGGTTGGCTACATCATTAAATTGGAGTTCACACGTCGCCGTGGCTTTCATTTTCACGTCATCCTAATCTTCGACGGGCAAACGAAACGAAACGCTGACTTCTACGCCAACAAGATTGGCCACTATTGGGTCGACACGATCACCCGGGGCAGCGGCAGCTTCTACAACTGCCACAAACACAAGAACAGCTACAAGAGGATTGGGATCGGCCTAATCGACTGGCGGGACAAAGAAAAAATTACTGCGCTGCTCTATGCGATGTCCTACCTGGCCAAGTCCGACCAGCACCTGAGAGAAAAGGACTTCCCCACCCAGCGAGCGTTCTTCACAAGCGTGATTCCTGAGCTTCGGCCAAGCCGTGGCCGTCCCCGAATTGATGACAGAGCACCAGATCCTGTTGATGTACCTGCCATTGATGGAGACAAGGATCAGCCATGAGCACATTAAAGCTAGCCCCCGCATCCCAGGCCTTGCTGGAACGCTCCCTAGCGCCGCCAAACCCTTGGAACAGCATTGTCCCGGGCTCCGACATCGGCACCCAACTGGCTCACTACCTTTTGCATATCCAGTCGTTGGCAGCTCAATTGGCAAAGTCTCCCCCCTTGACCTTTGATCTGGTACACGACGACCAATCTCGATTGAGCATGAAGTCCAACGCTACAGGGAATCAGCTTTTTGCGCTCATGAACGACCAGCTGCATGCAGTGCGTTGCAACTATCCCAACCATCGGTTTGACCCTCGCATCGATTTGGTAATGGACGCACTCACTGAGATCGCAGAACTTAGTTACGGATGCTCATCACAATTGGACTACCTGCAACTGCTCAATGAAAAAACAAAGAGGCTGCAGTCTTGCCTCAAGCGCAAGCCATTCCTGGAGAAGGTCCGCCGGCACAAGTTGGAAGCATCACAGCGCGCACATACGCTGCGTCGGCACTTTGACAAACAACTGGCAATTCACGGACCGGCACGCTTACACAGATTGGAGTTTTCGTACGTGCAGGGCCAACACCGAGGCTACGAACCGGGCAAACAGATGCACGAACAGGTACGTAGCGACTGGCGTGCACTCGAGTCATTGCTCGCTCAGATCTTTGAGGGGTTGTTGTTCGGGTATGCATGGAAACTTGACTACACCACATCGCAAGGCTATCGATATTTCGTTGCTCTACTGCTGAGCCCTACATTGGCGGGAGCTGTGCCCGAGGTAGCGACAATCCGTCAGCGCTGGTGCAGCGACATTACCGGAAGTTCTGGCGTGTTGACCGACGACCAGACTGCGCAGCATCTTCTGTTATGTCGCTATCGTCGCTCGATAAGCCATCCATGGCAAACTATCGAGGAGGTCCGGGCCCAGATCGCAGACACCGCGCTGTTTCTTAGCCAACCTGATGCCATTGTCGAATTTCATCCCAAAGGAAATTGCAAGACATACGGGTATGGCTAAACCATCATGAAGACTTAAGCGAGAGCCTCTGGCGATTCGCTCAGGTCATTTCACCAATTGAGTGTTTGCCGAAGCTCTGTTGGCACCAGGTGAAGCGTCACGACTGCGCAATGCTTCCCACAACTCCACGGCCCCCAACCAAATGGGCTTCAAGCCCAGGTGCACACGATCGGATTCCACCGCCTGCTTGCTCATGACGCTGTACTGAGGTCGGTTTTTCGCAGTATTGCCACTAGCCGAGAATTACGCCGGTGCTGCCTTTGCGTGCCTTGCTGAAATTTGACCATCCCCGGTCACACTGTCGAGAAGCGCTTGGTCAAACTCAAGACTTGTGATCGGGTACGAGGTCAAAAGCAGCTCAATATCTGCTCGTTGCACCAACTGAACGTGGTTTGCCTCGGCCTGTTGAACAGCGCCAGAAGTGAACGACTGATTGGTCACAGCCACCCTCTTTAAGCGAGTCCCAGCGAAGCGGGCTTGATACCGGGCTGCACCCGCAACGACTTCTTTGATCGCATCCCATCCAAGGTCAGCAGAGCGGGAACTCTTGCACTGAATCAGCTCCCCATCTTTCCCCTGCAACGCAACGATGTCGATGCCACCATCTCCGCCCCGTTTTGGCGTGATGAATGCCTGAAACCCTTGCTTCGACCACAGTAAAGCGCAAAGCGCCTCAAATCCGTCGCCATCCATCCGATCGACGTCGTCTATGGCGAGCAGAAATGAGGGTATGGGCTGCCCATTACCGCCCGCTCCTACCAAGTCAATGAAACTTGCATCACCACCTGTTCCATTGAGCATCGCGGTCAGTCCTCCATCATCCAGCGTCGCGCCAGCCAAGCTTGCCTTTTGCTTAAGTATCTGATCAAGCCGAACCTCGAACGTCACGAAATCATCTGCAACCATCGTGGGGCAGTAAACGTGCACATCCTTACTCTGGCCGATCCGATACGCACGGTCCGTTGCCTGGGCCTCCTTTGAAGGGTTCCAGGCACGCGTGAAATGGAAGACATGATTTGCCGCAGTGACATTCAAGCCTGCGCCAGCCGCCAGCGTCGAAAGGATGATCACATCGAAGCCCTGCTTCTCGGAGAATTTGTCGATGTAGGTCTGACGGCCTGACGAGTCGCCATTGATGATGAATGGCTTCAGCCTGAAGGTCTCTTTAAGGAAGTAGAACAGTGCCAGTTGTGCCTCACGAAGCTCAGTGAACACAATGGCCTTCTCCCCTCTGGCCTGAACCTCCCGCAAACGCTCAAGCAGCCACGCCATCTTGGGCGAATTCGAGAGGTGGGTTTCAAGGCCAAATCGGTCTGGAAGAAACTTTGTGCCAGGCAAACAATAGGGTTCAGCGCACACAGCCTTCATCAGATGAAGTGCACCGAAGGACAGCTTGGCCCTCTTGCGGCCATTAACTTCCTTGGCTGCATCTTGCAGCTTATTCAAACCACCCTTGTACAGAATGCGCTGATGCTCTGACAGGCAGATCTCTAGCATCTCCTCGTCACCAAGCTTGTCTTTGAAATGGACTGCCGCCAAACCTGCCTTTTTGTATCCGAAGAGCTTCTTCGGGAGGTCTCCCGCAATGTCGGCCTTAGTGCGGCGCAATGTCTGAGGTGCAATCAACTTCTGGAGCCGCTGCAAGGCTTGCACCTGATCCTCTGTGTCGCATTCAATAGGCCTGCGGTAGGTTTTACCAAATTCCTCCAACGAGCCCAGGAGACCCGGCTGGACTAGGTCGAACAGACACCAAAGATCTGCCAGAGAGTTCTCTACTGGAGTGCCCGTACAGGCGATCCTGAAGTCTGCCTTCAACTTCTTTGCGGCCAAGGTCACCATCGTGCCTGGCGTTTTGATCCTCTGTGCCTCGTCAGCAATCAAGAAGGCGAAGGGCTGCTTAGCCAACGAGAACTCGTAGCTAGTCAGCACCTCGTAGGTGGATATGACGACCTTCGCGCCGCCAACCCAATTAGGCATTAAGAGATCCACGATGCCGCGTTCACGCAGCTGCTCATCGATCAGAGACCGTGGCTGTTTACGTGCCTTTAACGCTTCATCAAAAAGTACAAGAACCTCGGGAAAAGAAGGATCAAAGAACTTGCGAGCCTCATTTGCCCAGTTGTCAAGCAGACTCTTCGGCGCCAGGATGAGCGAAGGCGCAGAGCTTGGCCAAAGCTCGTAGTGTCGTGCCAAAAGGGTCAACAGCTGCAGGGTCTTGCCAAGTCCCATGTCATCGGCCAACAACGCACCGCGACAAGCTGTTGGAGCCTTGGATACCAAATTTTGAAACCACGCAATCCCGTAGCGCTGGTGCTTCTTGAGCTCAATGCCAGGCCGTAGGCAACGCGGCAGTTTCGGCTCCATGCCATCGGGCATGTTGAGCGTCGCTCGCGCTTGCTCCAAGTACTCAATCGAATGAAAGTTGGTTTTGACCAGAAGGGTCTCTGCAGGAGACTTCCTCTCTGGTGTCCGACCACTGCCTTCTCCCTTGACTCGATCTTGAGCTTCCAGCATGCTTTTGAAGCTGTCAGCCAGGGTTCGCGCATGCGCTGTAGGGATCGGCGTGGGTAGCTCGGCATCTTTGATCGATTCGGCACCTGCGCCCTCGGCAGCCGTCACTTTGGTATCAAAGGCTTCAACCCAGTCTTTGCTTAAAGGGATCAGCACCGAGCCGTCATGGCCTTGCAAGGTCACGTGGACCATGGGTGTGAGATCGCTTGGCAACCAGGCGGCATCACCCTCTTCGTTCTTCTTCTGGAAAACTGGCACATATATAGGGCGCGCCGCCCCAATGCCCTCTATTCGACCGCTGTAGCCATCAAGTTCATAGATATCGTCGAAGCTGATGATGTCTGCGGGCTGGTTGCGCCAAAGATATGCAAATTGGAGTCCTTGCTCCATCTGTACGACAGACTCAGCATCGAGGCTTAGATCAAACTCGTCCCAAGCAAAGCGTTCCAGTTCTTGTTCAAGTGCGCCCCGCAATGATCGAAGAAACTCATCGAGTCGGTCAACCGAATCGAAGTCCTGGCGCGCACTTCGAGCCGAGCCGTCGCCGAAATGTTCGGTGACGACGAGCTCGGCTCCAAGAACACGACCGCGAGTTGATTTGCAGATCAAGCTGAAAACAGCAGCGACAACCTCACCATCATCGCGATCGCGCTCAAACTCATCCTCACGCAAAACCTCATGTGCGTCATCGCCCATGAACGCAAACGGGTTGTGCATGAACCGTTCCGCCTTGGCTCCAGCAATGCGCCGTCCAGGCATCTCTCGTTTGATGATGCCCAATACCTTTTGCACAGGCTCCGACACGACAACCCTCACGCGACCTCCACCTCTTGTGACGTCGTAGTGCGGTTGAACAGCGTTGTATCCGTCGAATGCTTTCAACCATCCATCTGGCGCACCATCGAATGTGGGCGACACCAGCCAGACGCGGCCAAAAGGGGTCTGCTCATGACTTCGCAGCAAGCGCAATGACTCCGGCGTGAGCACCAGCGTCGTTTCTAGGTAGGGATTGGCATATAACGCACCCGCTCTGTCAGCTTTGGCACGTATACGTCCCCAAGCCAATTCATGCAGATGCTGCACCCGGTCGGACGCGCCACGTTCAGCAAACTCATTGACTGCGACCAAAGTCTCCCAAGCTG
>JBLNAI010000011.1:0-66587 GCA_050259275.1 Acidobacteriota bacterium
CATGCCAGCACGGCGATCACAAAGGAAGCCAGAGGCCAGGGCGCCGACACGGCGACATACAGTCCCGCCAATCCCCATACGCCAGCGTCGACCACCAGAGCCATCAGCGTCAGGTAGCACCAACCGCGGCCTGCAGGGCGTCCCGCCATGAAACGGACGCCTTGTAGCCAGCGCACCAGCGAGATGCCCAGTTTGGCCGCCAGCCAAAGGTCGACCACCACGACGGAGGCAACCACACCCCGCAGCGCCAGCGCCAGGGCTACAGCAAATGCAGTCGCCACAAAAATGCCCATGCGGGCGTGCGACCACACCATGCGCAACTGTTCATGGGCTGCGGCGCTGTCATCGTCGAGCGTTTCCCAGTTCACGCTTTGCCGGGACCGGTCAAGAAAGCGAAGAAAGAACGGTGTCATCAATCGCAGTGGGGTTCTACATCTGTTTTGACGCCATACCCGTCTGACACTTTGCGTCAAAACTGACCTCGGGTCCAGTGGTATCCCATCATGGCCTGATAAGCGCGCCACGCGTGGGGCACGCCGCGCCCTTGCACCGACGTGGGCAAGCCGATGTCCACTGCGCCGCGGCGCAGACCGCCCAGCAGGTGCTCGACTTGGCGCCAGTCGCCGGTACGGATCCAGGGGCAAGCCGACAGCAGCAGGGCCGCGACACCTGCCACCTGCGGGCTGGCCATCGACGTGCCATCCCAGGCCGCAAAGCCACCAGGCACGGTGGAGGTGATGGCCACGCCCGGTGCCACCACTTCCAGCTCTTGCCCGAAGTTGCTGAAGCCGGCGCTGAACAGGGGCCCAGTCCGGGCTTGATAACGTCCACGCTTCAATGGGTGGGCGCTGTCACCTGGGTAGGTGCCCAGGCGTCCGATGGCGCCCACGGACAGCACCGGCTTGGTCGATGCCGGATACGCGATGTGCGTGGCCTCGTTACCAGCTGCCGCGATCACGGTCACGCCCGCAGCATGGGCGCGCAACAGCGCCTGAGTCAAAGCAGGCGAGGGCTGGGGGCTGCCCAGACTGAGGTTGACGATGTCCATGCTGTGTGCGATGCACCAGTCAATGGCCTCGACCAGATCGCTGACATAGCCCCCGGGAAAGACCTTGACCGCGTACACCGCGCTTTGCGGCGCCACGCCGCTGAACCAGCCTGACGCCGTGGGGGCCGCGCCCGCGATCACGCCTGCGCAATGCGTGCCGTGCCCTTTGTCGTCGCGCCACCATTCGAAGGGGTCTTGGCCGTCGAGGGTGTTGAATCCTCCGGCCACGGCCACGCTGCCGCCACATGGGTCGACGCCTGAGTCGATCACGGCAACCTTGACACCGGCCCCCGCCATGCCGGTGCGAGCCCAGAACTCGCTGGTGCCCAGCAGGGCGTGAATCCAGGCGCTGTCACGGCCCGGCATCAACGGCCGCAAGGTCACGGCGAGTTGATCGATCCACTGATCTTGCTCGGGGCGTGTCAGCACACGCGACCAATGGGTGTGTCGCGGTGAAATGATCACCTGCTCCAATGCCTGCTCGCGAACCACGATGCGGGCCAGGCCGTCCGCATCGGTGTGGGCCCTGTAGCCGACCCCTGCAGCCAGCGCGTAGATCGAACAATCGGCCACCCCCTGGCCGTTTGAATCGACGACCTGAATGCACACTTCACGCGTCGCGGCTTGCGCGTCGACCATGGGTGGCAGCCCGGGCATGCCCAGCAGGCACAGAGGCTGGTCCTCTTCGATCGGGACATCGGTGTGCCGATGGCGAAAGGCCTCGATCTCGTCGTCGGCCATTTCAACCACCTGGCGACGGGGGCTTGATCGATGGGGTGAGGCAAGCGCTGCCGGCCGCCTGGGCGCAAAGTCTCGCAGCACTTTCAACGGTGCCTGGCCCGGTGGAGCCGCAGCCGGCTGGCTGATCAGGACCCGGCGGGTGGTCATGGCTGTGGCACCCCGCCCTGTCAACCGTATTGCACGCCCAGCGCCTGCAGGCGTTGTATGAGGGCGCTGTCTGGTATCGAGGCTTCAGCGGGGCCGATGAACAGGGTGCTGGCAGCTGACAGATCGATGTGGTGCAGGTAACCCAGGGCCACGGGTGTCAGGCGCGGCTTGCAGCCAAAGTGCACCGCGGCCTCGTACACGATGGCCTGGTGACCCAAGGGATAGCGGGTGCCCAGCTTCTCGATCAGGAAGGGCATCAGCGGCGTCGGATACCGGCCCTCTGATCGGTAGTGCCCATTGCCCAGGATGCCGATCTGCCACAGCACCAGCGCGCTGGCTGGGTCCATGGCCCGGTTGTTGAAGAGAAAGTCGGTCGCCTCATAAGACAGGCAGCCGGTGGCGGCCGGGTCGATGCAGATATCGGCAAACAGACAGTCTTCGGCAGACACACCGGGCAGCATCACCGCGCTGTAGCCTTCGGCCCGAGCCCGTTTGATCGACTCATGCGAGGGATAGACGAACACGCCGGGGTGACCGTAGAACACCGCACAGACGCGTTCGCCAGCGCGCACGCAGGCCAGCACGCGTTCGACCATGGCCTCGTAGGTGGCCAGTCGGTCCTGGCCCTCGCCATACAGAACCTGCAGCGACTCGGCGGTGTCGTTCAGGTCGTGGATGGCACGCTCCGCCACCGGATCGCCGACCACGTACAGCACCCGATCGGCTGCGCGGATCCAGGCGATCGACTCGGTGGTCATCTGCCCGACCGTCCGCAGACCGGTGCCCACCACCACCAATTGACCCTTGTTGGCGCTCATGGCGAGACTCCCTTCATCATGGCCTGCTCGATGGCCGCCGCTTCGCGAGAGGTCAGGGCTGCGATGTCCTCTTCCGACAAACCCTCTTGTGCAAAAAAGCCCATCGGATCCTTGATCAGTTGATACAGCAAATCGGTGTCCACACTGACGCGCGCAAGAAAGCGAGTGAGCGAGGCGGCTTCCTGCACCGAGGGCACGGCGCTGGTGGCTGCCTGTGGGCGGGTGGCGGCGCTCCCGGCTTGATCAGGGGATGAGTCGTCTGAGGCCATGGCGAAGTCTCCTTGGAGGGTCGAAGATCGGGGTGCTGGCTGGGGTGCCATGCCGGGTCCGACCCGGGTGTCGTGGGATTGCCAGGGGCCCTCGTCGACGCTGACCGCCCAGGCCAGATCGCTGAGCCCAGGTTCGCGGGGCAGGCATGCCACCCGTGCATGCAGGTGTGATGAGGCAGGCAGCGTCAGGGTGCTTCGCAAGGGCAAGGTGAGCTGGCCCCAGTGGGTCTCTGGGTCCCAGGGTGCGTTGCGCAAGGTCACCGAAGGCGACAGCTCGGCCTCGAACCAGGCAACCAGCGCATTGGCACGGCCATCGCGCTCGATCTGAAAGTCCATGTCGGCCTCGAAGGGCGCCAGGGCGCAAGTCAGATCGTCGGTGCGGGTGTCGGTGGTCCACATCAGCTGTGGTGCGCTGATCAGGTCTTGTTCTCGAACCTGATAGCGTCGGCACAGCAGATCGTGTACCGATGCCTCGCTCAAGCCCGCCAGGTCCAGGCCCAGCCGGTTGTCGCGCAGGTAATCCAGGTCGCACTGGGTGGCCAGATGAGCGGGCGCGGCCCAGGCCTTGACCACTGAAGGAACCATGATGCCGCCGGGTTTGAGCCAGCGGTCCCGGGCGAGCAGGACCGGGTAGAGCAGGTTTTCGTCGACCCCGATCGTGCCCAGCCACTCCGACACGATCAGGTCCACTTGCTCGGGCAAGCGGACGTGCTGCATGTCCGCTTCGATCACCTGCACGACATGCCCGACACCATTGCGCTGAGTCAGCTCTCTCGCCAGACGGGCTACGGGCGTGCGCTCCACCGCGTACACCCGCGTCGCGCCCGCCTTGGCGGCCAACAGACTCAGCACACCGCTGCCGGCGCCCACATCGAGCACCACGCAACCCGGTTGTACCCATTCACGCAGCGCCGCCTCAAAGGCCTGCATGCGCGGCCCGTCGCGCAGCATCCAGCGGTGCACATCCAAAGTCTCGTAGGGCAATGTCATGGATGAAAACCTTCTGCGCGAGTTCAATAGAACAGTGGGGGCCTGATCAGCGGTGGGCGAACCAGCAGGGGCGGGCGCACCAGCAAAGGGGGGCGCACCAACAGCGGTGGGCGGATCAAGGGCGGCCGGATCAGCGGGGGCCTGACCAGCAGCGGCGGCCGGATCAACGGTGGGCGCACCAGCAGAGGTGGGCGGATCAAGGGAGGGCGCACCAACAGAGGCGGACGAATCAGCGGGGGGCGCACCAGCAAGGGCGGGCGAATCAACGGAGGACGCACCAGCAGCGGCGGCCGGATCAGCGGTGGCCGAATCAGTGGGGGCGGTGGCGGGACGGGGTTGGGGTAGCCGCCGAAGCTGTCGTCATAGCTGCTGTAGTAGCCGCTACCGTAGCCGTAGGGGTCGCTCCAGCCGGCATAGGGGTCCTGTGCCTGACCGTAGGGGTCGGCATAGCCGCTGTAATCGGCGCCATATCCGGCACCCCAGTCGGCTTCCTGGCCCCCTTGGCCACCTTGGCCATAGGGGTCGCCACCGCCACTGTAGTCATAGCCGGCCTGCGCGTAAGGATCGGCGCCATAGGGGTCGGCATAGGCAGCATAGGGGTCGCTGTACTGCGATGCGTCATAGCCTTCGTAACCCGTGGGAGCGGCGTTGTAGGGGTCGCTGTACGGGTCGTAGCCATAGGGGTCGTAGTGAGACATGTCCATATCCTTTCGTGCACCATGGGTTGGGGGCGTCCTTTGGTCACGACGGGCGGATTCACGCTGACTTGGGCCGGGCCCTGAGCCTGCGCCCGGGTCCTTGGCCTTCTTCCTGGATTTCGATGTCGTCATGAGGCACAGTCCAGATTGCGGAGAATCTGCCGGCCTGCAACATTCCTGACTGGCTACTACCCGTTGCAGTGTCGTCCGGACGATGATGCGGCGCGAATTCCGCCATCCGCAATCCCTAGCTTGTTGGCGGTTCTGTCATCCGTTTGACGCGCTGTCGCGTTGTAGGTCTGTGTCCCCTACCTGGCAGCAGGCTCATGAACCGCCATACCGAACAACAGTTGTTGAATTTCTGCGTCGCTCAACACGGTCGCTTCAATCCCGAAGCGTGGCAGAACCTCGAAGGGGTGGCCCCCGAGCAAAAGGCGTGCGCGATGCTGCTGCTGGCCAACGCCCGCTGGTACGGTCGGCTGTCCGAGTTGCGCGATCTGATCAGCCAATCACTGCCCAATCAGGGCGGCAATCCGGCCAGCCGGCTGAGCGAGTTGTCAGCGCGTGCTGGCTTCAATGGCGCGCGGTTCGTTAAACGTTTGCAAAACCTGTTGTGGCTAAGCACCGAGCCCAAGCGTTGAGAGTTATCCCCGTGATCTGTGGATAACCTTGTTGGAAACTAGGGGGGAAGTGGCATTCTCCCTGGGTGGCGGCTTGCAGTGCTCCAAAATGCAGCAGGTTCATGACCACATCGGCTCCGGCAGCCCCCTGAAATGCCGGGACTATCTGTAGTGGAGGTGTCCAAAACTATGGGTAAGCTTGCAGGCTGGCCATTCTTCCCCGCCTGATTTCTGAGGACACATTGACCGTTCCCCTTGCATTTTGGTTGACATTGCGCGCACTGGTTTTGAGCCTGCTGCTGGGCGCATGGCCATTTGCACGCGCTTTTGCCGACGAGATGCCTCGCAACATCGCGGTGATCTATCCCGAGATCGGTGAGCCCTATCGATCGGTGTTCACCTCCATCATGGATGGGATCGAAGAACAGGCCAAAGGGCGCGTGACCGCGATCGCGGTGGGCGCCAATCCCAATACACAGGACATCGCCGGTGAACTGCACCGTCGCGACGTGCGCGCGGTCATTGCTTTGGGTCGCAATGGTTTGAAAGTGGCAACGGCGCTGGACCGGCAGTGGGGCGTGGTGGCTGGCGGGGTGCTGTCGGTGCCTGAATCGCAGGCGCGCGATTTCTCCGTTCACAGCCTGGCGCCCGACCCGGCTTTGCTGCTGGCCCGGCTCAAGACCCTGGTGCCGTCCGCGCGCCGCGTGATCGTCGTGTATGACCCGCGCCAAAACGACTGGTTGATCCGATTGGCTCAAGAGGCGGCCAAATCGCAGGGGCTGGAGTTGTCCGCCTACGAGGCGCAAGACCTCAAGGGCGCGGTTCATCAATACCGTGAGGCGATGCAGGCCGCCGATCCCAAGAAGGACGTGTTGTGGTTGCCCCAGGACTCCACCACGGTGGACGATGCGGTGGTGCTGCCCATGGTTCTCGAAGACAGCTGGACGCGTGGACTGCCGGTGTTCTCCAGCAGCGTCAATCATGTCAAGCGCGGCGTGCTGTTCTCACTTTATCCCGACAACGCTGAACTGGGGCGCGTGCTGGGCCGGGCCGCCCTGGGCTATGCCAATGGCGGCGCCTCGCAGCGGGGCGTGTGGCCCTTGAAGGAAGTCTTGCTGGCCGTGAACACGCGGACAGCCAATCACCTGGGCCTGAACCTGGATGCCCGGCGGTTGAGAGTTGACATGGTTTATCCGGAGCCTTGATGTTGGACCAAACACAAAAAATGCTCCAGGGCCGACGACGAAGCCGCCTATGGGGCCAGCAGATGACGTTCAGGCGGCAGTTGAGTCTGGCTGTGGCCTTGGGCGTGCTGTGCCTGGCTTTGCTGTCCTCGCTGACCAGTGCCTGGCAAGGCAACCGGCAGATCTTTGACACCTTGCAGCAGCAGGGTCTGCGCGTTGCCTCGAGCATGGCCACCCAGAGCGCGCTGGCCTTGCTGGCCGGTGCCCCTGAGAACGCGGACAACGCCGTGCGCGCCACCTTGTCCTTCCCCGATGTGTTGCGGGTCGAAATCTGCAATGCCGACGGCGGGGTGCTGATGGCCCGTGGCACAGCCGGCCTGGAAGTGACGGGCTTGCCCATGCCTCGGCCCTTGCCCCACGACGCCTTCCTGGAGCGAGAAACCGAAGACACCTGGCAATTTGTGGCGCCCGTCTGGATTCAGCCGGAGGCCTCGCCGTTCGAAGTCGTCGCCCCCAAGGAAAGCTACCTGGGATATGTCCGCGTGGTGCACAGCAAGGCGACCTTGCAGCGCATGGCCACGCATGTGTTCTTTGCCAACTTGCTGATCTCGTTTTCGTTTGCGACCGTGTTCCTGCTGGTGATCCGGTGGCTGGCCGTGCGCTTGACGCAGCCCTTGAAAGACCTCTCGGGGGTGATGGCCCGCGCCGAGCGCGGCGAGGTGCAGGTGCGTGCGGAGGTCGAAGGCCCGCAAGACATCGCCGCCATGGCGCAGGCCTTCAATCGCATGATCTCGGCGCTGCAGGAGCGGGGCCAGGAGCTTCAGCGGCATCAGGAACATCTGGAAGACGTGGTGCGGGAGCGCACCGGTGAGCTGCGAGACGCCAAAGACCGGGCCGAGGTGGCCAATCAGGCCAAAAGCACCTTCCTGGCCCGCATGAGCCACGAACTGCGCACGCCGTTGAACGCCATCATGGGCTATGCCCAGTTGCTCAAGATTGGCGACGCACTGACTGAGCGCCAGAGCGTGGGCCTCAATACCATCTACAACAGCGGTGAACATCTGCTGCTCCTGATCAACGACATCCTGGACCTGTCCAGCATCGAGGCCGGCAAGTTCCAGTTGTTCCCCCATCCCGTGCCCTCGGGCGACTTCTTCCGGGGCATTGCCGACATCATCCGCATCAAGTCGGACGAAAAGGGTGTCGGGTTCGAGTTGCAGATTGCACCTGATGTGCCAGCGGTGCTGAACATCGACGAAAAACGCTTGCGGCAGGTGCTGCTCAATCTGTTGAGCAATGCCGTCAAATTCACGCCCAAGGGGCGAGTGCGCCTGGGTGTCAGCAGCATGGGCCGGTCACCGCGCGGCGTGTATCGCCTGCGTTTTGAGGTGCAGGACACCGGCGTCGGGCTGGCGCCTGAAGATCTGGAGCGCATCTTCGAGCCCTTCGAGCAGGCTGGCGATGGCAGCAGTCGAGCAGCGGGGACCGGCCTGGGGCTGGCCATCACCAGTCAACTGGTGCGCATGATGGGCAGCGAGATCAAGGTCGAAAGCCAGTTGGGATCGGGCAGCCTGTTCTGGTTTGATCTGCGCGTGTCGACGTCGGCGGATGCCTCTGCCGATCTGACCGAGCAGGCCGACGACACCATGGCCGCCGTGACCGGCTATGAAGGTCCGCGCCGCCAGATCCTGGTGGTCGACGATGTCTCGGCCAACCGCACGATGCTGGCGGACCTGTTGACTCCCCTCGGATTTGACGTGCGCCAGGCTTGTGATGGCCTGGACGCCCTGGCCCAGGTGCGCGATGTGGTGCCCGACCTGATCGTGATGGACGTGGTCATGCCCGAAATGGATGGCCTGACGGCGATGGCGCACCTGCGTCGCGACCCGGCACATGCCGCCATCCCCGTGATCGCCTTGTCCGCCAATGCGTCTCTGGTGGACCGGGATCGTGCCCTGGCGGCCGGCGCGGACGTCTTCATGCCCAAGCCGCTGGAGCGCGACCTGCTGTTGATGCAAATCGGCCGCTGTCTGGGCCTGGCCTGGCTGCGAGAAGAAGCCCCCCAGTGACTCAGAACGTGTACGTGCCCTGTACGTACAGCGAGCGTCCAGGCATGGGGTAGTCGTAGGGCAGTGAGATGAAGGGCTGCGCGGGCGTCTGGTCGAACACGGAGGGCTCGCGCACCGTCGCATTGAACGCGTTGCGCACCGAGACGGTGGCGTTCCAGCCCTTGCCCTCGCGCACCGAGCGCAATGTCAGGTCAACCGTGTTGTAGCCCGGCAGATGGGGGCGTGTGTCGGCATAGGCGCGGGTTTGATCGCTGATCCAGTTGACCTGCGCATGCAGGGACCAGTTGGGCAGCATGCGCCAATCGGCGCGCGCATAGACCTGATGATGAGGCGCGCTGGCCGCGGTGTGGTTGGTGGCGCCATCCATCGTGAATTGATAGCTGTAGTTGCCTGTCAGCCGCAAGGTCTTGCTGACCGCCCAATTCGATTCCAGCTCCAGCCCATCGCCGATCAACTGGCCCGTGTTCTGGTATTGAAAGCTCACCAGCTGGATGATGTGATCCATCTGGTAGTGAAACACATTGGCCCCCACCTGCCACTGCGGGGCGGGCTGCCAGGACAGGGCCGCTTCGACGGTGCGCGTCTTTTCCGGTTGCAGTCGGGCATTGCCCTGCCCGACCGGGTTGTTGATGGCGTACAGCTCGGTGAACGAAGGCGGACGGAAGGCGGTGCCGGCCATCAGCTTGGCCGTGACGTTGTAGCTGGCATCCCAGACCAGCGCCAGGCGTGGATTGGTCGTGTTGCCGAAGTCCGAATAACGATCGTGGCGGATGCCAGCCGTCAGCGTCCAGTCTTTCGCCACGCTCCACTCATCTTGCGCAAAGACATATCGCAGCTGCCTCGAGTGGGGCTTCAAAAAGGGCAAGGTGTCGCTGACATCGATCACGTCCGCCCGCGAGCCCGTCCCGATGGGCGAAAAATCCGGATTGAAGTTCTTGGTCTCGCGGATCTTGTAGATCTCGGCCGACTCCACACCCCCTCCCAGGCGCACCTGATGGCGCACCCAGCCCGAGTACAGGGCCGTGGCATTGAGGCGATGGTGTCGTTCCCATTGATAGGGGTTGCCGATCATCCCGTCGGTGAAGGTCGCGCCCCCAAAGTTCATCCCGGGCGGGAACAGCGTCAGGTCGGAGCGTTCGCTGTAGTGCCGCGCACTCAGTTGCGCCGTCAAGGCCCAATCGGGTGCGATGTTGTCATGCACGTAGTTCAGATCCGAGGTCAGGCTTTGCGTGCGCGAGCGGCCGGTCGGATCCAGCGCCGAGGCCACACCGGCACCCGAGCCCACGTTGTCCCGGTCGCGCACGCCAAAGCGCCAGCGCCAGTGGTCCAGGCTCAGATCCAGCGAGCCGTCGATGAAGTCGCGGCCATTGTTGACCGTGCCCGGCGCATAAGACGCATGGGTGCCCAGCAAATGGTCGAGTCCGGTTTGAGCGTCTGCACGGATTGTGCTGTTGGCGCCGGCTGTCGAGCCCATGCGCAGGTAAGCTGCAACCGATACCGGTCCCCATTGGCCGCCGTGCAGCGCCCAGGCGTCATGGGTGTCGAACGAGCCCGTACGCGCCCCCACCGTGGTGCCAGCTTGCTCGTCAGCGGTCTTGGTGATGATATTGATCACGCCCGCGGCGGCATCGGCGCCGTACAAGGCAGAGCCGGGGCCGCGGATCACTTCGATGCGAGAGACGTTTTCCAGTGGCAGGCCGACCCATCCGTTGCCGCGGTTGCCGGCGTACACGGATGTCACAGGCACCCCGTTGATCAGCATCAGCACCTGGGGGTTGACGCCGATGTTGACACCCCGAAAGACATAGCTCGGCGAGTACACCTGCGTGGTGCGGGCCACATGCACGCCGGGAATGGTCTCCATCACCTCATCGAGGTCGGTGGCGCCCATGGCCTGGATGTCGGCCGCCGTGATGACGGTGGCAACCGCCGGTGCGCGGGTCACCAGTTGGCGCGACCCGGTGGCGATGGTGACCATGGGCTGATCGCCGAAGGCTTGGGCCAGTTCATCCTCCTCGCTGCTGGCCGCGCGGGCGTGCGAGGTCAGGGCGGCGGCGCAGACCAGCGAACAGGCCAGCGATGCCGCTGTGGCGAGGGCATGGGGCCGCATGACAGCGGTGCGGGGAGGGAACATGTTGGGCGCCTGCTGATGGAATGGGGTGGCTGTCTGTCCGATTATCTTTGGCGATATTCTGGTCAATATTACGGGTTGGTCCCGGCTTGTTTACCCGCATCGCGCTGTGGGCGTTGGGTTATCGTTACAGTAGCCAGGACAGGAATGGTTACCCATGGGCTTTGCAGAGAAAACAGTGGCGGGTTTGATCGCGATCGCATGCATCGTGATGTTGCTTCGCCTGGCCATTGGCCCCGATCGAACGCGCCGCTTGGATGCGGCGGTGCAGCGCAGGTGGCAGACCGCCAAGCGCCGGGCTGCGCGCATGTACCGGCGTCAGGCCACCAAGAAAGAGGCGCAAAAGGCCACGCAGGAAATCCTGCAGCGGCTGCGTCAACCCGTGGAGCGTCAAGGCAACGTCATCAGTCCGCGGGCTTTCAAGCGCCCTGACAAGCAGCCCGAGCGAGACGACGACCCGGCCTGATCAGGCTCAGGCCTGGGCCAGTTTGCGCTCGGCGATGCCTTGGCCGACCAGGGCCGCCGATCCGATGCCCAGCATGAGCACCAGCGCCGCCCCGGCGAAGATGCCTTGCGGCTGGCCATGGTCCATCAAGGCGCCAAAAACCGGTGCGGCCAGCGCGAAGCCCAGATCCAGTCCGGAGTACACCGTGCCGTAGACGCGGCCGGTGGCGCCCGGAGGGGCCGCCCGCTTGATCAACATGTCGCGCGAGGGGCCGGCCAGACCCGTGCCAAAACCCGCCAGCGCGGTGATCGCAGCCGCCACGTAAGCCGGCAGAACCCCCATGGCGGTCACGAGCAAGAGGACGGCCGCCAGCGACATGGCCATCGCAATCGTGCGCTCCAGGCGTTCAGCCCGTGCGACCAGAAAGCCGCCAAACACCATGCCGACCGCGCCACAGAGCATGTAGCCGGTGACCACGAAGGCCGCGATGGACGGGGGCAAGCCATACAGATGCGTCAGGGCGGGGCTGGCAAAGCTCTGGATGGCGCACAAGGCGGCGGTGCTCCAGAAGAAGAACGAGAAACACAGCCAGACCGAGGGCAGCTTCAAGAAGGCCATCGGGTGCTCGGCTTTCAAGCCGGCATGCGAGGCTTGAAAGCCGTGACCGCCTGGGGCGTGCCGGTCGTCGAGGGCCTGGCGCTGGCTGATCAGAATGAGCAACACGATCAAACCCATCGCTGCGGAGGCGGCATAAGCCCAGCGCCAATGCCCGGTCGCCGCACTGATGCCGATCAGAAAGGGCGGGGCGGCCGCCCAGCCCAGGTTGCCGCTGATGCCGTGGACCGAGAAGGCATGGCCCAGGCGCGACATCGACACCCGCTTGTTGAGGATGGTGAAGTCCGCCGGGTGAAAGGGGGCGTTGCCCAGTCCGGCCAAGGCAGAGGCCAGCATCAGGCCGGCATAGCCCTGAGCGTTCAGTGCGGCCAGCGAGGCGGCAATGAAGCAGCCCAGCGCGGCAAACAGGACCGGGCGCGCGCCGATGCGGTCCACCAGAAAACCAGCCAGAGCCTGGCCCGTGCCTGAGATGACGAAGAACACGGTCACCAGCAGGCCCAGTTGCGAGTAGTTCAAGCCGAATTCCCGGATGAATACGGGGAACAAGGGCGCCAGCAACATGTGATGGAAATGCGAGGTGCCATGCGCCAGACCGATCAGGCCGATCGTTTTGACGTCTTGTTGGGGAGCGGGGGTCTGCATGCCGTCACTGTATCGGCAAGCCAAAGTCCGGGTTTGGGATCAGGTTGTGAGGGCGTGCGTTGTACACAGATGGCCCCCGCATTCAAGGGGTGCGCCAGCCGCTTACCGGGATTCGCTCCCTGGAGGCGTCCCCAAACCGGCACGGGGTCCGCCAACAGGCTGTGTACGCCACCTGGGTAACCCTGAAGGGCTTGTCCGGAATTGAGAAGTTTGACGCATGTTGGACAGTCGGAAAGGTGTGGATCAGAGTTCTTTTCTGTTCCTTTCTGTCTCTTCATCATGACTAGCAAAGGGTCAAGCCATGACTTCCATGAGGAAACCGAACAGTCGGATAGTGGGTGGGCTGCTTTTGGCGGCGGGGCTGATGGTAGCCGCCATGCCGCAGGCGCACGCCACTTCAGTCGCCGCAGGGCGCTACACGATCCACATCGCGCACAGCGACAAATGCGTCACCGTGCCCGGCGGCAGCCTGTCGGACAGCATTCAGCTGCAGCAGTCCACTTGCGGCACCGCTGCTTACCAGCAATGGGATGTGGTCGCCACGGACAGCGGGTATTACAAAGTCATCAACGTCAACAGCGGCAAGGCCATTGATTTGCGCAACGGGTCCGGCTCGGATGGCGCCGCGATACAGCAGTACACCTGGACCGGAAGCAGCAACCAGCAGTTTCTATTTCAGAGCAATGGCGACGGCTATGTGCTGCGCAGCCGCACTTCGGGCAAATGCGTCGACCAACAGAATTCGTCGTCGGCCGATGGCGGTGTGTTGCAGCAAATGGGCTGCAACGGTGGCTTGAACCAGACCTATGTGTTGACGCCCACTTCGTCGGCCAACATCACGGTGGCCAGTGGCCGCTACACGGTCACCAACCTGAACAGCAGCAAGTGTCTGGATGTGCCGAATTCGAGCACCTCAGACAGCGTTCAGTTGCAGCAATACACCTGCAATGGCACGGCCGCTCAGCAGTACGACTTCGTCTATGTGGGCAACAGCCTGTATGAGGTCGTCAACGCCAACAGTGGCAAGTGCGTGGATGTGCGCGGTGGCAGCACGGCCAATGGCACGGCGGTTCAGCAGTACACCTGCAACCACTCCAGCTCCCAGCGCTTTTACGCCACCGGCGTGGGTGACGGCACGTTCTGGCTGAAGGCGGCAGTCAATGGGGCCAGCCCGGTCGAGATCGCCGCCGCATCCACTGCGGACAGCGCCAAGGCCCAGATCTGGAGCAACACCGGCGGGGCCAACCAGAAGTGGAAGCTCGGCGCGGTGGCTTATGGGGCCAACATCGCCGATGGCACCTACACCATCAAGGTGGTGGACAGCGGCAAGTGCTTCGATGTGCCCAGCAGCAACGTCAACCCGGGTATCCAGCTGCAAGAGTACGGCTGCAACTCGACCACGGCACAGCAGTTCGTGGTCACGCATCAGGCCGACGGGTATTACAAGATCGTCAACGTCAACAGCGGACTGGGCTTGTCGGTGCGCGACTTCTCGGCCACCAGTGGCGCGGCCATCGAGCAGCAAAACCAGTACTCGGGCGACAACCAGTTGTTCCGATTCGTGGCCTATGGCTCGGGTTACCTGATCCGTCCGAAGTCGACTTACATGTGCTTCGACGCCAATCGGGGCTCATCGTATGGCATGTTGAATCAATACATCTGCAATTACGGCAACAACCAGGTGTTCCAGTTCACCAAGGTGTCGTCGGGCACCACCTATGGCACGGGTGCCGCACGCAACACGGACACCATCGTGTTGATCCATGGCTTCTCGGGCTGGGGTCGCGGCGAGCTCTTCGGCCTGAAGTACTGGGGCGGCGGCTGGGATGGCAAGGGTGACTTGCAGGAGTACCTGAAGTCCCAGGGCTATAACGTGGTGACTGTGGCCGTGGGCCCGATCAGCTCGAACTGGGACCGTGCCGTGGAGGCCTACTACCAGCTCAAGGGCGGATGCGTGGACTACGGGGCCTCCCACTCGTCCACCTATGGTCACAAGGAAGCGGGCCGTTGCTACAACGCACTGCTGACCAACTGGGACGATACCCACAAGATCCACATCATTGCCCACAGCCAGGGTGGTCAGACCGCCCGCGTGCTGCTAAAGTTGCTGCGCGATGGCAAGGCCGGTGAGGGCACCGCCCCGATCTTCCAGGGCGGCAAGAACTGGATCCGCAGCATCACCACGCTGAGCACGCCTCACGATGGCACGACGCTGACGGCATTCGTCAACCCGCTGGGCATCACCGAGAAGATCGTGACGGCGGCCTATCGTCTGGGCGGTCTGGTCAGTGGCGATAACGCGGTCTATGACCTCAAGCTGGATCAGTGGTCCTTGACCCGCAATGCGGGCGAGTCCTGGTACGACTACAACCAGCGCGTCACCAACAACGCGACCTGGAAGAACTCGCTGGACAACAGCCTGTACGACCTGAGCCCGGACGGCGCGCCCTCCATCTATGGCGGCAATGCGGTCTACCCGGATGTGTATTACTTCAGTGTGACAACCAAGTCGACCTACAAGGGCTTCTGGGACGGAAAGCAACACGCCTTGCTCAGTACTTTCACGCCCTTCATCCCGCAGTCTGAGTACATGGGGCAGTACACCCGCAACGAAGCCGGTCACGCGGTGATCGACAGCAGTTGGTGGGGCAATGACTGCGTGGTCAACTCGCGCAGCATGCAGGGCCCGGCCGGGGCGCCCAAACAGGCCTACAACGGCACGCCCGTGCCCGGCGTGTGGCAGAACCTGGGCACCTGGGATGGCTGGGATCACCTCGACATCGTGGGCCTGTTCACCCTCAAGGACGCCAGCAGCTTCTTCGTGAACCACGCCAAGCTGCTCTACTGGCTCAACTGAGTTCGGCCAAGTCGGCCGCAGTCAAGGCCCGCAAGCGTTCTGCGCTTGCGGGCTTTTTCGTTGTTGGGTGGTATCCCGTGTACACAGAATGACCCCTTGATTGAGGGGTGGGCTGTCCCAAATGCCTAATCGTTCACGCGAACGGGTGCGTTCCCACGTCTGCGGGGCTTGACAAAGTGTGTACACCCCCAGGCAAACCCTGAAGGGCTTGACCTGAATTACAAACATCAAACGTTGCGTCAAAGTGAGAACAACATTGATCTGATTCTTTTTTGTTCTTTTCCCGGAAGTTTCCATGCGGTTTGCAAAGGTCCTTGCAACGCCTGAGTTCTGTTTGTCCACATTGACGATTAACCTGGAGGTGTTCCATGAGTTTGATGTCTTCTCTGCGCCAAGTTCTGGCCGGTCTTTTTGTGGTGGCGGCGACGGTCGCGGCGCCGGCTGCCCATGCCGGCACCTACGCGCAAACCAAATACCCCATCGTGCTGGTGCACGGCTTCCTGGGGTTCAACAGCGTCCTGGGGATCAACTACTTCTACGGGGTGCCCAGCCAGTTGCGCAATGACGGCGCCCGCGTCTACATCGCGCAGGTCAACCCCGCGCAGTCCAACGAATACCGTGGCGAACAACTGGTGCAGCAGCTCAAGCAGTGGGCGGCCCGCGATGGCATCACCAAGTTCAACCTGATCGCCCACAGCCAGGGTGGCCCGACCGCGCGCTACGCCGCCGCGGTGGTGCCCGGCATGGTGGCCAGCGTGGGCACCGTGTCTGCGACCCACTTTGGTAGCAAGACGGCCGACTTCTGGAACGCCAACATCGGGTCGAGCTGGACCAACTCGGTGGCCACCGGCATCGCCACGATGCTCAACGTGATCTACGGTGGCTCGGGCACCTCGGTGGCCGCAACCGACATCAGCAAGGCTTTGAGCTCGCTGTCTACGGCAGGTGCGGTGGCCTTCAATGCCAAGTACCCCCAAGGTGCGCCCACCAGCAGCTGCGGTCAGGGTCCTGCAACGGCCAACGGCGTGGCTTACTACTCCACAGGTGGCGCTTCGGTGCTGACCAACGTGCTGGACATCTCGGACGCCGTCCTGGCGATCACCGCGGCACCTTTTGGCTTCACTGCCAACGATGGCCTGGTCAGCACATGCTCCTCGCACTGGGGCACCGTGCTCAAGGACAACTACAGCTGGAACCACCTCGACGAAATCAACCATCTGCTGGGTCTGCGTGGTTTGTTCTCTCCTGATCCCGTGTCGTTCTACAGCGGCCTGGCCAATCGTTTGAAGAACCAGGGGCTGTGATGATGAATTGAGGGTCTTCCTTGCCTTTTTGACGGGAAGCACCACCCGGGTCGGCCATGCCGGCCCGGGTTCGTTTGATGACGCAGGACGGTAACAAGATGAAGCTCTACTCCTCTACACGTTCCGGTTGGATCTGGCTGGCCGGCTTGTCGGTGGTCGTGGCGGGCGGTGCCTGGCTGGGGCCGCGTCTGCTTCCAGTCGACGGCGAAGGTGTCACCCTGGCCGCTCGGCATGGCTGGAGCCTGCTGGGCGCGGGCAATGAAGTGGAGCCAACGCGTTCACCCGTGGCCGGCAGCGCCGGCACACGCACGTTGAGCAGCATCCGTGCCTCGGTGTTTGGCGATGCCTTGTTGTCGCAGACACAAGCGGCTGGCGACTGGGGCGTGGGTGCCGATGGCAAATTGCACCCCGATCTGGCGCTGCGCAAGCGTTTCGAGTATTACCTGCTGGCCCTGGGTTCTGCGTCGCCCACCGAATTGCGTGCGCTGATCGAGGACGAGGCGCGGCGCGCGCATGGCGACAAAGCGGCCGCCGAGATCATGGCGATCTACGACAAATATTGGGCGTTGCGCAGCCATCAACCTTCGCGACGGCTGGTGCTCAATGAGCGCGAGACCTGGGAGCCCGCCTTCCTCGAACTCAAGGGCTTGCGCCGTCAATACCTGGGGCCGGTGTGGGCTGATGCGTTTTACAAAGACGAAGAAGCGGAGTTTCTGAATTTCGTGGCGCAGGCCGACGGCAAAGCGGGGCCTGACAAGGCAGACATGAACATGCCGGTGCCGCAGATGGGACCGGGCAAGGACGCCCAGGCAGTCCACGCAGAGCGGGTCGCCCTGTACGGTGAGGCCGCCGCTCAGCGGCTGGCTCAGGCCGATGCCGAGTGGGCTGATTGGGAGCGCCGTCTGGCTGCGGCGCGTGCCGAATACCAGCGGGTCCAGGCCAGCCCGGAGTTGTCTGACGTGCAGCGCCAGCAGGCCATCGATCAGTACATCCAAAGCCACTTCCCGCCCGACGAGCGCCTCAGAGCGCGGGGCTTGCTCAATTGAGATTTCACGCCATGCTGGACGTTACCGTTCAACCTCGACTGGTTTACTCCGCTCATGACGAGGGCCGCGATGAGCCGCCTCTGCAGATCATCGATCGGCTGCGCGAATGCCTGTTCAACGGCGAGCTGGCCGCTGGTGCCCGCTTGTCGGAGCCGTCGCTGGCCACCATGCTGGGCGTCTCACGCACGCCCATCCGCGCGGCGTTGCAACGCCTGCAGATCGAAGGCTGGCTCGACAGCACCGCCAATGGCGGTTACCGCGTCCGACAGTTTTCTCGCGACGAGGTGGCCTCAGCGCTGGCGGTGCACGCCGCACTGGAGGGACTGGCCGTTCGGCTGGCCGCCGAGCAGGGCGTGGCAGCTTCGCTGATGTCCCAGGCGCGCGAGCTGCTCATCCGCATGGACATGCTGCTCGATGAAGCCACTTGGTCGCTGGACAGCTTTGATCTGTTTTTGGCCCGTCATGCCGAATTCCATCGGCTGCTGGTCAAGATGGCAGCCTGCCCCATGATCGACAACACGCTGGCGCACGTCACGGCGCACCCCTTATCGATTGCGGCGCACGTGTTTTTCAGCACCGGGCGGGCCAATCCCGATGTGCGCATGGGGCTGGTGTTTGCGCAAGAGCATCACCGCAATGTGCTGGACGCGATCAAGCGCCAGCAGGGCACCCGGGCCGAAGCGCTGGTCAGAGAGCACGCGGCCTGGCTGGAACGCCATTTGCACACCAGCCACCACCGGGCAAGCGTGCCATTTTTAACACGGGCCAGCTAGCGAAAGTACGAAATTCCCATTTATTGAATCTCCCCTTTGTCAGCCTTGCCACCACCGCATTACCATGGGTTCACCGTGATGGACTCTGATTGCAGAGGCAATGTTTTCTTTTCGTCGTGCTTGGCTGGTTTGGGCCCTGTTGGTGCCCGCTTTGGCGGGGGCCGCGCCGGGAGCGCGTGTCATTGTCAAACTCAAGGCTGATTCCAGCCTGTTGACGGACAGCTCGTACGCCCAGCCGCAGTCCCTGGGCTCGTCTGGGGCCAGCAGCGGCTCGGCGCGCATGCAGCGCCTGGGCCTCAAAATGGGCCTTACCTTGCGGGACGGGCGCCAATTGGGGCCGCGCGTGCACGTGGCCCAGGCCCAGGGTGTCAGCTCCGAAGTGCTTGCTGCCCGTCTGGCGGCTCAACCGGATGTCGAATACGCCGTGGTGGACCAGTTGCGCCAGCGCAAGGCCATCCCCAATGACCCGTTCTTTGGCAGCCCGGCTTCTTTGCCAGCCGGGCAGTGGTACCTCAAAACGCCCTCGGAAACCGTACCTACCGCTGCGATCAATGCCGTCGAGGCTTGGGATCTTACCTATGGCTCTCCGTCTGTCGCTGTGGCCGTGCTAGACACCGGTGTGCGGCAGGACAACCGGGATTTTGCCGGCAAGTTTCTGGCTGGCTACAACATGATCGCCGACCCCGTGCGGGCCGGTAACAGCGTGGGGCGCTCCACCGATCCGTCCGACCTGGGTGACTGGCTGACGCAGGCCGAAATCACGGCCAATCCGGGCAGCTACCCGTCGGGCCAATGCAAGGAAGACCTGACCAGCTCCTGGCATGGCATGGAAGTGGCCGGGGTCGTCGGTGCCGCCACCAACAATGCCATCGGCATGGCGGGTGTGGGCGGCAACACCACCATCATTCCTGTGCGGGTGCTGGGCAAGTGCGGCGGGTATGACTCGGACATCATCGCGGGCATGCGCTGGGCGGCAGGCTTGCCGGTGACCGGCGTGTCAACGCCGCCACCGCAGGTCGCCCGTGTCATCAACCTGAGTCTCGGCTCGGCCGGTGTGTGTCACGCCGCCTACCAGGATGCGATCACCGAAGTGGTGGCGTCCGGTGTCGTGGTGGTCGCCTCTGCGGGGAACGAAGCCAAAGGAGTCGATACCCCGGGCAATTGCAATGGCGTGATCGCGGTGGGCGCGTTGCGCCACCTGGGCACCAAGACGAACTATTCGGCCACGGGGCCCCAGATCACCATCAGTGCGCCGGGCGGCAACTGCGTCAACACGACCGGGCCATGCCTGTATCCCATCCTGTCGGCTTCCAATTCGGGAACACAGACGCCGGTCGCCGACGCGGACGGCGGCTCCGTTTATGTGGGGGGCGCAGGCACCAGCTTTTCGGCGCCCATGGTCAGCGGCACCGTGGCCTTGATGCTGGCCAAGCGGCCCAGTTTGACGCCCGACGCCGTCAGGCGAATCTTGATGAGTTCAGCCCGCGCCTTTCCGACCTCGGGCGTGAGCACGGCGACGGGCAACTGTCAGGCACCGACCGATAGCGCGCAGGGCGAGTGCTACTGCACCACTTCGACTTGCGGTGCGGGCATGCTGGACGCGTCGGCCGCGGTGGCGAAGGCCGCCTCAGACGGGGTCGCCAGTGTGGCGGTGACGCCGGCGAACCCGACTCCGGCTGACACCATCGTACTGAGCGGCGCGGGGTCGCTGTCCAGCGTGCTCGCCACCCATGTGACCAGCTACCACTGGGAGCTGATCGATGGCGGGGGCATCGTCTCGTCCTTGACCGGCGACGTGGACACCGTGTCCGTGTCGGCCCATGCCAGCGCGCCGGGGCGCTTTACCGTGAAGCTGACCATCACGGACGATCAGGGCGTGACCGCATCGACCACCCAGGTCGTGATCGTTGAGTCGCCCCCGTCGAGCGGCGGAGGAGGGGGCGGCGCGCTGGATGGCCTCACCCTGCTCCTGGGACTGCTGTGGGCGGGGTGGCAATGGCCCCGTCGCATGCGGCAAGGCCACGCCTGAATTTGATTTAGAGCAGGAGACCGCATAAGAGCCAGGCTTCGGTCTGGCTTTTTTTGGTTTATTTGCTGATAATGCGAACCATTGTCATTTGCATTAGATTTCGTCATGTGGAGCCCCTTCCGTCAGCCCGTGTCCGTCTTGTCTTTGCTGTGTGCCGCCGTGCTGGCGGGTTGTGGGGGCGGGGGCGATGCCGGGAGCACAACCGGCGGATCGTCTGCTCAGGCGCAATCCCTGTCTGACGTCGCGGCGCTGGGTCAGTTGATCTTCACTGACACCAACTTGTCCAAGTCCGGGGTGCAGTCGTGTGCCAGCTGCCACGACGCCGGCCACGCCCATGCGGCACCCAACAACCTGTCGGTTCAACTGGGTGGGCCCCTGGGCACCGATCGGCATGGCACCCGCGTGTCGCCCTCGATGCGCTATCTGCGCTACAACACGGACTTCCATTTCGACGCGGAAGGCACGCCGACCGGCGGCTTTTTTTGGGACGGGCGGGCTAAGTCGCTGGCCGACCAGGCCAAGGGGCCTTTTGTGAACCCGCGTGAGATGGCCAATGACCGACCCGAAGACGTCGTGGCCAAAGTCGCGCAAGGGGCTTACGCCCAGGAGTTCAAGCGGGTGTTCGGCGCCGGCATCTTTGCCGACCCGGCCGCTGCCTACGAGCGCATTGCGCTGGCCTTGCAGGCCTTTCAGCAAGAGGACGCGCAATTTGCGCCCTTCACCAGCAAGTACGACGCCTTCTTGCGCGGGCAAACCAAATTGTCCGATCAGGAATTGCGCGGCCTGGCGCTGTTCAACAGCCCCTCGAAAGGCAACTGTGCAGCCTGCCATCCCAGCGGCAAGGGTCGCAATGGCAGCTTGCCGCTGTTCACCGATTTCTCGTACGACGGCCTGGGCGTGCCACGCAACTGGACCATCAGCGACAACGTGGACCCAACCGTGTTCGACCTGGGTCTGTGCGACAGCCGCCACCCCGTGATCACCGCGCTGGACGAGACCACACGGCAGGGCTTGTGCGGCAAGTTCAAGGTGCCCTCGTTGCGCAATGTGGCCCAACGGGGCGCGTTCTTTCACAACGGCGTCTTCCATGACCTGACCACGGTCGTCACCTTCTACGCTCAGCGCGAAACCCATCCCGAGAAGTGGTACCTGGACGCCAACGGGCAGGTCGACCGCGATGTCAACGGCCAGGTCAACAAGTACAACGACCTGCCGCTCGCGTACCGAAACAAGGACCACGTGAACACAACCGAAGCGCCCTACAACCGCACCCTGGGCGATGCCCCCGCCTTGACCGATGCCGAGATCCAGGACCTGGTGGTCTTTCTGGGCACGCTCAGCGACGGCTGGTCACACTGATTTTCTGGCTTTCAACCTTTTGGACCCCTCATCATGAAACACACTCTTGCCCTGAGTTGTCTGGCCGCCGCTTGTGTCTGCGCCACCTTGCCTGTTCATGCCCAAACGGCCGCCAAAGGAGCGGGGTCCGTGTCCGCGAAAGAGGCCGAGCTGTCGTCCCGTCTGGACGCGCTGAGCAGCGAACTGGCCGCGCTCAAGGCCCAGTTGGCAGCACAAGCCAAAGCGCAGGCACAAAGCCAGGCACCAAGCCAGGCACCGGCTGCCGATGCTGTCACTGCCAATTCCCCTGCGGGTGAACCGGCCACGGTGCTGACCAGCTATGGCGAGATGGGTGCGCGCTTCTACAACAAGGACACCGGGCGCAACAGCGCTGACCTGACGCGCTTCGTGCTGGGTTTCCAACACCGTTTTGACAGCCAGACCAAGCTGGTGACCGAGCTGGAGGTCGAGCATGCGGTGTCGTCGGCCGACGATGCCGGCGAAGTGGCCATCGAGCAGGCCTATATCGAGCGCCAGCTCAACGCCAATTGGGCCGCTCGGGCCGGTCTGTTCGTGATGCCGATGGGGCTGCTCAATGAAAACCACGAGCCCACGGCGTACTACGGCGTCGAACGCAACTTTGTGGAGACCGCCATCATCCCCAGCACCTGGCGCGAGGGCGGTGTCCAATTTGTGGGCGACCTCGATCAGGGCCTGACGCTGCAAGCGGGCGTGAGCACGGGCTTTGATGTCAGCAAGTGGGACCCGACAGACGCCGAGACCGCCGAGTCGCCCCTGGGCGCGGTGCACCAGGAAATGTCCCAGGCCAAGTCGCATGACTGGGGCGGCTTCGTGGCCTTGAACTGGCGCGGTGTGCCGGGCCTGCAATTGGGCGGCGCGGTGTTCGCAGGTCGCGGTGGCCAGGGCCAGGCCGGTGTGCCCAAGATGGGCGTGACTTTGTGGGATGTGCATGCCCGCTACACGCCGGGCGCCTGGGACCTGTCGGCGCTGTACGCGCAAGGCCGCATCACCAACACCACGGACTTCAACCAGACCCTCGTGGGGAACCCCTATCTGGTGCCCTCGCGCTTCAGCGGCTGGTACACCCAGGCGGCATACAAGCTGTGGTCTCACGGCGATCTGGCCCTGTCCCCCTTTGTGCGGTGGGAGCAGTTCAACACCCGTGAGGCCTATGCCGATGTGGGCGCTGGTCTGACGCCGGAGGCCGCCAAGGCCGAGCGCGTGATCACGGTGGGCGCCAATCTGGCCGTGGGGGCTGGCGTGGTGCTCAAAGCCGACATTCAGCGATTCAAGGAAAACAGCGACGACAATCGCTTGAATCTGGGACTGGGTTGGAGCTTCTGATGCGCATTGCGATCCTCAAGTCGGCTGCGCTGGCGCCTGTGGCGCTGGCCGGCGTGGTGCCCACTGCCGCGTTTGCAGTGGACTACATGACGCCACAACAAGCCCAGCAGGCTTTGTTTCCGGCGGCGGATCGATTTGAGGCGCGTGACATTCGGCTCGATGCCGCGCAGTTGCAGGCCCTGCAGCAGCGCTATGGCGTCGGTGGCCGCTCGGCCAACTGGAAGGTGCTTGTGGCGATGCAAGGCGGCAAGGCGCTGGGCTACGTGGTCGTTGATAACGTGGTGGGCAAGTTCGAGCTGATCACCTATGCCGTCGGCCTGCAGACCGATGGCACGGTCAAGCAAATCGAGATCCTGTCTTACCGTGAGAGCCATGGCGGCGAGATCCGCTTGCCAGCCTGGCGACAGCAGTTCGTCGGCAAGGGCGTCCAGTCGCCCATCAAGACCGGCAATGACATCGCCAACATCAGCGGCGCCACCCTGTCATGCAGTCACGTGGCCGAAGGCGTCAAGCGCATTGTTTCGGTGGTGGACTGGGCGCGGGGCGCAGGGTTGCTGGGCGCCGGATGACGGTGTTGCGGCGGGCCCAGCCTTGGCTGGGAACCTTGGTTGAAATCGGCGTACCGCTGGACGCGTCGAGCGATCCCGATGCTTCAAGCCTGGTCAGCCAGGCGGTGGCCGACGCCTTTGCCGTGATCGCACAGGTGCAGCGTCGGCTGTCCCGCTTCGACCCTGACAGCGATGTCAGCCGTTTCCATCTCGCGGAGGTGGGGCAGCCGGTCAGCGTCAACGCGCACACCCGCGAGGTCTTGCGGCTGGCGGCGCAACTGCATCATCAGACCGGCGGCCTGTTTGACATTGCCCTGGGCAGTGGGCAGTGGTGCCTTGACGCCGACGGTCTGTGGCACAAGCTGACGCCCGATGTGCGAGTGGACCTGGGCGGCATCGCCAAGGGGTATGCCGTCGACATGGCGATGGAGGCGCTCTGCGCGCGTTCGGTGTCGTCGGCCTGGGTCAACGCGGGTGGCGATTTGCGGGTCATGGGATGCAACATCCCCGTCGATCTGCGGGACGAGGTGCAGGGTGGGGTGCGCCGGTGGGCGCAGATCGCCGACACGGCGCTGGCGACCAGTTATTTCGGGGCCGATGCGCGCTCGGCCTTGCATGGGACGGCACAGGCGCGGCATGTCACAGTCGCGGCGCCACGCTGCGCGGTGGCCGATGCGTTGACCAAGGTCGTGTGCCAATTGGGGCTGGATCAGGCCGAGCCTGTCTTGCGGTTTTTTCAGGCCCAGGCCTGGATTCATGCATGATGGCGGGATGGCTTTCCATCCTCACCAACGACATGCTTTGCGCCGATGGGTGCGCTGGACGATTCATGCGCTGATGCTGGCCCTGCTGGTCTCAGGCGGCCTGTGGCTGTGCGTTCACTTCCTGGGCTGGCCCGCTGTGGCGCAGGCGAGCATGGAAGGCTTGCCCAGTCCCTGGGAGGCGCCTTTGATGAAGCTGCACGGCGCCGCCATGCTGGGCATGGTGTTCATGGTCGGCCGGTTGTCGGGCACCCATGTGCTGCTGGGCTGGCGCATCAAGCGGCGCGTGTGGGACGGCGTGGCCCTTCTGGTTCTGATCGGCTTGCTGGCCTTGTCGGGCTATGTGCTGTACTACTGGGTGCCAGACACCTGGCGCGACGCCTTGGGTGTGGGGCATGGGCTGGTCGGCATGCTGGCCGGGGCCGGCTTGTGGTACCACCGACGTCATTGAGCGCGGGCGCGTTCAACGCCAGGACGACTCCTGTCCCTGCTCCAGCAAGACCTCGATCTGTTGGCGCAACAAATCGGTTTGCTGTTGCCAGTAGGTGACTTGTCCAAACCATGGAAACGCCGCAGGAAACGCGGGATCGTGCCAGCGCTTGGCCAGCCACGCACTGTGGTGGATCATGCGCAACGCCCGCAAGGCTTCGATGAGCTTGAGTTCACGCCAGTCAAAGTCGATGATCGATTCATAGCCATCGAGCATCGCATTGAGTTGGCTGCGGCGTTGTTCGGGGTCGCCGCTCAACAGCATCCACAGATCCTGCACAGCGGGCCCCATGCAGGCGTCATCCAGATCAACAAAATGAGGACCATCTGGCGTCCACAGGATGTTGCCGGTATGGCAGTCGCCGTGCAGGCGGCGGTACACCAGGCCGGGGATGCGGTCGAAGGCGGCTTGTGCCAGATCCAGCACCTGATCGCACGCGCTGGTCCACGGGCGCAATTGGTCCGGGGGCAGGGCTTCGTGGTCGAGCAGCCATTGGCGAGCGCTGCGGCCGGTCTGCGCCACGCTCAGACTGGTGCGGTACTGAAAGCTGCGCTGAGCGCCAACGCTGTGAAGCCGGCCCAGAAAACGTCCGATCCAGGTCAGGACGTCGGGGTCTTCCAGCTCGGGGCTGCGGCCACCCTTGCGAGGGCTGACCGCCACGCGGATGTGGTCCTGACAGCCCAAAGTCGGGGGGATGCCCAACAGCCGGGCAGGGTCCTCGCAAGTGAGGACCAGCGGCGCGACCACCGGGACTTCAGCCTGCGCCAACTCGTGGGCGAAAGCATGTTCTTCCAGGATCTGGTCCGAGGTCCAGCGGTCATGTCGGTAGAACTTCGCCACGACCATGCCGCCCTCGTCGAGCCCGACCTGAAAGACCCGGTTCTCGTAAGAGTTCAGTTGCAGCAGGCGGCCATCGCCCAGGATGCCGAAATCCTGCAAGGTGTCGAGCACCTTGTCAGGCGTCAGGTCGGCATAAGGGGTGTCAGGTTGAATCGGATCGTGCTCGGCGCTCATGCGGCATCTTAGGCGATCCGCCGCGCGGGTCGCGCAGAGGGGTGGCGATCAAGGCGTGGCGACGATCTTGCTGATGTAGTGGCGTCCGAGTGTGTCTTGCGCAACCAGCCAGAGATGACAGGCATCAGCTGTCGCCGGCGGACTGATCACGGCTGGCACGTCCGTGGCGTTCGTTGAAAGAGGGTAAACGGTTGCTTGCTGAATCCACGGTGTGAGGGCACCCGTCGATGTCACCACTGAAAGCACCGACTGCATGCGCATGGTCGGGTTGGCGGCAGCCCATGCGTTCCACGTGACATGGACACCTGCCAGGACCTGTGCGCAAGTCAGAGGCGCAGTCGCTGACAAGCCGTCGGGCTTGGGGTACATCGCAGCAGCTGTGCTAGAGGGCACATCATTGGGAAGCGCCACAGTCGACAGTTTGCTATTGCCGGATATCGGCTGAGCTGACAAGGTGTAGACCGCGCCGCGGCTAGAGTCCGCCCTGCCGAACCAGCCAAGATTCGGATACTGCAAGAAGTAGTCGCTGATCAGGTCGCCAGTCGGTGTGGCGTTCTGGCACCAGAAGTTTCCGAGGCACTTGAAGAGGGTGACGCTGAAGCCACTGGGCAGTTGCAGCGAGGTCAAGACAGCGCTCGGCCCCGCGTTGACCGCGAAATGAACGCCTTGCCACGATGCAACGGCTGTGCCAATGGCGTCCCAGCTGGCCCAGGCCGCGCCCGTCACGGACCAATCCGCCTCACGGCCATTGCCGAGTAATGTCCACCCCGTTCCGGTGCCATATGTGACGACGTTGTTGAACACGCCGTAGACCTTTCCGGATCGGTCACTGACCAGGGCCGAGACCTTGGGTTTGGCGCAACCCTTTACCGGCATGGGATCGTCCGCGCACCCCGTGAATTGGAATCTGCTGAGTTGGTAGAGAGAGGCGCCGTATCTGGCGAATTGGGTAGCCACATCAAAGGCATTGGCACCGTTGTGCATGACAAAGGCGCTTGAAAAGAAAGGCATCACGGCGATCATGGGCGCCGTGTATTGTTTGGAGATGACGTCGTTGATGCTCGCGGCCAAATTGTCCAGCGTGGCAATGTTGCTGATCAGTGTGGTGACGCTGGTTGTGGTGTTGGTTGAATTCGTGCGCGATGAGGTGATGGCATCCGAAACTTTGCCCGCGCTGCCTAAAGCCAGTTGCGTATTGGCATTAGGCAGGTGGATGGTCACTTCTGGCGTACCAGGGGCAATGAATCGGTTGCTGATTTCCAGTTGGGGGGCGGCCGCGGCGTCTTGTCCGATCTGGATGTTCAATCCCTCCAGTACGGCGTCTAGCCCGAATTTTCTTGCGGCGAAAGAAGGATCTTGGAAGAAATCGAGTTTGGTTGAGTCCACCGGCTTGCCATCTGCACCTTTTGCATCTTTGATGTTGTTTTTGATGATTGCTTTGATCAGGTTCGACGCGCTGGTGAGTGCCGTGGTGTTACCAAGTTGGGTCCAATTGCTGGCCTGGGTACTCGCAGACTTGAATTGGGTAGATGGATCCGAACCGAGCAACATAGCCACCACCGCCTCTGTGGCGGGATTGATATGAATGGTGATGTTGGTGGAGCCAGCTGTCACCTTCTGGACGACCGAGTGAAGGCTAACTGGTGAGCCAGTCATGTCCACCCCATTGGCTTCAATCAGCAGCGGCAGGGGGATGTTGGTAGCAGACAGTGGGAGCTTGAAGCTGCCGTCGGACGTGTTGGTTGTCGTAGACCCTTGCAAGGCGCCTTTGGCATCGACCACGGAAACAGTCGCTCCTAGCAAAGGCGCGCCAATCGCCGCCACGCCCGATAGCGTGACCGGGCCCACCTCCATGGCAGTGGAGGTGCTACCGCCTGGCGGGTTGGAGGCGTTGCCGGCCGAGCCGCCACTGCCGCCGCAGCCGGTCATGAAGGCCAGCAGAAACAGCGCGGCAAGCGAGGCCGTGAGGCGGGCCAACGAGCGTGGCCAATGGGTCGGGTGGGCTTTCATGGATGCGGCCTCTACGGAGAAGGGGCTCACCGAAACAGGTGTGCGCTCCATCATTGTTGGATGTACGCGCCGATGCGAAAGCCGGAAATGCGGACGTGATCGTGGCTTATTGGCTCAATCATCCGTGCCAATGCAAACGGGGCCCTGAGGCCCCGTCGTGAAGGTGCAGCCCAAGCCCGTTCAGTCGAGCTGACTGGCTGCCTTCAAGGCCCGCAGGATCGCGCCATTGATGTCCGAGAAGCTCATCATCATGTGGTCGGCGGCTTCCTTGATGTCATACATGGTGCTGCCTTCGACAGCCTTGACGAGATTGAAATAGGGCTCGTAGGGGCCGGTGTGATCGGCCAGCGCCTGGTAGACGCGCTCAGGTACGGGGATGGTCTTGAGCAGGGCGCTGAAGGGCTGCCGGAACATGCGGTCGAGCAAGGAGAAGACGCCGCAGATGAACAGTTCGCTGCGCTGTTCGTCGTCGCCGCTGAGCTTGCCCAACTCTTCCATCAACAGGCCACGGCGCACGGCGGCAAACATCACCGGGCGCATGTTCGGGTCCTTGGATGCGGTTGCCAGCAGCAAGGCCAGCCAACGCTTGAGGCGTTGGTAGCCCAGGATCATGATGGCGTGGCGGAACGAGTTGATCTCGACCGACAGGCCAAAGGCCGGTGAATTGATGTAGCGCATCAGCTTGTATGCCAGAGCCGGATCGCGCTTGAGGGTGTTTTCAAGGTCTTCGATCTCGGCTTCTTTGTGCACCTGGTCGATGAGGTGCACGATCACCTGCAAGGCAGGCTGATCAGCCGGGCGCGACGATTCGTCGATGATGTTGTCGATGGGCCAGCCCAGCACGGCGGCGGCACCGCGGCGGAAGCTGGTTTCCATGTCCGCCACATTGGTGATGCCGGCCTGCACATGTCCGATGTTGCGAATGAAGCCTTCGCCCGCTGCGCCGGCTGCCGACGGGGTGCTGGTGGCCGGGTCGTAGCGTCGGTCGTCCTCGAAATCGATGATGGCGTACTTGAAGCAGTCCAGCACTTCGCGAGGCAGCTCCTGCAAAGGCCGCCCCTTGAGCAGCAGGGTGCTGCCGTTGGCGTGCAAGGTGCAAAGCGGGTCGACAAAGCTGGGATCGCCCGCCATGAAGGCCGGCAGTTCAATGAGGATGTGCGTGCCCGGCTGGGCGTCCAGCATGTCGCGCAGCAGCGTTTCGCTGACGATGTTCATCCACAGCTGGCCGCCGTCAGCGGGCCAGGTTTCGCTGATCGCCGCCAGCAGGTCATTGGGCGCCAGCGCGGCCGTTTGCGACAGCGGAAAGACGCTCAACCGGGTGGCCGTCACATTGCGGTTGCGGTCGATGACGGGCGAGTAGGCGAGTGCGAGTTGACCGAGGATGGGGTGGTCCATTGGGCAGCCTGATTTTTAAGAGTTGAGATACTGGAACAGGGACATCTTCTGCACCATCGAATAACTTTGCAAGGCCGCCTGGTAGCCTGACTGCTTGGCCTGGAAATCGGAGATGGCGGTCGTCATGTCGAGGTCTTCGGCATTGGAGCGCTCGGTTTGAGCGGCCAGCTTGGTGGCGCTGTTGCGGCTTTCGGCGCCGTCCATGCGGTTCAGTGTTTCGCCCACGGCAGATCGTGCACCCTGCATGGTGCTCAGCACGCTGTCCATGTCGCTGATGCCGCGGTTGACCGCCTGGGTGATCTGCCCGTTATTGAGCGTGCCGTTGTTGAGCGCCTGGATGGCCTGGTCCAGCGAGTCAAAGACGCTGAGCGCCTTTTGCGAGGGGTTGATCGTGAACTGGTCGGTGTCAGCCGGCGCACCCTTGATGGTGAAGGACATGCCGTCGACCGTGATGGCCTGGCCGTCCTTGTAAGGCGTGGCGGCCCCACCGTTGATGGTGTAGGTCGTCACCCCACCGCTGACCTGGAAGTCGATCTGGTAAGGCGACGACGAGGTCCCCGTGAGGTAGGGGTTGGTGTAGGGGTCCGACACCGAGCCTGCCGTGATCCAGGCCGAACCGGTGTTGGTCGAACTGGCGCCGGTGACGAACACGCCATTGCCCTGAGAGGCCTTGAGCCACACGTTCTGACCGTCGACGGTCATGTTCATGCTTTCGCCTGACGCAGCGCGGGCTTCGCCACCTTGTCCGACAAACTTCACCCCGCCGGGGGCGTCGACAAATGGCGGCGTGGCCGAGCCCTGGCCGCCGAATACGAAGCCGCCGCCGCCATCGGCACGGTTGGCCACGGTGAGCAACTGGGTGCGAATCTCTTGCAGCTTCTTGGCCACGCTCTTGCGTTCGCCGGCGGTGTAGCTGGCGTTGCCGGCCGCGACCATCGACTCCCGGGCCTGTTGCAGCAGGTCGACCGCATCGCCCATCGATGACTCGGCGATCTGCATCACGTTGCGGCTGGCGTCGAGCGCGCGTTGATTGGCATCGGCCCGGCCAATCGTGGCCAGGGCGCGCTCGGCGCGGGCGGCGGCAATCGGGTCGTCGCTGGGGACGCCGATCTTCTTGCCGCTGGTCAACTGACTTTGCGACGTCGCCAGGTCCGTCTGCCGCTTTTGCAGCGACTCGATGGCCAGGTCATAGGTGTGGGCCGTACTGACTCGCATGGTCTGACTCCTTAATTACCGAGGATGCCCAACAGCGTGGTGAACACCGATTGAGCGACCTGCAACACCTTGGCCGCCGCCTGGTAGTTCTGCTGGTACTGGATCATCTTGGCGGCCTCTTCGTCCAGGTTGACGCCGGTCCTGTTCTGCAACAGGGTCTGCGAGTCGCTGGACAACTTGCTCGAAATGTCGGCCGAGGTGGTGGCGCTTTGCACCGTGACACCGACGTTGCCGATCAGTTGAGAGTAGGCGGTGGTGATGCTGGCGCCGGGGTTGACCACGTCGTCAGCGGGGTTCAACGGGTCGTTGACATTGCGCTGGCGGCCGACGATGTCTTCGTCGCGGATGCCCAGCATGGTCAAGGCATTGCCGTTGTTGCTGCCCGGGTATTGGGTGGCGCTGACTTGCAACTGATCGTCCTTGGCAGGGACGCCGTTGAGGCTCAATTGCCAGCCGTTGTACGAAATGGGCGTGCCGGCCTGCCACGTGCCGGTGATGGAGACCCCCGCAGAGGCGTCAGTGAGGGTGTAGCCCCCCACGTTGTCGGTGAACTGGATCTGCACGTCGCCGTAAGGCGTGGTGGTGGCCTGGGCCACGACCGACAAGCTGCCCACGGTGGCGGTGCCCTTGTTGGCGGGGTTGACCGTGCCGGTGACCGGCGACGCAGCGGCAATGCCCGAAGGCTTGTCCAGCGTGCGCGTCATGCTGATCCCTGCATTGCCCACGGGGCGCAAGATGAACTGGTCGCCAGTCGGAATGGCGCCCGAGATGGCGATGTGCAGCCCGTCCAGCTCGGTGCCGTCGACCACGTTGCTGTAGACGGTGTTGTCGCTCAGCCGGGTCACGCGATAGGCACCCGGGTTGGCGGGATCGGCTTCCATCAGGTAGTCGCTGGCCTGCAACTCACGACCGTCGGTCACGGTCAGGCTGACGGGGGGCGTGGTGAGAGACGAGGCGTTGAATCGCGAAGGCAGCACGGCAGGCGGGCCTACGCTGAAGATGTTGGCGCCAGGCGAGGCCGGAGAGCCCAGGTCCAGCCCGAAAGACTGTTGCTGGTTCACGCGCCAGCTCAGCGCAGCGGCCATTTGCCCCAGCTGGTTGCGGGCATTGGGGATGTCCTGATCCTGCGTCTGCAGCAGACCTTTGAGCGACCCACCGGTGATCACGCTGGGGTCCAGTCGGGCGTTGCCACTGGGCGTGGTCATGGCCAGACGCCCGCTGTTGGCGTCAAAGTTGTCCACTTCCACGGTCAGCTTCTCGGCCTGGTTGCCCAAAACCAGGCGCTGGCCACCGCCCATGAACACGCTCATCGTGCCGTCTTCCGACGCGACGGTGGAGACCTGTACTTTCGTGTTGAGCTGCTTGATCAGCTCATCGCGTGTGTCCAGCAGGTCATTGGGCGCGTGACCGGCGCCCTGGGTCAGCGCGATCTTCTGGTTGATGTCGGCGATCTGGCGGGCAAAGTCGTTGATCTGGCTGACCGTGGTCTTGAGGTCCGACATCACGCCCGATTGCAGTTGTGCAATCTGGTTGCCCGCGCTCTGCACCCGGCTGGCCAGATCCTGGGCACGCGCCAGCGCCACCTGACGGGCTGACAGGTCCTGCGGCTGATTGGCCACGTCGACAAAGGCATTGAGCATCTGGCTGGCGGAATAGCCGATGCCGGCCTCGCCGGTCTGAAAGATCTTCTCGAGTTGCTTGAGCTTGTCCAGACGCGTCTGGTCGGATGAGGATGCGGCCAGGTTGACGTTGGCCTCGCGGGTCAGGAACTGGTCGCTGGAGCGGGTGACGTCCTGAATGCGCACGCCACGGCCAAAGAAACCTGCGCCTGAGAACTGGCCGCCCTCGGTGGCCAGCTCGACGCTTTGACGGGAATAGCCCTCGGTGTTGGCGTTGCTGATGTTGTGGCTGACGGTCTGCAGCATCGCCGTATTGGCCAGCATGGCCCGGGTGCTCAGTGCAAGAATGTTTGATCCCATGGGGTACTCCGATCAGCCATTCAAGTGATGGACCGTTGCAGCCGCAACGTCGTGTTGATCGTCTTGGTCAACTTGTCCGCGTAGGCGGGGTCTGTGGCGTAGCCCGCCTTTTGCAGCCCCTTGGCATAGTCCTTCACCGAATCGGCCATCGCAACGGTCTGACTGTAGCGCGGGCTCTGGCTCAGCAGGCGGGCGTGGTCGGTGAAGGCTTCTGCATACGAGTCATAGGCGCGGAATTTGGCCGTGACTTTTTTGGCAACCCCGTTGAAGTATTCGGTGGTTGTCACTTCTGCCACTTTGCCCTTCCAGTCTGCCCCGGCTTTGATGCCGAACAGGTTGTGGCTGGATGTGCCGTCCTTCATCTTGATTTCATGCTTGCCCCAGCCTGATTCCAGGGCCGCTTGACCAATGATGTTGGATGCGGGGATGCCGGTGGCGCGCTCGGCGGCCTGAGCCGCCCATTGGTGCTTGCGCACAAAGCGCTCGGACGGCGACAGGTTCTTGTCGTCGAACTGCACCTGCGTGTTGGCATTCACGTCAGAGGGGGTTGATTTCAGCGAGGGCAGGGTGACCGATGAAGTGAAGCTGTTGCTACCCGATTGCGCGCCTGTTGGCGAAGCCACGCCCATCTGCCGTTCCAGCTGCTTGGCGATCTTGTCAGCCAGACCGCCCGGAATGCCGGCCATCTGATTGGCGAACTGGGTGTCCAGCATGCTGGTGCCCATCTCGGTGGCCTGGTTGTCCAGCATGCCGGTGCTCATGGTCGACGCACGCATGCTCTTCATCAGCTCTTGCATGAACAGGCCTTCGAGCTGCTTGGCAGCCTCTTTGATGCCTGCCTTGGGATCCGTGCCCGATGAGGACTTCAAGCGGTCCAGTGACCGCAAGTCCATGCTCAGGTTGTTGCTTGTTTGTGAGAGTCCCATCAGATCACCTCTAACTCAGCCTCGAGTGCGCCAGCGGCCTTCATGGCCTGCAAGATGGCCAGCAGATCTTGCGGGTTGGCGCCCAGCGTGTTGAGGGCCTTGACCACGTCGGTGAGCTTGGTGCCCGCTGGCAGCTGGATCAAGGAGCCGGGTTCCTGGTTGATGCGGATGTCGGTCTTCTCGGTGGCCACGGTCTGCCCTTGCGACAAGGGGTTGGGCTGGCTGATGACCGGGGTGGAGCTGATGGTCACCGACAGGTTGCCATGGGCGACCGCGCAGGGGCCGATGGCCACGGCCTGGTTGACCACGATCGAGCCCGTGCGGGCGTTGATGATGACCTTGGCAGCGGGTACGGCGCGGTCGATGGGCAGGTTTTCCAGATCGGCCATGAAGGCCACCCGTTCACCGGGCTGAACCGGCAAGCGGACGGAAATCGTGCGGCCATTGAGCGCCTCGGCCACACCGGCGCCCTTGGCCTTGTTGATGGTGTCGGCCACCTCGCGTGCGGTGTTGAAGTCGTCAGACTGCAAGTCCAACTGAGCGACGGCGTTTTGCAACCAGGGAGTGGGCACGCCACGCTCAACCGTTGCACCGCTGGGGATGCGGCCCGCACTGAGGTGATTGATCTGGACCTTGGCGCCGCCAGCAGATGCGCCCGCGCCGCCCACGATCAGGTTGCCTTGCGCCATGGCGTAAATCTGGCCGTCCATGCCCTTCAGCGGCGTGGCGATCAGCGTGCCGCCGCGCAGGGACTTGGCGTTGGCCAGTGACGAGACATTGACATCCAGCGCCTGGCCGGGTTGCGCGAAAGGGGGCAGGCTGGCAGTCACCAGCACGGCCGCGACGTTCTTGAGCTGCATGGCTGCGCCGTTGGGCACGGTGATGCCCAGCTGCTGCAGCATGGCGTTCAGGCTTTGCGCGGTAAAGGGGGCCGACGTGGTCTGGTCGCCCGTGCCATCCAGGCCCACGACCAAGCCATAGCCCATCAACTGGTTGGAGCGCACGCCCTGGACGGCGGCTATTTCCTTGAGGCGGACGGCCTTGGCTTCAACCGGCCACCACAAGGCTGCCGATGCGGCCAGGAAGGCCATGGCGATGAGCCATTTGAGGATGCGATCGGAGGTGTTCATGGGGCCGACTCTCTTGAGGGTTCGGTCCCATTTTGGGCAACTTTAGAGCGGGAGAATGTTCAAAAAGAAGCGTGCTAGCCAGCCTATTCCTTGCGCATCAGACTGGGCGCCGCGTCCCTTTTGCTCGATCCGCACGTTGGCGATCTGGGTGGACGCCACCGTGTTGCCCGGCTGGATGGTGGCCGGGTCGATCTGGCCTGAGAACTTCAGGATGTCGACGTTCTTGGCGACGCCGATCTGTTTCTCGCCCGAGATGATCAGGTGGCCGTTGGGCAGCACTTCGACCACCGTGCAAGTGATGATGCCCGAGAAGTTGTTGCTGCTCTCGGTGCTGCCTTTGCCATCGAAGGTGTTGGCCGACTTGCCATTGACATCGAGCTTGCCCAACTGGTCGGCTCGGATCAGCGGCGCCGCCGCGATGGAGCCGGTCACGCTGCCGGATTTTTCAATTTTGCTGGTGGTCTCTTGCTTGGCAGAGATCTTCTCGTCGATCGTCACGGTCACGATGTCGCCCACCATGCGCGCACGGTAGGTTTCGTACAGCGGGCGGTAGCTGGCCGCCTGAAAGATGGCGCCATTGTTGGCCGCGACATAGCGCGAGGCCTCGGGGCGGGCCTGAGTGGGCTCGACCACGTCGACGGTGGGAGCGGTTGCCAGGCATCCGCTCAAAGCCAGCGCGGTCAGCGCCGCGGCCGCCAGGCGACCAGACGAGAAGCGGGTCATCACAGTTGTCCCAGACGTTGCAGCATCTGATCCGAGGTCTGGATCGCCTTGGAGTTGAGCTCGTAGGCACGCTGGGTCTGGATCATCGACACCAGCTCTTCCACCACGTTCACGTTGGACGTCTCCACAAAACCCTGCGACAGGGTGCCCAGGCTGTTGGTGCCGGGATTGGCCGCCTGAGGGGTGCCCGACGATGCCGTCTCCGCAAAGATGTTCTGGCCTTTGGGGTCCAGACCGGCCGGGTTGATGAAGCTGGCCAACTGGATCTGGCCCAGATTCTGTGGGGTGGTCTGACCGGGCAGCAGCGCCGTCACGGTGCCGTCGTTGCCAATGGTCAGGCTGGTGGCATTGGCCGGCACGGTGATGCCGGGCTGCACCAGGTAGCCGTTGTTGGTGACGATCTGGCCCTGGTTGTCCAGCTTGAACGAGCCATCGCGGGTGTAGCCGGTGGTGCCATCGGGCATCTGGATCTGGAAGAAGCCGTTGCCGTTGACGGCCACGTCCAGGTTGTTGCTGCTCGACTGCAGATTGCCCTGCGTGAACAGGCGCGAGGTGGCCACCGGACGCACGCCCAGGCCCACTTGCAAGCCAGTGGGGAGCTGCGTCTGCTCGGAGCTGTTGGCGCCGCTTTGACGCAGGTTCTGGTACATCAGGTCTTCAAAGACCGCGTGTGAGCGCTTGTACCCGTTCGTGCCGCTGTTGGCCAGGTTGTTGGAAATGTGGTCCAGCTGGGTTTGCTGGGCTTCCATGCCGGATTTCGAGATCCACAGTGAACGCATCATGGCCGTTCTCCTTTGACTACAGGGCTAAATCGATCAACCACCGCTGCTGGACAGCAGTTGGGTCGCCGCCTTCTCATCCGCCTCGGCGGTTTGAAGCAGCTTCATCTGGGTTTCGAACTGGCGGGCGGCAGAAATCATCGCCACCATGTTCTCAATGGGATTGACGTTCGATCCTTCGAGCGAACGGTCTTGCAGACGCGCGGTGGGGTCGGCTGGCAAGTCGGCACCGTCGCCGCTGCGAAACAGGCCATCTTCTCCACGAACCAGCTTCTCCTGGGGCGTCACCATCTTGAGCTTGCCCACGGTGGTGCTCTTGCCGTTGGCCTGTTTGGCACTCACCGTGCCATCGGGCGCAATGCTGGGCTCGGTGTTGGCGGGCAGGGTGATGGGGCCGCCGTCGCCCAGCACAGTCAAACCGTTCTGGGTGACCAGCGTGCCTTCCGGGTTGACGGCCAGCGAGCCGAAACGGGTGTAGGCCTCGGTGCCATCCAGACCTTGCACGCCCATCCAGGCTTTGCCCTGCATGGCCACGTCCAGCGACCGGCCCGTGAAGTTGATCGGGCCACTGGCATCGTCGTAGCCCACGGTCGTTTCCAGCGCATAGACGCGGGTGCTGGCCCCATCGCCTCGTACCGGCACGGCACGCACGGCCTGCAACTCGGCCCGAAAGCCGGTGGTGCTGGCATTGGCCAGATTGTGCGCCAGCACATCCTGACGTTGCATATTGGTCTTGGCGCCAGCCATGCCCAGGTAGATCATGCGGTCCATATTCGACTCCTAGTTGCCGAGGGATCAGGGCACTTCATCAGCGCATGTTCACCAGGGTCTGCAACACCTGGTCTTCGGTCTTGATGGTCTGCGCGTTGGCCTGGTACATCCGCTGCGCCACCATCATGTTGACCAGCTCGCCGGTCAGGTCGACGTTCGACTCTTCCAGTGCGCCAGATTGCAGAACGCCCAGGTTGCCGGCGCCGGGCACCCCCACGACGGGGTCCCCCGACGCATAGGTGCTGGACCACTCGTTCCCGCCCAGTGCCTGCAGGCCTTGCGGGTTGCGGAAGGTGGCCAACTCGACCTGGCCGGCGGGCTTGGATTGACCGTTGGAGTAACGGGCCATCACGATGCCGCTGGGGTCGATCGAGATGCTGGACAGCTGACCCGGCGCGTAGCCCGTCTGACCCAGATTGGTGACGCTGAACGAGGAGCCGTATTCGGTCGACTGCGACATGTCCAGCGTGATGCCCGTGATCGGCTGCGTCAGTGCGCCACCGGTCATCGTCGCGGCGGGGATGGTCGGCAGCGTGAACATGCCATTGGTCACGGTCGATGTGACCGCGCCAGTGTTGTCATAGGTCGAAATGGTGCCCGCATCGCCCGGGTTGGTCAGGCCACTGGTGTTGGTGGCCGTGCCGCCCGAGGCCGGGAAAGTCATCGAGGCCACGCGCAGCGGGTTCGGCGGAGAACCACCGTCATCCAGGATCGGCGTGCCGTTGGCGGTGGCGTACATGTCCCAGTTGTCAGGTGAGGACTTGACGAAGTAGTAGTTCAGGCTCACTGCCTGGCCCTTGGTGTCGTACAAGGTCTGCGATGTCGAGAAGTTGTAAGTGCGTGGGTCGGTGAAGTCCAGCGGCGTCTGGGTGGGCACGGCCTGGCGCGAGTCGAAGTTCATCTCCAGCGTGATCTCGTCGGTCGGGCGCGGTGCGATGCCCGAGGTGGGCAGTTGCAGCGGCGAGGCGGCGCCCGAGACGATGGTGCCTTGCGTGTCGGCCTGATAGCCCAGCAGCTTGTGGCCCTGGTTGTTCACGATGAAACCTTCGCGGTCGACCTTGAACTGGCCGTTGCGGGTGTACATCGTCGGCTTGACGCCGTCCTTGACCTGGAAGAAGCCATTGCCGTTGACCGCCAAGTCCATGGGGCTGTCGGTGGTGGTGATGTTGCCCTGCGTGAACTGCTGCGAGACCGACGCCACGGTGGCACCAATCCCGACGTTGTTGGCGCCGGCACCGCTCAGCGCAGCGGCATACATGTCTGCAAACTCGGCGCGCGATGCCTTGGCGCCGTAGGTCCCGGCATTGGCGACGTTGTTGCCAATGACTTCAAGGTTGCGGGAGGAGACGTTCAGACCGGAGAGACCTTGTTGGAAGCCCATGGTGTGATCCTTTCAATGCGAAGTAATGCTGGTTAATTGAGAGTTGATCAACCCACGGCTTTGATCTTGCTGTAGGCCAAGGTGCCGCTGTTGCGCAGTTCCAGATTGACGCTGCCGGTGCTGCTGGTGCTGACCGCGTCGACCTGATCGAGCATCAAGGAGGTCGAGCCGATGTTGGTGTTGCCCGAGGTCGCCTTGACGCGGAAAGTGAAGCTCTGATCGGCGCTGACGCCGTCTGGTGGCGTCCACGTGAATTCCTGGCGGCCTGCGGCCATCGTGCCCTTGTCCAGCGTGTCAACCACATTGCCTGCGGAGGACAGCACTTCAACGGTCACGTTGCGCGCGTTGGCATCCAGATCGAAAGCGCCGCCGGCCTTGCCCGTGGTGTCCAGATTGAGCTGGTTGCCTTCGACCAGAACCTTGTGCCCGACGATATTGGCCGCCTGCAGCAACTGCATCTGCGACATGTTGCTGCCCACGTCCTTGACCGTGTTGTTGAGCTTGTCGATGCCGGTCACCGTGTTGATCTGCGCCATCTGGCTGGTGACCTGGGCGTTGTCCATCGGGTTGAGCGGGTCCTGGTTCTGCATCTGCGTGACCAGGAGCTTGAGGAAGCGGTCTGCCGTGGCATCGGTGGTGCTGGTGGCGGAGGAGGACTTCTGGCTCGCCAGATAGGCGTCCAGACCGGTTGAACCGGATGCGGCTGTGGTGGTGGTCATGTCGAGGCCTTTTCGTTAGCGGGGGTTAGCTGCCTTGACCCATTTGCAGGGTCTTCATCAGCAGGCTCTTGGTCGTGTTCATGACCTCGATGTTGTTTTGATAGGAGCGGGAAGCGGAGATCATGTTGACCATCTCTTCCACGGTGTTGACGTTGCTGTAGGTCACGTAGCCATCGGCATCGGCTTGCGGATGCTTGGGGTCCAGCACACGGCGACCGGGGCTGTTGTCCTCGGTCACTTGTGAGACCGTCACGCCCGCCGTACCCACGTCGCCCATCGGCGTGGTGCTGAACACCACCTGCCGGGCCTTGTAGGGCGAGCGATCGGGGCCAGCCACGGTGTCCGCGTTGGCCAGGTTGGAGGCGACCACGTTCAGTCGCTGCGACTGCGCACTGACTGCGCTGCCTGAGACGTTGAAGATCTTGAACATCGACATGGCGATCTCCTTTATTGACCCGTGATGGCCGTGTTGAGCGTGCGCACTTGCGAGTTGATGAAGCGCAGGGTGGCTTCGTATCGCACCGTGTTGTCGGCGAAGTTGGCGCGTTCGCGGTCCAGATCCACCGTGTTGCTGTCCAGATTGGTCTGCGAAGCGCTGGCGTAGCCCAGTTCAGGCTGGGCACGGCTGCCAGCCGGTGCGCCACCCAGTCCCAGATGCCCGGGATGGGCTCCGGCCAGTTGCAGGCGGGTGCCGGTGGCCACGGCCGAGTCACCGGCCGAACGCTGCCCGGTGGCCTGACGCAGGGCAGACGAGAAGTCGAAGTCCTTGCTCACATAGCCAGGCGTGTCCGCGTTGGCGATGTTGCTGGCAATCAGGCGTTGGCGTTCCGAGCGCAAGGCAAGCGCTTCGGACTGGAAGTTCAAGGTGTCGGTCAATCTGTTCAACATGGCGTATCTCCACGCAGCTTGCTGGACATGTTGATCGCTTGAAGGGAAAACATGAGCCTGAATAAACGGGGTTTCCCGCCTCATTTCCCACCCTTGGCTTGCGCTCAGATCCGTAGAGTCAACTCACCATGAATCCGACTCTCACCCCCCTTCAGACATCCCGCGCAGCATGGCGTTCGGTGGCGTTGCTCCGGGCCTGGCTGTGGGCGGTGATGACATGTGCCATCTGTTTGGCTGGTTCCGGTTCCGCCTCGGCGCAACCGGACACGCTGCAGGCGACGATCGAGGACTTTGTGCGGCACCAGTCCAGCTCGGCCGCCGAAGCCGCCCCGGCCGTTGAAGACCAGCGCGCCCGCCGTGTCGAGGTCGAACTGGGGCAGCTGGACCCCCGACTCAAGCTGGCGCCCTGTGACAAAGTGCGCGCTTACGTGCCCACCGGCTCGCCCTTGTGGGGTCGCAGCCGGGTGGGGCTGCGTTGCGAGCAAGGCGCGACCCGCTGGAATGTGTTCTGGCCCGTGACGGTCAAGGTCTTCGGTCAAGCGCTGGTGGCCGTGGTGCCTTTGCGCCCCGGTGCCCTGGTCAATGCTGCGGATTTGCGCGTGGCCGAAGTGGATCTGGCCGCCAACCCTTCACCTGCTGTGGTCAATCTGACCGACATCGTGGGCCGTGCAGTTGTGCGCAACATCGAGCCCGGTCAAAGCATCCGGCAGGAAGACATCAAGCTGCGCCGCTGGTTTGCGGCCGGAGATCCGGTTCAACTTGTGGTCAAAGGTTCAGGTTTTCAGATCTCATCCGAGGGGACGGCGTTGACGCCCGGAGACGAGGGGCGCTGCGCCCGGGTTCGCACCGATAATGGACGTGTTGTATGCGCCCAGCCCGTGGGCGATCGGCGGGTGGAGTTGGTCTTATGAAACAATTCTTGCCGATTGCACCCCCCTGTCCAAGGGGGTTTCGGCGTTTGGCATTAAAGTCATTGCAGCCCGCGTCGATATCGCGGATGTGACCACTCGGAAACTGTCCGAGACAAAGGAGTACATCATGAAGATCGGCAACCCTATTGATAAAGCAACCGGCGGCTCCGCGAGCCAACGGACTGAGGGCGCCACCACCTCGGCTTCGGGCAAGACCACGTCCTTGGACGGCGGCGTGTCCCAAAGCGCGAAAGTTTCTCTGTCGCCCATGGCTGCGAGCCTGATTTCTGGCAACGACCCTGATTTTGACGCCAACAAGGTCGACAAGATCAAGCAATCCATCGACGACGGCACCTACCAGGTCGACGCGGAAGTCATTGCTGACAAGCTCATCGCCAACGCGCAGGAACTTCTGAAGCGCAGCAGCAACTGATTCGTGTGATCGTACACAGATGACCGAGTCTGCTCGTCCGCAATCCGTGGCTCACGCACTGGATCTGTCTGCCCATGTGACAGACATCGAGACGTGCCTGAGTGCGCTGGACGCCGCCCTGGTGGCGGGCGATTCTGCCGCCATCGAAGAGGTGGGGCAGCGGCTGCAGCGCAGTCTGGCCGATTCACTGGCCGCCTTTCGGCATGCCACGCACGAAGGCAAAGTGCCCTTGAGCCCTGAGCTCAAGCAGCGGCTGATGCTGGCGCAATCGCGCATCACCGCCCAGCAGGCGCTGGTTCACCGCTCGGGTGCAGCCATTGAGCGCACGCTCAACATCCTGCTGCCCCGTGAAGAGTCGCCGACTTACGGCGCGCCCGGGCCCGGTCCGGCAGGCCGGGTGGCCAACGCCTACAAGTCGTGACCTCGGGGCCTCAGCCCTGCGACAGGCCTTCCGCCATTCCTTCGACCATGAGCTGGACGCGCTGACGTCCCTGGTATTCGTCCAGGCAGACGCGGAACGCCAATTGCGTTTTGGCCGGCAGGGGCTCGGTGCGGCCAAACCAGATGCCATCACGCACCTGTCCCTGGACGCGCAGGCTGAGCTTGAGGTGGCGCTCGCCCACCAGGCGCTGCCCGATCACATCCACCTCGTCACTGAAGACCGGCGGCTCGAAGCCCGGTCCCCAGACTGCGGTGTCCAACGCCGCCACCGTTTCAGCGCTGAACCATTGCGCATCCAGCGGGCCATCGGTGCTGATCTGGCGGGCCAGCAAACTCGGGTTCAGGCACTCATCGGCCACCTGCTGCAGGGCGGCATCAAAGGTGTCAAAGTCTTCTTCGCCAATGGTGCAACCTGCTGCCATGGCGTGCCCCCCGAACTTTCTGAGCAGGCCGGGGTGGCGTTTGCTGACCAGGTCCAGCGCATCACGCAGGTGAAAGCCCGGGATCGAGCGGCCCGAGCCTTTGAGCAGGCCGTCCTGCCCCAGCGCGAACACGAAAGTTGGCCGATGCAGCCGGTCTTTCAGGCGCGAAGCGACGATGCCCACAACGCCTTCATGAAATTCGGGATCGAAGATGGCGATGGCGGCAGGCGGCTCGCCTTCCGGCATCAGTGATTCAAGCAGTTGTTCGGCCTGATCGCGCATGCCGCTTTCCAGCTCGCGGCGTTCGCGGTTGATGGCATCGAGTTGGCGGGCCAGCTCGGTGGCGCGGGTGGGGGCGTCGCAACTCAGGCATTCGATGCCCAGCCCCATCTCGGCCAGACGGCCTGCGGCGTTGACACGCGGGCCCAGGGCAAAGCCAAAGTCCTGGCTGCTGGCCTTGGCCGGATCGCGCCCGGCGGCTTGGAACAGCGCGGCGATGCCGGCTTGCATGCGGCCACTGCGAATGCGCTTGAGGCCCAGGCCCACCAGGCGGCGGTTGTTGGCGTCGAGCTTGCCCACGTCGGCGATGGTGCCCAGCGCGACCAGATCCAGCAGGGCGTCGATCCGGGGTTGCTGGGCGGCTTCGAATGCGCCACGCTGGCGCAGTTCGGCCCGCAGCGCCAACAGCACGTAGAACATCACGCCCACGCCCACCAGCGCCTTGCTGGCAAAGGCGCAGTCGGGCTGATTGGGGTTCACGATCACATCGGCGTCGGGCAGGCTGACCTCGCCTTGATCGGTCACGACCGGCAAATGGTGATCGGTAATGATGACCTTCAAGCCCAGCGCATGGGCCTTGAGAACGGCTTCATGGCTGGCCATGCCGTTGTCGACCGTCACGAGGACTTGGGCTTGTTTGGCATGGACCAGATCCACGATGGGAGGAGTCAGGCCATAGCCATGCAAGGCCCGGTCTGGCACGACGTAATCCACATGCTGCGCCCCCAGCATGCGCAGACCGCGCAGCGCTACCGCGCAGGCGGTTGCACCATCGCAGTCGTAGTCCGCCACGATGCAAATGCGCTGGCCCTGCTCGATGGCATCGGCCAGCATCACCGCCGCCTGGGCCGCGCCCTTCAGATCGGTGGGGGGCAGCAGCTTGGCTGGCGTGTCGTCCAGCTCTTCTGAGGTGCGCACGCCACGCGCAGCAAACAGGCGGGCCAACAAGGGGTGGACGCCGGATTGCTCCAGGCTCCAGGCCGCACGGGGCGGCACATCACGGGCAACAAGGTTCATAAATCTTTCAGCAAGGCATTCAGATCGGGCTGAGGGCGGGGCAGTATCTGGCGCACGATCTGTCGCAGCCGGTCAGCCCAGGTACGGACTGGACTGGCGCCCCAGGTCTGGGCGTGGCGCTCGCCACAGAGGGTCAACAAGAGGGGCTCGCCTTCGTCCAACTGGGCCAGCGCGTCTTTCAGCACGGTGGCATCCAGCTTGGCCCAGGCTTGCAGCCAGGCGGTCATGTCGTCGCTCAACATGGGTTGGCGCAGCGTCGTGATCAGCTGGATGTTCTGCGCCTTGGGTGCTCCGCCGGGTGGGTTGCCCTCGGGCAGCTGGCCACAGCCGCTGAGCCAGAACGAATTGACGGTCAGGGCGCCTCGCTCCTGGCGCGCATCGTGCAGGGGATGCTGGTACACCAGCATCTGGACCTCGCTTTGCAGCCGCCGCACCTGGCGCGCTTGCGGGTGATCGGTCAACCACACATCGGGGTTGCGGCCGATGACCCGGTCGAGCGAGGCGGTGGGCAGGTCTTGGAGAGAGGGGTGAGACACATACCAACGGGTCGGCGTGCCCCAGCGCAACGTCCACCCGTCGCTTTCGAACAGCGGCGTGATGGCTTGCAGCAACTCCCGCGATTCGGCCTCCGTCAATGCCAGCGCTTGCGGGTCCAGCATGGTCAGGTGGTCGCGGCCCATCAGCCAGTGACAGGGGTGGATCACACCCCAAGGTTGATGCGCATCCAGCGTGATGCCATCCTGGCGTGCCCACCAAGTGGCCCAGGGGGCGCTCACGGCAGGCCAGCCCATCTGCCGGGCCAACAGTTTTTCGTGCGGCATGGCCAGGTCGAACTCATCACCTTCCAGACGCTCGACCGGCGTCAGGCGCCTGAGCAACTGCTTCAAGTGCGGCAGGGCCGGGTCCTGACCGAGTCGGGGCAGGGCCTGCTGGCAGGGCTCGGACAGGCTGGATGCAAAGGGCAGGATCCAGTGGGTGACGGGTGGGGCAGACATGAGGGGATTATCGAATGAGTACACTCCTGCCACCATGAACCTACCTTATGAATGGCGTGTTGGGTGGCGTTATACGCGAGCCGGACGCAGCGATCGCCGCAATGGCTTCATTTCTTTCATCTCTGGCGTGTCCATTCTGGGCATTGCGCTGGGGGTGGCGGCCCTGATCATTGTGCTGTCGGTGATGAATGGCTTCCAGAAGGAAGTCCGAGACCGCATGCTGTCGGTGGTCGCGCACATCGAACTGTATGACGCCCAGGGTGGCCCGCTGGCCGATTGGCGGCAACTGGCTGAGCAGGCCCGCCTCAACCCGGCTGTGATCGGCGCCGCGCCGTTTGTGCCCGCGCAGGCGCTGATCGCCCGTGGCGACGACATGCGCGGTGTGATGGTGCGCGGCATCGACCCCGCGCAAGAGGCCCAGGTGACCCCGTTGGCTGCCCGCATGCTGCCGGTTTTCTCGCGTCTGACCGCCGGTGGCTGGGGCGTGGTGCTGGGGTCGGAATTGGCCCGCAGCCTGGGCGTGCGCGAAGGCGACACCATCACGTTGGTGGCGCCCAGTGGGCAGGTTACCCCGGCTGGTGTGGTGCCGCGCCTCAAACAGGTCACGGTGGTGGGGCTGTTTGAAGCGGGCCACTACGAATACGACTCGGGCATGGCTTTGATGAATGCCCAGGACGCGGCCAAGCTGTTTCGCACGGGCGGCATGTCGGGCGTGCAGTTGAAGCTGCGTGATCCCCAATCGGCGCGCCGCGTGGGCGACGAACTGGCGCAGGCCATGCCACAGGTGATCGTGCGCGACTGGACGCACACCAACCGCAACTGGTTCGAAGCCGTGCAAGTCGAAAAGCGCATGATGTTCATCATCCTGACGCTGATCGTGGCCGTGGCGGCTTTCAATCTCGTGTCCACCCTCGTGATGACCGTGACGGACAAGCGTGCCGACATCGCCATCTTGCGCACCCTGGGCGCCAGCCCGCGCTCGATCATGGGGATCTTCATGGTGCAGGGCGCCTTGTCGGGTTTTCTCGGCACGCTCGGTGGCCTGGGACTGGGGCTGCTGGTGGCCTTCAACATCGACGTCATCGTGCCGGCCATCGAGCGCCTCTTAGGGGTCAGTTTTCTGCCCGGCAGCATCTACCTGATCAGCAAGATGCCCAGCGATCCCCAGTGGTCGGACATCCTGCCCATTACCGTGATTTCTCTGGTGCTGTCGCTGGTGGCGACGGTGTACCCCAGCTGGCGTGCCAGCCGAGTCCAACCCGCGGAGGCCCTGCGTTATGAATGAAGCCCATTCCTTGCCCAAGACACCCCTGCGGGTCCGCAAGGTTCACCCCTTGCGCGCCTGGATCTGGCTGGTGCGGGGCTGGAGCGACTTCATGGATGCCCCTCAAATCGGCCTGCTGCATGGCCTGGCCGCCGCGGCCTTTGGTGGGCTGGTGTTGTGGCTGGCCTGGGATCGCTTCTGGGTCCTGGCGGGGGCGTTTTCGGGCTTCCTGCTGGTGGGGCCCGTCCTGGCCACTGGCCTGTATGCGATCAGCCGGGCCTTGCAACGGGGCGAGCCGGCGAATTTCTCAACGGTGTGGGCGGTGTGGGCATCGCTGGATCGCCGCCTGGTGCAATTCGGCCTGTTGTTGACGGCGCTGGGCTCCAGCTGGGTGCTCACCTCGGCGGCCCTGATCAGCCTGGGTGTGCATCCCCCTGTGACCACCCCTTCGGACTTTCTGCACCGGGTGGTGATGGCGCCTCAACCCGGTCTGTTTGAAATGTGGTTGCTCATCGGTGCCCTGATGGCGGCCCCGGTGTTCGCCTCCAGCGTGATCGCCATCCCCTTGCTGATGGATCGGCGCGTGGGCGTGCAGCGCGCTGTGCTGACCAGTTGGCGTGCCGTGATGGCCAACCCCGTTGCCACGGGCTTGTGGGCGGGCGTGGTCATGGTGCTGACCCTGCTGGGCCTGGCGACCTTGATGTTCGGATTGATTCTGGTGATGCCTGTGTTGGGCCATGCCAGCTGGCATGCCTACCGCGACCTGGTGGTGCGCGAGAAAGAGTGAGATGTTTGGATTGACAGAAGAGCAGATCGCTCAGCTCGGCCTGACGGTCGGTGTGGGGGGCTTCATCCTCTACATGTTCGTCATCATCTGGAAGTTGGCCAAAGAGTCCAACGCGGGGCGCTTCGGCACCTTTGTCCTGTTTGTTGTCCTGGGTTTTGGCATGCTGGGCTTCATCGCCAAGAACGTCATCGCCTGGTTGCTTCACATTTGAACGGATCGATGCATGTCTGAAGCCGTCATCTTGCAAGCCCAGGGGCTCGTCAAGCGATTTCACGAAGGCCCGCTGGATGTGACCATCCTGCATGGTGTGGACCTGACCGTTCAGCGGGGCCAGACCATTGCGGTGGTCGGCGCCTCGGGATCAGGCAAGAGCACCTTGTTGCACCTGTTGGGCGGGCTGGATGCGCCCACCGCCGGGTCGGTCAGCCTGATGGGCCGTCCCTGGTCCGGGATGAACCCCGCAGAGCAGGGCGCCTGGCGCAACCAGCATCTGGGGTTCATCTACCAGTTCCATCACCTGTTGCCTGAATTCACGGCGCTGGACAACGTCGCCATGCCCTGGCTGATCCGGCGCGAGCCCATGGAGCAGGCCCGAGAAAAAGCCCGAGCCTGGCTGGCCCGGGTGGGATTGGCACAGCGCTGCGAGCACCGCCCCGCCGAGTTGTCGGGTGGCGAGCGCCAACGGGTGGCCGTGGCACGCGCCCTGGTCACGCAGCCTGCCTGTGTCATGGCGGACGAGCCCACCGGCAACCTCGATCGCGGAACGGCTGACGCCGTGTTCGATCTGATGCTGCAACTGGCGGCCGATCAAGGCACTGCCGTCGTCATGGTCACGCACGACGCCAGCCTCGCATCCCGCTGCGATCAGCGACACACCCTGGTCAGCGGACGATTTGCACGTTAAGGTGGGGGCATGTGGATCGATTCCCACTGCCACCTCGATGCCCCTGAATTCGATGCCGACCGCAGCGAAGTGATCGCCCGTGCGCAGGCGCAAGGTGTGGCCATCGTGGTGCCGTCGGTGGCCCCTTCGACTTTCGCCTCTACGCAGCAAGCTGCCCGTCAATGCAACGGTGCCTACGCCCTGGGCATCCATCCCTTGTTCGTGCTGCAGTTGAACGCCGATGCCTTGACGCAACTGGATCATGCCCTGGATGCGGCCAAGGACGACGCGCGACTGGTGGCGGTCGGTGAAATCGGGCTCGATCATTTCGTGCCGGAACTGCAAGAAGACGAGGCGCGCGAAGTCCAGGAGCGGGTCTATGCCGCGCAGCTCGACATCGCTCAGTCCCACGGCTTGCCGGTGATCCTGCATGTGCGGCGCAGTGCCGATGTCCTGCTCAAGCATTTGCGGCGCATGGTGGCGGCCGGCCGGCCGATGTCTGGCGGTATCGCGCACGCCTTCAATGGCAGCGACCAGCAGGCCGGGATGTTTGTGGACCTGGGCTTCAAACTGGGCTTTGGCGGCGCGATGACCTTCGAGCGGGCGCGTCAAATCCGGCGCTTGGCTAGCACGATCCCCCCAGAGGCCATCGTCCTCGAAACCGATGCCCCCGACATCCCGCCGCACTGGCTGTACCAAACCGCACAGGCTCGCGAGCAAGGGGCGCGCAGCCGAAACGAGCCAGGTGAATTGCCGCGCATCGCCCAGACCCTAGCCGACTTGCGTGGCTGGACGCTGGCTCAGACCGCCGAGATCACCCAGGCCAACACCCGCGCGGCTTTACCGCGTCTGCAAGCTTGTTGGCCCGAAGCAGCCTGATAGGGCCGGATGCGGCCTGATGCGGAGCCAGCCTCAGGCCAGTCCGTACGATTCGAATACCGCACGCCACGCCGCCAGCTTTTTATCGAATGACCACGATGCGTTGGCCGGACTGGTCGAAGGCAGCTTCACCACCGGCAAGCCAAATTGACGGGTGATGGCCATGTGTCGGGCCGATTCGCCGCCGTTGTGGGCAATGGCTTGCAGATGGGGCGAGCGCTCGACCAGGCCCGCCAGGTCATTCAATTGCGCGTTGCGGATGTCACTGTCCAGGCTGCCTTCCCGCTCGCAGAAAGCATAGACATCCCAGATTCCCAACCCCTTGTCGCGCGCCACGGCGATCCGGTCTGCATAAGGCAACTGGTTCAGCGCGTGCGGGCCGCTCAAGCCCCAGATCGCCGAGACAATCGGCCAGAAGTGATTGCGCGGATGGGCGTAGTACTGTTGCTGCGTCAACGACGCCACGCCCGGAAAGCTGCCCAGAACCAGCAGCCGGATGCCGGGCGACCACACCGGGGCCAGGCCCGTGAGCAAAGGGGGCGCAAATTGGTCGGCAGAGGGGGAGGCTGCGGAAGAGGGGCGCGTTCTGGGCATGGCGTCATGATAGGGAATCGCGCGCCGACCTTCTGAAGCCGCTCGCCATTGACCCTGTGCCACACTCTGGCCCCGTGAAACGCAAACCTTCTCTTCCTGACGCGACCATCTCTGAAGAGCGTGGCATTCGCTATCTGCACCTCGACACGCCGTGGATCCAGGGCGCCATGCGCATTCGCCAGCCCACCAAGCTGGAGCTCGACTACATCCAGCGCATGATGGCCTGGATGCTGCTGCGGGATCCCGAAGCACTGGCCGAGACCCGGTGCCTGCAACTGGGCCTGGGCGCAGCGGCCATCACCAAGTACTGCCACAGCGTCTTGCGTCTGCCCACCACAGCGGTCGAAATCAATCCGGCCGTGATCGGTGTGTGTCGCGCCTGGTTTCATTTGCCGGAAGACGACGAGCGTCTGACCGTCTTGAAGGCGGACGCGGCCAAATACGTGGCGGACGATCGCCATGTCGCCAGCGCGGACGCCCTGTGCGTGGACCTGTACGACCACGAAGCGGCCAGCCCGGTGCTGGATGATGAAGACTTCTACCGCGCCTGCTGGCAGGTGCTCGACGATGGCGGCATCATGACGGTCAACCTATTCGGCCGCGAAGCCAGCTTTGCGCGCAGCACGGACCGCATCCGCGCCGCCTTTGGCGACAACCGGGTGGCCATGCTCAAGCCCACCACCGAAGGCAACACCATCGTCCTGGCCTGGAAGGGCTTTGACCTGCCAGAGCGAGAAGTGTTGGCGGAACGCGCCGAAACTCTGCAGACCAAATGGTCTTTGCCTGCGCGAAAATGGGTCAAGCTCCTGTCCACCTTCACCCCCAAGACGGCACGTTCGTCTTCCCCATCCTCCGCCCAGACCTGAGATGACCGCTGCCGCCCACCCCAAACGTCGCGCCAAAACTCATCAGGGGCCGCTGGATTGGGTCATGCTGGTGGCCTGGCTGACCGAGGACGGTGTGTTGACCGAGCGCGACGCCGAGCTGGTCAAGCAGCGCTTTGCTGCCGGCACCAGCTCCCAGCACCCCCTGGTGCGCCTGGCCGGACTGGGTCTGAAGCGGGCCGACACCGGCACCGTGCTCGAATTGGAGCCCTTGACCGAATGGTTGGCCGGGCACCTGGGCCTGCCTTATCTGCGCATTGATCCGCTCAAGGTGGACGTCGGCCGGGTCGCCGAGGTCATGTCCATCAACTATGCGGAGCGCCGTTCTGCTTTGCCGGTGCAGGTCGGTCTGACCGACCTGACCATCGCCACCTGTGAGCCCCTGGATGTCGCCTGGATCGATGAGATCCTGTCCCACACCAAAAAGAAGATCCGTCTGGTGGTCTCCAGTCCGCTGGACCTGCAGCGCTATCGCACCGAGTTCTATACCCTGGCTCGGTCGGTCAAGGATGCCAGCAAGAAGACGGGCGACGCCGTTGCGCACAACTTCGAACAGCTTGTCGAGCTGGGCAAGTCGAACCGCCAACTGGATGCCAACGACCAGGGCATCATCCAGGTCGTCGACTGGCTGTGGCAATACGCCTTTGATCAACGCGCTTCGGACATCCACCTGGAGCCGCGTCGCGAGATGGGCGCGATCCGCTTTCGCATCGACGGCGTGTTGCACACGGTCTACCAGGTTCCGCTGGCTGTGATGCAGGCCATGACCGCCCGCATCAAACTGCTGGGCCGCATGGATGTGGTCGAAAAACGCAGGCCGCTCGACGGGCGCATCAAGACCCGCAACCCCAGTGGCGACGAGGTCGAAATGCGTTTGTCGACCATGCCCACGGCCTTTGGCGAAAAGCTGGTCATGCGGATCTTCGACCCTGACAACACGGTCAAGTCCTTCGATGCCCTGGGCTTTGCCCCCAGCGAGATCCAGATCTGGGAGCAGCTCGTGGCACGCCCGCACGGCATCATTTTGGTGACGGGCCCCACCGGATCGGGCAAGACCACCACGCTGTACTCCACGCTCAAGCGCGTGGCCACCGATGAGGTCAATGTCTGCACGATCGAAGACCCGATCGAAATGATCGAGGCCTCGTTCAATCAGACGCAGGTGCAATCGGCCATCGACCTGGGGTTTGCCGAAGGCCTGCGGGCCCTCATGCGGCAGGACCCCGACATCATCATGGTGGGCGAAATCCGCGACCTCGAAACCGCCGAGATGTCCATCCAGGCCTCGTTGACGGGCCACCTGGTGTTCTCGACCTTGCACACCAATGACGCGGCGTCGGCCATCACCCGCCTGACCGATCTGGGGGTGCCGCCGTATCTGATCAGCGCCACCGTGATCGGCGTGCTGGCGCAACGTCTGGTGCGCACCTTGTGTCCGGCCTGCAAGCAGCCCGATGACGAACTCAAGCAGGAAACCCTGGCCGAAGCCATTCGTCCGTGGCGCATGAACGGCAAGATCCAGCCTTACAAGCCAGTGGGCTGCCTGGACTGCCGCATGACCGGCTTCAAAGGCCGGGTGGGCCTGTATGAACTGCTGCCTGTCTCAGAAGGGGTGCGGGGCGCCATGCATCCGGCCATCGACATGCATGCGCTGCGCAAGACGGCCGCCAAGGAAGGGCTGCGCCCCTTGCGTTTGTCGGGCGTGATGAAAGTAGCCGAAGGCTTGACCACCCTGGAAGAGGTGCTGCGCAACACGCCTCAGTGGGAAACCTGAGAATCTGCAGGCAACCCGGCCGAGGCCGAGAACGGATCCAGGACCACTTCGCAGCAGATGCCGCGGGGCTCGACCTGAGACCAGCGCACCGTGCCGCCCAATTGCTTGACACGCTTGCGCACCCCGCCCAGGCCCAGACCGTGCGACCACGAGCCGGGGTCTGACCCCAGGCCGTTGTCGGTCACCGTCAAGGTCAGCCGGTCTTTCTCCAGGATCAGGCTGACTTGCACCTTGTTGGCCTTGGCATGGCTGATGGTGTTGTTGACCAGTTCTCGCAGAATGCGGGTCAGACCCGACCACTGGACCATGTTCAGCACCACGTCGACGTCGGCCCGCATCTGCCAGTCCAACTCGCACCGGGCAATGCCCAGGCGCTGGCTGAGATCGCGCTTCCATTCGCCGGCGGCCTCGGTCAGGGCGTGGGACTGTGCCGCCAGCCCGCGCGTCAAGGTCTTGAGATCCTGCAGCGTATGGCGGATGTACTCCTCCATGTCGGCGCTGGGGGCCTGATACATCAGGGTCAGCAATCGCGCGCCAATGTCATCATGCAGATCCTGCGCAATGCGCAAGCGCTCTTCGCTGCGGCCTTGCTCGACGGCCTTGTCAAAGTTCAGGGCCCGATGCAACTGCTCCACGATCCGGTCGGTCAGGCGGGCGTCCTCGCCCGTGAACAGTCGTTGCCCTTTCTTGGCGTGCTTGAGAACCAGCACGTGGGCGGGCAGGGCATGCGGCGAATCTGACTGCGGCAAAGGCACCAGCAGCACCGAGCCGTTGCCCCTGAGGGCGGCCGAAGGCACCGAGCCCTGCACCAGCGAGATGTCCAGCGGGTCGAACAGCTCTCGCATCAACTGCATCAGCAGGCCATCCAGCGCGTCGGGCTGGCGCTCGACCTCGCGTGCGATCCGGTACAGGCGCTGGAACAGGCGCTCCATCGTCAAGGGGTCGCGGCCGGGCAGGTGCGCCATCAGCCAGCGGCGGATGGACAGGTAGACGCCGAACGACAGGAACAAGGACAGCGTCATGGACGTGAACTGGCCCAGCGAGAAGATCGCCACAAACAGCAGATCCAGTGACGCCGCGATCGTGCTCGATGCAGCCAGCAGCGAGAACTCCTGCAAGATCAGTTTGGAGCGGGACAGGTAGGGCGACAGCAACAACTGCGAGGCCGCGAACACCTGCCACGTCATCACGCCAAACGTGGCCAGATTCAATTGCATGTCGGCCCGACGGATGCCCATCGCGATGGCCACGCTCAGCATGACCCAGGTCATCAAGGTGATCAGCGTGAAGCGCCGCATCACCAAGGTGAAAGGGTGTGGCGAGGCACGCGCGGCCACCGTCATCAAGACCATGGACGCCAGGCCCAGCAACATGCAGCCCGATTGAAGCCACCACCAGCTCCATTGCTCGTCCACATAGGCCAGGCCGATCAACAGGCCCACCAGCGTCAGCCCGGTCAGACCGATGTACAGCGGCCCATGTTTCACCCGGCGCGGGTGCAGGGCCGCCACCGTCACGATGGTTGCGGCAATCACCAGGTCACAGACCGCGCGCGTGTAGCCATCCCAGATCAGGAAGGTCTGCGGCACGAACACGTCCATGCTGGTCGACACGGCAATCAGCGCCAGCTCGATGCTGTGGCACAGCGCCATCACCGCAAAAGCCACATTGCGCCATTGAGGGCCCGCCAGCAAGACCACGGCCCCCACGGCGTAGACCATCAAAGACAGCAGGCTGAGGATCCAGAACAGTGGACTGAGCCCCATCAGCCCTCGGGGGGCAATCAGCACGCTTTCCTTGGGCCCATTGCGAAAGACCAGATCGACGGTGATGGCCTGCCCGGTGGACCAGTCCTGCTGCAGCTGAGCCAGTGCGCCGTGCTCATGCAGGAAGCGGCGCCGGGCCTCGGCGTCACTGATCCACCGCGCGGATCGCTGCAGCAGCAGCAATTCAATGGGGGCCACTCGCATCGGCTGGGTCGATGGTTCGGCACCGGGCGACCGCCACTCGATGCCGATCAGAATGCGGCCTTCCAGGCGTTGCAAAGTCGGGTAGTCCACGGCATGGACCCGCACTTGACCGTCAGGCGTCCCCCGCAGCGTCATCGGCAATTTAGGCTGACCGATCAGCCAATGGGCCGCCATGAACACCGTGGCGCAACCCAGCAGCACCCATGCCACCAGCAATTTGAGGCGCCAGCCGATCCAGCGCGGCAGCTCATTGGGGCCCTGCAAGACCGCCTCCAGCGTCGGCCACGCCGCCACGCCAGAGAAGGGGCTGGCGCTTGCAGGTGAAGCGGAGTGGGACACCGGGTCCGGCAAGGTCAGACCAGGCCTTGCTTGCTGGCCAGAACGGCCGCTTCAGCACGGCTGGAGACGTTCAACTTCTTGTAGATGGACTTGATGTGGTCGTTGACCGTGAACCACTTGATGCCCATGAGCGCAGCGATTTCCTTGATCGTGAAGCCCTTGCTCAGATAGGTCAGCACTTCGCTCTCGCGTGGGGTCAGTCGTTCATGGTCCAGCGGCGTCGACAAGGGCGCCGGCGCGGTGGTTGGAGAGACCGCGTGCCCATTGCCATTGAGATGCGAGGCGTTCTGCGATGACCCGTTGCCGAAGCTGGCGCCGTCGCCCGTACGGAAGTGCGTCAGCAAGCGACGCGCAATGGCGGGAGACAAAGGCGGCTGACCGCGCACGATCTTTTGCAGCTCTTCGACCAGCACTTCAAACCGGTCCTCCTTGAGCAGATAGCCATCGGCGCCGCATTGCAGGGCCGGGAACAGATGCTCGTCGTCTGAATACAAGGTGGTGACGATGCGCGTGGCGGGGTAGGTCGCCAGCTCCTTCAGCAACTCCATGCCGCTGCCATCGGGCAGTTCCAGATCGACCAGAATGAGTTGGAACGGGTCGGTCCCGGCGGGCGCGGACCCACCCGACGCATGACCCAGCAAACGACGTGCAGCCTCCAGATCGCCCGCTTCGGTGATGCTGCTCACATCACTGAAGCTCTCGCGCACCACGCGGCTGAGAAAGCCGCGGGCAACTGGGTTGTCTTCAAGAATCAGAACCTTGACAGCCATGAAGCTCCTCCCGAAGTAGCTGTCTTGTGCCACCTGGGTTGATTATTTCCCCTTCGGACAACTGGGGCACACGGTTCATCCATTTGGATGAGGCATCGCGCCATTATCGGTGGCGAATGAGGGCGCCGTCACGTTTCGCACCCCCCTTGGTCTGGCGGTGAGGAGACACCTGAAGGGCTTACCCTAATTTCACTGGACGGTCGCCGTTGACTTCTACAATGCACCCATGCGTATTCTCATTGCCAACGACGACGGTTACCTGGCACCGGGCCTGGCTGCCCTGGTGAAAGCGTGTGAGGGCCTGGGCACCCTGGATGTGTTCGCGCCCGAGCGCAATGCCAGCGGCACCTCCAACTCATTGACCTTGCATCAGCCTTTGACCGTGCACACGGCGGCCAACGGGTTTCACTTCGTGACCGGCACGCCTTCGGACTGCGTCCATCTGGCTTTGACCTCCGGCCTCATCCCCAAGCCGGATCTGGTCCTGTCCGGCATCAACAACGGGGCGAACATGGGTGACGACACCCTGTACTCGGGCACCGTGGCGGCGGCCACCGAGGGCTATCTGTTCGGTATCCCCGCGATCGCCTTTTCGCTGACCGACAAAGGCTGGTCGCACCTGGATGCGGCTGCTCGGGTCGCCCGCCGCGTGATCGAGGCGGTGCTGAGCCGTCCCCCTGCAACCGGCCCCTGGCTGTTGAATGTGAACATTCCCGCGACAGAGCAGGCAGACCAGGCGCCCTGGCATGTGACCCGGCTGGGTCGGCGCCACGCCAGTCGCCCTGCGATCGCCCAGACCAATCCCCGTGGTGACACGATTTACTGGATCGGGCCGGCCGGCGAGGCCAGAGACGAGGGGGATGGCACCGATTTTCAGATCACCCGCGACGGCGGCGTCTCCATCACGCCCTTGCAGGTTGATATGACCGATCATGGCAGCATGCCGACCTGGCATGGCTGGTTGGGCGTCCAATGAGCCAGGGCCGATCTGACGGCAAACCGGCTCGCCGTTTTCCGCTTGCGCTGGACAAGGTATCCAGCCCATCGGTCGGTGGCGCCCGCGCTCGTCCGGCGCCGCTGCCTCACGCACCCCAGCGCGAGTTGCTGCGTCCGCAAGCCCATCTGCATCAGGTGGAGCAAGACCGCCGTCGCCAAACCGTCCCGCAGGGTGTGGGGCTGGACTCGGTGCCCGTGCGGCTGCGCATGGTCGAGCGGCTGCGCGCCGACGGGATCACCCACACCGGGGTCCTGGAGGCCTTTGCGCGTCTGCCCCGGCATTTATTTGTCGACACGGCACTGGTCAATCAGGCCTACGAGGACACGAGCTTGCCCATCGGCCTGGGGCAGACCATCTCCAAGCCCTCTGTGGTCGGCACCATGATCCAGCTGCTGTGTGCCCGACCGGGCCTGACCATGCCGCATCTGGATCCCGCGCGCCCGCTGGGCGCCTGTCTGGAAGTCGGAACGGGTTGCGGCTACCAGGCCGCTCTGCTGAGCTTGCTGGCGCGTCACGTGATCTCGATCGAACGGTTGCGGGACCTGCACCTCAAGGCCCGGACCAATCTTGACCAGATTCGTCAGCATATGCCCACCTGGCCCGATGTGCGACTGGTCTACGGTGATGGCATGATCGGCCATTCTCCTCAGGCGCCCTATGACACGATCATCGCGGCAGCCGGCGGTTCGGCGCTGCCCCAAGCCTGGCTGGATCAATTGGCGCCAGGCGGGCGTTTGATCGCACCGACGGAAGACAGTCGCGGTCAGGGACAGGTCCTGACGGTGGTCGATCGTCTGCCAGATGGCAGTTTGCAGCACACCCGGGCCGGAGCAGTTCTGTTCGTGCCTCTAAAATCCGGCATCACTTGATGTGGCGCTCATGCAAATGAATTCCTTTTTTCGTCTGACTGCCTCTGCAGCTGTGTTGTCCCTGGTGGCGGGTTGTGCCACGCAGCACCATCGCGCACCCGTCGAGGACCGCGGCCGCCCCAGCGCGTCTGCGGGCACCAACGCCAATGCGGTGCCGGCGCCCAAGCCGCCTCCTGGCATCGAAAACGCCGGCAAGCCGGGGTACTACACGGTGGTCAAAGGTGACACGCTGATCCGCATCGCGCTCGAATCGGGGCAGAACCACAAAGACATCGCCGCGTGGAACAACATCGACAACCCCAACCTGATCGAGGTGGGGCAAGTGTTGCGTGTGGTACCGCCTGCGGTTGACGCCGGCACGGTGCTGCCTGCGGCCAAGCCCATCACCGCGCCCAAGGTCGAGGCCAAGGGCCTGGACACCAAGTCGGGCACACCGGCCTCGGCAGCCAGCGGCGCCACCAAGGCGGTCGCAGCCTCGGGCGCGTCAGGGGCTGTACAAACGCCGGCCAGTGGCGCGGCGTCCAGCGCCAGCTCGGCCGCGTCTACCGAATCGGTTCGCGAAGCTTCTGACGAGCCCGCCTGGATCTGGCCATCCAACGGCCCGGTCGTCGGCGCCTTTGAAGAGGGCAAGCGCAAGGGCGTCGCCATTGGCGGCAAGGACGGGGACCCCGTTGTCGCCGCAGCCGATGGGCGCGTGGTGTATGCCGGCTCGGGCCTGCGCGGCTACGGCAATCTGGTCATCATCAAGCACAGTGGCGATTACCTGACGGCTTATGCGCACAACAAGACGCTGCTGGTCAAGGAGGACCAGGTGGTGCGCAAGGGCCAGAAGATCGCCGAGATGGGATCCACCGACACGGACAAGGTGCAGCTGCACTTCGAGATCCGCAAGCAGGGCAAGCCCATCGACCCCTCAAAACAGCTGCCGGCGCGTTGAACTGGGCTCAGTCCCTGAGACAATTCAGGGATGAGTCAAGAACACGTTTCTCCTGAGGCGCAAGCTGCCGAGAATTCCGTCGTGCAAGCGGCGGAGCCCATTGCGCCCGTGCACCCCAGCCAGGAATGGCTGAAAGTCGAATCCCTCGACCTCGAAGCGCAGGGCGTGGCCCATCGCGCGGATGGCAAGGTCGTCTTCATCGAAGGCGCTTTGCCCGGAGAAGAGGTCCGCGTCTCGGTCTTTCGTAAAAAGAACAACTGGGAGCAGGGGCAGATCACCGAAATGCGGCATGAGAGCGCCCAGCGCGTCGAGCCGGGCTGCCCGCATTTTGGCCTGTGCGGCGGCTGCAAGATGCAGCATTTCCACGCCTCGGCCCAGGTGGCCGTGAAGCAGCGCGTTCTGGAGGACAACCTCTGGCATCTGGGCAAGGTCAAGGCCGAGACCCTGTTGCGTCCCATCGAGGGCCCCACCTGGGGCTATCGCTACCGCGCCCGTCTGTCAGCGCGGTATGTGGCCAAGAAGAACACGGTGTTGGTGGGCTTTCATGAGCGCAAGTCGCGTTATGTGGCCGACATCCAGACCTGCGCCATCTTGCCGCCGCATGTCAGCCGCCTGTTGATGCCTTTGCGCGAGTTGCTCAACTCGATGGCCGAACGTGAGCGCCTGCCTCAGATCGAAGTGGCGGTGGGCTCCAAAGTGACGGTGCTGGTGCTGCGCCACCTGGAAGCCTTGGGCGAGGCCGATCGCAACAAGCTGCGTGCATTTGCCCTGGAGCACAGTGCCTGGAACGGTGGCCAGCATGTGATCTCGTGGTGGCTGCAGCCCAAGGGCCCGGACAGCGTGCACCCGCTGGATCCCAGCCTGCCCGGTCTGGACTACGCCTTGCCCGAATTCGGCATCACCATGCCGTTCAAGCCGACCGATTTCACGCAGGTCAACCACGCCATCAATCAGGTACTGGTCGGCCGGGCTTTGCGCCTTTTGGATGTCCAACGCGATGAGCGTGTCATTGACTGGTTCTGTGGTCTGGGCAACTTCACCCTGCCTCTGGCCACGCAAGCGCGCGAGGTCTTGGGAATTGAAGGCAGCGAGCAGTTGGTGGCGCGCTCACGCGAGAACGTGGTGGCCAATGGCATCACCACGCCCACCACTTTTGTGGCGCGCAATCTGTTCGAGATGACACCGCAAGAGTTGGCGGCCTATGGTCACGCCGACAAGTGGCTGATCGACCCGCCACGTGAGGGCGCCTTTGCAATCGCCAAAGCCATGGCTGATCTGCATCAGGACCCGAGCCTGGTGCCCGACTGGGTGCCGCCCAAGCGCATCGTCTACGTCAGTTGCAGCCCGGGCACCCTGGCACGCGATGCGGGCTTGCTGGTGCATCAGGCAGGCTACCGATGCGTGGCCGCCGGCGCGGTCAATATGTTCCCGCACACGGCCCACGTCGAAAGCATGGCAGTGTTCGAGCGGGCTTAGCGCGCGCGTCGTTCGATGCGCACGGTTTGCGGTTTGGGCTGCATGGGCACGCTGGGTGCGTTGTCACCCAAGGCCCGCGCCCGCAACTGGCCGCAGCCGCCATCGATGTCTTGCCCGGCGGAGTGCCGAAGTTTGGTCAACACCCCACGTTGATGCAGCTGGCGCGCCATGGCGGCCGCACGCGCCCAGTCCGGGCGTTGATACGGGGTGCCTTCAACCGAGTTGAAAGGGATCAGATTCATCAAAGCGTACTTGCCAGTGAGCAGGCGCACGATGCCGTCGATCTCTTCCTGGCTGTCGTTGATGCCGTCCAGCAAGGTCCACTGGTACTGGATCGGGTAGCCAGTGGTTCGGGCATAGTGCTCACCCATGTCCACCAGTTCATCGGGTGTGATCCGAGGCGCCTTGGGTAGCAGTTGCTCACGCAAGTCGGCACGCGTGGTGTGCAGGGACAGGGCCAGCGCAGGCTTGACGGGGCCTTGTGGCAAGCGCTCGAATGCGCGTGGGTCGCCCACGGTCGAGAACACCAGGCTCTTGTGCCCGATGCCGCCTGCGGTGCCGAGCAACTCGATGGCTTCCATCACGTTGTCCAGATTGTGCGCCGGCTCGCCCATGCCCATGAACACGACCTTTTTGACGGGGCGTCGGGCGCGCGCCAAGGCCACCTGGGCCACGATCTCGGCGCTGCCGACCTGACGCAGCAAACCGTCTTTGCCTGTCATGCAAAACACGCAGCCGACGGCGCAACCCACCTGGGTCGACACACACAGGCCGCCGCGCGGCAACAGCACGCTTTCCACCATCTGGCCATCCGCCAGTTGCACCAGCAGCCGCTCGGATCCGTCTTCGCCGGGGTGAGCCGACTGCAGCGCCACCAGGCCTTGCAGGTCGGCGGCCAGTTGGGGCATCAGCTCGCGTACCTCCAGGGGCAAGAAGTCCTGGGGGCGCCGTCGCCCGGCTTCATAGGGCAAGGCCTGCGACCACTGGCGCAACACACGCTGCTCATGGCAGGGTTTGGCGCCGCGCTCTTGCAGGCGTTGTCGAATCTGTTCAATGCGCATGGCGGCGAGTGTAAGCAAGCTGGGCGTTCAGGCGGGCACGGATGACGCTGGGCGTGTCGCCGGTCCAGCGCTTGAATGCGCGGGTGAAATGGGCCGGGTCGTCGAACCCGATCTGGTGGGCGATGTCGGCAATGGCGATCTCGGTGGAGGCCAGCAGCGCTTGTGCGGCGCGCAGCCGAGTCGCATCCTGCAAGGACTTGAAGGTGCAGCCCTCGCGTTGCAGGTGGCGTTTGAGGGTTCGTTCCGATACGAAGAGCGCCTGGGCCATTTGTTCGATGGTGCGGGGCGTCGGTGCATGTGCGGAGGAGGGCGCCTGCAGCCGTGCCAACACCCGCTCGCGCCAGCTCCCGGCCAGCCCCAGGCGCACCAGTTCTGCATCGCACTGCGCGCAGGCTTCACGCAGAGCCTGTGCGTTGGCTGAAGGAGGGCGCGCCGTCAGCGCACGGACATGAACGGCCATGCGGTTGACTGGCCAATTGAACGTGGTGAGTGGCAGCTTGTCCTGGTAGGTCTTGAAATACGCGGGCTCTGGCATGTCAAAGTACAACTGCAGCTGTTCTTTGGCCACATGGGCGAGCGTGCGAATCAAGGTGATGATCTCGACCAAGGCCGAGGTCATGCCGAAATGACGCAGGCCTTCGATAGCCAGACGCTCGTGCACGTCCACCCAGATCCACTCACCGTGCTGTTGGATGTGCATGTCGTAGTACGGCATGCGGGTGTGGTGATAGCGCATGCCCAGTTGCATGGCATCGCCCAGGGTCGCGCAGCTCATCAGGGCCACGCCCAGAGGGCCATGTTTGGTGGGATACCCGCGCAGGCCGGCTTCCATGCCCAGGGCCGGGCCAAAGGCTTCCAGCGCCAACAGGAGCAGGGACTCGTAATCCTTGCAGCGCAGGCGGCCCGTTTGGTGCGCCTGGACCAGAGCCGGATGTTCGGTCATCCACTCATGCGCGATACCGTGATCGCGCAGCACCGATTCGACCACGGACCAGTAGGCCAGCGAAACCAGTGGTTTGTCTGAATCGCGATGAGGGGTTTGAGTCGGCATGGCCCGAAATGGCTATCAAATTGGCTCGATTGTCTCTCACGCTGGCCCGCTGCGCGTTTGCACAATCGTTCATCCCCAGCCACTACAGGACGAAGACGTGAAGTTTGACGAATACCGCCGCATGGATGCCACCGGGCTGGCTCAATTGCTCAGCACGGGGCAAGTCAGCGCCAGTGAATTGCTGGACACGGCCATCACCCGGCTGGAGCAGGTCAATCCGCAGATCAATGCCGTGATCATTCGCCTGGATGAACAAGCCAAAGCCCGTACACGGCAGACACTGAGCGGGCCCTTTGCCGGTGTGCCGTTCCTGACCAAGGACCTGTTTCAGGAAATTCAAGGCGCACCCAACTACAACGGCTGCCAGGCACTCAAGCGGGCCGGGCATGTGGCACCCGCCCACGCCGTGATTACGCAGCGGTGGCTGGATGCCGGTGTGGTGATCTTCGGTCGAACCAACACGCCGGAATTCGGCGCCAAAGGGGTCACCGAGCCCCATGCCTTTGGGCCGACTCGCAACCCCTGGAACACCGCGCTCACCCCTGGTGGCTCGTCGGGCGGATCAGCGGCGGCCGTGGCCTCCGGTGTGGTGCCCATGGCAGGCGCCAACGACGGCGGGGGGTCGATCCGCATTCCGGCTGCTTGCTGCGGCTTGTTCGGCCTCAAGCCGGGACGCGGTCGCAACCCCTGGGGGCCCGACCTGTCAGAGTACATGCACGGCGGGGTGATGAACCATGTGCTGACCCGTTCGGTGCGCGATAGCGCCGCCATGCTCGACGCCACGCACGGGCCTGAATTGGGCTCGCTGGCCTTGATTGCACCGCCAGAGCGTCCTTACTTGCAAGAAGTAAGCACGGCGCCGGGCAAGCTGCGCATTGCGTTCAGCACCGCTTCGCCCATCAACGCGCCGGTGCACCCCTCTGCCATCGAGGCTGTGCGCAAAACCGCCCAGTTGCTATCCGATCTGGGGCATCACGTGGAGGAGGCCGCGCCTCAGCTGGATCAGGTTCAGGCCGCCAAGCATTTCATCACCATGTGGCTGGTCAACTGCGCGCAATTTGCTGAAGAAGTCAAACGCCGAACGGGCTGTGGTTGGGATGGTTTTGAGCCCGACACGCGCGCCATGGTGGACTTTGGCCGAGCCCTGACGGGCAGCGAATACCTGGCTGCGCACACCGGCGCCAAGCAATGCAACATGGCCATGGCGCGTTTCTTCCAAGGCTATGAGCTGTGGCTGACGCCCACCTTGGCGGCGCCACCCGGTGCGATCGGCAGCACCGACATCCCGGCTTGGCAACGCACGGCCTTGCGTGTGGTGGCTGGCTTGGGTTTGACGCGCGCCATGATCCGCGCAGGGGTGATGGACCAATTGGCCCATGAGAACCTCGAGTGGCTGCCTTTCACGCAACTGGCCAACATCACTGGCCTGCCCGCCATGTCCATGCCTTTGTTCACCACCGATGACGGCTTGCCCAGCGGCGTGCACTTCACCGCCCCGATGGGACAGGAAGGGCTGCTGTTTCGGCTGGCTGGGCAACTGGAGCAGGCGCAGCCCTGGGCCAACCGTTATCCGGCTCTGTGACGCGGACATGAAAAAGCCGAGGGGCATGCCCTCGGCTTTCGGGAAGTGTGTTGCCTTTCGCGCTTCAGAGCACTTCTGAGGCGAAGTCCGCCAGGCGTGAACGCTCACCACGCGCCAGCATGACGTGGCCGCTGTGTGGCCAGCCCTTGAACTTGTCCACCGCATAGGTCAGGCCGGAGCTGCCTTCCGTCAGGTATGGGGTGTCGATCTGCGCCAGGTTGCCCATGCAGATGATCTTGGTGCCCGGGCCGGCCCGGGTGATCAAGGTTTTCATCTGTTTGGGCGTGAGGTTTTGCGCCTCGTCCAGGATCACGAACTTGTTCAAGAAGGTGCGGCCCCGCATGAAGTTCATGCTCTTGATCTTGATCTTGCTGCGCACCAGTTCATTGGTGGCGGCCCGACCCCATTCGCCCGCGCTGTTGTCGCTGCGGGCCAGCACTTCCAGGTTGTCGTCCAGCGCGCCCATCCAGGGCGACATCTTTTCTTCTTCCGTACCAGGCAGGAAGCCGATGTCTTCGCCCACTGGCACGGTCACGCGGGTCACAATCACTTCGGTGTAGCGACGGTCGTCCAGCACCTGGCTCAGGGCGGCGGCCAGCGTCATCAAGGTCTTGCCCGTACCGGCCGAGCCCGTCAGCGTCACGAAGTCGCATTCCGGGTCCATCAGCAAGTTCAGGGCAAAGTTCTGTTCGCGGTTGCGCGCTGTCACGCCCCACACCCCGTGCTTGGGGTTGGTGTAGTCCTTGACGGTCTTGAGCACGGCGGTTTTGCCGGTGATCTCTGTGACCTTGCCGTACCAGGGCGACGAGCCCGGTGCTTCGAGGTACACGAACTGGTTGACCAGCAAGGTCGACACCATCGGGCCCGCGATGCGGTAGAAGGTCTGTCCTCCCTGGGTCCAGCTCTCCATGCCTTTGCCGTGGCGCTCCCAGAAATCAGGGGGCAGGGGCAGCACACCGGTGTACAGCAGGTCGCCGTCTTCCAGGGTCTTGTCGTTGAAGTAATCTTCAGCCGGCAAGCCCATGGCGCGGGCCTTGATCCGCATGTTGATGTCCTTGGACACCAGCACCACGTCGCGGCCCGGATATTGATCGCGCAAGGCCTGCACCACACCCAGGATCTGGTTGTCGGCCTTGCCTTGCGGCAGCCCCATGGGCAACTGCACCGCCATCGCGGTGGTCTGGAAGTACAGCTTGCCGCCTGCATCGACGTGGCCGGTCTTGGCCAGAGGGATGCCTTCGGCAGGATTGAGTTGCTGGTGGTGGCCGCCATCGGTGGCCAGGCCATCCAGTTCGCGGCTGACCTGGCGTGCGTTGCGCGCCACTTCAGTCATGCCCTTCTTGTGACCGTCCAGTTCTTCCAGCGTGATCATGGGCAGGAAGACGTCATGTTCCTCAAAGCGGAACAGCGACATGGGATCGTGCAACAGGACGTTGGTGTCCAGCACGAACAACTTGGCCGGTCCGGCGTCGACTGGCTTGCGTTTGCGCGTGGAAGCCGGGCTGGCCGCTGGTGCCTTGGCCTTGCTGGCTGCGGTGGCCGTGGGCGTCGGGACGGTGGTTTCCTTTTCGGCGACGATGGGCGCCGCAGTCGGGATGGGTTTGGGCTTGACGAGTTCCAGTACCGGCGGGGTGATGGCTGGCGCAACAGGCACGGTCGCGGCGCGTTTGGTGCCTTTGCTTGTTTTCTTGACAGGTTTGGGCTGGGACGAGAAGTCGTCAGCGGTCAGCATGTCAGCGCGTTTGGTGGGCGGCTTAGGCAGAGGCATGGTGTAGTCCGTGGCAAGGTTGGCACAAACAAAAAAGCCGCACAGAACTCTGTGCGGCCTGCGGCTGAAGGTCCTCGCAGACATCAGCGGGTCGGGATCCGAAAACTTGACTGAGTCGAGAAAAGCTCAGGTGCATGAAATTCATTATGCACACTCCCTGCGCGATTGGTGTGGCTGTCAGTGTGATGCAACACGCAACCTGCCGTCATGCGAAACAAATGGCAAGAGCGGGGCAACAAAAAGGCGCCTCTCAGGGCGCCTTTCACTGCGTTGCACGCAAAATGGGTCGATCAGGCAGCTTCCTGATTGAGACCTTGCACAGCCTTGAGCACGTCGTCGACGTGACCGGCCACTTTGATGCCACGCCATTCTTCGCGCAGCACGCCGTCGGGGCCGATCAAGAAGGTGCTGCGCTCGATGCCCTTGACCTTCTTGCCGTACATGATTTTGTTCTTGACCACGCCAAACATGTGGCACAGCTTCTCTTCGGTATCGGCGATCAATTCGTAGGGCAGCTCAAGGTTCTGCTTGAATTTGTCGTGCGAAGCGAGGTTGTCGCGCGAAACGCCGAACACCACGGCGCCAGCATTGACGAATTCGTCATGCTTGTCACGAAACTGCATGGCTTCTGTGGTGCAACCGGGCGTGTGGTCCTTAGGATAGAAGTACAACACCACGGTGCGACCCGCAAAAGCTTGGGGTGTGAATTTCACGCCGCCAGTGGCGACGGCTTCAAATTCGGGCAAAGGTTTGTTCAGGGCGGGTGTCATGTTCTCGTGATCAGCCTGCAGGAGTAGCCAGCAATTATAAAGTGCTTGTCAGACGACATCGGCACAAGGGTGTTGCAATGTCTGATCTCACGTTGATTTCAAGGTTCCACCAACAGTGCCGCCATGACCTTGCGCCCTTCGGCGACGAGGATGTTATAGGTGCGACAGGCCGCTGCGGTGTCCATGGTCTCCAGACCAATTCGCGCCGCCATCAAGGGTTGCAGCAACTGTGGCGCGGGGAAACGCAGGGTCGAGCCACTGCCAAAAATCACCAATTCAGGCCTCAACTCGGCAATCTGTGAAAAATCGGCTTCGGTCAAGTCGGCCATCGACCGCACCGGCCAGTCAATCATGTCGCCGATGGGCGGCACCAGGATGCTGTGCGAATAGACCTGACCGTTCACCGATACGGAATCTCGCGTGTATGCGTGAATGACGTTGACGCCTTCAGCGCGGTCGGCATGCAGTTTCATGTAGGGGAATGGGTGGCTGTGGTTAAATTGTAGCTTTCCCCAAATTTCCCCGTTTGCGCCACCTTGAAATCCCCTTTCAAGAACGCAGGAGGGCCCAGGAGATCGTTTTGAAGCCCATCGCCAAGTCCAGCAAACTCGCCAACGTCTGTTATGACATTCGTGGTCCCGTGCTGGAAAAGGCGCGCCAGATGGAAGAAGACGGGCACAAGATCATCAAGCTGAACATCGGCAACCTGGCTGTTTTCGGGCTGGAGCCGCCTGATGAGATCGTGCAGGACATGATCCGCAATTTGTCGGGGGCGGCGGGGTACACCGATTCCAAGGGGCTTTTCGCTCCGCGCAAAGCGGTGGTGCATTACTGCCAGGAAAAGAACATCCAGGGCGTGACAGTCGATGACGTCTACCTGGGAAATGGCGCCTCCGAACTGATCGTGATGGCGCTGAACGCCTTGCTCAACGAGGGCGACGAGGTGCTGCTGCCTGCGCCTGACTACCCGCTGTATACCGCAGCCGTGTCCCTGTCCGGTGGGCGCCCTGTTCATTACATCTGCGACGAGCAGTCCGACTGGAACCCAGATATCGCGGACATCCGCGCCAAGATCACGCCGCAAACCAAGGCAATCGTGGTCATCAACCCGAACAATCCGACGGGCGCGCTGTATCCGGAAAGCCTGCTGCGCGAGATCGTGCAAGTGGCTCGCGAGCACAATTTGATCGTGTTCGCCGACGAGATCTACGACAAGACCTTGTTCGACGGCAACACCCACACGTCCATCGCCTCGCTGGCCGACGATGTGCTGTTCATCACCTTCAACGGCCTGAGCAAGAACTACCGCAGCTGTGGCTACCGCGCCGGGTGGATGGTGGTGTCGGGCGAGAAGCGCTACGCGAAGGACTACATCGAGGGGCTGAACATGCTGTCTTCGATGCGTTTGTGCGCCAACACGCCAGGTCAGCTGGCCATTCAAACGGCGCTGGGTGGCTATCAGAGCATCAAGGACCTGGTCGCCCCCTCGGGACGGCTGTGCAAACAGCGCGATCTGGCGTATGAGCTGCTCAACGCCATTCCTGGCGTCAGTGTGGTGAAACCCAAGGGGGCGCTG
>JBLNAI010000012.1:0-311446 GCA_050259275.1 Acidobacteriota bacterium
GCCTTCGAGCGAAATGTCGTGCTTTTGCGGGTAGGTCAGAATCAGCTCAGCAGCCAGATTGGGCGTGAAGTAGTACGAAAAGTCGACTTCAGGGATCACCTTGGAGTTCAGGCGCACAGCCTCCGCAGTCTGGGTGCCGTCATTGGCCGGGGCCACATTCACGGCGCGCACACGCACTTCAAAGTTGCCTTCGGCTTGGGCCACAGCCGGCACCAAAGCAGCGGCGGCCAGTGCAGCAGCAGCCAAACGAGACAGAGCGATTGGGGTCTTCATGGTCAGTCCTTCTTGTGGAGCAATGAAAGGGTCGGATCAACTTCAGTGCCGATCCATGAGTTCATTGCATCAAGGCAGACCAGGGCCAGACTTGCTTTGAATCAAGCGGAAAACCAATCCCCCTTCTGAAACCAAGGGATTACCCGCTCGCTTGATTCAGATCAGGTAAACGCGATGCGTTTAAACCACATCAAGTTTAGTGACTTAGTCGGGCATTCAGCGCCGCGACTCTTTGAAGAAGGTCAGGACCTGCCGCAGATGGCTGGCATGGTCGTGCATCTCTTCTGCGGTGGCCGCCAGTTCTTGAGACGCCGCGGCGTTGTGCCGGGTCACGTCGTTGACCTGCCGCATCGCCTCGTTGATCTGTTCCAGGCCGCTGGCCTGCTCCCGCGAGGCGGCGGTCATGCGGCTGACCAGGTCGCTGGTCTCACCAATGACGGGCAGCATGTCGGCCAGCAAGGTTCCGGCCGCCTCGGCCAGACCCACACTGTCGCCGGTGATGGCGGTGATGTCGGCCGCCGCTTCCTGGCTGCGCTCGGCCAGTTTGCGCACTTCGGCGGCCACCACCGCGAAGCCCTTGCCCTGGTCGCCCGCCCGCGCCGCTTCGATCCCGGCATTGAGAGCCAGCAGATTGGTCTGGGCGGCGATGTCGTCGATGATGCTGATCTTGTCGGCAATGAGCCGCATGGCGTCGACGGTCTTCTCGACGGCACGGCCGCCTTCGCTCGCCTGATCAGAGGCCTGATGCGCCATGTGATCGGTGCGCTGGGCGTCGTGCGTGTTTTGCTGCACCGACCCGGCCATCTGGGCCACTGCCGCGGTGGTGGTCTCCAGACTGGACGCCTGCCGCCCCGCCGCCTGGCTCACGGACAGCGCGGTGGATTGCACCGTCTCAGAGGCGCCGGTCAGGCTCACCAAGGCAGCGTGGAAGTCCTTGACCACGCTTTGCAGGTTGCCCGACATGACCTTCAAGGCATGGTCCAGCTGCCCCAACTCGGTTCGCATGTCGGCGCGGCCGCCCACAAACCAGTTGCCGCTCGCAATGCTTTGGCAGCCCCGGACCAGCTCGCGAATGGGCGCGAAAACCTGAATGCGCAGCGTCCATCCCACCCAGCCCAGCACCAGGGCGCTGAATGCCGGCGCAGCCCACGGGGCCTGGCGCAGCCAGTCAAGCCAGGGCGCCTGCTCATGCACGGCAGCACCGTACTGCAGCAGCACGACCAGCCACACCACGCTCAATGAGAACGTCACCCGAGCCTGCGTGCCGATCTGGTCGATTGTGCTCAACCGCCCGCGCAGTCCCGCCGGGACAATCTGCCCCTGCTTGACGGTCAAGCCGTTGGGTACGCCGTCCCGGAATTGCTGGTAGACCCGCTCGGCCTGCTCGATCTGCTGGCGCGTCGGGCGACTGCGCAGGGACATGTAGCCGACCACCTGGCCGTCTTCCCAGATCGGGTTGGCGTTGGCCTCGACCCAGTAGTGGTCGCCATTCTTGCAGCGGTTCTTGACCAGGCCACACCAGGGCAGGCCCGCTTGCAGGGTGCGCCACAGGTCCTCGAAGGCCGCCGCCGGCATGTCTGGATGGCGAATCACGTTGTGCGGCTGCCCCAGCAGCTCTTCCAGCGTGAAGCCCGATATCTCCAGGAAGGGCCGGTTCACATACGTCAGACGCCCCTGGGTGTCCGTCTTGGAGACGATGAACTCGCCCTCAGGCAGATGCCGTTCAATGTGGGTGACAGGCAAATTGATGCGCACGGTTTGGTCCTATCCCGCCCCAAATTGGGGCATGGGGATTTTCGCCAAAACCGGTCAGGGGGTGAGCGCTGAAATGATCAACAAATCACGTTGTTGATCTGAATTCAGGGCCGGGAGCGGCTCAGGACAGTCCGAGGCGGTCGCACAGGGCCTTGACTGGCCCCGCCTGGTTCATGGTGTAGAAGTGCAAGCCGGGGACGCCCTCGGCGCGCAACTTCTCGCACAGCTCGGACACCACGTCCAGCCCGAAGGCCTGGATGGAGGCCTTGTCGTCGCCAAAGCTCTCCAGGCGCGTGCGAATCCAGCGAGGGATTTCAGCACCACAGGCGTCCGAGAACCGCATCAGCTGCGTGGAGTTGATGATGGGCATGATCCCCGGGACGATGGGAATATGCACACCGGCCTTGGCCGCGTCATCCACAAAGCGGAAGTAGGCGTCGGTGTTGAAGAAGTACTGCGTCAGGGCCACGTTGGCACCGGCTTTGACCTTGGTGACAAAGGCCTGCAGATCGGCAGCCGGGCTCTTGGCCTGGGGATGCATTTCGGGATAGGCGCCCACCTCGATGTGGAAGTGATCGCCCGTGGCCTCACGGATGTAAGCCACCAGTTCGCTGGCGTACCGGAATTCGCCAAAGCCGCCGTAGCCGCTGGGCAGATCCCCCCGCAGCGCGACGATGCGCTTGATGCCATCGGCCTGGAAGGCCTCCAGCTGCGCCTTGACGGACGAGCGGCTGGCGCCGATGCACGAGAAGTGCGGCGCCGCATCGCAGCCTTCGGCCAGGATGGCGCGCACGGCCTGAATGGTGCCGTCTTGCGTCGAGCCACCGGCCCCGTAGGTGACCGAGCAGTACTCGGGCCGCAGGGGGTAGAGTTGCTGGCGCACAGCGGCCAGCTTGTCCACGCCTTCGGGCGTCTTGGGCGGGAAGAACTCGAAGCTCACGGGCATCGACGAGACAGCGGGCTTGCTCATGCTTTCAAACTTTCAATCGATTCGGGGCCGCCTCGGCTCAGTCTGCTTGCGCGACCGGCGACTGCGCCCAGATGAAGAACTCGAGGTTGCCGTCGCCACCCGGAATGGGGCTGGCAAAACCTTTGTGGACCTTCCAGCCCAGATCGGTGCAGGCGCGCCGCACCATGTCGCGGGCCCGTGCATGCTGCGCCGGATCCTTGACGACCCCGCCCTTGCCCACGTGCTCTTTGCCGACTTCAAACTGCGGCTTGATCAACATGAGCGCCTGACCACCCGGCTTGAGCCAGGGGCCCAGATGGGGCACGACCTTGGACAAGGCGATGAAGGACAGGTCGGCCACGATCAGATCGAAACCGCCTTCGGGCGCGTGCTCACTCAAGGGGCTGGACTGCAGCTCGCGCGCATTGACGTTTTCAAGCGCGACGACGCGGTCATCGGCCTTGAGCTTGTCATGCAACTGGCCATGGCCCACGTCCACGCCCACCACCTGACTGGCACCCTGCGTCAAGAGCACATCGGTGAAGCCACCCGTGCTCTGACCGACGTCCAGGCAGTGCATGCCGGTCACGTCCAGCTCGATCTGGCTCAAGGCGCCTTCGAGCTTGAGGCCGGCGCGCGAGACCCAGCGCAGCTCATCGTCATTGGTGACGCGGAACTGCGTGTCTTCGGGCAGGTCTTCGCCAGCTTTGCGCAGGGGCACCCACCCTTTGGGGCTGAGCCATTGCGCGGCACTGGCATCAATCAGGCGGTGTGCGGCCGAGCGGGTGGGCGCGTGCCCACCCGAGACCAGTAGTTGATCGGCTCTCGGCATGTGTTTCCTTCAGGTATCAATAGCGGTAGGTGTCAGGCTTGTAAGGGCCTTGCTTGGGCACGCCGATGTAGGCGGCTTGCTCGTCGGTCAACTCGGTCAGCTGGGCATTCAGCGTGGTCAGCTGCAGGCGGGCGACCTTTTCGTCCAGATGCTTGGGCAGCACGTAGACCTTGCCGTTGTCGTAGGCGTCGCTGTGGGCGAACAACTCGATCTGGGCGATGGTCTGGTTGGCAAAGCTGGACGACATCACGTAGCTGGGGTGACCCGTGCCACAACCCAGGTTCACCAGACGACCCTTGGCCAGCAAGATGATGCGCTTGCCATCTTCAAAGATGACGTGGTCCACCTGCGGCTTGATCTCTTCCCACTTGCACTTCTCTTCCAACTTGGCAACCTGGATTTCGTTGTCGAAGTGACCGATGTTGCACACGATGGCGTTGTTCTTCATCGCGGCCATGTGCTCATAGGTGATCACGTCGCGGTTGCCGGTGGTGGTCACGAAGATGTCGGCCTTGTCGGCAGCCCAGTCCATCGTGACGACGCGGTAGCCTTCCATCGCGGCTTGCAGGGCGTTGATCGGATCGATCTCGGTCACCCACACTTGGGCAGACAAGGCACGCAGCGCTTGAGCGGAGCCCTTGCCCACGTCACCGTAACCGGCGACCACAGCCACCTTGCCGGCGATCATCACGTCAGTGGCGCGCTTGATGCCGTCTACCAGCGATTCGCGGCAGCCGTACAGGTTGTCGAACTTGGACTTGGTCACCGAGTCGTTGACGTTGATGGCGCGGAACAGCAGCGTGCCCTTGGCGCTCATCTCGTTCAAACGGTGCACGCCGGTCGTCGTCTCTTCAGTGACGCCGATGATCTGGGCCGCCTTGCGGGTGTACCAGGTGCTGTCCACAGCCAGCTTGGCCTTGATCGAGGCGTAGAGGATGCGCTCTTCTTCGCTGGTGGGGTTGTTCAGAACGGAGATGTCCTTCTCGGCGCGCTTGCCCAGGTGCATCAGCAAGGTGGCATCGCCACCGTCGTCCAGGATCATGTTGGGGCCTTCACCGTCGGTGCCCTTGGCGCCAAAGTCGAAGATGCGGTGGGTGTAGTCCCAGTAGTCTTCCAGCGACTCGCCCTTGTAGGCGAACACGGGCGTGCCGGCCTCGACCAGGGCGGCAGCGGCGTGGTCTTGCGTCGAGAAGATGTTGCACGAAGCCCAGCGCACCTGGGCGCCCAGTGCTTGCAGGGTTTCGACCAGCACGGCGGTCTGGATGGTCATGTGCAGCGAGCCGGTGATGCGCGCGCCCTTGAGGATCTGCTTGGGGGCGTATTCAGCGCGGATGGCCATCAGCGCCGGCATTTCGCTTTCAGCGATCTTGATTTCCTTGCGGCCCCATTCGGCCAGGGACATGTCGGCGACGACGCACTCGACGCCCTTGTGTTCGGTGATCAAAGATTGGGTCATGGCTCAAGCTCCTAAATGGTCAGAAGCCGCCGTGCATACCGGGAACGCGGGCCGTGCCAGACAGGACACGGCAGAAACAACTCACCCAGCGGGACACATGCGGGTGAGCGCCGTTGCAAAAGAGAAGTCTTTCGAGCCTGGGGCCGCGACTGTCGCGCGGGCCTTGCAACGCTCCTCGAAAGAGTGGGGGGAGTATAGCGGCTGGCCCCGACACCGACAAGGCGGCCGGCGGTGAATTTTCACGCCTGCGCGCGACTCACGCGGGCCGGTGGACGTGGACCCGGTTGCGTCCCGCCTGCTTGCCCTCGTACAGGGCTTGGTCGGCGCGCGAGATCAGCTGCTCGACGGTGTTGCCCTCATGGATCTGGGCGACGCCCAGTGTCATGGTGACCGGAACCGGCCCCTTCGCCGACGGGCAGACATGGGCCGCCACCTGGGCACGCAAGCGCTCGGCGACAGCCAGCGCTTCGTCGCCCCCTGTGCCCGGCAGAACGATCAGGAACTCTTCGCCGCCCCAGCGGGCCACATGGTCCATTTGCCGAACCGCCGCGGCGAACACCTGCGCCACCGCGGTCAACACCAGGTCACCGGTGTGGTGCCCATGCTTGTCGTTGATGGCCTTGAAGTGGTCCACATCGGCCAGGATCACCGACAGCGGGCGCCCTTGCCGCGAGAACGCGCCGACCTCGTGCGAGAGCACGTCCAGCACCGAGCGGCGGTTGTGCAATTGGGTCAGGGGGTCGGTGCAGGCCTGGTGCCTGAGCACGGACTCGGCCTGCAGGATCAACTGGCGGTAGACCGTGGCCAGCAGGCCCAGGATGCCCAGTGTGCTGGCCAGGTTGAAAGTACGCAGCCCCGCCAGCGCCGTGTCGGGCAGGACGTAGACCGGGTGCCACAGGCGCATGTACGCGTCCATGAGCAAGTAGAGCACGCCGGCGCCCACACCCCCCAGCCACCGGATCCAGCGCTCGTCACGCGCATTGAGCCCGCCACTGACCAAGGCGATCGGGATGATCAGCATCACGTAGAAGTGAAAACCGCTCTCCCAGCCGATCAGGTAGACCGCCAGCAGACCATGCAGGACGATCTCCACGCCCATCAGGGCTTCGATCAGGAAGGGGTGCTGGCGCACCCGCCAGGCCGATAACGCGTACACGCCGACGCTCAGCACATTCAGGGCAACCAGCTCCTTGACGCCCAAGGTCCAGAACAGGGCCAGGAAGATGACATGCGCCAGCCCCGCAATGGCGGCCACCACTGACATCGTGCGGATGAAGATTTCGGTCTGGGATGCCGCCTGCCTCGGCGACCATCCAAAGAGGCGGCACAGGATTGCGTTCAACGACATCTGCCCTCGAAGATCGACTGCCAAGCCAGTTTGTAACACGCGGCCGGGCGATCCGTCAGTCTTCTTCGCAATAGGCCGGGTCCTCCAGCAGGCAAACCGGTGCCATCGTTGGCACATTGGCGCCACGTGTCAAAGGCCGGGCCGCCTGCAGGTCCGCCACATCGCTGTGGGGCACCATCAGCCACATGCGCCCGCGGTGTCGGGTCTGGCGGGCCTGGCGGCCGGCGTCGGCACCGTATCCCCAGAAGTAATCGGCGCGCACCGCACCCCGAATGGCGCCGCCCGTGTCCTGCGCGAACATCAGGCGCTGCATGCGCCCCTGACGTGGCACGTCGCCGGCAGCGGACAGGAACACGGGATAGCCCAGCGGCATCACGCGGGGGTCGACCGCCAGCGACCGGCCGGCAGACAAAGGCACACCCAGGGCGCCCACCGGGCCGGTCTTGGGGGACTGGTCAGGGGCGACCCGAAAGAAGACATAGCTGGGATCGACTGCCAGGGCTTGGGCGCGCTGGGCCAGCAGGCTGGCGCTGATTCCCGAGGAGGTGACACGGGGCGCTGCTTTCGCGGCGGTTGCAGGCCTTGATGCGCCGGCCTCGCGGCGCCCTTGCGACAGCAGGTCTTGCACGATGGCTTGCGAGGCGTCATCGCCGCCTCCGGCTGGCGCGGCCTTGCGGCGACCGCGCGTCAGGGGCTCGTCAGTGGGCTGCGGTGACGCGTCGGCGTCTGGCGCCGCATCGGCCAGCTCGAAATGCTCCACGACCTCGTCGTCGCCTTCCACCGATCGGCCGCGCGTCAGCACCCGCTCGTTGCCGCTGGTGGCCAGTTGCATCGGCTTGAAGGGGTGACCGTTCTGGTCGGCGTACTGCAGGCGCAAGGTGCTGCCATCGGCCATGCGGATGCGTCCCGCCCCTTGAATCTGCATCGCGTACAGCGCCACCGGGTCGTCCACCCAGGCCAGCACCGGCGCATTGAGCCCGCCTTGCTGGTCGATGTCAGAGCGGGCGTAGTAAGGCAGCGCTTCACCGCCTTGCAGACGGATGCGCAGCCGGCGATCGAGCGTGTCCAGGGTGAAGCGCCGCAGGTCCAGGCTGACGGCGCCCGGCTCGCCCGCGCTGGCAGGCACCAAGGTGCGACTACCCGGACCGCTGGGCTTGACCCACGCCCCGCCCTTGCGTTGGCTGGGTGGCAATTGCTTCCAGTCGAAGGCATACAGGTCTCGGGGCACGCCATAGACCGGCACCACAAAGGCGCCCCCTCGACTGGCTTGCCCCTGCAGCAGGGGCTCGTAGTAGCCGGTGATGTCGCCGTCGAGCGTGCGGTCGGTGTTCTGCACCCGCAAGACCGTGAACTCGCGCTCCAGCCACTGCCGCCCCTGCAAGGGGTCGTGAATGGTCTTGACCTGGGCACACAGTGCTGTCCAGTGCGGCTTGCGCTCCAGCGCCTTGCAGGACTCCTTGAAGGCGGACCAGGCCTCTGCCAGGTTGTCCTGCTGCCAGCCGGGCAAGCTATCAAACGCCACGGGCTGAAAGGTCGCGTATCGGGTCACGAAAGGTTTGGCTGCCGTGAGCGCCGCGTCGGGACGTGTGCCAGCGCGGCCTGACCCGGCCTGCCCCCCTGCATGCAAGCCCGAGGTGTCGACCGCTTCGCCGGCCTGTTCGGTGTCCGTCTGACCGCGATGGGCGCAGCCCGCCAGGACGGCGAGGGCCATGGCGCACAGGGCCGAGCCACGTGCCCACCGGCCGCCGAGGATCTGAAAGAGAGGGGCGTTGCGCATCATGGCCTTCACCTTATGCAGCCCATGATCGATCGGCAACTGACCTTGGTCAAGCCCGTGTGCACGCTGCCAGCAGGGGCAGCGCTTGTTACCTAAGTCATCGGCCCGATGGGGGCCCCGCCTTTATTCTCGGTGTCTAACTGCGTCCGTCTCTTTCTACTGGGTCATCATGCTGCCTCATCGCTCCGTTGTTGCTTGTCCCGGTCGCCGCCAAGCCCTGGCGCGACTGGTCCCCGTGGCTGTGGCGACGGTGGCGCTGCCCGCCTGCAGCCTGTTCAAGCCGTCTGCCATCACCGAGGTGCAACTCAAGGCCGTGGCGGCTGCCAATGTGAACCCCGATGTGCGCAAACGGCCCTCCCCCATCGTGATCCGGGTGTACGAACTCAAGGCGCGCACGCAATTCGATGCGCTGGACTTTCTCTCGCTGACCGAGCGTGACAAGGACACCCTCGGCGCCGACCTGCTCTCGCGTGAAGAGTTCGTGATGCGCCCGGGCGAGACCAAGTCCCTGGTCAAGAAGGTCTCTGCCGAGGCCCGGTTCATCGGCGTGACGGCCGGCTACCGCGACCTGGAGCGGGCGCAGTGGCGCGCGGTCACAGCCATCCAGGGCCAGAGCAGCACCGATTTCCAGATCCAGGTCGAGGCTCTGGCGGTGTCGATCGCAGCCCGCCCCTGATCCTCTATCCCTCCTTCGACAAAGCAAGGTTCACCCATGAGTTGGCGTAACAAAGTCGTGTGGTCGCAGGGCATGTTTCTGCAGCCCCACCATTTCCAGCAAGAGACCCGCTATCTGGAACGCCTGGTGGACACGCGCACGCGCTGCCTCTCCCCCTTTGCCTGGGGCTTTGCCGAGTTGCAACTGGACGAAGGGCTGCTGGCACTGGGACGTGTCGGCATCGCCCGCGCCAGTGGGGTCTGGCCAGACGGCACGCCGTTTTCGATTCCGCAACTCGACCCAGCACCGGGCCCGCTGGACATCCCCGCCGATCTGAAAAACGAGATCATCTACCTGGCTCTGCCGGTGCAGCGCGAAGGCTTGAATGAAGCCGACTTTGGCGACAGCGGCACGGCCACTGACGGGGATGAACTGGCCCGCTTCCAGGCCCTGACCGAGCCCGTGCGCGACAACACCGATGCCAGCGCCGAGCCCGAAGAGATCCAGACCGGTCGGCTCAAACTCAAGCTGATCCGAGCCAAGGAGTTGACCGATGCCTACACCGTGCTGGGCGTGGTGCAGGTGCAAGAAAAGCGCAGCGACCAGGCCGTGGTGCTGGAGAGGGGCTACATCCCACCTCAAGTGGTGGCCGACGCCTCGGGCCATCTGTCATCCAGCCTGACCTTGCTGCATGGCCTGGTGCGCCAGCGCGCGCAGACCTTGGCGGGCAAGATGGGCCAATTGGGTCAGGGTGTGTCCGAGATCGCGCAGTTCCTGCGCCTGCAATTGCTCAATGCGCATGAGCCCGTGTTGCGCCAGGCCGCGCAGGCACCACATGTGCATCCGCGCAGCCTGTTTGACCAGTGCCTGTCCTTGGCGGGTGAGCTGGCCACCTTCACGCCCTCGCATCGCCCGCCCGACTTCCCGCTGTACCGCCACGATGACCTGCGCGGCAGCTTCACGCCGGTGCTCGATTGCCTGCGCGACATGCTATCCGCAGTCGAAGAAGACAACGCGGTGCAGATCGAACTGGTCGACCGCAAGTTCGGCATCCGCACCGCCGTGGTGCCGGATCTGGATCTGGTGCGCAACGGCAGTTTCGTGCTGGCGGTCAATGCGCAGATTCCGGGCGAGCAACTGCGCCAGCGCTTTCCGGCGCAAAGCAAGGTGGGCCCGGTCGAAAGCATCAAGGAACTGGTCAACTTCAACCTCGCGGGCATCGTGCTGCGGGCCCTGCCCGTCGCCCCGCGCCAGTTGCCCTTCCATGCCGGCTACTTCTACTTCGAGCTGGAGCGCGGCGGCGAGCTCTGGCAGAAGTTCGAACAGTCCGGCAACCTGGCCGTGCACGTGGCGGGCGACTTCCCCGGCCTGGAAATGGCGCTGTGGGCCATTCGCCGCTGAGGCGCTTAGCCGGCTCGATTGCGCTCGATTGAATCCCTAAAGACACCCTCAGGCGAAGGACTTGGCATGAACCAGCCGCCCAACGACCCATTTGCAGCGATCGACACGGGCCGCACCTTTGTCATGCCCACACCCGGCGCCCGCCCGGCTTATCCCGGCCCGGACGCGCAGGGTCGCCCGATGGGCCTGAACACGGGGGCCGATGTGGCCTCCGATGTCAGCGCACCTGACACCGGTCTCAACCCACTGGTGGCCCTGGCCAATCCCCTGCTGGCCTTGATCCCCCAGATTCGTCAGACGCTTCATCTGACCGACCCCAGCGCCCTGAAAGAGCAGATGGCGCAGGCCTTGCGCGAGTTCGAAGGCCGCGCACGGGCGGCCGGCATGGCCAGTGAACGGGTGCTGGCTGCGCGCTACATCCTGTGCACGGTGCTCGACGAAGCGGCCGCCAGCACACCCTGGGGCGGGTCGGGCCAGTGGGCCCGTCACAACCTGCTGGTCACCTTTCACAACGAGGCTTATGGGGGCGACAAGGTCTTTCAACTGATGGCCAAGCTGGCCGAAGATGCGCCTGCCAATCGTGACCTGCTGGAGCTGATCTACGCCGTCATCACGCTGGGCTTCGAGGGCCGCTATCGCATCATCGAAGGCGGTCGCACCCAACTGGAAACCGTGCGAGACCGGCTGGCGCAGATCCTCAAGACCGCACGCGGCCCCTACAGCGCCGCGCTGGCGCAGAACTGGGCCGGCCAGCCGCAATCGCGTCGCCTCATGCTGTCTTGGCTGCCCTTGTGGGTGACCGCAGCCGTGGCCGGCCTGGTGCTGCTGGCGATCTACCTGGGTTTGAGCTTTTCGCTGGGCAGCCATTCGGACCCCGTGTTCGGTCAGATCCAGAGCCTGCGCCTGACCCCGCCCGTGCCCCCGACGCCGATCCCCGCACCCAAACCGCGCATTGCGCAGTACCTGCAAGCCGATATCAAGACCGATGTGCTGACGGTGCGTGACGAGATCGACCGCAGCGTGATCATCATGCGCGGCGATGGGCTGTTCGAGCCCGGCAGCGCCTCGCTGTCCGACAACCGCGAAGCCTTGATGAAGCGCATCGCGCATGCGCTGACGCAAGTGAGCGGACAGATCCTGATCACCGGCCACACCGACAACCAGCCCATCCGCTCCATGCGCTTCCCCTCGAACTGGCACCTGTCGCAAGAGCGGGCCGATGCGGTGCGCGACATCCTGCTGCGCCACGGCGTGGCCGCCGAGCGGGTGCGGGCCGAAGGCCGGGCCGATGGCGAGCCGGTGGTCGAGAACACCACCCCGGCCAACCGCGCCTTGAACCGCCGCGTCGAGATCGTCCTGTTTGCAGCCCGCGAGGCCGTGGCCCGCGATGCCCGTGAAGCCCAACCATGAAAAAGATCCTCTCCGCCCTCTTCAATGGCTGGGTGCTGGCCTTCATCGGCTTCCTGGCCCTGTCTCTGCTGATCTGGATTGTCGGCCCGCTGATCGCCATCGGGCAGGCGCGCCCGCTCGATTCGGCCTGGGCTCGCCTCGGTCTGATCGCCGCCCTGATCGGCAGCTATCTGTTGTTCAAGGTCTACCAGGCCTGGCAGGCCAAGCGCACCAACAACCAGGTCGTCAACAAGCTGCTGGCGACACCGGCTGGCGCGCAGGCACCCACCGAATCGGCCGAGGTCAAGGTCCTGCGCGAGCGCTTCGAGCAAGGGTTGCAAACACTGCGCAATGCGCGCTTTGAATCGACCCATGGCGTGTGGAACAAAGTGGCCGCCAAGGCCGGCAAACGCTATCTGTACGAGCTACCCTGGTACATCATCATCGGCGCGCCGGGTTCGGGCAAGACCACGGCTTTGCTGAACTCGGGCTTGCGCTTTCCGCTCACGGCGGCGACTGGCGGGGCCACCGGCGCACAAGGCGTGCCCGGTGTGGCCGGCACGCGCAACTGCGACTGGTGGTTCACCGACCAAGCCGTGTTGATCGACACGGCTGGCCGCTACACCACGCAAGACAGCGACCACCAGGCCGATCAGGAGGCCTGGTCCGGCTTCATGGGCCTGCTCAAACAAAGCCGCCCGCGCCAACCCGTCAATGGTGTGATGGTGACCGTGTCGGTAACCGACTTGCTGACCAAGTCGGCCGCCGAGCGCCAGCAACAAGCCAATGCGGTGCGCGCCCGCGTGCAGGAGCTGCATGAGCAACTGGGCGTGCGCTTTCCGATCTACCTGATGGTGACCAAGTGCGACTTGCTGTCCGGCTTCATGGACACGCTGGGCGATCTGGACAAGGACAGCCGCGCCACGCCCTGGGGCTTCACCTTCCCGCTCGATGCCCAACAGCACAGCGACACCTCGGCCTTTGGCGCCGAATTCGACGCCCTTGAAAAGCGCCTGACCGATGGGCTGATCGACCGTCTGCAGACCGAGCATGATCCAGCGCGTCGGGCTCGCATCTACGGCTTCCCCCAGCAGTTCAGCGGCCTGCGCCATGTGCTCAAGGCCTTCATCGACCAGGTGTTCTCGCCCTCGCAGTTCGAGGCCAATCCGATGCTGCGCGGCGTGTACTTCATCAGCGGCACCCAAGAGGGCACGCCGCTGGACCGCATGCTGGGCGCGATTGCACGCAGCTACCGCCTGGAGCGAACGGTGCTGCCCCCCAACCAGGCCAGCGGCAAATCGTTCTTTCTGGAACGCTTGCTGCAAGACGTCGTCTTTGCCGAAAGCGAGCTGGGCAGCACCGATCTGAAGTGGGAGCGCCGACGTGGCCAGATCGCCCTGGCCGGCTACGCCTTGATCGGTCTGTTGGCCGCCACCTGCCTGGTCGCCTGGGGCGTCAGCTATGTCAACAACCTGCGCTATGTCGACGAGGTCAGCCAGCGTGAACAGGGCGTGCGCACCTTGCTGCAAGCCACACCCAATCGCGCCTCTGCCGACATGCTGGTGCTGATGCCGGCGCTCAAGGCGACGCGCGATCTGGCTGTGGGCGAGGCCGATCGCGATGTGCCCTGGTCATTGGGCTTTGGCCTTTACCAAGGACGCAAACTGGACTCGGCGGCCCACCAGGCGTATCAGCGCATGCTGGTCGACGCGCTGTTGCCGCGCATCGCCTTGCGGGTGGAAGACCAGGTCAAGTCCAGCATCGACAACCCCGAGCTGCAATACGAAGCGCTCAAGGCCTATCTGATGCTGCATGACCCCCAGCACTTCGATGCAGCGGCCCTGAAAGCCTATTTCGCGGCCGACTGGGACCAGAACCTGCCCCGCAGCGTGACCACCGAGCAGCGCGCCGAACTGGCCACCTATCTGGACGACCTGTTGGCCCAAGGCCCGGCCGTGTCCCCCTTGCCTGAAGACCGCAAGCTGGTGGAGCAGACCCGTGGTCGCCTGATCACCATCCCGCTGCCCCAACGGGTTTACTACCGTCTCAAGCAGCAGGGCGTGGGAGAGGACATCCCGGAGTTCACCGTGGCCAAGGCCGCAGGCAGCAGTGCCGCGCTGGTGTTCATGCGGGCCAGCGGCGCCCCGCTGACCAAGGGCGTGCCGGGTCTGTTCACCTTTGACGGCTACCACAAGGGCTTTCAAAAGCAGGTCGCATCCGCCACCCAGCAGTTGAGCGAGGAAGAAGGCTGGGTGCTGGGCGTGCAGGACAGCGCCCGGGCCCAATCGCTGCGCGACCCCCTGGCGGTCAGCCGCCTGACCGACGATGTGCGCCAGGTCTACCTGACCGAGTACGCCACGGTGTGGGAGAACTTCATCGCCGACATCCGCATGCTGCCCACCAACAGCCTGCCCAAGGCGGTGCAGATGGCCCGCGTGCTGTCCAGCCCCGAGTCGCCCCTCAAGCCGCTGCTCAAGGCCCTGTCGCACGAGACCACCCTGAGCCTGTCGCAAAGCAAATCGCTGGTCGACAAGGCGCAGGACAAGGCCGAGAGCGCGCTGGACAAGTCCCGTGAGCAGATCGCGCGCCTGTTTGGCGACAAGCCACAAAGCTCGCCCGTGGCCGAGGGCCGCCGCATCGAGTCGATCGTGGATGACCGCTTCCAGGCCCTGCGCGACATGGTGACCAGCCCCGACGGCAAGAGCCCCGCGCCCATTGACGGCACGCTGGCCCTGATCAACGAGGTGTACACCTTGCTGACGGCGACCGAAACCGCCGTGCAGGGGGGCAATGTGCCGCCCGCCTCGGACGTGCCCAACAAGGTCAAGGCCGAGGCCGCGCGCCTGCCTGAACCGCTGCGCTCCCTGCTCAACAACCTGTCGGTCAGCGGCACCGCCGCAGCGCTGGATGCCACCCGCGCCAATCTGGGCCAGGCCATCAAGTCGCAAATCGGCGAGTTCTGCCAACAGGCCATTGCCGGCCGCTACCCGTTTGCCCGGGGGAGCAGCCGCGACGTCACGCAGGACGACTTTGCCCGCATGTTCGCGCCCGGTGGCCTGATGGATCAGTTCTTCCAGCAGCAGCTCTCGCGCTTCGTGGACACGTCCACCCGGCCCTGGAGCTTCCGACAGCTCGAAGGCGCCTCGATGGGCACCGACGTGGGCACGCTCAAGCAGTTTGAGCGCGCGGCCGCAATCCGCGACACCTTCTTCCGTGCGGGCGGCAATGTGCCGGCCTTGCGGCTGGACTTCAAACCCGTCGAGATGGATGCCACCATCACGCAGTTCATCCTGGACGTCGACGGGCAACTGGTGAAGTATGCGCATGGCCCGCAGATCCCCAACACCGTCCAATGGCCCGGCCCGCGTGGCAGCTCGCAAGTGCGCATCACGCTCTCGCCGGTGACGACCACCGACAGCGGCGCGGTGGCGGAGGGCCCCTGGGCCTTGTTCCGCCTGTTCGATCGCATGCAACTGGTCCCCGGCGGCGCACCCGAGCGCTTCAACGTCGTCTTCAATGTGGGTGGGCGCAAGGCCACCTTCAACGTGACCACCAGCAGCGTTCAGAACCCCTTCCGGCTGCGCGACCTCAACGAGTTCGCCTGCCCGGGAGGCCTGTGATGTCGCATGTCCACGAACGGGCAGGCTGGTACGGCAAGCTACCCGCCCTGGGTGACTTCGGGGGGCGGCGCTTGCCAACCGAATTCGTGGCGCGCTGCGACGCGTGGTTGTCGCAAGGCATCCAGACCAGCCAGGCCCAATTGGGCGATCGCTGGCTGCACACGTACCTGACCGCCCCGATCTGGCGCTTTGCCTGGAGCCCCGGACTGGCCGGGTCGCCCTGGTGGATCGGCGTGATGATGCCCAGCGTGGACAACGTGGGCCGCTACTTTCCGCTGGTGGTGGCCCAGGCCTGTGGCCACCCGCCCCTGCACGAAGGCCCGCACGACGCCCTGGATGCCTGGCTGGACCACATCAGCAACGCCTGCATGTCGACCTTGCAGCCGGGCATGAGCGTGGACGCATTTGAATCACAATTGGCGGCTGCCCCCCATTGGGATGGCGCCCAACCCGAGGGTGGGCCGATGCTGCGTCGCCTGATCGGGCGGGACCGCTATGAAGCGCCCCACCGCGCAGGCCTGGGGCCCTGGCTGAAGGCCCTGGCTCGCCAGAGCTTGCTGTACAACCTGCAGGGACAAAGCCTGTGGTGGCTGGCCGAGCAGCCGCACGGCGGCAGCAGCATCAGCCTGGCCCCCGGCTTGCCTGGCGCCGACCAATTTGTCGAACTATTGCAAGGAAGCTGGTAAGCACGCATGAGCACCCCTGATCCCACCGCCCAGCTGGGAAACCCCCTGCCCGTCGGTCACCAGCTGCATGAATTTGTGATCGAAGGCCTGGTCGGCGAAGGCGGTTTCGGCATCGTCTACCTGGCGCGCGACACCCAGCTGGAACGCACGGTCGCGATCAAGGAATACATGCCCGCCTCGCTGGCGTCGCGGGGGGCCGACTTCCATGTACAGGTGCGCTCGGAGCGCCATCGCGAGACCTTCGATCTGGGCCTGCGCAGCTTTGTCAACGAAGCGCGTTTGCTCGCCTTGTTCGACCATCCGGCGCTCATCAAGGTCTACCGCTTCTGGGAAGAAAACGGCACCGCCTACATGGTGATGCCCTACTACCAAGGGCCCACCCTCAAGACCTGGCTGCGCGAACACGGCACCCCGCCCGACGAGGCCTGGCTCAAGGGCATGCTGCGGCCTTTGCTGGAGGCGCTGGAGGTCATCCATGCCGACTCGTGCTACCACCGCGACATCGCCCCGGACAACATCCTGCTGCTGGGCCCCAACAAGCCTTTGCTGCTCGACTTTGGCGCCGCCCGCCGGGTCATCGGGGACGCCACACAGGCGCTGACCGTGATCCTCAAACCGGGCTACGCACCGATCGAGCAATACGCCGAAGTGCCCTCGATGAAGCAGGGCCCATGGACCGACGTGTATGCGCTGTGCGCGGTGCTGTATGCCGCAATCACCGGCAAAGCGCCCCTGCCTTCGGTCGGCCGCATGGTCAAGGACGAGATGGTGCCGGTCAGCGAAGCGGCGGCCGGAAAATATTCGCCCGCCTTCCTCGCCGCCATTGACGCCGGCCTGGCCGTGCAGCCTGATCAACGCATCCATGACATCGCCGCGCTGCGCGCTCGCCTGTTCGACGAGGCCCCTGCTGCCGCCCCGCCCTCGCCCGCTGGTGAAGACGATGAACGCACGCAGGTGTTTGCCAGCCCACCCCCCGGTTTGCAAACCCATCTGACCCATGTGGGACAGGCCAGCACCACGGCGCGCGTGCCCGCGCACGGCGAAGTCCATACCGTGCAAACCACGCCATCGGTGATGCCCTTGAGCGAGCGGCCCACCTTGGTGCCGCCTCCGCCCAACCCCGTCACCACCGCGATGGCGGCGCCGCCTGCACCAGCTCGCCGAGCTGGCTTATGGGTCGGTGTGGCTGCCGCGTTGGCGCTGGCCGGCGGCGGCGCCTGGTGGCTGGGGCACTCAACGGGACACGGTCCTGACTCGGCGTCGCCGGCAGGCGGATCCGCTGCCTCGGCACCCGGCACACAAGCGACCGCCAGCGCGGCCGACGCGTCAGCCTCGACCGGCGCCACGACGGTCTCTGTGGCTCGCCCGCCCTTCACGCCCATCGCTGCACTGGAAGACATCGTGCGCCATGCCGACCCGCTGATGTCGGTCAACATCCTGCCCAACAAATCGCAAGTCGTGATCGGGCAGGACAAGCTGCTGTTCCGCGTCAAGTCCAGTGAGCCCGGCTACGTCTACGTGTACCTGGCCGGCACCGACGACGCGCACTTCTATCTGCTCTTCCCCAACGCCATCGACCGCAACAACCACATCGAGGCCGACCGCGAGATCGAACTACCCCGCAAGGGCTGGCACATCACGGCGGGCGGGCCGCCCGGCGTTGACCACATCGTGACCATCGTGTCGCCGCACCCGCGCGACTTGACGGCCATCGGCCTGAAAGCCAGCGACACGATTCCCGAGTTCGACCTGGATCAGGCCAAGAGCCTGTGGGCTCAAGCCGGTGGCGAGAGCCCCTTTGTGGGACCGGCGCTGTGCGAGGGCGGACAGACCTGCGAGCAGCGCTACGGCGCGTCGCTGGTGCGGATCGAAGAGGTCAACCGCTGATCAATTCGACTGCACGTCCGTCACTATTGTGACGCGACGGTTTTCGACCGGTTTTTAGCACGCCACCCTTCTCGTAAGGGCGGCTTTGGCATTCAGAATTTGTTTGGTCCCGAAGCGATTCAGCGATTCACAAAATTAATTGAACGGATGACCGTTTTCATCTTCTTCTCATAGACAGACACCCAATCCTCTTTTGGCTTTGTGTTGTACTGAGTAATCTCAGTTGTAATCGACACCACGTATCCGTTCTTGAGCGGGAAAATATAACTCTCGTATAAAGCGTGATCAACCAATCCCGTGACATTGCGGCCTGCTACAAAATTATCCCGCCTTACCAAATACGCGTCGAACCCGTCCCCAATAACAATATGGGAAACCCCAAAGTCAGCACCATCCTCAACCAACTCCCGGGCACTGGTTGATTTTATAAAATCAATCCACCCATCATTCTTGTTTAATTGACGCAACCGCTCCATCCCAATATTGCCTATACCCAACACGAACTCCACCCGTCCCATGGCATTTATCGAAAAAATATCCCAGGGTGAGTAAACGTCATAGAACTCATGAGCAAGCGTGAGTCCGCGCTGCTCCGGTTTCGAGGACAGGTATGCATCCACCCGCTCCTGCGCCTGGTTTACGTCGAATTTGCTTCTAAAATTTTCTGGAAGAGCCATGAAAACTTCGACGGCAGGCAAATTTATATGCACACTTTTTGAACCGACACCGCTTTGTGCATTTGCCTTCATGCACAACGCAACCATTACAAAAAATAGCGCCTGGAATATTTTCATGATCTAGATGGCATGACCGGCGCCGGAATAGCGCCAATTCGGTGGCCAACCCTCCCGGGCCAGACGGCACACTCAATGGGCAGGCATAGCGTGCTTTTCCAGTACTTTAGGCAGCGACGTCGGCGGTAAAACGGCTGCTATTGGGACGCTGCCTCGGCCCTCACATCCGTCACGATCGTGACGCGGCGGTTTTCGACCGCATTGGGGTTGCTCTTGTTGAGCAACTCGGCGTCGCCCTTGCCCACGGCCTTGAGGCGCTTGGGGTCGATCGAATGTTGGGTGACCAGGTAGCTGCGCACGCTTTCAGCGCGCTGTTGTGACAAGGTCAGGTTGCCGTCATGCGTGCCGCGTGGGTCGGCATGGCCTTCTACGTTGAACGAGTATTCGGCCAGCTTGTCATTGCGCAAAGCGGCGGCCACCACGTCCAGTTGCTTCTTGGCCTGCGGCATCAACTCGGCGGAGTTGGTCTCAAAGGTGATCAGAAGCGACGCACTGGCTTTGCGGGGCTTGTCAGCCACTGCGCCAGGTTTGACGGGGTTGTCGCGTTGAACCCGCAAGCTGCGGGTGACCACGGGGGCGTCTTCAGGGGTCAGGGCGTCGACCAGATTGCTCTCGGTGACCGCGCTGCCTTTGAGCACGGTGGTCGGTGCGGGGTCTTCGGCCCGTGCCAGACCGGTGGCCAACAGCAGGCCGAGCAGGGGTGCGAGCAAACGGATGCGAATGGAAGTGCGGGGGGTCATGTCAGCTCCTGTGAATCAATGCGGTCAGATCAGATCGGTGTCGATCAGCCCACGCGGGTGGTTTCACCCGGGTTGCCAACCCACACCGCCACGGCGGTGTAGTTGTCCTGGTTGGGGCTTTGGCGCTCGACCACCAAGGCGGCCATCCGGTCCAGCCATTCTTGCGCAGACCGGGTGTCATTCAAAGTGTCTTCGAGGTCTTCCAGGTCCAGATGGTCCCACCATCCATCGCTGCACAGCAAGAAAGCATCGCCGTCTTGCAGGGGCTCCGGTGCCGGCAACACATGGATGGGCATGGCCTCTTCCATCCCCATGGCTGCGAGCAACTGGTTCTTGCGAGGATGATGGCGCGCTTCGTCGGGCTTGATGAAGCCGGCATCGACCATCTGCTGCACGACGCTGTCGTCGCGGGTCAGTTGTTGCGCACGGCCGCGGCGCATCCGGTACAGACGCGAATCGCCCACATGCGCCCACAGGACCTGGTATTGGTCCGTGTCCAACCACAGGCACACCACCGTGGCATGCATGCGTTGATGCGACTTCAAGCCGCGCTGGCCGGCGTTGACGGCCTCGTTGGCCTGCTCGATGGCCTGCACCAACGCAGCGGGGCTGAATGGCGCGGCGCGCTGCAAGGCCAGCGCCGTGGTGCGCACCACCAGGTCGGAGGCCATTGCCCCATTGCTGTGGCCGCCGGCCCCATCGGATACCACGACGAAGCGCAAGCCACCGTTGCTGCCGTGGCGCAAATCGTCTTCGTTGTGGGCGCGTGCACCGACCTCGCTGCGGCTGGCAATGTCAATGGCGATCACGCTGCAGGCCCCTGTGCGCCCTGCGCCTTTTGTGCGCGGCGCTCTGCGTCCAGGCGGTCGAGCTGTTCTTCATAGGCCTGCAAGAATGCCTTGCCAAACAGGTTGTGGAAGTCGTCTTTCGCTTCGGTGCTGACCGCGCCGTAATGCTGCAGATACAGCTCCCACAACTTGGCCCGCCGGTTCATCGGCAGCAGGCTGTCGAGCATGCTGCGGCCCACCAGTTTGGCTTCCAGCTGATCGGGCTCGAAGCGCGCCAGCACGCCTTCCAAAGCGGCGCGCATGCCGGCCATCGTGCCGATGGTGTGCCCCAGCAGGTCGTCCATCGCATCGTCCACCGCTTCGGGCCCGGACATGAAGCCGCGCAGAGGCGGCTGCAGCAATTGCTCCATCGCGGACTGGGTGTCGGGCGAGAACTTCAAGGGGTTGTTGCGGCGCGCCTGGATCACGGTGACTTCGGCACGCATCTCTTGCTTGGTCGCGGCGCGTGCTGCCACCAGCCGCAAGGTGCCGTCCACCGAATGGCGCAGCAATTGGCCCATCACCCGCATCAGATCGGGGTTGAGCCCTTGCGGCGGCACGAATGACACGCCCGCGCCCTCGCAGAACGCGGCCCACAGTGCAGATGGGGCAACGACTGCCGCAGGGGTGTCGGAAGCCAGTCCGCTGGTGGGCAAGGTCCATTCAGCAGGCGGCAACTCCCTCACGGAGACCTGCGGGATGGGGCGCTCTGCGGGCGGGATCTTCGCTTCTGGAGGCATCGGCGAGATGGTGACGATGCGGTCCACCAAAGGCGGCGGGGGCACGGGGGCGCTGACCGCAGCCACCGTTTCGGATGCCGATGGCACGGCCGGGGGGCTCAGGCCATCGGGCACATGCTGAGCCGACTCCGCCATGCGCTGGGCCAGTTGCTCGGCCAGGGACGGCGCCGGTTTGGGCGCCGGCAAAGGCATGGAGCCCAGGATCTCGGGCGTCGTGTCGGGCAGAGGCATCTGCAGTGGCGGCTCTCCCTGCGGCTGGCTCGCCGAAGCCGGTGCAGCCGATGGACTCAACAGAGCCAGCGGATCGACCGAACTGGGCGCGCCCACCGCAGCCTGCGAAGCGGGCGGCTCGGTCTTTTTGAGAAAGTCCGCCAAGGGGTCTGCCTGCGGCGAACCACTGAGGCCAAAGATCTGATCGAGCGAACTGGGGGCGCCACCGGGGTTGAGCTCGGCCATCAGATCCAGATCGCCCGGCAGACGCGGGGCCGTGGGTGGCGTCGGTGCCGCCTTGGCCGGCCCGAGCAGGTCGGCAAAGGGGTCGAAGTCGTCGGGCAGACGCGTGACAGGCGCCGACGGACTCGGAGCGGGTGCCATGACCGGCGAAGGCCCGGACGACACAGCCGGCGAAGGCGCGAGCAGATCGTCGAAGGGCGACGGGGTCGGCGCAGCCGCCATGCCGCCCAGCAGATCGGCGAACGGCGACGAAGGCGAAACCGGTGCAGCGGGCATGCTAGGCGGCGCCGATGGCACAGGGGGTACAGGTGGCATCGGGGGCCGCGGCGTCACGCCCGGCGCCTGCGTGTCCAGCCCTGCAATCGGCGTCATCAGGCTCGGGTCGGTCTTGGGGTCCTGGCCCGAGTTGACGATCACGGTGCGCCCGTCGACCGCTGGCCGGCCCTGTGTGATGGAGCGCGCCGTCTCGTCATTGCGCGACAGGGACACCTGCAAGGCATAGGAGCCGATCAGCAACTCGTCGCCCTCGTTGAGCAAGGCGCCTTCGCCGGGGCCAATGGCCTTCTCGTTCTGCCAGATCGGATTGGCGTTGCCCACGTTGAAGATGTTGTAGCCATCGGCGCTGAGCACCACCTCGGCCTGCAGGCGCGAGATGCGACGCTCCGGGTCGGGCAGCGCGAGGGTATTGGTGTCCGCTCGGCCAATCGTGCCGCCTCGTTCATCGAAGTAGGCAGAGATGGCTTGGGTCAGGGGCTGGCCCGCCAGACTGACGGCTCGGATCAGCAAATGCATGAAAGCTCCACGTTGATCACAGCATGGTGGCGAGCCGACTGACCTTGGTCAATCAACGAAAGTCATGCGGCAGATGGCGAGTGCGCGGCCAGCCAAAGCAGAACGAGCACAAAGATGATCGCGATCAAGAAACGCCCTTTGGCAGCGGGCGTCAGTCGCCGAAATTCGATGACATCCCTGAGCCCCAGAAGGGCCATGACGCCCGCCATCACGGCCAGGACCCATTCGGCATGGATAGGGGGCATCAGTGCGCTCCTTGTGTCAGCCAGCGCTGCTGTCGCCAGGCCGGCGCCGCAATAGGGAACAGGCCTGCGGCGGGGTTCAACAGGCGCAGGTGCTGTGCGGCCAGACCGCGCTGGCGCTGTCCACCCGTTTGCAGCCTGTGCATCAGGTGATCATGCGCCGGCGTTTGCCCGAAGACGTGTCGCTGCCCCGGCGTGAATCGCGCGCCCTCGTCACGCCACCAGGCCTGCACCTTGGCCGCATCGGGCCAGGGCAGGTTGTCGTCTTCATCGAGCGCGACGTCCAGATCCTGCGGGTCATCGGACGGAGCCGGCGCCTCGCTGTCAGGCGCGGGGCGATCCAGCCCCTGGGCCGCGAGGTCCACGCCAGTGATCTGGCTGAACGCTTCGCCCGCCAACCGCGCCCAGCGGTCCTGCGCCATGTGCTGGATCAACCAGGGCAGGATCTGCGGGTCACCCAGGTCAGCGGCCAGACGCATCATGCGCCGCTTGATCGGCAAGCTGGCTTCAGCCTGAGCGGCCAGCGCCCGCACCTGTTCGCGCCCCCAATCGAGCGGCGCGGCCAGCACGGCCAGGCGGTGCACATCCAAAGGGGGCAGCGCCCGCTCAGGGTCGGGCCGCAAGAGCGCCTGGCGCACCGGCTCGGTGTGCCCCAGCCCCCAGCAAGTCAAAGCCGCTGCAGCAGCACGCGACACCGAGACGGCGTCTGCAGATGGGGTCACGCAGGCCTGAGCCAGCGGCGCCAGATCGCGCCGACCCAATTCGGCGGCCACACGCCAGGCCCGCGCCTGCACCCCCGGCGCGGCATCTTGAACACCCTGCACCAGCGCCGGACCGGGGTCCACCCGGTGCATGGCGCAGGCAGCCAAAGCCCAGGCCCGATGCACGGGCTCCTTGCTGCCCAGCAAGGCCCGCACCGTGCCCTGCAAGTCTTCGGCTGACACCCAGCCCAAGGCCGATAGAAAGCCGCGCTCCGCCTCGGGCGACTGCGCCGCCATGGACACCAGCCGGGTCAAGGCAGGGGCATCACGGCCCTGCAATGCACCCACCGCCGCAGCGAACACGCCACCCGCCGTGGGCGGGTCCAATGCCGCTTGAGCCGCCTCGATCCCCGCAGGCCCTGCCACCGCGAGGCCATCCAGATGCGCAGCGATGCGCTCATCGTGCCGACGCAGCGCGAACAGGCCCGCATGGGGCGAGCGCAAGAGCACCGATCGCACATGGCGCAGGCCGACCGACTCTTCGGCGTGCTGCCGAACCACCGTCAACAAGGGCTCGCGAGAACGCATGGCGAGCGTCATGGCACCGCGGTGCTGGCCGCGCCACCGATCGGCGGGTTGTCGGGGTGATGGAAGCGCTCCCAGCGCGTGCCGTCAAACCGGGCGATGTCCTTGGGACCAATGGACCACAGCACATCGTCCACCGCCTCGACGACGTTGGCATCGGTCAGTTCGGGCTGCAGTTGGGTGCGCACCTTGCGAAACACGCGATTGGGATTGGCGGGATCGAACTGGTACAGCCCCGTGTTCGCCGCCAGGTAGTAGCGATCCTGAAACCGGGTCACCGAGGTGATCAGCATGGTCAGGCCCAGCGGGTTCATCGTGACGAAACCATCGCGCGCATTGCCCATCAGCAAGGTGCCGTTATCGCCGCAAAACCAGATGCGGTCTTCGGATTCGACAAAGATGTTGGTCAGGCGTTTGGCCGTGACAGGCAAGTCGAGCCGACGCCAGCTCTGGCCATCCCAGAAGTCCGCCCGGGCGGGATAGCCGGTGCTGTATTCGCAGCCGACCAGGTAGATGGCGCGTTCATGCGGGCCGTTGATGGCCTGGGCGAAGTACTGGCCCTTGTCGAGGTCGCGGCTCTGCAACAGGCCGGCGTCCATGTGGACCCAGTGCTGATCGCCCTCGCGCTTGTAGACCTGCCCCGAAAACCCGCAGGCATACAAATGGTCGCCGATCTGCTGGATGTCGTTGAGGTAGCCCCAGCCCTGCGAGTCTGCATGGGCCAGGCCCGCACCAACGATACGCTCATGGACCTGCGTGGGCGAGAGGTGCACCACCTCGCCGTTTTCCGACAAGGCCACGAAGACACGGCGGTCGGGCGTGGCCGGGTCCTTCCAGACGCACACCGAGGGGATCACGAAATTGTGCTCGTTGTAGCCCCAGGGATTGGGCTGCGCGCGCTCGTTGAGGAAGTGGATCGCGGTGTAGGGCTCGTCCACGTCGAACGCATCGATTGCGCCGGAGACACAGATGATGAAGCGTGCCCCTGCGCAAGCCGTTCGGAAGGTGGTGACGCGTGCAGTCGTGGTCATGATCAAAGGCGGTAAAGGGTTTAGAACGTGACGCCCGACACTGGTGCGCTGCCGCTGGCACCCAGGTGGGATCGGGCCGCACCGGTCGCAGGCTGCTGCGTCGTGCGCATGGATTGATTCGGGTTGGCGTTTCCGTAGCGCTTTTCCACCTCTTCGCGGATCTGCTTTTCGCACTGAGGCTTGGCCTGGATCGCGGCCTCGGTCGCCACCGGCACGACTTGCGAAACCGGCGCGGTGCCCACCGGGCCGTTGTTGGTCCGGGCGCCCAGCGCCGCGATCTGCTGGTCACACTGGTGCGCCATATTGTGCTCGGAACCCGTGGTGCGGGCATGGCCCTTCAGGCAGATCGAGGGGCCATTGCCGAAACTGGGCATGCCCGGGATCCGGTTCGTGCCGGCGATGCCTTCGATGCGCGTGCCCATGCGCGCGGTGTAGTCGGGCACGATGTGGTGAGCCTGGCTGCCTTCCGGACACTTGTTCTTGATGTCGTCGTAGGCGCCGACCACGCACTCGTCGTCATCCGAGCCCGACACCGCGACGCCGGGTTGAACCAGCCCGCCCATGTCGGCCGTGTTCTCGTGATTCTGGAACTTCTTGTCGGTCAGGCGACAGGCGTTTTGCCCGTCGATCTTGACGTCGAACGAATACAGGATCCAGGTCGACTCTTTCATGAAGGTCGACGACTTGACCCCACCGGCGGTGCCCGCGTTGTCCCCATTGGACATCGAGAACTCGGACCCCTTGATGGCGATCATCATGCCGTCGGCCTTGACCGTGCTGCTGCCCTTGTCCAGGGCGGTCGACTGCGAGATGTTGGGATACGGAATCGGCACCGGCCCGGCCGGCGAGGGTGTCTTGCAGACGTCGGGGATGGTCGCCATGGAGACACCGTTGCTGCCCTTGTGAACCAGCGAATTGGCGGTGCCATTGACCTTGACGGTAACAGGCATGTCAGGCCCCCATCCTGGTGGCCAACAAGGCCGCGGCGCGCTCACCGGATTCGGAGCTGGCCCAGGTCATCGCCAGCGGCCCCTTGGCATAGCCCTTGTAGCCGGCCACGGTGGCGAGCATCGCATGCAGCACGCCGCCGGCCGCGCCCACATCGCCCCAGCAATCGGCCGGCGCGATGAAGTCAGAGACCCCCTCGAAGTGTTCCTTGACCCGCAGGGCGGCAAAGCCGAACTCATCGGCGCGATAGGGCTCGCCATTCATGTCGCCATAAAGATCACTGACCAAAGACCCGGCGGGCAGCGCACCCAGGGCCGCACGCAGCGCCTGGGTCAGCCCTTCCCCCAGACAGACCGAGTCGGTCTTGATGCGATGCGGCTCATGCGCGATGCCCGTGCCCAGCACCGTGGCCAGAACGGGCACGCCAGCCGCCTGCGCGACCGACGCGCGCATCAGCATCAGGGCCGCGCCCGCTTCACCGGGGACCAGACCCCAGGCGTTGTTCAACGGCCCGGCGCCATGCAACTGGTCCTGGTCTTCCAGCCACTCAAGGGTGTCCGGCTCCAGATAGCTGTCCACACCCGCGATCAGGCACGCATCGAGCGCACCTTGGGACAATTTGGTCCAGCCCGCCTGCATGGCCTGCAAAGCCCCCGCGTGCCCGGAGGCAAACGCCGCTGCGCTGCCGAACAAGCTGCCATGGCGCTCGGCGATCTGGGCCATCAAGGGATTCGTCAGCGCGGGCGGCACGCCCGGTCGCGGTGGAGGCAGGCCCAAAGCGATGGCCGTGCGATCGCGTTGGATGTGGCCGGCCACCGGCTCCAGCGCCTGATCGATGGCCGGCATCAACAGCGCCGCCAGTCGTGCCACGCCATTCAGGCGCACATCGAGCCAGGGGGCCATCGCAACGTGCATGGGCGCACCGACCCCATCGACCATGAAGGGGTGCTGGGTGAAGCCGCTCAGGCCCGCACGCACCGCGGCGGCGCTGGACCAGGCGTCGCGCCCCAGCGACGTACAGGCGCCCAGGGAGACGATGACAACCGGCTCGCTCATGTCAGGCAGCCTCCTGCAAGCCGAGATCCTGCTTGAGCGTGATCACCGTGCGCGCCAGCTTGTGCACCTTGGCGTGACACCGCAAGGCGCTGTGCCACACCAGGGACACGCGAGGCAGATCAGGCTCCAGAATCACGGTGTGCAGTTTGCGCAGCTGGTGCACTTCGCGCGAGCCGTCGGTGAAGCGGGTTTCGAAGCCGAGGTAGAACTTGGGCAGGGCAAAACGCAGGGGGCCCAGAGGCGACAGGTTGTGCAGCACCACCGGCTCGCCGCCCCGCAGGAACTCGGGCGCCTGCTGATCCGGCGGCGCGCATTGAAAGTAGCGGTCGTCCAGGTCTTCGGCCAGCAGCGGCTGGCGCGTGCGCATCCAGTGCTCGTCGTAGGTCCCCGCGAACGAGACGCGCGGCTGCCAGTGGCAGGCGATGGCGCCGAATCCAGCCGGCGTCGGTCGGTCATCCCAACTGCGAATCAAGCGATCCGGGTATTCGATATTGGGCAAAGGCAAGCCCGTGGCATGCGCGCCCGCCACCGCATAACCCACCCCGACCGGATTGCGCCAGTCCCAATCCTGATCGGGCTGGGCCGACTGTTTATCTGTGCCGCCATAGGCCCGCTCGTAGACCAGCGGCATCTGGGTAAAGGGCTGGGGCGCGCCGATGCCCAAGGCACCCCAGACCCGGTCGCCCCAGACCCGCAGCACCTTCTGCATAGGCCCGACGCGAAAGCCGACATCGAGCTGGGTCACCGCCGTCCCCGCGGGCGCATGCGCATGGCCCACCACGATCACGTCCGTGGTGGTCTTGGTCAGCACCAGGTCCGATTCATAGCGCAAGCTGCTGTGGCCCGGCTTGCCATGGTGCGCGGGCGCGGCCAGCACGGGCGGCTGCTCACGCGAGACCTCAAGCGAGCCGTCGGGGTGAATGTCGAAACTCGCCTTGACCACGACCAGCCAGACCTCGGCCCCGTCGCGGTCGCGCACCCAGCCGCGGTCGGCGGCAAAGGGTGTGCGGTTATCAAGCTGCCACATGGTGCGAGTCGGGCGGCGACATCAGTTGATGTCGATCGCGGCACCTTTGATCTTGTTGTAGCCACGCGAGCGGCTCAAGATGTAGTTGCCCTGGATGATGACCTTGCCGGCACGCGTCAAGGTGATGCTGGCCTCGCCACAGCGCAGCACGATCTCGCGCTCCGCCTCGATGAGTTGCGACTCGCCGTCCACCCACACCACTGGCCGCACGCCCTCTGCCGGCTCACTGTGCAAGGCCGGCTGTTGCGGCTGTTGCAGGACGCCAATGACGATGGGGCGCCGCACATCGCCGTTTTCAAAGACCACCAGCGCTTGCTGGCCACGCTGGGCCTGGCTCAGTGGCACGGTGGTGCGCGCGGTGACCCATTCTCCCGGGCTGCCAGGCAGGTCGGCCAGCAGGGGGCGGTCATCGATGTCAAAGCCATGCAGGCGGGCCACGACGGGCATCAGCCCCAGGGGCGCCGCCATGTCGGGCCCGGCCGACGCAGACGCCACGGCGCGTTGCTGCAGCCGGTCGAACTCGCCCGCGCCATCCCCGGCACAGGTCGCCAAGGGCGAGAAGGGGTCGCTTGGCGGCAAAGGCATGGTGGGCGTACTCAATTGAGGCCCACCTTCGAGCCTTTGATGACCACATCGCTGCTGGCCTTGACATTGATCTTGCCCGAGCCCTCGACCGTCACGTCCTTGCCCTTGATGGTGATGGTGCCGTCCTTCTTCATCGTGATGCTGGCGCTGCCCGTCTTGATGGTGATGGCATCGCCCGCTTCGATGATGAGGTTCTTGCCCACTTTGACGCTGTCGTCGTCGGCCACCGTGGCGGTGCGGCCCTTGCCGACACTGAGCGTGTGTGCGCCACCGATGCTGTGGCTCTGATCCGAGCCCACATTCACGCTCTGGCTGCCGCCCACATTGGTGGACTGGCTGGCCCCGACGTTGATGGACTGTGCGGCACCGATGGCCACCTCTTGCGCCGCCCCGATCGCGATGGTCTCGTTCACGCCCACCGTGTGGGTGCGCTGCAGGGCCACCGTGACGGTCTCGCTGCCCCCGACCGACTGGTTGCGGTTGGCCGCGATCGTGATGGCCTCGTTGCCACCCACGGATTCGGTGCGGTTGGCAGCAATGGTGATCTGCTCATTGGCCCCCACCTTTTCGGTGCGGTTGGCGCCAATCGTGATGTCCTCGTTGGCCCCGACGCTTTCAGTGCGGTTGACCCCGATGGTGATCTTCTCGTTGTTGTCGACCGTCTCGGTGCGGTCATGCTTGACGTGCACCGTCTCATCGTGGTCGATGGTCTTGGTGCGGTCGTGCCCCACCCAGTGCGTCTCGTCGTTCTCGACTTCGATGTCCTGGTTTTTCTCGGCATGGATCCAGACCTGCTCGCTGCCCTTCTTGTCTTCAAAGCGAATGGCATTGGCATTGCCATAGGCCCCGCCTTTGGACGAGCGCGTGAGGATGCCGGACTGCGTCGCATTGGCCGGCAACTCCCAAGGCGGCATCTGCTGGGCGTTGTAGACGCGGCCGGTGATCAGGGGCTGGTCGGGATCCCCTTCCAGGAAGCCCACCACCACCTCTTGACCGATGCGGGGAATGTGGATGGCGCCAAAGTTCTGGCCCGCCCAGGGATGTGACACGCGGACCCAGCACGAGCTCTTCTCGTTCTTCTGGCCCAGCCGATCCCAGTGGAACTGCACTTTGACCCGCCCATACTTGTCGGTGAAGATCTCTTCGCCCGACGGCCCCACCACCACGGCGGTCTGCGGCCCTTGCACAAACGGCTTGCGCGTGAGCCGCGGCGGGCGGAACTGCTGTGCGGCCGGCACGGCCTGGAACTGGCAATGCAGCTGGCTGCCGCTCTCACCAGCGTCAAACAGCGCCACCTTGGCTTGCAGGCGCACTTCTGTCAGCAAGTACTGGGCGTTCTGGTCGGCGCGCGGATGGCGGTCGAGCTTGAAGGTGCGCCCGACCTCCATGGCCATCGCATTGGTCTGCCCTTGCAGGCGGTGGTACTGCGCCTGGTCCTCGTCCAGCTGGTCGCCGGCAAACTGCTGCCCGTCACCGCTTTTGAGGTAGTCGCCTTGAAAGTCGAACACTTCCAGGTCGGCATGGTCATGCGGGCGGCTCAGGCTGGCCTGCACGGCCAGCGAGGTCGCGGGCCGCTCGAAGTCGTAGCTGGTCAAGGCCGTCTTGCCCGAGCGCACCTCCTGGCTGAAGGTCCAGTTGGACACGTAGACCTCGTCGGGCGGGGCGGCGGCCGGGTCCTCGATGTAGCGCAAGGTGCCTTCGCCCATCACCGGGTCGTGCGCACTGAGCGAGTCGATCAAGACCAGCTCGTGCTTGCCATCGTGATGCTCGAAGTACCAGTAGATGCCTTCGCGCTCAAGCAGACGGGCGACAAAGTTGAAGTCGCTTTCGCGGTACTGCACGCAATAGGTCCAGGGCCGGTAGCTGCGAAACAGCTTCATCTTGACGTGGGCCACGCCGGCATGATCGTCGAACACCTTCTTGACGATGTCCGGCACGGACAGGTCCTGGAAGATCCGGCAGTCTTGCGTGCGGGTCAGGAACCACAGCCAGGGCCGTACTTCGGCCTGGTAGGAAAAATAGCGCCCGCGCGGCGTGGTCATCGCAAAGCGGGTGACATGGCCGTGAAGGTAGCGCTTGCCCCCATCGAGCAGCTGCACCGTCACCCCCACGGGCTTGCCCAGCAGGTCGGTGGGCTTGAGGGCGGGGTTTTCGCTCAGCAAGCTGAGTTGCATGCCCCCCAGCTGGCTCAGCCCCTCGGAGACGTCCATCGACTCGATGAACAGGTCTTCGGGCGGCAGCGGCGAGGTGAACATGAGGGGCGCGGACATGTCCTTTAGTGGAACGGATGCCGCCCCCAGCGCCAAGCGACCAAAGTCATCCCGGCGAGGGGCCGGTCAATTCAGGCAGCGCGCCCCGACCAGCCATCCCTTCACCGGCTGGCCGCCCTCCTGGCGCAGGATCACCGACTGCAGGTCCAGCATGGTCATGTTGGCCCGGCTGATCGCCTCGATCACGTGGTCGCGACTGTGCGCGTAGCGGCCGTGCGGCTGGATCTGATGCGGCAGGTGCTGCGCCTCGTCCAGGGCCTCGACGGTGAACACGAGGGTGCCGCCCACCTTCAGCGCGCTGGCAGCGGCATCGACCACGGCGATCAGGTCACCAAAGTAGCACAGGGTGTCGGCCGACACGATCACGTCCCACTGGCGGGGTGAGAGCTTGAGGAACTCGGTCAGCTCCGCCTTGTACAGATCCTGGTAGACGCCCTTGGTCTGCGCCCGATCGAGCATGCCGCGCGACAGGTCCACCCCCGCCAGCGTCTGCGCCCAGGGCGCCATCAGCGGCCCGCACAGGCCGGTGCCGCATCCGGCATCCAGCATCACCAGCCGGTGCTGCGGCGAGGGCAGGTGCTGGGCCAGCAGTTCGGCGCACAAACGGGGCGCCTGGTAGTCGAGCCGCTCGTTGAGCACGGACTCGAAGCTGTCGGCAAAGCGGTCGAAGGCCTGCTCGACGTAGTCGTCCGGCGCCCGGTCGGGTACATCCTGTCCCGAGCAGGCTGCATACATGTGGCGCGCGGTGGGGTGGCCGGGCTCCTGATCGAGCCATTGGCGGTAGACCTCGGCGGCATCGGCAATGCGGCCCATCGCGTAGTAGGTCGTGCCCAGCAGGCGGCGCGCCGAGGCATCGCCGGGCAGCAGTGCCAAGGCCTTGATGTAGTAGCTGATCGCCCCGCTGCGGTCGCCCTGTTCGGCATACAGCAAGCCCATGTTGTTGTGGGCATTGACGTGGCGGGGATCGAGCGCCATGGCCCGCTCATAGGCCGCACGCGCTTGATCGAACTGCCGCAAGGCCTTGTACAAGGCTCCCAGGTTGTTGTGCAGGTCGGCGTTGTCGGTGTCGAGTTCAGCCGCCCGCTGGTAGGCCTGCAAAGCGCGCGCCAGGTCGCCTCTGCCCATGAAGATGTTGCCGAGGTTATTGAAGAACCCTGCGTAACCGGGTTCGATCCCAATGGCTTGCTCGATCAGGGCGACACCTTCGTCGGACTGCCCCATCTGGTGCCGGACCATGCCCAACAGGTGCAAGGCATCGGGATGATCGGGCACCGCTTGCAGCACGCGTGCATACACCGTCGCCGCGCCGTCGAGCGATCCCGACTGGTGCAGCTCGATGGCATAACGCAAGGCCTCATCGATGGTGAGTTCCGCCTGGCCGGCCGTAGCAGTGTTCATGGTCGAAGTCTCCGCTCAGAGGTTCTTGATCTTGGGCGTGGACGAGGTTGAGTTGAAGTAGAAGCGTTCCGTCGGGTTGGCACCCGGCTTGCCCAACTGGCCTTGCGCGCTGCGGTCGCCATAGGTACCTTGCGCGCCGTTGACGCCCAGGCGCTTGCCGCCAACATCGTTGAGGCCGTTGTAGCGGCAGGCGCACCACACCGCAGTGGTCCCAGGTCGCATGATCTTCATCAGCTTTTCCAGCGTCGACACCTGGCCGGGCACGACCATCAGCAGGCCGCAATCCGGATCGTTGCGCACCTTCATCTTGGCGCGACAAGTCGGCTCATTGACTGTATCGGGATGCAGGGTGTAGTTGGGCACGTCCATGCCTTCGGTGTAGATGTCGGCCACCGTACCGGTATAGGTGCCCTCGATGATGGAGAGCATGTCGGACGTGAACATGTTCTTCTGGTTCAAGGTGTAGAACTGCACGGTGATCCCGCGCGGCACCTTCGTGAACCCGTTTTCGCGAATGTTCCACTCGCCGTGGCCAGCTAAGAAGATGGTTGTCATGTTGATACCTCCTGGTTGTGAACGGTTGTGGGTGTCGCGTCAAACAAATTCGTAGCCGAAGTCGCCGTGGTTCACCACCACGTTGACGCCGCGGATCTCGCTGCCGGTCAACAGGCGATTGAGAAACTCGCGTGAGATGTCGGGCAGCATGGTGTTGGTCAAAATCGCGTCGATCATGCGCCCACCCGATTCGGTCTCGGTGCAACGCGAGACGACCAACTTGATGACGTCTTCGCTGTAGGCGAACGGGATCTTGTAGCGCTGCTCGATGCGCTTTTTGATGCGGCCCAGTTGCAGCTGCACGATCTTGCCCAGCATCTCGTCTGACAAGGGGTAGTACGGTATGGTGACCAGCCGGCCCAGCAGTGCGGGCGGGAAGATCTTGAGCAAGGGCTCGCGCAAGGCTTTGGCCATGCCTTCGTGGTCCGGCATGAGCTCCGGATCGCTGCACAGCGAGGCGATGGTCTCGGTGCCGGCATTGGTGGTCAGCAGGATCAGGGTGTTCTTGAAGTCGATGACGCGGCCTTCACCGTCTTCCATCCAACCCTTGTCAAACACCTGAAAGAAGATCTCGTGCACATCGGGGTGGGCCTTCTCGACCTCGTCGAGCAGCACCACGCTGTAGGGCTTGCGGCGCACCGCCTCGGTGAGCACGCCGCCTTCACCGTAGCCGACATAGCCGGGGGGCGCGCCCTTCAGCGTGGACACGGTGTGCGCCTCCTGGTACTCGCTCATGTTGATGGTGATGAGGTTGTGCTCTCCGCCATACATGGCTTCGGCCAGCGCCAGGGCGGTCTCAGTCTTGCCCACACCCGAGGTGCCGGCCAGCATGAACACGCCAATGGGCTTGTTGGGATTGTCCAGACCGGCCCGCGCCGTCTGGATGCGCTTGGCGATCATCTCCATGGCATGGTCTTGCCCGATCACGCGCTGGCCCAGCAACTTGGGCAGGTTCAGCACCGTCTCGATCTCGTTGGCGGCCATGCGGCCCACCGGAATGCCGGTCCAGTCGGCCACCACGCTGGCCACGGCCTGATAGTCCACCGTCGGCAGAATCAGAGGCGTCTCGCCTTGCAGGGTCGTCAGTTCGGCTTGCACCTGCTGCAGCTCGGCCATCGCATCGGCGCGTTCGGATTCGCTCAGCTTGGGCACGGCGGGCGCCTCGCTGGCGGCCACCGCTTCGACCTTCTGCTCAAGTTTGCTGGCGGTGCCTTCGACCGGCTCCAGGCCGCCACGCAGCTTGGCACGCAGGCTCAGAAGCCGGTCGACCAGCGCCTTCTCGGTCTGCCAGCGCTGGTCCAAGGCGTCCAGGCGAGCATGTTCGTCGGTGAGCATCTGGGTGACTTGCGCCTGGCGGGCCGCCGTGTCGATGCCGATGGCCGCCTCGCGGGCGATGATGCCCTGCTCGGTTTCCAGCGCCTCGATGCGCTTGCGACTGTCGTCGACCTCAGCCGGCGTCGCGTGCAAGCTCACGGCCACGCGCGCGCAGGCGGTGTCCAGCAGGCTCACGGACTTGTCAGGCAACTGACGCGCCGGGATGTAGCGGTGCGACAGCTTGACGGCGCCTTCGAGGGCCTCATCGAGGATCTGCACCTTGTGGTGCTTTTCCATGGTCGAGGCCACGCCGCGCATCATCAGCAAGGCCTTGGGCTCATCGGGCTCATCGACGGTGACGCTTTGAAAGCGCCGCGTCAACGCCGGATCTTTTTCGATGTGCTTCTTGTACTCGGCGAAGGTGGTGGCGCCAATGGTGCGCAACTGACCCCGCGCCAAGGCGGGCTTGAGCAAGTTGGCGGCATCACCTGTGCCGGCTGCGCCGCCCGCGCCCACCAGGGTGTGGGTTTCGTCGATGAACAGGATGATGGGCTTGGGGCTGGCCTGCACTTCATCGATGACCGAGCGCAGGCGTTGCTCGAACTCGCCCTTCATGCTGGCGCCGGCCTGCAGCAGTCCCACATCCAGGGCGCGCAGTTCGATGTCCTTCAAGCTGGGCGGCACATCGCCACGGGCGATGCGCTGCGCGAAGCCTTCGACCACGGCGGTCTTGCCGACGCCCGCTTCGCCGATCAGGATGGGGTTGTTCTGACGGCGGCGCATCAGGATGTCGACCACCTGGCGGATCTCGTCGTCGCGGCCCACGATGGGGTCCATCTTGCCGCTGCGGGCCTGCTCGGTCATGTCGGTGGTGAAGCGCTTGAGCGCCTCTTGCTTGCCCAGGGCCGCAGGCGCAATGGCGTCCGACGCTTCGCCGGGTGCCGCACCGCCATCGGTGGCGGTTTGGGCGGCTTCGGGCGAGCCTGACAGCAAGGACGCGTACTGCTCGATCAGGTCATCGAGCTTGACCTTGTCAAACTGCTTGGAGATGGACAACAAGGCATTGCGCAAGCCTTGCGTCTTGAGCAGACCGATCAGCAAGTAGCCCGTGCGAACCTGGCGGTCATTGAACATCAGGGAGCCATAGACCCAAGCACGTTCGACTGCGTTTTCAACAAAGCTGGACAGGTCGGTGATGGACGAGGCGCCACGCGGCAGGCGGTCCAGCGACTGCTGCAGATCGGCCACCAGGGCCGAACTGTCCAGCTCGTAGTGCTTGACGATGCGGTGCAGGTCGGAGTCCTGTGTGTTCAGGATCTGGAACAGCCAGTGCTGCAACTCGACATAAGGATTGCCGCGCAGCTTGCAAAAGACGGTCGCGCTCTCGATGGCTTTGTAGGCAAGCGGGTTGAGCTTGCCAAACAAGGCGGTACGGCTGATTTCTGCCATGGTGTCTCCAAAGATGGGCGGCGGTCAGCCGCCAGAATGGCTGGGTTCCAGGCGCAAGCGCAAAGCCGCCTGATCACGAAAGGGTTGCCTGCTGCCCAGCCAGCTGCTCAGGCCGAGTCGGCCCGGCGCGGCAGGCGCCCGCCCACCCGCAAGGCGCGTAGGGCGCTGCAGTTGCAGACGGGGCACCTGGTCGCCACGCAGAACCAGGCTGACTTCGTGCGACAGGCTCAAGCCCACGTACTGACGCAGCCAGTCGCGCAGGGCCACCCGCGCGCGCTGGCCGGGCATGAAGTGCTGATACTGGTCCCAGCTCAAAGGGCCCAGCACCACACGGAAATGCGACTGGCGGTCCCACACCCAGCGGCCCAATACCGCGCTTTGGCCCAGGGCGCTGTTGCGATGGGGGGCAGTGCTGGGTTGCAGGCGGGTGCGGTCTTCAGGCTGCAGCGGCAGCCAGTGGCCCACATAGGGCTGGATGCGAACCGGCACACCGAAGTGCTGCTGCAGCAACTTGGCCAGGGCCTCGGCCGTGCGCGGGCCTTTGGCCAGTGCCGCGGCATGAAAGCGCTTGGCGTCGTCGGACACCGCATCGCGACCCGAAAACGCGCGCGTGCCCTGCCCGATCAGGCTGCTGACCCAGCGGGCAAAGTCGTCGTCCCAGGGCCGGTCGCGGTGGACCACCGGTCGCGATTGCGCCCAGGCGCGAAAGAACAGCAAGGCGGCCCGGTGGTGAAAGACATCGGCAAAGCGCGCCCAGGTCGGATCGCCATGGTGGTGCGCCCGCTCGCGCACGTATTCGGTCAAGTGCAGCGGCAAGGGGCCCATGGGCCCGAACAGACCAAAGGGCCGCTGGATCAACCGGGGCACCGCACCGCTGCGATCCACCGCATGGATGGCCGACGGCGCAAAGTTCAGCTCAGGCGCCTGGCCCACCCGCACCGCCTCGTCCTTGGGGCGCAGGGCTTCGCCCAGGCGCGGTGAAGCGGGGTTGCTGGCCTGGATGCGGCGCAGGGTCTGAAACAGGTCATGCGCATAGGGCGACTGCGCCAGCGCCTCCCAGAGGGCTTGCAGCGCGGCCAGATCCTGCGGCGACGCCGAGGCAGGCGTGCGCGAAGGCAGGATGACCGAGGGCGGCGAAAGCGGATCCATACCGGGGCCTTACAGGATGGCCATCTGGCCCACGCGCGGGGGCCATTGCATGATCGGTCCGCGCGAAGTGCTGCGCACCTGCGTCTGCGTGAAGCTGTTGAGCGAGGCCTGTCGCGCCAGCACCTGCTCGAGCACGCTGCCCAGCAGAAAGGCGCTGCTGCCTTGCAGTCCCATGTCGTCCAGTTCGATGTCGATCTGCACACCGGCACCAAAGGCCAGGCGGCCTGGACCCGGCAGACGGCGGGTGACCTGGCGCGCCTGCACCGATCGAATCGCATCGACCTGCTTGCGCCAGCTGGCATCGCCCTCGGGCCCGTGCAGCATCAACAAACTGCGCAAGGCCGCTGCGGCCTTGTTCGCGTCTTCGCCAGCGATGGACAGGTAGTTCATCGTCAACTGGTTGATCAGCGCCCAACCGGTGCCCCCGCGCGCCAGACGCTGCACCACCGGGGTCGGGCCTCGCAAGGACTGCACGGCGGCCACGGGCGCGGTGGTGTCCAACGACCAGGCTTGGTTCCCGCTGACCTGCCCCTCGCGCTGGCCGGCACCGGGCAACAGCATCGGCAGGTCGCGGTTGGTGACCAAGGCGGTCAAGGACAGCTGACGCAGCTCGGGCGCATAGGGCGCCTGCTGTGAATCGACCAGGGAGACGAACACCTCGCTGCCGATGTAGGACGAGCGCGCGCCCTGCTCACGCTGCTTCTGCGACAGCATGCGGGGCTCGCGTCGCACGGTGTAGTAGGCCGGATGGTCGACCGCCTCGGTGTGAAACGCCGCGTACAAGGGCTCGAAGGCCTGCTCGGCCACCGCCCCGGTTCCGTGGCCGGTGAGGCTTTGCAGGCTGTAGATCTCGTAGTCCATCGGCCGGGTACGGTCAGCCACCACATGGTGCTCGCTTGACGACGCTTGGGCCGGCGACGTGATCGCAATGCGGTCCAACCGCTTGGGGAACAGGTTGATCGCCGGCGTGCAATACAAGGACAGACTGGATGCGTCGACCAGAGACTCCAGGGCCGCGTCACCGCGAGAGAAGAGCAGGATCAACTCGAACTGCGAGCCCTTGATGCGCGCCAGCCGCTCGCGCAGTTGCCCGATCCGCACAAACAACATGCGCTGCGGCATCGCTGAAAATTCCTGCAGCAGCCGGTAACCCGAAAAGCCGCGTAGCGTCTCGGGCAAGAGCGCCTCGTCGTCGCCCGTGCCTTGCTGCACGATGCTATCGGCATGCCGCCATTGCGCACGGGCTTGTGCGGCATCGACAGGCAACCAGGATCCCAGCGAGGCGCCCACCATCAATTCATGCAGGCGGGTTGCGGCCTCATCCGGCGCGCTGATGTAGAACGAGAGTTGCTCCAGCGGCAGCTGATGGGCCATCAGGCCGCCATGCACCTGCAGGCGAATGCGCAAGCCACCGCGTACTTGCCGCGCCATCGGCAGTTCGGCAATGGGCAAGTCTGGGGCGTGGCTGAAGTATTGAACCGCTTTGATCTCCAGCGGCCACAGGGTCACATCGTGGCCGGTGCGGAACTCACAGCGCGTGTTCTGGCCCCGCACCACTTCACTGTGCAAGGCCGTTTGACGCGGCAGCGTGAAGCCCTTGGCCAGACTGGGATCCGCGTAGTTGGGCTGCAAGCGGGCCACCAGCATCGAAGGCACGGGCGAGAGGAAGTTGGGGTACACCGTCTCCAGCAAATGCTGGATGAAGCGCGGGTATTCGGCATCGAGCTTGAGCTGGGTACGCGCCGCCATGAAGGCGAAGCCTTCGAGCAGCCGCTCGACATAGGGGTCGGCCACTTCCAGGCCGTCCATGGTCAGGCGGGCGGCAATCTTGGGAAACTCGCGTGCGAACTCGGCCCCCATCTCGCGCAGATGGGCCAGCTCCTGGTTGTAGAGCTTGAGCAGTCCGGGATCCATCAGCGGCCTCCCTCGCGCGAGGACAGGCTGGCTTCGCGCACTTGCACCTGGCCGGCCTCCAGATCCAGTTGCGTGCGCAACAGCAGCTCCAGGGGAATGGGCTGCGCCCACAGCAGCCCATGGATCTCGAACTCGATGATGTTGTGAGAATCCAGCATGGCGCTCGCCTCCATGGCATGCACCGTCAAGGACTGCTCCAGGATGCGCGGCTCGAATCGCAGAATGGCCCGCTTGATCGAGGCTTCGATGTCCTGCACATCCACCTTCGAGGCCAGCTGGCCTGACATCGGTGGCAATCCATAGTTCAGCACCGAATCAGCCGCATAGGGCGCCCCATCGGCTTGCGCACCCAGCGGCTGCACTGCATTGAGCAGCCAGCCCAGATCGCGCAAGACGGCCTGGCGCAGTTGCGCCTTGTTGAGCACACGGCGCTCGTCGGCGTCCCGCGTGTTGCCGGGGTCGTCGTCGGTCAGGCGATCCAGCAGCGCCGGTTGCAGGCGATCACGCAGGTCGGCAGTGGCCATGGTGGCTCCGCTCAAGCGGATGGATCGGTGGCCGCCGGGCTGGGCGCAGCCGGGTTCAAGACCAGCTCACGCACATCGAGCAGACCCACTTCACTCTGGTCGGTGGTGAGCACCCGCAGGCCCTCCCCCCGGTATTGATCTTCACGCGAAGGATCGAGCGGCACCCACTCTGTGCGACGCGCCAGGCGCAGTTGGCCATCGGCCTCTTGCGGCAGGGCCGGATAGCGTGTGGGGATCAGGGCCACGGTCTCGCCGCCGTTGGGCAAGGTCAGGTGCGCAGGCATCCAGACGAGGTCGCGCAGGTCGGCGGGCGCTTCGATCTGGACCTGGGCCAGAGAGGCAAAGGGCACCCAGCCATAGCGGCCATTGATGATCACCTCCAGCACCGGGCCCAGACGCGAGTCGGCATCGGCGATCCACTCGAAGGCCTCGCCGTTGAGGGTGCCGCTGGTGGCCGGAGCGGCTTCGAGCGCTTGCGCACGCAGCTTGGCCGCCGTGGCGGTGTCGCCGCGCGCATCCGCCTGCAGCGCCTCGACCAGCCAGGCCACCCAGGCCTGGGGTTGGCCAAACACCATGGGCGTGGTCTGGCCTGCAAACACCGCCTCACGCAAGGCCTCGCATTGCAAAGCCTCACGGTAGGTGTTGACCATGGGCAAGGTGCTGGCATCCAGCTCGCCGCACACCTTGAGCTGGTTGGCCGCACGTGGCCACTGGGCATCCACGCACAGCAACTGGAACAGGAACACACGCAGCTTGGGGTTGGCCGGTTGCGCCCGCACCCCGTCTTGCAGCTGTTGCAAGGCCAGCGCCAAATCGCCGACACGCAGTGCCTGTTCGGCCGCTTCCACTGGATTCATGTGCTGTCCTCGTTGCGATCACTCCCGCATCAGCCGGGCGTGATCTCCGTTTCAAAGGTGGTTGCGCCGCCGCTGCCGCCCGTGCCCTGCTGGAGCTGATACTGCACTTGCACCTTGAAGAAGGCCACGCGCATTTCCTCGATCAGCTCACAGCGACCGTCGCCTTCGTTGCTGACGGTGTGCGACATGACGCGGGCCTTTTCCGCCACGATCTTGAAGTAGTCCAGCGGCTGTTCACCGCCCGCCTTTCGCACACTGAGCGTAACCTTTTTGAGGGGCTCATTGGCACGCAAGGCAGACATCAGGGCCGTGGTGGCCCGGTCCACCCGTTTGCGGATGACCAACTCTTGCAAGGTGGTGCGGGCCGCGCCCGAAGCAAAGGCCGCCGCACTGACGTCCATGCCCCAGCTCCAACCCAGCACCACGATTTCGTCCGGATGCGAGGGATCGTCGGAGTCGCCCTTGATGGGCCCCTGCTTCGTTCCCTCGATCTTGAGGAACATGTCGCCTAGAGACATGGTCTGCTCCGCGTTGGCTTACGAATCAGCCTTGTGGCTTGTTGGCCGGGATGTCCCATGCCGCCGTAGAGGTGGCGCCCGCGCCGCCTTCCTTGGTCTGGATGGTGTACTCGACCTTGAACTTGGCAAAGTTCAGCACGACGTTTTCCGTCAGGCGGTCTTCGCCACCGGAACCACCGGTCTGCACCGACGACACCAGCACGTCGTTCAGGGTGATCTTGATGTACTCAAGGGGCTTGTCGCCGGCCTTGCGGACGGTCAGCTTGGCTTCCTTGATGTGGGTGCCCTTGCAAGCGGCCACGATCAAAGCGGTCGAAGAGGAGTCCACCCACTTGGTCAGCGAGATGTCTTGCACATTGACCTTGCCCGCGCCCGCACCGGTACCCGAGTGGGCGGTGCCCGATTGGCTCAGGCCCCAGCTCCAGGCCAGAACGTCGATTTCGTCGGCGTGTTTGTCGTCCTTGGACTCGCCCTTGATGTCACCAATCTTGATGAACATGTCCACTGCCATGATGATTCTCCTGTTTGGCAACCCGCATTCGTTGAAATGCCGGACTGACTCGGCGCGAAATGGGGGTCAACACCCCGCGCCACCAGCTTGTTAGGTCGGGCGCCTGCGCGGCAGGCTCCCTTTCACTCGATCAGGCCGCCTTCTGCGAAGGCAGCTTGGACACCAGACGCAGCGACACCGTCAGCCCTTCGAGCTGATAGTGCGGGCGCAGGAAGAACTTGGAGGTGTAGTAGCCGGGGTTGCCTTCCACGTCCTCGACCACCACTTCGGCCGCTGCCAGAGGGCGACGGGCCTTGGTCTCTTCAGACGAATGGGCAGGGTCCCCGTCGACGTAGTTCATGATCCAGTCCTGCAGCCAGCGCTGGACTTCGCCACGCTCCTTGAACGAGCCGACCTTGTCGCGCACGATGCACTTGAGGTAGTGCGCGAAGCGGCAGGTGGCGAACAGGTAAGGCAGACGGGCCGCCAGGTTGGCGTTGGCCGTGGCATCCGGATCGTCGTACTCGGCGGGCTTTTGAAGCGACTGGGCACCGATGAACGCGGCGAAGTCCGAGTTCTTCTTGTGCACCAGGGGCATGAAGCCGTTCTTGGCGAGTTCGGCCTCGCGGCGGTCGCTGATGGCGATCTCGGTGGGGCACTTCATGTCGACGCCACCGTCGTCCGTGGGGAAGGTGTGCGTGGGCAAGCCCTCGACCGCGCCGCCAGACTCGATGCCGCGAATGCGCGAGCACCAGCCGTACAGCTTGAACGAGCGGTTGATGTTGACGGCCATCGCGTAAGCCGAGTTCACCCAGGTGTACTTGGTGTGGTCGGCACCGGCCGTGTCTTCTTCGAAGTCGAAGGCCTCCACGGGGTTGGTCTTGGCGCCGTAGGGCTGACGGCCCAGGAAGCGCGGCATGGCCAGGCCGATGTAGCGGGCGTCGTCCGACTCGCGCAGCGAGCGCCAGGCGGCGTACTCGGGCGTGGTGAAGATCTTGGTCAGGTCACGCGGGTTGGCCAGCTCTTGCCAGGACTCCATCTGCATCAGACCCGGTCCCGGTGCGGCGATGAAGGGGGTGTGGGCTGCGGCGCAGACCTTGGCCATTTCGCCCAGCCACTCGACATCGGGTGGGGTGTGGTCGAAGAAGTAGTCGCCCACGAGGCAACCGAAGGGCTCGCCACCGAACTGGCCGTATTCCTCTTCGTACACCTTCTTGAAGATCGGGCTCTGATCCCAGGCGGTGCCTTTGAACTTCTTGAGCGTCTTGCCCACGTCGGCCTTGGAGATGTTGAAGACCCGGATCTTCAGCATCTCATCGGTTTCGGTGTTGTTGACGAGGTAGTGCAGACCGCGCCAGGCGCTTTCCAGCTGCTGGAACTCGGCGTGGTGCAGGATCTGGTTGACCTGCTCGGACATCTTGGCGTCCAGCGCGGCAATCATGGCTTCGATCGAGCCGATCACGTCGCTGCTGATCAACTTGGTCTGCGACAGCGCCTGCTGCGCCAGGGTCAGCACCGCCTCTTCGACCGCCGATTTGGCGTTGTCGTTCTGCGGCTTGAACTCTTTGTTGAGCAAGGAGGCGAAGTCGCCGCCTTCGTATTGCACACCCTGCAGGGCCGCGCTTTGAGCTTGTGCTTCAGACATGTCTTGTCACTCCTGATTATTGGGCGCCGGCTTCAGGCTTCTTGGCCGCGGCCAGGGACTTGAGCAAGGACTCGTCCTTGAGCACCTTGGCCAGCAACTCTTCGGCGCCGGTCTTGCCGTCCATGTAGGTGACCAGGTTGGCCAGTTGCTGACGCGCTTCGAGCAGTTGCTTGAGGCCGTCGACCTTGGCGGCGACCGCTGCGGGCGAGAAGTCATCCATGCTGTTGAAGGTCAGATCGATCGACAGGTTGCCTTCGCCGGTCAGGGTGTTGGGCACCTGAAAGGCGACGCGCGGCTTCATCGACTTCATGCGGGCGTCGAAGTTGTCCACATCGAATTCGAGGAACTTGCGGTCGGCCACCGGCGCCAGCGGCTCAGCGGGCTTGCCAGACAGGTCAGACAGCACACCCATCACAAAAGGCAGTTGCACCTTCTTTTCAGCGCCGTAGAGTTCGACGTCGTATTCGATCTGCACGCGCGGCGCGCGATTGCGGGCAATGAACTTCTGACTGCTGGTGGCCATGCTTCGCTCCTGGGGTCGTTAAAGGTAGGCAGATTCAAACTCAATGCATCACTGGTCGGAGGGACCGGCAATGCGCTCGACCTGGTCGATGCCATCGGGCACCAGGTCGCGGATGATGTCCATGAAGCTCTTGTTCATCAGGCGCTCGGCGCGACGGATCAACAAGGGCGCAGGATTGGTGGGCTCGTTCAGCTCGATCCACTCGCAGACCTTCTGCAAGGCGGCAATGGCGTCGGCACGGGTGCGGATGGCGCCCGGCACGGCCACCGCCGTCGCCGCAGCGGGGCCGCCGACCGCCTGATCGGGCACCGCGGCGGCATCACCTGCCGCAGACGAGGTGGCACCGGCCTGGGCCTGGTTGGCCGTGTCGACGATGTGCTGACACAGCAGGCGCAAGGGGCGCAACTCGGGGCCCGAGATGCTGGCCTTGTCCTGGATGACCTGGTCGATCTGGGCCACCGATTGCACCAGGCCGCTCAGCTTGGCGAGCAAACCGGGCTGCTGCGCCTCGGCATCCTGAAAGGCCTGCACGACACCGGCCAATGCGGGCACGCTTTCGCCATCGTGCGGTTGCGCCTTGCCGGAAGCCAGTTCGATGTCCCGGCCGGTCACGGAGTGGCGACCGGCCGACAGGGCCGACTTGCGGATGTCGGCCAGCAGGCCTTGCCCGTCGACCAGCGGCGCCAGCGCGTTCAGGCGCATGGTGGGATCGTTGCCATCGTCGACGTCGAGCATCGGATGGACATGGTCCCACTGGGTCGCCAGCAGACCGGCGATCAGGCGCAGGCCGTCGGCGCAGGCGCCCAGCCCTTCCAGGCGGGTGGACGCACGCAGCAGGTGCACCGCGACGCGCAGGTCCTTGGTGCGGGCCAGCAGCGCTTCAGACAGGCTTTGTACGGTGCGCCAGTCCGGCTCTTCGGCCGCGATGATGGTGTCGCCAAATTGCTGCTCTGCCTTGCCCCGGGCGGCCTCTTCCAAGGCCAGAAACTGCGCGTCGTATTCGAGGTCGGGCCCGCAGGGCAGGCTCTCGCTCACAGGCGTCAGCAAGGCATCGACATCAATCTGGGCCATGGTGGGTTCCGGGGGCTAAACGAGTAGAACAACTTGTTTCGGACTGTAGGGATCGCCCCCCGGACTCACACCTGCCAAAAGTCATCTGGCGCAATCCGGCGACGTCAGAACGCCGAACAGGCCGAATCCACCCGTACACCCGAACAACTGGACAACTGGGGCGAGCGGCGCAATTTGGCCCATTCCAGCGTCAAGGGCTCCACCCCCACGCTGTCGCTCAGGCCGGTGGCCGACACGCTGGCGCTGGTGCACAACTGTGGCTTGTTGAACTGGTCGCGGACGTAGACGTCGCTGCGCTGCTCCTCGATGGCCTGGGGCAACTCGAACGACTTGACCTCTTCGATCTGGGCGATACGCGGGTCCACCGCGACATCGCCGTTGATCACCCGGGTGATGGCCAAGGTTTCGAAATCGGCCCCTTCGGCATCGGTACGGAAGCCGGGAATGCCAGTGGACGAGCTTGCGGCGGGCACCGATGCGCCCGATACGGACGAGTCCGGCGCGCCGTCAATGCCCAGGCGGCCCACGCGATTGCCCGGGTCGTTCAGGCTCACGGTGGCAGAGGCTGGCGCGATGACATTGAGCACATCGGCCCGGATGGGGCCGGTCTGGCTGATGTTGCCGGCGCTGAGCAAGCTGAGGGTGCCGATGGTGGCCCCGTCCACGCTGCTGCCCCCGACGATGATGCCGGCCGAGCCCGCACCCTGGTTCTGCAGGGTGACGGTCGGTGCGCCGTCGAGCACGCCCGCGGCCGCACCGATTTGCCCGGTGTGCGAGCGAGAACCGAACACCGTGGTGCCCGGCAAAGTGGGATTGACGCCGGCGTTGAACCATTGCGGCAACACGACAAAGGAGGTGGCCGCGCCCGGCGCGCCCGCGCCAATCTGAATGGGCGTGCTCAGGGATTCGGTGATCTGACCAGCGGTGTCCACCCCCAGTGGGCGGAAGTTGGCCCGGCCCGACAGCCTGAATTGCGGCGACAGGGTGCCCGTGCCCAGATCCAGCGCGCGGGGCGCAGTGCTGCCCGCCGTGGCTCCGATGACCAGATCGGCTGCAGAGGCCACGGTGTCACCTGCCTGGTCATGGATGCGGATGGGCAAAGCGCCTTCGGGCGCCATGCCGATGCCGGCCGAAGCCGACAAGGTGGACTGCCCGGCCAGCGTGATGCGGCGGACGGCGCCGCCCGACGTCGTCAGCGTCAGGTCCTGAATGCGGATACCTTGCTCGGTGCCGCGACCCGCCAGGGTCAAGGGGCCAACCCCGCCATGGATCTCGACGGCGCTGCCCACGTCCAGCCCGATTGAATTGGGCGACAGATCGCCGGTCGACACCCCTCGGATGTCCACGCCCGAGGTGACCCCCACCAGCGCACTGCTGTCCAGGCGGACGCCAGCGTCGTTGACATTGAAGCCCGCGATGTCGATGCCACCGGCATTGACCGTGCTGTGGTCGATCTGCACCGCGGCAGACAGATGGGTGTCGTCATAGGTGGTGTAGCGAGAGCGAATGCTCACCTGGCCGGCGGGGCCGGTCGCCGAGGTGGTGTCGATGTGGGCATAGCTCAGGCGGACGCCTGATGCGCCACCGTCCACGCCGCCGCCGATGCTGAAGGCACCCCCTGCGGTGCGGATGCTGACGTCAACGACGGTGGTGGGCGCGGTGGCCAAAGGCGCGGCGAGCGTCGTCGACCGCAGAGCGGCGTAGTAGTCCGCGCTGTCATAGCCCTGCAGAGACACCCTCCCTGAGCCTGAACCCAAGGTGTCGGCTTGCAGCGAAACATTGACGGCCCCACCAGTGGCCTCGATCGCGGCGCCGCCGTAAAGCGTCACGTCCCCTTCGGACAGCAGGCGCACATCACCGGCACGGTCGCCGCCAGCGGCCTCGATCTGGCCTGACACGGAAACCGAGCGCACCATGTCGCCGGTTGCGGGGCCCGGCCCGACGCCAGTGAGCGTCAGAAAACCGCTGTCGCCGATGTCGATCTCGGCCTGGCCGACCGCAGCCAGCACAACGCTGCCTTGTGAACCCACGGAGATGCGACCATTTTGCGTGATCTGATTGCCCACCAGCATCACGGCCCCGTTGGGGCCTGCCTTGAGCGTGGCGCCGTTGTCAATCTGCACGTGACCGCCTTCCGGCATCACAGTGGTACCGCGCAATTCGGGATTGTCTTGCAACACGATGGAACGCCCGCCTGTCAGCTTGGCATAACCATCGCGCACCAGGTCGGGGTCCAGATCATGGGCGCTGAGCACCACGCTGGGCGCGTCGATCACGGCGCCGCGGGTCGCCAACACGCCCCCCGGACTGACGACAAACACGCGGTGGTCGGACAGCAGTTGTCCTTCAATGACGGCGCGGGAAGGGCCTTTGTCCGGATCGAACACCCGGTGAATGGTCAGGGCGCTTGGGTTGGGCGTTGTCATCACATGACGGACCACGGCGTCTGCCCCGATATTGAACGACCGCCACTGGATCAGCGCCAGCTGGCTGGACTGCTCGATCAGCATGGTACTGGCCGAGGCGGTCGTCGAGCCGGACGTGGTCACCTTGGGATCGCCCACCGTGGCCACGATGCCAGTGGGCAGGGCCTGGGCGCCTGCGGGGCTGAGACCAAACGCCGAGGACAGGCAGCCGACCTGGATCAGCAGCGCGGCCAGGGGGCGCAGGCCATAAGGGATGGCGGACTTGTGCTTGACAGTCATGGCAGACCTCGGGTCATCAGAACGTGTGTTGAGCAGACAGGAACAGACGGGGACGATCGTCCCGGCTGTCACTGACGGGCGCCTGATGGCCGCGCCAGGCCAAAGTCGCTTTGACAGCGGCCCAACCGGGATAGCTCATGCTGAGCCCCAGACCCGCGCCGCGCAGGATCAGGCCATTGCCCTCGGTCGTGTCGGGGCGGCGCTCGCGCTCGCCACGGGCCCAGTCATACAGGGCAAAGACCGTCCAGTTAGCATTGAGCCACCAGCGCAGCTCGGCGGTCAGCAGCGTGGCCTGATCCGAGGCACCTTCGGAGGCCGCATAGGCGCGCACCCCATTGGGGCCGCCCAGGGCCATCTTCTCGGCCGTGTCCAGGTTGCGTGAGGCCCACTGACGGCTGACTGCGCCGTACACCGACCACTCGCGCGTGAGGGCCTGCAGACGGGAGAGCTGACCTTCCCACTTGTTGAAGACCCCGTTGGTGGCCCGGTTCCCCAGCAACTGGTCTGCGGCCAAGGCATCGGGCTCTTTCAGGCTCAGATGGCCGTTGCGCCATTGCAGCATGGCGCCCACGTAGCCGCCGCCCAGGAAGGCATCGCGGCCCTCGTAGGACAGGCCGGCGGACCAGGACCGCACCTGCTTGTCTTCCCGGTAGTCGATGATGTCGAGCCGGTCCGTCAGGGTCTTGGACTCGTAACCCACGCGGCCCACCAGCGTTTGTACGCGCGAGCGGATCAGGGGATAGCTCAGTCCGGTGTCGACCACACGGGCCGAGCCATGCGCCGACAGATCGGCAAAGGCGCCACGCAGGTCGTAGTCCACCTGCGAGGTCCCGATGGACCAGCGCACCGGTGTGTAGGCCACGGGGGTTTCGTAAGCGAGGCGCCCCACTTTGACACCGCCTCCGCTGGACCACAGCGTGCGCAGATCCAGGTTGTCGCCAAGGCTCAAGGGGTTGTTCCAGCGCACGCTGGCACCGGCACGCCAGACACCGGTGAAGCTGCTGCCCTGGTTGTCGAGCGTGACAGCGGCATCCCAGGCGCGGCGCGCCTGCACCGTGATGGTGAGGTTATAGGCCCCTTCATCACCGGCCGGGGTCATCGACCCCTTGGCTTGCACCCCAGGCAGATCATTGAGCGCAAACAGGGCCCGGTCCAGGTCGCGCACATTGAGCAGCTGGCCCTCTTTGACATTGAAAAACCGCAGCAGACCCTGCACCCGCTCGGCCGAAATCGGCGCATTGCGGGACAAAGGCGTCTGGATGCGTCCCAGCCGGGGCTCCACCACCTCGATGGTCAATACACCGGATGAGACGTCCTGCGCCGGGAACCCCAGCCCGACCAGACCCAGGCCTTGTTGTTCGTACGCGCGGCGCAAGGCCGCGATGATCTGACCCAGCTCCTGGTCAGCCACGGCCTGCCCCACATAGGGCGCGATCACCGCTCGCTGCTGCTCAGGGCTCAACGCACTGGAGCCCTTGAGCTGCAAGGACTTCAGGACAAAGCTCAGGCCGGTGGTCGCGGCAGGCGCGCTGGGCGCCACCGCAGGTGCACTGCTTTCGGCGGGCATCGCGGGTCGGGGCGCAGGGGGCGTGGTGTCACGCAGGACATCACCCGCACCGGGTGCGACGGCCGGCGCTTCAACGGGAGCCGCCCAGGCGGCAGGGACAGCGGCATGCGCCAGGGCAACGCAGAGTGTCAAAGGGATGGCACGGACCATGTCAGCTTCCTAATTGCATGCGGCCATTGCCGATCACGTTGAAGGGGGCCCAGAAGAACGGGTGCGCAAAGCGACGCTTCTTTTGCACGTCCAGTTGCGCGTTGCGCATGGCGTCCATCAGGTCGGTGCCCTCGCCCATCGACTGGTACAGGCGGGTCATCAGGGCTTCGGTGGAGTCGTCGGCCACGGGCCACAGGGACGCGACCATGCTGCTGGCACCGGCCGACAGGAAGGACCGCGTGAAGCCCACGATCTCGTCCCCTTTGAGCACCTTGCCCAAGCCGCTCTCGCATGCCGACAAGGTGACGAGACTGACGCCGCCCAGGTTCATCTGGTAGACCTCGCGGGCTTCCAGCAGCCCACGGTCCTGGCCATCGCTGGCCAGCAGGATGCGAGAGAACAAGGGGTCGATGTCATCCACCTCGGCGTGCGCGGCGACGTGCAACACGGCCGACTCGTTGGCGTGCTGCTTGAAGGTCAGCTTGGTGGCGTCACGCTGCACATAGATCTGCTTCTGCTTGAACAGCTCGGCCACTTGATTGACCTCGCGTTCGGCACCGGGCAGCGGCACGTTTTCGGCGGTGGCCGGGTTGCCAAAGGCGATCAGCGCACCCACCCTGGTCGCGGGCCGTGCCCACAATTGCCCGCCAACCGAGGCCGAGGGCCACACGGCGATGGCGGCGCGGCCGATCAGGTAGCCCTTGCCATCATGCAAGGCCTGAAACGGCAGGTAGTGCAAGGGCCCGTGCGGAACGATGTACAGGCGCTGCACGCCGGTCAGGTCGACCGGGCCCAGCAGCTTGCCATACAGGGCCTGGCCCCGCGCCTCGGCATCGCGCTTGCGCTCGATGATGCTCTTGCGGAAGTCGTCCACCTCTTGGGCCAGGGCCTCTTGTGGCAAGGTCAACGTCTTGCCCTGCAGGCTGTCATGGCGCACGACCCAGACCACCATCTGGTCACCCAGGGCATGAAATTCGAGGACGCCTTCATTGGGCCGCAACTGGGCCTGCAATTGCGCCAGGCCCATGGGTTTGCCAAAGGTGTCAGCCGCACGCTCGCGCACGCTGTCAAGCAGCTGGCGCGACCGAGAGGCCTCGGACAGGGCCCAGGCCGATGCGTAGTCCTTTTGGTCCACCGCCAAGGCCAGGGCCTGGTCATAGACGTTCTGGACATCGCCAAACAGGCCGGTGCGGAATTCTTCGCTGCGAAAGCGCGCCCGCATCTGGTCGGCCAGCGCCGTGGCTTTCAGGTAAGAGGCCAGTGCCTTGTCGCGCTCCTGCCGGGCCAGCTGGATCTTGCCGGCGCCCGCGTAGGCCCACAGGCGCTGGTATTCGGCATCGGCGGACTGGTCGTCTGCCAGCTGGTCATAGACCGCCAGGGCTTCCTCGGGCTTGTCGGCCGCCAACAGGCCATTGGCCAGACTGCGCAGGTAGAAAGCGCCCAGTTCGAGTTGAGCCGCACGCTCGATGCCTTGCAGCTGCGCCAGCGCCTCGGCCGGCCGGCCGGCGGCCTGCAAGGTGTTGGCATACGACAACTGCACCTGCGGACGGTACTTGGCGCTGGCCAGTTTCAGGCTTTGCTCGTATTCGCCCAGCGCGGCCGCGTGTTGCTTGCGGCGGGCCAGCACATCGCCCAGCACCTTGTGGGCGGGTGCCTGAACCTGCTCGGGGCTGCTGCCCGGCACCGCCAGGGCGCTGCGGGCGTATTGCTCAGCTTCGTCCAGCTTGCCGGCATACAGATAGGCGATGGCCAGATCACGGTGCGCCACGGCAACCAGTTCGGGCTTCTTGTCCCGCTGTCCCAAGTACAGCGCCTTGCTGGCGGCCCGAATGCTCTGGCGGAAGTCGCCCTGCTCGGCCAGGCTGGTGGCCTGTCCGCAGTAGGCGTAGCCGTCGAGTTGCACGACATCCTGCGCCAGCAAGGCCTGCCCTTCGCGGGTGTGGGTGCGAACGGTGTCGGCTGCGCGCTGGCGCGCCACCGCCTGTTCGGTCACTTTGGAGACGGGTGCCAGATCGGGGTTGGTCTGCGCCCAAGCCCCGTTTGACCAGCCCGCCAGGGACCAGACCGCCGCCACGACCAGGCTGACGACTTTGCATTCATGTTTCATGGGTCATGGCCCCTTTTGCTGCCCGTTCAGGCTCTGTTGCCAACTCGACTAAACCAAACACGGTAGGAACTGACCATCCCTAGGGCAAGTGACCTTGGTGAATCGCCCCCCGCGAACTCGGGGGCCCTGACCCGCGCCCTCACGCCAGTTGGCGCAAAACTGAAAACAATTCCTTGGGCAAGACCGGCTTGAACAGCACGCGATGGCCGCTGTCATGCACCCGCTTGACCTGCTCGGGCGAGGTGTCCCCTGTGACCAGCACGGCGGGCAATTCATGCCCCAGCACCGCCCTCACCCGGGTCACCGCCTGCAGGCCGTCTTCGCCATTGCGCAGGCGCAGGTCCGACACCACGGCGTGAATCGGCTCGGGGTGGCGCATGGCCAACTGGCAGGCCTCATCGATCGAGCCGGCCAGCAGCACCTCGAAGTCCCACTGCTCGAGCAGCAGCTTCATGCTGTCGCGGATGTTTTCTTCGTCGTCGATGAACAGCAGGGTGCGGGCGTTGCCAATGGGCGAAGGCACGGTCTCGGCCTCCAGGTTCATGCCGTGCAGCGCTTCCAGGTCGGTCTGCGGCACCGAGACGCGCACCATCGTGCCCCGGCCGGGGGTGGACGCGACCGTCAGCGGGTGATCGAGCAGCGCGGCCAGGCGCTTGACGATGGCCAGCCCCATGCCCAGGCCCCGGCTGCGGTCCCGCTCGGGGTTGTGCAGCTGGTAGAACTCATCGAAGACTTTGGGCAGCTCGGCTTCGGGAATGCCGATGCCGGTGTCCCACACTTCAATGTGGGCGCGCCCGTTCACCGTGCGCGCCACCACCACGATGCCGCCTTCGCGGGTGTACTTGATGGCGTTCTGGATCAGGTTGCTGAGGATGCGCTCCAGCAACTGGGGGTCGCTGTTGACATGCTTGCCGCCAGGCTTGAAGCGCAGGTTCAAGCCCGCCCCTTCCGCCTGCCCGGCAAAGTGCATGTGCAGGCGGCGGAAGACGTCCCGGATCGGAAAGGACTGGATTTGGGGCTCGACCACGCCGGCGTCCAGCTTGGAGATGTCCAGCATGGCGTTGAAGGAGCGGTCCAGCGACTCGATGCAGCGGTTGAGGTTGCCGACCAGCAACTGCTCGGGGGTACCGGCCAGGCGCTTTTCGAGGGCGCTGGCGAACAGGCCCAGGGCGTGCATCGGCTGGCGCAGATCGTGACTGGCCGAGGCGACAAAACGGCTTTTTTCGCGGTCGGCCCGCTCGACCAGGCTCATCTGGTGACGCAACTGGCGCACCAGCTCGGCGTTGTCAAACTGCGCGCGGCGCGCCGGCGCCTGCATGTGGCGCTGCCCCAGGATGAAACCCATGCAGCCCACCACGCCGGCCAGCGCCATCGACATCCAGGGCACCCAGCGCGCCTCACCCAGGGTGAGCGCATAGCCCATCGCGGTCGCCACGGTCACGGCGACGGCACCCAGGGCTATGAAGCGATGACCGGGATAGGACGGGCGTGAGGCGCGCCCCGCCAGCTCCGCCTCGTCCTGCCCGCCCGTGTGAGCCGAATCGGCGAAGGTCTGGCTGGCGTCGAAGGGGACGACGTAGGCCGGTCTCACCGGAACAGACTGATCAGGTGCGAGCGCGACTTGACGTCCAGCGCCAGCAAGATGGTCGAGACGTAATTCTTGACCGTGCCCAGCGACAAGTTGGTCGAGTTGCTGATCTCCTGGTTGGAGCAGCCGGACAACACCAGCTCCAGGATCTCCAGGTGACGCGGGCCGAGTTCAGCGACCCGGTCATAGCTGGACGCCGACGTGGCGCGCGGAAAACGCGCTGCGGTGGCAGCGGGCTGAGGGGTCACCGCCGCTGCGTACGACGACTCGGTCAGCATGCCGACGATGCTGGAGCGGGTCATGGAGGGGGAGTAGGCCTTGGGCAGGTAGCCCACCGCGCCCAGGCCCTTGGCCTGCCCGATCACGAACTCGTCCTGGGTGCCGCTCATCACGGCGATGCGGGCCTGTGGATAGGTCTGCACGAACTGGCGCAAACCCTGCAAGCCCTTGCAATCGGCCATGTTCAGGTCCAGCAGCACCAGGGAGATGTCGACGTCCGAGCCATACAGGCGCATGGCATCGCCCAGGTTGTCGGCCTCGAGCCAGTTGATCTGCAAGGACTCCACGGAGTCGAGCACGGTGCGCAAGCCCACACGAACCAGATCGTGGTCGTCCACCAGCAGGACTTTGTAGGTGCCCAGGGCGGGCGAGCAGCAGGACTCCATGTTGGCTTGTACTTTGTGAGTTAAACACCCAGCCGACCAGTGTCTGAAAATCACCATCCGGCAGCAATCCCTAACTTCGCACCCTCGCCCCCGCCCCACTGACATGAAGGAGTCATTAATCGACTAGCATTGGCGCCTTCGCGCGGGCGCACGACCCGTCTACCTGAATCCGTTCCCCCGCGCCTGCTGGAGCCTGCTGTGTCCTCATCCCCCTTCGCCGCCGAAACCGGCCGCCGCCGCACCTTTGCGATCATTTCCCACCCTGACGCGGGTAAAACCACGCTGACGGAAAAGCTGCTGCTGTTCTCGGGCGCGATCCACATCGCCGGGGCGGTGAAGGGCCGCAAGGCCTCGCGCCATGCCACGTCGGACTGGATGGAAATCGAAAAGCAGCGCGGGATCTCGGTGGCCTCGTCGGTGATGCAGATGCTGTACCGCGAGCACGTAGTCAACCTGCTGGACACCCCGGGCCACAAGGACTTCTCGGAAGACACCTACCGCGTGCTGACAGCCGTGGACTCGGCGCTGATGGTGATCGACGCGGCCAACGGTGTGGAAGCCCAGACCAAGCGCCTGATCGAGGTATGCCGCCAGCGCGACACGCCCATCATCACGTTTGTGAACAAGATGGACCGCGAAGGCCGCGACCCGCTGGAATTGCTGGACGAAGTCGAAGCCGAGCTGGGCATGCCCTGCGTGCCGATGACCTGGCCCGTGGGCCAAGGTAAGCAGTTTGGCGGCATCGTCAACCTGCGGACGCAATCGATGCGTCTGTTTGACGCCGGCGCCGACAAGCGCGGTGGCGACGACGAAGTCGTGCCCCTGACCGAGCGCGACAAGCTGCACGAGCGCTTTGGCCACGAGTGGGAGTTGGCTGAAGCCAATATGGAGCTGATGGCCGAAGCCGCCCCGGCGTTTGACCTGGAGCTGTTCCTGGCCGCCAAGCAAACGCCCGTGTTCTTCGGCTCCGCGGTGAACAACTTCGGGGTGCAAGAGGTGCTGGACGCCCTCGTGGACCTGGCCCCTTCGCCCCGCCCCCGCCTGTCGACCGAGAAAGACGGTTCGCACAAGGAGATCGCGCCCGATATGGAGAACTTCTCCGGCGTGGTCTTCAAAGTGCAAGCAAACATGGACCCGTCGCACCGCGACCGCATCGCCTTTGTGCGCGTGTGCTCAGGCAAGTACACCCCCGGCATGAAGCTGAAGGTGCAGCGCAATGGCAAGGAATTGCGTCCCACTTCGGTGGTGACCTTCCTGTCGCAGCGCCGTGAAGCGGTGGACGAAGCTTTTGCGGGCGACATCATCGGCTTCACCACCCACGGCGGCGTCCAGTTGGGCGACACCATCACCGATGGCATCACCTTGCAGTACACCGGCCTGCCTTTCTTCGCGCCCGAGCTGTTCCAGACGGTCGAATTGAAAAACCCGATGAAAAGCAAGCAATTGCAGGCAGGTTTGCTGCAGTTGGGCGAAGAAGGCGCCATTCAGGTGTTCCGGCCCGAGGTGGGTGGCTCGATGCTACTGGGTGCGGTCGGCCAATTGCAGTTTGAAGTGGTGCAGCATCGCCTGATGGCCGAGTACAGCGTCGACATCCGCCTGATGCCCTGCCGCTTCACCGGCGCGCGCTGGATCACGGCGGACACGCCCGAGGCGATGAAGAAGTTCACCGACGAAAACGCTTCGAAGCTGGCGTTGGATGCGGCGGACACCCTGGCCTACATGATGACCTCGGCGTACGACCTGCGCCTGACGGCCGAACGGCATCCTCAGATTCACTTCCACCCACTGCGCGAGCATGCGGGCTTGAGTCTGTCGACCCAATGAAGCACGCCGTCAGACCGGTTTAGACCACAGAGCCTCTAAATTCGGGAAGCCCCAGGTGGCGGGATTTTCTCGCGCCACGATCTGGTCATGGGCCTTGGGATCGCCCAGGTTCAGGATCACATGGGGAATCGGCTCATTGGATTTGGTCGAGAAAAAGGCCTTGACCACCGGGCAGACCAGGGACGTGGTGCCCGGCTCCATGACCACGGCGAGCCGCCCCGATTTGAGCTTGACCAGCGAGCCGATCGGGTAGATGCCGATGCTTTTGACGAAGGCCTGGAAGATGTGCTCGTCAAAGTGGCCGTCTTTGGCCCACTGTGCCATTTTCTGGATGGATTCGGCAGGGTCCCAGCCGGACTTGTACGGGCGGTTGGATGTGATGGCGTCGTACACGTCGCACACCGCGCCCATCTTGGCGTACAGGCTGATCTCGTCCCCTTTGAGTTTGTGCGGGTAGCCCGTGCCATTCATTTTTTCGTGGTGGTGCAGGCAGACGTCCAGCGGCACCGGGCCGACGCCCTTGCCTTCCACGAGCAATTTGTGCCCCTCTTCGGGGTGCTTCTTCATGATGGCGAACTCTTCGTTCGTCAGCGCGCCGGGCTTGTTGAGCACCTCGTTGGGCATCAAGGCCTTGCCCAGGTCATGCACCAGGCCCGCCATGCCGGCTTCACGGGTGTCGGCCTCATTGAGGTTCAACTGCTTGGCCAGCGACACCATCAAGGCGCACACCGCCACGGAATGCATGTAGGTGTAGTCGTCGCTGGTCTTCAGGCGCGCGAGGCTGACGATGGCCCCGGGGTTGCGCTGCACGGACTCGGTGATGTCGTTGACCAGGGGCAGGCAATGCTCGGTGTCGATGGCTTTGCCCATGCGCACGTCCTGGAACATGGACTTCATCGCAGGGGTCGCCCCGGCCAGCACTTTAGAGGCGCGGGCCAGTTCGTCGTTGACCGAGCACGGCTTGGGCTCGGGCTTGCCCACGACGGCGGCCGGCAGTGCCACCTCGGCCTGGGGGCCTTTGGCCGTCTGCACTTCAACGTCGTCGAACCGCTCAGTCTGCGGCGCGCCGGCCGGCTCGGCCACGTCCAGCCCCTTGCGGGTGTCGATCCAGACTTCCTTGACCCGGCTGTCCTGGATCTGCTGAAGCTGTTTCGAGTCAGTCAGCAGGAAGGCGGACTTCCAGAACGGATGGTCCAACCACGAGCCGCACAACTCGTCGAGGAACATGCCCATTCGCAACTGCGTGACTGGTATTTTTTTTCGCATGGCAACAACAAGACTCTGGCCGATGATGCGCCCGGGCCATCGCCTGCCCGTCAGGTGATTTCCCCAAGAGAGATATCGGCAGACTTTGCCTAATGCGAAGTAAATAAATCACGTAATGCGTGTCAGGCTGGGTTAGGTATTCCCTGACCCCGGTTTAGGCGAGACTGAAAGCGATCCGTGTCGACGGCCAACCACGGGCGGGCGCCATCCAGACCGAGCTGTCGCAAGGTGGCGGCCATGGGATGGGCGCTGGTGCCCACGAGCAACTGCAGCCCCCCGCCCCGGTGAACCCGCCCGCCCCCGCGTACATTGACGGTCGTTTTAAGCCACTGGGCGTCGCGGCGCGAAAACAGCACGGGGCTGAGCGACGGCCCAGGCACGGAGAGCCCGAGTTGCCCGGTCAAGCGCAGAATCGCCGCCGCCCGCTGGTGGGGCTGCGCCGGATCGGACAGCACCACGTCAACCTGATCGCCTGTGCGGCCGTATTCGATGGGCGACACGAATTTGGGCAGGCCCCAGATGTCGCGGCCGGCGGCGCAGGCCGCTTCGGTGTCCACGGGCAGGTGCAGGACAAAAAAGCCCAGTTCCCGACGGGGATGGTCCACATCCGCCAGCGTCTGCAGCCAGTGGCGCAGCCCCGGCCGGATGCCTTGGCGCACCACCGGCACGGCCAGGCCGATCTCGTTGTAAGGCCCGATGCTGGTGTCCTGATATTCATAACAGGCCAGGGCGACCAGCGCCCGGCCCCGCCAGTGGCAAGCGGGCTGCAAGTTGGGCGCGCCCGCCGTGTCCAGCGCCTGTTGCAGCGCGCGGGGGTCGGCCATGAAGAAGGCGTTGAGGTTGCGCGTGCGGTGATACAGGATGGGCAACTGCACGGGCCCCTGGCTGGTGGACGCCAGCGTGCGCGGCACATTGAAAAACGGATCGGCAGACACAAAGGCCAAAGTGGTGCTCATGGGTGCGCTCCAGGGTTGAGGCGGGACAGGAAGTCTTCTTGCAGGTCTTCGATGACGGACAGCCGGTTGATCTGATTGGTGCCTTCGAAGATCTGCGTCAGGCGGGCATCGCGGTAGAGCTTGTCCAGCCGCGACTGGTGCAGCACCGCGCGCTCGCCCATCAGATCCGTGGCTTGCTGGATGACGCTCATGGCGGTGTCGGTGCCATGAAACTTGGCCATCGACGCGACGCCCTGGCGGGGCGCCCAGGTGCGAGCGCCCTGCCACACCAGGGCGCGGGCCGCGCTGGTCTCGGCCATCATCTGCGCCAGGGTCAGTTGCACGTCCTGGTAATCGATCAGGGGCTTGCCGCCCAGGCGGCTGTGGCAGGCATGGTCCACGGCCACGTCCACGGCGGCCTGCGCCAGGCCCACCCCCATGGCGCCCACAGGCAGGCGCGACAGGTTGAGGGTCGCTCGATTCAAGGCCCAGCCCTGCCGCAGCCCCCCCACGACATGCGCATCGGGCACCCACACGTCACGCAAGGACAGGTGCGCGGCGCTGGAGGCACGCATGCCCATCTTCAGTTCGGTGCGCATCACTTCGAAGCCCGGCATGTCGGCATGGACCAGGAAGCAGGTCCAGGACTCGAAGCCCTCACCCTCCAGGGCGGCGAACACGGTCAGTTGCCGCGCCACGTCCCCCCCGCTGATGAAGACCTTCTGGCCGTTGAGCACCCAGCCGTCGCCCTGGCGACGCGCGCGCACACCGGGCTGGTTGGCTGCCGCGCCGTGTCCATCTTCGGCGTCCGACCCGGCACCCGGCTCGGTGATGGCAAAGGCGAACAGATGCGGCTCGCCGCGCAGATTGGCCCGCACCGAAGGGACCAGCGTGCGCCAGATCAAGCCCGGCTGGCCGGACAGCAGCACCGGCGCCAAGCCCAGCAGATGGGCGCTGAGCAATAGCATCAGCCCCCCACAGGCGCGGGCAAACTCTTCAACCTTCAAGGACGTGCGCCACACCATGGGCTGAGGCGCATCCCACCACGAACAGGTTCCGATGGGCCAGGGCAGGATGTCGGTCAGCCAGCCCTCGCGCCCGGCACGTTGCAAGATCGCCTGCACCGACGGATGCATCTGGCCGGGCGCTGCGTGAGGGAGCGCATCGATGTCGAGCGCATGGGGCGCCAGATGCCGTTGCGCAAAGTCGCGCGCCCGACGTCGGTAGGCTTGCAGGCGCCGGGGCAGACGGGCGGTTTCCAGATCCCACAGCGACTGCGGCGTGTAGCCTAGGATCTGGCGGACCAGCGGGTCCAGCTTCGTGAGCGCCGAGCGGGGCGACAAGGGGTGATCGGCCTGGATGTGGCCTTCGATGTAGGACGGCAAGACGGCGCTCATGCGGTGGCTCCATCATGAGACAGCGTGGCAAACGCGTCGGCATGGTGGACGCACAAGGCCAGCTCGGCCGGCGAGCCGCCCAGCAAGCGCAGATGGTTGACGTCGCGCAGCGCCCGCTCCATGGCGTTGTCGCGCATATAGCCCATGCCCCCGAACACCTGCAAGGCGGCGCTGGCCCCATTGGACAAGCTGGTCTGGCATCGTGCCCGGTCGCGCCAGCGCGTGATCAGATCGGGCCAGCGGCAGGTGGCCGAGCCGATCTGCGTCAGCACCTGATCGGATTCGCACACGGCGCTCCGCGCACGCCCCAGCAACTGCTGCACCGCCAGGTGGCCCACGATCGTCTGCCCGCCCTGGCGGCGCAAGCTGGCGTAGTCCTGCGCCTGCTGCCACGCCCGGTCCACGATGGCCTGGGTCATGGCCTGCAGTCCCACCGCATGCATGGCTTGCAAGGCCGCCCAGGCCTGCTGGGCAGACGCGCCCTGCCAGGTCGCAGGGCGACACCGTGTCGACGCCCCCTGAATCGGGTCCAACCAGACCGCCTGCGTACCCAGATCGTCCAGGCCATGGCTGGCTGTGGACGCCGACACGCGCATGGCGTCACGTGCCAGGCGATGCCATTGCCAGCCGCCCGACTCCACCCAGACCGGCAGCCAGACCGCCTGCCAATCGGGCAGCGCGTGCAGGTAGCGGGGCTGCGACGGCGTGGGCCATCCCCAGTTGTCCGCCATCAGCGCGCGTTGGGCGCCCGACAAGGTCTGTCCCCGCAGGGCCTGCACCACGGCATCACGGCCCAGGCCGAGGCTGCCCTGCAGACCCACCAGCACCGGCCCGGGCCCGCTCACCCCCGCCCAGCGGTCGAGCCGACTGGCCAACGCCTGGCTGTGCACCTGATACGCCAGGCCGGCCGACTGAGCGGCCAGCGCCTGCAAGATGGACACGGCCAGCCGCCGCTGCATGGGGTCGTCGTCCTGATCCCACAGCCCCCCGGCAGGCTCGGCCCCCAGGTTCAGCACGCCCAGATCAATCAGACCATTGATCAGCTCGCGGGCCGAGGACAGGGACAAGGCCTGCTCGGACTGCGTGCACCGGGGTGCCACGGCCTGCCGAACGAACCGCGCGACCGCGTCCTGCCAGGCCAGCAGATCGGCCTCTTGCCATTGCGCTTGTGTTTGAGCTTCCATGCAGCCCATCGTAGGAACGGGCGCACTCAACCGGAATGATGGATGCGGCTAGCGATTGACCATTGCGGCCAAACCCCACCTGACGGGCGCCCCAACTGGGCTATGCTTTTCGTCCATGTCTGCGCAAACCCTGACCCGTCAACGCGCCCTGTCCATCCTGGCCGTGGCCGACCTTGTGGCGTGGCAAAAAGGCCTGGGCCACGACACGGCCGCGCTGTTGGCCGGCACGGGCATCACCCAAGCGAATCTGGACGACCCCGAAGCCTTGATCACGCCGCTGCAGGAGCAGGCCTTTTTTCAGAACTGGTTGACCCGCGACGGCCGCCCGGATCTGGGACTCGAAGTGGGCGCCCGCTATCGCCTGATGCACTTTGGCCACCTGGGTTTGATCGTGCCGCATGCCGCCACACGGCTGGATGCCATCCAGCTGTTCCTGCGCTTCATCAACCTGAGCTACACCCACTTCACGCCCCATGTGGACGCGCAGGCCGGCGTGCTGACCTTGCAGGGCGGCGAGCACCTGGGCGCCTTGCGCCGCTTTTATCTGGACCGCGATGTCGCGTTCTCAGTGGGACTGGTGCGGGAATTCTTCAAAGACGGCACCCTGCCCCTGCTGGGCGTCAGCCTGGACTACGCCTTGCCCCCATCGGCCGCAGCGCGTTACGAGCAGGCCCTGGGCGTGCCGGTGCAATTCGGTGCGCCGTTGACCCAGGTGCATGTCAACCCGGCCCGGCTGAGCGAGGCCATGCCCGAAGCCAACGCCTTGTTGGTGCGCATGCTGCAACCGCAATGTGAAGCCCGCGAGGCCCAGGTGATGGGGTCGGAGCCGGTCAGCTGGACCCAGCGCGTGCAGGCGGCCCTGCACCAGCACGACCAGCGTGGCCCCTGGCCCGAGGCCGCCGATGTGGCCCGGAAGCTGCGCTGCAGCGAGCGCACCTTGCGGCGCCATCTGGCGCTCGAGGGCGGGCACTTTCAGACCTTGTCCGATGCCGCACGTTCGCAACGCGCCACCCAGTGGCTGCAACGCCGCGAAGCCTCTTTAGACGACATCGCCGCCGCGCTGGGCTACAGCGAAGCGGCGGCGTTCATACGCGCTTACAAGCGCTGGTTTGGCAGACCGCCGGGACAAGACCGGCGGTAGGCGCCAATTACAGACCGGCAGCGGCGCGCAGTGCGGCAGCCTTGTCCGTCCGCTCCCAAGTGAACTCAGGCTCTTCACGGCCAAAGTGACCATAAGCCGCGGTCTTGGAATAGATTGGACGCAGCAGGTCCAGCATCTGGATGATGCCCTTGGGACGCAGGTCGAAGTGCTCGGCCACCAAGGCGGACAGCTTCTCGTCAGAAACCACGCCCGTGCCTTCGGTGTAGACCGTGATGTTCATGGGTTTGGCCACGCCGATCGCGTAAGCCACTTGCACCTGGCACTGACGTGCCAGGCCAGCGGCCACGATGTTCTTGGCGACATAGCGCGCAGCGTAAGCGGCCGAGCGGTCGACCTTGGAGGGGTCCTTGCCCGAGAACGCGCCACCGCCATGGGGGCAAGCGCCGCCGTAGGTGTCCACGATGATCTTGCGGCCGGTCAGGCCACAGTCACCTTGCGGGCCACCGATCACGAAACGGCCGGTGGGGTTGATCAGGTAACGGGTTTCCTTCAGCCATTCCTTGGGCAAGACGGGCTTGATGATTTCTTCGATGATGGCCTCGTCAAAACCGGGCTTCATCTTGGTGCCATCGCTCCACTCGGGGCTGTGCTGGGTCGACAACACCACGGTGTCGATGCTGTGGGGCTTGCCGTCCACATAGCGCATGGTCACCTGGCTCTTGGCGTCGGGGCGCAGGAAGGGCAGACGGCCATCCTTGCGCAATTGGGCCTGACGCTCCACCAGACGGTGCGCGTAGTAAATCGGGGCAGGCATCAGCTCGGGCGTTTCGTCGCAGGCGTAGCCGAACATCAAACCCTGGTCACCGGCACCGATGTTCAGGTAGTCGTCCGACGCGTGGTCCACACCCTGGGCGATGTCGTTCGATTGCTTGTCGTAAGCGACCAGCACGGCGCAACCCTTGTAGTCGATGCCGTATTCGGTGTTGTCGTAGCCGATGCGCTTGATGGTGTCGCGGGCGACCTGGATGTAGTCGACGTTGGCTTGCGTGGTGATTTCACCGGCCAGCACCACCAGACCGGTGTTGCACAGCGTTTCAGCGGCGACGCGCGAGCGGGGATCCTGCGCAAAGATCGCGTCCAGGATGGCATCGGAGATCTGGTCCGCCACCTTGTCGGGATGGCCTTCAGACACGGATTCAGAGGTAAAGAGGAAATCGTTCGCCACGTTGAGCTCCTAAGTTCAATACAGTTCCAGCTGCGTCGCCGGGGCTGGAGGATTCGAACTCTCAATCAGCGGCGAACGCTTTAGCGGCATTTTTTAAAGTCGCCCCGCAAGTTGTTCTTTAACTCGGCGACAGCGCACAGTGTAGCGAAACTACATAAGCCCCTGCGCCACGATCTGCGAAGATGACGGGTGTTTCTCCAGCAAACCTTGCGGTGTATCAGTGGTTTTTGGCCAAATTGAGACATCCTCCCACCCTCATGGCTCGACTCTTTTTCATGCTGGCGAGCTGGCCCTTGGGGGCGCTCCATGCCATTGGTGCGCTGTTGGGCTGGCTGGTCTACGGTTTGTCGCCGTCTTACCGGCAACGTTTTCGCCGCCACGCCCGGGCCGCGGGCCTGACCCTGTGGCAGCGCTGGTCGGCGGTGGCGCACAACGGCCGCATGGTGGCCGAGCTGCCCCGGCTGTGGGGCCGCGCGGCTGACGCACAGCTGGGTGACCGCATTCAGTGGCGCAACGCCGCATGCATCGACGCGGCACTGGCGCAAGGCAAGGGCCTGATCCTGCTGACCCCACACCTGGGCTGCTTCGAGATCAACGCCCAGGCCTACGCCGAGCGCTATGGCCACACCCACCCCTTGACGGCGCTGTACCGCCCGGCCAAACAGGCCTGGCTGGCCGAGGTGATGGCCCACGCGCGCAACCGCCCGGGTCTGAACACGGCGCCGGCGACCCTGACGGGTGTGCGCGCCATGCTGCGGGCCCTCAAGAACGGCCAGTGCGTGGGCTTGCTGCCTGATCAGGTGCCGCCCGAAGGCATGGGGGTATGGGCCCCCTTCTTTGGCCGCGACGCCTACACCATGACCATGGCGGCCAAACTGGCCACCCAGACCGGCGCCACCGTGGCCCTGATGCGTGGCGAGCGGCTCAGCACCTGGCAACGCCTGCGCCAAGGTTGCGACTACATCGTCCACGTCGAGCCGGCTCCGGCCGATCTGCAACAGGCGCTGGCCAGCGGCGATCCGGCACAATCGGCGGCCGCGATCAACCGCGCCATGGAACACCTCATCATGCAAAGTCCTGAGCAGTATTTGTGGGGCTACAACCGCTACAAGGGTCCCCGAGCCGAGATCCTGACCACCGCCGACGCCAAACCCGGAGCCTCGGCATGAAGCGCATCCTCTCCGAGTTGGGCGTGCGTCTGGCCCTGGGCCTGCTGTGGCTGCTGCAATGGCTGCCGCTGCCCGTGCTGGCCGCCCTGGGCACGCATCTGGGCCATCTGCTGTACCGCCTGGCGGGCTCACGCCGCCGCATCGCCCTGCGCAATCTCGAGTTGTGCTTTCCTGACAAGACTCCGGCCGAACGGGAAGCCATCGCCTACGCCCACTTTGGCTGGCTGGCGCGCAGCCTGCTCGAGCGTGCGATGCTGTGGTGGTCCCCCGCCGATCGCATCAAAGGACTGATCCAGGTCGAAGGCGACATCGAGCTGGCCGAACGCGAGTTCCAGACTTCCGGGCGCCCCACCATGTGGCTATGCCCCCACTTTGTCAGTCTGGACGTGGCTGGCGCCGCCATCCTGCTGTGCCAGAAGCGCCCCGGCGCGTCGATCTACCAGACCCAGAGCAACGCCCTCATCGACGACCTGATGAAGCGGGGCCGCCTGCGTTTTGGCAATGCGGAGATTTTCTCGCGCAGCGAATCCATCAAGCCGCTGTTTCGCGCCATCAAGCAGGAAGGGCGGGGTTTCTTCAACCTGCCCGACATGGACTTCGGCATGCAGGACGCCGCCTTCGTGCCCTTCTTCGGCGTGCCCGCCGCGACCTTGCTGGCCCCTTCGCGCATGGCCCGGGCGCTGAACATGGTGGTGCAGCCCGTGATTGCCGAGACCCTGCCCAAAGGCCAAGGCTGGCGCATTCGCTTCCTGCCGGCCCTGCCCGGTTTCCCGACCGCCGACGCCGAGGCCGACACCGCCCGGCTGAACCGCTTCATCGAAGGCGAGATCCTCAAGCAGCCCGCGCAATACCTGTGGGTGCACAAGCGCTTCAAAACCCGCCCCCCTGGCGAGCCCGGCTTTTACTGAGCGCAAGCGGTCGGCGCCATCTGGGGCGGATAATGAGCCCCCATGAAGCTGCGCTTTACCAAGATGCATGGTGCCGGCAACGATTTCATCGTGCTGGACGCCACCCAGGCCCCTCTGCCCCTGAGCGAGGCGCAATACCGTTTTCTGGCTGACCGTCGTTTTGGCGTCGGAGCGGACCAGATCCTCATCGTCGAACCAGGGGACGCGGCGAAGGGCACCGACTTCACCTACCGCATCATCAACGCCGATGGTGGCGAGGTCGAGCAATGCGGCAACGGCGCGCGCTGCTTTGCCCGCTATGTGCACGACGCGGGTCTGACCGACAAGAGCCGCATCCGCGTGCAGACCATGAAGGCCATCATCGAGCCCACGCTGCAGGCCGACGGCCGCGTCACCGTGGACATGGGGCCGCCCTTCCTGGTGCCCGCCGACGTGCCTTTTGACGGCCACGGCCTGACCCCCGAAGTGGTCAACGGCTGTGAACTGTGGCCCATTCCCTTGGCCAACCACCCCGTCAGTGTCGCGGTCGTGTCCATGGGCAACCCCCATGCGGTGCTGCGTGTCGACGATGTGGACCACGCCCCGGTGGACGAACTGGGCCCGCAGATCGAGAGCCATGCCCGCTTCCCGCGCCGGGTCAACGCCGGCTTCATGCAAGTGGTCAGCCGCAGCCACATCAAGCTGCGCGTGTTCGAGCGCGGCAGCGGCGAAACCCTGGCTTGCGGCTCGGGCGCCTGCGCCGCCGTGGTCGCCGGCATCCGCCTGGGCTGGCTGGACACCACCGTGGACGTGGACATGCGCGGCGGCCGCCTGACCATCAGCTGGGCAGGCCCCGGCCAAAGCGTGATGATGACTGGCCCGGCCGTCAAAGTGTTTGACGGCGAAATCGAGGTACCCCAACTGTGAGCACTGTGAACACCATGACCCTGCAAGGCATCACCGAAGACGACATCGCCAACTACCTGATCCACACACCGGGGTTCTTCGAGCGCCAGGCTCAGTTGCTGGCCAGCATCCAGCTCACCAGCCCACATGGCCAGCGCGCCGTGTCGCTGCAAGAGCGCCAGATGGAGATGCTGCGCGACCGCATCAAAGGCCTGGAGCGCCGCATCATCGAGATGATCCGCCATGGTCAGGAAAACGAAGCCATTGCGGCTCGCCTGCACCATTGGGTGCATACCGTGCTGCTGGCGCACGACGACAACGCCTTGCCTGAAGTGCTGCTGGGCTCGCTGCGCGACGAATTCCTGATCCCGCAGGCGGCCGTGCGCGTGTGGGCCACCGCCGATCGTTCGCTGCGCGATGGCCTGGCCGATCTGCCTTGCACCAGCGACGTCAGCGATGACATCAAGAGCTTCGCCAACAGCCTGAATCAACCCTACTGCGGCATCAACTCCAATTTCGAGGCGGCCAAGTGGCTGGAAGACAGCCACACCGTCACGTCGCTGACCATGATCCCGCTGCGGCACGACGGCGCGTGCTTTGGCCTGCTGGTGCTGGGCTCGCCCGACCCGACCCGTTACACCGCCGACATGGGCGTGGAGTTTCTGGAGCAGTTGGGCGACATCGCGGGCGCGGCGCTGGCGCGACTGCGCGCCGACGCATCGAGCTGAACCCGGCCCAAGAAGGCGGGCGCTTGCCATGCTGACGTCCACACTGAAATCCGTTGCCGCCTTCCTGGTTTTTGCATGGGTCCGCTCGGCCCAGGCGGCCGTGGGCTTCGTGGAGTTGCCCGCGACCGAATCATCCGGCCCGGTCTCGGTCTTTTATCCCACCGACAGCCCAGGCAAAGCCGAGCAACACGGCCCGTTTCAATTCGACATGGCGACCGATGCGCCACCCGCAACAGGCCCAAAGCAATTGGTCGTCATCTCGCCTGGCTCGGGTGCGTCGCCGTGGGTCTATTTCGATCTGGCCGCCCTGTTGGTGCAAAACGGGTTCGTGGTGGCCATGCCCGAACACGCCGGCGACAACATCAAGGACCGCAGCGGCCCCGGCCCCGCCAGCTGGAAGTTGCGGCCAGTCGAGGTGTCGCGCGCCATTGACCGCGTGGCCGCCGACCCTCGGCTGCAAACGATCGCCGATACCACGCGTGTCGGCATGTATGGCATGTCCGCAGGCGGGCACACGGCGCTGAGCTTGGCGGGCGGCCGGTGGTCACCCGTGCTGCTCAAACAGCATTGCAACCAGCACATCGACGATGACTTTTACGCGTGCGCGGGCCTGAGCACCCGCTTGACCGGCGGGTTCATGGACAAGGTCAAGCGCAGCTTGGTGCAGTGGGTCATCGGGCTCAAGTTCAACGACAGCACGTGGTACAGCCACACCGACTCACGCATTGCCGCCATCGTGTCGGGCGTGCCCTTTGCGGCCGACTTCGATCTGGACTCGCTGCGGGCGCCTTCCGTGCCCGTGGGCATCATCTCCGCCCGCATGGACAAATGGCTGGCGTCGCCTTATCACGCCGGCGCGGTCCTGCAAGCCTGCGGCCGGTGCGAATTCCTGGCCGACCTGCCTCACGGCGGGCATGGCGCCCTGCTGTCGCCGCTGCCGCCCGACCGGTCGGGCCTGCTGGCCGACTTGATCAACGACCCACCCGAGTTTGATCGCGCAGTCGAGGTGCCCCAGGTCAGCCAAAAGATCGTGGACTTCTTCAAGCGGCATTTGCGCACAGAGGGGCCAGTTGGAAGATCGCCCCCATGGCAGAAGACGGCGCCCAAGTCGGCGCAACAGGAGGCTTCATGACCACGCTTCACACCACTCGCCAGTTGGCCGCCACACCGGCCGCCGTGTTTGCCGCCATCCAGGACCCCGAGCGCCTGGCCCGATGGTGGGGGCCCAATGGCTTCACCAACCGATTTGAGGTGTTCCAGTTTCAGACCGGCGGCCAATGGGTGTTTGACATGATCGGCCCGGACGGCAAGACCTACCCCAACTCGTCCGTCTTTGCAGCCCTTGACACGAATCGGCAGGTTGCGATCGAGCATGTCTCTCATCCCCAATTCCGGCTCACGATCACGCTGGAGCCCTCGGCGGGTGGTACGCTTGTCCACTGGGATCAGGCCTTTGCCGATGCGTCGGTGGCCGAATCCGTCCGACACATTTGCGAGCCTGCCAACGAACAGAATCTGGACCGTTTGACCGCCGAGCTGCGGCGGGATCCATCCACACGGAGCGCCCCATGAAATACAAAGCCAGCTGCCACTGCGGCAAGGTTGCTTTCGAGTTTGAAGGCGAGATCAAAGAAGCCCTCTCCTGCAATTGCTCCATGTGCCAGCGCAAAGGCTCGCTGCTGTGGTTCGCCCCGCGCTCCGAATTGAAACTGCTCACCCCCGAAGACGCGGCCGCCACCTACACCTTCAACAAGCATGTGATCCAGCATCGCTTTTGCCCCACCTGCGGCATCCATCCCTACGGTGAAGGGGTCGATCCGCAGGGCCAAGCCATGGCGGCCATCAACATCCGCTGTGTTGAAGACATCGACTTGTCGGCGATCCCCGTTCGGCATGTCGATGGACGGGCGTTCTGACACGCCGATCGCGTCGGTCGACCAAATCCTGATTTGGTTCAGGGCTTCGCTTTCAATTGAGAATAATTCTCATTAACATGGCTCCATGATCACTTGCCGGCCCCCAGGGCTGGTCATCTGGAGTCTTGTCATGTGCCCCAACATCAAAGCCCTCGGTGGGCCCGGCTCAAGGCAGTCACTTGACCTGATGGACGAAAACGCCATCGTGGCCCGGGAACTGGCCCGGGCCCAGCAACGGTGTCAGCAGCTCGTGCACGACCACGCCCAGCACGTCCAACGGCTGGAGCAACTGGCCATGCGGCTGCGCGCCGATCTGATCCGCCAACAAACGGAGTTGTCACAGTTGCGCGATCAGTTGGCAGAATCGAGGCCCCTTCTCTCTACCCCATGAGCCCTTGATGCACGTTTTCATTGCCGGGTCTGGCAAGCTCGCGACCGAGCTGCTTGAGCAGATTCAGCCCGACGCACGCTTCACCGTGTCTGCTTGGTCGGGCGACAGCCACGCCATGACGCCCGCATTGGTCGTGCATGCAGGATCGGGCCGCGAACTGCCTGCCATCACGGCGTTCTGCCAGCGCACCGGCTCGGTGTTGATGGAACTGTCTACGGGCTCGTCGCTCGAAGGTCAGCGCTGCGACTTTCCCGTGGTGCTGTGCCCCAACACCAACATCCTGATGCTCAAGTTCATGCACATGCTCGAGCGCTCGGGTGCCTTGTTCCACGGCAGTGAGATCCGCCTGACCGAATCGCATCAGGCGGGCAAGACGTCCACACCCGGAACCGCCGTGTCCATGGCCGAGGCCCTGGGCGTGACGGTGTCGGATCTGGTTTCGGTTCGGGATCCGGCCGAGCAGCAGACCCAATTGCGCATCCCGCCCGCGCATTTGGCGCGTCATGCCTTCCATCGCATCGAGATCCAGGATGGCGCCTGCCAGATCACGATGGAAACACGGGTCTACGGCGACGCGCCTTATGCCCAGGGTGTACGGCACATCATCCAGGCGGTTTTGTCGCACAGACTCGAGGCGCGTCCGTATGCCATCACCGAGTTCATCGAAAACGGTTGGCTGTAGGCCGGTCGGATGCCGCAAAATGGGGCCACCTTGAGGAAGTCCCCATGATTCATCGCCCTGCATTGGCCCTGCCCCTGTTGTTGGTCTTGAGCGCCTGCGCATCGAATACGCAAACGCGGGTCACTGATGCCGCCGCCACGCCTCTGACGGATCTCAACCTCGTGCGGGCGGAGATTCCCGACGTGCTCGCCGAGGCCCGCAAGCAGCCCTATGCGGCACCCAGCAATGTGAACTGCGCCCACATCACGCAAGAGATCCACAAGCTCGATGCGGTACTGGGCGCCGATCTGGACGCGCCCCCGTCTGACAACACCCCCTCGCTGCTCGAGCGCGGCACCGATGCCGCCGAGAACTCGGCCATCGGCGCGGTGCAGCGCACCGCCGAGGGCCTGATCCCCTTCCGGGGCTGGGTGCGCAAGCTCAGCGGGGCGGAGCGCTATTCCAAGAAGGTGTCCGCCGCCATCGCCGCCGGCTCGGTGCGTCGCGCCTTCCTCAAAGGGTTTGGGGCCTCGCACGGCTGCACCTGGAACGAACCGCCGCAAGTGGCATCGAACACCACCGCCGCGCCAAACACCCCACCAGACAGCCCCCCCAGCGTGCCTTAATATCGATCCATTCGGCGCCATCGTGGCAGCAGTTCGCACGGTTTTCAGCACGCCAGATGGTGTGCCGTTCACACCCCCATGAGAGGATGACATGAACCTGATGGACTACGGCCTCAAGCCGATTGATTTTCAAGACCCTCAAACTGCAAACGGCCCGCAAGGCTGGTCGCGCCGCGGCTTTGTGGTGACCTCGCTGGCGAGCGGGTTCGCCGTCGCGTCGCAGCCCGTCCTAGCGCAAGCCATCACCACCGACACCAAGGGCCTGGAAGTGGCCGAAGTGAAGGTGCCCACATCCGATGGCCAGATCCCGGCTTATGTCGCCCGGCCCGCCGGGCGGGGCAAACATCCGGTGGTGCTGGTGGTGCAAGAGATCTTTGGCGTGCATGAGCACATCAAGGACATGTGCCGGCGTCTGGCCAAGCTGGGTTACTACGCCATCGCACCCGAGATGTTTGCGCGACAGGGCGATGTCTCCAAGATGACCGACATCGGCGCCATCCTCAGCGAAGTGGTCGCCAAAGTGCCCGATGCGCAGGTCTGCGCCGATCTGGATGCGGCGGTGGCCTTCGCACGCGCCAGCGGACACGCGCAGGCTGAGCGTGTCGGGCTGATCGGGTTCTGCTGGGGCGGGCGCACCGCGTGGGTCTATGCCTTGCACAACCCCAAGCTCAAGGCGGCGGTGGCCTACTACGGCCTGCTGTCGGGCATGAAGTCGCCCATCAAACCGCGTGACCCGGTCGACTTCGGCGCCGAGATCAAGGTGCCGGTGCTGGGCCTGTATGCCGGCAAGGATGCCTACATCAAGCCCGACGTGGTGGCGCAAATGGCGGCCGGTGTGGCGCAGTCAGGCAGCGGATCAGAGCTCATCGTGTTCCCGAATGTGGACCACGGCTTCAACGCCGACTACCGCCCCACTTACGACAAGACCGCCGCCACCTATGCCTGGAAGCTGACCCGAGAGTGGCTGGCTGACCACGGGGTGTAAGCCCACCGGCTGCGAGCCGCATGCAGCCCTTGCTCCATGTCAATTTCTGAATGTGCCGCCTGTACTTAAATGTGAAGGAATGCACAAACTTCGGAGAAGAACCAATGGACAAGACGCGCAACCATGCGGCTCGCCGCACCGGCTTGGGTTTAGCCGTGATGCTGGCGCTGTGCGCATCCCCCGGCGCACAGGCGGCGGCCAGCTTTGGCTCGGGCTGCAACTTCAATGGCGGCATTTCGGCTGATGGCGCGACCGGGCAAAGCATGTCGGGCGACTTCTGCAGTGGCGGCCTGCTGGAGACCCGTGGCACGGTGGTCGATCAGGTCTGGACCGGCGAAGACTACGTGACCCAGGGTTTCGAACAGCATGCGCGCACCGGCGTGTCCGGGTCGGCTGGCTTGGGCGAGTTGCATGCCTATTCCAACTCGTTCGCCAAGTCGACGCCGATGGCCAAGGAGTTCTATTACTCCAACGGCGAGCCCGGCATCATCGAAAACATGTACAAGGCGCAAAGCCAGTCGCGGCTTTCGGCCTACTGGTTTGACGAGCTCACAGTCAACTCCGGGCCCACCTATGGACGGGTCGTGCTGCGATTCACGATCACCTTGCATGGCCAGACCACAGTGGTCGAAGGCAGCCGCGGTGCCGCCTCTTTCTCGACGCGCCTGATCGCGGACGACGATCGCTATCCCGACGACCTGTCGATCACCCTGAACGACACCGGCACGCTGTCGCGGGATGGGGGCTACTGGCCAGGCACCAAGATCCGTCTCTACGGTGATCTGAGCGCCTCGACCGACGCCTATGCGGGCCGCATCTACAACTACTGGTATCCGGCTGGCTATGTGGCCGAATCCGAAGCGACGGCCAATGCGTCGCGCACGGCGGGCTTCCAGGTCGAAGTGCTGACCCCAGGGGCATCGGTGACCACCGCCAGCGGTCGCAGCTATGCCGCGATGGTGCCCGAACCCACCAGCACCGCGATGGCTGGCGCGGGCTTGGCCGGGGTTTTGTTGATGGCCCGTCGACGCCGTCAGGGTCGCCCTACAGGCTCACGTTGAATCAGTCACAGAGGGCTCATCAGGGCGCGCCTTAGCGGGCGCTCCCCCGCTTCAGAACCCCACCCGCGCGCCGAAAAACCCAGCATGTTCATTGGCATGGGGCCGCCGTGCACGCTGTCGCTTCGCTCAATGTCCGAGGGACCTGGCGCTCACGACTGGTCGATGTCGTGCTTGGACGCGACCCCGTTCAGCGCAGGGCGGTCAAGCGTTGGGTGTGGGCGACCCTGGGCTATGCCCTCTTGTGGTCGCTTTTGCTTGCAGCCGTTTTTCACGGCGTCGCGGACGCCAGCGCGATCGGGGTCGTGATCTATGGGCTCGCGGGCCAGTTGGCCTTCTATGCCGTCTTGCGCAGCGGCCTGACGCGCCGCGCCAAAGACCCGCTGCTGACCTTCCCTCAGGTGGTCTACGGCATCACCGGGGTGGCCTTGACCTACGGCTTGCAGTCCTTTGACCAGGGCCCCGCGCTGCAGTTGCTGTTTCTGCTGCTGTTCTATGACCTGCACCGCCTCACGCCGCGCCAGATCGGGATCGCCGCCGCCCTGGCCACGGTCCTGCTGGCTGGCACGGTGGTGGGCATGTATGGGTTACGCCCGACAAACATCGACTGGCGTCAGGAAGCCTTCACCCTGATCATGGCCGCGCTGGCCATGCCCGCACTGGCCGTCATCGGGCGCATCGTGCGGGGGGTGCACCTGCGGCGCCTGACGCAGAAGGCCGAGTTGGCCCAGGCGCTGATCGATCTTCAAACCTTGTCGCAGCGGGATGCCTTGACCGGGGCCTTCAATCGGCGCCACATGGCCAGCCTGCTGGACGACGAAGTCAGGCGCCACAAACGCACCGGCAGACCCTTTTGCCTGGCGATGCTGGACATCGACTTCTTCAAACGTGTCAACGACAGCCATGGCCATGCGGTGGGCGATGTCGTTCTGCAGGAATTGACCCGCCTGGTGCGCGAGAACCTGCCCGCCACAGACGTGATCGCCCGCTGGGGCGGCGAGGAGTTTCTGGTGCTCTTGCCCGAAGCCACCGCCGCCGACGCATTGGCCGCCTTCGAGCATGTGCGGCGTCAGGTGCGGGCCTTCGCCTGGTCTTCGCATGCGCCGGGACTGCAGGTCAGCTTCTCGTGCGGCGTGGCCGAGCACCAGGGCCAGTTCAGCCTCACCCAGACCATCGAGCGGGCCGATGCGGCCTTGTATCTGGCCAAACAGAGCGGTCGTGACCGGATCGAAGCGGACCCTGCCTGCGCAGCGGGCACCCATCTGCGGCAAGCCAACGGCGCCTCGACAGCCAGCGACGTCGCGCCCCACGCGGCCGTGCTGCCCCGCCCGCAGACATGCGGCGCCGCAAGCCGCAAGCCCGCGCCCAAGCGGCGTGCCACCCCGCTGAGCCGCCTGGGCGACTGGGTGTGGGGAGCGGACCCCAAAGTGCGCCTGAGCACCCAGTTGTGCATGGTGTCCAGCGCGCTGTATGTGTGCTGGATCATCGGCCTGCTCTACAGCGAGCAGGCCGGGTACATGACGCCGGCGGTCACCCGCTTTGTGACGGCCTATTACGCCGTGGGCATGCTGGCCTTCTACCCCCTGGTGCGCAGTGGCTGGACCGCCCGCTGGCAGGACATGGGCCTGGTGCAAGCGCAGATCCTGTGGGGTGCCAGCTCCTTGATCATCGTCTACCCGTTCAACCCCACCCTGCGCGCCGCCGTGATGGAGACGCTGTGCCTGCAACAGCTGTTTGGCTTGTTTGCCTTGCGACCCCGCAAGCTGATCGCCACGGGCCTGGCCATCATCGGCATGCAACTGGCCATGCTGGTGAGCGCACCGCACCTTCACCCCGCGGCGTTCGATGTGGGTGAAGAAACCTTCAAGGTGCTGTATTCATGCGGGGTGATCGCCATGATCACGTGGATCTCGGTCCATCGCAGCCTCGACAAGGCCCGCATGCTGGCCAACAAGAAGCAACTGGCCACCGCGGTCGAACAGGTCAACGAACTGGTCACCCGAGACCCCTTGACCGGCTTGTTCAACCGCAAGCACATGCAAGAGCTGCTGGCGCGCGAAAGCACGCGACAGGCCCAGACAGGCCAACCCTTTTGCGTGGCCCTGATCGACCTGGACCACTTCAAGCGCGTCAACGACACGCACGGGCATCAAGTGGGCGACGAGGTCTTGTGCAGCTTTGCCAAAGCGGCGCAGGCCCAGCTCCGAGAGACCGACACCATCGCGCGCTGGGGCGGCGAAGAGTTCTTGATCCTGATGCCCGAGACCTCGCTGGAAACCGATGGCAAGGTGCCCATGGACCGCCTGCATCAGCACATTGCAGCCTTGCAACCTTCGACCCAGGTGCCCGAACTGCGCTTCACCTTCTCAGCGGGGCTGGCCGCCCACGACACCGCCCGGCGCGTCGACGACACCATTGCCCTGGCAGACCGCGCCCTGTATGCAGCCAAGGATGGTGGCCGAAACCGCACGGTCCTGGCATCGCCAAATCGGTGACCGGCTGACGGACAATCCTTCCCATGCCCCACACCGTGGCCACCGTGAAGAACGTGTCCCTGCCTCCGCCCTTCTCCCCACACATCACGCAGCACCTGGCCTATCTGGAAGTGCAGCGCCGCTTGGCCGCACGCACCCTGGACATGTACGGCGACGCCTTCCGTCGCCTGCAATCCCTGTGCGACAAGGAGGGCGTGACCCTTGACGCCGTGCGCCCCCACCACGTGCGCGGCTGGATCGCCCGCCTGCATGCGCAAGGCCTGGGCCCCCGCAGCATCGCCATCACCCTCGCGGCCTGGCGCGGTCTGTGGCGCTGGATGGGCAAGGAAGGCCTGTGCACGCTCAACCCCGCCGATGGCATCAAGGCGCCCAAAGCGCCCAAGCCGCTGCCCAAGGCGCTGGCCGTGGACCAGGCTGTGGCCCTGGCCGAACAACCGCCTTTGCCCACTGAAGGCCGGTCTGCCCGCGATGAGGCCGAAGCGCCCTGGCTGCATGCGCGCGACCACGCCATGATCGAGCTGCTCTACAGCAGCGGCTTGCGCAGTGCCGAACTGCTGGGCCTGGATGTGCGGGCCTCGAATGAGGCCGCCGGCTGGATCGACCTGCAAGCAGGCGAAGCCCATGTGCTGGGCAAAGGCAGCAAGCGGCGCATCGTGCCCGTGGGTCAAGCCGCGCTGGGGGCCCTTCAGGCCTGGCTGGCTGTGCGTGATCAACTCACCCCGGCCAAAGACGAGGCCCTGTTCATCAGCCGCCTGGGTTCACGCCTGACGCCGATGCAGTTGCGCAACCGGCTCAAGCAGATCGGCCAGCAGGCCGGCTTGTCGACCCACGTGCACCCGCACATGCTGCGCCACAGTTTTGCCAGCCACTTGCTGCAATCCAGCGGCGACCTGCGCGCCGTGCAAGAGTTGCTGGGCCACGCTCACATCACCACCACGCAGATCTACACCAAGCTGGACTTTCAGCACCTGGCCAAGGTGTACGACGCAGCGCATCCTCGTGCCAAGCCCAAAGGATCCAAGGGATCGGCCCTCGCGCCGCCAGCCGAGCCCGACGAAGACTGAGTGCCCGGCTACACTGGCCGCCACATGAGCGACACCCCCCGCATCCACTGGACCCAAGACGGCACGGAACACGACGCTCTGTGGCGGTCAGAAGCCGCCGTGCCACCGCCCAAGCGGGTCGTCATGGCCGATGACCGCATGCCCGCCGACCAGGCCTACAAACTGGCTTGCGAAGGCACGGCGCTGCTGTGGTGTGGCGACTTTCAAAACGCCCGTCACTTGCTGCAGGCCTTGGTGCGACGGCTCGATCGCAAGCCCGCCCGCACCCGGCCCACCCCGGCTGGTACGCCCCAGCAGGCCTTTCATCAGCATCGGCAGCAGCAAGGCCAGCGCGCCCGCATCCTGGGCATGCTGCTCATTCCCTTCGAGGCCGACCACCGCATTCCCTTGCGCCGTGCGCCCGACGCCCAGCAAGCCTGTCTGCAGGCCTATGGCCCCGGCTCTGAGCCCTACGTCGCCTCGCTGCGCGAACTACTGGGGCTGATCGGCGCGCACGAATGGCGCAAGAAGGGCGTCGCGATCCCGGCCTTGTCGGGCCACATCCATGCGCATTACGGCGTGTTTTCGCCGGTACGGGGCGAGTACGTCGACCTCGTCGCCCAAGCCGCCCTGCCCGATCGCAGCCTGGCGTTCGACATCGGCACCGGCAGCGGGGTGCTGGCCGCCGTCCTGGCCCAACGCGGGGTGCAACGCATCGTGGCCACCGACCAGTCCGACCGTGCGCTTGCCTGCGCGCACGACAACCTGACGCGCCTCAAGCTGCTGGACCGGGTCGAGCTGCAGAAGGTGGACTTGTTTCCTGCCGGGCGCGCGCCCCTGGTCGTGTGCAACCCGCCTTGGGTGCCGGCGCAGCCCAGCTCGCCCATCGAATACGCCGTGTACGACCCTGACAGCGCCATGCTCAAAGGCTTCCTGGCGGGGCTCGCTGATCACCTGACGCCGACGGGCGAAGGCTGGCTGATCCTGTCCGATCTGGCCGAACACCTGGGCCTGCGTTCGCGCGACGAGCTGTTGGGCTGGATCTCCGCGGCGGGCCTCAAAGTGATCGGCCGCCAGGACATTCGCCCGCGCCACCCCAAAGCCACCGATACCCAGGACCCGCTGCACCGCGCCCGCGCCGCAGAAGTCACGTCTTTGTGGAAACTGGCCGTGGCGTGAGGCCGGTGGCCCACCCCCTTGGCGCGATGGCCGCCTGACTGTTGGACAATGACGGGTTTTGCAAACCCGATCGCTGTCCGCCATGAAGACCATCACCCTCCGCGAAGGCAAAGAACGCTCCCTGCTGCGCCGTCACCCCTGGGTGTTTCAAGGCAGCATCGCCCGGGGCGGGGCAGATCTGGGCGAAACCGTGCGGGTCGAATCTCACAGCGGTCAATTCCTGGCCTGGGCCGCCTTCAGCCCCAGCTCGCAGATCCGCGTGCGCGCCTGGAGTTTTGACGAAGCCGAGCGCATCGACGCGGCCTTCTTCCAGCGCCGGGTTCAGCAAGCGGTCGCGCTGCGCCAGCGCCTGGGCATCGACAGCAACGGTGTGCGCCTCATCCACGGCGAAGCGGACGGTCTGCCCGGCCTGATCGTGGACCAGTATGACGACATCCTCAGCGCCCAATTTTTGAGCGCGGGCACCGAGCGCTGGAAGCAGGCCATCGCCGACGCCCTGGTCGCCGCCACCGGCTGCCCCTATCTGTACGAACGCTCGGACTCAGGCGTGCGCAATCTGGAAGGCTTGCAGCCCGTGACTGGCTGGCTGCGCCACCCCGAGTCCTTTGAAGGTGACGCCGACGGCCACCGCCGCAGCACCGAAGTCACCATCACCGAGAACGGCTGGAAGCTGACGCTGGACGTGGCCGAAGGACACAAGACCGGCTACTACCTGGACCAGCGCGAAAACCGGGGCCTGTTTGCCAAACTGGTCAGACAGTTCAACTGCAAGACGGTGCTCAACTGCTACAGCTACACCGGTGGCTTCAGCGTCGCGGCGCTCGAAGGCGGCGCCACCGACGTGACCAGCGTGGACTCATCGGGCCCCGCTCTGGCCCGCGCCACCGCCCATGTGACACTGAACGGCTACGAAGCGAGCGCTCACACTGCTCTGGATGCAGACGTCAACGGCACCCTGCGCCGCTTCCTTAAAGAAGGCCGCACCTTTGACGCCATCGTGCTGGACCCACCCAAGTTCGCGCCCAGCGCCGCCCATGCCGACCGGGCCAGCCGCGCCTACAAGGACATCAACCGCCTGGCCTTCAAGCTGCTCAACCCAGGTGGTCTGCTGTTGACCTTCTCATGCTCGGGCGGCATCGGTGGCGAGTTGTTCCACAAGATCGTTGCGGGCGCGGGCATGGACGCGCAAGTGGACGCTTACATCCTCAAGCGTCTGGAGGCCACGTCGGACCATCCGACCACGGTCACCTTCCCCGAAGGCGAGTATTTGAAGGGCCTGGTGCTTGTCCGAAAAAACGAAAGTTTAGTTGCCTAAACTGAAGTCGAGATGTCTGAATAGACCGCCCTATTTGTCATAGGGCCACCCCATAATGGGCCACAACAGATTTGTAACAAGAAGAGTTGTGCCCGGTCATGAGCAGCAAACCAAGCAGTAGAGGTAGCGTCTGGGATGCCCGACGCAGCATGGTCTCCGCCCGAATCCTTGCCCAGACGGGCGTCGAACACGGCGCGGATCTGGACATCCTGTTGGCGGACACCGGCATCAGCCGCGCCATGCTGGACGACGGCCATGCCCGCATCGAACCCAGCCAGGAATTGCAGCTGATCCGCAATCTGGTCACGGCCCTGCCCCACATCCCCCAACTGGGACTGCTGGCCGGCAGCCGTTACCACCTGAACACCTATGGCCTGTGGGGCTACGCGGTGGTCGGCAGCCCGACCTGGGGCAGCGCCATCAACATGGCCTCGCGCATGATCAGCCACACCGTGCTGCTCACCCGTCACCGGGTGGACCGGGTGGGCGAGCACATCGTGACCCGTTTCGATGCGGATCACCTGCCTGCCGATGTCCGCACCTTCGTGGTGGACCGTGACCGCGCCTGCGCCGTCACCCTGCAGCGCGACATAGCCGGGGCCCTGCTGCCGTACAGCGAAGTGCGGATGCAGCGGGCCGAGCCCACGCCCGAGCTGGTCGACATCTACACCACCTTCTTTGGCGTGCGCCCGGTATTCGGTCAGCCGCACGACAGCAGCATCTTCCGCGCCGAGATCCTCACCCGGCCGCTGAGCGAGCCGGTGCGCCAGACCGTCAACCATTGCGAACAGATGTGCCGCCAGCTCGTCGAGGCGCGCTACACCCGCACCGGCGTGGCGGCCGAGGTGCGCGCCCGCCTGTTGCGCACGCCGGGCCGCATCCCCGATATGGAAGACATCGCCGCCGAGATGCACATGACCTCGCGCACGCTGCGCCGTCACCTCACCGCCGAGGGCGCCACCTTCCGCAGCCTGCTCGAAGAAGTGCGCTCGACCCTGGCCGAAGGCTTGATGACCACCGCCAATCTGACGCATGGCGAGATCGCCCAGCGCCTGGGCTATGCGGACGTGACGACCTTCATCGAGGCCTTCCGTCGCTGGAAGGGCATGCCGCCCAGTGAATTCAGACGTAACCAGGGGTTACCAAGCTACACCAGACACAGCCCTCAGTGGAATGCGGTGCTGCGATAAAGTGGGAGAAAGCCGGGCATTTGCCGCACTCTTTGGAGTTTGACCCAAGCGGGCCCGGCCTAGACTCTGACTGACTACCGTGAGTCCGTCATGAGCATAGCCCCCCAATTGCGTAACCTCAACATCGACCTGCCAGCCTGCCCGCAGACCCTGGTCAAGCTGTCCTTGTTGATGGCCGATGAAAACGCCTCGATCGACCAGATGTCCGAGTTGATCGAAACCGACATGGCCCTGTCCGCGGCCGTGGTGCGGACCGTGAACTCGGCACTGTTTGGCCTGCTCAAGCGGGTCGAGAGCGTGCACGACGGCATCCGTTACCTGGGCATGGCGCAAGTGGCCGGCCTGACTTACGAGATTGGCCTGCGCGGCGCCTTCCCGCCCAGCCCCCTGCTGCAAAACATCTGGGACCGTGCCGGCGTGCGCGGCCTGGCGATGGGCCGCATTGCCCGTCAATTGGACATGGACCCCTGGCACGCCCACACTTTGGGCTTGTTTGCCGAAAGCGGCCGTGCCGTGCTGTTTGCCTACGACCGCCAGCGCTACACCACCTTGGGCGCCGAGCAGGACGACGAAGCGCTGCTGTGCGCCGCCGAGATCGAAGCCTTCGGCGTGAGCCATTCGGCTTTGGGCGCGGCGCTGTGCCAGGCCTGGGGCTTGTCCAAGGACATCTCCGACGGCGTGCGTGCGCGCCCGCATGCGCCCAGCCAGTGGGCGCAGGAGCGTCCGGCGGTCCAGCGCCTGCTGACCATCGGCGCGGCGGTCGACGGCCTGCTGCTGAACCCTCACACCATCGACAACCCCGCGGCAGTCTGGGCTGAACTGCAGCCCATCGCCGAGCAGGTGGGGCTGCACTTTCAGTCGTTCCAGCTGGCCACCTCGCGGGTGGTCGATCGACTCAACATCCCGCAAGACAGCAGCATCAACTCCAGCACTTTCTGAGCTTACTGCTGCTTGATCGCTTCGATCTGGATCACCAGCTTGATGTCGTCTGGAATGAAGGGCACGCCGTAGGTCATCCCGAAGGCGCTGCGCTGGATGGTCGCCTCGGCGTCGCCACCACACACTTCACGTTGCAGCTTGGGGTTGATGTAGCAGTTGTAGGACGTGGTCTTGACCGTCAAAGGCTGGCTCTTGCCCAGCAGGGTCAAGGTGCCGGACACCGAGGTCAGCTTGTCGCCGTCGAACGTGAGCTTGTCGCCCACGAACGTGGCCTTGGGAAAGGCCTCGGCGTTGAAGAAATCGGCGCTCTTGAGGTGGCCATCGAATGCCGCGGTGCCCGTGTTGATCGAGCCGGTGTCGATGGTGACCTCGACACGGCCGGTCTTGGCGGCCCGGTCGATGGAGATGGTGCCCGTCTTCTTGTCGAAACGACCGCGGTTGGTCGAGGTGCCAAAGTGCTTGGCTTCGAAGGTGACGAAGGTATGGGTCGGGTCGATCACGTACGTGTCGGCGCCAGCCATGGCGGCGCCAGAGGCCAGCAGCGAAGCCAGTACGACGGATTGGACGAGTGTGCGGTTCATGAGAAAACTCCTGTCAAAGCAAAGAAGGAAGGGCGTGTCGGACACGCGGGTTGGAAACCGAAAGAGAAAGCCTGCTGACCCCCGCCTCACAGGGCGGGCACGCCTTGCAGGACGAGCTTGAATTTGACCTGGACGTCGTTGGCCACGACGGAGGGGTCCGCCCAGTCGCCGTCGCCGACCTTGAAGTCCAGCCGCTTGAGCACGAAGCTGCCCGTGGCGGTGCTCAGGCCCTGCGCCTGCGTCAACTGGACCGGCACAACCAGATCATGGGTCTGGCCTTTGAGGCTGAGCTTGCCGGCCACCTCGAACTGCCCGGGGCCCTTGGCCTTGATGGCCACGGACTGGAAGGTCGCCTGAGGGAACTTGGCGGTGTTGAACCACTCGGGTTTGACCAGCTCGACATCGGTGTCGGCATTGACGGCCACGCTGCCCAGGTTGATCTGGAAGGCCACCTTGCTGGTTTGCGGCTGTTTGGGGTCGAAGGCCAGCTGCGCGGTGAAGGTCTTGAAGCGTCCGATCAAAGGCACGCCCAGTTGCTTGGCCACGAAGGTGATCTCGCTGCCTGCGGGCACCAGGGTCTGGACCGGTGCGGGCGGGGTGGCGGCCGGTGCGGCGGTCGACGCCAGAGGTGCCAGGGCAGCCAGGCCCAGCAGCACCGCCAAGGTGGTGTGAGGAATGCGTTTCATGATGCCCCTTTCAGTGGGTTCGGTTCAGCGCCCCAGGCGCATGCGGTCCAGCAGACCGTCCTTGTCGATGAATTGATGCTTGATGACGGCGGCCACATGCAGAGCGACCAGACCGATCAGGCCGAAAGCCGCCACGGCATGCACCTCTTTGATGGTGTCGGCCAGCGCCTTGTTGGGCGCCATCAGATCGGGCAGCGGCAGCACGCCGAACCAGACGATGGGGTAGCCCTTGGCCGAGCTGTAAGCCCAACCGGCCAGAGGCACCACGAAGAAGAGCAGGTACATCAGGTGGTGGGTGCCGTGGTGGGCGATCTGCTGCCAGCGGGGCATGCCGTTCAGCATGCGTGCGGGCAGGGGGGGCGGCGGGTTGAGCCAGCGCCACACGAGGCGCAGCACCGACAGCGCCAGGATCGTGATGCCGGCCCATTTGTGCCAGTTGATCATCTTGAGCTTGGCCGGCGAGAACGGCAGGTCGTCCAGATACAGGCCCACCCCGAATGCCGTCAGGATCGACAAGGCCAGCACCCAGTGCAGCACGATGGCAACAGGGGTGTAGCGAGGCTCGGTAGGGGTGGACACGGAAGACATGGTTCACTTCTCCTGGTTTGGGCAACGTGGGCTGCCATGGGTTCTAGATTAGAGAAGCCGGGGCCTCAAAAGGTTGTGCCCCGTTCACTTCTCGTTTCAATAAATTTGAATGGCGGTCTGCGGACAAAAGGGTCGCAAGTGGTCCTCAAGAACTGGCTGCAAACAGCCGAAAGCCTCTCACGATGCCCTCGCATCGCGTCTGACCATGTCTAAAAGCCTGTTTTTACAACTGTCCGACTGGGTGCTCAGCACAGACCCCCGACAGCGATTGCGCATCATGCGGTCGCTGATGGCGGCCTATGCCTACCTGGCCTGCTTTGGTTTGCTGCTCTATTCGACATGGGCGGGCTTTGTCGCGCCCCGCCACACCCTGTGGGTGGGCTCCGCCGCCCTGGTCAATCTGCTGATCTGGTACACGCTGCTGCGCACCGGCCTCAACCGGCGCTTTGCGGATCCCTCCTTGACGCTGCCCCAGGTCTTGTGCGGACTGGCCATCGGCATCATGGCGTATGCGGTAGCCGGGCCGGTACACGGATCGACCCTGATCCTGCTCGCCCTGGTCATGGTGTTCGGCATTTTTGCATTGAATTCTCGCACTGCGAAAATGGTGGGGGGCAGCACCGTGCTGGTGATGGCGGGCACCATCGTCTACAAGACGATCTCCGATCCGGTTCACTACCCGCTGTCGCTGGAGATCGCGCACTTCATCCTGATTGGCTCGGTGATGCCCACGCTGTCTGCGCTGGCAGCGCAATTGAGCACGCTGCACAAACGGCTCGAATCGCAGAAGAGCGAACTGGCGCAGGCCCTCACCCGCATCCAGATCCTGGCCACCCGCGACGAGCTGACCGGCCTGATCAACCGCCGCCACATGATGGAGGTGCTCAACCAGCATCAGAAGCGCCTGCACCGCTCGGGCCACCATCAGTTCTACCTGGCTTTGCTGGACGTGGACCACTTCAAGCGCATCAACGACACGCATGGCCACAACGTGGGCGACGAGGTGCTGCACCGCTTTGCCCAGGTGCTGGAAAGCGCCCTGCGCGACACCGACATCCTGGCGCGCTGGGGCGGCGAGGAATTCCTGCTGCTGCTCAACGACACCACGGCCGAGCTGGCCAGCATCGCCCTGGAGCGGGCGCGCACCGTGCTGAACGAGACCACGCTGATCCCTGCCCACCCCGATCTGAAGGTCACCTTCTCGGCCGGGGTCACGGGCTATGTGGAGGGCGAGGTGCTGCATGCCAGCATCGAACGTGCGGACAAGGCGCTGTACCGCGCCAAGCGGCGCGGCCGCAACTGCACCGTGATCGATGAGGAGACCGACTCCCAGGAGGCGCCCCTTCCCTCATGAGCACCCTGCTGCCCCGCCTGGTCAATCTGCTGCTGAGCCAAGAGCCCAAGATCCGGTCTCGGCTGATCTTCAGCTGGATCGCCATTTACGGCTACGCGGCGGGGTCCATCGTGCTGCTGATGGCCGCCCATTTCGGGCTGATCCGGGCTCAGCCCGTCTACTGGCTGCTGGGCGCGATCTGGATCGGGGTGACATCGTTCTACCTGATGGTGCGCAGCGGCTGGTCGAGTCGACTGGGCTACCCGGGCATGGATTTTCCGCAGTGTCTGTTCGCGCTGGGCGCGATGATGGCGGCCTATGTCGTGGCCGGTCCGATCCGTGAAGGCGTGCTGCCGCTGGTGGCCCTGCTGCTGATCTTCGGCGTCTTCACGCTCAGCCCGCGTCAGGTGCTGCTCATCGGGGCGCTCACCATCATCTGCCTAGGCTCGGTGGTGGGCGGCATGGTGGTGCTGATGCCGGGCGAGTACGACGGGCGCGCCGCGCTGCTCAAGTTCACCATGTGCGCGCTGATCCTGCCGGCGATCTCGGCCGTGGCGTACTACGTGGCCCGCATCCGCCGCCGCATGACCCAGCAGAAAGCGGAATTGCGCCAGGCCCTGGCCATGCTGCAGGAGGTGGCCATCCGCGACGACATGACGGGCCTGGTCAACCGCCGCCACATGCTACAGCTGCTTGATCAGCAGCGTGAGCGTCAGGCCCGCACCGGCGAGGGCTTTTGCCTGGCTCTGATCGATCTGGACCACTTCAAGCACATCAACGACCACTACGGCCACCACATCGGTGACGAGGTGCTCAAGGACTTCGCCTTGGCGGCCGTCAGCGTGCTGCGCCAGACCGATGTGCTGGCCCGCTGGGGCGGCGAAGAATTCCTGCTGATGATGCCCAGCCCCGATCCCCAACTTGAACAGGCCCTGCAGGCCCTGGACCGCATCCGCGCGCAACAGGCCGCCTTGCCCACGCTGGCCGATCGCCCCGTCACCTTCTCGGCGGGCGTGACGCGCCACCCCGATGGCGAGTCGCTGCGCGAGACGCTGGAGCGGGCGGACCGGGCCCTGTATCAGGCCAAGGCGGCGGGCCGCGCCTGCTCGGTGGTGCTGTCGCCGCAGGAGTCCCTGACCCAGGCAAGTCCCGAGCCTCGCGCCGATACAGATGTGAGACAGTGAGCCGGTAGCCTGGGTCACCACCACCCGGCTGCGCTGTGCGCCGCGCTTTCCGTCCGAGTGCCTGCCGGTGGTGTCCCCCCGACCGTGTGCATGTCCAGCCCGATACCCGACCCCCTTGGCGCCTCCTTCACCGACGTGGCGCTGTCCCTGGCGTCTTGCGCCCCGCCCCACGAGTCGGCCCTGTCCCTGCTCGACCGCCTGCTGCACGCGCTGAAGGCCTGGACGGGCAGCGAACTGGCCTATGGTGCCACCCTGGGCTTCGATGAACAGGGCGAGTGCCTGCTGCTGGGCGGCACGGGCGACGACAGCCTGCGCGAACACCGGGTTCTGTGGGACACCGTCCTGCGAGACGGGCAAGCCTGGATTGCCCCCGCCGACCTGCGTGGCGGCCTGACCAGCCTGATGGCCTGGCCCTTGCGCCATGGCGCCCAGCAAGTGGGCGTGATCGCCCTGGCCAACCGCGCAGCCGGTTATGACGAGGCCTTGCTGCGCTCGCTGCACACCGGGCTGGTGATCGTCGCCGGCCTGCTGGCCACCGCCCTGCTCACCCAGAACACCGAGCGCTCGGTGCGCGCGCTGTCGCACACCGTCGACGCCTTGCGCACCAGCGAACAGCAATACCGCCATGTCTTCGAAGCCGCCGGGGTCGGCATGTCGCGGGTGTCCCTGCAGGGCCGCTTGCTCGAGGTCAACCAGCGTTTCGCCGACATCGTCGGACGCCCGCGAGACGCCCTCATCGGCCTGAGCTTTCTGGATCTCACCCACCCGGAGGACACGGCCACCGATTGGGGCCTGCTGCAATCGTGTCTGGCCGGCGAGCGTGAACGCTATGCGATGGACAAGCGCTATGTGCGTCCCGATGGGGCGGTGGTGTGGGTGGCCCTGAGTGTGGCCCTGGTCCGGCATGCCCAGGGGCAGCCGCTGTACTTCATCACCGTGGTCGAAGACATCAGCGCCCGGCGTCAATTCGAAGAGATCATGACCTCGGCCAAAGCCGCCGAGCGGGCCAGCAAGGCCAAGACCGAGTTCCTCTCGCGCATGAGCCACGAGCTTCGCACCCCGCTCAATGCCATGCTGGGCTTTGCCCAATTGTTGCGGGTCGACTCGCGTGCGCCACTGAGCGAAGGGCAGGCGCAGAAGGTGCAGCACATCGAACGCGCCGGCGCGCATCTGCTGGCCATGCTCACCGATGTGCTGGACCTGTCCCGCATCGAGGCCGGCAGCTTGCCGCTGACGCTCGAACCCACCGATCTGACCGCGGTGATGCAGGAGGCCAGCGCACTGGTCACCAACCAGGCGCGCGACGCGGGGCAGCATCTGCAGATCAACTGGCCAGACCCGCCGGTGTACGCGCTGGCCGATGCGGTGCGCCTGCGTCAGATTCTGGTCAACTTGCTGACCAACGCCATCAAATACAACCGCCCGCAAGGCCGCGTGATGCTCGAAGCGATGGCGCTGCCGCCCCACGTGGTGGTGAGCGTGAGCGACACCGGCCGGGGCCTGAGCCCGGAGCAGCAACAGCACCTGTTCGAGCCCTTCAACCGGCTGGGGGCCGAGCGCACGCACATCGAGGGCACCGGCATCGGCCTGGTCATCGTCAAGCGCCTGGTGGACCTGATGCAGGGCCGGCTGGAGGTGAGCAGCAGCGTCGGCATGGGCAGCAGCTTTCGGGTGTGGTTGCCGCACGCGCCGCCGGTGGTGGCCGTTGTCGAGGCTGCCGCGCCCGATCCCTTGCTGAGCCCGCGCATCTCAGGCTTCGGCGCCCTCAATGGGGCCGAGCCGGTCGAGATGACCGTGCTCTACGCCGAAGACAACCCCATCAACGTCGAGCTGGTGCGGCAGGTCTTGCGCATGCGCCCCCAGTGGCATCTGGAAGTGGCCACCAATGGCGCGCAGGCCATCGAGATGGCGCTGGGCCAGCCGCCCGATCTGCTGCTGCTGGACATGCACCTGGGCGACATGAATGGCACCGACGTGTCCGACGCGCTGTCACACCACCCGGATACTGCCAACATCCCCCGCGTGGCGCTGTCGGCCGACGTCATGCCCGATCAGGTTCGCGAAGCCCGCGAGCGGGGCTTTGTGGAATACCTCAGCAAGCCACTGGATGTGGCGCGACTGCTCAACATCCTGGATCGTTGCGCACCGCACTGTGCCGAGCCTGACACCTGAGTCAAGGTGGGCCCCGCCGCCGTGATTCAGCCGGGCAAGTCGGTGAAGAAGCGGCTGCCATGAAAGATCAGGGGCCGCACGCCGATCCGGCGGCGCACATGCTCGACCCGGCCGATCAGCACGATGTGGTCGCCGGCTTCCTGCATGACGTGATGGCTGCATTCGAACACCGCCACGGCCCCCTCGATCACCGGCGCGCCGGTCAAACCGGGATGCCAGGGCGCCCCGTCGAAGCGATCGATGCCCTTGCGCGCAAAGCGCTCGGCCAGCGGACGCTGGTCGGCGGCCAGCACATTGATGGCGTAATGCGTGGCCGACTGAAACCCCGGCAAGGCCGTTGAACGTGCAGACAGGCACCACAGCACCAGCGGCGGCGCCAGAGACACCGAGCTGAACGAATTGGCGGTCAGGCCGACCAGATGTCCCTGCCCGTCGCGGGCCGTCACGATCGTCACGCCGGTGGCAAACTGACCCAGGCAGGCGCGAAACTCGTCGTTGGTGAACGGCTCCACCGCCGCGTCGGGCGACGGCGCTGGCATCGACGGGGGCATCGACGAGGACGAAAGGGACATGGAATCTTTCAATGGATCAAGCCGACAGTGTAGACGCGCGGCTTTCGCCATGCACAGTCCGAGGCAATCGATACACCCATATCGGTCGTCCACCCGGCAAGGTAAAGGACGCATGCGGTGACACGCGTTGCCCGCGCGCATCGGTCGCCGCAAATTCGAGGCTGACCAGCCAGCTGCCCGGCTTCATGGTCTGCAAGGCCTTGGACCAGGCGCGGGGCATGGTCTCGGGACGCTGGAAGAGGTAGACCAGATCCTGCTCGGCCCAATCGGCGGCCCACATGTCGCCCCGGCGCACACGCGCCCACGGGCAGCGCAAAGCGCACACCGCCCACCAGACCCAGCTCCATTCGACCCCGCTCAAGGCCGCCTGCGGATAGGCCTCGCGCAAGGCCTGCAGGCCATCACCCATGCCGCAACCGGCGTCCAGCACCCGCGCCCCTTGCGGCAAGGGGACATGCTCGGGCAAGGCACGCAGCGCGCCCTTGGGCGTGGGAAACACCGGCGCATCGCGCCAGGACCGCATCGGGTAGGCCAGCAGCAGCAAGCCCAGAGGCGCCAGCCAGACCCAGGCCGGCAAGGCCCCGCCCTGCCCCAAGGCCAGCACCGACAGCGGAAAGCCCGCCGCCACAAACACCCGGCGCCAGGTGGTGGCCGCCACCGCCGGCCACAAGGCCAGACAGGCCCCCAGCGCGGTGGGCAACACCAGCGTGGCCCATCCCGGCGCCTGCGCGGCGCGCAAGCCCCAGGCCAATGCCCAGGCCGCCGCCCAACTCACCAGCGCGGGCAAGGGCCAGGGCAACATGGACACGCGTGTCAGGCCTGGGGGCCGCGCAGTTTGTCGATCAGGCCGTTGAGTTCGTCCAGGCTGCCAAACTGGATCGTGATCTCGCCCTGCTCGCCACGCTTGGTCTTGCGCTTGACATGGATCTCAACCTGCGCGGTCAAGAAGTCCGACAGCTCTTCTTCCAGGCGCACCACATCGCGCGACTTCTCTTGCGCCACGCGCAGCAAGGGCGTCTGGCGACCGGCGCCCTGCACCTTGGCCACCAGCTTTTCAGCCTCGCGCACATTGAGCTTCTTGGCCACCACTTCATGCGCCGTGGTGATCTGCTGGGCCTTGTCCAGGGGCAACAGGGCACGGGCATGGCCCATGTCGATGTCACCGGCCATCAGCATGCCCTGCACGGGCTCGGCCAGATTCAGCAAGCGCAGCAGGTTGGACGCGGCACTGCGCGAACGGCCCACGGCCTGAGCGGCCTGCTCATGGGTCAGGCCAAATTCTTGGGTCAGGCGTTGCAGGCCTTGCGCCTCTTCCAGCGGGTTGAGGTCCTCACGCTGGATGTTCTCGATCAGCGCCATCACGGCGGCCGCCTCGTCGGGCACCTCCTTGACCAGCACCGGCACCTCGGTCAGCCCGGCCAGCTTGGCGGCGCGCGAGCGGCGCTCACCGGCGATGATCTCGTAGCGGCCCTCGGCCGCCGGGCCAATCGGGCGCACCAGGATCGGCTGCATGATGCCCTGCGAGCGGATCGACTCCGCCAGCTCGTACAGCGAGCCCTCGTCCATGCGCGTGCGCGGCTGGTACTTGCCAGCCTGCATCACGTCCAGCCGCAGGGTCGTGGGTGCGCCTTCCACAGCGGCTGCGGCCGGCGTGTCGCTGACTTTGGGGCCCAGCAGGGCCTCCAGGCCCATGCCCAGGCCTTTGGATTTCTTGGTTGCCATAAGGCGAGATTGTCCTCTATGTCGCAAGCCAGGCTTGCAGGCGGGCCCAGCCCTCGGGCCAGTCACCCAGCCCGGCCGCCGCATTCACATGGCCACAGGGCCCCAAATCGATGAAATCGGCCCCCCAGTCCTGCGCCAGTTGCGCCGCCCGGTCCACGGTGCTGTCAGCGTCATTGCTGGACGCCAGCACCTGCGATCGAAATGGCAGGCGCACGCGCGGCACACGCGTCCAGCCATGCAGCTGGGGCGGCAGGCTGTCCAGCCGGTCGGGGTGATCCAGGTCCGGCGGCGCCACCAGCCAGGCGCCTCTGACCCGACGGGTATGCTGCGAATGCGCCGCCCAGGCCGCGACCAGATGACATCCCAGGCTGTGCGCCACCAACACCGCAGGCTCTTCATGCAGTCGGGCATCGGCCAGCAGGGCTTCGTCCAGTTGCATCATCCAGTCGCCTCGGCGGGGCCATTGCCAGTCGTCCTGCTCAACCTTGACCCAGCGGGCATGGTCCGAATGGATCAAGGGCCAGCGGCTTTGCCAATGTTGAGGTTCAGAATCATGCCAGCCGGGCAACAGAACGAGGGTCGATAAACGCGGTCTACGGGTTGTCATGCCCCCTATCCTAGTGGCCGAAAGATGCGGCAAAAGTGTTGCAAATTGCAATAATGTCATGATGAGTCAAGTGCTGAGGTTTGGCACCATGCCCGGAAAGTCTTCTACGCTCGCAGATCAAACTGCCGAGGCCTTTCGGGCGCAACCCGAAGCGTCCACGCAGTCTGCGCAGCCATGGCAGGCTGTCTTTGAACACAGCGCTTGCGGCCAGATGCTGTTGACTCCTGAGGGCGACATCCAGGCCATCAATGCCAAAGCGTGCCAGCTCCTGGGCTATGCCCGTGAGGCCTTGATCGGCACCCGCTGCCACACCCTCACCCATCCGGGAGACCTCTCGTCCGAGCTGGATCATTGGCGCAGCCTGCAAGAGGGGCATCTGCCGCACTTCCGGCTGGAGCAGCGTTTCCTCAAGCACAACGGCAACATCATCTGGGTCGAGATGCATGTCTCGATGCTGCGCGATGCCGAGGGACAGGCGCGCCAGGCGATGGCCGTGATCCACGACATCAGCACGCGCAAACACATCGAGCGAAGCCTGCGCGAACGCGATGTGCTGCTCAAGAGCCTCGACCACATCCCCGGGGTGCTCTACAAGGTGCTGCTGCCCGTGCAGGGCGAGCCTCAGTTGCTGTATGCCAGCACCCGGGCCGCCGAACTCTATGAGATCGACCCGGCCTCGGCCCGGCTGAACTGGACCACCCACTACAAGCGCGTGCACCCCGACGACCTGCACATGGTCACGCGCCTGGTCGAGGCCTCCCTGCAGCACCAGAGTCAGCCGCTGCAATATGAGTACCGCGTGATCCTGCCCGGCAAGGGGGTTCGCTGGCTGTCCGGCGAGGCGGTGGCGCAGGCCCTGCCCGACGGCAGCACGGCCTGGTATGGCTACACGACCGACATCACCGAGCAAAAGCAAAACCGCTTCACGGGGGACCCGCGCGCCGCCGAGCCGCCAGAAGGCCGTACCGAAGAGGCCCACGCCCCCCTGGAGGGCGACACCGAACCGGCAGAGTTGCTGCAGGCCGTGGTGGCCGCGACCCCGCTGGCCGCCCGCCCCGTGCGGGTGCTCTACGCCGAAGACAACGAGATCAATGTGCTGCTGGTCGAGCAGATCTTCAAGCTGCGCCCGCAATGGGAGCTGGTCGTCGCACCCAATGGGGCCTCGGCGCTGGAGCAGGTCAAGCAGCAGCGCCCCGACGTGATGCTGGTGGACTTGCATCTGGGCGACATGACAGGTTTCGAGTTGATCCAGACCCTGGACCAGGACCCGCAGACCCGCAACATCACCCGCGTGGCGCTGTCTGCCGACTCGATGCCCGACAGCATCCAGACCGCCGAACGCCACGGCTTCACGGACTACCTGACCAAGCCGCTGGACGTGCTGGCGCTGCTGCGCTGTCTGGACGACCTCCTGAGCCCGCCCGCCGACGCCGCCCCGGCCCTGTCCCCCGCCTGATCAGCGGGCGCCCTGCGCCACCCGTTTGACCAACTCGCCGGCAAAGGCGACAAAGGCCTGCGCGCCCTTGCTGCTGGGATCGAAAACCACCCCGGGCAGGCCATAGCTGGGTGCCTCGGCCAAGCGCACATTGCGGGGGATGACCGTGTCGAACACCTTCTCGCCAAAGTGCGCCTTCAGCTGGTCGCTGACCTGCTGCTGCAGGGTGATGCGGGGGTCGTACATCACGCGCAGCAGCCCGATGAGCTGCAGCTCCCGGTTCAGGTTGGCGTGCACCTGCTTGACCGTGTTGACCAGATCGGTCAGCCCTTCCAGCGCGAAGTACTCGCACTGCATCGGCACGATCACGCCGTGGGCCGTGGTCAGCCCGTTCAGCGTCAAGAGGCTCAGCGAGGGGGGGCAATCGATCAGCACGAAGTCGTAATCGGCCGCGGCGGCCTCGATCGCGGTCTTCAGGCGGCGGTCGCGCCGCTCCAGGTTGACCAGTTCGATCTCGGCGCCGGCCAGTTCGCGGTTGGCGCCCAGCACGTCATAGCCCGCCTTCTCACTGCGGACACGGGCCTGCGCGATGGTCGACGATTCGAGCAACACGTCGTACACCGTCTGCTCCAAGGTGCGCTTGTCCACGCCCGACCCCATGGTGGCGTTGCCCTGGGGGTCCAGGTCAATGATCAAGACCCGCTGACCGATCTTGGCCAGGCCGGCGGCCAGGTTGACTGTGGTGGTGGTCTTGCCCACCCCACCCTTTTGATTGGCGATGCAGAAGATGTGCGGCATGCTCGAATTATCGGGGCGGATCCCGCCTGGCCCGGCGGCCACAACGCATCCCGCAACACATTCAGACAAGAAAAATGGGCCCGAAGGCCCATGGGGAACCGGTTCAGCGCCCGATCACTGTGCCTGGCTGGCAGCGTGATGGGTGGTGTGGGCCTTCTTGTGCTTGGCGTGATGCGTGCGCTTGTGCTTGGCCGTGCGGTGCGCCTTCTTGTGCTTGGCAGCAGCGTGTGGCTTGCTGGCAGCGGGCGCCTGGGTGGCTTGCGCAGCGGCGGGCTCGCCAGGCATCGGAGCGGGAGCGGCTTGTTGAGCCATGGCGGCCGCAGAGGCGGTGACCAGAGCAGCGACCAAAGCAATGCGTTTGAAAGTCAGTTGTGCCATGAGGTATCTCCTTGTGATGGGCTACCCATGGTTAACCACCGAGCCCCCATTTCGGTTGACGATAAAACCCCTTGCACACGTACTTTTTTCACTTTTCCCTGCGCCGTATCCAGACCACGCAGCGCTCCGCATCCAATTGGGGCACGCCCAAAGGTTCCACGTGAAACACTTCGGCCCATTCCGGCAGTTGCGCCTGCTCGTCCACGGGCGCCTTCCCTTTCATGGCCATCCAGGCGGCACCGGGTGCCAGCAAATTCTGGGACCAGCTCACGAAGTCAGCTAAGGAAGCAAAGGCGCGCGAGGTGATCACGTCATAGGCGCCCTTCAGCTGCTCGACCCGGGCGTGCTCCGCCCGCAGGTTGGACAACTTCAATTCGGCAGCGACCTGACGGATGAATGCGGCCTTCTTGCCGACCGTGTCCACGCAGGTGACTTGCACCTCTGGCCGGGCAATGGCGAGCACCACGCCCGGCAACCCGCCCCCACTGCCCACATCCAGCAGACGGGCGGCGCTCAGGCCACGCTGAGCCAGGTGCCGATCCAGGGGCGCGAGCACAGCGAGACAGTCGGCCAGGTGGTGGGTCAGCATGTCTTGCGGCTCACGCAGGGCCGTCAGATTGAACGTGCCGTTCCAGTGGGCGAGCAGCACCATGTAGGCCGCCAGTTGCTGCACCTGCCCTTCTGACAGGGTCAGGTCCAAGGACGGCAGCACCGGCGTGATGGCCGCTTGCCACTGCGCCTGACTCCAGACGGCCGGCAGATGGGCGGGCACCGTGCGCGCCACTGGCCGAGCGTCTTGGCGGGGCGGCACACTGACTTTGCCACCGCGCAATTCATAGCCCGACACCACGGTGGGGTCCATCCCACCCCGGCGTCCCGCAGGACCTCGTTTTCCCATTGCCATACTGCCTCCATGTCGTCGCGCTTGCGCGATCCGGTTTGTGGCCCGGCCGCCCCCTTTGCAAGGGAGGCCGCCGGGCATGTTCTGAATGGGTCGTCAGCCCGCCGCCTTCAACCCGCCGCCTTGACAGACGCCGGGCTGGCATCTTGAGGCACAAACCCCTTGGCCCGCCCCTTCTTCAGGTGAATCAGCAACAAAGAAATCGCTGCGGGGGTGATGCCGGAGATCCGTGACGCCTGCCCCAAGGTCTCCGGCTGGTGCTTGCTCAGCTTCTGGCGCGCCTCGATGCTCAGCGCCGACACCTGCATGTAATCCAGGTCGGGCGGCAACTTCAGATTCTCGTAGTAGGCGGCGCGTTCCACTTCGTCGTTTTGCTTATCGATGTAGCCGGCATATTTGATGCTGATCTCGACCTGCTCGATCACTGCGTCCGCCAGTGTGGATCCCAATTCCTCTTGCCATCCCATCCGATCTTCAGGCAGGGATGTTTCACGTGAAACAGGGCCGCCTTCGGTGCTTTCTGTTTTCCCCGCTTCCGCGCGGAGGGCCGCCTGCCTGACAGCAGCGATGGACCCCACCTCACAGACTTGGTCGTAGTTCACTCCGGGCCGACGCAGAAGGTCAGCCAGGTTGTACTCTCTCTCCAAGGCTTTGCCTAAGAGCCGTTGCGCCTCGGCGGTCGGCAGGGTCGCAGGGCGCACCCAGGTTGATCGGAGCCGCTCTGTTTCACGTGAAACAGCGTCCCGCTTGCGATTGAAGGCCGCCCAACGGAAATCATCGACCAGGCCCAGCTCCCGGCCGATTTCAGTCAACCGCATGTCGGCATTGTCTTCGCGCAACTGCAGGCGGAACTCTGCCCGGCTGGTGAACATGCGATAGGGCTCGGTCACGCCCTTGGTGATCAGGTCGTCCACCAGCACCCCCAGGTAAGCCTGGTCTCGGCGCGGCATCCATGCTTCCCGACCCTGTACCTGCAAGGCCGCATTCAGTCCCGCGAACAAGCCTTGCGCCGCGGCCTCTTCATAACCGGTGGTGCCGTTGATCTGGCCTGCAAAAAATAGGCCCTGGATGGCTTTGGTTTCAAAGCTCGCCTTCAGTTCACGCGGATCAAAGTAGTCGTACTCGATGGCATACCCCGGGCGCAGGATGTACGCCTGCTCCAGCCCCGGCATCGTGTGCAGCGCTGCAAGTTGAATGTCGAACGGCAGCGAGGTGCTGATCCCGTTGGGATAGAACTCGTTTGTCGTCAGACCCTCGGGCTCCAGAAAGATCTGGTGCGAATCCTTGTCGGCAAACCGATTGATCTTGTCTTCGATGCTGGGGCAATAACGCGGCCCCACCCCTTCGATCACCCCCGTGAACATCGGGCTGCGGTCGAAGCCGGAGCGAATGATGTCGTGCGTGCGCTGATTGGTGTGGGTGATCCAGCAGGGCATCTGCTGCGGGTGTTGTTCCGCCGAGCCCAGGAAGCTGAACACGGGCATGGGGGTCTTGCCGTCCATCCCGTCGCCCGGCTGTTCGGTCAACTTGCTGAAGTCGATGCTGCGGCCGTCGATGCGTGGCGGCGTCCCGGTTTTCAGACGCCCTTGGGGCAGCTTCAATTCTTTGAGCCGCGCCGACAGGGACACGGCTGGCGGATCACCCGCCCGGCCGGCGCTGTAGTTCTGCAACCCCACGTGGATCTTGCCGTCCAGAAAGGTCCCGGCGGTCAACACCACGGCCCGGGCGCGAAAGCGAATGCCCACCTGCGTGACGGCGCCCACCACCCGGTCGCCCTCGACCATCAGGTCGTCCACCGCCTGCTGGAACAGCCACAGATTGGGCTGGTTTTCCAGCCGCTTGCGGATGGCGGCCTTGTACAGAATGCGATCGGCCTGTGCGCGCGTCGCGCGTACCGCGGGGCCTTTGCTGGAATTGAGGATGCGAAACTGGATGCCACCCTCGTCGGTGGCAGCGGCCATCGCGCCACCCAATGCGTCCACCTCCTTGACCAGATGGCCTTTGCCAATGCCGCCGATCGACGGATTGCAACTCATCTGACCCAGGGTTTCGATGTTGTGCGTCAGCAGCAGGGTGGCGCACCCCATCCGGGCTGCGGCGAGGGCGGCCTCGGTTCCAGCGTGGCCACCACCGACCACGATCACATCGAATTCCTTGGGATAAAGCATCGCTTTGCCTATTTTTTGAGCAACCCGCCATTTTACTGACTTGAGGGCAAACCCGCCCGAATGGGTACAAGGCGCCTCCCCCCAATCTGCAGTGTCGCCAGACCGAAACTAGGGATGGCTCCTCAATAAGTCACAAACTACGATGAGTGCTTACAAAAACAGGGGGGAGCCTGCTCGTGTCCGCACGGTCGGGCCATCACGCAGGCAGGGCACAATCGGGGCATGAACTGTCGCCCCGGTTGTGCCGCGTGTTGCACCGCCCCCTCGATCTCTTCTCCGCTGCCCGGCTACCCACAAGGCAAGCCGGCCGGTGTCCCCTGCCCGTTTCTGGACGACGCTTTGCGCTGCCAGCTGTTCGGCCGGCCTGAGCGCCCGGCTGTGTGCGGCTCTCTGCAGCCTGCCCCTGACATGTGCGGCAGCAGCCGCGAGCAAGCGCTGCGCTGGCTCACCAAGCTCGAAGTCGACACCCAGTTCGACGCCGACGCATCGGACTGGCCGCAACGCTGACTCTGGCCCGCCGCCGTTCAGCCCCCGTTGAGCGCCCGGGTGTAATACCAGCGCCCCTCTTCCCGAACGAATTCGCTGACCTCATGCAGCCGGTGCGCCCGGCCGCCCCACTTGCTGCGCGCCACAAATTCCACCCAACCGGTGTCGGCGTCTTTCCAACCCACCTGCTTGACTTCGAGTCCCAGCCATTTGAGGCCCGCCTCGGGTGCCTCGATCACCGCCGGTCGGGTGTCACGGTGCCAGGTCGCCAGCAAGTAGTCGCGCTCGTCGAACACGAAGGCGCTGTAGCGCGAACGCATCAGCGATTCGGGATCGGGTGCCTGCCCGGCCAGCGGACCCCGGTGGTAGCGACCGCAGCACTGGGCATAGGAAGCCGCCCGACCGCAGGGGCAGGCTTGGGAATCGCGGACAGATGAAGACGGCAGGGTCAAAGGCATGTGACAAAGTGAAATCGACGGGCGCACAATGATGGCATGCCTTCCGATTTCACCCCCCTGTCTCATCCGGCGTCGATCTTTCGGCTGGACGATCGCGTGGCCTTGATCACCGGCGCCGCGCGGGGCCTGGGGCTGGAGATGGCGGCGGCGCTCGTGCGCGCCGGGGCCACCGTGGTCCTCAATGGGCGGGACAAGGCCGCCCTGCAACAGGCCTTGCAAAGCATCGAAGACGTGCCCGGCGCGGCCCGGCCCGACCTGGCCATCTTCGACATCACCGACGACACCGAACGGGCGCAGGCGCTCGCGCGCATCCAGCAACACCACGGCGGCCTGGACATTCTGGTCAACAACGTGGGCATGCGCGATCGTCGTCCCCTGGACGCCTTCAGCCTGGACGACGTGCGCCACCTGATGGAGGTGAACCTGATCGCCCCGCTGGCCTTGTCTCGTGAGGCAGCCCGCATGATGTCGCCTGGCATCGGCCGCATCATCAACATCACCTCGATTGCCGGGCCCATCTCGCGCGCCGGTGACGTCGCCTACACCACGGCCAAGGGCGGCCTCGATGCCTTGACCCGCGCCCTGGCCGCCGAGCTCGGGCCGCGCGGCATCAATGTCAACGCGGTCGCGCCCGGCTACTTTGCCACCGAGGCCAATGCCGAGATGGTGGACGACACCGAAGTGGCCAACTGGCTGTCGCGCCGCACCTCATTGGGACGCTGGGGCCAGCCCTCCGAAGTGGCCGGTGCCGTGGTCTTTCTGGCCAGTCCGGCCGCCAGCTACATCACCGGGCAGACCTTGGCGGTGGACGGCGGCTACCTGTCTCACTTCTGAGCCGGGTTGCCCGGCTCGCCGGCTCAAGGCCGACTGCGCTGCTGCAAGACCAGATAGATTTCGCAGACGCCGCGCAGATACACGAGCGTCGGCAGCACCAGCGCCAGACCGAAGACCACCCCGCCGCCCACATTGGCCGCCGCGATATAGGGCAGCGCCTCGGGTGACACCAGTTGGGTGCTCACCGCCTGCACGCTGTGCCCCAGCAGGCCGCCCATCAGGATCTCGGCCGGCACATTCACGCCCAGAACCGCCACGGACAATTCGGCCATGACCCGCCCCGCCACCACCACGACCAGGCTGGCCCCACCCCCCACCAGACCGGTGATCAGGCTCAGGGCGGTCATCATGGCCGTGGCATGCAGCAGGTTCTCGCGCATCAACCGCACCACCTGCCGGATCGTGCCCCATGACGACGCCCCCGCCCAGACGATGGGCCCTGTCAGAGGGCCGACCACAGCGGTGCCGGCCACCAGCATCGCGCCAATGACGATCACCGTCACGGGCAACACCAGCGCATACAGCCAGGGCCCCACCACCGCCAGACCGCACAGCCAGAACAGGCCCACGATCACCGCCGCGATGACACCGGCACCCAGCAGCATCGCGGCCAGGGCGACCAGCACCCGGTGCGCCACGCCCAGCGCATCGGCCACGGCATCGACCACTTCGCGGGGCGGGCGGGCCAGGGCGCGGTCCATCAGCAGCAGACCGGCCGCCTGGCTCCCGTAAAACGCGATGAACAGACCCAGCGCCCCCTCGGCCACCGCCCAGGGCAGTTGACCCTGCGCCAGCGCGCCGCGCGCCATGGCCACCGCCGTCCCGGCGCCGGCAAACGCGGCCAGCAACACATACATCGCCCGGCCATCGCGGAGTGCCTCCAGGCTGCCCAGCACCTGCGCCAGGGCGCGCCACCAGTCGAAACGAGCGTTTGTCATCCGGTTTTCCAGTCCAAAGGGCGCATTGATGGCCAAGTCGACCGCGATCATAGGGGCAAGCCCGGATAAATAACTGATGAAGGCGTGCAACATCGCGCACCGATGGTTGACATTCCCGCACAAATAAGGGTTGCAATATCTAGCTGAACATGATTTGTTCACCCATAATGGTCAAGTCTGTGTCTGGTAGCGGCACCGTCTTTGGAATGGGTCCTGATGGGTTGAAGCTCCACATGGTTACTTTGTTAGTGAAAGGGGCTCTCTCGTGGGCAACAAACTTTACGTGGGCAATCTGGCCTACAGCGTGCGCGATCAGGATCTGAATGACGCTTTCTCTCAATACGGCGCCGTGAGCTCCGCCAAGGTCATGATGGATCGTGACACCGGCCGCTCCAAAGGTTTCGGCTTCGTCGAAATGAGCTCCGATGCAGAAGCACAAGCCGCTATCAACGGTCTGAACGGTCAACCCGTCGCTGGCCGCGCCGTGGTGGTGAACGAGGCCCGTCCTCGTGAAGAGCGTCCTGCTGGCTTCCGCAGCCCCTACGGCGGTGGCGCTGGCGGTGGTGGCGGCCGTGAAGGTGGCGGCGGCGGCTACGGCGGTGGCCGCAGCGGCGGTGGCGGCTACGGTGGCGGCCGTGAAGGCGGCGGTGGCGGCTACGGCGGTGGTCGTCGTGAAGGCGGCGGCGGTGGTTACGGCGGTGGCCGTGGCAACGGCGGCGGCTACGGCGGCGGCTACTGATCTGAACCACAGATCACATTGAAGGCGTAGCGCGGATATCACATTCCGTTACGTCATCGATACCAGGGGGCAATGCGTTAAAGCATTGCCTTTTGTTTTTTCTGAGGCTGAAAAAGGAAGTCTATGAACCGGATCCTGTCTCGTCTGCTGTTGGCCACGCTCGGTTGCGCGGCCCTGAGCAGCTCTGCTCTGGCTGCGACCAACGTGGGTGTCAGCGTCTCTGTGAACCAGCCCGGCTTCTATGGCCGCATCGACCTGGGCGATCAGCCGCCCCCCCTGGTGATCTATCCCCAGCCGGTGATCATCACGCGCACGCCCGTCTACTATCAGCAGCGCCCCATCTATCTGCGCGTGCCTCCCGGCCATTCCAAGGACTGGGCCCGCTATTGCGGCCGTTACCAGGCCTGCAACCAGCCCGTCTACTTCGTGCGCGACGATGACCCTCGCTGGGGCAGCCGCCATGAGCGCTATGACCGCGACGACCGCCGTGACTACCGCGACCACGATGACGATGACCGCGGCCCCGGCCGGGGTCATGGACGCGGCCATGGCAAAGGCCACGGTCACGGCCACTGACGTCAGTGACGTCGGCGCTTCTTGCGATGACGCTGGGCGCCGACCACGGCATCAAATAGCCACCGCGGCATGAATTTCAGTACGGTGGCGACCACCCCCATCTGCCAGGGAATGACCCGCCAGCGAACCTTTGCCTGGATCGCCTCGTAAGCGCGGTCGGCGAAGCGCTGGGGGGTCATCAAAAACGGCATGGGGTAATCGTTGTCACGCGTCAGGGGCGTGTCCACATACCCTGGGGCCAGGGTCACCACGGCCACACCGTGAGGCTTGAGTTCGCCCCGCAGCGTTTCGCACATCTGCACCACGGCGCCTTTGGCCGCGCAGTATCCGGCGTGACCGGGCAGGCCGCGCACCGAGGCCACGCTGGCCACCCCCACCAAGGTGCCCGATCCGCGCTGCTTCATGGGCCCGATGAAGGGCTGAAACGTGGCCGCCACGCCCACGACATGGATGTCCATCAGTTCGCGCAGCACCGCCAGGTCTTCGGCATAGCTCAGGTCGACCCCCACGCTGATGCCGGCGTTGGCAATCACCACATCGGGCACACCCCACAGGGCCATGCAGGACTGCGCCGCGCGCTGTAACTGGGCTTCATCCCGCACATCGGCGGCATAGACCACGCAGCGGTCCGGGCCCAGCCCTTGATCCCGGGCCCAGTCCTGCATGGCCAGCACCCGTCGCGCCACCACCGCGACGCGCCATCCGGCGCGGGCATAGCGCGCCGCCAGGGCCTGACCGATGCCGCTGGATGCACCGGTGATGAAGACCACGCCGCTCATCGCGACGCCCCGCGGTAAAAGCCCCTGACCCGCCCCTCCAGTTCGGTGATGCCGGTCACTTGTTCATAGCGCAGGCGGTCGGCCCGCACTTCGCCGCTTTCATGCTGCACGGTCACCGGCTGGTCGGAGGTCAGCACATGGGCGCGGGAGTCCACCTTGAAGACCTCGCCGCTCAAACGCACCGGGCCGCGCACGGCCCGCCCTCCCACCACCGCCGAGGACGCCGGCGTGGCCACCACCTTGGCCCCCCCGCGGATGACGAGCACTTCCGCCCGGCCATTGGCCTGGCCCTCGCGGGCCACGGCGTGAAGCGCCTGACCCTTTTCGTCGCGCGCGGACAGCACCATGGCGTCGATCTGCAATTCGTCTTCAACCGGGTAGTGGCGAATCGCCTGTCCGTCGACGACGGCCTGCAATCGGCCCTGCGGATCGAAGCGGGCCACCGTGGCTTCGTTCAATTCATAGTCAGGCCGGGTCGACACCCGGCTGGCGCGCGCCGGGCCTGCATCTTTGGGCGAGGCCTGGATCAACCACCAGGTGAACGCGGCCAGCCCCGCCGCCAGCAGCATGGGCAGATTGGCCTGGATCTGGGCCACGATCCGCTGAAACAGGGTCATGCCCGCCCCTCTTGCGGACCACCGTGCACATTGGTGTCCAGGGTCTGCAGATGGCCGTGCAGCAGGGCCTCGTAACGACCTGTGGCCCACAGCAGCAAGTCGCAGCATTCGCGGGCAAAGCCCTGTCCGCCACGCAAGGCGCTGGTGTGGTCGGCGATGGCTTGGACTTCGGCATGCGCGTTGGCCGGGGCCAGGGCCAGACCGGCGCGCACCAGCAAGGGCAGATCGGGCCAATCGTCGCCCATCACCGCCACTTCATCCCATTGCACGCCCAGGCTGGCCAGCAAGGGTGTGGCCGCGGCCAGCTTGTCATGGGCGCCGAACACGGCATGGGTCAGGCCGAGGTCTTTCAGGCGACGGCGCACCGCTGGCGAATCACGCCCCGTGATCACGATGGGGGTGATGCCGCCTTGCGCCAGCAACTTCAAACCGTGGCCGTCCAGGGCATGAAAGGCCTTGAGCGTTTCGCCGGCTTCGCTGATGAACAAGGTGCCGTCCGTCAGCACACCGTCGACGTCGAAGATGGCCGCCTTGATGCGAGACGCCCGGGATTGGAGGGCGGCATCGAAGCGCAGTGTGGGCTGGATCGTGCGCATCTTCAGATCACCTTGGCGCGCATCAGGTCGTTGGTGTTGACGGCGCCGACCAGCACGCCCTCGGCATCGACCACCAGCAGCACGTTGATGCGGTAGGTCTCCATCAGGGACACGGCCTCGGCGGCCAGCACATCGTCGCGGATGGTACGCGGGCCGGCCGTCATCACCTCGCCGGCCTTGACGGCACGCAGGTCGACCCCGGCCTCGATCTTGCGGCGCAGGTCACCGTCGGTGAAGACGCCCAGCACCCGGCCGGCATCGTCCACCACCGCTGCGGCACCCAGACCCTTGGCGCTCATCTCGCCCATCAGTTCGCCAAAGCCCGCTTGCGGGCTGACACGTGGCACGGCGTCGCCCGAGCGCATCACGTCCTTCAAATGGGTCAGCAGCTTGCGGCCCAGCGAGCCGCCCGGATGCGAGCGCGCAAAGTCCTCGGCCTTGAAGCCACGCAACTCAAGCAAGGCCACCGCCAGCGCGTCGCCCAACGCCATCTGGGCCGTGGTGGACGCCGTCGGGGCCAGGTTCAGGGGACAGGCCTCCTGTTCGACGGCGCTGTCGAGCACCACGTCGGCATACCGGCCCAGCGCCGAATTGGCTCGACCCGTCATGGCCAGCAAAGGCACGCCCAGGCGCTTGAGCACGGGCAACAGCGCGGTCAACTCTTCGCTCTCACCCGAGTTGGAAATGGCCAACACCACGTCGCCCGGGGTCACCATGCCCAGGTCGCCGTGATGCGCCTCGGCCGGATGCACGAACATCGCGGGGGTGCCGGTCGAGGCCAGCGTGGCCGCGATCTTGCGGCCCACGTGGCCGCTCTTGCCCATGCCCATCACGACCAGGCGGCCCTCGCACGCCAGCACCAGGCGCACTGCCTGGGCAAAGGCCGCACCACTGGGGCCGGCCAGACGCGCCTTGAGGCCCAGCAAGGCCTGGGCTTCGATCTCCAGAGCCTGCGTGGCCAGGGCCACGATGCCGATGCGACCCTCTTCGGGCACGGGCGGGATTGTCGTTGACACCATCTTGTTCAAACCTGTTCTCAGCCGGGTACGATCAGGGGATTCTAGGGACAACATGGCTACCACGCTCGACCTCACGCTGCTTTACCTGTTTGCCGCCGTTGTCGGCGTGGTCTTGTGCCGCCTGTTGCGCTTGCCGGCCATGCTGGGTTACCTGGCGGTCGGTGTCGTGATCGGTCCCAATGCCCTGGCGCTGGCCAAGGACTCGGCCAGCATCCGCTATCTGGCCGAATTCGGCGTGGTGTTCCTGATGTTCGTGATCGGGCTGGAGTTCAATCTGCCCAAGCTCAAGAGCATGAAGTCGCTGGTCTTCGGGCTGGGCTTCAGCCAGGTCGGCCTCACCATGCTGGCCACGCTGGCCGGCCATGTCGGGCTGGGCTATGTGCTGACCCAGATGGGGCATCAGCACGGCTTGCTGGGCTGGGGTCTGAACTGGCAGAGCGCCATCGCACTGGGCGGCGCACTGGCGATGAGCAGCACCGCCATCGTCGGCAAACTGATGGCGGAGCGGCTGGAGCTGGAATCCGAACATGGCCGTCGTGTCATGGGGATCCTGCTGTTTCAGGATCTGGCCGTCGTGCCTTTGCTGGTGCTCATTCCGGCGCTGGGCGACAGTGCCAGTGAGATGACCCGCACCCTGGGCATGGCCGCGCTCAAGGCCGGCGTGGTGCTGACCGTGCTGCTGGCCGGCGGACAAAAGCTGATGCATGCCTGGTTCACCCTGGTGGCGCGCCGCAAGAGCGAAGAGCTGTTCATGCTCAACCTGCTGTTCGTCACCCTGGGCCTGGCCGCATTGACCGAACACTTCGGCCTGTCGCTGGCACTGGGCGCCTTCATCGCCGGCATGCTGATCGCCGAGACCGAATACAAGCCGCAGGTCGAAACCGACATCCGGCCCTTCCATGATGTGCTGCTGGGGCTGTTCTTCATCACCATCGGCATGAAGCTGGACTGGCGCAGCGTGGTCGAACAGTGGGCCCTGGTGCTCACGCTGACCACCTTGCCCGTGCTGTTCAAGATGGGGCTCATCACCTCGCTGGCCAAACTGTTTGGCGCCAGCACCGGCGTGGCCCTGCGCACGGGTCTGTACCTGGCGCAGGCGGGCGAATTCGGCTTCGTGCTGCTCTCGCTGGCGGCTGACAATCAGTTGCTGCCGCGGCATGTGCAAAGCCCGCTGCTGGCGTCCATGGTGCTGTCGATGCTGGCCACGCCCTTCATCATCCTGTACAGCAACCGCATCGTGATGCGCGTGTCGTCCACCGACTGGCTGATGCAGTCGCTGGCGATGACCAAGATCGCCACCAAATCGATCAACACCAACAAGCACGTGCTGATCTGCGGCTATGGGCGCAGTGGCCAGAATCTGGCACGCTTGCTGGACAAAGAGCGGATTCCCTACATCGCGCTGGACCTCGATCCCGACCGGGTGCATCAGGCTGCAGCGGCCGGGCAGAACGTCGTCTTCGGTGATGCCAGCCGCCTGCAAAGCCTCAGCGCAGCCGGCCTGTCGCGGGCGGCAGCCGTGGTGGTCACCTACCCCAACACCGCGTCGGCCCAACGCATCTTGCGGCAGGTGCACGACCACGCGCCCCACGTGCCCGTGGTGGTGCGCACCATCGACGACGCCAGTCTGGACACCCTGCAAGCCGCCGGTGCCACCGTGGTGGTGCCTGAAGCCATCGAAGGCTCGCTGATGCTGGCCTCGCAGGCTCTGGCCTTGGTGGGCGTGCCCATTCGCCGCGTGTTCCGACTCGTGCAGGACCAGCGTGCCGCCCGCTATGGCTTGCTGCGCGGCTACTTTCACGGGGCCGATGACGACAGCGTGGATGAGCTGGAACTGCAGCGCCTGTCGTCCGTCACGCTGACGGCGGATTCAGCCTGCGTGGGACAGGTGCTCGGTGCCGTCCTGCGCGAGCAGGACCTGGGTGTGACCGTCGTCTCGGTGCGCCGGGCGCAAGGCGCCGTCATCGATCCCAGCGAAGACCTGCCTTTGCAGGAAGGCGACACCCTGGTGATCTCCGGACGCCCCCGAGACTTGAGCCGCGCCACCAGCCTGTTGCTCAAAGATTGAAATGGCCCTGGCTGGGGGTCTGGCCCTCTAGGCCGCCCCATTCAAACCGGGCACACTCGCCCCCCAGGGAAGGGAACACCATGGAACGAGCGAGTGCCAGGAAAGCGCTGTCAGTGGTTACCGGTCGTCTGACGCGATACACCGTCGCCTGGACGATCATCGTCGCGGCCGCCTCAGCCTGGTTGATCCACGACCAGCTCGACCGCCACCGCGACAACCAGATCAAGGCCGGCGAGTTTCGCCTGAGCAGCCTGCGCGAGTCGCTGGGCGTCACGTTTCAGCACCTCAGCGCCTTGCCGCGCGCGCTGGGCCGCCAGGCCAATCTGACGTCTTTCCTGTCGCACATGCGCATGGAAGGGGCCTCCACCCTGTCCGAGGCGGACCGGGCGCGGCTCACGCAGACGCTGGCCCGACGTGACGATGTCCAGGCCATCAGTCACACCTTGCACGAAACCTCGCGAGACTTCCAGGTCACCCAGGTCTATGCGACCGACCCTTACGGCACCATCGTGGCCGACAGCCTGATCCACACGCCGGTCAGCAACCTCGGCGCCAATCGGCGCACACGGCAGTACTTCACCGATGCGCTGGAAACCGGCAGCGGCACGCAGTTCCTGGTGGGCCGCATCAACAAGGTACCCGGCTTTTACTTTTCAGCACGCATGGGCGACCAGAACCAGCCCACCGGCGTGGTGGTGGTGCGCCAGGACCCACAAGCCCTGATGCGCCTGTTCGGCGACCTGCGCCGTCACCTGTTCGTCACCGACGCGCAAGGCGTGATCCTGATGAGCAACCAAAGCGGCGAGCTGCTCAGCCGCATCCATGCGCCCACCTCGCAATCCATGAACGACGCGGGCTACCTGAACCTGTACCAGCGCGTGCCCCCGCAGCTGGGCTGGCAGATCCACACCGTCACCGTGCGCGGCGAGCCCACGATGGTGGTGGCCAAAGGCGGGCAGCGCTATCTCGCCTTGTCGTCTCCTTTGGACTATGGCGGTCTGACCGTCTGGGCGCTGATCCCGATGGAAGGCGAAACCGCCGTCATGGCCGCCTGGGGCGCGGGCATGCTGCTGGTGCTGTTCATGGGCTATGCCTTTCTGGGCTTCCGATCTCAGCGCGCGCAACGCATCCATGACCTGACTGTCGCGCGCGAAGAGCTGCACGACCTGGCCCACGCCCTGCCCCTGACGGTGTTTCGCTACCACCAGCCGGCACAGGGCCGTGGCCACTTCAGCTTCATTGGCGGGGGGTTGGAGACCGTGCTCGGCATCACCCCGTCGGAACTGGAACAAGACCCCGACTGGGCCTGGCGCATGGCGCAACAGCAGCCGCCCGTGCCCCCGACTCAGGCCGTCGAGTTTGCGCTCCAACGGCGAGACCGACCCGCGTGGGTCCGGTGCGAATGCCTGGCCATCTCCCACGCAGATGGCAGCACCACCTACAACGGCTATTGGAGCGACATCACCGAGCGCAAGAACGTGGAAGCGCGCTCGCAGGCCGTCTTTCAGCACGCGCCCTTTGCCTTCCTGTTCTTTGACGAGACGCAATCGGTCACCCGCTGCAACCCCGCCGCCCTGACCATGTTCGGTGCACGCGACGAACAAGACCTCGTCGGCCTCAAACCCATGCGGCCGCCGCTCAGCCCGAACCCCGACCCGGGTGATTCCGCCCTGGCCGACAAAGTCCGTCAGATCCATCAGCACGTCGAAGCCCGGCAGGTCTTCCAGTTCGAGTGGCAGCACACCCGGCTGGACGGCACGCCATTCGACACCGACATCGTGGCCATCCCCTTTGTGCACGATGGCAAACAGCAGGTCTGCGCGATCATCCAGGACATCACCGTGCGCAAACAGGCAGAAGTCGCCACCCTGGCCGCCCAGCAAGCAGCCGAAGCCGCCGCCCTGGCCAAGTCGCGCTTCCTGGCCAACATGAGCCACGAAATCCGCACCCCGATGAACGCGGTCCTGGGCATGACGCACCTGGCCCTGATGGACGAACTGCCCGCCCGGGCTCGCAACTACATCGACAAGGCACACCGCGCCGCCGGCAACCTGCTGCAGATCCTCAACGACGTCCTGGACGTCTCCAAGATCGAGTCGGGCAAGCTCGAACTGGAGAACACGGAGTTCCAGCTCGAATCGGTCATCAGCAACATGGCCGATGTCCTGGGTGTCAAGGCCGAAGAAAAAGACCTCGAGCTGCTCTTCACCGCGCCGCCCGACATCCCAACCGCCCTCATTGGCGACCCCACCCGGCTGGGTCAGATCCTCATCAACCTGGGCAACAACGCCATCAAATTCACCAGCCAGGGCGAGATCGTGATCGGTTGCGAAGTCGACCAGATGAGCGCCCAGGACGTGACGCTGCACTTCTGGGTGCGCGACACGGGCATCGGCATGAGCCCCGACCAGCTCGACCGGCTCTTCCAGCCCTTCACACAGGGCGACAACTCCACCACCCGGCAGTTCGGCGGCACGGGGCTGGGCCTGACCATCTCGCGCCAGCTCGTCGAATTCATGCACGGCCGCATCTGGGTGGACAGCCAGCCCGGTCGCGGCTCCACCTTTCACTTCACCGCCCGTTTCGGCGTGCAGCAGCAGGCCAATAACCGGCGCGCCCTGCTGGCCAACGAGATGGAAGGCAAGCGCGTGCTGCTGGTGGACGACAACCCCACCGCACGCGAAGTGCTGGGCGACATGGCCCGTCGGCTCGGCCTGAACGTGGAGGTCGCGGCCAGCGGCGAGCAGGCTCTGGCCCTGATGGAGCTGGCCCAGCAAGCCCGCCAGCCCCATCATGTCTTGCTGACGGACTGGAAAATGCCCGGCATGGACGGCATCGCCTTTGCCCGCCGCGCGCTGGCCATGCCCCCAGAGCAACGCCCTTGTGTGCTGCTGGTCACCGCCTTCGCACGCGAGGAAGCCATCAAGGCCGCCGAAGGCGTCGGCCTGGCAGGCGTGATCACCAAGCCGGTCACACCGTCGACCTTGCTCGACTCCCTGGCTCATTCACTGGGACAAGAACTCGCGCCCGCCCCCACTGTGCGCAATGCCAACAAGATCCTGCAAAAGGCGCAGCGGCATCTGGCGGGTGCGCGCGTGCTGCTGGTCGAAGACCAACCGCTGAACCAGGAGCTGGCCTGTGACCTGCTCGAGCGCGCCGGCCTGACCGTGGTCACTGCCTCCGATGGCACGCAGGCCTTGGAGCGACTGCGCCACGACGGCCCCTTCGACGGCGTGCTGATGGACTGTCAGATGCCCATCATGGACGGCTACACCGCTGCCCAACGCATCCGTGAAGAGCCCCAATGGGCCGCCCTGCCCATCATCGCGATGACGGCCAGCGCCATGGCCGCCGACCGCGAGCGCGTGCTGCAGTCCGGCATGAACGACCACATCACCAAGCCGCTGGACCTGACTCAGATGTTCAGCATCATGGCGCGCTGGATCATCCCCGCCAAACCGGCTGCCCGCCCGGAGGCCCTGTCCGACCCGACCGCCCGCATCCCCCTGACGGCGGCGCTCGACACCACCGACGGCCTGGCCCGCTGCATGGGCAACCTGGACCTGTACCGTCGCCTGGTCAAAGGCTTTGCCAAGACGCAGCAGGACTTTGGCCAGCGCTTCAGCGAGGCGGGTGATGACCTCGACCAGGCCCTGCATCTCACGCACACCCTCAAGGGACTGGCGGGCAACATCGGTGCCAAAAAACTGCTGACCGTGGCCAACGACCTGGAGCAGGCGCTGCACAACGGGCAGGACCACCAGGCCGCCCTACAGCAGGTGTTGACCGAGCTGCCCCTGGTGCTGGCCGACATCGCCCAACTGCTGCAAACCCACAGCGCGGCGCCGGCCGCGCCTTTCACGGTGGACCTGGCCCAGGACCCGGATCTGCGACCTTACTGGGATCGCCTGGCGCAACTGATCGAGGACAACGAAGCGCAAGCGCTTGACGTGCTGCAAGAGGTGTTGCAACGCTGGCCTGAGATCCACCAGGCGGCCGCCATCCAGCAACTCAAGCGTGCGCTCGATCAATACGACTTCGAGGTCGCCGCCGCGGTTCTGCTCGATCTGTGAGCGGCGGTCAAAGGGGCGAGGCGTCGGTCATCGCACCGCGCTCGTCCGAATACAGATCCATGATCTTGAGCACCTCGAACTGCTGCTGGAAGAAGCAGTCGAGCAGATGTGGATCGAACAGCTTGCCGCGCTCCTCGGCCATCATGGCCAACGCTTGCGACACGGGCAGCGCCTCTTTATACGGCCGCTTGTTGACCAGCGCATCGAACACATCGGCAATGGCCACGATGCGGCCCATCAAGGGGATCTGGTCCCCTTTCAGGCCTTGAGGGTAGCCCGTGCCATCCCAGCGTTCATGGTGGGTCAGGGCAATGGTGCGGGCCGTGGCCAGCAGCTCGTTGTCATGCTTGCCAATGATGTCAGCCCCGATCTGCGGATGGGTCTGGATCACCTTGCGCTCTTCAGGCGTCAAGGGCCCGGGCTTGAGCAAGATGTGATCGGGAATGCCGATCTTGCCCACATCGTGCATCGCCGCGGTCTGAAACAGCAGCTGCACCGTCTCGGGCCCCAGACCCGCCTGCTGGGCGATCAGACGGGCGATGTGGCTCATGCGGATCACATGGTTGCCCGTTTCATTGTCCTTGAACTCTGAGGCCCGCCCCAGGCGACGCACGATCTGCTGACGCGTGGCCACCAACTCGCTGGTGCGCTGGGCGACCATGCGCTCCAGCTCGCGCGTCTGGTCGTACAAGGCCAGATGGGTGCGCACTCGGGCCTGCACCAAAGGCGGGCTGATGGGCTTGGTGATGTAGTCCACCGCTCCGATGGCCAGGCCCAGGGTTTCGTCTTCGACCGTCGACATGGCCGTGACGAAGATGACGGGAATGCGCCGGCGGTCGGGATTGGCCTTGATGCGACGGCACACCTCATGCCCGCTCAGGTCCGGCATCATGATGTCCAGCAGGATCAGATCGGGGGGCTCGTCCGAATAGGCGATCTTCAAGGCCTTGTCGCCCGAGGTCGCCACCTTGATTCGGTATTCGTCGCCCAGCACCCGAGACAGCAACTCGATGTTCTGCGGCGAGTCATCGGCCACCAGGATGGTGGGCCTGCGAACACCGGCGACGGCGTTCATGGATCAGGCCGATGGGATGTGGCGCATCATGTTGGCACGCATGCGCACCGCCATCACTGCACCGGCAGCGCGCACCACCTCAACCGCGACCGACGGCACACGGGCAGCCAGTTCTTCATAGCGGGGCAGACGCAAGGCAAACACCACACAGGGCGTCATGGCCTCGACGTTGGCGGTGCGGGGGCCATCGGCGAACAGGCCGGGCTCACCGATCATCGCCCCCGGACGCAAGATGGCAATGCGGGAGGCGCCAGGCGCCAGACCCGTCACGAACACCTGCAGCGAGCCCTGTCCTAAAAAGTAGACCGTTCGATCGTGGTCGCCCTGCTTGACCAGCAGGTCACCCGACCGCAATTCGTGCCGGGTCAGATACTGACCAAACGTGCGCCACTGCTGCGGGTCCAGCCGGGGCCGGAACGCATCCTCGGTGTTCAACGTCTGAATCGCCTGAATCAGCTCGGTTACTTGCATCTTTGCCTCAAATGTCGCGCCTGCGCGCGCAATCTTGTCAATTTAATCGATCACACTGCTTGACGCGCAACGTGTTGCTCCACGTGTTGCATACAGGCTATTTGCCGATGCAGAAGCGCGTGAAGATTTCGCCCAGCAGATCATCCGACGTGAATGCGCCGGTGATGGTACCCAGCGCATTGTGCGCCAGACGCAGCTCTTCTGCCATCAGGTCCAACGCGCCATCGGCCAAAGCCGCGTGCGCTTGCGCCATGTGAACATGTTCACGCGCCAGGCGTAAAGATTGAACATGGCGCTGGCGGGCAATGAAAACACCCTCCTGCGCCGCCTGCCAACCTGCTAGACGCAGCAAGGTCTCGCGCAAGGTGTTCAGGCCCGCGCCGGTCTTGGCAGACAGCCAGACAGCCTGATCGCCCCCCTGCCCCGGTGCTGACGGCTGCGCATCCATCTTGTTATACACATGCACCACCGGCACCTGCGGGGGCAGGCGCTGGGCGATGTCGGCATCGGCCTGGGCATACACCGGGTCTGACACCCGGGTCAGGTCGTGCAGAAACAGCACCGCATCGGCCGCTTCGATGGCCTCCCAGCTGCGGGCCATGCCGATGCGCTCCACCTCGTCGCTGGCCTCGTGGTCGGCCCGCAAACCGGCGGTGTCGATCACATGCAGGGGCACACCTTCGATCTGAATGGTCTCGCTGACCTTGTCGCGCGTGGTACCCGCAATGGGCGTGACGATGGCCAGCTCGGCCCCCGCCAGGGCATTGAGCAGCGAACTCTTGCCCGCATTGGGCTGTCCCGCCAGCACCACCTGCAGGCCTTCGCGCAGCAGCGCGCCTTGTTTGGCATGGCCCAGCACGGTCTCCAGTTGCGCGGCGATGCGGTCCAGCTTGCCCCGGGCATCGGCCTTTTCCAGAAAGTCGATCTCTTCTTCCGGAAAGTCCAGCGTGGCCTCCACCAACATGCGCAGGTTCACCATGCGATCGCGCAAGTCTTCGATCTCTCGTGAAAACGCCCCACCCAGGGAGCGGCTGGCAGACCGCGCCGCCGCTTCGGTGCTGGCATCGATCAGGTCGGCGATCGCCTCGGCCTGGGCCAGGTCGATCTTGTCATTCAAAAAGGCACGCTGGGTGAACTCGCCCGGCTCGGCCAGGCGCAAACCCGCCAGGCGCGGCAGCTGGGTCGAGGGGTCCGGTTCGGCGGCGGCCTCCAGGCAGCGTGCCAACAACAGCTGCATCACCACCGGGCCACCGTGGCCCTGCAGCTCCAGCACGTCTTCACCCGTGTAGCTGTGCGGCCCCGGAAAATACAAAGCCAGCCCGTGGTCAATGGCCTCGCCCCGGCCATCCTTGAACGGCCCATACACCGCCTGCCGAGGCGGCAACTCGCGCCCCAGCAAGGCCTGCATCAAGGCCAGCAGCCCTTTGCCCGACACCCGCACGATGCCAACCGCGCCCCGCCCCGAAGCGGTGGCAATTGCCACGATGGGCTGGGTCCGTTCACTCCACGACATGCAATCCATCCTTCAACACGCTCACGCCATCACGCCATTGTCATCTGGCCGGCCCGGTCATGAGCCAATTGGCCAAAGACCGGGTCACACAGGCATCAAGGTAAACCCTTAAATTGGCACTCATCTTGCAAGACAAACGCCACTGTTTTTGTTTTGCACACATTTGGGGAACACCACCATGACCACTTTGCTCAACGAACTGATCCTGATCAGCCAAAGCAACGCCGACCTGTCGCTGTGGCCCTTGATCGCCGCCAGCACCTTGGCCGCCGGCATGATCCTGAGCCGGCGTCGTCCCGACTGACGCTGGCCCCGCCAGACCGAAAAAAAACCGCCTGACTGCAACATCAGGCGGCTTTCTCTTTGGGGTCGCGACGCGGCGGGTTTATTTGGCCGATTCGATCTGCTTGTTGATCATCCACTGCTGCGCGATCGACAGCACGTTGTTGGTGAACCAGTACAGCACCAGACCGGCGGGGAAGAAGAAGAACATCACGCTGAACAACAGCGGCATGATCCACATCATCTTGGCCTGCACAGGATCCGGCGGCGTCGGGTTCAGCCAGGTTTGCAGCAGGGTCGAGGCGGTCATCAAAGCCGGCAGCACGAAGTACGGGTCCTTGACCGACAGATCGGTGATCCAGCCAATCCAGGGCGCGTTGCGGATCTCGACCGACGACGACAACACCGAGTAGAGGGCAATGAACACCGGGATCTGGATCACGATGGGCAGGCAGCCGCCGATCGGGTTGACCTTCTCTTCGCGGTAGATCTTCAGCATCTCCTGCTGCATCTTCTGCGGATCGTCCTTGAGGCTCTCGCGCATGGCCTGGATGCGGGGGTTCAGGGCCTTCATCTTGGCCATCGAACGGTAGGCACTGGCATTGAGCCAGTAGAACGCGGCCTTGAGCAAGACCACCAGGGCCACGATCGCCCAGCCCCAGTTGCCGATCAGGCCGTGGATCTTGTCCAGCAGCCAGAACAGCGGCGCGGCCATGATGTGGGTCCAGCCATAGTCCTTCACGTATTCCAGACCGGGGGCCAGCGCCTTGAGCTTGTTCTCTTCCTGAGGGCCGACAAACAGCACCGTATCCAACGACTTGGTTTGGCCTGCCGCCACGTCGCCCAGATTGAACAACATGCCGGTGGCATACAGATTGGTGGCGATCTTCTTGCTGAAGAACTCGCGCTGCACCTTGTCGTTTTGCAACCAGGCGGAGGTGAAATGGTGCTGCACCATGGCCACCCAGCCGCTGTCGTCCACCTTCTCGAACTCGGTCTTGCCTTCTTCGATGTGCTTGAAGTCCAGCTTCTGGTACTTGCCCTTGGCGTTGTAGACCGCCATGCCGGTGTAGGCCTGCGGGCCGCCCATGAAGGCCGGGCCTTGCGCGGCTTGCGGGGCACTGCCGTCGCGCTCGAGCTGTACGTACAGCTGCGGCTTGATCATCGCACCGGAGCCATTGACCACTTCCTGCTTGACGCCGATCGCGTAGTCGCCGCGCTTGAAGGTGTAGGTCTTGACCAGCTTGACGCCATTGACGGGCACCGACTCCAGCTTCAACTGCACCTGATCGGCGCCTGCAGCGAGTTCACGGTCCTTCGTGACGGCCACGAACGCGGTGGTGTGGTTGGGCAAGGCTTCGCCCGCAGCTTGCCCGATCAGGCCCGACTCGGCCACATAGGTATGCGTGGCCGTCTTGTCCAGCACCACCATGTTCTTGTTCTTGTCTTCCTGATCCCGGTGCTGGAGCAGCTCGACCTTCACCACATTGCCACCGTGCGAATCAACGGTCGCCTTGACGACATCGGTGGTGATGGTGATCAATTCATGCGGGACCTCGGCCACGCCCGATGCCGCAGCAGCCGCGGCGGGTGCAGCGGCCTGGGCGCCTGGCAAAGCCGTGGCCGGAGCCGGCACCCCGGTCGCACCGCTGGCAGCAGACGCCGGAGCCTCGGCCACAGCCGGCGCGGGATGAAACAAAGACGGCTGACCGGTGTGGCGCAACCAGCCATCCCACAGCATCAGCAGCGAGAAGGCGAACACCGACCACAGCAGGGTGCGACGCAGATCGTTCATGAGCGAGGTGAATCCGACGAGGGTTTAGAAAAAGAAAACAAGCGCGGGGCTTGTTCAGGTACGGGGTCGTGGCCACCGGCACAAGCCGGGTGACAACGCAACAGGCGCCGCGCAGCCAGATACGAGCCCGCTGCCGGGCCGTGCTGCTGCAGCGCTTGCAAAGCATATTGGGAACAGGTGGGCGTGAACCGGCAAGCCGATCCCAACCAGGGACTCAGGAAGAACCGGTACGCCCTGACCACGCCCATCAACAACGCATTGATGGCGCGCGAAAGCCAGCCTAACACGGTCCTCATGACGGTCTTCATGATTGTGCCTTCTGCTGGATCAGACGCGACCACAGCTCATCGAGTTCCTGGCGGACGACGGCGTTGAGCGCAGCGGACGCGGCACTGGGATAGGTCTGACGGTCAAAAGGGGCTTTGAGCCGCAAGACCCAACCTGAAACGTCCACGCCAAAACGCCCCGAAGCCTTGACGGCCGGGGCGTGACGACGCAAGGCTTCACGAGCCTGGTGTCTGAGCAGAGATCGCGTGACCGAGCGGCGAGCCAGCCGCTTGGGAAACACCACACCGAATCGCCAGTCATCCACAGGCACCTCGACCAGGTCGGTCAGGTCTGTTGACAACTCGGGATGTGCTGGCGCACCGGATGGGCTGGCGCCCGGGGTGCGCAACAAGGTGTGCAGCACGAAATGATTCGTGCGAGCCACTGGGCGTGTACCCAATGCCTGTTGAAAGTCAGCGGCTTTCAGGCTTGGGGGGCGCACAGCAGTCAGTGATTGGATTGGACTGGGGTCAGCCAAGTGACCCCGGTCAAACCGGCCAAATCGAGCGTGAACCGATTACAGGGCCAGACGCTTGCGGCCCTTGGCGCGACGAGCGTTCAGGACCTTGCGGCCACCCTTGGTCTTCATGCGCACCAGGAAACCATGGGTGCGAGCGCGGCGGGTCTTGGAAGGTTGGTAAGTGCGTTTCATGATGATCCTTCATCTTGTGATGTCACCCCGCCGATGCAATTGCCGTGGGGGTTCCCGGCCGTTGATAACCGGAAGAACCCGCGATTACAGCAAATTTCTGGCCGCAGGTCAACGGTCTGAATGAAGGGTCTGTGAATCAAGCATGATTTTCCATGGGTAAAAATCTGTGGATAACCTGTTCCCAACCGGCCCTGTCGCGCTTAGAATTCGCCCCCCAGCCCAGCACTTGTTCACAACATGAGCGCCGCCGAATTACCTGTCAATCTGCCGTCCGACATGAGCACTTTATGGCCCAGCGCGCTCGAACAACTGGCCACGGAACTGCCCGAACAGCAGTTCAATACGTGGATTCGCCCCTTGCCTGCCGCCGAGGTGGCCGTGGTCGATGGCACCACGCAAGTGGCCGTGCGCGTGCCCAACCGTTTCATCCTGGACTGGGTCCGTACCCAGTACAGCGCCCGCCTCGAAGCCATCCTGACTGAACTGAACGGCGCCCCCGTGCGTCTGGATCTGGCCCTGGCTTTGCGCCCGGCCGCCACCGCCCGTCCGGGTGTGGTGCTGCCGGCGCGCGCCTTGCCGGCCAATTCGCAAGCGGTCCAGGCTGCACAGGCCGCCAACCAGCAACTGAACAGCTTATCCACAGGCTCGGGCGGCTATCAACAAGCCAGCCCCGCTCGCAACCACCCCCAGGTCATGGGGCTCAACCCCGCTTTGACCTTTGACACGCTGGTGCCCGGTCGTGCCAACCAGATGGCCCGCACCGCCGCCCTGCACGTGGCCGGTGCCCCGGGCCAGATGTACAACCCCTTGTTCATCTACGGTGGCGTCGGTCTGGGTAAGACGCACTTGATGAACGCCGTGGGCAACGCCCTGCTGGCCGACAAGCCCGATGCGCGCATCCTCTACCTGCACGCCGAGCAGTTCATCTCGGACGTGGTCAAGAACTACCAGCGCAAGACTTTTGACGAACTCAAGGCCAAGTACCACCAGCTCGATCTGCTGCTGATCGACGATGTGCAGTTCTTTGCTGGCAAAGACCGCACGCAGGAAGAATTCTTCAACGCCTTCGAAGCCCTGCTGGCCAAGAAGGCTCACATCATCATGACCAGCGACACCTATCCCAAGGGTCTGGTCAACATCGATGAGCGTCTGACATCCCGCTTTGATGCCGGCCTGACCGTGGCCATCGAGCCGCCCGAGCTCGAAATGCGCGTGGCCATCCTGATCAAGAAGGCCGCGCAAGAAGGCATCGACATGCCAGAAGACGTCGCTTTCTTCGTGGCCAAGAACGTGCGCGCCAACGTGCGTGAACTCGAAGGCGCGCTGCGCAAGGTGCTGGCCTTCGCCAAATTCAGCCACAAAGAGATCACCATCGGCCTGGCTCGCGAAGCGCTCAAAGACCTGCTGTCGATCCAGAACCGCCAGATCAGCGTCGAGAACATCCAGAAAACCGTGGCCGATTTCTACAAGATCAAGGTCGCGGACATGTACAGCAAGAAGCGTCCCGCTTCGATTGCCCGCCCCCGCCAGATCGCCATGTACCTGGCCAAAGAGCTGACCCAAAAGAGCCTGCCCGAGATTGGCGAGCTGTTTGGGGGCCGTGACCACACCACGGTGCTGCACGCCTGCCGCAAGATCGGCAGCGACCGCAGCAAAGACTCTGAACTGAATCAACAACTGCACGTCCTAGAGCAGACCCTGAAGGGCTGAGCGCCGGCTTTGGCCTGTTTTTGGGTTACAACCACAGGCTGTGCCAACGCGTCAAGGAACAGGTCTGTGGATAACAAAAGGACAAGCACGGGGTTGTCCACAGGACCGATGAGTTTTCCAAAGTTGTTGTCTGTTGTCCCCAAAACGATCAAGGGTGCGGTCCACAGGCTTGTCCTGAGCCTAAATCGTTGATGGAACAAGAGAAAATAACGTTGTACACAGAAAAAGTCGCCCTCTACTACGACGACCAATTTGAAAGAATGAAATGATTGTGTTGAAAGCAGCTCAGGAAAAAGTTCTATCCGCCCTGCAAGCAGTGGGCGGGATTGTTGAACGTCGCCACACGCTGCCCATCTTGGCCAACGTCTTGATCAAGAAGACCGGCGCCAATGTGGAACTCACCACCAGCGACCTCGAGATCCAGGTGCGCACCAGCGCCCAGCTCGATGGCGACGAGGGCGATTACGCGGTGACCGTGGGTGCCAAGAAGCTCATGGACATCCTTAAAAGCCTGCCCAGCGATCAAACGGTGTCCCTGACAGCCAACCAGTCCAAATTGACCCTGCAAGGCGGCAAAAGCCGTTTTACGCTGCAGACGCTGCCGGCTGAAGACTTCCCGCTCGTGCAAGAAGCGGCCGACTTCGGTCCCGCATTCAGCGTTCCACAGAAAACACTCAAGAACCTGATCAGCCAGGTGCACTTCGCCATGGCGGTGCACGACATCCGTTACTACCTCAACGGCATCCTGTTCGTCGCAGAAGGCAACAGCCTGACGTTGGTGGCCACCGACGGTCACCGTCTGGCCCTGGCCCAAGCCAACCTCGAAGTCGACATGCCCAAGCAGGAAGTCATCCTGCCGCGCAAGACGGTGCTGGAGCTGCAACGCCTGCTCAAGGACGACGCCAAGGGCGGCAAGGGTGACGAAGCCGAGCAGATGATCGAAATGCGCTTTGCCGGCAACCAGGCCAAGTTCAATTTCGGCGGTCTGGAATTCGTGACCAAGCTGGTCGAGGGCAAGTTCCCCGACTTCAACCGCGTCATCCCCAAGAACCACAAGCACCACATCACCCTGGGCCGTACCACCCTGCTGGCCAGCCTGCAGCGTGCCGCCATCCTGACCAGCGAGAAGTTCAAGGGCGTGCGCCTGAACTTCGCCCCGGGCGTGTTGGGCATTGCGTCGAGCAACGCCGAGCAGGAAGAGGCCAAGGAAGAACTCGAAATCGATTACGGCGGCGACACCTTCGAGATCGGGTTCAACGTGGGGTATCTGATGGACGTGCTGGCCAACATGAGCCAGGACATGGTGACCGTGTCCCTGCAGGACGCCAACAGCTCGGCTCTCATCACCAACCCCGAGTTCGAGGGATTCAAGTACGTCGTGATGCCCATGCGCATCTAATGGGATGACTTGACGGCGTGCTTACCGCAGCATGAAATATGCGGGTAGGCATGCAGTGGCACAGAGACAGGCGAAATGCTTGATATGGTGAGCATGTTGTACCCATCAACCATGATCATTCAATCGAGGGAGTTCGACCTTGAAACTGTTCCAAACTGCCCGCCCCGCAGTGGGCGCTGCCGTCGCAGCTTTGTGCCTGATTGCCAGTGCACCCAGCCATGCCAGCGACGATCCCCTGCTGTCGGTAAATGCCACCCTGCATGACTTCCAGTACCGTCTGATCGATCTGGACACCAGCGATGGCATCAGCCCGTGGATCCATTTTGAAGAAAAGCCCACGGCGCAGCTGAGCCTGACCGAAAACGGCAAGCTGCTGCAAAGCGCGAGCACCGGGGGTTTCGTGGCCTCGCCCGACCCGGTGGGTCTGCACGATGCGTCTTCATCAGTCAGCGCGCTGGTCGACGGCTTCACCGCCCACACGCAGATCAATCTGGCTGACCTGGCCAGCCTGAACGCCAAACAGCCTGCGTCCAGCTTTGGTCGCTCTGCCGGGGTGTTCTACGGCAAGGACCCGGCCTTTCTGCTCGGCTTTGGCTACACGCTTTCGCCCCAGACCCAGGTCGAGTTTTCATTCAAATACGACTTGAAAAGCGAGTCGCATCTCGGCTCACTGACGGGCAGCGACTGGGTCTCGGGCGCCGGGGCGCCCTACCAGCGGCTGTCCGGCATGGGGCGCGCGCGCATCATGTTTTTTGACGACTACGTCGGCCCCTGCGATCCCGGCGTGTTCACGTTGCAGACGGTATCGAATAAGGGCGTGTTCTCGCTGCAAAGCGATTACGACGAAAGCGACACCGAACCCGATAGCTGGGACGACCACAACACCCTGCCCTTCATCTACGCCGCCAGCAGTGGCTTGGTGGCACGGGTCACCAACGATGGGTCGGACGAGATGAACTCCCAGTTCAGCATCGGCATGTCGGTCAAGGCCGGCGTCACTGCGACGGCCGTCCCTGAACCAGGTGCCTTGAGTCTGGCGCTGGGCGGTCTGGCCCTGACGGGGTGGACGCGTCGGCGGAAATCGCGGGCGTCGCGCCGCCACACACCCCACTGCTAGAACGCTCGGAACTTCCAGCTAAAATGACAGAGCCCAGACGACCCTCGTCCGGGCTCTTTTCTTTGATGGGCTATCCATGAGCGACACCCCCCGCATTCCCGAGCAACAGCCTGACGTCACGCCCGACCCGATCGCCGTGCCTCAAACCGAGGCCCAGATCTCGGCCGGCTATGGCGAGGGCAGCATCCAGATCCTCGAAGGCCTGGAAGCCGTGCGCAAGCGCCCGGGGATGTACATCGGGGACACGTCCGACGGTACCGGCTTGCACCACCTCGTGTTCGAAGTGGTCGACAACTCCATCGACGAAGCGCTCGCCGGTCATTGCGACGACATCGTCGTCACCATCCACACCGACAACTCCATCAGCGTGTCGGACAACGGCCGGGGCATTCCCACCGGTGTCAAGATGGACGACAAGCATGAGCCCAAGCGCTCGGCCGCTGAAATCGCCCTGACCGAGTTGCACGCTGGCGGCAAGTTCAACCAGAACAGCTACAAGGTGTCCGGCGGTCTGCACGGCGTGGGCGTGTCCTGCGTGAACGCGCTGTCCAAGTGGCTGCGCCTGACGGTGCGCCGCGATGGCAAGGCCCACTTCATCGAATTCCGCAAGGGCGTGCCGCAAGACCGTCAGCTGGAAATGCGCGATGGCTTTGAAATCAGCCCGATGAAGATCGTCGGCGAGACGGAAAAGCGCGGCACCGAGGTGCACTTCCTGCCCGATGAAGAGATCTTCACCAACATCGACTTCCACTACGAGATCCTCAGCAAGCGCCTGCGCGAACTGAGCTTTCTGAACAACGGCGTGAAGATCCGCCTGATCGACGAGCGCAACAACAAGGAAGACAACTTCGCGTACGCTGGCGGCGTCAAAGGCTTTGTCGAATTCATCAACACGGGCAAGAAGATCCTCAACCCCAACGTCTTCCATGCGCAAGGCGACAAGGTGTCCGAGCACGGCACCAACGTGGGCGTGGAAGTCGCGATGCAGTGGAACGAGAGCTACAACGAATCGGTGCTCTGCTTCACCAACAACATCCCGCAGCGCGATGGCGGCACCCACCTGACCGGCCTGCGCGCCGCGATGACCCGCGTCATCAACAAGTACATCGAAGACAACGAACTGGCCAAGAAGGCCAAGGTCGAAGTGGCCGGTGACGACATGCGCGAAGGCCTGGCCTGCGTGGTGTCCGTCAAGGTGCCCGAGCCGAAGTTCTCCAGCCAGACCAAGGACAAGCTGGTCAGCTCGGAAGTGCGTGCGCCGGTCGAAGAAATCGTCTCCCGCCTGCTGACCGACTGGCTGCTCGAGAACCCCACCGACGCCAAGATCATCTGCGGCAAGATTCTGGACGCTGCCCGTGCGCGCGAAGCGGCCCGCAAGGCCCGTGAAATGACGCGCCGCAAAGGCGTGCTGGACGGCATGGGCCTGCCCGGCAAACTGGCCGACTGCCAGGAAAAGGACCCCGCGCTGTGCGAAATCTACATCGTGGAGGGTGACTCCGCCGGTGGCTCTGCCAAGCAAGGTCGCGACCGTAAGTTCCAGGCCATCCTGCCTTTGCGCGGCAAGATCCTGAACGTCGAAAAAGCCCGCTACGAAAAGCTGCTGACCAGCAATGAAATCATCACGCTGATCACGGCCTTGGGCACGGGCATCGGCAAAGCCGGCGGCACCGACGACTTCAACCCGGACAAGCTGCGCTACCACCGCATCATCATCATGACCGACGCGGACGTGGACGGCGCGCACATCCGGACTCTGCTGCTGACCTTCTTCTTCCGCCAGATGCCCGAGCTGGTCGAGCGCGGTCACATCTACATTGCCCAGCCGCCTTTGTACAAGGTCAAGCACGGCAAGCAAGAGCAGTACTTGAAGGACGCCCACGCGCTGGACGACTACCTGATGAAGGTGGCTCTGGATGGCGCGGCTGTGGAGCCGGGCGAAGGCAAACCCGCCATCGCAGGCGAAGCTCTGCAAGACCTCGCCAAGGCCTATGTGACGGCCAACAGCGTGGTCGAACGCCTGGGCAACTGGATGGACATCGAAGCCCTGCGCGCCATCGCCAACGGCTTGACCCTGAACCTGGACACCCTGGCCGATGCGGAAACCAGCGCCACCGCCTTGAAGGCCGCGCTGCACAACGCAGAAGTCACCGCCGAGTTCGATGCCCGCACCGACAAGCACATCCTGCGCATCAGCCGCATCTTCCACGGCAACACCAAGTACAGCATCATCAATGCCGACTTTGTGCATGGTGCCGATTACGAAGCCTTGTCCAAGGCCGGTATCACCTTCAAGGGCTTGCTGACGGCCGATGCCGTGGTGCGTCGGGGTGAAGGCGACAAAGCCAAGGAAGCCAAGGTCAGCGACTTCCGCGCGGCCATGGCCTGGCTGATGACCCAGGCTGAAAACAGCGTGGGCCGCCAGCGATACAAGGGACTGGGCGAGATGAACCCTGAACAGTTGTGGGAGACCACGATGGACCCGAACGTGCGTCGCCTGCTGCGCGTTCAGATCGAGGATGCCATCGAGGCCGACCGCGTGTTCACCATGCTGATGGGCGATGAGGTCGAGCCCCGTCGTGACTTCATCGAGAGCAACGCCCTGCGGGCGGCCAACATCGACGTTTGATGATGATGACGTCGACGGACGGACGGCGACGACAACGACATTGAGGTCTGCAAATATTTTTTGCACCGCTGCATCCAAAAGGGCAGCGGCTCCGTTCTGAGGGCATGCAGCAAGGCTTTGCTGCTGTCTCAACCCTCAAAACTGGAGAAACCTCATGTCGGTCCTAGCTTGCACCCTTCGCGCCGCTGCGCTTGTTGTCGTGACACTGGCCTCTGTCAGCGTTCAGGCTCAACCGGTCTGGAAAGACGGCGTCCTGACAGACCCAGCCGGCCGCATGCTCTATACGTTCGACAAAGACCAGGCCAACCAAAGCCATTGCGCCGGTGGGTGCCTACAGGCCTGGCCCGCCTATGTGGCCGGCGCTGATGGGCAGTCGCCCGTCCTGCAAGGGCTGAGCCGCTTTGAGCAAAACGGGGCCCAACAATGGGCCTGGAATGGTCACCCGCTGTACTACTTCGCGGGTGATGCAAAGCCTGGTGACCGCAACGGCGATGGCAAGGGCGGTGTCTGGCACATCGTCCAGCCCCCAGCGCCCAGCACACCCAACGCATCCGCCTCCAGCTACTGAGGCCAACCACTATCATCCGCATCACACCCACAGCGTGGAGGCGGTTTGACCATGATCCCTGCGCAAGAAGTCGAAACCCTGCTGGCACGCGTTGCCATGGGGGATCGACTCGCTTTCAAGCGGCTCCATGACTTGACGGCGGGTCTGCTCATGGCCACCGCCTACCGCGTTCTGCAAGACGCATCCTTGGCGGAAGACGTGGTGCAAGAAGTCTTTGCCGGGCTGTGGCACAAGGCCCTGGAGGCCGCGCCCACCGTGGCCCGAAACATTGGCTGGCTGTGCGTCATCACCCGAAACCGGGCCATTGACCATGCGCGTAAGCGGCCCCATGAGGTCTCCATGCATGGTGTGACGGACGATGGGCAGGACTACACCCATGACGCGGTCAGCGACACGCCGGATGTGTTCGAGCAACTCGCTTGGGAACAAGACAGCCGCTGCTTGCAGCATTGCCTGGAACAACTCGCGCCCGAGCCCAGGCAAGCCATTCTCTTGTCCTACCTGGAAGGCTTGACGCACAGCGAGTTGGCCGACCGCATGAAGCGCCCCTTGGGCACAATCAAAGCCTGGACCCGCCGCAGTCTGTTGGCACTGCGTGAATGCATGGTCGGAGGGGCAGCATGAAAGCCTACTGGCATCAACATCCCGACACCATTGACCGATTGGCGGCTGAATATGCGCTGGGCACCATGCCTGTGCGCGCACGTCGTCGGTTTGAAGCGGTGATGCATCAGCGGCAAGACATTCAACAAGCGGTGTGGTCCTGGCATGACACGCTGGCAGCCACCTTGGTCGCACAAAAGCCGATGCCGGTGGACGCGACGCAGTGGCAAAGATTGGAATCGCGATTGTTTGCCCCAGCGGCCCCTGTGCCGGCAGCCCGGCGTGCCAGTTGGTGGTCACGTTGGCTGGCGCCCATTCCGTCTGGCATGTTGGCCGTGGGCGTGATGGTGGGTTTGGCCCTGCCCTCGTTGTTGCAGATGATGCCCGGTGTGGCCGTGTCCACTCACCTGTCAGCGCAATTGCCTGAGAGCTATGTGGGCGTCTTGGCCAATGACCAGGGGCAAGCGGGCCTGGTGGTGTCCAGCTTGCGGCGGGGTCTCAAAGTCGACATCAAACAGCAGGCCACCGTTGCGGTGCCCGCTGGCCAGGTGCTTTACCTTTGGCAGATCGACCAGGCAGGTCAGCTTCGCGCTGTGGCGCCCCTTCCCGATCTGGCTGCCAGCCATTTTGTGAGCGTGGATCTCGCACAGCCGGCTGAAGTGATCTTCAAAGACGCTCACGAGTTGGCGGTGTCGATCGAAGTGCAAGGGTCCCATCCTGCGCAACCGACGGGTCCCTTTGTGTACCGGGGCTTGTGCGGTAAGGTTTGGCAGCCGCCCAAGAAATAACCGGCGCGGCTGACAAATTAAATCTGCCAGCCTTGCATCCAAATCGACCGGGTTCTCGTTTTGTAGATGTGCGCAGTGGAGGCACATCCAACCTATCGAAAGAGAACAAGCTATGAAAACCAATCCATACAAGCAGGTCGCAGGCGTTGCATTGAGTCTGATGAGCGTGACGGCGTGGGCCGCTCCATCGGCCTTCCTGACATACGAATCGGCGGGCATCGACGTTGCCTTGATCACTGCCACGCGTGATGCCTTTCGTGAGGCGGTCGGCGGCGGCGTGACCGCAGGGGCCAACGGATCGTTTGGCGGTGTCCGCCGTGAAATCAATTGGGATGGCGTGCCCAATGCGAAAGCCGATGCGGCCTTTCTGCCCAACAACTTCTTCAATGTGAACTCGCCCCGTGGTGCCGTGTTTTCAACGCCAGGTGACGGGTTCATGGTCAGCGCCAATGCCGGGCAAGCGGTTGCCCCGCTGTTCGGCTTTGGCGACTCGCTGCAGGCCTTCAGCCCACAACGCTTGTTCACGGCGATCAACAGCAACATCACCGATGTCACTTTCTTTGTGCCCGGCACAACAGACGTCGCTGCCACACGAGCCTTCGCGGCCATCTTCACGGGCGTCGAGGATGGGGGCCAGACCCAGATGGAGTTCTTTGATGCCAAGGGCAAGCTGATCTACCATCACGAGGCGCTGGTCAGCGGCAACAAGGGCTTCAGCTTTCTGGGGGCGATCACGACCGGTGATGAACTCATCAGCCGGGTGCGTTTGACCTCGGGTTTGGCCACCATCGCCGGCAACGGCGTATTGGGCCGTGCCAGCGGCGACCTGGTTGCGATGGACGATTTCGTGTATGCCGAGCCAACCGTGGCAGCGGCGGTGCCAGAACCATCCAGTTGGGCCCTGTTGGGCGTGGGTCTGGCTGCGGTATGCGGCGCCAAGCGGCGCAAAGCAAGCCCGGGCGTCTGATGGTGCAGGATCCAACCGCTTGGCTGATGGCGGGCCATGTCTTGACTGCAAATGGGCTGCGGTTGGATCATGGCTTGATCATGGACCAGCCACCCTCTCTGAGCCGCCCCAGACCGCATGGAATTGTGCGGATGGGATGGCGTGTCTGTCGGACGGCATGGGCAGCGCTTGTGTTGATGGCAGGGTGGCCGGTGCAGGCGGTGCAGCCGGCCGTGGTGGTGTATCCGGGCGATGACTTCCGCTATGCCGAATACATCGCGGTGTTGCGCAAGGCGCTGGACGAGACAACCAGCGACTTCGGGCCGTATGTGATGCGGCCGGCGTCTGTTTCGATGAACGAGCCGCGCTTCTTGTTTGAGGCGAGATCCGGCCACCTGGTCAATGTGGTCTGGAGCGCCACGTCAAAGGAAAAGGAAAAGACGCTTCGCCCGATACGGGTTCCGCTGTCCAAGGGCATCCTCGGTTACCGGATCCTCTTCATCCACGAATCGATGCAGGCGCAATTCGCTCAGGTTCGCTCGTTGAAAGATCTGCGTCGTTTTCGATTCTGCCTGGGGCCCGGCTGGGGCGACGTACCCATTTACCGCAACGCTGCACTGCACGTCGATCTTGCTGAATATGACAGCCTGCTGCCGATGGTGGAGGCGGGGCGCTGCGACGCATTTTCACGCGGCATCAACGAAATTTTCGAGGAGTCGCAGCGCATGCCCAAGGCGCTGAGCCATGTCGCCATCGAGCGCCGGTTGATGCTGCACTATCCCTATCCGTTCTACCTGTTTGTGACGCCCAGTGAAGAGAACCTCGCCCGCCGGATCGAGACCGGGGTGCGGCGCATGTTGGGCGACGGCGCGTTTGAGCAGATCTTCTCGACGTACAACGCCGAATGGATCCGGCGTGCCAAGGTCGAGCAACGGCTGATCATCGAAATGGCCAACCCCGACTTGCCGCCAGAGACACCGAGTGAAGAGAGCGGGCTCTGGTTTGTTCCCCGCAAGGCGGCGGCCGTCCGCCCTCCCTCGTGAGTTGGCATGGGCATTCGTGCAGTATTACCGCTGCCCCCCTTCAAGCCCTGCCCCACTTCTGTCGATGATGCCCCTATCGCCGTGTCACCAATTGGGTCCGGCGGTCTGAATCCATTTCTCGCACAGAAGGGCGTGACCGTGAACTTCAATCGTCGCTTGATCATTTGCGCCACCGCACCCGCTGCCCTGTTCCTGATGGCGCTGGCGTTTTCGCTCTGGGGTCTGATGAGTACCCAAAGCAAGTTCGACCACTACATCACCACCGAGCAAGCCACGGCTGACGCGGTCAACGAGATGTACGCCCAGGGTTTGCAGATGGGTCAGGCCCTGCGCAACATTGTGCTCGACCCTGTCAACAAGAAGTCTTACGAGAACTTCGACGCGGCCGAGAAGAAGTATGCCGAGGCCTATGCCAAAGCCCAGGACGTGGCGGCCACGACGGAGTTGAGCGGGGCCATTCGGGGTCTGGAATCGCTGCGTGCCCAGCAAGCCACCAAACAGGCCGAAGTGCTCCAAGCCGTCAAGACAGACCAGGCGACCGCCATGCAAGTGCTGAACAAGGACGAAACGCCGGCATGGCGCGCACTGCGTTCGCAACTGATCGACCTGGTGGCCAAAAGCCGTGAAATGGCCGCCGCCACCCATGCGGACACACAGTCAGCCGGCCAGCGTGCCCAACTGCTTTCGATGCTGATTGCCGCCGTGGCGGTGGGCGTGTCTGTCACCATGCTGATGGTGCTGCGTAAAACCGTGGCCAAGGAGCTGGGCGGCGACCCCGCTGACGCACGCCGTGCCCTGCAGCACATTGCCAATGGTGACCTGACCTACCGCGTGGACTCAGGCAGCGACCATGAAGGCCTGCTGGGCGAACTGCAAAAGACCCAGCAACGCTTGCAAGACCTGGTGCGGGAAGTGCGCGACAGCACCAACAGCATCCACACCGCCAGCGCCGAGATTGCCGTGGGCAGTCAGGATCTGAGCATGCGCACCGAGCAGACCGCATCGAGCTTGCAGCAAACGGCATCGTCCATCATGCAATTGACGGAGGCTGTGCGCCACTCTGCGGACTCGGCGCGCCAAGCCAATCAACTGGCGGTCTCTGCCACCGAAGTGGCCCAGCGCGGCGGCGATGTCGTGTCGCAAGTCGTGTCCACCATGGGCGAGATCAATGCCAGCTCGCAAAAGATCGCCGACATCATCGGCGTGATTGACGGCATCGCGTTTCAGACCAACATCCTGGCGCTCAATGCGGCCGTGGAAGCCGCGCGCGCCGGCGAACAAGGCCGAGGCTTTGCCGTGGTGGCCAGCGAGGTGCGCAGCCTGGCGCAACGCAGCGCCACAGCAGCCAAAGAAATCAAGACCCTCATTGGGGCCTCGGTCGACAAGGTCGAAGGCGGCGCACGCCTGGTGGCCGATGCGGGGCAAACCATGTCCGAGATCGTGGCCTCGGTTCAACGCGTGACCGACATCGTTGGCGAAATCTCGCACTCGTCACAAGAGCAGTCTGAAGGCATCACGCAGGTTAACCAGGCCATCGCGCAGTTGGACCAGATGACCCAGCAGAACGCCGCTTTGGTCGAGCAGTCCGCGGCTGCGGCAGAGTCGTTGAAGGACCAAGGGATGAGGCTGTCGGGCGTGGTGGGGACGTTCAGGTTGTGAGTTGAGTTGGGCGGCGCACCAGCAAATGGCACGCTGTCTATCTACCACCACAAGAGATAGTGGGGAATCCGGCCATTTGTCCGCAATCCCAAATGGCCATGGCGCAAAGGCTACGGCAAAGTCATCTCGTCGAGATGACTTTGTTGCGTCAAACTATTCGATCACCCTTGGACTCGTGCCAATGCATGTATGTTCAGGGTGAAATCGATGAGTGAGTAGCATGGCCATGGCGCTGAACAAATTAAGTAGATGGGCTGTTGAAGCAGCGATGGAGGAGTTCGTTCGTCTTGGGCGGGATGCCTTCTTGAAGAAGTATCACTTCGGACCAGCGAAAGAGTTTTTTGTGCTGCATCCCACCACTGGCTTAGCCTGCGATTCCAAAGCGGTTGTAGGTGCGGCCTATGGCTTGCAGTTCATTGAGCACGGGCCTTTACACCCAAAGGATTTCTCCGGGGGGCAGGCCACGGTCGTCAAAGTGCTGAAGGGCTTGGGATTCGAGTTGACCGATGGGGATAGCGCAACGGCTTCCAACAAGGAACGCGCCTGGACACGTCATGAGAACGAACTCATCGTGGCGGACTATCTGGAGATGCTGCTCAAGGAGCTGGCTGGTCAAAAGTACAACAAGGCCGACCGAGCACGAGCGTTGATGCCTTTGCTGAATGATCGGAGCAAGGGTTCCATCGAGTTCAAACGCGCCAACATCAGTGCGGTGATGATCGAGTTGGGTTTTCCTTCACTGCAAGGCTATAAGCCCAGAGCGAATTTTCAGCGAGATGGCCTGGTGAGCGTGGTGGCAGAGCAAGTAGAACATCTGCCCATGCTCGACAAGGCGGCGGAGTTGGCTGTGGATCGGCCTGCTGATGTCCCCGAGTCCGTGCCTTATCAAGGCGTTCGTGCAGAACCGCCAAAGCGGCAAATGCGTTCTGAGGAGCCTCGGCCGGCATATGAGCGTCGTGCTATCAAACGGGATTACTTTGAGCGTGAGTCCCGCAATCGCTCATTGGGTACAGCTGGGGAGTTGTTCATCGTTCAGTATGAGCAATGGCGTTTGGCTCAGTTTGGTGTAGGGCAGCTTGCTGACCGTGTAGAACATGTTGCATCTACAAGAGGCGATGGCCTCGGATACGACGTTTTGTCGTTTGAAACCGATGGACGTGAGCGCTTCATCGAGGTCAAGACCACGGCACATGATGCCGCTACGCCTTTCTTTGTGTCTGTGAATGAAGTGGATTTTGCGAGGGAGCGGGCGGAACAGTTCAGGCTATGTAGGCTCTATCACTTCCGGACGTCCCCTAAGTTCTTTGAATTGACCGGAGCCATCGAGCAGCACTGCCATTTGGATCCCTCGACTTATAAGGCCAGCTTTTAAAGCGGTCACGCATGGAACACAAAGTAAGACGAAAGGACAACAGCAATGGGACGAAAAAACCGCCGCACGGCGTTCGATGACATGGTGAGGATAGCCTCTCGTCTGCCTTGGTGGTTGGGGATCGTATTGGCACTTATCAGCTATGTGGTCTTGAGTTGGGTAGCGGGACAGCCTGCGGCAGTGCAAGGCGCGTCTACTGGCCATGTCAGCGATCTGGTTGTTGCGACAATGATTAGGACCTCTGCACAAATTGGTCAATATCTTTTGCCGGTGATCTTCCTGATTGGGGCGGTCATTTCGTTGGCTCGTGCCAAGAAGAACCAGCGGCTGATGACGGCCGCGACTGGGCATGACGCGGCGCGTGCCATTTCGGGTATGAGCTGGAGAGAGTTTGAATTGCTGATGGCCGAAGCTTTTCGTCGCCGCGGATTCGGCGTGGAGGATCGAGGGGGGCAGGGCCCCGACGGGGGCATTGATCTTGTCCTGGCCAAAGGCAAGGAACGGCATCTTGTGCAATGCAAACAGTGGCGGGCCACGAAAGTGGGCGTTGCGGTGGTGCGCGAACTGTACGGCGTCATGTCGGCAGAAGGTGCCGCAGGTGGCTTTGTGGTAACCAGCGGTGCGTTCACACAGGATGCTGCTGAATTTGCAAGGGGGCGCAATATCCACTTGATTGACGGCCCTCAGCTCCTTCAACTATTGGAAACGGCGAAACAAACGCGTGAACCAACAACACAAGAGCCAGCAATTGTGGAAAACCGCCTCACGCCTACCTGCCCCAAGTGTCATGCAGAGATGAAGCGGAGACAAGCACGGAAAGGCCCGCAAGCTGGCAACGAATTCTGGGGATGTACACGCTTCCCGGATTGCCGTGGGACGTTGCCGCTTGAGCCACGTTGAAGGCTTGCTGCCGTATCGTGTGGCTCTGGCGGAGGCGTGTGCCTAGATGCCCGAATGTTTTGTTTGCTGATGTTTATGATTCAGGCAAATGACTGACCTTCAAGCCCGGCAACCCGGCGAGTTCTTGCTGTACGAAACCGAAGATGGCCGGACGCGTGTCGAGTGCCGTTTTGCTGACGACTCGCTTTGGCTGTCTCAGGCCACGATCGCTGAGTTGTTTCAGACGACCAAGCAGAACATCGCCAAGCATCTGAAATCAATCTTTGCTGAGGGTGAACTGAGCCAGGATTCAGTTGTCAACCATTGGTTGACAACTGCAGCTGATGGCAAAAACTACCGGGTCGCCTATTACAACCTCGACGCCATCTTGGCCGTAGGCTACCGCGTGCGCTCGCCTCGTGGCACCCAGTTTCGACGCTGGGCCACCGAACGTCTGCGAGAGTACTTGGTCAAGGGCTTCACCCTGGACGACGAGCGGCTGAAGAATCCGCCTGTCGCAGGGTCCGCCGTGCCCGATCGCTTCGATGAGTTGCTGGAGCGCATTCGCGACATACGGGCCAGCGAACGCCGGATGTACCTGCGGGTGCGCGAGATTTTTTCGATGGCGGCCGATTATTCACCAACGCTGCCAGAGACAACGCAGTTCTTCAGGGTCATCCAGAACAAGCTGCATTTCGCCGTGACCGGCAAAACCGCTGCAGAACTGATTGCCGAGCGCGCTGACAGCGGTCGTCCGAACATGGGGCTGACGACTTGGAAATCGGGCAGCGTGCAAAAAGCCGATGTGACCGTCGCCAAGAACTATCTGCATGAGCCTGAAGTCGGTGAACTCAATCGCATCGTCACGATGTGGCTGGACTTCGCCGAGGACCAGGCACGTCGACGGAAAGAAGTGTTCCTGAAGGATTGGGCTGAAAAGCTGGATGCCTTCTTGAAGTTCAACGACCGTAACGTACTGGACGGTGCGGGGCGAATGAGCAAGAAACAGGCAGATGTCCATGCTGAAGGGCAGTATGAGCAGTTCGCGGCCCAGCGGCGTGCATTGCTTGAAGCCGAAGGGGCGGAGTCGAACCTTCGCGCTTTGGAAGAGGCCGCAAAGGCCCTGCCCAAGCCGAACAAGACGTGACCCTTGCCCCGATGTCCCCCTCCCTCCACCTTGGCCCCCTGACCCGCGTTCTTGTTGGGCAGGAGGGGCGAAGTGGCTGCGCGCTTTGCTGCTACGGGCTATCCCACCACCTTGTTCTTTGATGCGCAGGGGCGGCTGGTGTCCCAGCGCATGGGCGAAGTATCGTGGCCCACTTTGAGCGACAAGGTGGGGCGGATCAAGGGAAGAAATGCGCTAACGTGGCGGGATCTGAAATGAGGAGCCGCCACCATGAAATCCCGTGCCGCCGTGGCCTTTGCAGCCGGCCAGCCCCTGCAGGTTGTTGAAATCGATGTCGAGCCTCCGCGCAAGGGCGAGGTGCTCGTGCGCATCTCGCACACCGGGGTGTGTCACACCGATGCTTTCACCCTGTCGGGTGACGACCCCGAGGGCGTCTTCCCGGCGGTGCTGGGCCACGAAGGCGCCGGCGTGGTGGTGGAGGTGGGCGAAGGCGTGACCTCGCTCAAACCGGGCGACCACGTGATCCCCTTGTACACGGCCGAGTGCGGCGAGTGTCTGTTTTGCAAGTCGGGCAAGACCAATCTGTGCGTGGCGGTGCGCAGCACGCAGGGCAAGGGCGTGATGCCCGATGGCACGACGCGTTTCTCGTATCAAGGCCAGCCCATCTATCACTACATGGGCTGCTCGACCTTCAGCGAATACACGGTGGTGGCCGAGGTCTCGCTGGCGAAGATCAACCCCGAGGCCAATCACGAGCAGGTGTGCCTGCTGGGTTGCGGGGTGACCACGGGCCTGGGCGCGGTCAAGAACACCGCCAAGGTGCAAGCGGGTGACACGGTGGCCGTGTTCGGCCTGGGTGGCATTGGACTGGCGGTGGTGCAAGGCGCCAAGCACGCGCAAGCCGGTCGCATCATCGCGGTGGACACCAACCCGGCCAAGTTCGAGCTGGCCCGCCACTTTGGCGCGACCGACTGTGTGAACCCCCAGGATCACGACAAGCCCATTCAGCAAGTGATTGTCGAGATGACCGGTTGGGGCGTCGACCATTCGTTTGAATGCATTGGCAATGTCAAAGTGATGCGGGCGGCATTGGAATGCGCCCATCGCGGGTGGGGCCAGTCCATCATCATCGGGGTGGCCGGTGCAGGGCAAGAGATCTCGACGCGTCCCTTCCAATTGGTGACAGGCCGCAAGTGGATGGGCACCGCCTTTGGGGGCGTCAAGGGCCGCTCGCAGTTGCCCGGCATGGTCGAGCAGGCGATGAAGGGTGAGATTGAACTGGCGCCCTTCGTGACCCACACCCACCCGCTGGACCGCATCAACGAAGCGTTTGACTTGATGCACGAAGGCAAGTCGATCCGCACCGTCATTCACTTCTGAGCCATGGAACGCATTGAACAGCATGCCTGCTCAGGCGGCCGTCAAGAGGTGTGGCGGCATCGGTCTGAGGTGCTGAACTGCGAGATGAGGTTCGGTGTCTTCTTGCCGCCCCAGGCGGTGCGTGGCGAGCCCTGCCCGGTCCTGTACTGGCTGTCGGGCCTCACGTGTACCGAGCAGAACTTCATCACCAAGGCGGGCGCGCAAGCCCATGCGGCGCGCCATGGCGTGATCGTGGTCGCCCCGGACACCAGCCCGCGCGGCGAAGGTGTGGCCGATGACCCGGCTTATGACCTGGGCCAGGGTGCCGGCTTCTACATCAACGCCACGCAGGCGCCTTGGGCCGCGCATTACCGCATGCAGGACTATGTCGCCCAGGAGCTGCCCGCGCTGGTCGAGCAGCACTTTCCCGCCAACGGGCAGCGTGCCATTTCAGGGCACTCGATGGGCGGGCATGGCGCGCTCATCACCGCCCTGCGCCACCCGGGTCGGTACGCCAGCGTGTCGGCGTTCTCGCCCATCGTGGCGCCCAGCCAGGTGCCCTGGGGCACCAAAGCCCTGACGCACTATCTGGGCGAGGACCGCCAGACCTGGGCGGAGTGGGATGCCGTCGCCTTGATTCAGCGGGCGCCGTCCCGGCTGCCGTTGCTGGTCGACCAGGGCGATGCGGACGAGTTCCTGGCCACGCAGTTGCGGCCTGAGTTGCTGGAGCAGGCCTGCCAGGCTGCCGGCCAGCCTTTGACCTTGCGACGCCAGGCTGGCTATGACCACAGCTATTACTTCATTGCCACCTTCATGGGCGATCACTTCGCGCATCACGCCCAGGCGTGGGGACGCCTGCCAGCTTGATCAAGCCGGATTGAAGTAGCGCCACAGGTAGTCATTGGCGTTGAAATCCATGATGGGGGTGTCGCTGCTGCTCGAGGGCGAGCGTACCCCGCCGGGCCAGGAATGGCCGCCGCCAAAGACGATGGTGCCGTCGTACACGTCCACCGGGTCGATCTTGCACAGCGTGACCGGGGCGCTGCTCAAGCCCGCGTTGGCCGGTTTGTCGTACCGATAGCAGGTGGTGGTCGCGGTCAGGCGAGTCGCCGTGGCGGCACTGGTGACGTTGTTGCGTGCACGCCAGTCGGCGATGGTTTCGTCGATCGAGTAATAGGCTGTGCCTGACGCACCGTCGCCCACGCCGCCGGCAAAGGGATAGTTGCGATCGTTGGTCGCATGAATGTGCAACACGGGAATGCGCCGTGCGGGCGCGCAGCTGTAGTACTGATGCGCACGGCCTTGGTCATATTCGGCAGAGCCGCCACTGACCGCGGCAAAGCCAGCCAGCCGGTCGGCCATTTCGCAGCCCAGGCGATGGCTCATCATCCCGCCGTTGGACATGCCACTGGCATACACGCGCGTGGTGTCGACGTTGTAAGCCGATTGCAGATCGTCGAGCACCGCCCGCGCATAGGCGACGTCATCAACGGGTTTGGTTTTGGCATAGCCGCAGCAGGCACCGGCGTTGAAGGTGGCAATGCCACCCGTGCCTTCCAGAAAAGCCAGATAAATTTTCTGGCTGGCGGCCAGTTTGACCAGCTGGCTGGTGGAGGCCTGGATCAGCGCGCTGCCGCCGCCCCCGTGCAAGGACAGCATGGCCGGATGCGTCACGACCGGGCCGCTGAACGCCGGCATGTAGACCGAATAGCTGCGGCTGCCCTGCCCGGTGACGGCAACCGTGCGGGTGACCCAGTTGCCGCTGACCTGGATGGGCACCTGCACCGAGTGGCCGCCATAACTGGCCGTGATCGTGGTGGTGCAGGCACTCAGGCCGGTGACCCGGCCGGCACTGGTCACGGTGGCGCAGGTGGGGTTGAGCGACGACCAGGTGATCAGACTGCTGGACACATAGCTGGGATACGGGTCCGACGGTGCCTGGTTGGCGCCATACAGATTGATGGACTGGCCGATGCCGATGACGCTGCCTTGCGCCGGCTCGACCCAGAAGGGCTGGGTGTAGGCCACCGACAGGTTCAGGTCGAACGTGGTGGCGCCTTGGCTGTTGCTGGCGGTCACCCGATAAGCGGCCGCTGCGCTGGTGACAGTGGGCGTGCCCGAGATCTGCCCGGTGCTGGTGTTGAACGTCAGCCCCTGCGGCAGAGGTGGCACGATGGCAAAGCTGGCCACCGACCCCGTCACGTGGGGCGTCAAGGACGCCATGGCGGTGTCCAGCGTCAGGCTTTGCGGTGTGCTGTAGCTCAGGTCCGTGGGCGCACCTTGCGTGGCCGAGCCCGCGCCCCCGCCGCCACAAGAGACGAGGATGCTGCTGGACAGCGACAGCGCGATCAGACGCCAATGGGAAGCCGGTGCGAAAGGCATGGGGAACCTCATTTCAGTTGCGATACGAAGTGCTTCAGGCGCTGCATGCCGGCCTGCAGCTCATCACGCGAAGCCGCATAGGACAGACGCACATGCGAGGCGGCGCCGGCGTGGCCAAAGTCGTGTCCCGGTGTCAGCGCAACATGGGCTTCCTGCAAGGCCCGCTGACAAAAGCGCATGGCATCCAGGCCGGTGGGGCTGACATCGATGTAAACGTAGAAGGCGCCATCGGGCAGAACGGGCACGCGCAAGCCCGCATCCGCCAGCCCCTCTAACACCAGCGCACGCCGAGCAGCGAACTCCGCCTTGCGGGCCTCGCACACCGCCAGCGATTCAGGCGTGAAGCAGGCCAGTGCGGCCATTTGCGAAGGGGTCGAGGCGCAGATGTAGTAGTTCTGCGCCAGTCGCTCCATCACCGGCACCATCGCAGGTGGCACCACGGCCCAGCCCAGGCGCCAGCCGGTCATGCCGAAGTACTTGGAGAAGCTGTTGATGACCACGGCCTCGGGATCGCTGGCCAGCACCGTCTGCGCGGGGCGGCCTTGCGCGTCGGCATCGCTGAGATTCAGGTAGATCTCATCGACGATGCGCCAGGCGTTGTGCCGGCGGGCCCAGTCGCAGATGGCGGCCAGTTCGGCGGCGGGCACCGAGGTGCCGGTGGGATTGGAGGGTGTCGCGACCATCAGGCCGCGGGTGCGGGCGCTCCAGTGCCGCTGCACGGCGGCCAGATCCAGCTGAAAGCGAGAGGCCGCGTCGGTGGTGACCAGGCGCACCTGGGCCCCAAAGCCACTGAGGAACTGCCGGTTGCAGGGGTAGGACGGGTCGCCCACCAGCACTTCGTCGCCGGGGTCGACCAGCGCTGCGGTGACCAGCAACAAGGCCGCCGAGGCGCCGGCCGTGACCACGATGCGCTCAGGTGAGACGTTGACGCCATGGGCGGTTTGATAAAAGCCCGCAATGGCCTCGCGCAGCGCCGACAAGCCCAGCGCGCCGGTGTAAGGCAAGGCTTCGTGCTGGGCCACCCGCTGCAGCTCAGCCAGCACGGCGGGGGGCGCACCGAAATCAGGCTCGCCCAGGTTCAGTTTGACAACGTGATGCCCCGCCGCTTCCAGGGCCGCGGCATGTTTGCCGAATTCCATGGCCAAAAAGGGGGCGATGGCCTGCGCTCGTTGTGAGATCTGCATGATCACGCCAGTGTGCCACCAGGGCCTACTACACTGCGGCGGGAGGCAAGCGAATGCAGCTGATCGAGTTTCTGGAAAGACTGGGCAACCGCGCCGCCCGCTTCATGTGGGGCACGGCCATCGTGGGCGCCATGGCGACCGCAGCGGTGGCGTACCTGTGGTGGCGCATCGGCCATGAAACGGTGGCGATGGGGATGGTCGTGTGGGGCGTCGCCAGCGTGCTGCCCTGCACCATGCTGGCCGAAGCGCTGTCTGACCTGGCCAGCGTGCGCCGCACGGTGGGTCAAGGCTATCAGCGCATCACGCAACCGGGCAGCACGGCGCGACAGCGCACCGCTCATGGGGTAATCAGCGCCGTGTCGATCTCGTGGTTGATCGGCTCGGCGGCGATGTTGAGCAACCCTTTCTGGTGGCTGGTCTTCCTGATCGGCCTGATGGGCTGCGCCACGCTGACCGTGTGGGCCTCGCTGTGGACCGTGACGCTGCTGTTCAGTTGATCAGCATGCGCCCGCTTTTGCGCGCCGCCGGCCCGGACTGAGGGTCGCGCACGGCGCGGTACATGTGCCGGTCGGTCAAGCCGATGCCTCGCAGGAACTCATCGCGCAGTTGCAGCACCGATTCGAAGTTCTCTTCAGAGGCCTCGATCAGGTAGCCCTCGATGCGTTGCAGCTCTTCGATCTGGCTTTCGCTGAAGCTGGGCTTGGCCCAAGTGGGCAACAGGGGGCTGTGGCTCAGGCCCCAGGCCGTGGGTTGCAGATGCACATCCAGGGCCACCATGGCCTGGGTCAGCTCTTCCAGGGTGCTGGAGTCCAGGTCTTCGACCATGCCATCTTCGATCACCTGGGCGGCCACCACGCGCGGCTCTGCCACGTCCATGACGACGCGGCACAAGACCGGGTCGGCGAAGGGGTGCAGGCGGTGTCGCCAGTGTCCTTGCATCAGTCGAGCCGGTGCGATCGGTTGGTCGCAGTCAGACGAGACGTTATCGAACCAGTTCATGGCGCCTCCTCGTGGATACAGCACAAGTCACTGTGACCATCATGCATAAATCACGCCCGTCTGAGTGCGACAAATTGGCACGGAATTCACGCTCTGGCGTTTTCGTACAACGGGCGCGCTTTTGGCTCGCTACCGGCTATATCCTGAAGGGCTCTTCCGCGAAGTCAAACACCTTGCTGATGATGTGCCAGCGCTGGTCGGTCTTGACCAGTGTGAGGAAGTCGATGAACGAACGACCCGGAATCGAGCACTGGGCGCGGACAAACGCCGTGACAGGGCCAGCCCATTCTATGCTGACGATCTGATCGGTGCGCAGGTGCCCCTGGCTGGCCGGGGAAGGCCGCTGCCGCACCCGATTCAGATAGGCCTCCAGATCCAGTTTCAACAAGGTGCCCCCACTGGCGGTGGCGTAAATGGCTTGGGGATGAAGCACCTCGGCCAAAGCGCTCGCATCGCCGTGGTACAGGCCATCGAAATAGCGCGCCATCAAGGCTTCGATCAAGGCAAGCTCGCTCATGTGCGGGACGCCTGGCGCTGCCGGTACTGCGCAACCGGCAAGCCGCCGACCCCCCAGTTGTCCAGGTCCACTTCGTCGATCACCACAAAGGTGGTGGCGGGGTCTTTGTGAAGCACGCGAACCAGCAGGTCGGTGGTGCCTTCGATCAAGGCGGCTTTTTGCTCGGCGCTGACGCCTTCACGGGTGATCTGAATGTGGACGAAGGGCATGGTCATGTCTCCCGGGGTGAATCAATTGAAACGGCGGACCACCTGGGCCATGCGATCCCCGAACTGCCGCGCCGTGGCGAGGTCGCCCGGCACCATTTCGTCCGCGCTGGCATCAGACGGCGTGGCGGTGATCAGGCCTGAGAACGACGCCAGGTAGTTGATGTCATCGCGCGTGGCGCGCTTGCTGTTGCTGGGCATCATCCCGGTGCTGACCCACAACATGCTGTGCTGTTGCGAGAGCGTGAACAAGGCATGGAGCGTGGCCAGCTTGTCGCCGTTGATGCTGGCAGAGTTGGTGAAGCCCGCGGCCAGCTTGTCCTTCCAGCCCTGCTGGCTCCAGATTCGAGAGCTCGCGTCCATGAACTTCTTGAATTGCCAACTGACGTTACCCATGTAGGTGGGCGAGCCGAACACGATCAGCCGGGCCTGGGCCAGCTGGTCCCAGCCTTCAGCAGGCAGTTCGCCGTTCGCATCGACCTCCAGCAGGGCAGCGTGGCTGGTCTCCGCCACTGCCTGGGCAATCTGGCGGGTGTGGCCATAGCCACTGTGAAAGACGATGACGATGTCCGTGTGCGGTGTGCTCATGTTGGATCCTTCCAGGTCGAGTGGTTGAGGCGTGTGTCGATGGAAGTCATGCTATTGAGGCAGCTGAAATTGATAAACTAGCCAACATGCACTTCATTCATTACCTCATGTAACTCATGACGCGTCCGGCCCGACAACTGGATGGCGTGATGTTGGGCAGCATTGAGCTGTTCTGTCTGGCGGCCGACCTGGAAAGCTTTGCCGCGGCAGCGCGTGTGGCAGGCTTGACGCCCGCGGCGGTCAGCCGGTCCATCGCGCGTCTGGAAGACCGTTTGCAGGTGCGCCTGTTTGTGCGCACCACACGCCAGATTCGATTGACGGAAGGCGGGCGCACCTACCTGGCGCAATGCCGCGCTGCCTTGAACCAGTTGCTGGAAGCCGAACGCGAGCTGACCGGCACCCAGACCGAGCCCAGTGGTGTGGTGCGCATCAGTGCGCCGACCACCTTTGGTCAGCATTGCCTGTTGCCGCTGCTGCCCGCCTTCCGCGCCCGATACCCGCAGATCCAGATCGAGGTGCAACTGAGCAACCGCAACATCGACTTCGTGGCCGATGGCTTTGATCTGGCCGTGCGTGCCCGTGAGCAGGCAGACTCCAGTCTGATCGCGCGGCATCTGATGGATGGCGAGTTGGTCGTAGTGGGGTCGCGCGCCTATTTGAAAAAGCACGGTACGCCCAAGACCTTGGCCGATCTGGATCAGCAGGACTGTGTGCAGTTCGTCCTGCCCAGCTCAGGCCAGCGTGTGCCGTGGGCTTTCAGGCAAGAAGGGCAGGATGTGGAGTGGGTCACGCAGGGCAACATCACCTGCCTGGACGACATCCTGGCGTGCGTGACCTTGGCCCGGGCGGGAGGGGGCCTGGCGCAGACGTATCGGTTCATCGTGGATGAAGACATCCGGCAAGGTCGCCTGGTCGAGGTGTTGAAACCGCATGGCGGTCGGACGCGGCCTTTTTCATTGATGTACCTGCGGGATCGCTACATGCCGCTGCGCGTGCGCGTGTTCACCGACTACGTGGTCCAGGCCTTTGCGGGCCAGTGGGTCAACGCATCAAGGCCACGCCCTTGATTTGCGCAAAGACAGGTTGGCCCGATGCCAGGCGCAGCGCATCGCAAGAGCGTCGCGTGAGCCGGGCGAGGATGAGGGGGCCGGATGGTGCGTCCGCTGATCCCAGACGTAGGCTCAAGGTGACCGTGTCGCGGCCGTCTTCACGGATCTGCGCGATCACGGCAGGCACGATGTTGACAATGCTGCTGTCGGTGGCCCGTCCCAGTGCCACACTGACGTCACGGGCCAGCACGCGGGCGCGGACGCGACTGCCGATCGGGGCGTCGCTGTGCCCGACCCATAACGATTGGCCCGCCGCATCCAGGCGGCTGAGCCCATAGGCCGCGTCATGCGCGCCCACGGTGGCGTCGAGCACCGAGGCGGCTTCTTCGAGTTGGCTCAAAGGCAGGTCCAGGCGCGAAAAGATGTCGGCCGTGGGACCGCTGGCCACGACCTGGCCGGCATCCATCAGCACCAGATGGTCGGCCAGACGCGAGGCCTCATCCAGCGCATGGGTGACGTAAACCACCGGCATGCCGGCCTCGCTGTTGAGCCGTTCAAGGTAGGGCAGGATTTCTGCTTTGCGCGCGGCATCCAATGCGGACAGCGGTTCGTCCATCAACAACAAGCGCGGGCTGGTCAGCAGGGCGCGGGCAATGGCCACGCGCTGCCGCTCGCCACCGGAGAGGCGATCGGGCCGGCGGTCCATCAGGTGGGCGATGCCCAGCAGGGCCACGGCCTCATCCAGGCTGATGCGTTGCTGAGCAGCGGGAATGCGACGACGCCCATAGTCGAGGTTGCCGCGCACGCTCAGGTGCGCAAACAGGCTCGCCTCTTGAAACACGAAGCCGATGGGGCGTTGGTGGGTGGGCACAAAGGGGCGCCCGGCCTGGCGGTCATCCTGCCAGACCTCGCGGCCCAGGGCGACACGGCCGTGCGCTCGCTCCAGGCCAGCCAGCGCCCGCAGCACCGTGGTCTTGCCACAGCCCGATGGTCCCAGCAAAACACTCACACCGGTGTCAGGCAGGCGCAGCGATACCTGCAGCGCGAAGCCGGGGTAGGCCAGTTCGAGGTCGGCTTGCAATTCAGGCACGCGGGCCTCCGACCGGGCGCATGCCGCCCTTGCTGAGGCGACCGTTGAGCAGGTACAGGGCCAGCATCACCAGGAAGCCAAAGGCCACCATGCCGGCGGCCAGCACATGGGCCTTGTCGTAGTCCATGGCCTCGACATGCCCGTACAGCGCCACGGACAACACGCGGGTGGCACCGGGGATGTTGCCCCCGATCATCAGGACCACGCCAAACTCGCCCACCGTGTGCGCAAAGCCCAGCACGGCGGCGGTCAGAAAGCCCGGGCGGGCCAGCGGCAAGGCCACGGTGAGGAAACGGTCCCACGGGCTGGCCCGCAGGGTGGCGGCCACTTCAAGCGGCCGCGGCCCGATCGCTTCAAAAGCCTGTTGCAAGGGCTGCACCACAAAGGGCAGCGAATGCAGGATCGAGCCGACCACCAGCCCCCAGAATGTGAAAGGCAGCAGGCCCCAGCCCAGCGCCTGGGTGAGGCGCCCGATGGGCCCGTGCGGTCCCATCAGCATCAGCAGATAGAACCCGATCACGGTGGGTGGGAGCACCAGCGGCAAGGCCACCACGGCCGCCACCACGCCTTGAAGACGCGAACGGGTGCGGGCCAGCCACCACGCGACAGGGGTGCCCAGAAACAGCAGCAACACGGTGCTCAATGCAGCCAGCGCGGCGGTCAGCCGCAAGGCCTGCAAGTCGTCGGTGTCCAGGATCAAAATTCGTATCCGTAGGATTTGATGATGGACCGGGCCTTGTCGCTCTTGAGGTAGTGCAAAAGCGCTCGGGCCGCTTCGTTATTGTCGCCCTTCTTGAGCAGGACAGCGTCTTGCAGGATGGGCTGATAAAGCTGCGCGGGCACCACCCACCACGAGCCCTCGGGGGGCTTGCCGGGCGGCGCCACTTGCGACAGGGCCACAAAGCCCAGTTCGGCGTTGCCGGTGGCGATGAACTGCTGCGTCTGCGTGATGTTCTCGCCTTGCACCAGCTTGGAAGTCAGGCTTTGATACAGGCCCAGCGCGGTCAAGGTCTCGACCGCAGCGGCGCCATAGGGTGCCAGCTTGGGGTTGGCCAGCGCCAGGTGCGCAAAACGGCCTTGGCGCAGCACGGCGCCCTGGTCGTCCACCCAGCCGGGCTTGGCGCTCCACAGCACTAGCTTGCCCTTGGCATAGGTGAAGCGCTGCCCCTTGATGGCCAGGCCTTCGTCTTCCAGTCGCTTGGGGGTGTCGTCGTCAGCCGCCAGCAGGACCTCGAAGGGCGCGCCCTGCTGGATCTGGTTGTAGAACTTGCCGGTCGAGCCGGTGATGGCGACGGCCTGGTGCCCGCTCTGCGCGGCAAAGTCGGCGGCGATCTTCTGGAAGGGCCCTGCGAAGTTGGCCGCCACCGCCACCTGCACCGTGCCGGCCTGGACGGACCCGGTGCACACCGCCAGCAGCCACGCTGCGGCCCCTGCGCTCCTCTTCTTCATCTCGACTCCTTGCGGCTGACCCTGGGTTTATAGCGCAAGTGCGCCGGCCCCCTCCTGGACGAATGGGATCGTTTGCTGGACGAATGGCCACCTGGGCGAGCGGCCGAATCGGGACACTGGCTGTGTTCCCAACCCTGTTTGACTTCAAGGAGAGTCTCATGAACCGTGTTCCCCTGATCGACCGCCAGGCCACCACTGCTGACCGCCAGGCCCTGCTCGACAGCATCCACAGCGCGTTTGGTGCCACGCCCAACATGTTCCGCGCGGTGGCCAATTCCCCCGCCGCCCTGCGCAGCATGTGGTCCTCGTTCGGTGCCCTGGGCCAAGGCGTGATCGACGCCAAGCTGGGCGAGCAGATTGCCGTGGCGGTGGCCGACCGCAACGCCTGCGAATACTGCCTGGCTGCGCACACCGTGTTGGGGCGCAAGGCCGGGGCCTCTGCCGAAGACATGACGGCGGCGCAGATGGGCGAGTCCGCCGATCCCAAGACGCAGGCGGCCCTGACCTTCGCCTTGAAAGTGGTCACCCAGCGCGCCCAGGTCAGCGCGGCCGATGTGGAGGCGCTGCGCCAGGTCGGCTTCAGTGACGAAGAAGTCGTCGAGATCCTGGCCCATGTCGCGTTGAACTTGTTCACCAACTATGTGAACGTGGCCTTTGATGTGCCGGTGGACTTTCCGAAAGTGCCCTTGCGTGCGCGGGCCTGAACGGGATTGAGGTAGAAACACGCCATGGCTCCCACCCTCGATCGCTTGTCCGGACTCTTGCAACGCCAGCGAATGCGGGCGACCTTGTTGCACACCGGGCCTTTGTGCGGGGTCACCCACTTTGCGGGTGATCGGGGTCATGGCTATCTGCATGTCCTGCGGCGGGGCGAAACCACGGTGACCCACCGGCCGCGCGCGGGCGCGCCACAGGTGGTTCAGCTGACCGAGCCGGCCTTGGTGTTCTACCCCCGGCCGATGGAACACGCCTTTCACAACGCGCCTCAAGAGGGCGCGGACTTCACCTGCGCCACCGTGTCCTTCGATGGCGGGGCGCAGCATCCGCTGGCCCGATCGCTGCCGGCGATGATGGTGGTGCCACTGCGCCTGGCGCCGAGCATGGACATGGCGCTGGCCTTGCTGTTTGCCGAAGCGGATCAGGTTCAGTGCGGCCATCGACTGGTGGCCGACAAGTTGTTCGAGGTGCTGATGCTGCAGCTCTTGCGTTGGTTGTTGAACCACGCAGATGCCGCCGGGGTCCCACCCGGTCTGTTTCAGGGGCTGGCGCATCCGCGCTTGTCCAAGGCCCTGGTCGCCTTGCACGATGCCCCGGGCGAGCCCTGGTCGCTGGCCCGCCTGGCCGATGTGGCCGGCATGTCGCGCAGCGCCTTTGCCGCCAGCTTCAAAGCCGTGGTGGGCGAGACCCCCGCCGACTACCTGACCGATTGGCGGCTGTCGCTGGCGCAGACGGCCTTGCAAGAGGGGCGGCCCGTCAAGACCATTGCCCCTGAACTGGGCTATGCCACCGCCTCGGCGCTGTCCCGCGTCTTCGCCCAGAGGCTGGGATGCAGCCCCCGCGAGTGGCTGGCGGATCGCCCACTGCAGACCCAGCCCGAACCCCAGCGCCAGGCGCCATCGGCGGCGTGATCGTGGCGCGCAAAGCCCTGCCTGAGATCGACCCGGACCGCTGCACCGGCTGCGGCCGCTGTGTGTCGGCTTGCCCGCCCCATGTCTTGTGGCTGGAGGTGCAGGGGCCGCAGGGCTGGGGGCCCAAAGCGGCGGTTCTGCATGATCCGCCGGGCTGCACCGGCTGTGCCCTGTGCGCCGTCATCTGCCCCTTCCATGCCATCGAAATGAAGCGGGTGACGCCGGGCAGCCACTAAGATGGGCATCCCCTCCTTTCTGGCTTGACCTGTCATGCAACGTCGTCATTTCGTCGCCCGTTCCGCCATCGCCCTGTTGGTGCTGGCCGCCCAGCGCCAGGCACTGGCCTTGACCCTGTCTGACTTGAGCGAGAAAGACGCCAGTGCAGGCATCAAGGCTGCGCTGCAAAAAGGCGCCCTGGCTGCGGTGGGCTTGTTGGGGCGGCCCGATGGTTTTCTGGGCAACCCCCAGGTTCGCATCCCCTTGCCCGGCAACCTGGAAAAGGCCGCAGACCTGCTGCGCATGACCGGCCAGGGCCACAAGGTCGATGAACTGGTCACCACCATGAACCGCGCAGCCGAAACCGCCGTCCCGATGGGCAAAGACCTGCTGGTGGGTGCCGTCAAATCCATGACCGTGCAAGACGCCAAGCAGATTCTGGCCGGCGGCTACAACGCCGTGACCACCTTCTTTGCCGACAAGACACGCGCGCCCTTGGGCGTGAAGTTCCTGCCTGTTGTGACGCAAGCCACCCAGAAGGTCAACCTGGCCAAGTCTTACAACCGGGTGGCCGGCAAACTGGCTTCGGTCGGCGTGATCGACACCCAGGCGTCCACCATCGAGAGCTACGTCACGGGCAAGACCCTGGATGGCCTGTACACCATCATCGGAGAGGAAGAGCGCAAGATCCGGCAAGACCCGGTGGGCACCGGCAGCGCCCTCCTCAAGAAGGTCTTTGGGGCGCTGTGATGAGCGATTCGCTGAACCAGTTGGCCGCGCGCCTGAAGGACTTTGCCCAAGCACGCGATTGGGGTCAGTTTCACTCGCCCAAGAACCTGGCCTCGGCGTTGATGGTCGAGGCCGGCGAACTGCTGGAACACTTTCAGTGGCTGACAGAAGACCAGAGTCGCAACCTGGGTAAGGACACACGTGAGGCGGTCGCGCTGGAGATGGCCGACGTGCTGCTCTACCTCGTCCAGATGAGCAATGTGCTGGGCGTGGACCTGGTGGACGCCGCGCAGCGCAAGATCGATTTGAACGCGCGCAAGTACCCCGTCGAGCAGGCCAAAGGCCACAGCAAGAAGTCCGGACAGTTTTGATGCACACTGGTGACGGCCACACGGACGACACCAAGCGGGCAAGCTGTTGGATCTGCCCTTGATTCGGGCCGCGTTGACTCCATCTATTGCGGACAGGTCATGCCTTTGCGGGCATGCACGGACCTGGAAGGGGTGACATGAGTACGCAACAAAGTCTTCGAAACACGGCAGGGACCTTGTCGGTGCCTGCCACCCTGGCTCACTTGCTGGATTCGCTGGATTACCGGCCCCGCGGCGCCCATGCCGGGCAGTACCGCGCGGTGGCGTCCGGTCTGGCACAGCAGCTTGACCACATGGACCGCGACAGCCTGGAAGCCTTGCTGAACGCCTCGCCAGCGGCTGCCGAGATTTACGAGAATCTGCACTACGCCCACGCGGGTTTGTGCCGCTCCGACCTCGAAGCGGCCACGCGGGCCGAGATGCTGGCCCGAGAGGCGATCGACAAAGCGGCCAGAAGGTCGCCATGAAGTCATTGCGAGAGGTCGCGCTGTCGATGCTGGACCTGGTTTCCGTGCGCGAAGGCGGCACGGTGGCCGATGCCTTGGCGCTGGCGCTGCAAACGGCGCGGCATGTCGAGGCCCTGGGGTTCAAGCGCTATTGGCTCGCCGAGCACCACAACCTGCCCGGCATTGCCAGTTCGGCCACGGCGGTACTGGTGGGACACATTGCCGGCGGCACCCAGCGCATCCGTGTCGGATCCGGCGGCATCATGCTGCCCAACCATGCACCGCTGGTCGTGGCCGAGGCGTTTGGCACACTGGCGGCGCTGTATCCAGACCGGATTGACCTGGGACTGGGCCGTGCCCCGGGGACCGACCCGGCCACCATGCGGGCCTTGCGACGGGCGCGGGTTGAAACCGAAGAAGACTTCCCGCGCGAGGTGACCGAACTGCAGCGCCTGCTGGGCCCGGTTCAGCCGGGCCAGAGCATCGTGGCCATGCCGGGTGCAGACAGCCAAGTCCCCATCTGGTTGCTGGGGTCGAGCCTGTTCTCTGCGCAACTGGCTGCACAGCGGGGTCTGCCTTACGCCTTCGCATCCCACTTTGCGCCTCGCATGCTGATGCCGGCGCTGGAGACCTATCGCAGCGCCTTCCGCCCCTCGGCCACGCTGGCCAAGCCGTATGTGATCATCGGCGTGCCCTTGTTGGCCGCCCCGACGGACGAAGAAGCGCAGTTTCTGGCCAGCAGCACCTACCAGCGTGTGCTGGGCATCCTGCGCAACGAACGCAGCCGCTTGCAGCCACCTGTGGCGGGTTTTCTGGAGGCCCTGTCGCCGCAGGAGCGCGTCGCCATCGAAGGCTTCCTGGGCGCGGCGGTGATCGGTGGCCCCCAGACGGTCGGCCAGGGCTTGAAGGCCTTGGTGCAGGCCACCCAAGCCGATGAGCTCATGCTGGTGTGCGACACCTTTGACCCCGCCATGCGCCTGCGTTCGCTGGACATCGCGGCCGAGCAATGGCGCGCGGCCTCAACCTCCGTATAGTCACCGCATGCAGATCAAACAGCCCCGCTCCGTCGAGCAACTCATCACCGGGGTGGCCACCTCGGACGGAGCCGGTGTCAAGCTCACGCGTGTGCTGACCCAGCCCTTGCAGCGCCGCCTGGACCCCTATCTGATGCTCGATGCGTTTGGCAGCGACCAGCCGGATGACTACATTGCGGGCTTTCCCGATCACCCGCACCGGGGCTTTGAGACCATCACCTACATGATCGCCGGCCGCATGTTGCATCGCGACAGCGCCGGGCATGAAGGCCTGCTTGAAAACGGCGGGGTGCAGTGGATGACAGCGGGTCGGGGGGTGATCCATTCCGAGATCCCGCAACAGGAGGCGGGTGTGATGGAGGGCTTTCAGCTCTGGCTGAACCTGCCTGCGGCCGACAAGCTGTGCACTCCCTGGTACCGCGACTTCAAGGCCACGGACCTGCCCCGTGTGACGACGGCCGAAGGCGTGGACGTGACCGTGATCGCCGGCGAAAGTCAGGGCGTCGCCGGTGCGGTCCAGCGCCCGGGCACCCAGGCTTTGTATCTCGACTTGCATCTGCCGCCAGGGGCCTCGTTCGAGCAGGTTTTGCCCGGGCACCACAATGCCTTTGTCTATGTGTACCGGGGTGAACTGGACATCGACGGCACGGCGGTCCAGCCGCAGCGCATGGCCATTCTGGCCAATGGCACGGCCTGTGATGGGATTCGGCTGCGAGCCGCCACACACGCCACCGAAACCACGCGCGCTCTGTTGATTGCCGGTCAACCGTTGAATGAGCCGATCGTGCAATACGGCCCCTTCGTGATGAACAGCGCGGCAGAAATCCATCAGGCGATCGCCGATATGCGGGCGGGCCGACTGGTCAGCTAGCAAAAGCCTAATCCCTACAGGGATAAGGAAATCAAGCGAAAAACTGCAAGGCCGGGCGCGCGTTCATCACGCCGCTGCACAGGGCAGAAATCGGGTCAGATAAGGGGGTTGATTGCCTCCCTGCCTCATTGCCCGATTTCATCATGAAGCCTTTCAAGAGTTGGCCCAAGTGGCTCCAGATCCTGTCCATCTGTTCGCTCGTTGCCCTGGTGCTGGGGGCGATGCTGACGGTGGATTACCTGTCGGGGCGTGACCCGGCCACCGGCAAGACCGCGCTGGCCCAGCGCTTCGAGCAAGCGCCCCAGGCCTGGCTGAGCCGTCCCAAGGATGTGTCGGCGTTCGAGTTGGCGCTGGCCCGTGGCGAGGTTCAGGAAGTGGGCGTCGACGGCACCCGCGTGCTGGTCACCACCCGGCAGGGCGAGCGTTACAGCACCTCCTTGCTGAGCGCGTCCAATGGCCTGGGCGCCCGTCTGGAGTCCATGAGCCGCGAACATGGCTTTGGCCTGACGCCCATCCACATCGACGAGCGGGCCATGGGCAGCCGCCTGGCCGACAGCGCCAGCAATGTGTTCATGCGTTTGTTCACCCTGGCCTCGCTGGCCGTGACGGGCTTGCTGGTGTTCTATGTGATCCGTCAAGGTGGCGGGATGGGCTCGGGCAAGTTGCAACTGGCCGAGCGCCCGGACACCGCCTTTGACGACGTGGTCGGCGCCGCAGAGGCCAAGGCCGCGCTGCAGCAAGTCACCGCGTTCATGAAGTCGCCGGACAAGTACCTCGCTCTGGGCGCCAAGCCCCCGCGCGGCGTGCTGCTCGAAGGCCCTCCTGGCACCGGCAAGACGCTGCTGGCTCGCGCTCTGGCGGGCGAGTGCGGTGCCAACTTCATCGCGGTCGACGGTTCGCATTTTTCCAGCATGTTCTACGGTGCCGGAATCACCAAGGTGAAAGAGCTGTTCGCCACCGCACGCAAGCATGCGCCCTGCATCGTCTTCATCGATGAGTTCGACGGCATCGGCCAGCGCTCCAACGGCAGCGGCCGCTCGCCCAACGGCGGCGCCTCGGAAGAAAACCGCATCATCAACAAGCTGCTGGTCGAGATGGACGGCTTCTCGCCCACCGACAACGTGGTCGTCATTGGTGCCACCAACCACGTGCGCAATGTGGACGAGGCGCTCAAGCGTCCCGGCCGATTTGACCTGGTCGCCCGGGTGACCTTGCCGACGCTGGATGAGCGCCGCGGCCTGTACGAGCTGTGTCTGGGACGCATCAAGGCCGCCCCCGACGTGGACACCGCCGCATTGGCCCGCTCCAGCAGCGCCTTGTCCCAAGCCGACATCGCCAACGTCGTCAACCGCGCGGCGGTGCTGGCGGCCGAGCAGGAAGCGCCCGAGGTGGGCCTGGCCCATTTGCTGCGAGCGCTGGAAAGCCATCAACTGGGTGGCGAGGTCTCCGGCATCAAGGGTTTGATGACCCAGCAGGACCGCCATCGCATCGCCGTCCATGAAAGCGGCCATGCCATCGTGGCGCACGCGCTGCGCGCCGGCCTGGTCGAGCGCGTCACGATCGAGCCCCGAGGGCAAGCCCTGGGGGTGACATTCGTGACAAGGTCCAACGAATTGCCCTTGTATGGCGAGCATGAATTGCATGCGCGCCTGGGCATGCTGCTGGCCGGGCGTGAAGCGGAATTGCTGGTCTTCGGCAACACCACGTCGGGTGCGTCTGACGACCTCAAGCGCGCGTCCGAGCTGGCCATCGACATGGTCAGCAGCATGGGGTTCAGTGAAGCCTTTGGCCTGCTGAGCATGCAGGGCGTGCCCGACAAGCTGGTCGGCCCCCACATCCAGGAGCGGGTGCTGGCCGAGGCACGGGCCATGCTTGAGCGTGCCCAGACCGCCTGCCGCACTGCGCTGCAAGCCCAGCAAGACGCCTTGCAAGCCTTGACCGATGCGCTGCTGCGCGACGAAACGGTCTCAGGCCCGGCTCTGGAATCCTTGCTGAACCCGGCTTGATCAGCGTTCCAGCCAGTCCGGATGCTTCCACAGGATCCGGATGTCCTTGTGGCGCCAGACATCGCGCCACATCGCCACCCACTCGTCCAGATTCAGACGCAGTGGGTTGAGCGTGACGGGCTGCCGATGCGAGACACCATAGGCAATGACACCAGCGTCGCGTTCATCGACAAAGGTGCCGAACAGGCGATCCCAGATGATCAGGACGCCGCCGAAATTGGTGTCCAACTGCCCCGGGTTGCGGCCATGGTGCACCCGGTGATGCGAGGGCGTGTTGAACACCGCCTCGTACCAGGCGGGCAGGCGGCCCACCACCTCGGTGTGGATGAAAAACTGGTAGAACAGATTCAACTCGATCGCCACGACGACCGCGGTCTTGTCAAACCCGATCAAGGCCAGGGGCAGCCACCACAGGATCGCCAGACCGCTGAGGTCGAACAGGAAGTTCTGGCGCAAGGCGGTCGACAGGTTGTAGCGGGGCGAGCTGTGATGGGTGATGTGCGAGCACCACGCATAACGCGTCTTGTGCATCGTCCAGTGCAGCCAGTAGAAGACCAAGTCGGTCACGACAAAGAGCAAGGCGTAGCCCACCCAGCGGTTGGCCGGCGTGTATTGCAGGCCCAGGCGCAGCACGTCGTCGTAGAAGTGGGTGACGAACACCGCCACCACCGCCCCGTCGACCATCTTGTACAAAAAGCCCATCGTGATGTTGGTCAGCACCTCGCGTATCTCGTAGGCAGACGGGCGCTGCTGGCGGATCCAGTAAGCACGCTCCCAGGCGATCAGGGCCAGAAACGCCGCTCCGGCGATGAGAACAAAAAGCAAGGCGTGAAGGATGTCGTCCATGACTGCAGACTCGGATACCAGCGTCTTGCCACTGTAGGCAATCCGAGCGCGCGTGCATTGACAATCCACGCCACCTGACTGGGGGCTAACCCTCTTGGCATGACGCCAACAGGGAGGCCCGCCCTGCCGATCAACCCGGATCTGGCAAACCGCGTCATCATGCGGGCATGCAACGCACACCTTCCCTTCCTGTCGCCCGCTGGGCGTGTCTGGCGCTGGCGGCATCGGCTGCGGCTTGCACCTCCGCTCCCGTGGCCCCGCCCTCAGCGAACGCCGACGGGGAAGTGATCCCCGCCAACGAAGCGGCCGCCACGGCCTTTGTCACCCAGACCATTCGCGCGACGGTACAAAAAGGCTTTGATGAGGACCACCATGCCTTCCGCGACGCGCACCGCAAGGCGCATGGGTGCGTGCAGGCGCGCTTCACGGTGCGGCCAGATCTGCCCGCCCCGCTCGCACAAGGCCTGTTTGCCCAAGCGGGGCGTTATGACGCGGTGGTTCGGTTTTCCAACGGCTCGGGGAAGAGTCAGGACGACCATGACCGCGATGCGCGCGGCATGGCGGTGAAGGTAATGGGCGTCCCGGGTGCCAAGGTGCTGGAGGGCCAGCGCGACGCCACCACGCAAGACTTCGTGATGACCAACCACCCGGTCTTCTTCATCCACGACGCACAGGACTACGTCGACTTCGTGGGGGCCATGAATGGCGGCAGCTTGCGCAAGGCGGGCTGGGCCCTCACCCATCTGTTTGACAACGTGCCATTGGTGGTCGCCTTCACGGGGCACACCATCGACAATCCCCTGAACAGCCGCTACTGGAGCACCACGCCGTCCCGGCTCGGGTCCGGGCAGATGAAGTTCTCTGCAAAGCCCTGCGCTGCCAGTGTGTTTGACGAGGCCGCGGACAAGGCCAACCAGGATCGGGACCGGTTGGGACAGAATCTGCGCCGGCAGTTGGCGACGCAGAGCGCCTGCTTTGATTTCATGGTGCAGCCGCGCACCGTGCCGGCGCACATGCCCATTGAAGACGCCACCGTGGAGTGGTCCGAGGCCGAGTCTCCCTTTGTGACCGTGGCAACCATCGAGGTGCCGCCGCAAACGCCCGATCAGGGTGAGGCTTGCGAGCGCCTGTCCTTCTCGCCATGGCATACCTTGCCCGCGCACCAACCGCTGGGCACCATCTCGCGCATGCGCAAGGTGGTCTATCAAACCATCTCCACGCTACGGCATGACCTGAATCAGCAACCGCAAGGGGAGCCGGCGGGGCGCTGACGCTATAGTCTCAGACTGATCTGTCATCCATTTTTTCAGTTGTTGGGAGTTTCGGTCATGAAGAATTTGCGCACGCTGACTTTGATCAGTGCGGCCGTGGTCGTGTCGGCGTTGGCCGGTTGTGCCACGGAGGCCTCACGCACCGTCGAGGTCCACAAAGTGGAAGCAGCGGCGCGCCCCTACAGCGGCCCTCGCACCCTGATTGCCGTGGGCAAGTTCGACAACCGCTCCAACTACATGCGCGGCATCTTCTCGGATGGCGTGGACCGTCTGGGCAGCCAGGCCAAGACCATCCTGATCTCGCATCTGCAGCAGACCAATCGCTTCAATGTGCTGGACCGCGACAACCTGCAAGAGATGAAGCAGGAAGCCGGCTTCAAGGGCGCGACGCAAGCCGTCAAGGGCGCTGACTTTGTCGTGACCGGCGACGTGACTGAGTTTGGCCGCAAAGAAGTCGGCGACCACCAGTTGTTCGGCTTGCTGGGCCGTGGCAAGACCCAGGTGGCTTACGCCAAGGTCAGCCTGAATATCGTCAACATCACGACCTCTGAAGTGGTCTATTCGACCCAGGGCGCCGCTGAGTACAGCCTGTCCAACCGCGAAGTCATCGGCTTTGGCGGCACGGCGAGCTACGACTCCACGCTCAACGGCAAGGTGTTGGACCTGGCGATGACCGATGCGGTCAACAAGCTGGCCCAAGCCATCGACGATGGCGCCTGGAAGCCCGGAAAGTAAACCACCATGCAAGCAGTCATCATTCGGCCGCTGGCAGCAGCGGCCTGCTTGGCCTTGGCTGTGCTCAGCACAGGCTGTGTCCACCGCCCTCCCAATCTGTACGGCTGGGGCTCGTACCAGGCGCAGGTCTACGAGCACTTCAAGGCCACCAGCACGGGGCCTGAAGACCAGATCATCGCGCTGGAACGTGACTTGGAGCAGATCCGCGCCAACAACGCCACGCCCGCGCCCGGCTATTACGCACACTTGGGCATGCTCTATGCCTCGGTGGGGCGTGACGACAAGGCCGGTGAGGCCTTTCAAAACGAACGCACGCTGTTCCCTGAGTCGGCCCCGTATCTGGACTTCTTGCTGAACAAGGCCAAGAAGCAAGGCGGCAAAAAATGAAGGACCACACCATGCGTTTGAAAACACTCGCCCGCATTGGTTTGCTGGCCGCCACGTCTTTGCTGTTCGTGGGTTGTGCTGCGCCCAAGCGCTACGACTACACGGCCTTCAAAGAAAGCCATCCTCGCTCGATCCTGGTCTTGCCCCCGGTGAACAACTCACCGGATGTGGGCGCCAGCTACAGCGTCCTGTCCTATGCCACCTTCCCTTTGGCTGAAGCCGGTTATTACGTCTTCCCGGTGGCCTTGGTGGATGAGACCTTTCGGCAAAACGGCCTGAGCAATCCGCCCGAGATGCACGAAGTGGCGCCGGCCAAGCTGCAAGAGATCTTCGGAGCCGACGCCGCGCTGTACATCGACATCAGCAAATATGGCGTCACCTACACGATCCTGGACAGTGCGGCCGTGGTGGCGGCCCATGCCAAGTTGGTTGACCTCAGGACGGGACGCCTGTTGTGGGAAGGTGCAGCCAGCGCGTCCAGTAGCGAGAACAGCAACAACAACCAGGGCGGCCTTTTGGGCGCCGTGATTGCCGCGGCGGTCAAGCAGGTGCTGAATAACCTGAACGACCAGAGCCATCAGGTCGCGGGCGTAGCCACCAACCGCTTGCTGACAGCGGGCCGCACCAACGGCATGTTGTATGGCCCGCGCTCGCCGATGTACGGCAAAGAGCAGCAGCCTTGAATCAGCAACCCTGATGGGATGCTGAACCGCTACCTCTGATCGTGGAGGTAGCTCTGGACCGCAGCCTGCGCCTCATGGCGCAAGGCCTCGCGGTCCAGCCCCGGGCCTTGGGTCAACAGGCATTGGGTGACCCAGCCATAAACCAGGCTGTGCACCATGCGCGCCACGGCGGGCAAACGATCTGACCCAGGCGGGTTGGATGCCGCAGCCAAAGCCTGCGCCCACAACGCCACAAACTGCGCATAGTGCTTGCGATAGGCCTCGGGTGTCGACACCTGCCGCTCCAGCATGAACAGGGCGGCCCACGCGAGGGCATCGTCCATGATGCGGTCGATCTGCTCGTTGATCAAAGCCTCGACCAACGTCGCGCGATCTTGTCCCCGTAGCCGATCCACGCAAGCCTGCATGGCCTGCGCCAGCGCCTTGACGCGCATGTGGATGGTCAAGGCGGCCAGCGCCTGCTTGTTGGCCACGTATTCGTAAAACGTGCCGATGCCCACGCCGGCGACTGCGGCCACCTCGCGCACCGTCACCCCGGCATACCCGTGTTCGATCAAAACCCGAACAAAGGCCTCTTGCAACGCCTCTGAACTGGCGCGCGCACGCGACTGGCGCGGCTTGCGCCGGGTGGCTGCAGAAACCCGAACACCTTCAGAGGCCATTTTTCCTAGACTGTGGTGGAGAAAAGTTGAGGAGACACCCCATGACCTGGCAAACGCACGAGATCACCAATCAGTTCGACGAACTCAAAGACTACAACCTCTTTGCGACCGACACGCCCCTGCGCGAAGCCCTCACGCGCGCCGGCGCCCAAAGCTTCAACGAACAACTGGACGCCTACGGTGCCACGCTGGGCCAGGCCCAAACATACACCCTGGCAGACCAGGCCAACCGCTACACGCCCGAGTTCAAACCCTTTGACAGCCGGGGCCGCCGCCTGGACCAGGTCGAGTTTCACCCCAGCTGGCACAGCCTGATGGCCTTGTACCGCGAGCAAGGTTTGATCTCCATGCCCTTTGACAGCGACCGCATTGGGCGCTGGTACGCCTGGGCGGCGGGCTTTTACCTGCACGGCCAGGTCGAGGCAGGTACCTTGTGCCCCGCGACGATGACGCAAGCGGCCATCCCCGTGATCCAAAAAGAGCCCGCGCTGTGGGCGGCGATGAAAGATCAATTAATCAGTCGCGAATACGACCCGCGCGACGTGCCGCTGGCTCAGAAAAAGTCCATCTGGGTGGGCATGGGCATGACCGAAAAGCAAGGTGGCTCAGACGTGCGCGCCAACACCACCACGGCTACGGCGGTGGGCGCGGGCGGACGCGGGGGCGAATACCTGCTGCGCGGCCACAAGTGGTTCTTCTCCGCCCCCATGTGCGATGCCCACCTGGTGGTCGCCAACACGGCCGATGGCGCCCCTACTTGCTTCTTCGTGCCCCGCTGGCGGCCCGATGGCAGCAAGAACCCCTTGCAAGTGCAGCGCCTCAAAGGCAAGGTCGGCAACCGCAGCAACTCCAGCAGCGAGGTCGAGTTTCAGGACGCCTACGGCATCCTAATGGGCGAAGAGGGCCGCGGCATCCCCACCATCATCGAGATGGCCACCTACACGCGCCTGAACTGCGTGGTCGGCAGCGCTGGCATGGTCCGCCAAGGTTTGGTGCAAGGTTTGGCCTATACCCGCCAACGCAAGGCCTTTGGGCGCCTGCTGGTCGACCAGCCTTTGATGCGTTCGGTGCTGACCGACCTGGCCCTGGAAAACGAAGCCAACGTCGCCTTGATGATGCGCCTGGCCCAAGCCTACGAGCGCGGCAACGACCCCGCTGAGAAAGCCTGGAAGCGGGTGATGACCCCGGCGGCCAAGTTCTGGGTCTGCAAAAGGGCGGTCGAATTGACGGGCGAGACCATGGAGGTCTTCGGCGGCAACGGCTATGTGGACGACGGCGTCATGGGCCGCCTGTTCCGCGAGGCCCCGGTCAACTCCATCTGGGAAGGATCGGGCAATGTCATGTGCCTGGACGTGATGCGCGCCATTGGTCGCGAACCGGGTGCCGCCATGGCCCTGCTGGAAGAGCTGGGCCGCGACGGAGGCGATGACGCGCGCATTCGCGCCGAACTCAAGGGCCTGCAAGCCATGCTGGCCGAGCCGCCGGAGCACCTGGAAGCCCTGGGTCGCCGCTTCACCGAACGCCTGGTCCTGGTCGCCCAGGCCTGCCTGCTGCGCCGCCATGCCCCTGCCTTTGTCGCAGACGCCTTCGTGCAGACCCGCCTGGATCCGTACTGGGGCCGGGTCGTCGGGGCGATCGACACCCGCTCCCTGGCGGTGGATGCGATCCTGCAGCGCGCCTACCCCGCCTGAGTCGGCCCGGGAAGCTGGATGGGGCGGGTCTCTGACCTGTTACGTCCGGTTGCCATAAACCCCAAGGGGAGGGCTGAGCAGCCGGGCGCTTAAGCCCGAAAATTCCTGGGTTCATACCTAAAAAACAATCCAGGGATACTCGGCATGAGTTTGGCCTCCATGGCGCTTGCGGGCGCCTCTTCGGCATTGTCGTCCGCCAAAGATCTGGCACTCAGTAAACTGCAGTCTGCCTTGCACGGCGTGCTGGGCGACCTGATCGCCCAATGGCAGACCGACAAGCGTCTTTACACGCTTGAATCGGCCAGCACGATTCGCCCTCTGCCAGCCGACTTGATGGTCGAAAGCTTTGTGCTGACCGATGCCGTCTCGCAGCCCTTCAGCCTGCACATCCAGGCCCTGGTGCTCAACAGCCAGGTCGAACTCAAGCAGCTGTACGCCCGCCCTGTGACCCTGGTCACCGCTCTGGCGGATGGCTCCACCGCCCGCAGCAGTGGCTATGTGACCGAGGCTCAAGCACTGGACAGCGACGGCGGCCTGGCCCGCAAGTCTTTGCTGGTGCAACCCTGGATCGCTCTGCTGGGTCACACCCGCAACAGCCGGGTCTGGCAGGACTGCAGCGTGATCGACATCGTCGAAGACGTCTTTGCCGACCACGACAGCATTGCCGCCTGGCGCTGGGATGACGACGTGGCCTCGACCGTGGCGCAAGGCCTGTACGGCCCCACCGAGGGGGCGCGCACTTACTGTGTGCAGTACCGCGAATCCGACCTGGACTTCGTCCAACGCCTGCTGGCTGAAGAAGGCTTGAGCTGGCGCGTTGAAGAAGACGAATCTGCCCCAGGCGGCCACACGATCGTGATCTTCAGCAATAGCCTGGCCCAACCGCAAGACGCGATCAGCGCTTCCAGCCTGGGCGGCCAAGGCATCCGCTTTCATCGCTCCAGCAGCCAGGAAGAGCAAGACAGCATCCAGGCCTTGGGTGCCTGGCGTGGCCTGGGCGAGGCCGGTGGCTCCATGGGCACCACGGTACTGGGGTGGGATTACGAATCGAACCGCGCCATCGTGGCCGACGTGCCCACCAACCACCAATGGGGCGGCGAGCAGGCCAGCAACCTCCAAAGCTGGCTAACCAGCTACGACCCCACGGCCGATGGCACCTACAGCCACCCCGATCAGGCCCAGTTTGCGGCCACCTGCATGCAGCAGGCCCGCGAGGCCCGGCTCAAAACCTGGTTGGGACAAGGCACTGTGCGCACGTTACGCGCCGGCACCTGGGTGGCCGTCACCCAGTCCACCTTGGACAACATCAACCCATTGGATGAGGACAAGGAGTTCTTCATCACCGCCGTGCGCGCCATGGGCATCAACAACCTGCCCAAGGACCTGAGCGACACCATTGCCAAGACCTTGGGCACTGGCCCCTTGGATGCCTTGCTGCAAGCGGCGCAAGACAGTGCGCTGTTCCAACGCCACGATGTCGACACCCAGTCGTTGCAAGCCAAGGCAGCGCAAAGCGGCTACGCCAACCAGTTTGAAGCCATCCGTCGCAACGTGCCTTGGCGCTCGGTGCTGATGGACGACACCGGCCTGCGCCCTCGCCCGCGTCCCACCGCATGGGGGCCGCAAACGGCCATCGTGGTCGGCCCCAACGGCAACACCAGCCCCAGTGGTGCAGACGAGATCCACACGGACCGCATGGGCCGGGTCAAGGTTCAGTTTCACTGGCAGGCCAACCCCTTTGCGCCCCAGCGAGCCAACAGCGACCACAGCTGCTGGATGCGCGTCATGCAGCGCTCAGCCGGTGCCGGCATGGGCCAGCAGTTCATCCCCCGCATCGGGCAAGAAGTGCTGGTGGGCTTCATCAACAACGACATGGACCAGCCCTTTGTGCTGGCCAGCCTGTACAACGGCCAGGGCGAAGGTGGCGTGCCCCCGACGCCGGGCGGCGAGGCCCAGAGTTCGGACACCAGTGCCTATGCCGACAGCACCGACCATCGCCCCAGCGCCCAGATGAACCTGGTCAACAGCGGCATGGGCGGCAACAGCCCGGCCTGGCACGGCGGTGCGCCGGGTGTGGCGCAGGATGGGCAAGAGGGCCAGAACAATGCGGCTGCGCTCAGTGGCATCAAGAGCAAAGAGCTGGGGGGCGCGGGCTACAACCAGCTGGTGTTTGACGACACACCTAACCAGCTGCGCACCCAATTGCACACCACCCAAAGCCAGACCTGGCTGCAAATGGGCCACCTGCTGCATCAGGCCGATAACCATCGTGGTAGCTTGCGCGGTACCGGCTTTGAGCTGCGCACCGATGCCTGGGGTGGGCTGCGTGCTGCGCGGGGCGTGATGCTGACTACTTTTGGCTTGGGGGGCGGCGTGGGGCAAACCGCCGAGCCGGCTGGCGACAACGCGCCGGGCATGGCCCTGGCCAAGCAGGCGCAGCAGTTGGCCAGCACGTTCAACCACGCGGCGACGACGCACCAGACCGTGGCCTTGGCCAGTGCGCAAGGCGAGCACGCCAAGTTGCCCAGCGACCTAGGTCATACCTTGGAGCAGAATCAACTGCCCCATATGGCAGAGCCAAACATTGCTATTGTGGGAAAGGCCGGTGTAGGTATCACCGCTGGACAAGATTTGATCTTTTCAGCCAATGACACTACCCAGATTGCCAGTGGACAAGATAGCCAGATTGCATCGGGCGGACAGGCTCGTATCCACACCGGCCAGGCCATTGGCATCTTGGCGGGCGCGATTCAGGCGGGCAATGAGGCTGCAGGCAAGGGCTTGAGCGTCATCGCCGCGCAAGGTGACATTGACATGCAGGCTCAGGCAGGTGCTGCGCAGATTGCGTCCAAGCAAGCCTTGGAGATCAAGTCGGCCAATGGGGCTATCAATATCGCCTCGGCCAAGAAGATCACACTGGCTGTATCTGGCGGGGCAAGCATCACGATTGAAGGCGGCAGCTTCACGGCGCAGTGCCCCGGCAAGATCATGGTGCAGGCTGGGAAGAAGTCGATGGTGGGGGGCGGGACGTTGAGTGTGGCGTTGCCTGCGATGCCAAAGTCCACTCTAGAGGTCAAACCCGTTCGCTTTGCATTGAAGGTTCAAGACCACCCGGGTTCCCGCGGTCTTGTTCCCCAAGGGCAGCCTTGGAGAATCGTTGTCGTCGATGCAATGATGAGCATGGATAAAGGCCAAGTGAACCCGGCCGTGTTTTCACCAGATCACTGGAATGAAACGCTGTTGGAAGGTGTGATTGGCACCGATGGTGGGCTGCAACTAACCCAAGATCAACAGAAAGATCTATTTCAACGATCGACCCAAAAACCGGGAATGATCTGGTTTATCAGCGGCTTGATTGCGATGCCACTGAGCCCATCTCTCTGGACCACTGATAACAATCAGCCAAACCCCAAGCGCCAACTCGATGCAATGAATTTCACGCCGGATGGACGCGATCTTGATCAGACTCAGCAAGACTATCTTGCAGAAATTGCCAAACGCGACGCGCAGGTCGGTGGTCTTGGACAACTCAAGTCCAAAACCGATCTCTGAACATTTGATGGCCCGACCAGAAGCCAGCGCAACGGTACGATAGAGAGCAATTCATGGTAGATCAATTCACGGCGCAATTGACGCCCGACACCATCACCACAATCAGTGGCCAGTACTTCGATTTAGATCAACCGTTCGCCGTACCTCGCTATGGGAATGAGTGCACCCCATACACGACCGGTAAGGAGTACATGAAGGCTGTGGCTGATGCCATTCGCGGGGCGAAAAAATTCATCTTCATCACAGATTGGCAGCTTGATTACGATGTAGAACTTGATAATCGCGGTGACCCCAAGCACCCGGGCAGATTGTCGGAACTGTTGGCCGAAGCAATTCAGCGGGGCGTGCATGTACGCATACTTTGCTATGACTCCATCGCGGCAGCACTGGATACCCACGACGATACAACCCAGGCCAAATTGAATGGATTGCCAAAAGGCAAAGGGTCTATTCAGGTCATGCTTCAGAACCCCAATACAACAAGGCATTCTGCTGCCACTGAGGTTCCGGATATCGTGATGGGGAAAGCCGCTGATACCAATGCTTTCTTTTCGCATCATCAAAAGTCAGTGGTGGTTGACGGCCAAGTCGCGTTTGTCGGAGGACTGGATTTGGCCTATGGGCGCTGGGATACCAATGCCTTTGATGTCGTCATAGATCGCAAGTTGCACGTTATCAATGATGGGTACAACATGCAAATTTCTTGCACAAGAAAGCTGAACTCAGCTGAAGAAGTGCTGACGCAAGAAAGCGGTGATCGGCCAGGCTTCCAACGTCCCTACAAAGGCAGCTATGGCGAAAAGCTGTTGGATGAGTCGTATCAGCCCAGGCAGCCATGGCAAGACGTTGCCGTTGGCGTCAAGGGGCCAGCAGCATTCGACGTGTTCGTGAACTTTGTCTTGCGCTGGAACAGCTTTGCAGGGTCCGGAACCAACAGCTTTGACGCAAGCATGAACAGTGGCTGGTTCGAGAAGAGTGGCGCGCCATCGCTGCTGGTTGATCCGTTAAAGAATGGCAAAGGATCGGCGACCGTTCAGATATGCCGTTCCGCTTCTTCTGCTCAATTGCGCGATGAACTCGTTCTCTGGGATAGCAATCACAAGTACGTTTGTGACGACTGGAAGCAACCAGATAAGAAGCGGCATCAAATTATTGAGGCTGCTCGCAAAGCCTGGAGTACCCAGCACCAAACTAGCATTAGAGATGCCATGGTGCAGTGCATTCGTTCTGCACAAGCATTCATCTACATTGAAAACCAGTTTTTCATGTCCGACTGTGGGCCGGACGAAAAGGGTACGGCTTGTCCGTCGAGCAACCCCTTGATTTCAGAGTTGGCGAATGCCATCGGCAAAGCCATCTATGCCGGTCGGCCATTCCATGTCTATTTGGTTTTGCCTGAGCACCCTGAAGGCAAGCTCGAAGACGACGGAACAGTGTCTCAGGGGTGGTGGGCATTACAAGGCGTCAAACGAGCCCACGCAAGTCTGATTAACCGTATCAAAGCCACGCTTGTAGCCAAAAACCGGAAAGCATGGGGGCTGGAGAAGCAGCCAACAAGCAACGAGGCCATCCATGATCAGTTGGTTGTTCATGGCATGCAGGACAAATGGCGAGACTACTTGACTGTGCTAAACCTGCGGAATTTCGGTCATACGGCCAACACGGTTGTGACTGAAATGATCTATGTGCACTCCAAGTTGCTGATCGTGGACGATGCCGTGGCGATTCTCGGTAGTGCGAACATCAATGATCGCAGTCTTAATGGGAATGGAGACACCGAGTTGGCCGCAGTCATTGTGGATGATGCCGAGGCGGGGATAAACGATGTTGGGCAAGGAGTCAAGGTTGTCACGCGCAAGTTCGCCAGAGACCTTCGCATGAGACTGTGGAAGAAGCATCTTGGCGCATCTGTGGATCAGCCAACAACCGGTGTCAAAAAGCAAGCGATTCCTGCTGACATCAATATTGATCAGCCACTGGATACAAAAACGATTGCAGGAATCAAAAAGCTGTCGGCTTCGAACAGAGCTGCATACAACGAGGTGTTCTTGCATACCCCACGCGACAGCTTTAAATCCATGTCTGAAGGACGGCAAGCTTACAAAGTGCACTATCGAGACCGAAACGGTAAGCCCCACGAACACTTCTCGGCGGGCGCAAAGCCGGATTTGCAGTCGGCATACATGGCCGCCCCCTCCGTTCACAATGTCTCAAAGGCGGTCGATTACTTATCTAAAAGTGTCAAGGGTTTCTGGGTCGAGATGCCATTGGATTGGGGGCGCAGTCAAGGAACCCCAAAGAGCCCCGCGAATTCACCGCAAAGCATCGCCCAGAACAATGCCGAATCAAACTTGGAGAAGGCTTGATGACAGAGGAGCTGTTATTTCGCATAGCGTTGGCGCCAACCGCTTTTTTTATTTGGGCGCGTTACGTGACTTGGCCGTTGTTCATCATTGGTGCTGCAGCTTTGATCTTCTTCAGAGTCAGGCCTGTGGCAATACCAATCAAAAAGCTGGTGTTTGTCCAAAGAAGCATGGTTGCTGTCGCGGTACTTCTAAGTATTTCCTTGGTCGCCGCCTATTTCATGATTCCTGATACTGATCGACAACTAGGTGTGTTTTGGTTCGGGGCATTGCTTGGATCTCTGCCGGTTTTGATTCCTGCTGCCGTTGCAGTTTTTCTTAGTCCAATGAAGGGGCTAGAGAAGGCGGCGGTGACTCAATCGTTGAGCTAAGAAGGATTCAACGGACTTCTGTCGAGGCAAACTTCACCCTACGACAATGAGTTTTTCTGGTTTAAGCGATTGCTGAGAGTATCAAGTGGCGCATGGGCCGTTAAATCTCTATTTCGAGTCCACCGCCCTCCCATACAACTCCAAAAACTTCGGAGCCATCCGCCGTAACTTCCCCGACTCAATCTCCACGCACAAAAAGTGCGAATGACCGCGGAACACCGTCACCCCATCCGCAGGTCGGATGAACTGATACTGCCGACGCAAGGCCATCTTGTCGACTTGGGTCACCCAGGTACCCAGCCAGATTTCCTCGTCCAACCGCGTTGCCTGCACGTAGGTCAGCTCATGTTGGCGCACGACCAGGCCCTGCCCCAGTTCATGAAAGGTCTCCGGTCCCACGCCCAAGGCTTTGGAATGCGACCAAGCCACGTCTTCCAGCCACTGCAGGTAGACCACGTTGTTGGTGTGGCGCATGAGGTCGATGTGCTGGGGCTGCACGGTCACCGGCAAGATGTGGGGGTGCGGCAGGTCCCACGGCAGGGCATCAACGGGCGTCGTCATGGATCAAGGGCCAGGGCCGTGATTGGTGATCCAATAAGCATACCGCCTGGCTTGGCCGGGCCCTTTTGCTGGATGCCACACGGTTTTGCCCCATGCCCTTGACCACTTTGCACACTGCCTCTGCCGGGTTTGAAGCGGCCCGTCAGGTCGACGTTCTGCCCGAGGGCCACCGGGCGCAGCGCCTACATGGCCACAGCTTTCGGGCCAAGATTCGCGCGGCCCTGCCCTCTGGCTGGGCGGCTTACCCGGGTGCGGAGGTGCAAACCTTGTCTGATCGCCTTTTGGCCTGCACCGAGCGATTGGACTATCGCCTGCTCAACGAGGTCTTGACTCCGCCTACCGATGAAAACCTGGCGCGTTGGCTGCGGGACCAACTGGACGTCCCAGGGCTGGAACAAGTCGGCATCCAAAGCACGTTGGATCAAGGTGTGGACCTGGACAAGCAAGACCAAGCCCACGTCTGGCGCCGCTACCGCTTTGAATCCGCGCACAAGCTGCCCAACGTGCCGCTGGGACACAAGTGCGGTCGCCTGCATGGCCATGGCTTTGAGGTGATCTTGCATGCCAACCAGGATGCCGGTGGGCGCGATATCAGCATCGACTATGACCACTTGGACGAGGTTTGGGCGCCCTTTCATTACCAGCTCCATCACCGATACCTCAATGACATCGAAGGCCTGAGCAACCCGACCAGCGAGGTCATTGCCGGGTGGCTGTGGCAGCGCCTCAAGCCGGTGCTGCCCGAGCTGTCATGGGTGACGGTGTACGAGACCGGCTCATGCGGGGCCAATTTCAATGGCCACGATTACCGCATCTGGAAAGAGATGACGCTGGACAGCGCACTCTTCTTGAAAAACGCGCCGACGGACGACCCGCTGTCGCATATCCACGGGCACACCTTCACGCTGCGCTTGCACCTGTCGGCGCCTTTGGATCAGGTCATGGGCTGGACGGTGGACTTTGGCGATGTCAAAGCCTTGTTCAACCCCATCTTCAAGATGTTGGACCACCACCCGCTGCATGAGATCCCGGATCTGGCTGATTGCGATGCGGCCACGGTGGCGCATTGGATCTTGCACAAGGCTCGGGTGGTGTTGCCGCCGGTCGACCGGGTGGATCTGTATGAGACCCGCGGCAGCGGGGCCCTGGCCATGGTGGGCCAGGAAGGGCCGGCCCTGCCAATCTGACAGAGGCCAGCAGGGACGGGCTTACTTCGCCTTGCCCTTGCCTTTTTTGACGGCATCGGCGCCGTCCAGCAGGTCTTTGCCTTCGATGCCGGCAAACAGCTTGGCGGCGCGCACTTTGATCTCCAGCAGCTCGTTGGCGCTGACGGAGTACTTGCCGGTGAAGAGGTCGACCTCGACGCGGAACTCCACGTCCTTGCCATTGTTGGACAAGATGCCGCAAGTGAAGTCGTAGTCTTCCAGTTCAGCGGGCAGGCCGCGCGACTCCAGGTTGTAGTTCTTGTATTGGACTTTGGTGATCGCGCCACTGGCCAGATCCAGTGATCCGGTGGACTCGATCACTTCGTCAAGCAGTTCGTCAAAAATTTGCACGGGCACCAGCAGATCCACGGTCATGACTCCAAGTAAGAGAGGGCCGATTCTCGCACGGGGCGGCACCCCTGTCTTGCGGTCAACGGCCGTGAATGATCGCCGCCGGGATGTCGTCCAGCGCCACCTCGCGTTCGACGGCGCCCAGCTTCATGGCTTCCTTGGGCATGCCGTAGACCACGCAGCTTTCTTCATCCTGACCGATGGTTCGGGCACCGGCTTCGCGCATTTCTTTCAGTCCCCGCGCGCCGTCGTCGCCCATGCCCGTCATGATCACGCCCAGCGCGTTGCGCCCCGCGGTGCGAGCCACCGACCGGAACAGCACATCCACCGAGGGGCGGTGCCGGCTGACCGGTGGGCCGTCGATCACGTTGACCCGGTACTGCGCGCCGCTGCGCTCCAGGACCAGGTGTCGGCCGCCCGGCGCGATCAGCGCCCTGCCAGTATGAACGCGATCGCCCGCCGCAGCCTCTTTGACCTCGATCTGACAGATGTGATTCAAGCGCTGGGCAAACGCGGCGGTGAAGGCCTCGGGCATGTGCTGCACGATGACGATGCCGGGACTGTCTACGGGCAAGGCGCTGAGCACCGCTTCGAGCGCCTGGGTGCCGCCGGTGGATGTGCCCAATGCCACCACCCGGTCCGTGGTTTCAACCATGGCCCTGGACCCGGGCGCCATGCCGGGCAGGACGGCATCGGCCGTCAACTTGGCGCTGACCTGGACAGGCACGCCCGGCCGTGCCGGCGCGCCGATGCGGCGCACGCGGGCCCGGGCCGCCGCTTTGACGACGGAGACCAAGTCGTCGGCCCCTTCCAGCAGGGTCTGCTTCAAGGCGGCCTTCGGCTTGGCGACGATGCTGACCGCGCCGGCCGCCAGGGCCTGCATGGTGGTTTCGGCACCCTGGGTGGTGAGCGTCGAGCAGATCACCACGGGCGTCGGGCGCTCGCTCATGATCTTGCGCAAAAACGTGACGCCGTCCATGCGCGGCATTTCCACGTCCAGCACGATGACGTCGGGCCACTCTTTGTTCATGCGCTCGATGGCGAACACCGGATCGGGCACGGCGCCCATGACCGAGATGGCCTTGTCGGCGGACAGCAACTGGGTGACCACTTGCCGCACGACCGCCGAGTCGTCCACGATCAGGACGCGAATGGGTGGGGTCAAGGTCATTCGGGTCGCTTGCGGTAGATCGAAGGTTTGACCATCTGGAGTTGATCCGTGATGCCGTGCAGGCTTTCCGAGTGGCTGATGATGAAGTGGCCGCCCGGACGAAGTTTCGTCATGAGGCGTTGCACCACTTCGCGCTTGGTGTCGTTCGAGAAGTAGATCATCACATTTCGCAAGAAGATCACATCGAACATACCCACGTCGGGCAAGGTGGCATTGAGGTTGATCTGCTCGAATTGCACCCGCTTGCGCACGGGTTGGTCCATCAGGAACCACCCGGTCTGGCTGCCGATGCCCTTGAGGCAGTATTTCGCGCGCATGGCTTTGGGGATGTCCTGCGCGTCTTCGATGGGGTACAGCGCCTTCTGCGCCGTGGCCAACACCCGCGTGCTGATGTCGGACGCCAGGATCTCGAAGCGCCAGTGGCCCAGCGCATGCGCCAGGGTCATCGCCAGGGTGTAGGGCTCTTCGCCACTGGAGCAGGCGCCGCTCCAGACACGGATCCCCGCCTGATTGGCCAGCGCCGGCACGATGGTCTCGGCCAGAAATTCAAAGTGCTTGGGCTCACGAAAAAAGAAGGTCTCGTTGGTCGTGAGCAGGTCGATGGCCATCTGCCGCTCTTTGGCGTCCTGGGTGATCACCTTGAAGTAATCGGTGAAGGTGTCCAGGCCATGCTGGGCCAGCCGCTTGGCCAGGCGGCCGCTGACCAGGGGCTTCTTGGCATCGCTGAGGGTGATGCCGGCCTCGTCAAAGATGAGCTGGCGAAATCCCTTGAACTCTTTGTCGGACAGGACCGGCAGCATCGGGGGTTCAGCCTTCCTGCGAGCCGGCTCGGCTGTGGCTCATGTCACCCAGCATCGAGATTTCTTCGACGGACAGGACCTTGCCCAGGTCGAGCAGGATCACGAACTGGCCCTTGACCTTGGCCATGCCGTCAATGAAGTCGGCGCGGATGTGGGTGCCAAAGCTCGGTGCGGGCTCGACATCGGCGCTGTCGATCTGGCGCACGGCGCTGACCGCGTCGACGACGATGCCCAGGATGTGGGTGTCACCTTCGGTCTGCACCTCCAGGATCACGACGCAGGTGCGACGCGAAATCTCGGTGCGCCCGCGGCCAAACCGCGCGTTCAGGTCGATGACGGGCACGACGGCCCCGCGCAGGTTGATGACGCCGCGGATGAACGCCGGCATCATCGGCACCGCGGTGATGTTGCCGTATTCAATGATTTCGCGGACCCGCAAGGTCCCGACGGCGAACAGCTCATTGGCCAGGCTGAAGATCAGGTATTGGCTGACCATGTTGGACTTGGCCGTGGCAGAAGAGGATGGGGTGGCGACAGCAGTGCTCATGGTTCAGCCCTCGAATTTGACAAACTCTTGTGTGTTGACGCTGGGTGCTTCGTGCCGGCGTGCGCCTTTGACGGGGCGGGACGAGGCCGACGGTTTGGAATGGCTAGGGCGCGCGGCGCGATGAATCGCTTGGGCCGCGACATGACTGACGCTGGCCGAGGTGGTGAAGAAGCTCATCAGCTCCTGCAGTTGTTCGGCCTGCCCGCTCATTTCTTCGGCCGTGGCGGCCAATTCTTCAGAGGCGCTGGAGTTTTCTTGTGTCAGTTGCGACAACTGGGTCACGGCGGTGTTGATCTGACCAATGCCGGACGACTGCTCGTCGGATGCGGAAGAGATCTCTTGCACCAGGTCCGAGGTCTTGGAGATCGACGGCACGATGGCGTCCAGCAAGGTGCCGGCGCGCTCGGCCAGCGACACGCTGTTCTTGGCGACTTCGCCGATCTCTTGCGCGGCCTCCTGGCTGCGTTCAGCCAGCTTGCGCACTTCTTCGGCCACCACCGCAAAGCCCTTGCCATGCTCGCCGGCGCGGGCCGCTTCGATCGCGGCGTTCAGGGCCAGCAGATTGGTCTGGTAGGCGATGTCGTCGACGATGCCGATCTTAGCGGCGATCACCTTCATGGCCTGCACGGTCTCCTTGACCGCCTGGCCGCCTTCCACGGCCTCCTTGGCGGCCTTGCCCGAGATGCTTTCGGTCACCTTGGCGTTGTCCGCGTTTTGCTGCACCGAGGCGGCCATCTCTTCCATCGAGGCCGAGGTCTCTTCCACGCTGGCGGCCTGCTCGCTGGCGCCCTGGCTGATGCTTTGCGCGGTGGACGAAACCTGTTCAGCGGCGGCGGACAGGGCATCCGAGGCGGTGCGCACGTCACCGATGATGTGGGCCAGCTTGTCGGCCATGCCCTTGATGGCGGCCAGCATGCTGGTGGAGTCGCCGGGGGCCAGTTCCACCGAGACGGTCAGGTCGCCGTCGGCCACCTTGCGCACGATGTCGCTCACATAGGCCGGCTCGCCGCCCAGTTGCTTGAGGATGCTGCGGGTGATCCAGGCGCCGGCCAGACCCAGCAGCGTCAACAGGACCGCCGCGCTGCTCATCATGAACAGGCGGGATGACGCCACTTGCTTGTCGCCATCGGCCACGGCTTCGTTGCCGACGCGCACGTTCAGCTCGACGATCTTGTCCAGCGTGGCCTCGGCCTTTTCAAACAGCGGTTCGTTGTCGCTGCAGCGCTTGTAGAACTCGACAAACAGCGCCTTCTGGCGGGCGGCGTCGGTGTTGGTGCTCAGCGCGGTGATGGTCTCGGAGATCTTGGCTTCGGCTGCCTTCCAGTCGTTCCACTCTTTGACGAACTGCGCCCACAACACGGATTCTTCAGGGGTTTGCGGCAAGGGCTCGTACAGCTTCCAGCCTTCTTCGGCGCGCTTCCAGACGGCTTCCTTTTCCTTCACGCTGGCAGCGAACTTCGCTTGTGCCTGGGTCTCGTTTTCATAGAAGGCCACCAGACGGTTGGCCGACGAGATGGCGGTCTGCGCCTCGTTGATCATCTCCAGGCCCAGCACAGAGGGCAGGCGAACTTTGCCGACCTCGGCCAGTGAGGCCGAGGTGTTGACCAACCCGCTCCAGCCGACGGCGCCGACGACGGCCACGGTTAACAAGGCGATGGAGAGCAAGCTGATCAGCTTGGCTTTGAGTGAGAGGTGGTTCATGAATGCAGGCCTTGAACAGGGGTGGAATGCGGGCGTCAGGATGGCGAGGGCTCAGCCATCGAACCGGACAAATTCCTGGTTATTGACGGCGGGGGCTTCGAACTTGCGTGCGCTGGCCTTGACCGGGCGAGGTGCGACGGTTGTGCCGGGTTGGGCACGCGCAGCGCGTGTGATGACCTGATGCGCCGTGGCGGCGTGTGCGGCCGAAGCCGCGGTGGTGAAGAAGTTCATCAAAGCCTGCAGTTGCTCGGCCTGCCCGCTCATTTCTTCTGCGGTGGCGGCCAGTTCTTCAGAGGCGCTGGAGTTTTCTTGTGTCAACTGCGACAACTGGGTCACGGCGGTGTTGATCTGGCCGATGCCGGACGACTGCTCGTCGGATGCGGAAGAGATCTCTTGCACCAGGTCCGAGGTCTTCGAGATGGACGGCACGATGGCATCGAGCAAGGTACCGGCCCGCTCGGCCAGCGACACGCTGTTCTTGGCCACTTCGCCGATCTCTTGCGCGGCCTCCTGGCTGCGTTCGGCCAGCTTGCGCACTTCTTCGGCCACCACCGCAAAGCCCTTGCCATGCTCGCCGGCGCGGGCCGCTTCGATCGCGGCGTTCAAGGCCAGCAGGTTGGTCTGGTAGGCGATGTCGTCGACGATGCCGATCTTGGCGGCGATCACCTTCATGGCCTGCACGGTTTCCTTGACGGCCTGGCCGCCTTCCTGGGCCTCCTTGGCCGCTTTGCTGGACATGCTCTCGGTCACCTTGGCGTTGTCCGCGTTCTGCTGCACCGAGGCGGCCATCTCTTCCATCGAGGCGGAAGTCTCTTCCACGCTGGCGGCCTGTTCGCTGGCACCCTGGCTGATGCTCTGCGCGGTCGATGAAACCTGGGCCGCGGCCGACGACAGGGCATCCGAAGAGTTGCGCACGTCGCCGATGATCTGCGACAGGCGGTCCGTCATGCCCTTGATGGCCGCCAGCATGCTGGTGGTGTCGCCGGGCTTGATGGCCACTTGAACCGTCAGATCGCCTTGTGCCACGCGGCTGACCACATCAGCGGCATAGGCGGGCTCGCCGCCCAGCTGCCGGATCAGGTTGCGGGCAATGCCAAAGCCGATCAGGCTGATGACCGCCAGCGTCGCGGCCGACACGGCCATGGCAATGTTGAAAGCGCTTTGCTGGATCTTGACGGCCTGGTCGGCACCGGTCTTGCCCATTTCGGTGTTGTATTCGCGGTGCTCCTGAATGGCCTCGGCAGGCCGATTGAAGATGGCCCGCTTGTTGACGGCCAAGGCCATGGCTTCTTCGCGCTTGCCTTCCATCGCCAGTTTGACCAGATCGAGACGGGCCGCCATGTACTGGCTCATGGCGGTCTTTACCGCCTCGAACAGGACGCGGTCCTTTTCATCGGCCAAGGTGGCTTCGTATTCCTTCATCGCCGACTCGAACTTGGGCACGACCGCTTCGGTGTCGCGGTTGGCTTCTTCGATGCGGGCTTTGTCGGTGTAGGCCATCATCTGCCAGGTGCGCAGGCGGATGGTGGTCAAGGCGTCGTTGGCCTTGTCCAGTGCCTCGAAACCGGGAACCGTGTTGACCGTGCTGAAGTTGGCCGCTTCAAATACCTTGCGCATCTGAACCACTGCCACCGCGGACAAGCCCGCGATCCCGATCAAGGCAGACAGCACCAGCAGGATGAATTTTTGAGCAACAGTGAGAGAGCGCATGATCGGGGCCTTCAGAAAGATAAAAGCGAGGTCGCTGTGACCTCAGTCGGCGTTTTGCATCGCAATGCGCCGGGCCGGCTGCTGGCGTGCATGGAACTCGGCTTCGCTTTGTTGCGACACCTGCGTGACCAGATTGGGCACATCCAGCAGCAAAGCCACCGCGCCGCTGCCCAGGATGGTGAAACCACCCACCCCGCGCACGTTCTGGAAGACCTTGCCCAGTGGCTTGATCACGGTCTGCAATTCGCCCATCAGCTGGTCGACGACCAGGCCCACGCGCTTGCCGCTGCCCTGAACCACCACCACGTTCTGGCGGCGGCCGGGCTCGCCTTCGATGTCATAGAGCTCACGCAGGCGCACCAGAGGCAGCACTTCGCCGCGCAGGTCCAGCCAGTCTTTGCCGCTGGTTTGCTGGCGCGACATTTCGATGCACTCCACCACGGTGCTCAACGGCACCACGTAAGACGATTTGCCCACGCCTAGCAAGAAGCCATCGATGATGGCCAGCGTCAGGGGCAGGCGGATGCACACCGTGGTGCCCACGCCTTCGACGCTGTGCAGGTCGATGGTGCCGCGCAAGGCATTGATGCCGCGCTTGACCACATCCATGCCCACGCCGCGGCCCGACAGGTTGCTGATCTGCTCGGCCGTGGAGAAGCCGGGCTGGAACACGAGGTTGAAGATGTCCTTGTCGCTCATCACCGCGTCGGGGGCGACCAGACCGCGCTCGATGCCTTTGCGCAGGATGCGGTCCTTGCTCAGGCCGCCACCGTCGTCAGAGACTTCGATGACCACCTGGCCGGCCTCATGCTTGGCATGCAGGCCCACGGTGCCTTGCGAAGGCTTGCCTGCAGCGGCACGCCGCTCGGCGCTTTCGATGCCATGGTCCATGGCGTTGCGCACCAGATGGGTCAGCGGGTCGGCCAGCTTCTCGACCACAGTTTTGTCCAGCTCGGTCTCGGCGCCGGTGATCTTGAGGGCAATGTCCTTGTCGAGTTCCTGGCTGACGTCGCGCACCACGCGCTGGAAGCGGTTGAAGGTGCCGCCGATCTGCACCATGCGCAGATTCAGGGCCGAGTCGCGCACCTCTTCCATCAGGCGCGCGACTTCGTAGGTGGACTGGATCAGGTCCTTGATCTTGTGCTTGCGGGCGATCAGGTTGGCGCCCGCGCCGGCGATGATCAACTCGCCGACCAGGTCGATGAGGTGGTCCAGCTTGGCCGCATCCACACGCAGCAAGTTGGTCTCGCTGTTCTGGCGGGCTTCGCGCACCTGGGTCTGTTTGGCCAGGGCGGCGTCCACCACTTCAGGGTGCACCTGCTGGCGCTCGACCAGCAAGGAGCCCAGCGCCGGAACGGGCTTGCCCTCGCAGGCATCGACGGTTTGCGTGTCCAGGGCGGCGTCCAGCTCGGACTGCGTCAAGGTGCCGCAGCGCACCAGCATCTCGCCGAGGCGCAGGTCAGATTCGGGCAGTTCGGCCAGCAGCGCGGTGTACTCGCTGATCTTGCCGTGCGGCGGCAGGATGCGGACCAGGCTGTCGTCGCGGATGAACTCGAAGGCGCCTTCGATGGTGGCCTTGTCGGCCTCGGTGCGCAGGCTGATCTCAAAGCCGAGGTGGCAGGCATCGGGTTCCAACTCTGACAAGGCTGGGATGCTGTCGGTCACCGTGACAATGCGCTCGACGGTGCCGAAGGTGTTGAGGTAGCGGATGAAGCTCAGTGGGTCGAAGCCATCGCGGATGGTGTCCAGACCAAAGCGCAGCGAGATGTGCCAGTTGGTGGTGTTCACGCCGTCTGCCGCAGGCGCGGTGGCGGCCTTGGGCGCATCACTGCCACTGGCATGGGCTGGGGCAGAGGCGGTCTTGCCTTGAACCGCTTCCATGCGCTGGACCAGGTCGGCGCCACGCGCGGCGCAGGCCTCATCGGGCTCTTCGCCTTGCGCGATCAGCTCAACCAACTTCTGGATGTGGTCACACACGGCCAAGAACAGATTGGCCAGGCCGGCATCAAAGCGGATGCGGCCCTTGCGGACGTCATCGAGCACGTTCTCCGCGACATGGGTGAAGACGACGATGGTGTTGAGACCAAAGATCCCCGCCGATCCCTTGATGGTGTGCGCGGCGCGGAAGATGGCGTTGATGGTTTCAGCATCATCGGGCTGCTGTTCGATCTGCAGCAGAGCCGCTTCCATGTTCTGCAACAGGTCGCGACTCTCGGTGATGAAAGCCTGCAGGGCTTCGTCCATGGCGTGGCTCATGCGGATCACTCCGAGGTTTCTAGGGTGGGGGCGCAAAAATCCGCGCGCAGGTCAATCAGTTCGAGGGCTTCGAGCAACTGGGCCGAGGGTGACTGCAAGGTCAGGCTGCCACCGCGTTGCTGGGCTTCCTTGCAGGTCGACAGCAGCAGCTGAATGCCTGCCCCGTCGACCTCGCTCACGCCGCTGCCATCAAGGGTCAGGCTCACGTCTTCATTGAGGGCGGCCATCCAGCGGTCTTTCAGGGCCGCGACGGCGAAGACGGTCAGGTCGCCGTCCAGGACAAGGGGCGCGCTCATGGCATCACCAGCTTGGAGACCACCGTCAGCAACTGAGGCGGCATGAAGGGTTTGACGATCCAGGCTTTGGCGCCGACCTGGCGGCCGCGCTCTTTCTTGTCGTCGCCGTTCTCGGTGGTCAGCATGACGACCGGGGTGTACTTGTAGGCGGCCATCTGCTTCATGGCTTCGACAAAGCCATAGCCATCCAGATTGGGCATGTTCACGTCGCTGATGACGAGGTGGTACTTGCGGCCGTCCAGCTTGGTCAGGGCATGTTTGCCATCTTCCGCTTCCACCACGTCATAGCCGGCGCCTTGCAGCGCGATCTGCACAGCCTTGCGCAGGGACGATGAATCATCAACGATCAGAATTGTTTTGGGCATGGTGCAGGTGCTCCCTTAGAAAAACGTGGTGTCTTGTTCCGCGGTATCGATGGATTGGGCGATCACGGGAGGGGGTAAGGGCAAGTCGTCATGGGCGGCTTGCTCATCGGGGGTGGTGTAGGTGCTGCGCAGATGGGCCAGCCACTCTTGCGGCTCGCCGGGGGTGTCCAGGCTGTTGACCAGGCGGGTCTGGTCGGCGACGGTGTGTTCCAGCATCTGGCTGATGCGGTCTTGCGACTGGATGGCCACGAGCACCTCGTCGATCTCGTTGCGAATGGCCAGGCCTTCCTGGCGCAACTGCTCCGAGCTGTCGGTGACTTCGGTGGCCGTGTTGCGCATGCGTTGCACCACGTCTTCAATGGTCTGGCTGGCACGGTCCATCATCTGTGCATCGTGGGCGGCAAAGGTGTCGTAGCTGGCCTTGGCGCGTTCGATGGCCTCACTGACCTGACGAACCACCACGCTGATGCGGTCGCCCGTCTGACCCGACTCGGTCGACAGCATGCGCACCTCTTTGGCGACCACCGCGAAGCCGCGACCGGTCTCGCCAGCGCGGGCCGCTTCAATGGCCGCGTTGATCGACAGCAGATTGGTCTGGCGGGCAATGGCGCCCACTTCGGTGGCCATGTCCTGCAGCTGGCCGACAAACTTGGTGACGGTGACCACCTCGGTCAGCAGTTGCGAGCGCAATTCCAGAGCCGAACGCAATTCGGTCAGCAAGGCCGACAACTGGCTCTGTGCGTCGTTGAGGGCGCCCAGCATGTTGTCGTTGGCGTCGTGGCTGGAGCGGTCCATGGCCTGACACAGGCGTTGCGACATGCCGCCAAAGCGGTCGGTCAACACGTCCATCGCCAGGCTCATCTGGGTGCGAGCCGCCCCGATCTGACGTGACCAGATGGGCAGCACCGAGGCGCACAGGCGAGCCAGGGCCGTGTGCGAGCCGCCCGCCGAAGCGTGCGCAACACCCTTCGATGGGGCGGCCGAAGCGGCGGGCCGGGACCACCACCAGGTGGCGGCGCCCAGTGCCAGAAAGGTCAGGGCGATCAGCCAGGACCAGGTCGGCACCCAGGCGGCAATCAAAATACCTGCCACGCCCGTGCCAGCCAATGCGATGACGGGTACGCTCCAGAGGTGACCCTCTAAAGCGCCCATCCGGGGCTGGACCGGCATCTCGGCGGCGGTGCGGGCCGAAGATGAAAGGCTCATGCGAAAGCTCCTGCGTTTGCTATCGCATTACTTTCGTCAAGCCAGCCCCATCCCTTGATCACTCGTTTGAACGCAGGCCGTGCAATAACGCACGCCCAAGCGGTCGAAAAAGTACACGTGTTACTTTTTTGTGGGATGTTGGTAACAGTGTCCGAAACGCCTTGTCAGATTTGATGTAGTTCAATCTGCGTGCGGCGTAGGTTATTCCTGAATATCGTCCGCCGGGTCGTCCACTTGAGAGCCCGCATCGGGCGGTGGTTTGAACAGATAGCGGCCCGGCGGCGGAATCTGAATGGACACGGTGGTGCCCTGCCCCGGTTTGCTGTCGATCTGGATCTGGCCGCCCAACGCCAGCATGCGCTCACGCATGCCCAGCAAGCCCAGGCCGCGCGACGTGCCGGGCGGTGCGGGCTCGAAACCCACCCCGTCGTCACGGATGCTGACGCGCACCATCGCCGGGTCGAAGACCACATCCACCCAGACATGCTGAGCCTGGGCGTGGCGCGCGATGTTGGTCAGCGACTCCTGAACGACCCGAAAGATCGCCGTCGAGCGGCTTTCATCGAGCGTGCGCTCCTGACCCTGGATGTTCAAGTTGCAGGGCATGTCCCAGCGCAGCGCAAAGTCTTCGACCAGCCACTCCATGGCCGGCACCAGGCCGATGTTCAGCACCGAGGGGCGCAGGCTGGTGGCCACGCTTCGCACGACTTCAAAGGTGCGCTCAACCACCGAATTCATGTCGGCGATCACGTCCTGCGCTTTGGGCAGGTTGGCGCACTGCAGCTTGAGCACCGACAGGTCCATCTTCAGGCCGGTCAGCAACTGCCCCAGCTCATCATGGATTTCGCGGGCGATCAGCTTGCGTTCCTGCTCGCGGGCTTCTTCGCGGCTGGTGGTCAGGCTGCGCAGCTGGCGGCGCGATTCGCGCAGTGCCGCTTCGGCTTCCTTGAGGCGCGTCACTTCGGTGACCTGCACGAGAAAGCCCTGCACCTGGCCGTCGACCACGTCGGGAATGTAGTCGGCCAGGCTGTGACGCTGCACGCCGTCCGGGCCGGGCACGATGCGCTCGAAGCGCTGCACCTGGCCTTGCAGGGCGCCCATGATGTAGCCGTGATTGAGTGCAAACAACTGGGGCCCCAGCACCTCGGGCATGGTCTTGCCGATGACCTGTTCCGGATCCAGCCCGAACCAGGTCTTGTAGGCCCGATTGGCAAAGCGGCAGATCAGATCGCGGTCCCAGTAGGCCAGCATGGAGGGAACCTGATCGACCAGCAGGCGCATGTGGCGCTGCAAATCTGACTGTTGAGCGGGACTCATGCGTCTTGTCCTTTTTCAGGGGCGGTGGGCACGGCCATCGCGATCTCGGTGCCCTTACCGGGCGTGCTGCGCACATCGATGTGGCCCTGCAGGGCCAGGATGCGTTCGCGCATGCCCAGCAGGCCAAAGCGCCCGCGGGCCGAAGCCTGGGCGACATCGAAACCGCAGCCATCGTCTCGAATCGATACGCTGACCTGATGGGGCTCGAACGTCAAGGCCACCCGCACATGGCTTGCCCGGGCATGCTTGGCCACGTTGGTCAGCGACTCCTGGATCACGCGAAAGATCGCCGTGGCGCGCATGTCATCCAGATCGAAGGGCTCGCCCTCCAGGTGCAACTCACAGGGCACATCCCAGCGCAGCGAGAAATCCTCCACCAGCCACTCCAGGGCCACCACCAGCCCCAGGTCCAGCGCGGCCGGCCGCAGGCTGGTGGCCAGGCTGCGCACGACCTCGAAGGTGCGCTCCACCAAACGGTTCAGATCGGTCAGCACGGGGTGGGCCGGGTGGCCCTCGCTGCAGTGGGCGCGCAACTGCGACACGTCCATCCGCATGGCGGCCAGCAGCTGTCCCAGTTCGTCGTGGATCTCGCGGGCAATGGCTTTGCGCTCTTGCTCACGCTCCTGCTCGCGGTGCGCGGCCACGTCACGCAGTTCGCGGCGCGACTGCAACAGCGCCAACTCCACCTGTTTGCGGTCGGTGATGTCCTGGGCGGTGCCACGCAGATTCCCGATGGTGCCGTCGGGGTCGCGCAGCCCTTCGATGGTCACGAACAGCCAGCGATGCTCGCCATTGGGCATCACAAGCTCGCGCTCGGCCTCGTAGGGGTGGCCGGTCAGCATGGCTTGCTCCAGGGCGATGCTGCGTGCCTGGCGCGAAGCGGGCGTGTACATCGCCTCCAGCTCTTGCACCGAAGGGACGGGCTTGCTGGGGTCCAGCCCATAGATGCGGTACAGCTCGGGCGACCATGACATCTCATCGGTCACACGGTTCCACTTCCAGCTGCCGATCTTGCCCAGCCGCTGGGCCTCGTACAACTCGGCGCGCATGCGCAGCAGCGACTCCTCGCTGGCTTTGCGCTGGCGGATGTCGCGCAGGTTGATCAACCACTGGTCATCGGGCAGCACGTTGGTGTGCACCTCGACGGGCACATGCTCGCCATTGCGGGCGGCCCAGGTCAACTCCAGCCGGTCGACCGCGCCCTGCCGGATCTTGTCCAGTGACTGACGCAGGCGGGCTTGGTCTTCGGGCAGCACCAGATCGAAGACCGACAGGCCGGTCAACTCGGCGCGGCTGTAGCGCAGCAACTCGCAGGTGGCCTCGTTGGCGGCCTGGCAACGGCCTTGCAGGTCCGCCAGGATGATGCCGTCATTGGACTTGGCAAACATGACCTGCAGGCGCCGGTCCATCTGGCGCATGCGCTCATGGCCCCAGCAGAACAAGGTGCCTGTCGCCAGAAACACGCTGGTGGGAATCCAGGCCTTCTGAGGGGCGGCGATCGTGGGCACGAACACCGACCAGGCCAGGATCACCCCGACCGCGATGGCGGTGAAGCCGCCATACAGCCCGCCCAGCCATGAGCAGATGTAGACCGTCGGGTAGAACAGCATCCACAGCAGCGTGGGCACATAGGGCCAGATCAGCCATTGCAGCACGCAAGCCATCACAGACAGCAAGGTCGCGCCAGCCACGGCGACCCATGGAGGGATAGGACGGGGATGAATCATGGTGGAGGCGAGTGTCGATGGCCTGAGTATGCGACGGCTCAAGGGGTTTCCATAGCTGGTGGGGACGTTGACAAGGTCGGGTCCGATCCTATGATGGTCGTCGTTGTTCTCTCATGAGACAGGTCGTTCATGCCTTCACCTTCTCCCAATGAGCCCGGACTGGCCAGTCCGGTGACCCGTTGGCTGCACAGCCTGTTCATGCGGTCTGGCTGGGGCATTGCCATTGGCTCGACCGATGGGCAAACCTTGATGGAGGTCAACCCTGCGTTTGCGACCATGCACGGTTATGCGCATCCCGACGAGTTGCGCGGCCGGCCCACCGCCTCGATGTTCACGCCCCAGGCCTGGGTGGCCGCCCGATCGGCCATTGCCAAAGTCAATGAAACGGGCCATCAAGTCTTTGAATCGGTGCACGTGCGCCGCGATGGCAGCGAGTTTCCCGTCCTGATCGACGCCACGCTGGTAGAGGACGAATCATTGGGCGAACACCACCGGGTGGTCAGCGTGCAAGACATCTCCAGCCAGAAGGCGGTGGAGCGTGCCCTGCGTGACGCCCATGACCAACTGCGCACCTTGTCGGCCCACCATGACGCCGTGCTCGAAGAAGAGCGCCGCCAGATCGCACGCGAGGTGCATGACGAACTGGGGCAGTTGCTGACAGGCCTGAAGATGGAAGTCTCGACGCTGGGCTTGCGCTTTGGCAGCGTGCCGGGCATGTCAGACGCCATCGATGACATGCAGGGGCAACTGGTGCGGATCATGACGGTGGTGCGGCAGGTGGCCGGCAACCTGCGTCCGGCGGTGCTCGATCTGGGCCTGCTGGCCGCCGTGGAGTGGCTCGTGGACGAATACCAACGGCGCTGCAAACTGGCTTGTGAGATCGTCTGCCCCGCTGGCGACGCGGTGTCCCAATACCTGAGCCCGCATCTGGTCACTGTTGCTTTTCGATGTGTGCAGGAATCATTGACCAATATTGCACGACATGCCCATGCCAGTCGTGTCACCATTGGGCTGATTCGTCAAAACGACGTTTTGTCGCTCAGCATCACCGACAATGGCAAAGGTTTTGATTCTGCAGACGTCATGTCCCGCTCCGCTTTTGGACTGCGGGGCATGCGCGAGCGGGTTCAGGCACAGGGTGGGCAACTCTCTGTGATCAGCCGGCATGGTGCCGGCACCACCATTGACATTCAATTGCCTTTGAACAAGGAGCAGACGCCATGATTCGCATGGTGATCGCCGATGACCACGCCATTGTGCGTGGTGGGATTCGTCAGATCATGGCCACCACGGATGACATCCAGGTCGTGGCCGAGGCCGCCAGCACCGATGAGGCGCTGGCTTTGATTCGCGCGGGCAATGTCGACATGTTGTTGCTCGACATCAGCCTGCCTGGCCTGGGTGGGCTGGAGCTGCTCAAGGTGTTGCAGGGTGAATTCCCTTCCTTGCCTGTGCTGATCCTGTCCATGCACAACGAGGGCCAGATCGTGCAGCGCGCGCTCAAGGCCGGTGCACAGGGCTACATCACCAAGGACAGCGAGCCCAATGTGCTGCTGAACGGTGTGCGCAAGGTGGCCGCAGGGGGCAAGTTCATCGACCCCGCTTTGGTGGAGTCGGTGGTCTTCACCAGTGGCGAGACCGATGCGCACCCCAAGGCGGTGTTGTCAGAGCGGGAGTATCAGATCCTGCAGATGATCGTCTCGGGCATGCCCCTGGGCGACATTGCCGACACCTTGCATCTCAGCCCCAAGACGGTGAGCACGCACAAGATGCGCATGATGCAGAAGCTGGGCGTGGGCAACAACCCCGACCTGGTGCGTTGCGCCATCCGTCACGGCATGGCGCCCTTGTGATGGATCAGGTCCCGATCCGGCCCTTGAGCCGGATCAAGGGGCCCATGCAGGCCGACAGATTGGGGCTCTTGCACAGCACCAGTCGCTCGCCATTGGCCTGAAACCGCAGGTAGCTGCTGGTTTGCTGCCCCACCGGGGTGCGCTTGCCCTGGCAGTCTGACTTGCCGTTGGTCTGCGTGACCTCGCTGTCAAACTTGTAAAAGCCGCCTTCCACCGGTTCATCGGACAAGGTGTACGTGCTTTCGGACACCTCGCGGCCGCTGGTTACCATCACGGTGCCATCCGAGCGGAAAAAATACTGCTCCGTGCACGAGGTGCCTCGCTGGCGGTATTGCCACGAGCCGGTCAAGGGCGGCTGGTCTGCCGACTGAGCACTGGCGGCGTCACACACGGCCAGCAAACTCAACAAGAGGGAGGTGGTGAAGGTGCGCATCCGGGTATTGTGGCGCGCCGCGGCAAAAAAAATGGCCCCAGGTTCGAAAACCCGGGGCCCAAAGACATGCAATCAACGGAGCAAACAACAATCAAACAGGGAACAATCAAACAGGGTTCAGTCGGGCCTCAGTGCATGTGGATCGCACCGGAAGCCTTGCCCTTGCCAGCGCGTGCGGGGGGGTTGCACAGGCCGCAGACGTAGTGGCGAGAGATTTCGTGGGGGTGGCTGACGAAGTGGCCGCCGCACTTGGAGCACTTGGTCATCGTCAGCATGCCGTTGTCGATGAACTTGACCAGGCGCCAGGCGCGGGTCACGGACAACAGGGCTTCCAGGCCTTGGTTCTGGGTTTGTTCCAGATACAGCTGGTAGGCCTTGATGACGACATCGATCTCGTCCATCTCGGCGGCCTTGTTCAGGTACTCGTGGATGTTGAGGAACAGCGAGGCGTGGATGTTGGGCTGCCAGGTCATGAACCAGTCGGTCGAGAAGGGCAACTGGCCCTTGGACGGCGACTTGCCGGACACTTCCTTGTAGAGGCGCAGCAGACGCTCATACGACAGATCGGTTTCCGATTCCAGCACTTGCAGGCGGGCACCCAGGTTGATCAGGGTGACGGCGGTTTCGATTTGCTTGGCTTCGGTCAACAGGCTCTTGGCTCGCATGGTGGTCTCCTCTTTTCAGATCGCGGTGTGTTGTCGATGGATTCATTGTGCAAAAACCGGCCAATTTCCTTGATAGGACGCCGTCTGTAAGGCGCGTCAGCCCGTGGCTGCACCGTTTGTAGGAATTTGTCCGACAAAAGCGATCAACAAAGGGGTAAATACCGGCTAAACAAATGGCTGGTCTCCACCCTAATAGTGGGTCGTTGTCCATCCAAAAACACAAAAACAAGCGGGGCAGGCGTTGTCTGCCTCTTAGGCATCCGGGAGACGGAATATGACGCCACGACTGAAAGGCCGCGCTGCTCAAGTCAGCGTGGTCAGCCTCGCCCTGGCGGCAGCCGCCGTGGTGGGGCTGATCCTGCTGCTGGCCCACCCGCCGACCATGAAGTGGACCTTCCTGCAGACCAGCGTGCTGTCCGTGCACCTGCTGCTGGAGCTGGTGTCCATCATCGTGGCCGTGTTGATCGTGGCGGTCGGTTGGCACGCTTTCCCTGACAAGACAGATGCATCGGCCCGGGTGCTGGTGGGCGGCTTCACGGTGGTGGCCATCTGCGATCTGGTGCACGCCCTGACCTATGCCGGCATGCCCGCTTTGCTGGGCGAGTCCAGTACGCCACGGGCCATCTTTTTCTGGCTGATGGGGCGCACGGCCGAGGCGCTGACCTTGGGCTTGCTGGCCCTGCTGAGCCGTCCGCGCGTGTCGCGGGGGGCCGCCCTGGGCACGGGCTTGGTCGCGTCGGTGGGCCTGGTGTGGTTTGGCTCCTACGCCATCGATGCCTTTCCGGCCACCTTTGTCAAAGGGCAGGGCGTGACCGCTTTCAAGGCGGCCTATGAATACGTGCTGTGCGCCATCAACCTGTCGGTCGCCGTGCTGTTGTATCGGCGCGCCAAAGAGGGGCCCCATGTGCACTACTACCTGCTGGCCACCTCGGCCTTCGTGATGGGAGTGGGTGAACTGGCGTTTACCAGCTATGTCAGCCCCTCGGACTTCCAGAACATCTTTGGCCACTTGTACAAGGTCGTGGCTTACCTGTTGTTGTACGCCGCCACCTTCCTGACCAGCATCCGCGCGCCTTACGAGGCCTTGCGGGACACACAAGGGCGCCTGGAGTTGGCGGCACGGGCGTCTTCCATCGGGATCTGGGACTGGGATGTCGTGAAGGACCAGCTCGTCTGGGACGAACAGACCTACCAGTTGTACGGGCAGCCCAGGCGGCGGGTGGCCGGGTATGCCGACTGGCTGGCCATGCTGGAGCCGCAATCCGCCAAGCGCAGTGCCGCCCAGTTCGAGGCGGCGGTGTGGGGGAATGGCCCCCATGAACTGGACTTCGCCATCTTGCGCGCCGACGGGTCGCGCCGCCTGATCCGCGCGGCCTGGACGGTAGTGCGCGACGCACAAGGCCAGCCCCTGCGGGTAGTGGGCGTCAATGTGGACGTGACAGAGGCGCGCCAGGCCGAAGAGGCGATCCGCAGCCTCAATGCCGAACTGGAAGACCGGGTGCACGAGCGCACCGCCCAGCTGGAGCAGGTCAACACGGACCTGGCCCATGCCCGCGACGCTGCAGAAGCCGCCACCCGCGCCAAGAGCCAGTTCCTGGCCAACATGAGCCACGAGATCCGCACGCCCATGAACGCCATCCTGGGTCTGACCGGGCTGGCACTGCGCACCGAACTCACCCCCAAGCAACGCGACTATCTGAGCAAGGCGCAGTCGGCCGCAGACTCGCTGCTGCGCCTGATCGACCAGATCCTGGACTTTTCCAAGATCGAGGCGGGCAAGCTGGAGCTGGAGTTACTGCCCTTCCGTCTGGAAGACGTGCTGGACAAGCTCACGGTGATCATCGGGCACAAGGCGCAGCAAAAGGGGCTGGAGCTGCTCATCGGGATGGCGCCCAGCGTGCCGACCCATCTGGTAGGTGACCCCCAGCGGCTCAACCAGATCCTGATCAACCTGTGCAACAACGCCGTCAAGTTCACCGAGGTGGGCGAGGTGGTGGTCACCGTGTCGATGGTGTCGCGCACGCCCCGGCGCTGCACCCTGCGGATCGGGGTGCGGGACACCGGCATCGGCATGAGCGGCGAAGAGGTCAACCGCCTGTTCCTGCCCTTCAATCAGGCCAGCGATGCCACCGCCCGCCTGTATGGCGGCAGCGGCCTGGGCCTGGCCATCAGCAAGGAACTGGTCGAGCGCATGGGGGGGCAGATCGGCGTGACCAGCACCCCCGGCCGGGGCAGCGAGTTCTACTTCACCGCGAGCTTCGACATCTCGCAGGCGCAGCCCACGCCGGCGGGGTCACTGGTGCCGCAGTTGCGCGGGCGCCGGGTGCTGGTGCTGGACGACAGCGCCAATGCGCGTGACATCCTGGGCGTGCTGTTGCAGAGCCTGGGCTGCGAAATGGGGCAGGCGGCCACGCCCGACGAGGGGTGGCAGGAGCTGGTGCGCCATGACGGGCAGCGGCCCTACGACCTGGTGCTGATGGACTGGAAGATGCCGGGCGCCGACGGCTTCGAGATGGCACGGCGCATTCTCGATGCCACGGCGCTGCGCCATCCGCCCAAGGTGGTCCTGATGACGGCTTACGGCGACGAAGGGGTCTGCCAGCGCGCATTGCAAGAGGGCCTGCACGGCTGCCTGAGCAAGCCCATCGGCATCTCGGCTTTGCAGGACGTGGTGCTGACCTCTCTGGGGCAGCCCGCCACCCGACCGGTACCGCGCACCCCCGTGGCCGATCTGCCCGACGTCCAATGGACCGCCCTGCGGGGCCGCCAGGTGCTGTTGGTCGAAGACAACGAGTTCAACCAGCTGGTGGCCAGCGAATTGCTGCGCGATGTGGCGGGCATGCATGTCACGGTGGCGGCCAGTGGCCAGCAGGCCCTGGATCAGCTGGCCACCGGGCTGCCGGACATCGTGCTGATGGACGTGCAGATGCCCGAGATGGACGGCTACGAGACCACCCGGCGCATCCTGGCCGAGCCGGCCTGGCGCCATCTGCCGGTGATCGCGATGACGGCCCATGCCCAGCCCAGCGACCGCGAGCGCAGTCTGGCCGCCGGCATGAAAGACCATGTCACCAAGCCCTTCGAGCCCAAAGAGCTGTTCCGCATCCTGGCTCAATGGATGCAGCCCGCCGAGTCCGGCCCCAAGCTGTCGGTGGAGACCGGCTTGGCGCATTGCATGGGCAACGAGGGGCTGTATCAGAAGCTGGCGCGGCGTTATCAGGCGGGAGGCTCGCATGCCCATCGGCAAATCCGTGATTTGTTGGCGGCGGGCCAATTGACGCAGGCGGCCGGGGTGGCGCACTCTTTGGTGTCGTCGTCTGGCACCATTGGTGCGACCGACCTGTCTCGCGTCGCGCGGCAGCTTCAACAGGCGCTGGACGCCGGGCGCGCTGACCAGTGGCCCGCGCTGCTCGATGAACTGGCGCGTGAGGAGGCGCTGATCGACGAGGCCCTGGCCCGCTATTTAAGTTGATCGGCCAGGCAGCCGATAGGACGCAACCACTTCACGCCTTTGCGGAGCTTTCATGCAGATTGCCATCGTGGACGACAACCCGGTCAATGTCACCTTGCTCAAGGTGCTGGCCCGGCAGTTGCCCGATACCGAAACGGTGGAATTCCTCGATTCGCGCGAGGGGCTGGCCTGGTGTCTGGCCAACGATCCCGACCTGTTGATCGTCGACTACATGATGCCCGACCTCGACGGCATGGCCTTCATCGACGCCTTCCGGGCGGGACCGGGCAAGGCGCTGACGCCCATCCTGATGATCACGGCCAGCAGCGACACGGACGTGAAATTCCAGGCCCTGGAAAAAGGGGCCAACGACCTGTTGACCAAGCCGGTGGACCGCGCCGAGTTTCTGGCCCGCACCCGCAACATGCTGGTGCTGCGGCGCAACCAGAAAGAGCTGGCCGACCGGGCGACCTGGCTGGCGCAAGAGGTCTCCAAGGCGACCGCCGCCATCGTGGCGCGCGAGCGCGAGACCGTGTTGAAGCTGGCCCGGGCGGCTGAATACCGCGACCCCGAAACCGGGGCGCACCTGCTGCGCATGGCGCACTACTCGCAACTGATCGCCCGTGAACTGGGCTGGTCGCGCGCCGATCAGGACCTGATCCTGGATGCCGCGCCCATGCACGACATCGGCAAGGTGGGCACACCCGACCAGATTCTGCTCAAGCCGGGTCGGCTCGACGATGAAGAGATGACCATCATGCGCGAACACGCGGCCATCGGCTTCGAAATCCTGGACGGCAGCACCTCGCCCTTTCTGCAGATGGCGGCGGTGATTGCCTTGACGCACCACGAGAAGTTCGATGGCACCGGCTACCCCCGCCGCCTGGTGGGCGAGGCCATCCCCCTGGTCGGGCGCATCGTCGCCGTGGCCGACGTGTTCGATGCCCTCACCTCTGAGCGTCCCTACAAAAAGGCCTGGGAGGTGCCCAAAGCGGTGGACTTCTTGAAAGAGAACAGTGGCAGCCATTTCGACCCCGCCTGCGTGACGGCTTTTCTGGATCACCTGGACGAAGCGCTGGAGATCAAGGCGCGTTTTCAGGATGAGGCCAGCGCCGCGGCGGAGCGTGCCGCATGAAGATTGTCCAGCGATCGTGGTCTGAACTGCCCTTGCCGTCCCAAGCCCAGGAGTTGATGGCCATCGCGCCGCAGCTGGCGCTGGTGTTTGGGGATGTGGCCTTGCTGTCCCAGCCGGCTTGTCTGGCCACCTTGCGCGAGGCCCTGCCCGGCGTCACGCTGATGGGCTGCAGCACCGCCGGCGAGATCGGCCAAAGCGGCGTGAGCGACGGCGCCTTGGTGATCACCGCACTGCACTTTGACGACCCCTGCTTCACCCAAGTCACGACCGACCTGGAAGACATGGCCGATTCCGCCGCCGCGGGCGAGCGGCTGGCTCGCGCCCTGCTGCGCGACGGCTTGCACAGTGTGCTGGTGCTGGGCCAGGGCGTGGCCATCAACGGCAGTGCCCTGGTGGAGGGCCTGCGACAGGTCTTGCCGCCGACCGTGGCGGTGTCGGGCGGTCTGGCCGGTGACGGCGGCGCCTTCAAGCAGACCTGGACGGTGTCTGCGCAGGCGGTGTCGACGCGGCAACTCGTCGCGCTGGGCTTCTCGAGGCCCCGCTTGCAGATGCGGCACGGCAGCTTCCATGGCTGGCAGCCCTTTGGCGTGGCACGGCGCGTGACCCGATGCGAAGGCAATGTCCTGTTCGAACTCGATGGCAAGCCGGCGCTCGATATCTACAAGCGCTACCTGGGGCATTACGCCAAGGACCTGCCCGGTTCGGGTTTGTTGTTCCCCTTCGAGATGCTGGGCGCCGACCACCGCGAACTGGGCCTGATCCGCACCATCCTGGGCATCGACGAAGCGCAGGGCAGCCTGATCCTGGCCGGCGACATCCAGGCCGACGGCTATCTGCGCTTGATGCACGCCACCACCCATTCGCTGATCGACGGCGCGCAGATCGCGGCCGAGCGGGTGCGCGATGCGGGCCTGCCGCCTGGCGACAGCGTGGCCCTGTTGGTCAGCTGCGTGGGCCGCAAGCTGGTGATGGGCGCCCACGTCGATGAAGAGATCGAAGCCGTGGCCGATGTGTTCGGCCGTGACGCCGTGGTCGCCGGGTTCTACTCGTATGGCGAGATCAGCCCCATGGTGCGGGGCCTGGACTGCAAGCTGCACAACCAGACGATGACGATCACCTACATCAGCGAAACTCCTTGAGGCCGCATCGGGATGTTTGACAACAAATCTTTGTCGCGGCAGATCAAGCGCGGCCTGGGGATCGATGGCGAGGCGGCGTTCGCCCGATTGCTTGAACAGCTGCGCCAGGCCGGTCAGCAGCAACCGGAGCTGGGCGAGCTGGCCAATCGGCTGCCGCGGTTCCTGGCCATGCTGGCCGACAGCTACCAGCAATACGACCGCGACCTGATGCTGCGCTCGCGCAGTCTGGAGCTGTCCTCGCGTGAGCTGATCGAGGCCCATGATCAGCTGCGAGCGCAGGCGCAGGCGGCCTTGTCCGAGAGCGAAAACAAATACCGCCGCCTGATTGCCAACCTGCCCGGTTGTGTCTACCGCTGCTTGCCCGATGCGCGCAACACCATGCTGTTCCTGACCGATGGCATCGAGGCCTTGACCGGGCGCAGTGCGGCCGAATTCATGTCGGGCGCCGTTGCCATCGCGGACATCGTGGTCCCCGAAGACCTGCCCGAGGTCGAGCGGCTGGTGCGTGAGGCGGCCGCCCAGAAGAAGTCCTTCGAGCTGCACTACCGCATCCGGCATGCCGAGGGGCACATCGTCTGGGCCTACGGCAAAGGCCAGGGCCTGTATGACGAGCAAGGCCGCCTGCAATACTTCGACGGCCTGATTCTGGACAACACCGAAGCCAAGCAACTGACCCAGGAGCTGGTGCAGGCCAAGGAACATGCCGAGCAGGCCAGCCGGACCAAATCCGAGTTCCTGGCCAACATGAGCCACGAGATCCGCACGCCCATGAACGGCATCATCGGCATGACGGAGCTGGCCCTGGCGACCGACCTCAGCCGCCAGCAGCGTGAGTACCTGGAACTGGTCAAGTCCTCGGCCGACTCGCTGGTGGTCATCATCAACGACATCCTGGATGTCTCCAAGATGGAGGCGGGCAAGCTCACCATCGAGAAGGTGCCCATTTCGCTGCATGAGGTGGTCAACGCCAGCGTGCGCCCCCTGGCTGTGCGCGCCCGCGAAAAGGGCCTGGCTCTGAGGGTTCAGTCCGACCCTCAGGTGCCCGACGCGGTCGTGGCCGACCCGGTGCGCTTGAGCCAGATCCTGATCAACCTGGTGGGCAACGCCATCAAGTTCACGGACCACGGCGAGGTCAGCGTGACCCTGCGCGCCTCACAGTGCCGCCAGGATGCCTGCTTGCAGCAGCATTGCCGCCAGGGCTGCTGCGAACTGCAGCTCTCGGTTCAGGACACGGGCATCGGCATTTCTGCCGAGCAGCAGCGCCAGATCTTCGATGCCTTCACGCAGGCCGACGCCAGCACCACGCGGCGCTTTGGCGGGACGGGCCTGGGCCTGACGATCTGTGCGGGGCTGGCCCACCTGATGGGCGGCCGCATCTGGGTCGAAAGCGAAGTGGGCCGGGGCAGCACCTTCCATGTCACCTTCATCGTCGACCGGGCTGACCCGCAGGCGGCGCTGTCGTCCGTACCGGTGGCCTCTCGGCTGGCTGCCCCACGCGCGGGCGCGGCGCGGATGCTCAAGATCCTCCTGGCCGAGGACAACGTCGTCAACCAGAAGCTGGCGGTCAGCTTGCTGGAACACCTGGGACACAAGGTGGACGTGGTGGCCGATGGGGCGCAGGCCGTCGAGCGGGTCAGCCAGGGGCATTACGACCTGGTGTTGATGGACATGCAGATGCCGCAGATGAGCGGGCTCGATGCGACGCGGGCCATTCGCCTGCGTGAGCAAGGTGGCGTGCGGCATCAGCCCATCGTGGCGATGACCGCCAATGCGATGGCGGGAGACCGCGAGCGCTGCATGCAGGCGGGCATGGATGGCTACGTCAGCAAGCCGGTGCTGGTGGACCGGCTGGTTGCCGAAATCGAGCGCGTCATGGCCCTGCAGGCGCAGACCCTGGACGCCCTGCCCGATCTGGATCTGGAAGAGGCCCTGGGCCGGTGTGGTGGCGACCGAGCCCTGTTTCAGGAACTGGTGCGCGTGTTTCTGGCCGACTGCCCGAACCGCGTGGCCGAACTGCAGGCCGCCATCGAACGGGGGGATGCCCGCCAACTGGTGGCGGCTGCCCACCACATCAGTGGGTCAACCGGCAGCCTGTCGGCCAAGGCGGTGCACCACTTGAGTCGACAACTGGTGGATGCCGGGCAAGCGGGCCAGTTCGAACTGGCCGCCAGCCTCTTTGAGACGCTGGGTCAGCGTCTGGCGCATCTGGAGCAGGCGTTTCAGGCAGCTTCCTGATGGCGACCGGCCATCAGGATGTTGGCGTGCAACTGGCCGATGCCGCCGGTGGTCTGGCCCTTGCCATGGTTGGTCAGCAGCGTCCAGATCAGGTCGTCGTCGACGCGCATGCGGCACACCAGGGTGTTGCTCGATGCGATCTTGAGCACTTGCGCAGGGGTCAGTGACGACAGGCGATCGGCCGCGTCTTCCGAGATGCCCAGGCGGAACAAAGCCTGCTCGCGATCCTGACGGATCAGGGTTTGAGCCAGCATCAGGTAAGACAGGTTGGTTTCACGGATCTCGGCGAGGATTTGATCGGCGTTCATCTTGTTTTTCCTTCGTTTCTGCGCTGTGGCGTTGTCGATGGATTCATTGTGCAAACACCGGGCCGTTTCCTTGATAGGGCGCTGTCTGTCTGGCGCGTCAGCCGGCGGATGGGCGTTGTGTAGGTGTTTGTCTGACACGTGTTTGAGGGGCGCATCGTGGGTGCGCTGCGGCATTTGCCCCCTATCCTCGGGCGGATCCCCCTTCTATCCCTCACCCCAGGATCGTCGCCATGAAATTCAAACTTGCGTTGATGACATTGAGTCTGGCCTGTGCATCTGCCGCCCTGGCCGGCTTTGACGAGGGCATGCGGGCCTATACCCAGGGCGATTACGCCACCGCCCTGCGGGAGCTGCGTCCCCTGGCTCAGCAAGGCAGCGCAAAGGCGCAGTTCAATCTGGGCGTGATGTATGCCAAGGGCCAGGGTGTGCCGCGCGACGAAGCGCAGGCGCTGGACTGGTATCGCAAGGCCGCCGAACAAGGCTTGGCCATCGCGCAAGGCAATCTGGGGGTGATGTACCAGAACGGCCAGGGCGTGCCCAAGGATGATCGGCAGGCGATGGCGTGGTTTCGCAAGGCGGCCGACCAAGGCGATGCCACCGCCCAGTACAACGTGGGACTCATGCATGCCAACGGGCAAGGCGTGACCAAGAGCGACGTGCTGGCGGCCGAGTGGTACCGCAAGGCGGCCGATCAGGGCCTGGCCATTGCGCAAGGCAACCTGGGCGGCTTGTATCGCAGCGGCCGCGGGGTGGCCAAGGACGACCGGCAAGCCGTGCAGTGGCTCTTGAAGGCCGCTGAGCAAGGTGACGCGACCTCGCAGTTCAACCTCGCGGGGATGTACAAGGCCGGCGAAGGCGTGGCACAGGACTACCGCCAGGCGGCGCAGTGGTATCAGAAGGCCGCCGATCAAGGTGACTTCGACGCCAAGTACAGCCTGGGCAACATGTACCGGCTGGGCCTGGGCGTTTTGCAGGACGACCTCAAAGCGCTGGACTTGTATCGCCAGGCGGCCAGCCAGGGCAACAGCTTTGCCATGAGCACCCTGGCGTGGATGTATGAGCGTGAGCGCGGCGTGCCGCGCGATCTGGTCGTCGCCCATGCGCTGTACAACCTGGCGGCGGCGGCCGGGCAGGACAAGGCCCAGGCCAGTCGCGATCACCTCACCGACAAACTGACACGCCCCCAGTTGCTGGAAGCGCAGACACTGGCGGCGGTGTGGGTGGTGGGCCAGCCGGTGCCGGCCAGCAGTCAGACCGGCCTGGCGGATGCGGCCAAAACCGGGTGCCCCAACACCGTGGCGGCGACTACGGCCGTGCCGACCCGCTGACGCCGGCGGCGGCTGCGCACCAGTCTTCCCACGCCATCTCACGGGCCTCGGCCACCGGCAGCGGCTCGGCGGGCTCAGGCTGGCGCGGCTGCAACTGGCCAATGGTCAAGGCCATGGCGCGCTCCCAGGCGTGAATGGTCGCCAGGTCCACAGTGGAGCCTTCGTGCGGGACAACGGATCGCATACAACCCTTTACCGTAGTACGTACGTGTGTCCAATGTGGCACATTTCACGACAACGATCATGCGTGCAAACCCGTGACCAAGTTGGCGTCTGACCGAGCGTCCAGCCGCTTGCGAGCCTTTGTCGATAGGTGTGGTCAATCGACCATATTGCATCAATCAATCCTATCAATGCCTGGCCTGGCCTAAGATCCATCCTGTTTTATCCCGAACCTCAACTTCAACAGGAGCCAGACATGTCACTCATCAACACACAAGTTCAGCCATTCAAGGCCCAGGCTTTCCACAACGGCAAGTTCATTGAAGTCACCGAGCAGTCTCTGAAGGGCAAGTGGTCGGTCCTGATTTTCATGCCGGCCGCCTTCACCTTCAACTGCCCCACTGAAATCGAAGACGCGGCCGAGCACTACGCCGAATTCCAGAAGGCCGGCGCCGAGGTCTACATCGTCACCACCGACACCCACTTCTCGCACAAGGTGTGGCACGAAACCTCGCCGGCTGTCGGCAAGGCCCAGTTCCCTCTGGTTGGCGACCCCACGCACCAGCTGACCAACGCCTTCGGCGTGCACATCCCTGAAGAAGGCCTGGCGCTGCGCGGCACGTTCATCATCGACCCCAACCTGACCATCAAGACGCTGGAAATCCACTCCAACGAAATCGCTCGCGATGTGAAGGAAACCGTGCGCAAGCTCAAGGCCGCCCAGTACACCGCTTCGCACCCCGGCCAAGTCTGCCCCGCCAAGTGGAACGAAGGCGCCAAGACCATCACCCCTTCGCTGGACCTGGTCGGCAAGATCTAAAGGCCGATCCGGACGGATTGCCGTGGGTGGCACATCCCGGACTCGGGCACATGGCTGCGTTGCAAATCCTCGCCATAGCACGGGCTATGGCTGCGGTTTGCGCCTGGCCCTGCGCGCCGATACCGGGCGTGCCCCCTCACGCCACCCCGTCCGAATCAGCCTTGGGCCTTCATCTCTGGGATAGGAGGCCCGCTCTCACAGTCGCTTGAACACGCTCACAACAGAAAAGGATGCACACCATGTTGGACGATACCCTCAAGGCACAACTCGCCGCCTACCTGGAGCGGGTACAGCAACCTTTCGAGATCGTGGCGTCTTTGAGCGACTCTGAGAGCTCTCGCGATACCCTCAGCCTGCTGCAGACCATTGCCGGCCTGCGCAGCGACAAGATCACCCTGCGCACCGATGGGCAGGACGCGCGCAAGCCTTCGTTCTCGCTGCAGCGTGTGGGCAGCCAGACGGACCTGCGCTTTGCCGGCTTGCCGCTGGGGCATGAGTTCACCTCGCTGGTGCTGGCACTGCTGTGGACGGGCGGTCATCCGCCCAAGGTCGAGCCGGCCATCATCGAGCAGATTCAGGCGCTGGACGGCGACTTCCGCTTCGAGGTCTACATGTCCCTGACCTGCCACAACTGCCCGGATGTGGTGCAGGCGCTCAGCCTCATGGCGATCCTCAATCCGAAGATCAAGACCACGGTGATCGAAGGCGGCACCTTCCAGGACGAAGTCAACGCCCGCGAGGTCATGGCCGTGCCCATGGTCTTCCTCAATGGGCAGGTGTTTGGGTCGGGCCGCATGACGGTGGAAGAAATCGTGGCCAAGCTGGACACCGGCGCCGCCGACAAGGATGCGGCCAAGTTGTCTGCCAAAGCCCCGTATGACGTGCTGATCGTGGGCGGTGGCCCGGCCGGCGCGGCCGCGGCGGTGTACGCCGCGCGCAAAGGCATCCGCACCGGCATCGCCGCTGAACGCTTTGGGGGCCAGGTCAATGACACGCTCGCGATCGAGAACTACATCTCGGTGCTCGAAACCGACGGCCCCAAGTTTGCGATGGGCCTCGAAGCCCACGCCCGCGCCTACGATGTCGACATCATGAACCTGCAACGGGCGGAGGCCATCGTGCCCGCGACCGAAGCGGGTGGCCTGATCGAGGTGAAGCTGGCCAATGGCGGCGTACTCAAGTCCAAAACCGTGATCCTGTCGACCGGCGCCCGCTGGCGCAACGTCAATGTGCCCGGCGAGCAGGAGTACAAGAACAAGGGCGTGGCCTACTGCCCGCACTGCGACGGCCCGCTGTTCAAGGGCAAGCGCACGGCCGTGATCGGCGGGGGCAACTCGGGGGTCGAGGCGGCCATTGACCTGGCGGGCATCGTGGCCCACGTGACCTTGATCGAGTTCGCCGACCAGCTCAAGGCGGATGCCGTGCTCGTCAACAAGCTCAAGAGCCTGCCCAATGTGACCATCCACACCAACGCGCAGACCACCGAGATCACGGGCGCCGACGGCAAGGTCAACGGCCTGAAGTACAAAGACCGCGCCACGGGTGAAGAGCACCTGGTGCCGCTGGAAGGCGTCTTCGTGCAGATCGGCCTGGTGCCCAACACCGAATGGCTCAAAGGCACCGTCGAGCTGTCCAAATTCGGCGAGATCATCGTCGACGCCAAGGGCGCCACCAATGTGCCGGGCGTCTTTGCGGCGGGCGACGCGACCACGACGCCCTACAAGCAGATCGTGATTGCCGCAGGCGACGGCGCCAAGGCCGCGCTGAGCGCCTTCGACCACCTGATTCGCCACGGCTGAGGCTTGGACGCCGACAGGCAGGGAACTGAGGGGTGAAGGGGGCCGTTTTTCGACCAAATGGGAAATAGGCACGACTATGACACTTCGGTTTGCGGCGGCCTCTCAAGCCGGACCGCCAGGGGCCGACATCCCTTGTGATGTCCCCCGCGCAAACTGGAGAATCCCTCATGCCACACCGTGCCACCGCCCAAGAACTGCGTACAGAACTGATGGCGCCCGAGGCCATCAAACGGGTTCACGCCCTGCATGTGCTGGAGTTGGAGGTCGAGCAAGTCCCCGAGACGCCGGTCGCCAAGGAAGTGGAAGCCTTTGCCGCTCGCGGCATCCCGTTCTACTCGCCCGAGGACCCCGGCTACCGCGAATGGGTGGCCAAGGCCATCACCCTGTGGGAGCGCGTGCAGCATCAGCATGACCACCCCGTGCCGGCGATGCGTGCCTCGCACCATCGCGTGCAGCGCGTCAAGGCCATCGCGTCCGAGCGGGCCCAGATCGTCAAGGGCATCCGGATGTGAAGCCGGCCCGCTCAGACACCTGAGCGCGCGCCGCATCATCTTGAAAGGGGGGCTTTGCCCCCCGTTTTGTTGGCTTTGCCCGTGCGTGGGGCGCCGTATCTTGCAGTTTCCTGAACTGTATTCACGGCGTGTTCTGCCGCACTGCAATGAAGCCTCGTCTGTTCATCGTTTCGATGGCTGGCCTGCTCTGGGCAGCCACCTTCCCTTGTACGGCCCGCGAGTTGAGCGCAGGTGACCCGGCGCGCATGGCGCTGGTCGATGTGGCGCGTAACACCCCCGTCGACGGCCTGCCAGTCAACTCGGGCATCACGCTCAGCCGGGCCTGGGTCAATGGCGGACATGGCAAAGTCTGCGCAGTGGCGCGACGCGCCGACGGCGAGTTGCTGATGGTGGAGGGCGCCTTGCAGATCAAGCGCGTCGAACTGCGCAAACGCGGTGCCACCTGGGATGTCGAGCGCGCCGAGCGGCTGGTCATGCGCCCGGACATGAGCATCGATGCGGCCTGCCAGCAGCGCGCGCCCGACACGGCCGTGGCAGACGCCATCAAAGGGTTGCGTGACAACCCACCGGCTGCCGGCCTTCCCCACGCGACGCCCCGTGCACCGGCGGCCTGCGCAGAGGCCGCACCGCCTGCGGCCCCCGCTCCCACCGCCGCCGCGCCGGGCGTGGTCGCCGTGGCCGGGCGCAGCCTGCTGCACACCACGCCAGACCCCGCCTGCCGGATGGGCAAACACATTGTCAAGGGCGACAAGGTCATGATCCTGACGCAGAAGCCGGGCTGGGCCCAGGTCCGCTACACGCATCCCGTCACGCAGGTCGTCACCGTGGGCTGGCTGCCCAGCGAGCGCATCAAGCCCCGCACCCCCGACATCCCGGGCTAAGATCATCGCCTGATGACACTGCCCGATCACATTCGTGTGCTGGAGCGAGGCTGGCTCTCGTCCAACAACATCGTCTTTCTGGATGCCGATTGCCCCACGGTGGTCGACACCGGCTACGGCACGCACGCCGACGAGACCCTGCGCTTGCTGCAAGACGCGCTGCAGGGGCGCACGCTGGGCCGCATCGTCAACACCCATCTGCATTCGGACCACGCCGGTGGCAACGCCCTGCTGCAGGCGCACTATGGTTGCCAGACGGTGATCCCGCCCGGATTGCAGGACGCGGTCACGGCCTGGGACCAGGCCCGGCTGAGCTATGCCAGCACCGGCCAGCATTGCCCGCGCTTTCAGTACGACGCCGTCTTGCAACTGGGGCAGACGCTTGAGTTGGGCGGCGACGACTGGACCGTGCTGGGCGCCCCCGGGCACGACAACGACATGGTGATGCTGTGGTGCGAGCGCTGGGGCATCCTGATCAGCGCCGACGCGCTGTGGCAAAACGGCTTCGGGGTGATCTTTCCAGAGATCGTGGGTGAATCGGGTTTTGCCGAGCAGCAGGCCACGCTGGACCTCATCGGGCAGTTGGCCCCGCGCCTGGTCATCCCCGGACACGGTGCGCCGTTTACCGAGGTGTCGGCCGCGCTGGAGGCGGCGCAGTCCCGCATCAAGTGGCTGGCCGCCGACCCCAAGCGCAATGCCGACAATGCCTTGAAGGCGCTGCTGGCCTTCAAGCTGCTGGCCGCCCAGCGCATGACGGTGGGCGACATTGCTGACCTGTTTCGGCAAAGCGCCATCACGCACCAGGTGCTCCGCGCGTATTACCCCGTCGACCCGGAAGCCATGGCCCACCTCGCCGCCGAGCAGATGGTCCGGCTGGGGGTGGCGGTGCGCGACGGTGCGGTGCTGACCGTCAAGGCGCCTTGACGGCCGCTGCCTCGGTCAAACCGAACAACTCGGCCAGCACCCCGCCCAATTCGGGCTCAGCGACCGTTCGCTGTGTGACCTGACCGGCCTCATGGGTCTTGAGTGTGTCGCCCAGCAGAACATGGCGACCGCCCGGCGTATGGACAATGATCAGGCGCTTTTGCACGAAGATCGCGTCCGGGTGGGTGGAGTTCAGGTAATTGGCCGGCGCGAAGTCGACCCATTCCTGAGGCGACAGATTGAACTCGTACTGGTTCAGCCATTGGCCCTCCGAGAAGGCCTGCAGCAAGTGGGTGTCGCCCGTTGGCGTCAGCCTGAACTGGTCGGGGCCTTGCTGGATGGCTTCGCCGCTGCCGTCCAGTCGCATGGGCTGGCGGATGCCGTGGCTGCCAAAGCCCAGGTCGACCAGCCATTGCACGCCGTCCAGCTTGAGCACCAGGGCCATGTGCGTCTTGGGGCGGCGCACGGGATAGAACATGGGGCGGCACGCCACGAATTGATAGGGCACGCCCAAGGCCTGCAGCGCCATCGCAAACAAACCGTTGACCTCGTAGCAATAGCCGCCACGCGGGCGGTGCACGATCTTGTCGACGATGTCTTCCGGCACCATCGAGACGATCTTGCCGGCCTGCACGTCCAGGTTCTCGAACGGCACGGTTTGCAATTGGCTGCGCATCATGCGCGCGACGGTGTCGATGTCGGGCCGGGCAGGGCCTTCAAAGCCGATGCGTTGCAGATAGCGGGTCAGATCAAAGTTGCTGGCTTGCATGAGGGCGAGGGCTGGGATGAATCCCAAAGCATAAGCCCTCATGGGCTCCTTCAGGGGATGACCGAGAACACCCGCGACGTGCCACTGAAAGCCGAGATGCGGCCCCACAGCGATTTGGCGTCCCCAAAGTGGACGATGCGGTATGAGCCTGCTGGCGTGCCCGCGGGGATGGCCCAGCTGATGTCCACCACCGATTCGGCACCGAAGGTGCGACGCCAGCGGTACTTCGTGCTCCAGTCGCCATCGTCGGCCACACTCACCCATTGGCTGCCGTTCCATCGCTGCACTTCCAGGAAGGTGCCGTTGCGGTGCAGGTTGTTCTTGGGGTGAGCGCTTTGAAAGCGCACGGCCACGGTGTCGCCCACTTTGTAGGCCACAGCCGCATCTTGGAGCACCGAGCCGAAGGACTTGCCCAGCGGCGGCAGGTCCATCACCACGCCGGTCTGGAAGTTCATCTGGCAGCAGCTCAGGTCGCGTGGCTGCAGGGTGTTGACGACCGCCGTGCCCTGGCGCATGGCTTGAGCCAGTTTGTCCAGTTCTTGCATATAGGCCGGTTGGGTCCACGGGCCAAAGAGGGTGCTGCCACCTTCGTAGTCCTGTTCGGCGTATTCCTCGGGTGTGGTGATGTATTCGGTGTAGGCATTGGTGTAGCCCATCACCAGCACATGCTGGATGTCGGTGCCCAAGGTCTGGGCCAACTGACGCCGAATGCGGTAGCCCGTCATGATGGTGGGCTCGCCGGGCAAGGTGGCCAGGTAGAGCGGGCCCACACGCACCAATTGCAGCGGCAGCACTTCAGGGGCCCAGGGATACGGTTGCATCAATCCCACGGGGATGACGACCTGTTTGGCGCCGTGGCATTGCCGCAGGCTGTCAGGGATGGGAAAGATCAAACCGCCGATGGCGTTCAGGAAGGGGTTGGACGTGCCCTCTTGCGCAATGCCGGGGCCGGGCCCGTCTTCGGTGCTGCCGGCGGCAAAGCTGGCGCCCAAGGCGGCGGGGCAGGTGGTGTGCACCTGGGCATCGGGTGTGTAGGCGCTGCCCACTTGCACGCGGCTCATGTCCACATAGCGCTGGCGGTAGTCCACCCCGCCGCTCAAGGTGCTCACCGAGGTGTGGGACAGGCCCATGGCCTTGTCAGCCTGACGGAAGCCGATGAGCCGGGTGTTCTCGAACTCGTCTTCGGTCGGGCCGCTGCCGGGTCTGAGGTTCAGATTGGGGCTCATGTCGCCCGGGTTGGTCTGCCCAAAGGCCGCGACAAAGGGCTTGCCGTCGAGCCGGTAACGCACCCCGGCGATGTCGTGCTCCCAGTGGTAGGCGGCATAGCCTTTGTTGTCCCCGCTGATCAAGGTGTTGGTGTTGGTCATGCTGGTGCCGTGGGTGGGGAACAGGCTCAGCGCCCCCACTGCCTGGCCGCCTTGCTGGAAGGTCAGCACGCTCATCAAGGGGTCGATCTCTTGCGGAAAGGCCGCGCGGTCGCTGGCAGGGTTGCGCCGAAAGGCGGGGGCCGAGCGGTTGCGGCTGGCGTCAACCAACTCGCCCTGATTGAACCGGATGTCGCCCGGCGCCTTGTTGGCATGGGCCTGGTTGATGGCCTCCACGATGCCATCGACGATGGCGTTGAAGGTGGCCTTCTGAAAGCCCAGGATGGTGATGTTGTAGAGCGCGTAGTGCGAATAGCCGCCCGGGCCCGCATGTGTGTGCGTGGCGCTGAGCAAGACGTTCTGCTCTGTGTACAGATTGCCGTAGCGGGCGGCCAGTTTGGCCAGCACCGCCTGGTGAATCGCCTGCGTGATCAAGCCGGTGTCGGTGATCACCATCACCACCGACTTGCCGGGTGTGGCGCCGCTGTTGTCCTGCACCACAAAGGCCCGCGCCCGCAAGCGCTGGTGGATGCCCGAGGTCTTCTGACTCAGGCTGGCGTAACCCATCATGCCCACTTCGGCCGCCTCGCCAGTGATGTCGCTGATGCCGACACCGACTTGATAGGCGGGCGAGCTGGCGGCCGCAAGAGCCCAGGCAGATGCAGACAAGGCGGCGAGGGCCGCTGAACGGATCATGGATCGGGTCGTCATAGGGCCTCCCATCAAAAGCGTTTGGCGATGCTGGCCACCAGCGCGGTGCGGTTGATGCGCTTGGTGTGGCCGTAGACGTCATAGGTCACGGCGTACGATCGGTCTTTCATGCTGGCGGCCACGGCGTCCAGCTCGAAGTCCAGGCCCCAGCGCGTGTGGGCCACGCCCAGCTTGTAGTCGAGGGTGGTGACCTGGCTGAAGTGCTTGACCTCGGTGTAGCCCACATGGGCGACCAGCTTGGTGTCGTGGGCCAGCGGGTACCGGGTCTCGATGGACAGCAGCTGCGAGCCCCGGCTGTGCTGGACCGAGTCGCCATAGCAGGCCATGGCCTGCGCGGGATCAGCCAGCCCCCCCATGTAGGCTTCAAACTCCGGCCCGAAGCGCGAGCCGCACACCACGGCCGTGTTGTTGCCGCGGAAGTCTTTGCTCAGCACGTTCAGATAGCGGGCCTCGACGATGCCATAGCCCAACTCCAGCACCGCAAACGTCGTGTCAAAGCGGGTGTTGATGGTGTCGGTCGGGTCGACGAAGGGGTTCTTGGGCGCATCTTTGACTTGTGCGCCCGGGAACATCTCTTGCGCCAGGCCCACGCCGTAGTGCCATCCCTGCGGGTTGCCCCAGCGGTAGCCGACTGCCGCCACGGCCGTCCACAGCTTGCTCTCCGGGAAGTTGGCGCGGGCCACGCTGCCCAGTTGCAGATAGCCGATCAGCCCCGACTCGTGCGCGGCATTGACGGTGAACTCGGCGCCGGGGCGCAGGAAGGTGTCTGACAGGCCATTGGTGCGGCGATCGGTCAAGAGCTTGGCTTCGTAGTCGATGGCGTAGCTCTGGATCACGGGTTCGTCTGACGCGGCGGCTTGAGCCTGCAGGCTGCCGGCAGAGCCGATCAGCGCGACGGTGGCCCATGCAAGAGGCGCGATGGGGCGAGGGATGAGCTTCATGTGTGGTCTCCGAGGTTTGGGGGCTGAATGGCGGCGGGGGTCAATGGGCCTTGCAGCCCGCGGGCAGGCTGCTCACGCGGGTCATCTCTTCGGTCTCGCCCAGGATCTCGGTGCCGATGTAGGCCCGCATCAGCAGCTTCTCGGGCTGGCTGTCCTTGTTCACGCGAACGGCGCCTTTGTAGTGCTTCTGGGTGCGCGGGTCGAACACCCAGCCATCTCGCCAGGCCTCGTCGTCATAGCGTTTGAGCTTGGAGATCAGCACGCCGCAGGTGTCCAAGGGCGTGCCGGCATCCTTGTCCCACACGATGGTGGCGCACAGCGCGCCGGCCACGTCCGCGCAGTCCTTGAACTCGATGATGGCGCCTTTGTCACTGCTGAGCCACAGACCTTTGGCATCGTTGGGGGTGGGGGCGCACCAGGCAGGGCTTGACATCCAGGTCAAGGTCAGCGCGGTACAGGCGGCCAGGGGCCTGCGAAGGAATCGCATCTTCATGACATACCTCTCAAAGAAAAATCAGGCTTGCGCGGGGAACACGGGCCACCACTCGGTGATGCGCCCTTGGCTGTACACGGCGATGTCGCCAAACTGTTGGAGCACGGCCTCGCTCTGCGTGGGCCGCATGAAAACGAAGTCATCGGGCTGCAGGCCTTGCTGGCCCGACCCGAGCAGGATCTGTTGATTCGACGAGGGGCCCATCAGGCCGCTGCTGGCCAGCCCCGGGGGCGAGACCGGCTGGGCCAACCAGTGGCCCCCGTAGATGAAGACGGCGTGGCGCTGGTTGGCGTCCCACAACTTGACCAGCTTGCCCAACCACTCGACGCCATCGGGTGCCTGGAATGGGCCGCTCTTGATGACGGGGGTGGCGATGAAGCAGGCGGGCATCAGATCCGCCAACAAGGGCGTATCAAAGTCAGTCGGCTTGACCATGGCTGACCCAACGGACACCTCGTTGGCGGCGCCCGTGCCATCGTGCAGGCGGTAGGTGGGCGAGCCGGCGGTGTTGAGCGTCAACTGCGCGGCGGGCTTGGCCAAGGGGCTGGCTTGCATGACATCGGTCAGGCGCCGGTACACGGCCTTGGCGTGGTCGCGGGCCTGCTGGCGCACGCCGGGCAGATCGGGGATTTTTTCAGTGTGAGGGTCGTAGCCCATCAGGCCCGACCATTGCAGCAGGGGCTCTTGCTGCAAGAGCTGGATCATGTTGCGCAGGGTCCCGTCGTCGAGGACGCCGCCACGGTGCAGGCCCACGTCGATCTCGATGTTGACCCGCACGGGCTGCTGCTGCGCGCGAGCCAGGTCACGGTATTGCGCCAGGCGCTGGGGCGTGTCGACCAACCATTGCAGTTGTCGGGCGGGATCAAAACCCGAGATGGGGCGCTTGGCATAGAACTGAGCCGCAGCGGCCACCGGCAAGGGCTTGCCCAGCAGCACGTCCACATCGGGGCGTTGCTGGGTGAGCAGTTGCAGATAGGGGAGGTTGAACACCATTTGCCGCTGGCTGCCGGTGAGGCGGGCCACCTCGTCGAGCAAAGGCAGACAGGGCAGCGACTTGTTGACCAGACGCAGGCCCATGCGCCCGCCAATGTGGGCGCTGACCTGTTTGGCATTCGCTTGCAGGCGGTCACGGTCGATCACCAGCGTGGGCATGCCGACACCGGCCATGCGCAGGGCCGCCTGCATGCCCCGAAAGTAGCTGTCATGAGGGGCGCCCTGCTCGCTGGGGCGCCAGGCGGCCACGCCGACGGCGGTGGCCAGGCCGGCGGTGGTCACGAACTGGCGGCGGCTGAGGCGTGGCATGGGGCGGTCTCTTGTCTGAGAGGGTCAAGCGTTGGCAAAGACCTTGCGCAAGTGCGCATTGAGCATGCGGCCTTGCGGGTCGAACTGTTGGCGCACCTTCTGGAAGTCCTGCCACTTGGGGTACATGGCCGACAGGTCGGCCGTGCCCATCAGGTGCAACTTGCCCCAATGCGGGCGGCCCGCATGGGCGCGGTAGATCGGTGCGCAGTCTTTGATCAGGTATTGATAAGGCTCTTCGGCGGCCGCGTGCACGGCGATGGAGCAACTGTCACGCCCATGGAAAGGGCTGAGCCAGGCCGTGTCCCCCTTGATGAAGCGGAACTCAATGGGGAAGAAAGCCTCGTTGTGTTTCTCGATGGCCTGGATGATGTCGCGCAGGCAGGCCACGCCTTGATCGCGCGGCACATGCCATTCCGACTCATTGAACTTGACGGGGCGCACAGAGGACAGCAGTTTCCAGGAGCGCTGACGGGCTTCTTCCGTCATGCTCGGGTCGATCAGTTTGCTGGCCGCCCATTGGCGCAAGTGCGGAAAGCGCCCCAGCCAGTCGCGCAGCTTGCGCAGGTCGGACAGCACGTCGTCATCGGCCGCTTTGGGGAAGTACAGGTCATTGCCGGTGTACACATCGTGTGCAATGGCGGCGCCGTATCCCGTGAAGGGCAGGTAGTACATCTCGAAGTGCCGGTGCTTTTGCGCCAGCTCGGGGGCCTGGTCCAGCAGCTTGTCGATGGGGCTGAGCCAGACTTTGCGTTGCAGGTTGTAGGCGGGCAGCACCCGCATGGTCACTTCGCTGATCACACCCAGGCTGCCCAGCGACACGCGCGCAGCGGGCAACCAGTCGGGGTTGTGTTGCGCATCGATCTGCACCACCTCGCCATTGGGCTTGACGATGCGCAGGCCCACGATGTCGTCGTGCAAGGCCGGCAAGGTCCAGCCCGTGCCATGCGTGCCGGTGGAGATGGCGCCCGCAATGGTCTGCACGTCCACATCGGGCTGGTTGCGCAGGCCCAGGCCTTGGGCATCCAGCGTGCGGGCCAGCACGCCCAGTCGCGTGCCACCCTTGGCGGTCACGGTCATGGCCTGCTTGTCGATGGCGATGACACCCGACATCTTGTCCAGCGACACGATGGCGCCGTTGGTAGGCACCAGGGCGGTGAAGGAGTGGCCCGAACCGACAGCCCGGATCTCGCCGGTGCTGCGCGCCAGCAGGGCTTGCAGTTCCGCCTCGTTCGCGGGCGTGGGCAGGGACGAAGGCGTGGCGGTTTGGACGCCCGACCAGTTGTGCCAATTCAAGGTGCCGGCAGCGGTAGGGGGCGCTGTGCTGGCATGGGCGGCGTCATCGAAACCCAGATTGGCACCCAGGCCACTGAGCCCCCCCAGGGCGAGTGCGGTGCCGGTGGTCAAGAACTGGCGACGGGGTTGGTGGGTGTGGCTCATGGGGCGGTTGTGGGGGCGGTGGTGGCTTGACTCATGAAAACAATGAGGCCGCGCAGGTCGGCCTCGGAACAGTCGCTGCACAGGCCCTTGGCGGGCATGCCTTTGAAACCGTCGCGGGCGTGGGCGACCAACACATCCAGGCCCTGGGCCAGACGTGGTCGCCAGGCTGGCGCAAAGCCGGTCAGCGGTGCGGCGCTGCGGGTGGCATGGCAGGTCAGGCAGGCACGCTCATAGCGCTCGGCCAAGGCGGCATCGGTGGGGCGCAGCGATTCAGCCCGCGCAACGTCTTGCTCCGTGGGCTCGGGGGGTTTGTCATTGCCGCAGGCGCTCAGGCTCAACCAAGCCAGGATGCACAGGATCCGGGTCAGTCGGCGCGGCCAGATAAAAATCGCTGACATAAAAAGAAACACTGATTGAAAAAATAACAGTGTTATCAGAATATGCTTGCCTGAAACCCGTCGTTATCCAGACAAACCCTGCACCTTGTGGAGACTCATCCCTTGTCGTCGACACCCAAAGACGTGCGCAAGCAACGTGAGGCGGAACAGCGCCGCAAGGCCATCATCAAGATCGTGCGCAAGCTGATCAAGAAGGGTGGCTTGGGCGAAATCTCGCTGCGCAAGGTGGCCGAACTGGCGGGCTACTCCACCACGGTGGTCTATTCGCTGTTTGAAGACAAGGCCATGCTGATCACGCAGGCCATGGACGAAGACCTGCTGGAATTGACCCGGGTGATGCGCGAGGCGGTGGCCACGCAAGCCGATCCGCTGGACCGCATTCGCGCCACGGCGCGGGCCTACATCCACTTCGGTGTCACCCACCCCGATGAATACGCCTTCGTGTTCATGCAGCGCCGCCCGCATGCGCCCAACGAGTCGGCGCGGGTGCAGCATGGCGACCCGCTGCAAGACCCGTATGCCTTTGCGCGGGTCCTGTTTGCGCAATGGGCGGCCACGGGCGCCGTGCGCGCACGGGATGTGGACGTGGACCTGATGACCCAGATCTTCTGGGAAGGCATCCATGGGTTCACGGCGCGCCATCTGGTGATGGGCCTGGACGATGCCTGGGTGCCCGAGGTGCCCAATGAGGCGCATCGCGATCTGATGATCGAAGTGCTGCTGGCCGGGCTGTCGACCGCCTTCGCCCCGCGCTGACCCCCGGCCCTCGCTGGGGGCGGCGCGTCAGGCCTTTTCGGTGGCCTCGTTCGGCACCTCGTTCACGCTCTCATCCATCACTTCATAGTCGCTCAGCACGGCCAGGGCCTGGGCAAAGTTCAGGCTTTCCATGGCTTCCTGCAGGGCGGCAAAGCCCGCCGGCGGCAGCCGGTGGCGCAACGCGGGCCGCAGCTGTTGAAAGCGCTCCAGCGCCTGCAAGTCCTGCGCGCCCAAGGCGGCCACCCAGTCCCGCCATGACGATGTCGCCGCCTCGGGGGCATCCGATGTCGCGTGGGACGCTTCGATCGACTCGTCCTTTTGATTCAGCCAGGCGTGGGCACTTTGCGCAATGCGCTCGAACTCCTGCTCGATGGCCAGCAGGTGCACGCTCAAGTCCGCGCCGGGGTCCTGTCGCAGGCGGGCTTCGCCCTCTTTGGCCAAGGCCGCCAGCTGCACGGCTCGCAAGACCGAGGCCGTTCCATGAAGCTTGTGCAAACGCGCGGCCAGTGCGTCGCGGGCCGCCGGGTCCCGCAAGGGGGCTGGGCCATTGACCAGGGGGGCGCCATGATCGTGCAACAGCCGCCGCAGCAGCCCACGGTAGAACACCCGGTCATCGTCAAACTCGGCGGCCACGGCCTGCATGTCGATGCCATCGATGCGGGGCCAGCGGGCGGGGGTGACCGGGCCGCCCTCCAGCGATTCGACCTGCGAGCTGAGGGCGTGCGCCTGCGCGACCAGGGCCACGGCCTGGCCCCGCGCTTGCTCGACATGCCGGCGGATGACGCGGATCAGGGCGTGCGGCTCCAGCGGCTTGCTGGCAAAGTCGTTCATGCCGGCGTCCATGGCACGCTGGCGCTCGGTCAGCAAGGCGCCCGCCGTCAAGGCGATGATCGGCAATTGCGTCAGTCCCATGTCGCGGCGAATGCGGCGGGTCGCCTCCTTGCCATCCATGACAGGCATCTGCACATCCATCAACACGGCGTCGAAGTCGCGTTGCTGCGCTTGCAGGCACTGCAGCGCTTCTTGTCCGTCGCGGGCGATGTGGACCTCGGCCCCTTCCGAGCGCAACAGCCGCTGCGCCACTTCGAGGTTGATGTCGCTGTCGTCGACCACCAGGATGCGCACCCCGTCGAGCCAGCGCACGGCCATGGCCTCAGGCTTGCTGGCGGCGTAGAGCCGGTCGCCGGTCTGCCCGTGCCGGGCCAGGGCCACCTGCGCCGCGTTGTACAGGCTCGCGCAGGACCAGGGGTGCAGCACCTCGCCGTCGACGCCGTCCTCGGTCGTGGCAGGGGGGGCGTCGGCATGGCGGGCGTTGCGATAGACCAGGATGGGGCTGCCCAGCGCGTCGGGCTGATCGGCGCCGTGCCGGACCAGCGCCTGCCACCACAGTGAATGCAGCAGGGCGTATTCGAGCACGATCAGATCCGGCCGCCGCGGGCCGTGCAGATCCAGCGCGTCGAGTGTGGCCTCATCGTCCTCCATGTCCACGCAGGTGACGACCCAGCCCATGTGGTCGGCCAGCGAGGTCAGGTGCGACATGTCGTTGGAGTAGGTGCCGATCAAGGCCACCCGCAGGTGGTCGGGCCCCATTGGGGCGGTGTCGTCGGCCGCGCCCAGTGCCAGCGGCAAGGTGAACCAGAACTGGCTGCCGCGGCCTTCTTCGCTGTGCACGCCCACTTCGCCGCCCATCAAGGTCACCAGGCGCCGCACGATGGACAAGCCCAGGCCCGTGCCGCCAAAGCGCCGGGTGGTCGAGGCATCGGCCTGGGTGAAGGGCTCGAACAGACGCGCCACGGTGTCGGCACTCATGCCCATGCCGGTGTCGGTGATGCCAAAGCGCAGCTCGACCTCGTGGGCGCTTTGCTGGACCACTCGCACGCCCAGCGTCACGCTGCCCTGCTGGGTGAACTTGAAGGCGTTGCTCAGCAGATTCAGCAGCACCTGGCGGATGCGGAAGTGATCGCCATGGACGACATCCGGCAACTCTTCGGGGGTCTGGATCGAGAACGATAGGGACTTGCCGATGGCCTGCGGGGCAAAGAGACTTTCGATCTCTTTGAGCAGCTTGCGCAAGGAGAAGTGCGAGGCCTCCAGGGTCAGCTCGCCCGCTTCGATCTTGGACAGATCCAGCACGTCGTTGAGCACCGTCAGCAGCGACTTGTTGGCCGCCTGGATCTTGCTCACCCAGGCGCGTTGTTCGGCATCGTGCAGCGATTCGCCCAGCAGATGCGTCATGCCCATGATGGCGTTCAGAGGCGTGCGGATTTCGTGGCTCATGTTGGCCAGAAACTCGGTCTTGGCCGAACTGGCGGCCTCTGCCGTGCGCTTGGCATCAAGCAAGGCCTGCTCGGTCAGATGCTTGGTGGTCACATCCTGCAAAGCGCCCACCAGACGCCCGGGGCGGCCGTCGTCGAGCACCACGACGCGATCGGCGCCGCCGACGGTGCGCACCCACAGCTTGTCGCCCGCTGCATTGACAAAGGGTAGCTCCAGATCCCAGCCTTTGTTCAGGCGCGAGGCATCCTGAATGGCATGCCGCAGCAGCTCACGTGCCGGGTACTGGAAGAACTGCAAGGACTCTTCCAGCGTCAGGCGGCGGTCCTGGTCCAGCCCGAAGATGGCGCGGGTCTGGCGGGTCAGCACCATCTCGCCCGTGGCCAGGTCCAGCTCCCAGCCGCCCACGCCGGCCATCTGCCCTGCGCGTTCCAGAAAGCCTTCGCTGGCGGCTCGCAGGCGCTCTTCGGTCAGGCGCCGCTCGGTCACGTCGGTGCGCAGTGAGATGTAGCGGTCGATCCGTCCGTCGGGGCCGCGGAAGGGCGCGATGATGCTGTCCACCCAGTACAGCGAGCCGTCTTTGGCGCGGTTGCAGATTTCGCCGCGCCAGGGTTGGCCTTGCGAGATGGTGTGCCACATGTCGGCCCAGAAGGCCTTGGGGTGCAGGCCCGAGTTGACGATGCGGTGGTTGGCGCCCATCAGCTCGTCGCGGCTGTAGCCACTGATCCGGCAGAACGCATCGTTGACGTCGATGATCAGCCCCTTGCGGTCGGCCACCGAGTAGATCGCATGCATCTGCATGGTCTCCAGCAAAGCCTGACTCTGATGGGAAGCGACCGCCAGCTTGTGCTGGCTCTCGGTCAGCTCGGTCACGTCATGGATGAGGACATAGAACCCGCGAACCTGCGCGCCCTCGATGTCGGGCAGGTAATGCGTCTGAAAGTGCCGCGGGGCGCCGCCCGGGGCCGACACGTCGGTGTGGTCGAAGGTCTGCGCGTGCCCCTTGAGCGCTGCGCGCACGTGGGACTTGACCGCTTCGAAGGCCGCGGTGCCCAGCACGGCTTCCATGTGCAGGCCGACCACAAAGCCCTGGGGCGCCTTGAGCCAGGCCGCGTAGGCGCGGTTGGCAAAGCGGTTGATCAGTTCATGATCCCAGTAGCCGATCATCGAAGGCATGCCGTCCAGCACGGACTGCAGATGGCGCGTGGCGGCAGCCAGCTCCGCCGTGCGGGCCTGAACCTGCTGTTCCAGGTTTTGTGCGAACTCACGCAGGCGGGCCTCGGCGGCTTTGCGCTCGCGGTTGTCGCGAATGGTGCGGCTGATGCGCTCGACCTCGCCTTCCTGCGTGGTCAGCGCCGCCACGCTGATCGACACATCAATGGGGGTGCCATCGGCGGCGCGCAACACCGTGTCGCACGGCGGCGGGGTGCGACCGGCCATCACCGCGTCGATCAGTTGCCGGTCTTCGGTTTCGTCCCAGTGGCTGAGCAGCAGCGAGGACCAGGGGTGGCCGATGATCGACGCCGCGGGGATGCCGAAGATCTGCTCGGCCGCCCGGTTCCAGCTCAGGATGCGGCCGTCGGGTGTCTGGCTGACGATGGCATCGCTGCTGTTGCGCACGATGGCCGCCAGTTGAGCCTCCTGGCGATGCAGTGCCGAGCGGCGGCGGCGGTTGACCCAGAAGGCATAGGTCAAGGCCGTCAGCAGCGCCGTCAGGGTCAGCCCCACCCAGCCCACGGTGCTGGGCGAGGTCAGGTTCAGCCGCTCGCCAAAACCGACATCGGCCCGGGCTTCCATCAGCCAGCGCCGCCCCATCACGTCGCGCTTGCTTTGCCAGTGCACCTTGGGCGACGGCTGTGGCGGTGGCGGCGAATCGAACACCCGCTCGCCATCGCCGCCCGGCGTGATGTCGGTGATCGTCAACTGGTAGTCCTGCGCGCGTGGCGACAGATCGACGAGGGCGGCATCCACATCCAGCAGGACGTACACCCAGCCCTTGGTTTGGGCATCACGGGGCCGTGCCGGCACCAGCAACAGCAAGGACCGATCCGAATGCGGCGCCCGCTGCGGCAGGGTCAGCGGGGCGCTCAGTGTGGGGCTCTGACGTGACCACGCCAGCGCCGCCGCCGCCAGGCTGGTGGGGCTGTGCAGCAGCGCACGCGCCTGCGGGGGTTCGACCTCGTCGAGGGGCTCGAAGAACGGGATCGCCGACTCGCTCATGTACCCGAAGCCCTGCGCCCCATTGAATTCGAGCGTCACGTCCTGCGTGTCATGGAAGGCGTGAAACGTCTCGGCCGACAGGTGGCGGGCGTCGGTGCCCACAATCGCGCCCTGAATGCCTTTGAGCCCGTACTGAAACCGGTAGATGCGCTCGATGATGTGATTGGCGTTGTCGCTGGCCACCTGGGCGAATTGCGCCTGCACCGCGGCATCGGTCTGGACATGCTGGCGCTGCATGGCCACGGCGGTGATCAGCATGCCGATGGAGAACAGCAACAAGGATCCCGTCAACGGGCGCGATGAGGACATGGCCGCAGGCTCAGTGGGGAGGAGGCCGGTCCAGCACGCCGGCCGATTGGTAGCGATTGCGTCCCCCGTCTTTGGCTGCATACAGGGCCTTGTCAGCCGCCCGGATCAGATCGATGGGGCCAACGTGAGGTTGGCCATCGTGTGAACCGCGTTCGGCCACCGGAATGCGGTGGATCGAGGCGACACCGATGGAGACCGTGGTGACCGGGGCCACCGACGAGGCCGGGTGCGCGATGCCCATGGCGGCGACCCCCTCGACGATGCGCTGGGCCACATGGGCGGCGCCGATGGCATCGGTCTCAGGCAGCAGCACGACGAACTCTTCGCCGCCGACGCGGGCGACTTCGTCGGCCGGACGTTGGGCCAGGCGCTGGATCAGGTGCGCCACCTGGACCAGGCAACGATCGCCTTCGGGGTGACCCAGGTGGTCGTTGAATTGCTTGAAATGATCGATGTCGACCATCAGCAGCGACACGGGTGAGCCGGCGCGCCGCCCCCGGTCCCATTCGCGCTCCAGCACGGCGTCGAACACGCGGCGGTTGGCCAGACCAGTCAGGGGGTCCGAGTTGGCACTGCGGCGCAACTCGTCGGTGGTCAGCTTCAACTGCAGGTGCGCGCGCACCCGCGCTTGCACCAAGGCGGCCTTGGGCGGCTTGCCGATGAAGTCCACCGCGCCGGCTTCCAGCCCCTTGAGTTCGTTGTGGTCGTCGACATGGCCGGTGATGAAGATGACCGGGATGTCGTGAAAGAGCGGGTCGGCTTTCAGGGTCTGACAGACCTCGTAGCCGCTCATGCCCGGCATGTCGGCGTCCAGCAGCACGATGTCGGGAGCGGCTTCGCTGATCAGCTTGAGGGCTTGCGCGCCACTCAAGGCAAAGCGGATGTGGCCCAGTCCGTCCAGCATGCGACCCAGCGACTGAACGATGACCGGGTCATCGTCCACGATGAGGACCGAGCCTTTCGGCAATTTGTCGATCACCATCAAGCGCCCTTTCAGACTGATCGAACTGCGGATTGAAAGATACCCAGTCAACAGGATGCCACCCTGCCGGCCGCACCATGCGTGCAAAAAACGCGGCTTCTTCAGGCAATTTGGCCGCTCGAAAGCCCTTGGCGCGACAATGTACGTCTATGCAAGATCACGCCCCGCACCTGGACAAATTTCGCGCTCATCTGATGTCAGCGCTCGCACAGCACACGTTGACCAAGGTGGTATTGGCCAACTATGCCGGCATCGAACCGCAGTTGCAACGGGTGTTGGTCAGGCCCATCACCCTCAAGGGGCAGCATTGCCTGTCCTTCGTCTACCGTTATCAGACACGCGACATCACCAAGAACCACCCCATCGGCGAGGGCGTGCCGGTGCTGATGGACCTGCTGGGCCCCCAAGGATTCCGCAACGCCCATGTGCACACGCCCACGCAGGAGATGCAATTGGCCTGGAGCAAAAAAGGCAAGGCCAGCGTGCGCGTGGGCAAGCTCTCGCACGCCGATGCCGATTCAGCCGGGGCGCCCGCGGGGGCGGGCGAGGCGCCACCGGCCGCATCCTCGAGCGGGCACAACCGCGACAAGCACCGCCTGCTCGATCTGGGGCGGCCCTTCTTGCGTGAGTTGGGCGTGACCGATGCCCAGGGGCACCTGATCCCCGCGATGTCGCGCAAATGGAAGCAGATCAACAAGTTCATCGAGGTGTTTGCCGCGGCCCTCGATCGCTCGCCCCTGGCCCAGCAACAGCAGATCCATGTGGTCGACTTCGGCTCGGGCAAGGGCTACCTGACCTTTGCCATTCACGACTGGTTGCGCCACACCCTGCAGCGCGAGGCCCACGTCACCGGGGTGGAACTGCGCGATGACCTGGTCAAGCTCTGCCAGCGCGTCATCGACAAGCTGCAGTTGCAGGGCATGGACTACGAGCAAGGCGATGTGCGCGACTACCATCCCGCCGCCCTCAATGTGATGATCGCGCTGCATGCCTGCGACGTGGCAACCGATTACGCGATCCATCTGGGCATCCGGGCTGGCGCCGACATCATCATGTGCTCGCCCTGCTGCCATAAACAGATCCGCCCGCAGCTGCTCAGCCCCCATCCGCTGCGCCCCATCCTGCAGCACGGCATTCACCTGGGGCAGGAAGCCGAAATGCTCACCGACGGCCTGCGCGCCCTGCTGCTCGAGGCCGCGGGCTACGACACCCAGGTCTTCGAATTCATCTCGCTGGAGCACACCAACAAGAACAAGATGATCCTGGCCGTCAAGCGCGCCAAAGGGGTGTCCCCCGCACCGGTGCTGCAGCAGATTGAGGACATCAAGGCCTTTTATGGCATCAAGGAACAGTGCCTCGAAAGCCTGCTCAAGGCCGACGGCTTGCTCACCGCCTGATCACCCATGCCCACACTCCGCCCCCTGGTTCGCCCCATCGCTGATGCTGCTGACGCCGCCGTGTCGCCCGAAGGGGGCGGGCACCGCGCGGTCCCGCTCGACCCGCAGAAGTACCCCGTGACCGTGGGCCCCAGTGCCATCGAGGGTCTGGGCGCGTTTGCCGCCTGCGCCATCCCGGCCCGGGCCAAGATTGGCGAGATCCGCGGCGAATTCGTGACCCTGGCCGAAGCCCGCTCGCGCGCCAAAGCCGCCGAGCGCTTGACGGGGCACATCTTCATGATTGCCATCTCCGACAAGCGGGCGGTCGATGCCACCCATTCCACCGACCCGCTGCGCCATGCCAACCACTCCTGCGCGCCCAATATGGTGCTCAAGGTGCAGCAAGGACGCGTGGCGTTCTATGCCATCGGGGACATCGCCCCGGGTGCGGAGCTGACGGTTCGCTACGGCCCCACCCACCACGCCGGCCGCCTGACCTGCCGGTGCGGGGCCCCCCAATGCGTCGGGCGAATCTGAGAAAAAGGGCTGGGTATATTGCCGTGGGATTTAACGAATATCGATTCTGATTTCCATCATTGAAATGGATTCAGAATTCGTTATATTGCCGGTCGCTTTGTCTGCAATATATTCGGGGAAATCCGACCGCGTTGACCAGATTTAACCTAGATGCGGGTCCATTAATGGTATGGATTCAAATATCCGGAGAGGGAAACATTCAAGGGGGAACCCTAGGTCCGAAAATGTGATATCCCCCTAAATAGGGGATGTTTCAAACCGTTACGGATGGCCATATACGGGGAACTTTCGCGAAAACCCTTTATCTAATCGCGCCAGCCGCTATCAATACTTTCGGAGTAACGAGGTAGTTGATGGTTACCCAAACTCGACAGACAGTTCAATCCGCGCTGTCGGAGATCGAAGATAACGGCTTGAAATCGCGGATTCGTCAAGCGCGCACCGGCATGATGCTGGGACACATCTCCTCGATCAGTGTCCTGTCGGGCGTGTTTGCCACCGTGATGTGCTGGCTGATTTATCCGCTGGTCCCTCCGATGGTGCTCTGGCCGTGGCTGGCCGCAAAATGGCTGATTCTGGTGCCCAGAGTCTGGCATGCCCATGCATTTTCAAAATCCCCTGACCAAACTCGCCCGCACTGGTATCGCTGGTTCATGGTGTTATTGGTTCTGGATGGTTTGATATGGGGTGGCGTGGGCTGGTGGCTGACCCCGGTGACCCAATCGGATCTCGCTGCGGTGACGCTCGCCTGTGTGGTCGGCGTCGCGGCCACCGGCAGTTTCATGCTGCACATGGACGGACGCGCCGCCGCGTGTTTGCAAATGGCGGTCTTGGCGCCCAACGCCTTATATTGCCTGGCCCGGCGGGATCAGTTTGGCCTGTTCGGGGCCATTTGCCTGGCCTTGCTGGCCATCGTGCTGCAAATGGAAACGGCCCGCGCGCAACGCCGCATGAGCGAGTTGCTGCGCCTGCGGTTCACCCTGGAGCGGGTGGCCAAAGAGCGTGAAGAGGCGCGCAACCTGGCCGAACACCACAGCGAGGCCAAAAGCCGCTTTCTGGCCACCATGAGCCATGAAATGCGCACCCCGCTCAGCGGGATCCTGGGCCTGACACGGATGTTGCGCGAAGAAGAAGCGCGCCCCCAGGTGCGCCGCCGGCTCGAGCTGGTCGAGCGATCGGGGGAACACCTGCTCACCGTGCTGACCGATGTGCTCGACTTTTCAAAGATCCAGGCCGGTCATGTCCAGATCGACCAGCGGCCGTTTGATCTGGGGGTGCTGATCGACGAGGTGGTGGGGCTGTCCACCGTCACCGCTCAAGAAAAGGGCCTCAGCCTGGTGGTGCACACCAATCTGGCTGCCTGTCACCCGGTGGTGGGTGACCCGATGCGGGTGCGGCAGGTGCTGCACAACCTCATTGGCAACGCCATCAAATTCACCGACGAAGGACGGATCACCTTGCGGGTGTCGCGCGCCCAGGGATCGGACTGCGTGGCCATCGAGGTGGAGGACACCGGCATCGGCATCCCTGAGGATGAGCTGAGCCACATCTTCGATGCCTTCCATCAGGTCGACGGCGTGCAACGGCGTCGCCACGATGGCACCGGTCTGGGGCTGACCATTTCGCGCCAGCTCTGTCAGGCCATGGGGGGCGATCTGCGCTGCAGCAGCCGGGTGGGCCAGGGATCGCGCTTCAGTTGCAGCCTGCATCTGCCTGTGGGCCAGGTGATGACGCCGTCGGCGGCGGCCCAGCCGGTCGCGTCGAACGAGGCCGTGGGTGCCGGCCTGCCGCCCTGCCGCGTGCTGCTGGTCGAGGACAACCCGATCAATGCGCTGGTGGCCGAAGCCAGCTTGCGGCAACTGGGTCTGGATGTGCGGGTGGTGGACGACGGTCAACAGGCGGTGGACTGGCTGGCCGGCCAGCAAGCCGACCTCGTCCTGATGGACTGCATCATGCCGTTGATGGACGGCTACGAGGCGACACGCCTGATTCGGGAGCGCGAAGCGGCGAGGCGTCTGCCCCGGGTACCGATTGTGGCGTTGACGGCGACGGTCGATGCCGATGAGCAGCGCAAGTGCCTGGAAGTGGGCATGGACGGCCACCTGAGCAAGCCGTTTTCGCGCGATGACCTTCAGGGGGTGCTGGTCCGGCATCTGGGCCACGAGGCGGCGCGGTCCGGGCTGCTGCCCATGGGAATGAGCCCCAAAATGGCGTGACAACAAAAAAGCCCGCGTCTAGCGGGCTTTTTGCTTCTGACTACCGTCAGTCGGGGGATCAGCCCAGTGCGGCCAGGTCCGCTTGAACCTTTTGCAGCAGGTCTTCGGTGATCAGGCCACCGGAGAACTTGGCAACCATCGACAGAGCAAAACCCTTGCCCATGCCGATTTGGGGGTGAGTGGAAATGCCAGGCATGTGCTTTTCCAGGATGGCCTTGGTGGTTTCGTTGTCCAGCAGGTCGCCCAGTTTGGATTCGATCGAGAAGCTCATTGCGGTGTCTCTCAAAAAAAATGAGGTGAAGAAGCGCAAGCATACCCGGTTCAAACGACTGTTCATATCCGCCCCGAGGGTTTTCCTGTGTCCCGGTTCAAGGGGGCCTGTGGTTTCGGCCCTGACGCTGCGCGGCCCGACGTCAGATGCGATCCGGGCAGATCAGTGCGCTGACCGGCTTAGCACAAATTTGGGCGCGTTCAATAGGCCGTTCTGGCGCGTTTTTGTGCTATCCATGCTTGACTTATCCCCACAAAGGCGCATGCGGGCCGCGCCGGGAGAGCCGGGTGAAGCGGCGGCGCGGAAACCACAGGCACAGGTGGTAAGTGCTTGATTCATATAGAAACTTTGGCCGTGCACCAGTTTGCGGCAATCCAGGGGAAACCCTGCGCTGACAAGCAGTTAGGCCGGGTGTGCATAGGTTTCCCACAAAGTTATCCACAGGAAACGGGGATAAGCTGTGCCGCACGTAAAATCAAGGACTTAGCGGCGTTACTTGCGGCTGTGCTTTGTTTAACGTAACCAAGTGTCGGTCACATCCCGTCCGATTTTCCAAATGACTGGGTGTCCCGTCACAAACCGGGTCAAACCGGTACGAAAGTGTGAACAATGTCACAACTGGACGACAAGCTCTGTCAGACATTGAGCAACTAGGGATTACCCTTGATTTTGGTGAGGGCTGTATCACTTATCCCCACAAAAAGGCATGCGGGCGTCGTGGACGTCGCGCAAGTGGGCAAAGCGGTCAATTGTCCGGTGGCCCCAGCTAAGTCGTTGATTCATATGGAAACTGATGGATTGCCTCTCTTTGAGGCAATCTAGGGCAAATCACGGTCTGACAAGCATTTAGCGTGCATTTGCAAAGCTTTCCCACAAAGTTATCCACAGGGTTCGTGGATAAGGGTTCAACCCAATAAAATCAACAACTTGCCGTTTTTAGTTCAATCCTTGTAGGAAGTTCGGAGACAAGACAGTGCCCCCCTGCCAATCGGATCACGCACCCCAAGCCGCGCCTTGCCGGATTGCCGTGGTGGTGGAAGCGCCGCAACACAGCGGTTTGCTGGGGCCGCTGGACTATCTGAGTCCTCAGCCTCTACCGGCCGGAACCGTGGTGCGGGTGCCGCTGGGCCGACGCGTGGTCACCGGGGTGGTGTGGGATACCCCGGCGACCGACGAACCCGGCGAGGCCCTGACCGACGCCCAGCTCAAACCAGTGGCCGAAGTGCTGACCGGGCTGCCCCCCTTGCCCGCGTCCTGGCGCCAGCTGGTGCACTTTGCCGCCGGCTATTACCAGCGCAGCCTCGGTGAGATGACCCTGATGGTGCTGCCGCCCGAACTGCGTCAGCTGGACGACACCCAATGGGGCCGGCGACTCAAACGCCTGGATAAAGTCGTGGCGCAAGGACCGGCGGCAGCCGGCGAGGTGGCGCCAGCTCTGCCCGATCTGACCGAGCAGCAGCGCGCGGCGCTGGACAGCCTCGCCGGCGCGGCCGACAAGCCGTTTTTGCTGTGGGGCAGCACGGGCAGCGGCAAGACGGAGGTCTATTTGCGCCAGGCCCAGCGGGCGCTGGATGCCGGGCGCCAGGTCTTGATGATGGTGCCCGAGATCAATCTGACGCCCCAGCTCGAAGCGCGGGTGGCCGAGCGGTTTGCGGGGCGGCACATCGTGTCGCTGCACAGCGGGCTGACGCCGGCCCAACGCCTGCGCAACTGGTTGCTGGCGCACACGGGGCATGCGGACCTGGTGTTGGGGACGCGGTTGTCGGTGTTCACGCCCATGCCGCGCCTGGGCTTGATCGTGGTCGACGAAGAGCACGACCCCAGCTACAAGCAGCAAGACGGGGCGCGGTATTCCGCGCGCGATCTGGCTGTGTACCGGGCCCGCCAGGAGGGCGTGCCGGTGGTTCTGGGCTCGGCCACGCCCAGTCTGGAGTCCTGGTACAACGCCCTGCCGGTGGCTGAAGGCGGCGCGGGCCGCTACGTGCGCCTGGCCATGCCGGCCCGCGTGGGCGACGGCATCATGCCGACGGTGCGCGTGCTCGATCTGTCACGTGCGCCCAAACCGCTGCCCGGCCACAGCCCGCCCCCGCTGGCCACCGAGCTGCTGCAAGCGATCGCGCAACGCATCGAGCGGGGCGAGCAAAGTTTGGTGCTGCTCAACCGGCGCGGCTATGCGCCCGTCCTGCATTGCAGCGATTGCGGCTGGAAGAGCGGCTGCCCGCATTGCAGCGCCTGGCGGGTCTTTCACAAGGTGGACCGCACCTTGCGGTGCCACCATTGCGGCTTCACCGAACGGGTGCCGCGCGCCTGCCCTGATTGCGGCAACCAGGACATCGCGCCGATGGGCCGGGGCACCGAGCGACTCGAAGAGCAACTGGCCGAGGCGCTGCCACAGGCCCGCATGGGGCGCATCGACGCCGATGTGACCAAGCACAAGGGCGCGCTGGAGGCGCAATTGGCCAGCGTCCATGCCGGCGAAGTCGACGTGCTGGTGGGCACGCAGATGGTGGCCAAGGGGCATGACTTTCGGCGCATCACGCTGGTGGCGGCCGTCAACCCGGACGCGGCCTTGTTTGCCAGCGACTTTCGTGCGGCCGAGCGCCAGTTCGCGCTGCTGCTGCAGGCCGCCGGACGCGCCGGGCGCGATGCGCAAGTGGCCGGTCACAGCGAGATGTGGGTGCAGACCTGGCACCCGACGCACCCGCTCTACGCCGCCCTGCGCCGCTATGACTATGCCGACTTTGCGGCGCAACAGCTCAAAGAGCGCGAGATGGCGGGCCTGCCGCCCTATGCGAGCCTGGCCATGCTGCGGGCCGAGGGCAAGACCCAGGAGGCCGCCCAACACTTCCTGACCCGGGCCGCCGAGCTGACCCAGGACATGGCCGAGTCGACCGGGGCCCTGATCATGCTGTACCCCCCGGTGCCCACGCCCATTCAGCGCGTGGCCAACGTCGAGCGGGCCCAGCTGATGATCGAATCCAGCAACCGCCTGGCCTTGCAGCGCTTTTTGCAGGCGGCCCAGCCGGTGTGGCTGGACGAGGCGCAAAAAAACCGCCGCAGCGGTTTGATCCGCTGGGCGGTGGATGTCGACCCCTTGTCGATCTGAGGTCGCTGGATGCAGCGCAGGGGTCAGCCCAGCAGGCTTTCCAGGCCCTCGCACAACTCGGACAAGGGCGGCAGCTCCTTGAGCAGCGTGTCCGGATTCAGGCCCAGCTTCTTGCAGACCTCGGCGGGCAGCGTGGCGGCCAGCTCCTCCGCATTGAGCTTGTTGTGCTCGCCACGGGCGCGCCAGGCGGCCAGATGGATGACGCCAGCGGCCGCATCGAACTTCTCGGCGCCCAGCGGATCGGGGAAGTACTTGATCGCGTCGACAAAGCTGTGCGGGAAGCGCCACTGGCGCGCCAGCTCGGCGCCGACGGCCGCAAAGTTGTAGCCAAAGGAGTTTTGCTCCATGTCCAGGCGACGGGGGTCTAGCGGGCCGGCCTGCTTGTCCAGCTGCAGCATCTGTTCAGGCATGCCGGCGTGCATCACCAATTGACCAATCGCGTGCATCAGCCCGACGGTGAAGGCCTGGTCGGCGTTGGTGCCGGTCTTTTTGGCCAGCCAGCCCGCCACGGCAGCGGTGTGCAGGCCATAGCGCCAGAACTGGCCCAGGTCCAGGCCGGGCATCGACTTGTAGCCGCCGGTCAGGCCGGAGCTGATCACCAGGGTGCGCACCGTCACGAAGCCCAGCATGGTCATCGCATCGTTGACCGTGCCCACGCTGCGCGAGACATGGTAGTAGGCCGAGTTGGCCAGTCGCAGCAGGCGAGCCGAGAGCACCGGGTCCGCGGCAATTTTCTTGGCAATCTCGTCAATCGAGATGTCACCGTCATTGAAGCTGTCGATCAGCTCGTGGACGATTTTGGGAACGGCCGGTAGGGCCTGGGGTTGCTTGAACAGGGCTTCGAGCTGCATATTGCCAGCCTCCATCTCGAGTCGGACTGAAAATTGGTGTGTATCCCTGACAGGTCAGAGCGTTCTTGGCATATCGACCGGGCAGGACATGACTTGAGCATCGCGCAATTGAGTTATTTCAAGCCATGGAAATAACCCGGGTGCACAGCCCACTTGTGCCGATAGACCACACTCAGCGCATGAGGGGTTTGATACGCTGTGAACATGAACTTGCTGCCACGACGCACCGGATTGAAAACGGCCCTGAAGATGGCTGTGACGGCGGGCCTGCTCGCCCTCGTGGGGCCGGGGCCTTCGGTCCTGGCCGCCCCCCCGGCGCCGGGCAATTTGCGCATTGAGTGGCGGGTGCTGTCTTCGGCACAGGCGCGCGAGCAACAGGCGGCCATGAACGTGCATGGCATGCGGCTGTCGACCCAGGACAGTCGCCAGCAGGACGATGCCGTGCACACGCTGTTGGTGCTCAACGGCGGACGCGCCAGCCTGTACACCGGCCGCAGCGTGCCGCAGACGAGCTGGCAGCTGTTGCTGTCGGCGCCTGCGGCGAGCACGGCGGCCAGTGCCGCGGCCGGCGCGGGCGCGCAACTGCTCTCGCAAACCGTGTGGATCGATCTGGGCCAGGGTTTGAGCGTGCGTCCCCGCTGGAAGGGCGGTCGCTCGCTGGTCGAGCTGGAACTGTCCGCTCAGTCCAGCCAGGCGGTGGGCAACCCCCTGGGGACCTCGGGGGTTGCGCCCGACGGTCAGGTGCTGCGCCAGGAGGTGGCCACCACGCTGGCCGTGGCGCTGGGGCAATGGGTGGTGGTGGCGCAGAGCAACCGGGATCAAACGCAAAGTACCCAGAACATGCAGGGCACGTCTGGCTCACGGAGCCCACGGGGCACATGGTCCACGAGCGAGCTCGATGACCAGGGTGAGTTGCAACTGCAAGTGCGTGTCACACAACCTTGAACGGGAGGCGCATGGCTTCTGCCTACGATCAATTCAACGAGATGACCCGGGCCTTGATGGCCAATATCCAGCGAACGGCGTTTCCGCCGCTCAATGAGTTGAGCGTCGAGCAGGCGCGTCGCGCCTATCGCTCCAGCGTGGGTGCCATGGAAAGCGGGCGGGTGCACCTGCCGCGGGTGGATGACTTTCTGATTCCGGGCCCCACCGGCCTGATGCGGGCGCGCCTGTGGGCGCCGGTGCCGCGCTCACCGCATGACGCGGACCTGTTGCCCGTGATGCTGTGGATGCACGGCGGCGGTTTTGTGGTCGGCGGGCTGGACACCTGTGAAGCGATGTGCCGGTCGGTGGCGGCGCAAAGTGGCGCGGCGGTGGTGGCCGTGGAGTACCGGCTGGCGCCCGAGCACAAATACCCCGCGTGTCTGGAAGACTGCTTTGCGGCCCTGCAATGGCTGGCCAATCATGGTCACACCCTGGGCCTCAATGGCAGCCGTCTGGCGGTGGGCGGCGACAGTGCTGGCGGCAACCTGGCAGCCAGCAGCGCCCTGATGGCCCGGGATGCCGGCATCCCTTTGGTCTTGCAGGCCTTGTTCTACCCGTCGGTGCAAAGCTCGATGCAGACGGAGTCCTTCCACCGATTCGCACAAGGCACCTTGTTGACGGCCGAGTTGATGCGTTGGTTCGAAATCCATGCCCGTGTCAAAGACGAACCCATCGATTGGCGTCGCGAGCCCCTGACCGCTCGGCACGCAGGCGTGGCGCCTGCCTGGATCGGGCTGGCCGAATGCGATGCCCTGTACGACGAAGGGCAGTTGTATGCGCAAAAGCTGCGCGATGCCGGCGTGCCCACTGAAGTGCGCGTGTGGCCCGGGGTGCTGCATGACTTCATCAACATGAGCCGTTTCATTCCCGAGGCGAGCCAGGCGCACACCGCTCTGGCGCAGGCCTTGCAGCGCGCCTTCGCCCGTTGAGGGCTTGACTGGGTCAGGCCGGCTCGGTGTCGGCCTCGCGCCAGCGTTCGCGGATCTCCAGGATCTGCGGCAGGATGCTCATGAACAGCGGGACCAGATACGGGTCAAAGTGCTGGCCGGCCCCTTGTTCCAGGTTGGCCAAGGCGTCTTCCACCGTCCAGGCTTTCTTGTAGGGACGCGCGGTGGTCAGGGCGTCGAACACATCGGCAATGGTCACCACGCGCGCGGCGACCGGAATGGCTTCACCGCGCAGCCCGTGCGGGTAGCCGCTGCCATCCCATTTTTCGTGGTGGCACAAGGCGATCTCACGGGCCATGCGCAAGATCGACGAACTGTGCTCGCCGATGATGTCGGCGCCGATCTTCGGATGGGTGCGCATCACCACCCACTCTTCCGGGCTCAATGGGCCGGGCTTGAGCAGGATGCTGTCGGGTATGCCGATCTTGCCGATGTCATGCATGGGCGCGGCGGACAGCAACTCGTCGGCCGCCCCGACGCTCCATCCCGAGGCCAGCGCCAGCGTGCGCGCGTAGTGGCTCATGCGGATCACATGCAGACCGGTTTCGTTGTCCTTGAACTCGGCCGCGCGCCCGAGTCGCTCGATGATCTGCATGCGGGTCTCTTGCAGTTCGTCCATGCGCACCAGCGACAACTGGTTGCGCACCCGCACCTTGACAATGGGCGGGCTGACTGGCTTGGTGATGTAGTCCACGGCGCCCACCTCGAAGCCGCGGGTCTCGTCTTCGGTGTCGGACAGGGCCGTCACGAAGATCACCGGAATGGCCTGGGTCAGCGGGTCCTGCTTGAGGGCCAGACAGGTGTCGTGGCCGGTCAGGCCGGGCATCATCACGTCGAGCAGGATGAGGTTGGGTCGCTCCGAGCGGGCCAGCTCCAGGGCCTTGTGCCCGTCCCGGGCGAACAGCAGCCGGTAGTCGGCCTGCAGGATCTGTCGCAGGACTTGCAGATTGGTCGGCTCGTCGTCCACGATCAGGATGACGGGGCGGACTTCGCGGTCAGAGTGCGGCATGGATGTCTCCGGTGTGGGGCAGGCTCTGGATCACGCGATCCAGGCAGGCGGCAGCGGCTTCAAAGTCGAATTCATCGATGGCGTGTTCCAGCGCCTGCAATTGAGAGGCCGGCACTTGCGCCCCGATGGTGCGGCAGAACTGATGCAGCAGGCTGTCCAGCCGTTCGCCCCGGCTGAAGGCATCGCGCAGCCGGGTGGCGTGGTCCAGCCAGTCGTGCTCATCGTCCCCCTCAGTGGTGGGGGCCACCGTCTGCCGGGCAGAGGCATCTGAGTCGGCCGCCTGCATCAAGGGGGCCATGGCGGCCAGCGTGTCATGCATGGCGCGTTGCAATTGCGCCCAGGCCGCTGGCAGTTGGGCCAAGGCGACCCCGCCCGGAGGCCAGGCCGATTCGACCTGTTGCGCCGCTTTCTCAACGGCGACCAGGGCCAGGTTGGCGGCGGCGCCCTTGAGCCGATGAACGCTCGCAAACACCGCGGTGGGATCGGTAGGCAGGGTCTGAGCTTGGGGCGCCTTCAGCCAGGTCTGGTGGTCTTGCGCGAACTGCCGCAGCGACTGCTGATACGCGGTGATGTCGCCCCAACGGCGATGAGCTTGTTGCAGGTCGATCAGGCTGCGGCTGACCGGTGCAGCCGTTGCCAGTTCGGCTCGGGCAGTCGGGCCTGACGTCGGTTGGGGGGCACTGGCGGTGGGGCCTTCCCAGACCAGGGTGACCCCGGTGACGCGCGAGACCTCGGCGAGCAGCGCCGCCAGATCGAGCGGCTTGCTGGCAAAGCCATCCATGCCGGCGGCCAGGGCAGCCTGGCGGTCCTCTTTCTGGGCGCTGGCCGATAAGGCAATGACAGGCGTGTGAGGGTGGCCCTGCTCGCGCTCGATGCGGCGCAGGGCCCGGCAGGCGTCCAGGCCGTCCAGCACGGGCATCTGCACATCCATCAGCACCACGTCGACACGCTGGCGCGCCAGCACATCCAGTGCCTCCTGGCCGTTGTGGGCGACCAGGATGTCATGGCCATGGCCGTGACCCTCCAGCAGCAGGCGAACCAGTTCGACATTCAAGGGCACGTCGTCCACAGCCAGGATGCGCAGCCTGGGCAAGGCTTGTGAAGGCAGCGGCACCTGTACATGGAACACGCTGCCCCGCCCCTCGGTGCTGTCCACCCAGATGCGTCCCCGCATCAGGTCCACCAGCTGCTTGCTGATCGTGGTGCCCAGACCGGTGCCGCCAAAGCGCCGGCTCATGGATGCGTCGACCTGCGTGAAGGCTTCAAAGACATGCGGCAGCCGATACGCCGGGATGCCGATGCCGGTGTCGCGGATCTGAAAATGCAGGTCGCCGCCGTGGCGGGACACGTGCACGTCGACCCGGCCCTGGTGGGTGAATTTGATGGCGTTGCCCAGCAGGTTGTGCAACACCTGGCGCAGCCGCTGCGGGTCGCCCCGCACGATGTCGCCGACCTCGGGATCGAGATGCGTCTGCAGGGCCAGGTGCTTGCGCTGCGCATGCGGCATCTGCTCGGCGCACAGCTGCTGCACCAAATCCTGCACCGAGAAGTCGACGCTCTCCAGCTGCACCTCGCCGCGCTCCAGTCGGGAGGTGTCCAGGATGTCGTTGAGCAATTGCAGCAGGCTGCGGGCCGACTTGTAGACGGTTTCGAGATGCTTGCGTGCCCCGGCCGACAACTCGCCCGCCAAGGCCACTTCGGTGAAGCCCATGATCGCGTTCATCGGGGTGCGGATCTCGTGGCTCATGTTGGCCAGGAAGGTGCTGCGGGCCGCGGCGGCCGCCTCGGCCTTTTCCTTGGCTTCGCGCAAGGCGGCTTCCATGCCGTGGCGTTCGGTGATGTCCAGCAGCACGCCGTCGATCCACTGGATGGTGTGGTTGTCGCTGCGCACGACGCAGCCATGCCCCCACATCCAGCGGGGCGAGCCATCGCGATGGCGCAACTGGAATTCGAGCACGAACCGGCCGCCGCTGCGGCTGGCGTTCTTGAGGATCTGGATCAGGTGAGCGGTGTCATCGCCACTGAGCAGCTCGGCGAAGCGCACCTGAGGGTGCTCGCCCATGAAGGCCTCGGCCGGGTAGCCGGTGATGGCCTCGATGTTGTGGCTGATGTAGACGGGCGGCCACCCGGGCGCGGCCCGGCAGCGATAGGAGATGCCCGGGATGTTGGCGATCAGCGAGCGAAACTGGGCTTCGCTGTCGCGCAGGGCCACCTGCATGGCATGGCGTTCACTGATGTCGGACACATAAGCCACATACAGCGGGCGATCGAGCTTGGGCATGCGCGAGATCACCAGCCGGATGGGCACCAGCGAGCCATCGCGGCGCACCCCATGGGTCTCACGCTCCAGGCCCAGGATGTCGGCGATCTGGCGCAGGAAGTTCGAGAAGTCCACCCGCGCCGGCGTGCGAAAGGGCTCGACGATGATGTCGGTGACACTGCGTCCGATCAACTCGGAGGCGGCCCAGCCATAAATGCGTTCGGCGCCGGGATTGAATTCATGGACCATTCCCTGTTCGTCGAATACGATGATGCCGTCCATGGACGTGTCGGAGATGGCGCGCAGGCGGGCCTCTTTGGCGCGCAACTGGCGCACCATCTGCCGGTATTGCGTCAGCCCGTTGGCCGCGCCCACCATGGTGCTGGCCAGCAGGGTCACCAGGGTGATGGACAAGGCCAGCGGGATGGGGTCATTGGGCGTGCTGCTCGGGCTGGGCGCGTTGCCGGCAAAGCGCGCCGCAGCCATGCCGGTGTAGTGCATGCCTGAAATGGCCAGACCCATCACCACCCCGCTGAGCGAGGTCTGCAGCAATGCGGTATCGCGGGCCAATCGCGAGGCCAGCCCGAAGCGCACCCACAAGGCCAGGACCGCCAGCCCCATGGCGACCAGGATCGACAGGGCAAACATCCAGGGGTCGTAGCGCAACACCGCCGACAGGCGCATGGACGCCATCCCCGTGTAATGCATGGCACCAATGCCCAGGCCCACCAGGGCCCCGCTGGTCCACAGCTGGCGCCGGGTGATGACCGGCTTGCTCAGCAGGTTCAAGGCCACCCACGATGCCGCCAGACTGGGCAGCACGGACAGCAAGGTCACCGTGACGTTGTAGTTGACGGGTGCGCAGACATCAAAGGCCAGCATGCCGATGAAGTGCATGGCCCAGACCCCCGAGCCCAGCGAGAAGCTGCCGGCCAGCAGGCTGAGGTGGCGCAAGCGGCTCACGGTCAGGCTGCGCGCCTGGTAGGCGGCGTGCAGGCCCATGCTCGACGAGAACACCGACACCGACACCGACAAGGCGACCAGCCAGGGGTTGTAGACGCCGTGGAGCAGCAGACCGGGGTCGATCGCACCGGCAAAAATCCGCGAAAAGAAAGCCATCATGAGCACATTGACCAGATCCCCCCACTGTGCGGGATCTGCGTGCCCCTTGATCAGCAGATCAAGGCGGATTCCGGGCTTACTTCCTGCTTAGCGGCTGTCCTGGGGCCAGAGCACCCACACCGACAAGGGTTGTTTCGTGCGTCCCGCCTGGGCCAGGGCCTCGTCACCCCATCCCCAGAAATAATCGGCGCGCACCGCCCCGGTGATGGCTCCGCCCCGATCCTGCGCCATCACCAGCCGCTGCAGAGGCGCACTGGGCAGGGGGCTGGCACTCCAGGCCTGGGGCAAGGTGGCGTCCAGCCAGACCGGGGTGCCCAGGGGTACGCTGTCCACGTCTACCGCAATCGAACGCCCCGGTGTCAGGGGGACACCCTGGGCGCCATTGGGCCCGGACTCCGGATCCGTCAGCGGCTCTTCCTTGAAGTACACCACGCGCGGATTCACCCGCAGCATCTCGTCCACCCGTTGCGGGTTTTGCAGGGCCCACGCCCGGATCGCCTGCCAGGATGCCTGCTCCAGCGTGATGGCGCCCTGGTTGACCAGCCAGCGCGCCACCGACTGATAAGGCTGATCGTTATGGCCAGCAAAGGCCAGGCGCACCACCTTGGGTTGGCCGTTGGCGCCCGTCTCATCTTGCAGGCGGACGCGACCACTGCCTTGCACCTGAATCAGCAGCACGTCCAGCGGGTCAGCCAGGTAGACCAGTTCGCGGCCTGCCACGGCGGCGCGCCCGTCCGGCAGAGAGTCCAGCTCGGCACGGCTGAAATGGGGCTTGCGCTGGCCCAGGTCGGCCGGGGCGCGGTAGAGCGGAAACTGATAGCGCGCATCGCTCTGGCGGCGCCCTTCCAGCATCGGCTCGAAATAGCCGGTCAGCAGGCCCGCGGTCTGGCCTTCAAAGGTGGTGACCCGCCAGGGCTGCAGACGCGTCTGCACGAATTGGCGAATCTGCATTTCGTCGGGTTGGGCACCGAGTTGTCGCGCGTGCTGGCACATGCCGAACCAGCCAGAGGCCGGCTTGGCGCAGCTCTTGATCCAGGCCGGCCACCACTCCCGCAGGCGGTCTTGCGACCAGCCGGGCAGATCGGCCCACTGGGCGCTGACCCAATGTGAACGCGGGCGCAGCAGCCCACCGAGTCCATCGGTCTGCGGGGCGACCGTGCCGGGCGCAGGGGCGGGCCGGGTCGAACGCGGCGGGATCGTCTGGCCCGGCGTGGTGATCGGCGCAGGCGGACCGTGCTCGGTCGAGCAGGCGGCCAGCAGGGCCACTATCATGGCCAATGCGCTCAGCGCGGGCCGGGTCAGGCCGGGCTGACTTTTTTCTTCTTTCGACAAAACCATCATGTGGCTGATTGTGCTGGAAGCGCTCGGGGCGCTCTGTGTTCTGGTGTTTCTGGTGTGGTGGACGATGTTTGCCGGGCGCCGGCAAGGCGAGATGGACGAGCCCCTGCCTGAGCCGCCCGATCAGGCATCCTTGCCCGACGGCGCCACCTCGCGTGGGGGCCACACGAAGCTCAACGGTTGAGATCGTACGCGGCGCCACATGGCGGCCCACAAGCGCCCCCGCTCTTTGACTTGGACGCCGCGCGAGCGGATCGCCACCCGCAGGGCCAGCGCAAAGCTCACGCCCACGTTCAACAGCCCCGTCACCGGGATGGCGGCCACGCCCCACCAGAACTGCGGGTCGTGCAGCGCCGGCCAGCCCAGCGTGCCCAGCGCGGCCATCAACTGGCCGGTCGACAAGGTCACGTGCCGCACATCCAGTGGCGCGGCGATGAAGCTGGCGATCACCGGCACCACGCCCAGCATGAAGCCCAGGGAGATGTTGGCAGCCAGGCCAGATATGTTCTCGCGCCACCAGGTGGCCCAGCGCTCGGCACGCGCCGCACCGAGCCGCACCCGGATGCGCGGGTTCCAGCGCAAGGCGCTGTCCAGGCGATGCAGCACGAACCAGTTCTCCACCCAGCCGGCAATCAGGCTGGACAGGAACAGCAGCACGCCGGTGAAGGCCGCATACCAGACGGTGGGCCCCAGCAGCGTCAGATGGTCCACCACATGGTGGGCCGTGTGCTCGCTGATCAAGGGCTTGCCCAGCACCCACCAAGCCAACACTTGAATGCCCAGCACCAGGGGGGCCACGACCGCCAGGTTGCCGATGATCCCGGCCACTTGCGAGCGGATCAGATGAGCCACCTCGTCCACGAAGGCCTCGATGCCCTCCTCCTCATGGGTGTGCGCCAGCTTGGCGGCCATGGCAGGCGCCGTCATCGCTGGCTGTTTGGTGGCCACCGTGAAGTGCAGCCAATGGATGATCACGAAGCTGATCGCATAGTTGGTGCCCGCCGCCATGCCGGTCCAGAAGGGCGACAGCCCCAGCGTCAGCATCACGAACTTCATGAAGGTGGTGCCCACCATGATGGCCCCGCCGCCGCCGGCTCTGCGCAGCATGTCGGCGTACTCGGCGCGCGTGCGGGTGATGTAGTGCTCGCCGGTCTCAGCGCTGCGCTCGGCCACCTTGCGGGCCAGCAACGAATAGTGCTCGGTGAACAGATCGCGGATGCTGCGGCGTCGCTGGCCAATGCGCACCAGCTCGATGATGGCGCGGCGGATGTCCTGCTCGGGCTGCGGTGACAAGACCACGTCCAGCAGCAATTCGACACGATCGCAGCGCTGGCACAGCAACTCGATCTGGAAGACGATGTCCACCGAGATGCCATGCTGTTCCAGGTGGCCGTGGATGCCCTGGGCCGCCTGCGCGCATTCCTGCAGCAGCGCACGCAGATAGCGCGCTTCGTGCAGCAGGGTGTCCGGCCAATGGCCATTGAGCGCCAGCGGCCGGGCGTCAAAGCTCTCGGCATGGGCGACGGCCAGGTGGTGCAGCCGGTCGGCCACGCGGGGCAATTGCTGAAAGGCCAGTCGCGCGCTCACCGGCTCGGTCGGTGTCCCAGATGGGGCCGGGGCCTCGTCGAATTCGGTGTCGCTGCGCGTGCCGATGCGGGGGCGAAACTGCTGCGAAAACCCCATCGAATGGATGTCCGAGGCCAGGCACATGACCGCATCCAGAAAGGCTTCGCGCCAGCCCAGCGGATCGCGCCGATGGATGCGAATCGACGCCGCAAACAACTGGCCCAGGCCCTTGAGCGTCGCCTCATCGAGCCGGGCGATCCAGCGCTCGTCGCCGGGATCGTCGAACAACAGATTGAACAGGTCGCCCAGATCGCTGGTCTCTGGCGTCAGCGGCAACAGGCGCCGGCGCAATCGGGCCCCCAGCTCGTGCATGAACGAGGCGTTGGCCGCAAAGCCGTAATCGGCCAGTAGCGCGGTCACATCCACATCGCGCCAGCAAGCCCCCAGCAACTGCAGGACCTTGTCGTATCGGGCCGGGTCGCTTTGCAGCAGCTGCAACAGGTGTTGCACGCGCTCGACCGGGTCGCCCTTGCGGATCCAGTCGAGGACGCGCACCAGCCAGATGTGGCGCTCCACCGCTGGCAACTGCGCATTGGCGCTGTCCAGCCAGTCGGTGATGAAAAGGGTGTGTGAGGAGGGCGTGTTCGAGATCAATGTAAGGACTTGGACCGGGCCAAGGCGAAAGGTTCAATCGGCGCCTCGAAAAACTGCATGTCTTCGGTCACACAAAAAAAGGTGCCTTGCATCATGCCGTGGGGCGTCTCCAGCTGCGTCCAGCTGTTGTAGTCGAACTGGGCACCCGGCTGGATGAGAGGCTGATGGCCCACCAGCCCCAGCCCCTTGACCTCCTGCACCTGACCGGTGCCATCGGTGATCACCCAATGACGGCCGATCACCTGGGCCGCAACGCTGCCGACGTTGGCAACCGTCACCGCATAAGAGAACGCGTATTCCTGGCGCTCGGGGTGGCTCTGGTCCTCCAGATACTGGGGGACCACGGTAATGGACAGTTTGGCTTGGCTCATGGGGCCAATATAGGCCATTTGCAAACCCTGGCGCTTCATGGGGATGTCATGACCGGCTCGCACCATGGCGACCACTGTGAGCGGATGCACCTGGCATCCCGCAAGGTCCTGAACATGGAGAGTCAAATGGATCGTCGTCGTTTCTTGTCCACCGTGGGAACGGTCGGGGGTGGCCTGGGTGCCTCCTTCTTGCTGTCATGGCACGCGCAGGCCGCGCAGTGGCTCAATCTGGGCACCGCGCCCATCGACACCACGGGGATGAGCACAGCGGCCGCTTCGGTGTTCGACCTGTCCGTGTCCTCCGCCGACCCCAGCCCCACCGGGGTGATCCTGTGGACGCACATTGCCCCTGCCGCATTCAGTGCCGGCGAAGACCTCTACCTGCAAGTGGCCCGCGATGGGCTTTTTCAAAACCTGGTCCTGCAGGCCCGGGTGCCGGCGGCCGAGATCTCGGCGGCGCGCGACTTCACGGTCAAGCTTGACCTCGATGGCAAGCTGCCCTCCAGCGCCGCGGGCAGCGCCTTCTACTATCGCTTCATCTACAAGCGGGTGGTCAGCCGCACCGGCCGCTGCCGCACCCTGCCTGCGTCCAGCACCGGCATCAAGCGCCTCAAGCTCGGTCTGCTGACCTGCCAGGACTACACCAACGGCTACTACGGCGCGCTGGCCCATGTGGCGCGCGACGACACCCTCGACTTCGTCCTGCATCTGGGCGACTTCATGTACGAGACCGCCGGCGATCCGCGCTTCCAGAGCCTGCCCTTTGCCGATCGCACCATGGTGCTGCCCTCGGGCGGCTTGGTCTCGCTGGGCTTGAGCGACTACCGCTTCATCTACCGCACGATCCGCAGCGATGCCAACTTGCAGGCGGCCATGGAGCGCCATACCTTCATCTGCATCCCCGACGATCACGAAACCGCCAACGACTGCTATTGGGACTACGCCCGCGACACCCTGGGCGCGCCGGACCATCCCTTCACCACCGACCCGCAGTACGGCAACGACCCCCGTTTGCTCAAGCAACTCAAGCTGGATTCGCAACGGGCGTGGTCCGAGTACGTGCCGGCGCGTGTGCAGTTCAATGAAACGGCCGCGCATCCCCATCAGGCACTGAGCGTGTACCGCCGCTTCGCTTTTGGCAGCTTCCTCGATCTCTTCATGATCGAGAACCGCACTTATCGCAGCCCTCATCCTTGTGGCGAGGGTGATGTCCTGCAGCGTTATGTGCCGCTGGGCTGCACCCGCTTGAACAATGCCGAGCAGACCCTGCTGGGAGCCACCCAGCACAACTGGCTGGTCAATGGCCTGACCAGCTCGCAAGCCACCTGGAAGCTGATGGGCAACCAGACCTTCTTTGGCCGCCTGGCCCTGACCTTCCTGGGGCAACAGATCACGCCTTTGAACGTGGACGCGTGGGACGGCTTCAACGCCGAGCGCACCGCCTTGACCCAGGCCCTGAAGGAAGCCAAAGTGGCCAACTTCCTGGTTGCCACGGGCGACCTGCACACCTACATCGCCAGCGAAGTCAAGGCCGACTATGGCAACAGCAGCCCGTTTGCGTTCTCCAACTACGTGGGGGCCGAATTCATGACACCGGCGGTGACCTCGTCCAACCTGGGCGAGATGCTCGCGGCCAAGATGAATGCCACCCAGCGTGACCTGCTGCTCAAGGGCCTGGCCACACCCGCCGTGCAGATCAACAACCCGCACATCCGCTTCTTTGACAGCAGCCACCAGGGCTACTCGACCCTGGAGCTGACCGACAGCTACACCGAGTGGGTCGCCTACGCTGTGGACAAGAACGTCAACGACCCCCAGGCTTCGCGCACTTGCCTGGCCCGCCAACGCAAGTACATGGCCATGCCCTGGCTGGTGTGGCAGTCGACAGACGGATACTGATCGGGCGAGCGGGAGCGGCATGACGCGGCAAGGCTCACTAAAATGGCAGTCTGCTCCCTTTTACGATCCCCACACAAAGGCCCTGCCATGTCGCGCACTTTCCGCATCGCTCCCAGCATCCTGTCCGCCGACTTTGCCCGCCTGGGCGAAGAAGTCCGCCATGTGATCGATGCCGGTGCCGACTGGATCCACTTCGACGTGATGGACAACCATTACGTGCCCAACCTGACCTTCGGACCGATGGTCTGCCAGGCGCTGCGCAAGCACGCGGTCAAGGCCGACGGCACCGCCGTGCCCATCGATGTGCATCTGATGGTTCAGCCGGTGGACAGCCTGGCCCAGGCCTTTGCCAAGTCGGGCGCCGACATCATCACCTTCCACCCCGACGCCTCCACCCACGTGGACCGCACGCTGCAATTGATCAAGGCTGAGGGGTGCCAGGCCGGCCTGGTGTTCAACCCCGCCAGCCCGGTGGACGTGCTCGAATGGGTGATCGACAAAGTCGACGTGGTGCTGCTGATGAGCGTGAACCCGGGCTTCGGCGGTCAGAGCTTCATCGACAGCACGCTGCGCAAGGCCGAGGTCGTGCGCAAGATCATCGACGCCTCGGGGCGCGACATCCGTCTGGAGATCGACGGTGGCATCAAGGTCGACAACATCCGTCGCGTGGCCGATGCGGGCGCCGACACCTTTGTGGCCGGCAGCGCGATTTTTGGCCAGGCTGACTACCAGGCCGTGATCGACGCGATGCGGGCCGAGCTGGCCACCGCGCGCTGACGCGGCAGCGTCCCAGAGTCAATGACTGAATACAGCCACTGCCTCCACCAGCCGCCCGGCTTGCGTCTTCAGGCTTTCGGCGGCCGCCGCTGACTCTTCCACCAAGGCGGCGTTCTGCTGGGTCATCTGGTCCAGCTGCGACACGGCCACATTGACCTGCCCGATGCCGCTGGCCTGCTGCAAGGAAGCATTGCTGATCTCGGAGATCAGGTCGTTGACGCGCGTCACCTGCACCACGATGTTGCTCATCGCCTGACCGGCCTCGTCCACCTGCCGCGCGCCGTGCTCGACCTTCTCGACGCTGTCGTTGATCAGGGTCTTGATCTCTTTAGCGGCCTCGGCACTGCGTTGCGCCAGGTTGCGCACTTCGCTGGCCACCACGGCAAAGCCACGTCCTTGTTCACCGGCCCGAGCGGCTTCGACCGCTGCATTGAGCGCCAGGATGTTGGTCTGAAAGGCGATGCCGTCGATCACCCCGATGATGTCGGCAATCTTCTTGCTCGACGAGGTGATGGCCTGCATGGTGCCCACCACCTGATCGACGACCGATCCGCCGTCGCTGGCCGCGCGGCTGGCTGAGCCGGCCAGTTCGGTGGCCTGGCGGGCGGTGTCCGCGTTGTTGCGCACGCTGGCCGTCATCTGCTCCATCGAGGCCGCCGTCTCCTGCAGATTGGATGCCGCTTGTTCCGTGCGTGAACTCAGGTCGTTGTTGCCTTGTGCGATCTCGCTGCTGGCAATGCGCAAGCCCGATACCTGCTCCCCCACGTCGTCCACCAACGAGCGCAGATTCAGCCCCGCCTGGTTCACCGCCCGCATGATCATGCCGATTTCGTCGACCCGGTTGAGATGCTGGGTGTGACCCGGCTGGCCTGCCGCGACGGCCAGGGCCTGCCGCTGGATGGCTTCGAGCGGACGCGAGATCTGCGACTCCAGCCAGGTGCAAACGGCGACCGCAGACAGCGCCACGGTGATCGCCAGGCCCGCCCAGGGCATCGCGCCCACGCTGACGACCGCTGCGGCCCCCAGTCCGGCCGTTGTCAATCCGGCCACGCCCAGACGCAAGCGCCAGCGGGCCGGCAAGGTCTGCAGGGCCGAGGTCCAGCGCAACCACCCGGTGCGGATGATCAGCCCCTGGTGAAAGGCCAGGCCGCAGCGTGGTGCGCGAAACTGTCCGTAAAGCTTTTCAGCCTGTTCGATTTCGTCCCTGCTCGGCTGCGTCCGCACCGACATGTACCCGGTGACCTGCCCGGCGCGTTGCACCGGGGTCGCATTGGCGCGCACCCAGTAATGGTCTCCGTTCTTGCGTCGATTCTTCACGACCGCCGTCCAGGACCGGCCGGCCTTCAGCGTGGCCCACATGTCGGCAAAGGCCTGTGCCGGCATGTCCGGGTGGCGCACGATGTTGTGGGGCTGCCCCATCATCTCTTCGCGGCTGAAACCGCTCACGCTCAAAAATGCCGCATTGGCGTAAGTGAGGCGACTATGCGGATCGGTGGTGGACATCAGCGTGGCCCCCGCCGGAAACTCGAACTCGCGCTGGGTGACGGGCAGGTTATTTCGCATGGGGCACTTCCGGGAAAAAGAAATCGACTGAATGCAATCTGATTGTCGGTCAGGAAAGGCTGACATTGAGTCCCAGATTTTCTGCTTTCGCGGCATATTCCCGCTCAGCTCCCACCTCAGCGGTCAGGGCCCGGCGACTTTCATCCAGACCAACCGCTATCCTTGGCCTCATGCCTTCGTACCCCCGATCTTTGACGTCGCGTCTGCCGCAGGTGGGCACCACCATCTTCACGACGATGTCGGCCCTGGCCAACCAGCACGGCGCCATCAATCTCTCGCAAGGGTTTCCCGACTTTGGCGCGCCCGCCGACTTGCTGGCCCTGCTCGATCACCACGCCCGCGCGGGGCACAACCAGTACGCGCCCATGACCGGCGTGCCGGTGCTGCGCGAAGCCATCGCCAGCAAAGTGCAGGCGCTTTACGGCGCCACGTATGACCCGGATTCCGAGGTCACCGTGACGGCTGGCGCCACGCAAGCTCTGTTCACGGCGGTTGCGGCGCTGGTTCATCCCGGCGATGAGGTCATCGTCTTCGAGCCGGCTTACGACAGCTACGGCCCCGCGGTCGAACTGCAGGGCGGCCGGGTGGTGCATGCCACCCTGTCCGTGCCCGGTTACCGACCCGATTGGGCTCAGGTGGCCCAATTGATCACGCCGCGCACGCGCATGATCATCATCAACACGCCCCACAACCCGACCGGCACGGTGTGGACCGCAGATGACATGGCCCAGTTGCAGGCATTGATCCAGGACACCGACATCATCGTGCTCAGCGACGAGGTCTACGAGCACATGGTGTTCGACCAGGCCCGCCACGAAAGCGTGTTGCGCTACCCGGCTCTGGCCGAACGCAGCGTGGTGGTCTCCAGCTTTGGCAAGACTTACCACGTCACCGGGTGGAAGGTCGCCTACTGCCTGGCCCCCCAGGAATTGATGGCCGAGTTCCGAAAGGCCCACCAGTTCATCGTGTTCACGGTTCACGCGCCCAGCCAGTACGCGCTGGCCGACTTCATGCAAAAGCCCGGTTGGTATGAGCAGCTCAAGGCGCTGTACCAGGGCAAGCGCGACATCTTCCGCCAAGCCCTCGCCGGCTCGCGCTTTGAACTGCTGCCCTGTCAGGGTACCTACTTTCAGTGCGTCAAATACAGCGCCATCTCATCAGAGGGCGACCGCGCCTTTGTCGAGCGGCTGACGCGCGAACAGGGCGTGGCGGCGATCCCCGTGTCCGCGTTTTACAAGAGCGGCGACGATCTGGGCGTCATTCGCTTTTGCTTTGCGAAGTCAGCGACGACGCTGCAACATGCCCTGGAGCGTCTGATCAAGCTGTGAACAAGCGTCGCGCATGCAGCCCCAGGCCTGTGGCCACGCTGGCCAGGCGGTCACCACGTACGGCCTTGGCTTGTGGGAAAGCCGCCTCCAGCTGGTCGGTCAGTAAACCCAGGCCGGTGGAGCCCCCAGTGAAGTACAGCGCATCGATGTCGCCGGCTTTCAGCCCCGCTTGTTGAACCGTGTCGACCGCGCTGGCCACGATGCGTTGCAGATCGGCGGACAGGGCCTGCGCGGCTTCATGGTGTTGCAGGGTCCGGGCCAGTTCGCGCTCCACGAGCGACAGGTCGATCTGCGCCGTGCCTTGCGTGGCCACGTCGATCTTAGCGGCCTCGGCACGCGAGATCAGACCATGGCCCAAGCGGTCGTTGATGACCTTCATCAGACGCGTGTGGTGCACGGGCTCGCCATAAAAGCCGCCCATGTTCTTCAATTCGGCCACGCGTGCGGGCTGGTACACCGTGTTGATCAAATGCCAGGTCGACAGGTCGAAGTAGACGCGGCTGGGGACGGGGCGCGGATCCGCGCCCGCCACGCTGGGGCCAAACGCGCCGTAGCCCAGCGTGGGCATGATGCTGTTGAGCGAGACGTGCCGATCAAAGTCGGTGCCCGCGATGTGGATGCCGTGGCTGGCCAGGATGTCGCTGCGGCGATCGAGCAGCGGCATGCGCTGGGGCCCCACGCGCACCACAGAAAAGTCGGATGTGCCACCACCGATGTCGGCGACCAGCACTTTTTGCTCCCGGTCGACTTGTTGTTCGTAGTCGAATGCCGCCGCAATGGGCTCGAACTGAAAGCTCACCTCCGTGAAGCCCACGGCCATGGCCGCTGCACGCAAAGAGGCTTCGGCCTGGGCATCGCGCTCGGGCTCGTCATCGACAAAATAAACCGGGCGGCCCAGCACCACCTGGGTCAGCGTCTGGCCCGCTTCGGCCTGTGCCAGCTCGCGCAGATGGCGCAGGTAGGTGGTGATGACGTCGAGGTACTTGACGCCATAGCCTTCGCCCACTTCGGTGGTCTGGTCGACCAGAGCGCTGCCCAGGATGCTCTTCATGGAGCGCATCAGGCGCCCGCCATAGCCATCCATGTAGGCCTGCACGGCGGCCCGGCCAAAGGTGCGCGCCAGTTGAGGTTCGCTGCCTGCCGGGGCGCGGTGGGCACCGGGGGGCAGATCATCCCGATCGGTGCAATAAAAAACCGCCGTGGGCATGGTCGGGTGCTTGCCCTCAAGCGGCACCAGTTTCATCCCCGTGGCGGTCGAGATGGCGACGGCCGAGTTGGACGTCCCGAAGTCAATGGCGCAGTAAGTCATGGGCGCCAGTGTGCACCAAGTGCGTGAGGGGTTTGGCTGAGAAGGCCGGTGCCACAAAAAAGCCCCTTCAGACAGGGGCTTGGGCTATCAGTTCACGCCGGAGGCTGCCAAGTCGGGCGTCGGAGGGCCGATCAGCTTCAGCGAACGGGGCGCGGCCGGGTGGAAAGCGAAGACATCGCGGCGGACGTCAAACTTCCCGGCGCCACCGGTGATCAGAGTCAGTTCGGCCGTCAGGTAGTTGGACAGGGTGCCATATTGACCGCCTGTGATCGCCCCTTGACGGGCATCGACTGCTTCCACTTTGCCGATCTCCTGCGTGTAAGCATTGGTGGCAAAGCTGAACAGCTTGATCGTTTTACGGAAGCAAGTTGGGGTGTACGTCAGCCCCGGTTCGCACACCAGCATGCCGCTCAGTTCGGGGGTCGACAAGGTGACACTTTGTTCCTTCAGCAAGCCAACAGGCCAGATGCTGTACAGGGCTGGCTCCGTCAAGATCGGAGCTTGGCTGCCGTCTGTCGGGATCTTATCCATGTCGGACTTGAACACCCGGATGGCGCCGTTTTCCACGGTCATCTGGGCGTAGGCCGCTTCTCCGTGCACGCCCAGGAACTTGAAGTTCGATGTGGTGCGTCCCAATCCAACCAGGCCGGTCGAGGCATCGCTGGATTTGTTGACCGCCAACACTTGCACCTCGTCATTGGACTCCACGGTCAGCAACACGCGCTTCGCGCTCTGCGTCATGGCCGTTACCTTGAAGGTGCTCAAGGCGTTCAGCGGTTCGAGGGGGTTGACGACCAGCGGCGCGGGGCTCGGCTTGGCCACCACCAGATCGGGCCCGTTCATGAAGTAGGCAGCCGTGCTGTCGGATACGCCCAAAGTCGTGGCAGCCGTGTCGTCCATGGCGATGCCCGGAACGACTGATGCGGTCACGCCGCCGTCCGCCCACTTGACCTGGAAGAGATGGGTCACGGTCACTTCAGGCTTGGCGGGCGTCTTGTCCGCGGCAGGAACCGCCGCAGAGAAGACCACTTTGACGCGGGCATAACCGGCCAGACGCGTGGCGGGCAGGTTGGTCACCCATTGCGCACCGAACGCGGGATTGCCGGCCCTGAGGGCGTACACCGAATAGTCGTTGGGCGGGGTGGAGGCGTCCTTGAGGGTGACGAGCGGGGTTTGCTCGGCATCCATGGTGGGGGACCAGGAGGCCAGTTGGGCCGCCGTGCCACTGCTGTTTGGCTTTTCAACCAGAATGCCCTTCAGGATGCCGTCATCGCCGTACAGGTTCTGCAAGACTTTGAAGGTCTGCGTGGGCGGGGCGATGGGGCTGCTGTCGGCCGTCATCAGGGTCGTGATGATGGCCTTGCGGTCGGAGGCCGAGCCGCAAGCGTGGGTGCCATCGGCAATGGTCACGAGCAGGGCCGCGTCGGTGTTGTTGTGCTGCAGCGGGTAGGTCGATTCGATCGTACAGACTTCGCTCGAATTGGACAGGCGCTGCGCCACGGTCGGGTCGTCCGTGCGCGACAGGCTGGTGCGAAACAGCTGCTTGCCCTTGATGTAGAACAGCGAAGCGGGCACATAGGTGACTTTGGTGTCGCTCTTGACCCATTTGTCGGCCACGGTCCACTGCTTGACGCCCGTGGTGGCACCCAGGTCGATGGCCAAGAGAGCCTCTTGGGTGATCCCATTGATCACGTTGAGCGTCAGATTGGTGCTGCCGGCGGCCGTGGTGAAACCGCTGGGCGCGACCAGATACGGCTCGTCCGGATCGGCCGCCTGCGCCACCGTCTTGTCAACGACGACCACGGCTTGCGGTGCCGCAGCCGCAGGTTCGTTCTTGCCCCCACCACCACAGGCGGCGAGCAGGGCCAGGCTGCCCATCAGGCTGAGGGTCAGGAGTTGTTGGGCTTGACGGAGGGGCTGGCGTTTCATGTGCGGAATCCCATTCACTTTTCTGTGCATTGGCGGCAATTGTGCCGAGTGGCCTAGGGTTGGTGTGTACGGGTCGCCCCCAACTTCGGGCCTGTTTAGGCCGGTTGCCCCGCATTCAGGGGGCGCCTTTTCAGGTGTTCCGCTGGTGGAATTCGGACGTCAGCCGAGTGATTTTCGAAATGCGGAAGGGGTTCGACCTGCCCATCGCTGAAAGGCGTGGATGAATGCGGCCGATTCGGCGTAGCCCAGTTGCTGGGCGATGGCCTCGACAGACTGGGCCGTGTTTTGCAGCAGATGCCGGGCCTTGGTGAACCGGGTTTCGGCCAGCAAGGCGCGAAAATGGCTGCCTTCGGCGCGCAAAGTGCGCCGGAACGTGCGCTCCGACAAGCCAAAGGCCTGCGCCACTTCTTGCGCGGTGGGCACGTGTTCCTGAAACAGCGCCAGGTGGGTGAGGACCTGGTCGCTCAGACGGCTGTCGGCCTTTTGCTGGGCCACCAATTGCTGATCACACAATTGGCGGTAGAGGGCGTGGGCATTGGCGTCTGCGGTGGGAATGCGCCACTGCAGGTGTTCGTTGCGTAGCCAAAAGCGCGCTTCCGGCTCGCCAAAGCGCACCGGGCAAGCAAAATAGGCCTCATAGGCGGAGGCCTGCTCAGGGCGGGCATAGGGCATGTCGATGCGCTCGGCATGGATGTCCAGGCCCATGGTGGCTTGCATGTCGCGCAGCATCTTGTAGGTGCCTGAGACCTCGCCGTCCACCCGAAACCGAAAGGCCTTGGGCGCCATCGGCAAGGGTTTGAGGATCAAGGCGCTGAGTTCGGCCCCCGGCTCCAGTCGCAACTGGCCGTACAGATAGGTAAGCTGCTGGTAGCGGATGCCCATCTGCACGGCCTCCATCGCGGTCGCGCAGGTCATGAGCAGCATGGTCAGCGGACCATAGCCAGCCAGCCCATAAAACCCGCCCAGTCGCAATCCGACCATCGGATCATGCAGCTCCTCGGCCATGTCGGCGTAAAAGCGCTGCTCCAGCGCCCGGCTGATTCGGGTGCCGGGATCCAGCTTGTCAATGAACAGACCGTGCCTCGCCAGCACGGGGCCGGGATCTTCGCCCAACTGCTGTAAACCCTGAACCATGTAGATCAGCCCGAGGATGGATCGCGTGCTCATGCTTGTGGTGGATCAAGAGTTTGGCCGAAAAGATCAATTATTGGTCGAATCTAGCATGGTCGCCGGCGCCGGGTCTCGGCACCATCTCCCTCACTCAGGAGACAAACCTCAGACAGAGGGAGAACACATGACAAATCCAACCCCTTCCCATGGCTCGGTGCGCCAGGTCGAAGTGGCCATTGCCGGCGCCGGCTTCGGCGGGCTGTGCATGGCCATCCAGTTGCTCGAAGCCGGCATTCGCGACTTCGTGGTGCTAGAAAAAGGCGCCGACGTCGGCGGCACCTGGCGTGACAACACCTACCCTGGTGCGGCCTGCGACGTGCAGTCGCACATGTACTCGTTTTCGTTTGCGACCAAGCCGGACTGGACGCAGCGGTACGCGCCCTGGTCTGAAATCCAGCAATACATCCTGGATGTGACCGAGCGGTATGGCGCGCGACCCTATATCCACTTCAACCAGGAAGTGATCAGCGCCGTGTTCAATGAAGCCGTGGGCCGATGGGTGATCAAAACGGCGGGTGGCGAGACTGTGATGGCGCGCCATTGGGTGCTGGCCTCTGGCCCGCTGCATGTACCGGCCATGCCCGACATCAAGGGGTTGAACAACTTCAAGGGCAAGGTGATGCACTCGGCCCAATGGGACCACCAGTACGACCTGAGCGGCAAGACCGTGGTGTCTTTGGGCACGGGCGGCAGCGCGATCCAGTACGTGCCCGAAATCGCGCCCAAGGTCAAGCAGCTGCATGTGTTCCAGCGCACGCCGGCTTGGGTGATTCCGCGAGACGAGCGGCGCTACTCGGCCTTCAGCAAATGGGTGTTCGGAGCCTTGCCTTTCACGCGCACGTTGCATCGCTGGCGTTGTTACTGGACCAACGAGTCGCGCGTGTGGCCCATCTTCAACCCCAAGCTGGCCAAGGTGGGCGAGGTGCTGCTCAAGCTGTTCATCTCCTATCAGGTCAAGGATCCGGCGCTGGTCAAGAAGCTGACGCCCGACTACACGCTGGGCTGCAAGCGCATCCTCATCTCGAACAAATGGTTTCCTACCTTCAATCGGCCCAACGTGGAGCTGGTGACCGACGCGGTGCGCGAAATCACCGCCGACGGCATCGTGACGCAAGACGGCACGCTGCGCAAAGCGGACTGCATCATCCTGGGGACCGGCTTCGTGACCGACCCCCGCATCTACATGAAGCACTTCGAGCTCAAAGGGCGCAAGGGCCACACCCTGGCGCAGGACTGGCAGACCAGCCCGACCTCCTACCTGGGCATCACCACGGCGAATTACCCCAATATGTACCAGCTGGTGGGACCGCATACCGGCCTGGGACACAACTCCATCATCTTCATGATCGAAGCGCAGGTGCACTACATCATCGCGTGCATGAAGATGCTCAAGCAAAAGGGCGCCGACTACCTGGACGTCAAGCCGCAGGCGCAGCAGCGCTTTCTGGCCGACGTGACCGAGCACCTCAAGGGCACCGTCTGGAGCTCAGGCTGTAAGAGCTGGTACCAGACCGCCGATGGCATCAACTTCGCCATCTGGCCCAAGTCAACCTGGCGCTATTGGCTGGAGACCCGCCACGTGAACGCCAGCGACTACGAATGGGTGAAGTGCGCGCAGGCGGCCTCATCAGGGCGCGCCGGTGCGGGCATGGGTGTCGACGAGGTCTGGACGGCGTCGGCTCAGGGCTGACCGCCCTTGAGTTTGGCGATGACCTGCGCGAGGCGGGTCTCGATCTTGTCGCCTTCATCGAAGATGGCCATGGTGCGCTCGACACTGCGCCCGACGGTGTTCATCAGCGCGTTTTCCTGCGACTGGCTCAAGCCCAATGACACGAGCAGCATCTCGATGTCGGACACCATGTCGCGCAGGACCATGTTGATCTTTTCGCGGTGGATGCGCTGCTCGGCGTTGAGGTCGAGCAGGGCGTCTCGGGTCAATTCCACCAGCATGTGCTGCTGGTCGACGTTGTTGGCCTTGGCTTCGGCGTCGATCGCCTTCAACCGCGAGGCCGCGCCCTCGGCCAGCAAGGCGATGTGATCGCGCGCCCGGCCGTGGCGCTCCGCCTCTTCGCGGTCCACATGGTCGGGATGCTCCTGGGGCAGCAGGTTGCGCACCAGCAGCATCACGTTGCCGTAGTTGAAGACGGTGTTGGTGCCCAGGCTGTGAGGCCCGTGGCTGTCATCGCCTCGTTGGACATGGTTGAGGATGGAGTCCTCCAAGGCGCTGCAGGGCGCCGACCCGGTGGTACTGAGTGAGCCATGGTGCCCGGTCAGGCGCACACAGCCTTCGAACTCGAAGCGGTGCAGCGCCAGCAGCAGCGACTCGGCCAGGTACTGGTAGTTGGGGCTTTGATTGGCCGCCTTCATGAAGTCGAGCACGATGCCCACTTCACCATACATATGGGCCGACGCCATGGCCGCGTCCATCACGTCGTTGACCTGAATGTTCAGCTGCTTTTGCCGAGCCGCCTGGGCCAGCAGCACCCCGATCTTGGCCTTCAACTCTTCGGGCTGATAGGGTTTGACCACATAGTCGTCCCCGCCAGCTGCGTAGCCTTTGAGGCGCTCTTCGATGCTCGCGCGCGCCGACAGAAAGATCACGGGGATGTCGGCCGTGGCGGGATCTTCCTTGAGGTAGTGACAGGTCTCATACCCATCGGGGCTGGGCATCTCGACGTCCAGCAGGACCAGATCGATGGCCTGCTCATTGGCGATCTGGATGCATTCGCGTCCCCCGGGCGCCACTGCGACGTCGTAGTCGTCCGACAAGACGGCCTGCAGCATCTCCAGCGTGAGCGGGTCGTCGTCGGTGATCAGGATGCGGGCACGGTGGTTCACGGGCACTCCCTTGCAATTGGGAATCACTGTGGGGCCAAACGAGACAACGGTATGCGCGAAATTCAGCCCCAAAAAGGGGCGATTTCCAAATGGCGTCAGGTCAGACTAGCTTTGACGTCGCCGCGTCATGGTCTGACCCAATGCGCTCAACGCGTCGTTGGACAGGCGCAAGGCGTGGGGATAGACGAGCTGTTCTTCGTCGTGGGCGTGCTGCGGGTAGCGCTGGGCGAACAGGGGCAGTTCGGGTGGTGGCGGGGCCTGCTCGCCAGCTTGGACCTGCAGCAACCAGGCTCGCACCGCCTGCCACAAGCCAGCCAGGGGGGTGTGCTCGCCCGTCAGGCGATGGATGTCGGTGCTCAAGGCCGGGTCCTGCAGGGCCAGCAGCGCGGGATACAGGTCCTCGTCTTCGTCGGCGTGATGCAGGGGGGCGGCGATGTCGAAGTAGCGGATCACCGACTGCGCGGCATCGCGAGCCTGTTGGTCCACGCCCTGACGCGCGATGTGCTCGGCGATGCGGGTCGCGAGTTTGGCGAAGTGGCGCACTTTGTCGTGACAGGCCCGCAGCATCTCCAGCGGATCTTCGAACGAAGGGGGTGGGGTGTGCAGCATGACCATGACTGTATTTATACCCGTCTGGGCCGGGCTTGTGGAGTAGTTCCACGGGAGGATAGGCAAAGCGACAGGGCGCCCTTAGATTGGGCCAACTGCCATTCGAGCCTGTTTTGAGCCCTGTTGTCATGCCCAGCCTGATCGACCCGTTCCAACGCCGCATCGACTATTTGCGGGTGTCCGTGACCGACCGGTGCGATTTGCGTTGCACCTACTGCCTGCCCAAGGGCTTCAAGGGGTTTGAAGAGCCGGCGCATTGGTTGACCCATGATGAGATGACCCGCCTGGTGGGCCTGTTTGTCTCTCTGGGTGTCAGCAAAGTCCGTCTGACGGGGGGCGAGCCGCTGCTGCGCCGCGGCATCGTGACCTTGTCCTCACAGTTGGCCGCGCTGCCGGGTCTGAAAGATCTGTCTCTGTCCAGCAATGGCACGCAGCTGGCGCGTCACGCCGCCGACTTGCGCGCGGCTGGCGTCCAGCGCCTGAACATCAGTCTGGACTCGCTGGACGCGAACTGCTTTGCCCGCATCACCGGGCGCGACTGTCTGGCCGATGTGCTCGATGGGCTGCGCGCGGCCCAGGCCGCGGGGTTCTCGCCCATCAAGCTCAACATGGTGGTGCAGGCCGACGTCAACGTGGCCGAAGTGGAGCGCATGGTGGACTTTGCCCTGGAGCAGGGCTTCATCCTGCGTCTGATCGAGCCGATGCCTGTGGGCGACACCGGCCGCGCCACCCAGGGCATCAACCTCACGGCGCTGGGCGAAGACCTCGCGCAGCGGCATGGCCTGGTGCCGCAGGTTCTCGGCCAGGGGGCCGGGCCCGCCCGCTACTGGCGCGCGCCCCACCGCGACATGAGTCTGGGCGTCATCACCCCGATGTCGCAGCACTTTTGTGCCAGTTGCAACCGGGTTCGCCTGGGTGTCGATGGCACCTTGTACCTGTGTCTGGGTCAGAATGACAGGGTGGATCTGGGGCGCATGATGCGCGCGGGTGCCAGCGATGCCGATCTGATCGCCGCGATCCAGGCAGGCATCGCCGCCAAACCAGAACGCCACGAATTCAACGAGCGCCCCGAGCAGGTGGTGCGGTTCATGTCACAAACCGGGGGATGAGATGGTGCTTCAGGATCGATCGACGGGCTTTGGTCTCGCATCCAAGCTCCTGGCGATCGGTTCGGTCTTCTTGCTGCTGGCCCTGGCCTCCATCGGCCTGACCCTGTGGGTGACCTGGCAGCTCGAGGGGGGCGCCGCAGCCGTCAACGAGGCGGGCCGCATGCGCATGCGCAGCTACCAGCTCGCCCTGACCCTGTCGGAACAAGAGAACCACGCCAAGCCGGTCAACCTGGCTGATCTGGATCGGCGTCTGCAGGCGTTCGACGACACCTTGGCCCTGCTGCGATCGGGCGACCCCGCGCGGCCCCTGTTTGTGCCGTGGGACCCGGACACTTCCGCCCGGTTTGGCGCCATCTCGGAAGACTGGAAGGGCTTGCGTGCCCAGGTCCTCGCGGCCGCGCGCGGGCAGCCGACCGCACCCGACTTTGCGCCCCATGTGGACCTGTTTGTCTCGCGCATCGATGCCTTTGTCTCGGCCATTGAATCGCATCTGGCGCGCTGGACCGCACTCCTGCACACCTTTCAGCTGGCCATGATGGCCCTGGCGGTGCTCAGTGCCCTGGCCCTGCTGTATGTCGGACACGTGGTGGTGCTGGACCCGGTCACGCGGCTGCAGACCGCCTTGCAACGCATCAAGGAGGGCGCATTCGACACCCGCGTGTCGGTGCCGACCCATGACGAAATGGGCGCCCTGGCCGATGGTTTCAACAGCATGGCCGAAAACCTGCAGACCCTGTACGGCAATCTGGAAGCCAAGGTGCGCGAGAAGACCGCGGGCCTGGAAGTCAAGCAGCAGCGTCTGAGCGCGCTTTACGACGTGGCGGCGTTTGTGGCCCGTGCCGACACCCTGCAGGAACTGGCGCAGGGCTTTGCCCGTCAGATGCGGCGCATTGCCCATGCAGACGCCGTGGCCATTCGCTGGTCCGACGAAGCCAACGAGCGATACGTCTTGCTGGCCAGCGATTGCCTGCCGCAGGTCATGGCGCAAGAAGAGCACTGCCTGCACGCTGGCGACTGCCACTGCGGCGCCGTGGTCGACGGCGTCCAGGCCGGGCAACTGCGTGTCATCCCCATCGTCGCGGCCAATGTGGGGGCGACGGGTGAAGGCCGCATGAGTTTTGACCACTGCGTGCGGGCCGGTTACGCCACCCTGGTGTCGGTGCCGTTGGGCTTGCACCAACGCATCTTGGGTGAGGTCGACTTGTTCTACCGGGGCGAGCCGGTGCTCACCGCCGAAGAGCGCGGCCTGTTTGAGGCCTTGGCCAGCCACCTGGCGGGCGCCATGGAAAGCCTGCGCGCTGCGGCGCTGGACCGCGAGGCGGCAGTCGCCGGTGAGCGCCAGTTGCTGGCGCAGGAGCTGCACGACTCGATTGCCCAGTCCCTGGCGTTTCTGAAGATCCAGATGCAGTTGCTGCGCGATGCGATGGCGCGCGACGACCAGGTTGGCATCGAGACCACGATGAACGAGCTGGACGCGGGCATCAAGGAAAGCTACAGCGACGTGCGCGAATTGCTGCTGCACTTCCGCGTGCGCACCCATGCCGAAGACCTGGAACCCGCCCTGCGCGAGACCCTGTCGAAATTCGAGCACCAGACCAACTTGAAGGCGCAACTGAACATCAAGGGCCAGGGGCTGCCTTTGCCGGCCGACGTGCAGATCCAGGTGCTGCACATCGTCCAGGAGGCCTTGTCCAACGTGCGCAAGCACGCTCATGCCACGCAAGTGTGGGTAGAAGTCCAGACCGCACCGACCTGGCGCGTCTCCGTGCGCGACAATGGGCAGGGTTTTGATGCCGCTGCCGGACCACCGGATGACACCCACGTGGGCCTGCGCATCATGCGTGAGCGGGCCAGCCGGATCGGGGCCCGCGTGCAGGTGGCCTCGTCGTCAGAGGGCACCACCGTTGAATTGCAGCTGCCCTCGGGCCCGATCGTGACCCAGATACCCGCCTTCACCTGAGACCCCTGATGGACGCTCTCCAGACTTCTTCCTTGCCCGTTCGCGTGATGGTGGTGGACGACCACACCTTGTTTCGCCGGGGATTGATCGCCTTGCTGTCACGGGACCGGCGCCTCTCAGTGGTGGCCGATGCCGCCGACGCGGGCGAAGCCCTGCGCCACGCCCAGACCATCCAGCCAGACGTGATGCTGCTGGACAACCACCTGCCCGGCGTGCACGGCATCGACGCGCTGCCGCAGATCCTGGATGTCTGTCCCAAGACCAAGGTCGTGATGTTGACGGTCAGTGAAGACGCCGCTGATCTGGCCCAGGCGCTGGCGCGAGGGGCGGCCGGCTACCTGCTCAAGACCATCGAGGGCGAGGCGCTGGCCGACGCCATCATGCGGGTGCTCAGCGGTGAGTCCGTGGTGTCGCCCGAGATGACCAGCAAGCTGATCGCGGCCTATCGCAATGCCGTGACGCAGCCGGGTGCCGATGAGCCGGCCCCTCTGGTGCCCGATGGAGGCACTACCGGGGGCGCGGACGGCGGCCGGGATGGCATGGGCAGCCACGAGGACCTGGCCTTGTCGCGCCTGTCGCCCCGCGAGCACGACATCCTGCGCGAGATTGCGCGGGGCGCGAGCAACAAGGAGATCGCCCGCACCTTGGGCATCGCCGAGACCACGGTCAAGATCCATGTGCAGCACATCCTGCGCAAATTGAATCTGACCTCGCGCGTGCAGGCGGCGGTTTACGCCACCACCCGCGGCAACTGAGGGCGTTCAGCCCATCGGGCGCAGTACCACGGCATGGCCCTGTGGGTTGAAGGGGATGAAGCGCTCGATGTGACCATCCTTGATGGCCTGCACCATGCCGTCGAGCGGCAGACGGGCCTGTTCAGGAGTCGGCGCCTGTGAACCCTGGCCCGACAGGCCGGCCACGAACACGATCGCCCAGGGCTGGCCAAATTGCGCCGCTTCGTCGGCCAGGGCCTGAAAGCTGCTCAGTTCGTCCGGCGTCTTGTCCACGCACATCAAAGGCGTCAGCTCTCCGCCGTGCCCCGCCTCGAACTTGGCGCGGTCTTCGGCACTGCAGCCTTCGGGCACCGTGGCGCCGGCAAACACCATCAGCAGACGCTGGGCATCGGGCTGCTGGCGCGCGGCCTGCAGCAGGTCATCAAAGGTGGAGATGTTCATGCCAGGCAGTGTAGGCAATAAGTCTGGCCTTGAACATCGTTCGGACGGCGTACTTGACCCATGGCAAGGCCGTCAACGGTCCAGCGCGTTACGCTAGCCCTTATCTCGAGTTTGAGAAAGTCCGCCATGTCCCGAGCTGCCGAACACCTCACGCTTGTGTACGCATGCTCCGGTTGTTCGAGCGCGGCACAACTGGCCAACCACCTGGCCGTGCGGCTGGACCGCGAAGGTCAGGCCGAAATGTCCTGCATCGCAGGGGTCGGCGGACAGGTTCGGCCCTTGTTGCGCAAGCTGCAGGATGCGGTCGAGCAGCAGCGGCCCATCGTCGCCATCGACGGCTGCCCCTTGTCCTGCGTGGCCAGCACCCTGGCGCTGCAAGGGGTCAAGGCCACCACCCATCTGCAATTGGGCGCCCACGGCGTGCGCAAGGTCTATCACGGCGACTTCTGCGAGGACCAGGCTCAGGCCTTGCTCACCGACCTCAGCTTGCACGTGCAAAAGCTCAATGAGCAGTACGCCGACCGGATCGCCTCGGGGGCTTTGGCCAGCGACTGAACGCGGGGCGGGGCGCCGACCCTGATGCCATCGGGGTTGGGGCGGCGACAGCTGGGCTTCCTGCGCGACAGCAGGGGGTTTTCCGTGTGCGATATCTGACTTGCTTCAAGGTCTGCGGGATGGACGCCGCTTGATCATGACCCCGTTGACTCTCGTGGGTGATGATCATGAAGTACAAACTCCTTCAATACCGTGGATTCATTTTGGGTGCGGCCGTCTCGGCGCTGACGGTGTCGGGCGCTTGGGCGACCTGGTCCGTGATGCGCCCAGACAGCGCGGGGCCTCGCGTGGTCAAGGGCAATGGCCGGCTGGACGTGCAACGCATCGAGATCGCGACCAAGTTTGCCGGTCAGGTGCTGACCGTGCCGGTGCAAGAGGGTGACACGGTCAAAGCCGGCGAGGTCATCGCCCAGATGGACCCGGCCGACTATCAGGCGCAATTGCAAGGCGTGCAAGCCATGCGTCAGCGAGCCACCCAGGCGATGGCGCGGGCGCAGGGCGAGGTCAATGTCCAGCGCATCAAGACCAATGTGGCACAGATGGAGCTGGATAACGCGCTGGACATGCGCAAGCAGGTGCTGGTGTCCGAATCGGAAGTCAAGAAGCGCGAGGCCCAGCGCGATGGCGAGCGAAACGGGGTGACGATCGCCTCGGCAGCCATGGGCGAAGCCAAGGCGGCCCAGGCTGAAGCCGATGCCGGCATCAAACGGCTGAACAACGCGATTGCCGATCACACCTTGCGTGCGCCAGTGGGCGGTCGCATCGAGTACCGGGTGGTCGAGCCCGGTTCGGTCATCCCGGCGGGCGGGCGGGTGGCCACCTTGCTGGACACCACCCATGTGCACATGACCATCTTCCTGCCCACGGCGGCCGCCGGCCAGGTGCGTGTGGGCGACGAGGCCCGCATCGTGCTGGATGCGGCGCCCAACATCCCTTTGCCCGCCAAGGTGTCCTTCGTGTCGGCCGAGGCACAGTTCACGCCCAAGCATGTCGAGACGTCCACCGAGCGTGAAAAGCTCAGCTACCGCGTCAAGCTGGCCTTGTCGGAAGAGACCGCCCTGGCCCATGCCGGCCTGCTCAAGGCCGGTCTGACCGGCAATGGCTTTGTGCGCCTGCGCAATGAACAGGACTGGCCGGAGCAGGCGCCCACCTCGGTGCCCACGCCGGCGCCCAAGCAGCAGGTGTCGCTGTTCGACAGCAAGTGGTGAGCCAAGCCATGCAGTACGCCGTCGTCGTTGATCGGGTTTCGCATGCCTATGACAAGCAAGTGGCGCTTCAAGAGGTCAGCCTGTCTTTGCCCCTGGGCAAGACCATCGGTCTGGTTGGGCCCGATGGGGTGGGCAAGTCCACGCTGTTGGGCTTGATCTCAGGCGTCAAGAAGCTGCAGTCTGGCCAGTTGACCGTGTTGGGTGGGGATGTGGCCAATGCCGCCTTTCGACGCGAGTTGGCGCCCCGCGTGGCCTACATGCCGCAAGGGCTGGGGCGCAATCTCTACCGCTCGCTTTCGGTCTATGACAACATCGATTTTTCTGCGCGCCTGTTTGGGGTGCCGCCTGCCGAGCGCGATGCCCGCATCCAGCGCTTGATGAAGGCGACCGTGCTGGACCCCTTTCATGCGCGCCCGGCCGGCAAGCTGTCGGGCGGCATGAAGCAAAAGGTCTCGCTGTGCGGGGCCTTGGTGCACAACCCGGATCTGCTGATTCTGGATGAACCGACCACAGGCGTGGACCCGCTCTCGCGCCGCCAGTTCTGGGCCCTGGTCGAAAGCCTGCGTGCCGAGCGCCCGCAGATGACCGTGCTGGTGGCCACCGCCTACATGGAAGAGGCCGAGCGCTTCGATCACCTGGTGGCCATGGACGAGGGACGCGTGCTGGTGTGCGCCCCCACCATCGAGGTGCTGGAGCAGACCCGCTCGGCCACCTTGGAAGAGGCTTACGTCAAGCTGTCCAACAAAGGCGATGCCGAGCCCATGGTGATCCCGCCCTTGCCTACGCATGACGGCCCACCCGCGATGGAGGCGCAAGGCCTGACCCGCCGCTTTGGCGACTTCGTGGCCGCGCGTGATGTGAGCTTTTGCATCCCCCGGGGCGAAATCTTCGGTTTTCTGGGCTCCAACGGCTGCGGCAAAACCACGACCATGAAGATGCTGACGGGTCTGCTGGACATCACCGAAGGCAGCGCCAAGTTGCTGGGCGAGCCGGTGGACGCCAGTGACCTGCGCACCCGCCTGCACATCGGCTACATGTCGCAGCTGTTCTCGCTGTACGAAGAGTTGTCCGTGCGCCAGAACCTCGACCTGCATGCCAAGCTGTACCGCATGGACCCGAGCGTGGCCAAGCAGGCCATCGAGCAATCGCTGGACACCTTTGAGTTGCGCGAGGTGGCCGAGGTGATGCCATCCAGCTTGTCACTGGGCATTCGCCAACGCTTGCAATTGGCGGCGGCCTGCTTGCACAAGCCCGAGGTCTTGATCCTGGACGAGCCCACATCGGGCGTCGATCCGGCCGCGCGCGACATGTTCTGGCGTCACATCGTGCGCCTGTCGCGCGACGAGGGCGTGACCCTGTTCGTGTCCACCCACTTCATGAACGAGGCCCAGCGCTGTGACCGCATCTCGTTGATGCACCGGGGGCGCGTGCTGGCGGTGGGTCGGCCCGATGAGCTGTGTGAACGACAAGGCAGCGAAACGCTGGAACAGGCCTTCATCGACTACCTGGAGGCCGACAGCGAAGCCGAGCACCTGCCGCATCCCACCATCGACCACGATCCATTGGATGAACCGCTCACGAGCGGCATCGACGCGTCGCCGCGGTCGCCTGCTGCGTTGTGGTTCAGCCGCATGTGGGCCTTCGCCCAGCGTGAGGCCATGGAGCTGCGCCACGACACCATCCGTCTGGCCTTTGCGATCCTGGGCCCCATCATCGTGTTGTGCGTGGCCACCTGGGGCTTGAGCTTTGATGTCGAGAAGATTCGCTTTTCGGTGCTCGACCGCGATCAGACCACCGACAGCCGGCGCTTCATCGAACACTTCGCCGGCTCGCCCCACTTTGTCGAACAAGACCCGCTGGTCGATGCCAGCCAGATCGACACGCAATTGCGCTCGGCCCAATCCTGGCTGGTGATCGACATCCCGCCCGGCTTTGGGCGTGATCTGGTGGGCCAACGTCAACCCGAGGTGGGGTTCTTTGTCGATGGGGGCAGCCTGGTGCGGGCGGCGCATACCGCCAACTCGGTCAAGGCGGTGGCCATCGAGCATGCCCTGACCTTTGCCAAAGCCACACCCGGCGCCGAGCTGCCCGAGATGCCCGTCAAGGTCGAGCCCCGCATGGCCTACAACCAGGCCTACCGCAGCGTGTTCGCCTTTGGCCCCAGCAACCTGATGCTGGCCTTGACCTTGATCCCCGCGATGCTGACCGCGCTGGGCGTGGTGCGCGAAAAAGAGATGGGCACCATCGTCAACCTGTATGCCTCGCCGGGCTCGATTGGCGAATTCCTGATCGGCAAGCAACTGCCTTATGTGGGCTTGACCCTGTTGAGCTACTTCAGCCTGGTGGCGGTGTTGATCGGGGTGTTCGGCGTGCCGCTCAAAGGCAGCCTGATCGCTTTGACATTGGGCGCGTTCACCTATGCCTGCGCCATCACGGCCTTGGGTCTGCTGATCTCGGCCTTTGTGCAAACCCAGGTGGCCGCGCAATTCTTGACGGCCATCTTGTGCGTGATCGTGACGACGAACTTCGCGGGCTTGCTCAGCCCTGTGTCGACCCTGCAGGGGGGCAACCACTGGATTGCGGTCGGCTTTCCGGCCTCGTGGTTTCAGAAGATCAGCCTGGGTGTGTTCACCAAGGGCTGGACCCTGCATTGGGCGCAATTGGGGCCGGCGTGTCTGGCCATGCTGGGCTTCACGGTGGCCTATCTGACGGCCGCCCGGCTGTGCGTCAGCAAGCAGGAGCGTTGAGATGATCTGGTTGATCAATGTGCTGCACCTGAGCCTCAAAGAGTTGCGCTGCGTGCTCAAGGACCGCACCATGATGGGCGCCATCGTGGTGTCCTTCACCATCGCGGTCTATGTGGTGGCCCTGGGCGCCAAAGCCGAGGTCATCAACGTCGCGGTGGGCATCATGGATGGGGACCACTCGGCCTTGTCGCACCGCATCCGCAGCGCCATCCGCCCGCCTTTGTTTCAAGAGCCGGTGGACCTCGATCGCGACACCGCGCAAGCCGCGATGGACGAAGGCCAGTACCTCTTCATTGTCGACATCCCCGAGCACTTTGAGGCCGACGTGCAGGCCCAGCGGCCCACCACGGTGCAGTTGACGGTGGATGCCACCGCAATGGCGCAAGCGCAGCTGGGCATCGCCTACCTGACGGAGATGGTGCTGCGCGAAACGCTGGACGAGTTCAAGGTCAAAGGCTTGGACGAACGCTTGCCCACGCGCTCCATCGTGCATGTCATGTTCAACCCGAACACCACGACCAGCTGGTTCACCTCGGTCATGCAGTTGATCAACAACGTGACCGTGTTGTCGGTGGTGCTGGTGGGCGCGGCGGTGATCCGTGAGCGCGAGCGGGGCACCATCGAGCACTTGCTGGTCATGCCCGTGCGGCCCAGCGAAATCGCCGTGGCCAAGATCGCCGCCAACGGCCTGGTCATCCTGGTGGCGGTGGCCGTGTCGGTGCTGGCCATCGTCAAAGGCCTGTTGCATGTGCCGGTCGAAGGCTCGGTGCTGCTCTTTCTGGCGGGCACCGGCTTGTACCTGTTTTCGCTCACGGCGCTGGGCATCTTGCTGGCCACGGTGGCCTCGTCCATGCCGCAGTTCGGGCTGCTGGCCGTGCCGGTGTTCGTGATCATGTACTTGCTGTCGGGCTCCGCGACGCCGGCCGAGAACATGCCTCAGTGGCTGCAGTACCTGATGCAACTGTCGCCGTCTACCCATTATGTCAAGCTGGCCCAGGGCATCTTGTACCGCGCGGCTGGCGCCGACATCGTCTGGCCGCAGATGCTGGCCGTCGGGGGCATCGGCACCGTCTTTCTCGCCTTGGCTTTGCTGCGCTTTCGATCCATGCTGGCCCGCCAAGGCTGATGGCGAGCTCATTTTCAGGAGTCGGACATGATTGCTTTTTGTTGGACCGGGTCATCCCGGCGCCCCGCGGCCTGGCCATTGAGCCTGATCGGCCTGGCTTGCTTGCTGGGCGGTTTGGGTGCGCTCGGGGGCTGCACTTCGGTGCGGGTGGACATGCCGCCCATGCAGACACGTCTGCCCGACCGCTTTGATGGCGTGGACAAGCCGACTGGCCAGCCCACAAACCTCGCCCGCTGGTGGGAGACCCTGGGCGATCCCGTGCTGAGTCAGTTCATCGAAGAGGGCCTGAAGAACAACGCCGACGTGCGCGTGGCACTGGCCCGCATCCGGGAGGCCCGGGCGTTTCATGGCATGGCCGAGTCGGCCTACTACCCCACGGTCGAAGGCATGGCGGGCGCCAGCCGCAGTCGCCAGGATTCCCACCTGCCCATCGAGGCGCAACCCAGTGTGTCACTGCCTTTGCCGCTGCCGGTCACCATCGCCTTGCCCCCAGTGTCGAGAGACCTGAGGGTGCCGTTGAGCAACACGACGGCGGCCGGTCTATCGGCCACCTGGGAGGTCGACATTTTCGGGGCGCGCCATTCCGACGCCGAGATGGTGAACCAGTTGATCATGGGCGCGCAGGAGCAGCAGCATGGCGCGCAGCTTCTGGTCGCTGCGGACATTGCCACCCGCTACTTCGAAGCCCGGGGTGCCGAGCGGCGCCTGGAGGTGCTGCAGCGTGCCATCCAGGTGGCGGAGCGGGGTCATCAGTATGCTCAGGGGCGTTTCAAGTCCGGACACACGGACGCCAGTGATGTCGACAAGGCGGAGATGACCTTGCGCGCCGCCCAGGCGCAGGTCGAGCCGCTCAAGGCCCTGCTGGCCAGCCACGTCCGCCGCATCGCAGTCCTGATGGGGCGTCCGCCCCAGGCCTTGACTGCTTTGCCGCCACGGGCCCCGCAGGCGCGCGCCGCGGTGGTGCTGCCTGCGGTGCTGCCCGGCGACGTGCTGGAGCGGCGTCCTGATGTGCGGGGCGCCGCGCGCAAGGTGCGCTCTCAGGTTGCCAAACTGGGTTCGGCCCGGGCCGAGCTGTTTCCCAAGTTCTACATCGGCTTGGGCGGGACGGTGGGCCGCCTGCATCCCGACCACCAGGACGGGCACAACTTCGGCACGCAGATGCTCGGAGTGGGCATGCGCCTGCCCATCTTCGATGCCGGCCGCATTCGCTCCAACATCGCAGCCAATGAGGCGCAGCTGGATGGCGTGGCGGTGCAATACGAGCAGGCCGTGCTCGGTGCCCTGGAAGATGTCGAAAACGCCTACACCGCCCACAAGGCCTTCACGGCCCGCCTGGAGCGGCTGACACAGGCCGCGCAGTTGGCTCAGCAAGTCGCGCAGCGCAAGAGCGCCCTGTTCACCTCGGGGCAAGACCTGTTGCAGAACGCCCTGGAGGCCCAGGCGGCCGCCTTGCAGCGCGAAGAGGAAGCCATTCAGGCCGCCACCACGCTCGACACCTACACCGTGCTGCTCTACAAGGCGTTGGGTGGCGGCTGGTCAGACGAAGAGCCAACCCGACCGGGTGCGCCACGCTACGCCAAAGTGGACGCGGGGCCTTGATCCAGCGCAAGCCTGTGGCGTGGGCTACTCCTTCCGGATGATGGGAGTAGTCCCTGTTGGTGGCGGCATCGTTCTTTTGCGCGTCATTACCCGACCTTGAGGAGGATGGTCGTTCCAGGCTGAAATTCCCACACTGCCAGGCATGGCAAAGGAGAATTTCCATGTCTGGTAATAAAGGTAAAGCCCTGTCGGTTCTGGCAGTCAGCACACTGGCGTTCACGGTGTGCTTCATGGTGTGGATGATGTTCGGAGTGATCGGCATCCCGATCAAGAAGGCCCTGGGCCTGTCCGCCACGCAATTTGGCTTGCTGACCGCCACGCCCGTGCTCACGGGCTCTCTGATCCGCGTGCCGCTGGGCGTGTGGACTGACCGCTTTGGCGGTCGCATCGTGCTGTTCACCACGATGATGCTGTGCGTCATCCCCATCTGGCTGATGAGCTACGCCACGCAGTATTGGCACTTCCTGGTGCTGGGACTGTTCGTGGGCCTGGCCGGTGGTTCGTTCTCGGTGGGCACCCCTTATGTCGCCCGCTGGTTCCCCAAGAGCCAGCAAGGCTTTGCGATGGGCGTGTTCGGCGCCGGTAACTCGGGTGCGGCCGTCAACAAGTTCGTGGCCCCAGCCATCGTGGTCGCAGCGGGCTGGGTCATGGTCCCCAAGGTCTATGCTGCCATCATGCTGGGCACGGCCATCATCTTCTGGCTGGGCAGCCATTCCGACCCCTCGCACCTGGTGCAGTCCAAGGCCAGCTTTGGCGAGCAACTCAAGGCGCTCAAGGACCCTCGCGTGCTCAAGTACTGCCAGTACTACAGCATCGTCTTCGGCGGCTACGTCGGCCTGAGCTTGTGGATGGTGCAGTACTACGTGGGCGAGTACGGTCTGGACATCCGCGTGGCCGCCTTGCTGGCTGCCTGCTTCTCACTGCCCGGTGGTGTGTTGCGCGCCATTGGTGGCTATCTGTCCGACAAGCATGGCGCCCACAAGGTGACCTGGTGGGTGTTGTGGGTCAGCTGGATCTGCCTGTTCATCCTGAGCTATCCGCAAACCGATTTCACCATCACCACGATCAACGGTGCCAAGACCTTCCACATCGGTCTGAACGTCTACAGCTTCACCGCCGTGATGTTTGCACTGGGTATCGCCTGGGCCTTCGGCAAGGCCAGCGTCTTCAAGTACATCAGCAATGACTACCCCACCAACATCGGCGCCATCTCCGGCATCGTGGGCCTGGCTGGTGGCTTGGGCGGCTTCATCCTGCCGATCCTGTTCGGCTTCCTGCTGGACCTGACCGGGGTGCGCTCCAGTGCCTTCATGTTGCTGTACGGCGTGGTCTGGGTCTCGCTGATCTGGATGTACACGACCGAAGTGCGCACACGCGACGTCCTGGGCGGCGAGCCCCAAGGCGCTGTGGTCGGCAACCGTTCCTGAATCCCTTCTCAAGGAAACATCATGGCAAGCAATGCAATCGCGGTCGCGGGCGCCCGTCCGGGCGGCACCTTATCCGTCTGGACTCCGGAAGACAAAGCCTTCTGGGAAGCCGAAGGCCAGGCCATCGCCAAGCTCAATCTGTGGGTCTCGGTGCCCGCTCTGTTCCTGGCCTTTGCCGTCTGGCAGCTGTGGAGCGTCGCAGCGGTCAACCTGCCCCTGCTGGGCTTCAAGTACTCCACCAACCAGCTGTTCTGGTTGGCGTCGGCGCCTGCACTGTCGGGTGCCACCTTGCGGATCTTCTACTCGTTCATGGTGCCGTTGGTCGGGGGGCGCCGCTGGACGGCCATCTCGACGGCCTCGCTGCTGATCCCCGCTGTCGGCATCGGCTACGCCATTCAGGACCCCAACACGCCGTATCCCACGATGCTGATCCTGGCGCTGCTGTGCGGGCTGGGCGGGGGCAACTTCTCTTCGTCGATGGCCAACATCAGCTTCTTCTTCCCCAAGGAGCGCAAGGGCTCCGCCCTGGGCGTGAACGCTGGCCTGGGTAATCTGGGCGTGTCGGTGGTGCAGTTCCTCAGCCCCATCATCATCTCGGTGGGTGTGTTCGGTGTCCTTGGTGGCGACTCGCAACAGATCGTCAACAAGGCCGGTCAGCACGTCGAGATCTGGGCCCAGAACGCCGCCTTCGTGTGGGTGCCCTGGATCGTGATCGCCACGATCGCGGCCTGGTTCTTCATGAACGACATCGCGGATGCCAAAGCATCGTTCGCCACGCAGGCTGCGATCTTCCGCAACAAGCACAACTGGCTGATGTGCATCCTGTACCTGGGCACCTTCGGCTCCTTCATCGGTTACGCCGCAGGCTTCCCGCTGCTGATCAAGTCGCAGTTCAAGGAAGTCAACCCGCTGGCTTACGCCTGGATTGGCCCACTGGTCGGCGCACTGATCCGTCCCTTCGGTGGCTGGCTGGCTGACAAGCTGGGCGGCGCCCGCGTGACCTTCTGGAACTTCATCGTCATGGCCGCGGCCGTGGTGGGCGTCCTGTACTTCCTGCCCAAGGGCACGGGCAGCGCCTATGCCTTGTCGGTCGGCCCGCAAGCCGGCAACTTCACCGGCTTCTTCCTGATGTTCCTGGTTTTGTTTTTGACCACTGGCATCGGCAACGGCTCGACCTTCCGCATGATCCCCGTGATCTTCTTGAACCAGAAGACCGCCAAGGTCAAGCGCAATGACGAGGCGGGCATGACTGCCGCCATCAAGGAAGCCAACACCGAAGGGGCGGCTGTGCTGGGCTTCTCGGCTGCGGTGGCTGCCTACGGTGGCTTCTTCATCCCCAAGAGCTATGGCACCTCGATCGCCGCCACCGGTGGTCCGGAGCTGGCCCTGCTCACCTTCATCGCTTTCTATCTGTTGTGCATCGTGACCACCTGGTGGTTCTATGCACGTGACAACGCCGAGCAGCCTTGCTGATCGGTTGACACTGGAGTTCAAACCATGAGTCACTTTCTTGACCGTCTGACCTTCTTCGCGCAGCCCAAAGAGGACTTCGCGGACGGTCACGGCGTCACCACGGGCGAAGACCGCACCTGGGAAGACGCCTATCGCAACCGCTGGCAGCACGACAAGATCGTGCGCTCCACCCACGGGGTGAACTGCACGGGCTCCTGCTCGTGGAAGGTTTACGTCAAGGGCGGGATCGTGACCTGGGAGACCCAGCAGACCGATTACCCTCGCACCCGCGATGACCTGCCCAACCACGAACCCCGTGGTTGCGCCCGCGGTGCCAGCTACTCCTGGTATCTGTACAGCGCCAACCGCGTCAAGTACCCCATGGTGCGTGGTGAGTTGCTCAAGCACTGGCGCTCGGCCCGTACCGTGGCCAAGACCCCGGTGGATGCCTGGGCCGCCCTGATGAGCAACCCTGACACCCGTCGCAGCTGGCAAAAAGAGCGCGGCCTGGGTGGCTTCGTGCGCTCCAGCTGGGATGAGGTCAACGAGATCGTGGCTGCCTCCAACGTCTACACGATCAAGCAGTACGGCCCGGACCGCATCATCGGCTTCTCGCCGATCCCGGCCATGTCCATGATCAGCTACGCAGCGGGCAGCCGCTACCTGAGCCTGATCGGTGGCGTGTGCATGTCCTTCTACGACTGGTACTGCGACTTGCCGCCGTCCAGCCCGCAGATCTGGGGCGAGCAGACCGACGTGCCCGAGTCGGCCGACTGGTACAACTCCAACTTCATCATCGCCTGGGGCTCGAACGTGCCCCAGACCCGCACGCCGGACGCCCACTTCTTCACCGAAGTGCGCTACAAGGGTGCCAAGACGGTCGCCGTCACGCCTGACTACTCTGAAGTCGCCAAGCTGGCCGACATCTGGATGCACCCCAAGCAGGGTACCGACGCGGCGGTGGCCATGGCCATGGGCCATGTCATCCTCAAGGAGTTCTACTTCGACAAGCGCAGCGCGTACTTCGATGACTACGCCCGTCGCTACACCGACCTGCCCATGCTGGTCATGCTCGAAGAGCAGGACACCCCTGCCGGCAAAGCCCTGGTCCCCGGCCGCTATCTGCGCGCCAGCGACATGAGCGGTGAGTTGGCAACCGGCAGCAACACCGAATGGAAGACCCTGGCATATGACGCCCAAGGCGGCATCGTCGTGCCCAATGGCTCGATCGGCTTCCGCTGGGGCGCCGACGGTCGCTCGGATCAAGGCAAGTGGAACCTGGAGACCAAGGAAGGTGTGAGCGACCAGCAAGTCAAGCTCAAGCTGTCCGTGCTGGAAGACGCCAACCAAGTCGAGAACGGCCAGGCCGATGTCAACAAGGTGGCCTTCCCCTACTTCGGCGGCATCGAGACCCCGAACTTCCCCGCCAACAAGCAAGGCGACATCCTGCTGCGCAATGTGCCCATGCGCCGTGTGACGGTGCAGGACAAGGGCCAGAGCCGCGACGTGTGGATCGCCACTGTGTTCGACCTGCAAGTGGCCAGCTACGGCGTGCACCGTGGCCTGAAGGACGCCAATGGCAAACTGGTGGACGATGGCGCGCAGTCGTATGACGAGAACGTGCCCTACACCCCCGCCTGGCAAGAGCAGATCACCGGCTCGCCTCGCGACCAGGTGATCACGGTGGCCCGCCAGTTCGCCGACAACGCCGACAAGACGCATGGCAAGTCCATGGTCATCATCGGCGCGGCCATGAACCACTGGTACCACTGCGACATGAACTACCGCGGCATCATCAACATGCTGATGATGTGCGGATGTATCGGTCAATCCGGTGGCGGCTGGGCACACTATGTGGGCCAGGAGAAGCTGCGTCCGCAAACCGGCTGGACCGCGCTGGCCTTCGCACTCGACTGGTCGCGTCCCCCACGTCAACAAAACTCCACCAGCTTCTTCTATGCGCACACCGACCAGTGGCGCTACGAAAAGCTGGGCGTCAACGAAGTGCTCTCGCCGCTGGCTGACAAGAAGGTCTTTGGCGGCAGCATGATCGACTACAACGTGCGCGCCGAGCGCATGGGCTGGCTGCCTTCTGCGCCGCAATTGCAGACCAATTCACTCAAGGTCGTGCAGGACGCCACCGCCAAAGGCATGGATCCCAAGGACTACGTCATCGGCGCCTTGAAAGATGGCTCGCTCAAACTGTCTTGTGAAGACCCGGACAACCCTGCCAACTGGCCGCGCAACATGTTCGTGTGGCGCTCCAACATCCTGGGCTCATCGGGCAAGGGCCATGAGTACTTCCTCAAGCACCTGCTGGGCACCACCCATGGTGTGCAAGGCAAGGACCTCGGGGTGGACGATGCCAAGCCGCAAGAAGTCAAGTGGCACGATCAGGCGCCCGAAGGCAAGCTGGACCTGCTGGTCACGCTCGACTTCCGCATGAGCACCACCTGCCTGTACTCGGACATCGTGTTGCCCACGGCCACCTGGTACGAGAAGAACGACCTCAACACGTCCGACATGCACCCCTTCATCCACCCGCTGTCCGCAGCGGTGGACCCGGCCTGGGAAGCCCGATCCGACTGGGAGATCTACAAGGGCTTTGCCAAGAAGTTCTCCGAAGTCTGCGTCGGCCATCTCGGCACCGAGAAGGAAGTCGTCATGACCCCGATCATGCACGACACCCCTGCTGAAATGGCCCAGCCATTCGGCGTGCAGGACTGGAAGCGCAACGAGATCGACCTGATCCCCGGCAAGACCGCGCCGCAGATCACCGTGGTCGAGCGCGACTACCCCAACACCTACAAGCGCTTCACCTCGCTGGGCCCGCTGATGAACAAGCTGGGCAACGGCGGCAAGGGCATCGGTTGGGACACCAAGGACGAAGTGCACGCCCTGGGCGAGCTCAACGGCCGGGTGCGCGAAGAAGGCGTCAGCCAGGGCTTGCCCAAGATCGTGTCGGACATCGACGCCACCGAAGTGGTGCTGATGCTGGCCCCCGAGACCAACGGCCACGTCGCCGTCAAGGCCTGGGAAGCCCTGTCCAAACAGACCGGTCTGGAACACGCCCATCTGGCCCTGCACCGCGAAGACGAAAAGATCCGTTATCGCGACATCCAGGCGCAGCCACGCAAGATCATCTCCTCGCCGACCTGGTCGGGTCTGGAAAGCGAGAAGGTGTCCTACAACGCCGGCTACACCAACGTGCATGAGCTGATTCCATGGCGCACCCTCACCGGTCGTCAACAGTTCTACATGGACCACCCCTGGATGATTGCCTTCGGCGAAGGCTTCGTGTCCTACCGTCCGCCTGTGGATCTGAAGACCCTGGACGACGTGCAGAACCGCAAGCCCAACGGCCACAAGGAAATCGCACTGAACTTCATCACGCCGCACCAGAAGTGGGGCATTCACTCGACCTACTCGGACAACCTGTTGATGCTCACGCTCAACCGCGGTGGCCCGGTGATCTGGTTGAGTGAAGATGACGCCAAGCAGGCCGGCATCGTCGACAACGACTGGGTCGAGTTGTTCAACACCAACGGGGCCATTGCAGCCCGTGCGGTGGTGAGCCAGCGCGTCAACCCGGGCATGACCTTGATGTACCACGCTCAGGAAAAGATCATCAACACCCCGGGCTCGGAGATCACCGGCACACGCGGCGGCATCCACAACTCGGTGACCCGTGTGGTGCTCAAGCCCACTCACATGATCGGCGGCTATGCGCAGTTGAGCTACGGCTTCAACTACTACGGCACGATCGGCACCAACCGCGACGAGTTCGTGGTGGTGCGCAAGATGAACAAAGTCGACTGGCTGGATGAAGAAGCCGGCGGCAGCTCTCAAGGAGCACACGCATGAAAATCCGCGCTCAAATCGGGATGGTCCTGAACCTGGACAAGTGCATCGGTTGCCACACCTGTTCGGTGACCTGCAAGAACGTCTGGACCAGCCGCCCGGGCGTTGAGTACGCCTGGTTCAACAACGTCGAAACCAAGCCTGGCATCGGTTATCCCAAAGAATGGGAGAACCAGGACAAGTGGAACGGCGGTTGGATTCGCAAACCTGACGGCAAGATTCAGCCCCGCCAAGGCGGCAAGCTGAACCTGTTGATGAAGATTTTCGCCAACCCCAATCTGCCCCAGATTGACGATTACTACGAGCCCTTCACCTTCGACTACGACCACCTGCAGTCGGCACCCAAGTCCAAGGCACCGCCCACCGCGCGTCCGCGCAGCCTGATCACAGGCCAGCGCATGGAGAAGATCGAGTGGGGTCCCAACTGGGAAGAAATCCTGGGTGGCGAGTTCAGCAAGCGCAGCAAGGACAAGAACTTCGACGATGTTCAAAAGGACATCTACGGCCAGTTCGAAAACACCTTCATGATGTACTTGCCTCGCCTGTGCGAGCACTGCCTGAACCCCGCTTGCGTGGCGTCGTGCCCATCCGGCTCGATCTACAAGCGCGAAGAAGACGGCATTGTGCTGATCGACCAGGACAAGTGCCGCGGCTGGCGCATGTGCGTGAGCGGCTGCCCTTACAAGAAGATCTACTACAACTGGCAGTCGGGCAAGGCCGAGAAGTGCATCTTCTGCTACCCACGGATCGAAGCCGGTCAACCCACGGTGTGCTCGGAAACCTGTGTGGGTCGCATCCGCTATCTGGGTGTGTTGCTGTATGACGCCGACCGCATCCAGGAAGCGGCCAGCGTGGAACATGACCGTGATCTGTACCCCGCTCAGTTGTCGCTGTTCCTGGACCCCAACGATCCCAAGGTGATCGAGCAGGCCCGCAAGGACGGCATCCCTGATGCCTGGATGACCGCTGCCCGCAACAGCCCCGTCTACAAGATGGCCGTCGAGTGGAAGGTGGCCCTGCCGCTGCACCCTGAGTACCGCACGCTGCCCATGGTCTGGTATGTGCCGCCCCTGTCGCCCATCCAGTCCGCTGCCAACTCCGGCCAGATCGGTGTCAACGGCGAGATCCCTGATGTCAACCAGTTGCGCATCCCGGTCAAGTACCTGGCCAACCTGCTGACGGCGGGCGACACCATCCCCGTGACCAGCGCGCTGGAGCGCATGCTCGCGATGCGCGCCTACATGCGCAGCAAGCATGTGGACGGCGTGGAGAACAAGCGCGTGCTGGAACAAGTGGGACTGGACAAGCACACCGTCGAAGACATGTACCACGTGATGGCGATTGCCAATTACGAAGACCGCTTCGTGATTCCATCGGCCCACCGCGAGTACGCAGAGAACACCTTTGACATGAAGGGCGGCTGCGGCTTCACCTTCGGCAACGGGTGTTCGGATGGCGCGTCGGAGCCCAGCCTGTTTGGCAGCAAGAAGAAGCGCACCATTCCCATCAAGTCGGAGATCTGAGCATGAGTGCCTTCACCCTCAAGAAGGCCGGCGCCATGCCGGTCTACAGCCTGCGGGCTTTGGCCCATTTGCTGGGCTACCCCAATGCGGCGCTGCGCGAGAACTTGCCCGATCTGCAGAAGGTTCTGATCAGCGAAGCGGCGGTGGACGAGTCGCGTCTGCGTGGCTTGAGCAAGCTGATCGGCTCGCTCATCGATCAGGACGTGTTCGAAACCGAGCAAGCCTATGTCGAGTTGTTCGACAAAGGCCGCGCGACCTCGCTGCACCTGTTCGAGCATGTGCATGGCGACTCGCGTGATCGCGGCCCCGCCATGATCGACCTGGTCAAGACCTATGAACAGGCCGGTTTGTTGCTGGACCCAGCCAAAGTCGGCGGTGAGTTGCCCGATTACCTGCCGGTGGTGCTGGAGTTCGTCTCCACGCTGACGGTCGAGCAGATGCGCGACTTCATCGGTGAGATCGCCCACATCCTCAACGCCGTGCACACCGCCCTGATCAAGCGCCGCAGCCTGTACGCCCACGTGCTGGCCGCTGTCCTTGAAATCGGCCAGCAAGCGGTGGAGTCGGTCGACGTGCCCGACGACGAAGACCTCGACGCCGCCTGGGCCGAGCCCGAAGCCTTTGGCGGCTGCAGCTCCAAGGGCCAACTCAGCCCGGACCAGCCTCAACCCATTCAGATCGTGCGCCGCAACGCCGCGACTGCACAACGAGGAGCATCAGCATGAGCCTCTCACATCAATTCATCTTTGGCATCTATCCCTACCTCTGCGCAGCGATCTTCCTGCTGGGCAGCCTGATTCGATTCGATCGTGACCAGTACACCTGGCGCAGCGAATCCAGCCAGATGCTGTCCACCGGCACCTTGCGCGTGGGCTCCAACCTGTTCCACCTGGGCATCATCGGCCTGTTCTTCGGTCACTTCTTCGGCATGCTGACGCCGCCTGAACTCATCCATGCCCTGGGTGTGACGGCGCCGCAAAAGCAGTTGCTGGCCGTGGTCGCCGGCGGCACCCTGGGTACGCTGGGCCTGATCGGCTTGTTGCTGCTGATCCAGCGCCGTCTGGGCAATGTGCGGGTGCGTGCCACCTCGCGCGGTCGTGACTTCCTGGTGCTGTTCTGGATCCTGGCCACGCTGCTGCTGGGCCTGTCCACGGTGCCCGTGTCGCTGCACCATCGCGATGGCGCCGAGATGCTCAAGCTGATGGGCTGGGCCCAGCATGTGGTGACCTTCCAGGGCGACGCCGCCAGCCTCATCGCTGACGTGTCGACCGTGTTCAAGGTGCACATGTTCATGGGCATGAGCCTGTTCGCGATCTTCCCCTTCACCCGCCTGGTGCACGTGTGGAGCGGCTTTGCTGCCGTAGGCTACATCGCTCGCCCCTGGCAGGTGGTGCGCAGCCGCAAGATCGGTTTGCCGGAGTAAATCGCCATGATGACCTCGACCTCTTCTTCCCCTGTGGCCTCTGCCTTGCAGACAGCCTTGCGTGTAGGCGATGTGGTGCTGGCTGAAGCCCACGCTGAACTGACCGAAGCAGAACGCCGCCAGCGCGCCAGCGTGGAGTTGCTGCGCCAGGCGGCCATCGAAGCGGGCTTGCTGTCCGCCGACGATCCGGCGCCCCAGGACGGCGTGATCACCGAAGCAGCGGCCGAGGCCATCGACACCTGGCTGGCGCAGAACCTGCGCGTGCCCGAGCCCGATGAGGCCTCATGCCGGCGCCACCACGCCGCGCATCCGGCTCAGTACGCCATTGGCGAGCGCGTCCAGGCCCGCCACATCCTGTTCGCCGTCACCCCTGGGGTGGATGTGAACCTGCTGCGCGCGCGCGCCGAGCAGGTCCTGCTGGATGTGCGTGCCGATCCCCGTCGCTTTGCGAACGCCGCCCAGGCCAACTCCAATTGCCCCAGCTCCGAGCAGGGCGGCGATCTGGGCTGGCTGATGGCCCCTGACTGCGCTCCGGAGTTTGCGCGTGAGTTGTTTGGTCAGGACGAAGGCACCGCCAACGTCGGCGTGCTGCCCCGCTTGGTCCACAGCCGCTTCGGCCTGCATGTGGTGGAAGTGCTGTCGCGCGACCCCGGTCAGCAACCGCCCTATGAACAGGTTCAGCAAGCGGTGGCCCAATCCCTGCGTCAGCAGGCGTGGGTGACTGCGCTGCGTCAGGCCATGCAGTTGCTGGCCGGTCGTTGGGAAGTCGAAGGTGTCGATCTGGACGCTGCGGACTCGCCACTGCTGCAGTAAATGGACGACGAGTTACTCAAGCGCCTCCGTCAATTCCAGACGGACTACTTCCCGCAATACCAGAGCCGGTTCAAGGATCTGGTCGAGCAGGGACAACATCCCACGATCCTGTTCGTGGGGTGTTCCGACTCTCGCCTGGTGCCCTACATGCTCACGGGCACCGGCCCGGGCGAGTTGTTCATCGTGCGCAATGTCGGGGCGCTGGTGCCGCCTTACGATGGCACGGCAGGGGGCCTGCATGGCACCTCCGCGGCCATCGAATATGCGGTCCTGAATCTGCATGTGAGCCACATCATCGTGTGCGGCCACTCCCATTGCGGCGCCATGAAGGCGCTGTACGAAGAGGTCTCGCCCGAGGCCAAGAACCTGCAGTCCTGGCTCGATCTGGCTCGTGAGGCGGCGTTGCCCGTCCAGGTCACCAGTGAGGCTTTGCGCCGCACCGAGCAGCGCTCCGTGGTCCTGCAGCTGGAGCGTCTGATGGGTTATCCCATGGTGCGCAAGCGGGTGGAGCAACGGCAGATCTCGCTGCACGGTTGGCACTACGTCATTGAAGAGGGCGAAGTCCATGTCTTCGATGTCAAAACCGGCCAGTTTGTGCCGGCTTCGCAATCCGAACACAGTGGCACCGGCCCCTACCAAGACATCGATCCCGACAACGGCTCGATCTTCAACGAAGTGGACGCCACCTGGTACCAGGGGCGATGACGCTCAGCCTATGCGGGCGGCCAGGGCCTTGGACATCCAGATGTGCCCGTCAGCGTCGGCAATCATGCCTTCCAGGCCGGCTGTGTGCTCGATCAAACGGCGGCCGGCCTCGCTGCCCATCACCATGATCGCGGCACCCAGGCCATTGATGACCTCCAGTTGCGACGAGACCAGGGTCACGCCATGCGGCCCGCGTGTCGGGTAGCCGGTCTTGGGGTCCAGGATGTGGTGATAGCGCCGGCCATCGCGGTCAAAGAAGCGCTCGTAGTCGCCCGACGAGGCGACGATTCCGTTGTTCAGATTCAACACGCCGAGTAATTTTTCAGGTGCGCGAGGGTCTCGGATGCCCACCTTCCAGGGGCGGCCCTGCGTGTCGCCCATCACCAGCACGTCGCCTCCGCCGTTGATCATCGCGCTGTGCACGCCTTGCTGCTTCAAACGCCGCAGGCCCGCATCCAGGATGTAGATCTTGGCGATGCCACCCAGGTCGATCCGCATGCCTTGCTTCTTCAAGAAAGCCGTTTGGGCGCGCTCATCCAGGACCAGATTGCGATAACCGATCAGAGGCAGTTGTCGGGCGATGTCTTCAGGCGTGGGCATGCTGGGATGCTCGCCAGAAAAGCGCCACCCTCGCACCGATGCCACGGTGATGTCAAAGGCGCCATGGGTCAGCGCAGACACTCGTTGCGCCATTTTCAGCACGCGCATCAATTCGGGTGGCGTGTGAACGGGCGCGATTCCCGCAGCGACGTTGATCGCGCTGACCACGCTGTCGGGGTTGTAGTGATTCATCATGTCCGACAGCCGCGTCATCTCCTGGTAGGCCGATTCCAGGGCGGGCTTCAGACGTGCCGCATCGGGCGACTCCAGGGTGATGTCCACCAAGGTGCCCATCAAAGGGCGGCGCTCGTGCAGGCTCGGGGTGGGAGCCGAGACTGGCTGGGCCACCACCCGGGTGCCCAGACCGCTCAGGCCCAGGCCCCATCCACCTGTCCATGCACGCTCCAGCCAGCGGCGCCGATCAGCATCGTGCATGGTGGTCAGGCTGCCATCAGCGAGATTGATCGGCCATGAAGTCGACCGCTGCCTTGATCTCGTCGTCGGTCAGCTTGGGGTTGCCGCCGCGTGGGGGCATCATGCCCTTCGCGCCGGTGAAGCCTTCACGGGCATGCTTGTACAGCGTGTCCATGCCTTGGGCAATGCGGGGGCCCCAGTCGGCCTTGTCGCCGGGCTTCGGTGCGCCACCGACGCCAGCAGCGTGGCACATCGAGCACGTGGCGCCGAACACCTTCTTACCCACTTCGTTAACAGGGGCAGCCGCGACTGCCGGTGCCGGGGCCGTGGCTTCGCTTGCAGGCGGGGCTTCGTTCGCCGCTTGAGGGCTTGAAGACTCTTTGGGGCTGCAGGCCAGCAAGGCCGAAGTGGCCGACAAGAGAACGGCCAGATGTCGCAATTTCATGGGGGCTCCAGACAAAATGGGTTGCATTTTAAAAGTGGCAAAAAAATAAAAAATTAAACAGAATCAAGGGCGCAACGAATGCAACTTAAGTATCTGGCTTTGCTGCAAGGCTTGCGTTGTATCAAGCGTAAACGATGTTGACAGGAGGACCATCACGCCTGACTCAACACCGCGCTTGCTGCCAGGGTAATCAGGCGGGCGCCCGACAAACACAACATCTGCTGAGGACTGCACATGAGCGATAGTGATCAAAAGCCGAATGACAACACGACAGGTTTGCAACGTCGCAAGTTCCTGGGATCTGCCGCTGTGGCGGGCCTGGCTACGGTCGGGATGGCTGCCTGTACCGACAAGCAAGGTGGCGCGGCCACCGGTGGCGCTTCTGCGCCCAGCGGTGCAGCGGGTCACGAAGGTGGCAACAACGCGACCCACCTCAAGCCGGGCGAACTCGACACCTACTACGGCCTGTGGAGCGGTGGTCACAACGGTGACATGCGCGTGCTGGGTCTGCCATCGGGTCGTGAACTGCATCGCATTCCCTGCTTCGTGCCGGATGCGCTGGTCGGTTGGGGCATCACCAACGAGTCCAAGAAGATCATGGGGACCAAGGCTGATGGCAGCCTGAAGTACACGGTCGCCGACACCCACCACACCCACGCGTCCTACAAGGACGGCAACTACGACGGCCGCTACGCGTGGATCAACGACAAAATCAACAGCCGGATCGCTCGCATCCGTCTGGACTACTTTACTTGCGACAAGATCACTGAACTGCCCAATGTGCAGGGCTTCCACGGCATCTTCCCGGACAAGCGTGACCCCGTTGATCCGAAGATCAACTACACCACGCGCGTGTTCTGCGGCGCCGAATTCCACATTCCGCTGCCCAACAACGGTGCCGATGTCGACAGCCCCGAGAAGTACCGCTCGCTGTTCACCTGCGTGGACGCCGAGTCGATGGAAGTGCGCTGGCAAGTGCTTATCGATGGCAACTGCGACCTGACCGCCACGTCCTACGATGGCAAGCTGGCTGCCACCAACCAGTACAACACCGAAAACGGCGCCCACTACGAGGACATGATGTCCGCCGAGCGCGATGCCTGCCTGTTCTTCAACATCGCGCGCATCGAAGAAGCCGTCAAGGCTGGCAAGTTCAAGACCTACGGCGACTCCAAGGTGCCCGTGGTGGACGGCACACGCAAGGCCAATGAAGACCCCAAGACGGCACTGACCGCTTATGTGAGCGTGCCCAAGAACCCGCACGGCGTGAACGCCAGCCCGGATCAGAAGTACTTCATCTGCGCCGGCAAGCTCTCGCCCACCGCCACCGTGATCGAGCTGAGCAAGGTGCTGGACTGGTTCGATGGCAAGCTGGAGAAGATCGACCAGGCCATCGTCGCCGAAGTCGAAATCGGCCTGGGCCCTCTGCACACCGCCTTCGACGGCCGTGGCAACGCCTACACCACCCTGTTCCTGGACAGCCAGGTCGTCAAGTGGAACGTGGCTGCCGCCATCAAGTTCCACGCGGGCGACAAGAACTCGAAGTACGTGGTGGATCGCCTGGACGTGCAATACCAGCCCGGCCACGTCAACGCTTCGCAGTCCGAGACCATCGCGGCAGACGGCAAATGGCTGGCTGTGGGTTGCAAGTTCTCGAAGGACCGCTTCCTGCCCGTCGGGCCGCTGCACCCTGAGAACGAACAGCTGATCGACATCTCGGGCGAGAAGATGGTGCTGATCGCTGACCACCCGGTCCGCGGCGAACCCCATGACTTCATCATCTTCAAGCGTGATCTGGTTCGTCCCAAGCAGGTGTACTCGCTGGACGACTCGCCGATCGCCGTCAAGGACCCCAAAGAAGGTGGCGTGACGCGCAACGGCAAGAAGGTCACCGTCCGCCTGACCTCGCAAGCTCCCGCGATCAATCCGCGCGAGTTCACGGTCAAGAAGGGCGACGAAGTCACGATCATCCTGACCAACCTGGACAAGGTGGAAGACTTGACGCACGGGATCGCGATCCCCAAGTACAACGTGCAGTTCATCGTCAACCCGCTCGAAACCAAGTCGGTCACCTTCATCGCTGACAAGCCGGGCGTGTTCTGGTGCTATTGCACCAACTTCTGCCACGCCCTCCACCTCGAAATGCGTTCACGGATGATTGTGGAAGCCTGAAGTTTGAGTTCGATATGAAACCGTTTTCACTTGCCAGGGGCCTTTGCATCAGTTTGTTGCTGATGCTGCTGGCAGTCGCCTCCGGCGGGGCATGGGGTGGCGCGTATGAAGCCACGTTGCCGCCCGATCTGCATACCGCCAAGGACATGTGTGCCTTGGTGCCGTGCGCAGAGGTGTTCCCCGGAGCGACTTCTTTTTCCGAGCGCAAAGGCCAGCCTCCGTATGTCGAGGCGTATGCGCAGGACCAGGGCAAGAGAAAACTGTTGGGCTATGTGATGTTGTCCACCGACATCACGGACACGCCGGCTTACTCCGGTAAGCCGGTCGTGACCCTGATCGGCATGGACACGGCGGGCCGCTTTGTGGGCGTCAAGGTCCTCAAGCATTCCGAACCGATTCTGCTGCTGGGCATTCCAGAAGGCGCGCTGACGAAGTTCAATCAGCAATACGTCGGCAAGTCGGTGGCCCAGAAAATCGAAGTCGGCCACTCCCGCCCGGATGAGGGCGTGGTGGGGGTCGATGCCATCTCGGGCGCCACCGTCACGGTGATCGCCCAAAACCAGGTCATGACCATGGCAGGGGCCGCCGTGGCCCGTCAGGTCGGGATCCTCAAGCCCACCATCCGCAAGCCGGCGCAGTTCGCCTCGACGGGCGCTCAACCGGACTGGGCCACGCTGGTCAAGACCGGGGCGGTGCAGCGTCTGGTGGTGCAGCCCGAGCAGGTCGGACTCGACCACACCGGCTCGCCCTTCATCGAATTGTGGTTCGGTTATCTGAACCACCCGGATCTGGGGCGTGCCATCCTGGGTGCCAATGGCTGGCAAAACCTCATGTCGCGCCTCAAAGAGGGCGAGCATGCCATCTTCGTGATCCGCACGCAGGGCGCCGAATCCTTCAAGGGGTCGGGTTTCGTGCGGGGCGGCATCTACGACCGCGTGCAGGTGCGCCAGGACATGGACACCTTCACCTTCCGCGATCTGGACTATGTCAACCTGTACGGCATCGAAGCCGCAGGCGCGCCGACGTTCACCGAGTCGGCCATCTTCATCATCCGCTCCAAGGCCTTCTCGGCGGCCTATCCCTGGAAGCTGAACTTGTTGGGCAACCGGGTTGACCGCGCCACCGGCACCCGCACCTTTGCCAATTTCGACACCGAATACTGGTTGCCAGCCGCCTATCTGCAAGGCGGTCGCCCTGAGATCGTCAAGCCCGATGCCCCATGGGTCAAGGTCTGGAAGACCCGCGCCCTGCCCATCGCGCTGTTCGCCATGTTGCTGGTGGCGGTGGCGGTGGTCTATGGCTTGCGTGATCAATTGACCCGGCGTTCCACCCGCAAGAACAAGTGGCCCGTCAACGCCTTCAAGTACAGCGCCTGGGTGCTGAGCATCGTGTTCGTGGGCTTTGGCGTGATGGCCCAGCCGTCCATCACCCAGGTGTTGACCTGGTTCCACGCCCTGTTGTTCCAGTGGACGTGGGAGCTGTTCCTCACCGACCCGTTCATCTTCCTGTTCTGGATCTTCATCATCATCACGGTGTTCGTCTGGGGACGCGGCCTGTTCTGCGGCTGGCTGTGCCCGTTCGGCTCCTTGTCCGAGTTGCTCTTCAAGGTGGGCGGGGCGATCGGGCTCAAGCGCTTCCAGTTCCAGCTGCCCCGCGTCTGGCACGACCGGCTCAAGTGGGTCAAATACGTGGTGTTCTTCGGCCTGCTGACGGTCTCCATGTTCTCGATGACCCGAGCCGAGATGCTGGCCGAGGTGGAGCCGTTCAAGACCACCTTCCTCGTCGGCCTGTTCAACCGTTCCTGGCCCTACACGCTGTTTGCCTCGGCTTTGCTGGGCCTGTCGCTGTTCACCGAGCGCCCCTATTGCAAGTACCTGTGTCCCCTGGGCGCCTCGCTGGCCATGCCATCCACCTTCCGCTGGTTCGGGCTCAAGCGCAAGCAGGAATGCAGTTCGTGCAAGGCCTGCGCAGTCGGGTGCGGCTCGCAAGCCATTGACGAGCATGGCCGCATCGACCATCGCGAATGCCTGCACTGCCTGGACTGCATGGTGCTCTATACCGATGAGCATGCCTGCCCGCCGCTGGCCCAGGAGCGCAAGCGCCGTGAGCGGGCCGGTCAGCCGCTGACCCCGATCGGGGCCGACGGCTACTACATTCCCATCTACCCTGTGTCCACCCCGCGTACCACGGGATCGACTTCCGGGGAGCCGTCATGAGCCGATCGACCGTCGACCCCCGCATGCCCACCGATCCGGTGGCCCCGCCTTACGCTCAGCAGCCCAGTGTGGCCGGGTGGTTGTGGGCCGAGGTGTGGGACCACCTGTGGCCCTGGAGCCGCACCGGCCTGGCGCGTCATCGAGCCATCCAGGCGGCCGGCCTGGGCCTGGCCCTGGCTGCCAGCGTGGCGTGGGTGCTGGCCGCGACCGGGCGCCTGCAATCGGGTGCCATCATCGGCTGGTGGTTCGGCTGGAGCGTGTACGAGGTCCTCGTGCGCCTGGGCGGCAAGCGCTATGTCAAGGATGGCCCCTGGTGGCAGCGCCGCTATCGCACCGCCAGCGTGATGGACATGATCTGCTACGTCGGGTTCAAGAATCTGCTCATTGGGGCCGTGTTATTTCTGACCTTGAAGTCGCTGGGCTGGATGGTGGTGTAAGTTCGGCCCCATGAACGCCCATTTATGCCGATCCGGCATCATCCTTTTTCTCTGGTTCTTGTGCGGGTGGGCGCCAGCGTGGGGCGCCACCTGGGTGGTCCAGCCGGGCCAGTCGGTCCAGGCCGCCATTGATCGCGCCCAGCCGGGTGACGTGGTCGCCGTGCAGCGCGGCCTGTACGCCGGCGCCTTGCGCATCCCCAAGCCCCTGACCTTGCGGGGCGTGAACCGCCCCACCATCAGCGGCAACATGCAGGGGGACACGATCCGGGTGGCCTCGCCCGATGTGGTCATCGAAGGCCTGATCGTGCGTGACTCGGGCGACAGCCTGAGCGACCAGAACGCGGGTGTCTACATCCAGCCGGGCGCCCATCGCACCATCGTCCAGCACTGTGATCTGACCTATAACCTCTTCGGCTTGTGGGTCGAAAAGGCCAACGACGTTCGGATCGAGCACAACCTGATCACCGGCAAGCGCGATTACGGCTCGTCGCAGCGAGGCAACGGCGTTCAGCTCTACAACACCACCGGTGCGCGCATCATCGGCAACGAGATCAGCTTCGTGCGCGACGCGCTGTATGTGGATGTCTCCCACCACGCGGTGTTCAGCCACAACAAGCTGCACCACAGCCGTTATGGCACGCACTACATGAACTCCTACTACAACGTCTGGGAGTACAACGACACCTGGATGAATCGCGGCGGCCTGGCCTTGATGGAGGTGCGCAACCAGGTGGTGCGTCATAACCGCGCCTGGGCCAACTCCGACCACGGCATCATGCTGCGCACCATTCAGGATTCGGTGATCGAAGACAATGTGGTCGCGGGCAACCAGCGCGGCTTCTTCATCTACGATGTCGAATACACCACCCTCCGCCACAACCTGGTGGTGGACAACACGGTGGGGGTGCACCTGTCCGCCGGCTCGACGCGCAACCAGGTCGATGGCAACGACTTCATCTCCAATCGCGAGCAGGTCCGATATGTGGGGTCTCGCGATGAGCCGTGGGGCCAGCAGTCAGGCAATCACTGGAGCAATTACCTGGGCTGGGACCGCAACGCCGATGGTGTGGGCGATGTCCCCTACGAAGCCAATGACATGGTCGACCGGTTGACCTGGCGCTATCCCATGGTCAAGCTGCTCCTGTCCAGCCCCGCAGTCCAGGCGCTGCGTCTGGTGGGGCAACAATTCCCCGTGCTGCGGGTGCCCAGTGTGGTCGATCCGCACCCTCGCATGCGCGCCTACAACCCCAACTGGAGACAGTGGCTTGGTCACCATTACCCAACCGCCCAGTGAGCCGGCCATTGCCGTCTGCGGGGTGCACAAACATTACGGTGCCCTGCATGCGGTCGATGGTGTGGACCTGACCGTTCAACGCGGCGAGGTCTTCGGCCTCATCGGCCACAACGGTGCAGGCAAAAGCACCTTGTTCAAGATGATGCTGGGCCTGATCCCCGTGAGCCGGGGCGAGATCCGCGTTTCGGGATCGCGCGTGGACGGTCCCGACTTCCGGGCGGTTCGCCGCCACATGGGCTACCTGCCTGAAAACGTTGTCCTCTATGACAACCTCAGCGGGCTGGAGACGCTGCAATTCTTTGCCCGCCTCAAAGGCGTGCCGGTCGACACCTGCCCGGCCACGCTGGAGCGCGTCGGGCTCACCCATGCGGCCCATCGAGCTGTGCGCGAATACTCCAAGGGCATGCGCCAGCGGCTCGGCTTTGCACAGGCCCTGCTGGGCCAACCCCAGGTATTGTTTCTGGACGAGCCGACCACGGGGCTGGACCCCGAGGCCATTCGCGCCTTCTATGCCACTTTGCGCGGCTTGCAGGACCAGGGGGTGACCTTGATCCTGACCTCGCACATCCTGGCCGAGCTGCAAGAGCGCGTGGACCGGCTCGCCATCATGGCCTCCGGCAAGATCCAGGCGGTGGGCAGCGTGCAGGCCCTGCGGGATCAGGTCAACATGCCTTTGAGCATCCACGTGCTGTGCGCGCCGGCTGATCTGGCCACCGTGCAAGGGGCGCTGGCCGCCGTCATGGGGCCCGGTGGCGCGGATGATTCGGCCAACCTGGCACTGCCGGACACCGAAGGCGGCCCGATCAAAGTGCGTTGCCCGCGCGACGCCAAGATGCGGGTGCTGGCCGCCTTGGCTGGACTGGGCGCCCGGGTGCAGGACATTCACGTCTTCGAGCCATCGCTGGAAGACGTATTTTTCGGCTTTGCCGATTGAGAGGACCTCGGTGACATCCCATCCCATCCTCACCGTCGCGGCCAAAGAGTTTCGCGACCGCATTCGCAACCGCTGGGTGCTGGCCGTGGCCCTGGTGTTCACGGTCTTTGCCTTGGTGATTGCCTACTTTGGCGGCGCGCAACAAGGCACCGTCGGTTTTCGCTCCATCGAGTTCACCATCGCCAGTCTGGTCAGTCTGGTCATCTATCTGATCCCGCTGATTGCTTTGCTGCTGGGCTTCGATGCCATCGTGGGTGAGCGCGAGCGGGGCTCGCTCGATCTTCTGCTGGCGCTGCCGATCACCCGGCTCGAGCTGTTGCTGGGCAAGTATCTGGGCCTGGCGTTGGCCCTGACGGTCTCGACCGTGGCGGGATTTGGCGCCGTCGCGATGGTGCTGTCCACCCAATTGAGCCTCACGGCGCTCTATCACTTTGCCGGCTTCACGGTCAGTTCGGTGCTGTTGGGCTGGGCCTTTCTGAGTCTGGCGGTGATGCTGTCCGTGTTTGCGGCTGATCGGGCGCGGGCCTCGGGGCTGGCCATCGCCATGTGGTTCTTCTTCGTGCTGGTGTTTGACCTGCTGATGCTGGGCATGCTGGTGGTCACGGGGGGCGAGCACGGTGGCGACCTGATGCCCTATTTGCTGTTGTTGAACCCGGCCGATGTGTTCCGGGTGCTCAATGTGTTTTCGTTGGACGATGTCCGCACGCTGTATGGCCTGGCCAGCATCGTGCCGCCTGCGCTGGGCAATCCCTGGCTGATGGCGGTGGTGATGCTGGGCTGGATCGTGGCGCCACTGGGCATCGCAAGCTGGAGGTTCCGTTTATGACCCGCGTTCGCCGAGCCCTCATCGTGGCCATTCTGGGCTCAGCCGCTGTGACGGCCTGCCAGAAGCATGAAGCCAATGTGGCCCTGGTGCCCACCGAGATCGACCCGCAAACCACCTGCAGCCTCGACGGCATGTTGCTGGCCGACTATCCCGGCCCCAAAGGCCAGATCCGCTATGCGGGCGAGGCCAAGCCGGTCTACTTCTGTGACACGGTCGAGCTGTTCCATGCCTTGCTGCAACCCGAGCAGGTCAAGACCGTCGAGGCGGTGTTTGTGCAGGACATGGGCAAGGCCGACTGGGACAACCCCCGCGGGCACTGGATCGACGCCCGCAAGGCCTTCTATGTTCACGGCAGCAAGCGCAAGGGCTCGATGGGCCCCACCATTGCGGCGTTTGCCGAGCAATCCGATGCCGCCAAGTTCGTGGCCACCTATGGTGGCAAGGTGCTGGGCTATGGCGAAGTCCGGCCCGAGATGGCGGACCTCAGCGGGGGCGCCTTGCACGACACCCGCATGTGAGTATCAGGCGGTCGCCTCGGTCTTGAAGAAGCTGACCGCTTCCACCAGCTTGCGCGCCTGCTGCGACAGGCTGTCTGCCGCAGCGGCACTTTGCTCGACCAGCGCCGCATTTTGTTGCGTCACCTGATCGAGCTGGGCCACGGCGTCGGTGACCTGGCTGATGCCCACCGTCTGCTCGCGTGAGGCATGGCTGATTTCGGCGATCAGGTCGCTGACCTGGCGCACCTGCGCGACGATGTCCTGCATGGTGTGGCCGGCGTTGTCCACCAGCGCGGTGCCGGTGGCCACGGTGTCCACGCTGGCATTGATCAGGGCCTTGATTTCGCGAGCGGCCTCGGCGCTGCGTTGCGACAGGCTGCGCACCTCGCCGGCGACCACGGCAAAGCCCCGGCCATGCTCACCGGCCCGGGCGGCTTCTACCGCGGCATTCAAAGCCAGGATGTTGGTCTGAAACGCGATCCCGTCGATCACGCCGATGATGTCGGCGATCTTTTGTGAACGGGCATGGATGTCGCTCATGGTCGCCACCACCTCGCCGACGATCGAGCCGCCTCGCGAGGCCACCTCGCTGGCCGATGCGGCCAGTTGCGCAGCGGACTGCGCGGTCTCGGCATTGAGGCGAACCGTGCCACCCAATTGCTCCATCGACGAGGCCGTGTGCTGCAGGTTCGAGGCTTGTTCTTCGGTGCGCTGACTCAAGTCGGCGTTGCCCGTGGCGATCTCGCCCGATCCCGTGGCAATCGAATCTGAACTCAGCCGCACATGGTGGACGGTGCGCGACAGGTGTTCGCGCATCATCGCCATCGCAGCCAACAGGCTGCTGCGGTCACCCGGACGGGTCTGCACCGGAATGGCCAGGTTGCCATTGGCAACCGCCCGCACGATGTCGGCAGCGTATTCAGGCTCGCCACCCAATTCACGCAGGGTGCCGCGCGCAATCACGAAGATCACGGTGCCGCCCAGACAGGTGAGCACCGCGATGGCCAGCAGCAGGCCGGTCAACTTGGCGCGACTGGCGCTTGCGCGCTCGTCGAGCCGCTGGCTCAACACCCCACGCGTCGTGCCGATCAGTTGGTATTGCACATCGATGGCCCGGGTCATAGTGGCCAGATAGTCTGCGACCGGATAGTCCAGTCTGTCGGCCGACACGATCTTGTCCTGCACGGTGGCGATGGCGGATTCCGCCGCACTGAGTGCCTCGGCAGTCTGCTTGTCCAGGGCCGGGCCCAATGAGGGATCCGCGGCATCGGCGTGTTGCAGCGCGGCGCGAGCGGCGCGGAAGGCGGTGCGGGCGTTCTCAGCAATGGCGCGCACCAGCACCCGTTGTTCGGCTGTGGCTTCGCCCTTGCCCAAGATGGCTGCACCGCGGGCGCGGGCCTGGCCCAGGTTCTCGGCCATGCGGGGCAGGTGCAGCAGCGTGGCGGCAATCAGATGGCTGTTGGCCGGTTCAGGCTCCACCTCCAGCCCCGCCGCATTGCGCGTGGCATCCAGCCAGTCCATCAAGGACTCGATCAGGGCGGTGTGCTGTTGGTTGCTTTGTTCGCCGCTCCATTGCTGCGCGGCCACGGCCTGAGTGAGGTTTTGCCATTGTGCTTGCAGGGCCTGACCCTGGCTGCCGGCCTGGGCGTCCAGCGCCGTCACGCTTTGGCGGGCCTGATCCAGCGCCTGGGCCACCCGCGGCTGCAGCTCTTCCCGTTTGGCCTTGGCCACCGTATTGCCCGACAGTGCGCCGGCAGATTGCCCGCGATGCTGCTGCGTCAGCCGCACCAGCTCCAGGATGTCGCCTGCCGGTGCGATGCCGGCTGCTTCGGTCTGGGCGTGCGTGAGGGCGCGCCATTCCTGACCAATCACCAGTACCGACGGGACTGCCGCAGCACAGGCGGCGATGAGGCCGATCAAGGAGAACTTCTGCCAAAGGGGCGCGCGCGAGATCCAGCCAATCATCCTCAAACTCCAGACAGTACATCTTCAACTCTCACAATGTAGGCAGAACGGGGCACGAGCAAAGGTGGCAATATCGGGCGATCTGACCCGCATTTGTGTCCTCAAAGCCGATGACTGTTTCTACTCAGCCTGGTTTCAACACTGAACTGTGGCGCCGATTCATGACCATGGCGCGCCCGTACTGGCAGTCCGACGAGCGTTGGCGCTCCCGGGGGCTGCTCGCCCTGCTGATTGCGTTGCTGCTGGGGCAGACGGCTTTCAGCGTGCTGTTCAACCATGAAACCGGAGAGTTCACCTCGGCGCTGGCGGCGCGGGACGCGGACCGGTTCTGGTCCTCCATCATGCGGTGTCTGGGCCTGCTGGCCACTGCGGTGCCCATCTATGGGGCGTACTACTACGTGCGCGACACGGTGGGCCTGCGCTGGCGCAAGTGGATGACCCACTGGTTTCTCGACCGCTACTTCAGCCAGCGCGCCTATTACGGCTTCACGGCCGCCGAGGGCATCGACAACCCCGACCAGCGGATCGCCGAGGACATCAACGCCTTCACCCAGCAGTCCTTGTATTTTTCGATGATCGTGCTGAGCTCGGTGATCGAACTGGTCGCCTTTTCCAGCGTGCTGTGGAGCATCTCGCAAGGCCTGGTGTACTTTCTGATCGGCTACGCGATCGTCAGCACAGCCTTCACCGCGACGATGTTCGGCAAGCGGCTGATCGACATCAACTACCGACAATTGCAGCGCGAGGCTGACTTCCGCTTCGGCTTGGTCCGTGTGCGCGAGCATGCCGAGCCCATCGCCTTTCACGCCGGCGAAGCGCGCGAAGTGTCGACCTTGCGCCGTTTGTTCGAAGCCCTGTATGACAACTACAAGCTGGTTCTGCGCTGGCAGTTCAAGCTCAACTTGTTCCAGTACGCACACAGCTTCCTGACGGTGGTGCTGCCCAGCATGATCATTGCCAACGAGGTGCTGTCCGGTGAGCTGGAGGTGGGGCGGGCGGTGCAGGCCGCCGGTGCGTTCTCGGCCATCCTCAGTGCCTTGACCGTCATCGTCGAGCACTTCGAAGGCCTCAGTCGTTTCTCGGCGGGGATCAACCGCCTGCACGGGTTTTCGCAAGCCTTGCAGGCCCACGCGCAAAGCGAGAGCGCGCCCACCGAGCCGGGGCAGCGCATCGTGACCGAACACGGACTGGGGCTGGCGGTGCACCACCTCACGGTCTACACGCCGCATCGCGAGCACCTCTTGCTGCAGAACCTCAGCGTCTCGGTCGAGCCGGGCGAGGGCTTGTTGATCGTCGGCGCCAGCGGGGCCGGCAAGAGTTCGCTGTTGCGGGTGATCGCCGGCTTGTGGCACACAGGCTCGGGGTCGGTGGTTCGCCCGGGCGGTTCCGCCATGCTGTTTTTGCCCCAGTACCCCTATCTGCCTCTGGGTAACTTGCGCAGCCAGTTGCTCTATCCGGATGTGGACCGGGCCATTTCAGACGAAGAGTTGCTGCAATGGCTGGACCGCGTCAACCTGCCGACCCTCGCGGAGCGGTTTGGCGGCCTGGATGCCGAACTCGACTGGGGCCGCGTGCTCTCGGTGGGGGAGCAACAACGCCTGGCGTTCGCACGGGCTTTGCTGGCCAAACCCCGTTACCTGTTGCTGGACGAATCCACCAGCGCCCTCGATGCGAGCAACGAAGAGCTGCTCTACAGCCAGCTCGAAGGCCTGTCGATCACCCCCATCAGCGTCAGCCACCACCATTCGGTCCTGAAGTACCACCAGCGGGTGCTCGAACTGTCGGGCCAAGGCCGGTGGACCCTTCATCAGGCGCAGGGTTACCGTTGGCCTTGAGAATCTAGGGTTTCTACCCATAACTGAGTGTTTTCCCTTAGACTCTGCTGTATTCCCTACACGGAGTGCAACATGGCTCAGACAATTTCGCATTCGTCCCCTGCGGATCTGGCTCACAAGCAATTGCAGGTCGAAAAGTTGGGTGTGGTCGCCGGGTTCCTGGCCGGCTTGCCGCTGGCAGTCGGTTTCGTGAGCGATGCGCTGGCCGCTGTTCACACGCCAGAGGCCTTGATCGCCTTCGGGGGCGTGGTCACGGTGGCGCTCACTACCGCCTTGGGTCTGCGCATTGGCAAGGCCGTGGCCGATCGCATCAAGGCGTGACCCGTGAATAGGCGGGCCAAGGTGCTGGTACGCTAGCGGCCCATGAACGTCACGCCTCTTCCCGGCGCACTGATCCGTTCGAAAAAAGTCCTGATCATTGCTGCCCTGAATTCCCTGGGAAGGCTATCGGGGCGCGGAGCGCTGCGTCGGAATAGAGTCCTGAATCTCGTGCTCGGCAGGACTTCGGGCGTCCGGGGTACAGACAATTGAATTCTGAACGGCAGCGCTCGTCCTGGAGAAACCCAGCGACTTCGTTCCCTTACGTCCCTACTTTTCCCGACGGAGTGACTTGGTATTCGATCGCAGTCGCTCTTCACAAATTCGCTGGGGCACAAAGTAGGAAAGATACATACGAAAAGTTGTATGGCGTGCCGCATTTCGGACCTGGCCCATGCACTCCAGATGATCTGGTCGCCTTTGTACTTCGCAGAAATGTGTTCGGGGACGACCGCTACCTTGGCTCCGGTACCCGATCAGTAGAAGACATCTACGCGCGAATCGTCAACGCCTCCGAATGGAATCCGTGGATGCGCGAGCGGAAGCCCATGGCTTGGTGCTCGCGTTGCATGGAAGATGACATTGCGACGCATGGCTGGGCAGCATGGCATGTCATGCACCAAGTCCCCTTTGTTCATGATTGTCTGGTCCATCGGACTCCGTTGTTGACCCATTGCGTCTGCTGCGGTCAGGTCAAGGACGACGGCCGGAAATGGCTGCTGCCAAGCAAAGTATGTGAGGTGTGTGGGGCGAGCAAGTTCGCAGGTTACTTGGTCGCGTTGAGCGAAGGCTACTCAGCATTGTTGGAAAACACACGGGCGTTTTGTTCAGGGGGGCTGCTTCCGTTTGATGAAGCAGCTTGGGCAAAAAACATGAACACGGTTGCTGAGCGCGCCACTACGTCTTGCCCTGTCGACGACGTGATTCGGCGCCAACTAGAACTGCGGTGGGGCGTGCAGTCGGTCGACCAGATCCCTGCTCTGCTCAGGTTTGAAGAGCGAGCCAACTGGTTCGTATGGGCGTTCGATTGGAAGACACCCCAAAGTCAGCTCGTGCGCTTGCTGTTTTATGACGCGCTGGTCAGCGTTGGATTGTGGGACTGCTGCCTTTAGGCTCGATATAGCCGTGCTTTTGGCGCCACCCTTCTCAAGGAGGAGTTACTTTGGCCTTGAGAAAAAGTGCGTACGCCTTTTCGTTTTTTCATTTAGAGCGGACAGCCAGACGCACCCGCATAGAGTCGCAAGTACCAAGATTACTGACAGCGCCGTTGCCTGTGCGGCGCCGTGAGCACCCTTTCGTGCAAGCAAGACTAAGATGGCCATTGGGATCGCGCCTGCGACGGACCTATAGATGCCTAGAATTCCGAACCCAACTTTATGGGTGAGACCATGAAGCCAGTCTACGAACGATGCAACTTGCTCATTTGGTTTGTAGAGCCACTTGTTAATTGCGTAGACCAGAAGGTGTAGGCAAAAAAGCGCCAGCAAATAAAGAAAAATCCCATCACCAGGATTGATAGATGCCAGGCGCCGCAGGAGTTGGGCCGAATCAGATTCGCGTGAAGCTATGAGCAGTGGTACACCGCCCAGCAGAAACGAAACGATGATCTCCTGAATAAAAAGAGTTGCCATGTAATTCTCCGAGTATGTGGTTTGAGCTGGCGACGCTGTCGTATGGCCCATTGAATTGATGTGGTGCTTCTTGCTTCAAGTGTTCAAGATGGTGGGGCGTTCATCCTTCTGCTTGGCGAGCACTGTCGGCTTGGTTTCGCGCTTGCACGCGAACAATTTATTTCGTTAACTTCGCGCCTGCCCACGCAATGCGATTTCGCCGGATCCAGTAGGGAGACAGGCATGCAGAGTTCCAGTTTCCAATAGACGGATACCAATCATGTCCATGGCGATCATCTCTTCCTTTGCTGAAATGCTCAGTGGGTCAGTGGAACACCCTGGTCAATTTTGCATCGGCACTTCGCTTTCAAGCTGGTTTACCAAATCTCCGCTCTGCTGAGGTTTGAAGAGAGTGCCAACTGGTTTGTGTGGGCGTTCGATTAGAAGATGCCCCAAAAGTCAGCTCGTGCGCTTGCTGTTGTATGACGCGCTGCGCAGTAGTGGCTTGTGGGATGGCGGGTTGTAGCCGAGATACCGCTTATCTTTGATGTTCTCCTTGCGGGCTTGCCCCGCGACTCTCGTGTGTAGGACCTGAGTCAGTTGCCGCAAAAAGACTTTGCCAGGAGGCTTTCTTTTTTTTGGGAATTTGACACTTCTTCCAGAAAGGAACTATCATTATGTCGGGGACGGGGGAATAATCGTGACCCAACCATGCAACTACTTGGCCTCATCAAGCTCGACGACTTCCAACGCAAACACGCTGATGCGCGTGGGCCGCTTGATGCGTGGCGCATTGAAGCTGAGCGCGCTCAATGGGCCGGCCCGCAGGACATCAAGAGCCGATACCCCAGCGCCAGCTTTCTGGCGGACAACAAGGTGATTTTTAACATCAAGGGCAACGCCTACCGATTGGTCATCAAGGCCAAGTACCAAAACGGTGTGGTCTTGATCGAGTGGGTTGGCACTCATGCCGAGTACGACAAGCTGAAGTTTTGAGCTGTGCTTGGCAAATGAAAGGAACGGGTATGAAGCAACAGGTGAAAGTGATCAAGACGCAGCGTGATTACGATGCGGCTGTCGTTCGTCTGTCAGCTTTGATGGACGAAGAAATTGCACCAGGCTCCAGTAAGGAAGCTGAGTTGGAGTTGCTGGCCTTGGTCATCGAGTCTTACGAGCGCAGCAAAGTCGAGCCCGTGGTTCCCGATCCGATTGAGGCCATTTTGTTTCGCATGGATCAGTTGGGGCTCAAGAAGGTAGATCTGGTCCCCTATATGGGTTCGCTGCCCAAAGTATCTGAGGTGTTGGCACGCAAGCGCCCGCTAAACCTGGCCATGATCCGCAAGCTGCATCAAGAGTTGGGCATTCCAGCCGACGTCTTGCTGGCCACGTCTGATGACGCCGTCGATCTATCCGAGGAGCCCTCCTACGATCCGGCTAAGTTCCCCATAAAGGAAATGATCAGTCGCGGCTACTTCGACGGCTTCCGAGGCACCCTTCGAGAGGCCAAGGACAACGCCGAGGAATTGATCCGGTCGTTCATGCGCGGCATCCATTTGCATCCTACCCAGCAAGCACGGCTGCGCGCGCCGATGCACCAAAGCGGTAGCCGCTTGATGGATGACTATGCCTTGTTGACCTGGCATGTTGCGGTGCTCAAAAAGGCTCGCCAAATCAAGTTCAAGTCGGCGTACGTGAAGGGTAGCTTGACCGACGAACGCCTCAAAGAGTTGGCGCGTTTGTCTCGCTTCGAGCAAGGCCCCCGTTTGGCTCAGGAGTTCTTGGCGGACATGGGCATTGCCCTGGTGTTCGAGAACCACTTCAACAAGACCTACCTTGATGGTGCTGCCATGTTCGATGGAGAGCGCCCAGTGGTTGCGTTGACGCTGAGGCATGACCGGCTCGATAACTTCTGGTTTGCTTTGCTGCACGAACTGGTGCACGTCAAAAAGCATTTGGGCCCTGACTGCTCCTTCATCGCGGACAACCTTGAAGACAAGATCCATCAGCAGACTAAAGAGGAACGTGAGGCCGACGAAGGTGCCCGAGAAGTCTTGATTCCGCACGCCGAATGGCTGGCGTCAGATTTGCTCATTTCGCCCACGATGGATGCCGCATTGGCCTTGGCAGACAAGCTGCGGATCCACCCCGCTATCGTGGCGGGACGTGTGCGCTATGAATCCGGTAACTGGCGCTTGCTCAGCAGCATCAAGGGTGAAGTCCGCTACCAGTTCCTTGATCAACTTCAGGAGCACGCTCAGCACAGTTGATCAGTAAAGAAAAAGGCCCCTGAGTGTTAGCGCACTCAGAGGCCTTTGGTGAGGTGAATAGGGGTCTACCAAACCACCAATGCACAACACGTCTTAGGGAAGACGGCGGATCTTACCAGTTCGCAGTGCACGGGCATACGTGAAAACCCCTCCATTCTTCGCAAAGGAGTTGGCATGGCCTACGCCCGTTGGAAGAGCGTTTTTGTACGGGCATACGTCCGTTTCCGGCGTGGACGCCGGGAACAAGTTTGCCAACACTGGCGCTCACACCCAGGTCAGATGGAACTGTTCGTCTGACCCACTGGTGGCAGGTGCCTTGTTCTCAAGGTGCCTGCCATTTCCTTGCACGTGAACTTTGAAAGGATTTAATCTTGGCAACCAAGAAGACCCCTAATGAGCAAACATCTGCTCGCGTCGCCACCACAGCGTCCAAGCTGTTGAGCAATCCCAAGACCCCGGCTGCTGTGAAATCAGTGGCAGCTTCAGCGTTGACCCAGCGCGCCGGAGGCAAGTCAAAGAGCAAGTGATCTAGTCACGAGCTAACTGACTGTGAGCCCGCTTCGTGCGGGCTCATTTCTATATCTGAAACATCGCCGTGCGTTGCGAGCTACCCATGAAATCGTTATGCTTGCAGCCAAAGCCGTGAGGTCTGAGCGATGAGTAAATCGAGCATTCTCTTCCTTGTATGCATTGGTTTTTGCGTGCCCTACGCCATGGTGTTCTATCAAGTAGTTTGCGGGCTGCGCCTCAAGCGCCAAGTTGACAACGATCGAAAAGCGCTGAAAACCATTGACCGAGAGCGGGACCAAGAGGCAGAGTTGCTGCTTGCGCGTTTGCGTCAGGCTCGCGCCGCACAATGACAGAGCCGCGCCGATAGGCGCGGAAACTCACTGTTCACATGCAGTGCACCGTTATGATCGCTTGGGAGTGAACGTGATCCTTTTGTGGAACGAAATCAAACGAGCAGCCAAAGAGGCGCCCGGCATGTATTTCGCGCCTTTAATCGGTGCTTGGCGTGGCATCAAGCTGCAGTACCGCTTGCTGGATAGGTCTCGTAACTCCGCCAACGCACATCGACGCTGAGCGAGGTTGACGGCGATGCCTGATGGCAAAGCACTGCTCAGCGAATGGGTGCCATTGCGTGACGTCTCACTCGATTAGCCTGACCCCGTAAAACAGTGTGGGCTTGGCTTTTGCGCGCTGCGGGATGCTCATCAGGTAAAGACCATGAACCTTCTGAAACGAGCCGCTGCGCCCAAGGCCATCAAAGTTGAAGTTCACACACAGGAACTTTTGAGACCCTTGTTTGATGGTTGACCATTCCGCCAACATTGGGGTGAACGTACTGGGTTTTTCAGGTGGCTGGTCCAGGGGCACTGCACGTTTGAGCGGAACAATGGTGCGCCCCCAGATCAGCCCATCTCGACCATCCTTCTCTGCATAGCCCACATCTCGTCCGTTTGCCGTGAAGAGGGTCGCCTTGTAGCCACCCTGGAAATCGTCATCACTGCCGACTTCATTGGTCGCGATCGCGGTCCAAATGGTGTGGCCGCCAGACTGGCCTTGAAGGCAAGCATGCACCACTTCAGTGGACGGCTTAGCTGCATGCGCGCTGGTCATCATGGCAGTGACCGACAGCGCAGCAATTAATCGCTTGCAAAGGTTCATTTGTATTCCTTGGCTCCGGCCGTACTCAGATAGTCCGCGCCGTTCTTCCAGAAAATCGTGCCGCCATGTCCCGCCGTGGACTCGTAGACATGGTCATATCGCCCGATCTCTTCTTTGGTTGTCGTGACCTTCTTGCCAACGCGCTTCTTGACCGTCCTGGTCAAGACCACCAGTTTGGTGGATTCTTTGATGTCATAGATGTTGTGCGCGGGGTCGGTGAACTTAATGCCGTGCTTGACCTTGAAGTGTGTGGCGTAGTGGATCTTGATGTCGCCACCATCCCAGAAGTACGCACCATTGGAGAGGTCTGGCCCACCTTTCATTGCATTCTCGGCGGCCTCAATTGCCAGTGACATGCCCGTATCCTTTCGAATGGCGGCATCGCTTGCTTTTGACATCTTGTTGTACCGAGGGTTGCCGTCTCCAATGACGTAGGAATAGCTAGGCTCACCTTTGATGAAGGCCGACATCGTGCTGTACCCACGTGCATTGCGCTGCCTAACCAGGACGCTAGCCAGAGCGAAGATTTCGTCATGGTCATTTGCCGCTGAGCCCTCGCCATATGCCATGCATGCAAGCAGTTTGACCTCGGCATCAATTGCCTTTTCATCAGCCATGGCGCGCACCTCCGTCACCGGCCACCCACATCACCAGACGCAGTGCGGCATTTCCTTCGACAACGGCAGAACGGCCCGACGCCAAGTGGGCCGCTTTGGTGTGCAGGGCATCATTTGCAAACAGGTCGAATTTGTAACCATCAATAGGCTGACCATCTGCGTCTAGGGCTTCATAGAATTGCTCCAAGACTTCCTCATCGTCATTGGTTGATGTCTGGCTGTTTGCGTGGGCAACCACAGCGTCATCTGCGTGCGTGTGTGAGGCGCCATTTCCGGCGCCTCCGCCGTCACCGACGGTGCTGACAAATTGGCTCGAAATCAACGTCGCGCCGCATGCGCATTTGTCGCCATGGCGCGCGGCAGGTTTGCCATCAATGATCATGGTTGGGTCACCGGTCACAATGACGGTTGTCCCATGCCCCCGGCGAGGACAGGTGACTTGGTCACCAACCCTGGCAATGGGTTTGTCATGAGTGAGCGAAACTTGAGATGCGCCAACGACCACTCCACCGTGGTCGGTCGTGTCGCCCAAGACAATGAATGGTCTTTGGCCCATGAAGTCCTCTGCATTTATTTTGCGGCAAATCTAGCATGGAGCACGCCTGCGGCGAATCATGTCGAGTGAAACAGACTCCTCTGCACGTCGAGTCTGGCGGGCACAGCCGCCAAAATCTGGTTAAGCTGATCCGGTACGTGTTGACGCATCAGGCGAATGGCTCTGCCAAGGACCTTGTTCACCTCTTGACGAGATATTTCAGGGCGTTGTTGGAGGCACTGCCGAATCTGGTTTTCCGCTTCGGCAATGCGCAAGGTCTGAAGGCGATTCCGCCAAGCTTCCCTTGCATCTGGCGAGGCTTCCAGCCAACGAACAATGTCGCCGCGTGTTACGCCAAGACGAGCCATCAACCCGGTGTAGCTTGTCTCGGTCGCCAGTGCTTGCTGGAATGCAACTGGGCTTGGATGTTGTTGAGCAGGGGTTTCTGATGATGCTGTGGGTTTGAATAGGGTCAACTGGCCACCATCCTCAAGTGGCTCGCTTCGTTGACTGTCTAGCAGTGCCTGGGCTGCATATTCAGACGAGGGCCACTCCAAGGATGCCCAGGCGATGATCCATCTGATGGGGTGATCTTGCGTTCGTCGCCAAAGAAGTTTGGGCAGCCACGCTGATGTTGCAAATTGCTCCATGCCACCACCGGCAAGAACGCACCATCGCGATATCGGCTGTTCGCAGTACCACTGGTCAAGGCGGGTGTGCCGGACTGAATAGGTGGAGTGGATGACACCTAGCGCGCAAAGGCGCTTCAGAGTTGCTTGTCTGAGCAAAGCCAAGTCGATTGAATCAAGCTGGCACAGTGTCTGAGCCAGTCGCTGCACGACTGAGCTGACTTCGTAGTATCCGTCGTCATCTGGAGGCAGTTGATTCCGGTCGTCACAGCTAGGCAACTGCCAAGTTTTGCGAGATGGCTTGGCGCGAATAAGCGGTCTGCCGTGTGTGGTGCAGTGTCTGCTCACGGGCCACTGATGCGCAACATGCCAGTACGCCCTGCCGATGCTGCTCTGATCGGCATCAATGCAGACGGGACAATACCGTAGCGCAGAATCCCAAGGCAGTGTTCTGGAGTTGCACAGCATGATTCGCCCGACATAGTGAGCGGGGTAATGCCATGCCGTTTGAGCTTCTGGGTTACTGCTCAGTAGGTGCTCGCTGAACGCCGATGGAACGAACGGCCAAAACATGCCGACGATGGAATGCTGGCGAAGCGCTCGTTCCACAGACACTTGTGTCAAGTGGTTGTTTAGCAAAGCTGGTAGATAAGCAGGAAAGACGTGTTGTCGCGTGCTGTGAGCCGCGTTCAGCATGTGCAAAGACCAACCCTCAGTGGCGCGCCACCCGCTCATGGTGTGGGCTGTGGCGCACCAACTGTAGATCGTCTCATCGGCCTGCAAGGCGGGAAGAAACGATGGGGATGTCATCTGTCATCCGCGGTTTTGGCCTCTGACGGAGGGCCACTTGGCTTGCGCCTGCCGGTTCGCCGCCCTGTACCAGCCCTGGCTTGAGCATCCTTAACCGCGGAAAGCAGGTCGCTCTTGAGCCCCAGCATTTGCTGTTCCTCTGGCGATAGCTTGCTCACAGATTCCAGCATGGCCTGAAACTTCTTGAGCTCGCGCGTCTGGGTTGCTTGATGGCTTTTTGTCATGCGCTTGATGACGTCGACAGTTGCTCCTTCAGGGATCCTGAAATCATCCATGGCGCCGGATCCTCCGACTTCGTCCGAGTCAGGGATGTCGGCCATCAAGGGTTTGATTGTTTTGCGGTGCAGTATCTGCTGAGCCAAGGGGGCAACCTCCTTGTATGACGGGGACTCCAGCGCGTCTTGATAGTCTGTCATCTCAAGAGTCGCATGTGTTCCGGTAGCGCGTCTCAGTGCGGAGCGCTGAGCTTCGACGTGCAGCAATTGCAATAAGCCGGGGATGCCTGCTGTGTGCTTGAACTCGAAGCGTTTGCGCTCGTTCGCGTCAACTTCAATGTGCTCGACAAGGCTGAATTGATGGATTCGAGGAACGAGGTCATCGCACCACCATGGTTCGCTTTCAGTGATCGCTGGATTCAGTTGGTGCATGCCACCAACGGAAAATCTGCGAACCACTTGAGAGAACGCCCGGAGATGATCGAACGCCAATGGATTGCCAATCAGCAGCACTGAGATGCCCAGGTTCATGAGGCTCAAGTAGAACAGCACGAACTCAAGACTCCACGGACTGTCCTGAAAGTTGCGCTGCTGCTTCTCATCAATGATCAGCAGCGCAACGCGGTGAAGAGACAGTTGTTTGCAGACTTGGGTGAGCAAGGTGTCGATGTTGGAGACGCGTGCATATTGGTCCGAGAAGTCTGTACCAAGTGCCTCGTCCAGCGCGGACAAGATACGTTTGAGGAGAGCTCCTCGTGTGCCGTTGCTCGGATGATCGACGTAAAGCCAGGTCACCTGGCGCAAGCGTTGCCATCCATAGACCGTGGATGAGCCGTGATCAATGACTTGATTTGGCGCCACAAGCTGCAGTGAGCGGCTGGCTCCGGTGGTCTTTCCCATCCCAGTCATTGCAGCCAATGTTGCTCCGGCGCCATTGAGCCGCGGTGTGGTGCGAATGGTGGTCATGTTCGGAGCCATGCCAATCATGTTGCAGCGTCTTCGCTCCTCCGGAAGCAGCGGGTTGAACTGGCACATTGATCGCCTTATCAGCGTCTGGATCGCAATCACGGCGGGCAAGATGGATGACGTTGGTGCAATATGGTGGGCCGCGAATTCCAACAGTGGCTCGCGTAAGCCAGGCGACAACTCGCGCCACGGCTTGTTGTCTAACGGGCAATTGCCGAAATTGCGCGCGATATCTTCAGGGGTCAGGTATGGCGGCAAGGCTTCGATGAATGGGTTTGGTCCCATCATCAGCTCTGGGCGAGCAGAGAAGTCGGTGCTCATTGGCAGGCCTCCTCGTTCAACGCGTCCATGATGCTTCCCAAGCCTGTTCTAGGTTGAGAAGGCACGAGGGTGATGTCTTTGTCGGGCGGCGGCGCTTCGTAGTCGGTCGGTTTGGACTGAGCGTAGAGGTCTTCAAGCAGCAGACTTTCAGAGTGCAGGTTGGCACGCAGGTCCTTCTTGAGCGATTGCTTGGAAGGCTTTCCGCCAAGCGCTTTTTCTTCCTCTCGAAGCTCTTTGCGGGCCGAGGTGGATATGGCCTCCCTGCGCAGGATTCGGCTCAGATCGTATTGATCTCGTTCGGTTCTCTCGCTGTCGTGTTGGAGGGTTGCCTCGGCAACCATGTCAATCCAATCGGTCATGGTCATCTTCTTGATGAAGGTGCTGTCCTTGACCTGAAGTTGCATTTCAATCAGCCCGTGGGGCGTCACCAACCATGCCCGAGACAGGTCCTCCTGGTCGAGCTTTACGGTGACTTCCATCGGACGATTGGTTTGCTTGACCTGAGACATGAGGCCTGTAGCGATCAGTCCTTTGCTGCTGTAGCGCAAGCGGGGAATGCGGATTTGACGTGCCAGTACGTTGGCCTTGATGTACGCGCCGTTCTTGTGCAGGACCGCAGGCCAATCGGGCATAGTGAATGCCCGGAAGGTTTCAATGTCGACCGGTACATCGGCCACCATGTTTTTGGACACAAGCCACTTGTAGATGTTCAGCCGCGTTGGCTTGACGTCGGGGCATTCAAGCAGCATGTCGGTGGGGGCAAGGTCAGGGACTTCCTGAACGTTGTTGTGGTCAAGAACGTGGCGGATCAGCTCTCCCATGTACTCGTGGTAGTTCCACAGGGCCTCAACCACCGGATGTTGTTCTCCGCGCTCCCGCCTTTTCCCCTTGGTGCTTCCTTGTATCTTGTGATCCAACTTCTTGTGATCGGTGTGGTGCTGGGTCTCTACCGATCCCTTACGGTCGCCACGGTGAACGGGCGTGTATTCAATGCCGAAGCCGAATTGGCGTTCGGCTTCACTGGGCTTACTGCCCTTGAGTTCACCGTTGTCGGCCAAGATGGTCCGAGGAAGGAACGACGGCCAGTCATCTGGCGTGATCGTGATCCCGAATCGAGCGCAGTACGCCACCTTGTCGCCGACGGCATTCAATACAGTCTTGAGTGCCGTGGTGGGCGATGGCGCATCCCATCCGCAATACAAACCGATGATCAGGTCCGTTCGTATGTCCTTGAGGATCGAGCGGGTCATCGCGGGTAGCTTTTTCAGCCGAGAGCGCAGGGATGCCAGGTACAGATCTGTACTGGTGGCATCGAAACATCCAAGCTGACCCACCATGCGTACTTGGTCTTGCACAGACCCACCAAAAGCATGTTTAAGCTGTCTCAGCTTGCTTTGTTGCATCAGCAATTCGCGCACCTTCTGCTTGACTAACTTTCTTCCCCAATAGATGAACTGGGGGAGGGTCGGCCGTTGCTCAACCGGATTCAGGGTCACGCTGACTAAGCCCATAGCAGAGACGTCGTGGGTCGCCCAATAGCGACTGCATGTCAACAGGTAAGCGTCGTTAAGGGTTCGTTCGGCGTTGACCAGCGTGTAGCCCCATGCCAAGTGCTCTTTGTCTTGCTCGGTCAGGACATGGCCTTTGCTGGTGGTAATGCCATGCTTAAAAGAGCGGGACGGCCGGCCCAACTTCTTGGCGGATGTCTTGGCGTGGCCTGGCAGACCACAGAACCCGTATTTAGGTAATAGCGCGTTGACTTGTGACCCGCCGGCCCAAAACAGATGCACAACGTGTCTTGCTGTGGTTCTTGAGATGCCGAATTTTTTGGACGCTCGCTGCAGGCCTTTGAGCAGGCCAGGCCTGTCGTTGAGCGCTTCGTTAGCGGTCATCATCAAGTTAGCGCGCCCTTCCCCGCGCAGTGCTTCGGCGACGATCTGAAACCGGACATCTCGTTTTTCCAGATCTCGTTTGACGCGAGCGACTTTGCTTATGCCCGCAGTAGTCAGCATGTTTTCTTCCGTCATCTGCAGCTCAGCTGTTGCCTTGATCTGCAGGCTGTAGACCATGTGCTGGTCCCTCCAGTAATTGCCCTCAGTGAAGCCGACGGTGAACGGTTGCTTGAGGTAGTCGCGGTGTCGAAGCGGGTGCTTTTCTTGTTTGGCGGGCAGTGCAATCAGCCACATGTGCCCCGCGACGAAGTCGTACCCCAGGACACGGCATGGCCCTGGCAACGCGCGGTTGTCGGTGCAGTTGTCGAGCACCTCGTTGATGCGAAATGGAGGTTGGTTCATGCCAGGCCTCCCAGCATCAGCGATTCAAGACGCTGCCTGAGCTGACGCCCCCCGCTAATCAGCGGAAGATGAAGCTCCAGCGGTTGGGTCAAGTCATGGTCAACGTCTTGCGACCATATGGCGAGGTGCAGCATGTTGCGCGCCCCGGCTGACGGCATACCTGTTTGCCGACACAGCCCTTGCAGAATCTCGGCCGGAGTCTTGCTGGCACGATCTCTCTCGATCACCTCAATCAGCCTTTGATATCCACGGGTCTCTTTGATTGCGCTCAGTCGATCGCGTGGGAGGCGGGGATCGAGTGCGTCAAGATTGACGGCCAGGTTGGCAGGCAGGTGCTCAGCATGAAAGATGAACCGGGGAATATTTGCGTACGCGCAATACCGCTCCGTGAGCTTGAGTCGCTCGTTGACCCGTTTGCTGTCGGGCCCCAGCATCACCGATTCGGGCTTGCATTCATGAACAATCAGCCGAGGCAGCCCGTCATCCCCCGCCCAGGTGCTTAGGATGTCCAGTGTCGCGATGTAAGGGATGTCTGTGCCAAAGAAGTAACCGTGTTCAATGCCAAGTTCCTCTGCAATGCTTTCTAAGCCGGGTAGTCGCTGCTCCGCATCTGGGTGCTGGAGTCCATGCAGCGGGTGAAGGTGAGGCCACGGCCACGCCGGGTACTGTTCGCGCACATCTAGTGCACCCAGCCACTTGAGCAAGAGGATGGTTATTTTTTCGCTCTTCGAAAGGTAATGGTGCGTTCTGCCGAGGTCCGGCGCTGGCAGCAGGCCAATGTTGGAGACCGGCGAGCTTGTGCGCTTGGTAATGTGAAGCAAGGGCTTGTAGCGTTCTCGATGACCTTGGCCGTAGCCCTCGCTGATCAGCGCAGCGAGCTTTTTCCAGGTCATGCACCGTGATGGCGCTGTTCGATGGGTCTTGGTGGCCGCGCGGGGCGTGCGCAGGCCTGACGCTTGAATATTTGTCATGTAATTGCCTTCTCGATGGTCCGTGAGACGGGCGCAAAAGTGCAGCCTTCCGCCTCAAAACGGAAAACGGGGACTTGACGAGTGGCAATCGGGGGGAGATACTGATGTTGTCTAGGCGCCAGTTCTCTGGTTCCGGAAAAGCCGGCTCGTCGAAAGATGGTCGGTTTTTCTTTTTATGGCATGGCAGCCTCCTGTTTTGGCAATTCGGAGCCCCTGCCAGCGCGAAGGCGGCACGTGGCCAGCCAATCCGCTACTTCTGCGGTCAGGGCGTACAGGCCCTTTCTGTTTGGCAGCTCAAACAGGGCAACGCCAACTTGGTTGCGCTTTTTCGCTTGGCGCAGAGACGCCAAGTTCTTGTATCCCAGTGCATTGGCTAACCCATCACCTTTCAACAATGGGCCATGGGCCTGCTCAAGGCTGGACATGATGGCGCTTCGGACCAGTTGCCAGTCTGGGTGACTCGAACGCTTGCTGGTCGGTTCTGATTGAATGTCTGGCATTGCGCACATCTCCGCGTTGTCACGCAGTGTTGGCGAAAATCAGTCCCGACGCAAGATAGCAAAACTGCATGTAATGCCAGTGGAATCGAAATCTGAATTTCGATTCCATCAGCCATTTGGAGGGGTGTATGGGACGCAATGCACGGTCGCCCGTTGACGTTTTGCGAACGCTTGTCTGGCTCGCGAACATTAAGGTGGTGTCAGGCTTCAAAGATGTCCGGGACATCGGGGCTGCGGTGATGGCGGACGGTAAGCGCCCGCGCACCTGGGTTGACTATGAGAACGGGAGAACCGCAGCAATTGGTGGAGGTGAGCCGTCGCCCTTCGTGGCCAGGGCGGAGGTGCGTTGGCCCGGAACTGCCTGGAGGTTCTTAAGCCCTATGTGGACAATATTGGAGGGGCGGCCTATTTCCTCGTTGGATATCGACAAGGGGCTGTTAGCTCTGGGTCCGCAAGCTAGGCGTCTGTTCTTCGAGGTGCGTGATGGTCGTTTGTATCGACGGGTTTTTCGCCCCTCCCACGCCAGCGCGCTATGGGAGTTGCGGGGCTTTGAAGGGCTGGTTGCCGCAGTGCTATTGATGGCTGAAGCTGAATTAGCCCACAGCCCGGAGTTGCGCGAAATTGGGGTCGAGGCTTACGAGGTACTTCAAGGGCATCTTTTCGAGTTGCCCGATCTTGCGGAGGTGTACCCCTATCTATTTACCTGCATTGACACGATGCTTCCCAGGTGGGTGTGTTGCGGGCTTAACCGGCGAGTTGAGGTCCGCATGAGGTGGCAGGATCGATGGTGGGCCATACAGAACCCGGTCAACCAGCTTCGGTTCCCATGGCTTTTGGATGAGCTGGATCGCGGCGTGCAGCCCAATGCGGACCACATCCGGGTTGTTCGGAAAATGCTATGGAATCGAACGGAGATCCGCCTTCAAATTTAAGGCGCCCAGACCGGATTTGAAATTTGTCGGGTGGAAGCGCCGCCGATCATTCGGCGAAAATTGACCCTCAGGGAGACTTTGACGTCGAACTAGCAGACTACCCAAGCGCAAAGCACGAGGCGTTTGAAGGACAATGGCGGCGTACGCCGGACGAAGAGCGTAGGGAAAAAGGTATCCAAGTGGCCAGCTCCGAGCAACTCAAAGCGTTGATCAAATCGCACATCAGTCGCGATGACGGACAGTTCTATTCCGTCGCGATGCAGGTTGCTGCGCATGAAGCCAAGCTGGGCCATGGCAAGCTGGCGGAAGAGTTGCGCGACATGATCGATGCGGGCAGGACTCGCTTGAGCCAAGACGCTTCCGGCAAGTTGGTACCCATAGCAGGCGCCCTCAACAGTGCGAACAAGCCAAGGGGGGAGCTTGCCAGCCTGCTGACCGTGACGCACCCGGCCAATCGTCTGGGTGACATGGTCCTTGACGATGGCGCGGCCAAACAGCTGGCGCGCATCATCAAAGAGCAGCGCCTGCTGGCGCGTATCAAGGAACACGGGCTGTCTCCGCGCCGCAAGCTTCTGCTGGTCGGCCCTCCAGGAACGGGTAAGACCATGACGGCGTCCGCCTTGGCCGGGGAGTTGGGCATCCCGCTATTCTTGGTGCGTCTCGATTCCTTGATCACGAAGTTCATGGGCGAGACAGCAGCCAAGCTGAGGCAAGTTTTTGATGCCATCGCTGATCTTCGTGGCGTCTATTTTTTTGATGAGTTTGATGCCATCGGGTCGCAGCGTGGCGCGGCCAACGACGTGGGCGAAATTCGGCGCGTGCTGAACAGCTTTCTGCAGATGATCGAGCAGGACCAGTCCAACAGCCTGATCATTGCTGCAACAAACCACCCGGAAGTTCTCGACCACGCCTTGTTCAGGCGGTTCGATGATGTGGTGGAGTACCACCTACCTACGTCTGCCCAGGCGCTCGACTTGATCCGGTCGCGCCTCGGTGCTTTCGCGCCCAAGCCATTCAAGAAGGATGGGCTAGCGGAACAAGCCGGTGGTTTGAGCTACGCCGAAATTTGTCGTGCTGTTGACGAGTCCATCAAGGACGCGATCATGCACGATCAAACCAAAGTGCAACGGGCCGAGCTGGGGCGCGCGTTAGAGGAGCGCCGCCTCATCAGTGCAAAGCTGGCCCAGAACAACAAGCACATGTCGAACCATGCCGGAACAACCCCAAGATAAGCGCCCCCACCTTGTACTGACCAACACATCCAAGGCTCAATCCTTCAGGGCCCCTTCGGCTGGGGGAGGCGGCGCGCCGGAAGTGCCCGCAGTTGATCGCGCTCAACATGGGGCCTCCCTGAACGCACAACTTCAGGTGCTTAAACCTGTTGCCCAGCAGGTGGTTGCAGCGCAAAAGGAGCAAGGTCTCGAAAGCGGACTGGGGCTCCAAATTCAGTTCATCGGCGTGCCAGATGTTGCACTTGCGTTTGAGAGCCTCGGGAGCGAATTGGGGCGTGATCCACAAAAGAAGATTGAGGTCCTGAGTATTCGGACTGAAGCGGGCACGACCTACGCCAATGTCTTTGTTCCGGACGGAAAGCTCGCTCATTTTGAAAAGTATGTTGAAGACTATTTGGCTGACCGCAAGAAGGCCAACGGTGACGCCAATGACCACCACGCGCTTCTAAATACCATTTCTTCGATTCGAAGCGCTGAGCTTCGAGCCCTGTGGACCGATGACGTCGAACAGTTCCCGCAAGATGCCGAGGAGAAGTTTTGGTGGGAGGTTTGGTTACCCGTGCGCGGAAATCGCGATGCAGTTGTTGCGGACTTCCGCAAGCTAGCTGAGCTGGCCGAATGTCGGGTCAGCACCCATCAGATCAACTTTCCGGAACGCACCGTCGTTCTGATGTGGGCTTCGCAGCAGCAGTTTTCCAAATCCGTCATGACCTTGAACTGCGTGGCCGAGCTTCGTCGCGCCAAGGAAACGGCAGAGTTTTTCGACAGCATGACTCCGCCGGAACAGCAGCAGTGGGTTGATGAAACGTTGGCACGTTTGACTTTGGCGCCGGAAGGCGACGCAACCCCCCGTGTCTGCCTCTTGGATTCTGGCGTGAATCGAGGGCACCCATTGCTGGCACCGTTCCTCGCCACGGCAGACCTGCACACGGTCGATCCAGCGTGGGGTGTAGACGACACGGCCAACCATGGTTCCGGCCTGGCTGGCCTTGCTGCGCTGGGTGATTTGGCTGATGCGCTGGCTTCTGCCGACCCCATAGTGGTCCCTCATCGCTTGGAGTCAGTGAAACTGACCCCTGAGCAGGGTGCCAACGATGGTGACGCCCAGCATCACGGCTACCTTTTTGCGGAGGCAGTGGCCCGCCCCGAAGTCGCTGCGCCAAATCGTTCACGGGTGTTCACCTCAGCCGTGACGTCCAGCGACGACCGTGATCGAGGCCGTCCGTCGGCATGGTCTTCGACGGTTGATCGCCTTGCATCTGACTACGATGGCAATGGCCAGTTTCCTCGCCTGTTTGTGCTGTGTGCTGGCAACACCGAAGATTCGCAGTCGTGGGGTGCCTACCCCGCCAGCCTGAGCACAAACGGCATCCGCGACCCTGGCCAAGCGTGGAACGCGATCACGGTTGGCGCCTACACCGAGAAAGTGAACATCACGGAGGCTGATGCCCAGGGCTTTACGCCGGTTGCGGCCAGCGGCGGGCTCAGCCCGTACACCCGCACTTCGGCAGACTGGAGTACGGCGTGGCCCTTGAAGCCCGAGGTTGTCTTTGAGGGCGGCAATGTGGGCAAGGACGCGTTGAGTGCCGTTGGCATCTCCAGTCTTCACCTGCTCACGACCAACAATCAACCGATTAAGCGCCTGTTCGACACGACCAATGCCACCAGCGCGGCCTCAGCCTTGTGCGCACGCATGGCTGGACAGCTGATGGCGGCATACCCGGCGCTCCGGCCTGAAACCATCCGGGCGCTGATCGTACATTCTGCCGAGTGGACGGATGACATGCGCGCCGTTTACTTGCCTGCCAACAGGAAAGCCACCAAAACTGACCATGTGAGCCTAATCCGCCATTGTGGCTGGGGGGTGCCGAATTTGGATCGAGCGCTGTGGAGCGCAGGTAACTCGCTGACCCTGGTAGTTGAAGACCAAGTGCATCCGTACCAGAAGGTTAAGGGCAAGGGAGTGGTCAGCAAGGACATGAACCTTCATGCGCTGCCCTGGCCGAAAGAACAGCTACAGGCACTGCCGCCCGATACCAATGTGGAGCTCCGTGTCACGTTGTCGTACTTCATTGAGCCAAACCCGTCTGCGCGTGGGACCTCTTCAAAGTTTCATTACCCATCCCATCGCCTACGTTTTGATGTCCAACGTCCGCTGGACGCGACCACCGAAGACTTCATTGCCCGCATCAATGCAGCAGCCGAACGCGAAGATGATGGTGATCCGATTGACCCCAAAGACCCCAATTGGGTTTTGGGTGACCGTCAGCGCCACCGTGGATCGCTTCACCACGACATTTGGCAAGGCACGGCGGCTCAGCTGGCGAGCCGTGGCTTCATTGCCGTATACCCAGCCAAGGGCTGGTGGCGCACTCGCCAGGCCCAGGAACGATATGACCTGCCCGCCCGCTACAGCCTTATCGTTTCCATCCGCACTCCGGAAACGGATGTTGATCTCTACACCCCTATTGCCCAGCAAGTGGCTGCGCAGATTAGCGCGCCCGTTGTTGTGACTGTTTGATTGCCTCTCTGATGGATTACCAAGAACTGAAGCTGCTGGAAGACGACCTGTGGGAAGCCGCAGACCAGCTTCGCGCCAACTCCAAGCTGACCGCCAGCGAGTATTCAATGCCTGTGTTGGGCTTGATCTTCCTGCGGCACGCCACCACGCGTTTCCATGCCTTGCTGCCTGACGTTGAAAAGGCCGTGCCTGCTCGCGCAATAGGCGCCTTGCGTGAAGACCGCATCAAGCTGGGCTTCCAAGGCAAGGCCGCCATTTACCTGCCCGAATCGGCCCGATACGACCACTTGGCTGCGCTGCCCGCAGGCACCAACGTGGGCGAGGCCATCCGTGACGCGATGATCACCATCGAAGATTCGGTGACCGATCAGAAGGGGCAAAAGCTGCTGGAAGGCGCTTTGCCCAAGGATTACCTCGGCCTTGAGCCGGACCTGCTCGCAGAGTTGTTGAAGATCTTCAACCGCCCCGCTTTGCAGACCGCCACGGGCGATGTGTTCGGGCGCATCTACGAATACTTTCTCAACCAGTTCGCGCAGAGCGGTGCGCAAGAAGGCGGCGAGTTCTTCACTCCGCCGAGCTTGGTGCGCATGATCGTCAATGTGATCGAGCCAGACCATGGCGTGGTGCTCGACCCAGCCTGTGGATCGGCAGGCATGTTCGTGCAGACCGGCCACTTCATCGAAGAGGTGCGGCACAAGAGCACCAATGAGGTGGACATCACCTTCTACGGGCAAGAAAAGGCTGACCTCAACAGCAAGCTCGCTCGCATGAACTTGGCCGTGCACGGGCTGGAAGGCAACATCCGCATCGGCAACACCTTCTACGACGACCACCACCAGTTGTTGGGCCAGTGCGATTTCGTGATGGCCAACCCGCCGTTCAACGTGGACGGCGTTCAGGTCGCCAAGGTCAAAAGCCAGGTTGGCGACAACCAGACTGGCCGTTTACCGTTCGGGCTGCCTGGCGTAGCGGGCAAATCCAAGGGCAAAAACAATGGCGATGGCGAAACCATCTCCAATGCCAACAGCCTGTGGCTTCAGTACTTCTACAGCTACCTGAACGACAACGGCCGCGCCGGTTTTGTAATGGCCTCCAGTGCCTCGGATGCGGGGAACAAAGACAAGGACATCCGCCAGAAGCTGGTCGAGACCGGCCATGTGGACGTGATGGTGTCCATCGGCCCCAAGTTCTTCTACACGCGCAGCTTGCCGTGCTCCCTGTGGTTCTTCGACAAGGGCAAGCCAGACGACCTGCTTGATACCGTGTTGATGATTGACGCCCGGAATGTCTACACCGTGGTGTCCGCACGCTCCCACGTTTTCACCGACGAGCAACTTGCCAACCTGACGGCCATCACCTGGTTGTACCGGGGCGAGCATGACAAGTTCGTCGCGCTGCTGGCCTCGCATCAAGCGAAGATGGCGCTGCACCTGCAGACACTGGCAGAACGCCTGGCCAATGACGAACAGCAAGTCAATGCGCTGGCAGTGGCGCTGCGCAACTTTGTCAAAACAGCATCAGACGAAGCGGCCATTGCAGCGGTGCGCGACAAGCTGGGCGAAGACCACGGCATCACCGACGAGCTGCTTCAGGCATATATCGCTGACGTGCAGAAGGTGGGCGAGCAAGCCGACGGTTGGCATCAAGCCTTGGATGCGGCGCAGCGTGAAGCCAGCGCTGTTTTGAAAGCATGGGCCAAGCTGACTGACCAAAGCCCCCTGGATCAACGCAAGGCCCTGCACAAGCAGGCCGAAGCCATCAACCCTGTCTTGAAGGCTGGATTGGCCGCCCTGGAGGCACGCCACAAAGCATGGCTGAAGCTCTTGGACCAAGCGGAAAAGACGCTACGTGCCCGCCAATGGGTGGCCTTCGATGGTGATGCTGCTCGTGATGCCAAAAAGGCGCTGCTAACGCGCGATGTAAAAAAGCGCGAGAAGCCCACCGTGCGAGACCTGAGTGTCGAAGCGTTCAAGCGCGGCTTCTACTTCATCGCGCAAGGGCATTGGCTGCTTAGCCGGTTTCCATCAGGCCTCTATGAAGATGTTCTAGGCCTTTGCAAAGTGGTGAGCCGGGATGACATCCGGGCTAATGACTACTCGTTGACACCGGGGCGGTATGTGGGCGCGGCTGTTGGGGCGCAAGATGACGATGACGGAGCAGCATTTGTAGCACGCATGCGTGAGATCCAAAGTGAGCTTGCCGAACTGAATGATCAGGCCGCAGGTTGGGCGCAAATTGTCCAAAGAGTACTGTCGGAGTTGTTTGAATGACTTGGCAATACATTCGGATTGGTGACATTGGGCGTGTTATGACTGGCGATACACCGCCAAAGAGTCAGCCTGATTATTACGGGTCTGCATTTCCGTTTATCAAGCCAACCGACATGAAGGTTGGGCAGCGGTATACCTTGATTTGTGACGAAGGGTATTCTGATGTGGCGTATGAAAAATATGAAAAGAAGCTCATACCAGAAGGCGCTACTGCAGTAGTTACCATCGGGAGTATTGGCCAGAAGCTCACGCTCACGCATACGCCTTGCTTTGTCAATCAAGCAGTCAACGCTGTCATTCCTGATTCAGAGAAATTCGACCCAAAGTTCGTTTTTTACCTCTTGAAGCACAACCTTAAATTGGTCAAGCAGGCCGACACGGGAGCCTCATCTGGCAGGGAAAATGTTAGTAAGAGCAATTTTTCCAGCCTTCAGGTCTATGCAACTTTGGACAAGCATGAGCAAGTTAGGATTGGCCAAGCACTAGATTCTTTCGACAGTGCTATTGAGAACAACCAGCGCCGCATCGAGTTACTCGAAGAGTCCGCTAGGCTCTTGTACCGATCGTGGTTCGTAGGCTTTCGCTTTCCAGGCGCCAAAGACCTGAAGAGCATTTCTGGTGTACCTACTGAATGGGATATGGGTTCCGTCGAGGGCTTGGCTGCCACCGTGAATCGAGGAATCACGCCGCGATATGACGACAGCGCTACAGGTCTTGTCATCAATCAAAAGTGCATTCGCGGTGGACGCCTGAATTTGGAGCCAGCGCGCAGACAGTCCAAGGAAGTGAAGGAGGAGCGTCTGCTCCGGGTGGGCGACGTGTTGATCAATTCGACCGGTGCTGGTACCTTGGGTCGAGTTGCGCAGGTGCGAGCACCTTTGCTCGATTGCACAGTCGATACCCACGTCACCATCGTTCGCCCTAGAGACCCAAAGACAGCCGCCTACCTTGGCGTTGCATTGTTAGAGAAAGAGGCACTCCTCTCGACGATGGGGGTTGGTTCTACCAATCAACTAGAGTTGCTTCGTGCCGATATTTCCGCACTGCCACTGGTGATTCCTCCAGAAGAAGTTCAATCTGCTTTTCACGAGCTGGTTTGGCCAATGTTCACTCAGGCGGAGTCACTGGCGCTGGCGAACGAAAGGCTGCGTGAGGCACGAGATGCCCTGCTTCCAAAGCTGATGTCTGGCGCACTTGCGGTTTGACCAAAAAGGGAAAGCAGAAACATGGCGAGCGCCGACTACTCAGAAGACAACAACATCCAGGAGCCCGCAGCCAAGCTGTTCGAGGACAACCTGGATTGGCGCTCCGTCTATGCCTTCAACGCCGAGACCTTTGGCCCCACATCCCTACTGGGCCGCAAGGATGCGACCGAGGTGGTGCTGGTTCGCGAACTGGATGCGGCCCTTTCCAAGCTGAACCCCCAGCTGGCGGCTACGCCCGAGGGCCGCGCCAAGTTGGGCCTGGCCCGTGATCAGCTGCTGGATGCTGACCCCACCAAGACCTTGTTGCAGCACAACGAGGGCAAATGGAAGCTGATGCGCGATGGCATCACCTTGAAGTCACCCACCGGGGACGCGGCCGCTGATGTGCACGTCACGGTGATCAACTTCACCCAGCCCGAGAAAAATGACTTCCTGGTGGTGCGCGAGCTGTGGGTGCAAAGCGGCCCGTTCAGACGGCGGTGCGACTTGGTTGGTTTCGTCAACGGGTTGCCGCTGGTGTTCATTGAGCTCAAGCGCCACGACAAGGGCCTGAAGGCCGCGTTCGACGACAACTACACCGACTACAAAGACACGATCCCGCGCCTGTTCCACTACAACGCGCTGGTGATCGTGTCCAACGGGCTGGACGCCCGTTTCGGCTCCATCACCAGCACCTGGGATCACTTCTACCGCTGGAAGCGCCTGAACGAAGAAGACCCGGACCCTGCGCCCAAGCACGATGAGGCGCCACTCAAACCGATTCTGCCCATCTTGCTGCGCGGCATGTGCACCAAGAGTGCACTGCTCGACATCGTTGAAAACTTCATCCTCTTTGACAGCAGCGAGGAGGTGACACTGAAGGTGGTGGCCCGCAACCACCAGTACATCGGTGTGAACAAGGCCATCGTCAAGTTGCAATCGGGTGATGCCGAAGTGCTGGCGGGGAAGCTGGGCGTGTTCTGGCACACGCAAGGCAGCGGCAAGAGCTATTCCATGGTGTTCTTTTGCCAGAAGGTGCACCGCAGGGTGTCAAGCGCCTACACCTTTGTGCTGCTGACCGACCGCAAAGAGCTGGACGACCAGATCTACACCACCTTTGTCGGCTGCGGGGTCTCCACCAACAAGGGGGACAAGGCCACAGGTGCAGACGGGTTGGAGCGCCTGCTAAAGGATCAGAACCGCCGCTATGTGTTCAGCCTGATCCACAAGTTCCGCAAGCGCGTGACCGAGCCGTGGACCACACGCAAAGACATCATCGTGCTGTCTGATGAGGCGCACCGCACGCAGTATGGCCGGCTGGCAACGCAGATGCGCATGGCCTTGCGGCACGCGGCGTTCCTGGCCTTCACGGGCACACCACTGATCGACAGCAAGGAGCGGCACGAGACCGAAAAGGTGTTTGGCGCGTATGTGTCGGTTTACGACTTTCAGCGTGCCGTGGCCGACGGCGCCACACTGCCCCTGTACTACGAGAACCGTGGCGAAAAGCTGCGCCTGGTGGACCCGGACCTGAACAAACGCATCGAAGAGCGGATTGACGCAGCGCGGGCCGATGGCGAGTTGTCTGAAGAACAAGAGGCCAAGCTGTACCGGGAGTTGGCCCGCGAGTACCCGGTGTTCACGTCAGACACGCACTTGAACGACGTGGCCACCGATTTTGTCGAGCACTACCACCAGCGTTGGCGGCTGATGGAGGCCCCCACCAAGCCCGGCGAGGTCATCAAGTACGGCGGAAATGCCAAGGCCCTGCTGGTGTGCATTGACAAGGTGACCTGCGCGAAGATGGCCGCGCGTATCAAAGGCAAGTGGCAAGACAAGTTGCTGGAGCTGCAAGCCAAGCTCCAGAAGGAGGAAGCCATCTACGCCAAAGCAAGCAAGCCCGAGCCGCCATTCGTGGTTCGGCTGCGTGCGCAAATTGCCTGGATGGTGGACACCCAGATTCACCCCGTGTTCAGCCCTGAGCAAAACGAGGTGAAGGACTTTGCGGCCGAAGGCATCGACGTGCGCCCCTTGCGCCAGGTCATGGCCTATGGCATCGGCGGCAAGAGCTTGGATGAATGCTTCAAAGATGGCAAGAACCCCTTCCGGGTTGCCGTGGTGTGCGCCATGTGGCTGACCGGCTTCGATGTGAAGTCGCTGGCAACGCTGTACCTGGACAAGCCCATGAAGGGCCACACACTGATGCAGGCCATTGCCCGCGTCAACCGGGTGGCGGCCAACAAGAAGAACGGCCTCATCATTGACTACAACGGCATGCTCAAGAGCTTGCGCAAGGCGCTGGCCACGTATGGGCAAGGCGACAAGGGCTCCCCCGTTGATCCCTTGTTCGATGAAGACCAAGCGCTGGCCGAATACGCGGCGTCCATAGACAAGGTGGCGGCGCACCTGGCCACCGTTGGCTATGACCTGAACGGGCTTGTTCGCGCTGAAGAGGGCGAAGAAACTTGGGCTGAGCTGTTGAACGCGCAGAACGCCGTGAGCACGTCACCTGAGAACAAGAAGACATTCCAGGTGCTGGCCGAAGACGTGTTCGACCGTTTCCGTGGGCTGTTCCCCAATCTCGGTGTCTTCAAGTTCGAGCCGCAAGAGAACGCCATTGCGGCGCTTTACAACTTGCTGCAAAAGCCCAAGCCCAAGGTTGACATCACGGCGATCATGCAAGAGATTCGCGGCGTGATCGACACCTCACTGGAGGTGGCCCCCAAAGGCATGGTGAATCAGCCGCCGTCAAAGCAGTACAACTTGTCTGGGATTGATTTTGAGCGCTTGCGAGCCGAGTTTGCCAAGTCGCCCTACAAGGAGACGGCGGTGCTGACCTTGCAGGAGCGTATTGAGGCTCGCTTGGCTTCGATGATGAAGCTGAACCCTAGCCGCATCGACCTCTACAAGCGCTATCAAGAAATCATCGCGGAGTACAACCGGGACAAAGACGACGCCGAGATCCAGCGTGTCTTTGATGACCTCATCAAGTTGCACGACTCCCTTGACCAGGAGGAGCAGCGCTACGTGCGAGAGGGCTTCACCAGCGAAAGGGAGCTCGCAGTGTATGACCTGCTGTCCAAGGACAAGGCCGACATCACAAAGGGTGACATCGACAAGGTGAAGAAGGTGGCGCAGGAGCTCATGGTGACGGTGGAGAAGCGACGTCACGAGATGGGTGACTTGCGCGACCGTGCTTCTGCCCAGGCTCAGATGAAGGCCGCCATCATCGACCGCTTGCTTGAGGGCATGCCAGATGGCTACTCAAGTGAGGACATTGAGGCGAGAGCCGAAGTGATTTTTCAGTACGTTCAGGGGCAGTTGCAGAGTGCTGCGGTTCACTGAGTGAAAGGGGCGGTCAGTCTTTGATGCCTCGCTCGCTTTTGGCGTCCATCGTCAATAGCCTTTGAACCCAAGGGATTCTTCAGAACTCTATTATTTGCGGCCCCATCAGAATGGGCGACGTTGCATTGGCGTTATTCGATTGCGCCATGTTGTTCAGAACTCTTTTATCTCAGGTGTGGTTGATGGACCCGAAAAAGTCAGAACTCTATTCTTCTGTTCAGAACTCTATTCAAACGCACCACGCACCCATTGCCGCCGCCATCATCGATCTGGACGGAACCCTGGTTGACACGCTGGGCGACTTCGTCCTGGTTCTGCATCACACGCTGGCCGACCTCGGCTGCCACCCCATCGAGATCGCCCGGGTCGACCGCACCTTTGTCGAATTGACAGTGGGCAAGGGCACGGAAGACTTGCTGCGTCGCAGTCTGGCGCATGCCTGGGGTTTGCCGGACGACGACGCCGAAGTGGCCGAGCAGGCGCCCATGGCCTGGCATCACTACCAGCAGCACTACACCCGCCTCAATGGACAACATGCCGAGGTCTATCCCGGCGTGGTCGAAGGGCTGCAAAAGCTCAGCGCGCAAGGGCTGCCCCTGGCCTGTCTGACCAACAAACCCACGGCCTTTGCCGAACAGTTGCTGGCGCGCAAAGGCCTGCGTCAGCACTTCCGGCACGTTTTTGGGGGCGATGCATTTGAGCGCAAGAAGCCCGACCCGCTGCCCCTGATCAAGACCTGCGAGGCCCTGGGGACGCGGCCTGCCCAAACCGTGATGGTGGGCGATTCAAGCAACGATGCCCAAGCGGCCCACGCCGCTGGGTGCCCCATCGTGTTGGTGACCTATGGCTACAACCATGGCCACCCCATCCAGGCCGTGGAGGCCTGGGCTCACATCGACCGGCTCGATCAGCTGTCTCTGTGAGGCTGGCCCGCGAGGGGCCAGGTTCAGCGCAAGGCTTCCAGCACAGGCGGCGGCTTGAAGTCCAGCAGGGCGTCCTTCAGATCCTGGGTCACCGGTTTCTTGCCCAACCAGACGCGCGACAGTGCAGGGAAGAACGCCGGCTCTGCAATGGGCAGGCCCGCGGGTTGATCGTTCACCATGAACAAGGTGCCGCGCTTGGGCACGTACTCGATGGACAAAGTGTCGCCCGCGTCCAGACGCTTGATGCGCGAAAACACCTCGCCCATCATGCGGATCGAAGGGATCAGTTTGAAGAATTCGTCGCGGCTGCTGTTGGCTTCGATGCCGCGCGTGATGGTCATGCCCAGGTCATCCACCCGCATGCTCTGCAGCATCACGAAGCGAAATTGCAGGGGCGCATTGAAGCCCGCCATCACCGACTCGACCTGAGCGGTCTTCTGCGGCGCATACAGCGCCATCGTGTACTGCTTGGCCATGCCGCGGTAGTTGACCCCGCTGCCGTTGAGCACCAGTGAGATGCCCTCAACCCGAAGTGCGCCCGGGTAATTCACGCCGACCACGTCGGCGCTCTGGCTCCAGGCCGAGCCACTGGCCAGCAAACTGACGGCACCCACCCATGTTGCCGCGGCCAGCCAACTTCTGCATGCGCCGATACATCCTGTGTTCATCTGGGACTTCCTTTGGGTGTTACGCAATTCGGTAAGGAATTGTTATTCCGGACCCCAAGGGCGTGTTATGGGTTTCCCCTCGGTTTTGACTGAGGTCACTCAAGTCGGGGGGCATGGCGCGAAAGCGCGCTCCCCTGCTACACTGAAACGATGTTCATCTCGCGCAAACAGACGAAAGGTTCACACGACCGGGGAGCTTGGCCCTGGCGTCGTTCATCCGCGCTCGTCTAGTTTTGTCGCGTCAGCGCTGCCGAGATCAGAGGCGGCGGCCCTCCGCGGCTATCGGAAATCCCCTGTCGAAACGGTCATCGGATGCCACGCCATGCGTGATCCGCCGTGCAGGGGCGTGAACTTCCCACTTACCCTGGCTGAGTCTGGTCTATGAAGGCGCAGTCATCGGGCTTGGAGGCCCCACATGATCACTGAACACGAATTCCAAGCATTGGCCGCACAGGGCCATAACCGCATCCCCCTGGTTGCCCAAGCCTTGGCGGACCTGGACACCCCGCTGTCCCTCTATCTCAAGCTCACCCAAGGTCGCCCGCAAAGCTTCCTGCTCGAGTCCGTCGTCGGCGGCGAGCGCTTTGGTCGCTACTCCTTCGTCGGCTTGCCCGCGCGCACCTTGGTGCGGGCCACGGCGCGGCATGTGGAGGTGGTGACCGACGGGCAAGTTGTCGAGACGTTTGACGGCAACCCGCTGGACTTCATCGCCGCGTACCAACAGCGCTTCAAGGTGGCCGTGCCCCAAGGCCTGCCACGCTTTTGCGGCGGCCTGGCGGGCTACTTCGGCTATGACACGGTGCGCCACATCGAGCACAAGCTCGCTGGCGTTCAAAAGCCCGGTGGCATCGGCACGCCCGACATCCTGCTCTTGCAGTGCGAAGAGCTGGCCGTCATCGACAACCTGGCTGATCGCCTGTTCCTCATCGTCTATGCCGACCCGACTCAGCCCGGCGCCTATGCCCATGCGGCCGCGCGCATCGCACAACTGCAAGCCCAGTTGAACCAAAGCGTGGCAGCCCCGGCCATCGTGGCGGGTGAATCCTTCCCGGTTGAGCGCCACTTCGCCAAGGCCGACTTCGAAGCCGCCGTGCTCAAGTGCAAGGACTACATCGCGGCGGGCGACTGCATGCAGGTGGTGATCGGTCAGCGTTTGGAAAAGCGTTTCACCGCCTCGCCCTTGAGTCTGTACCGCGCCCTGCGCTCGCTCAACCCCAGTCCGTACATGTACTACTACGACCTGGGTGACCACCAGGTCGTGGGCTCTTCGCCCGAGATCCTCGTGCGCCAGGAGCACAACCAGGATGGCGGCGAGACGGTCACGATTCGCCCGATCGCCGGCACACGCCCGCGTGGCGCCTCGCCCGATCAAGACGTGGCCAACGAGAAAGAGCTGCTGGCCGATCCCAAAGAGCGCGCCGAGCACGTCATGCTGATTGACCTGGCTCGCAACGACATCGGCCGCATCGCCAAGACCGGCACCGTCAAGGTGACGGAGGCCTTTGGCATCGAGCGTTACTCGCATGTCATGCACATCGTCAGCAACGTTGAAGGCCAATTGAAAGACGGCATGACGGGCCTGGATGTCTTGCGCGCCAGCTTCCCGGCGGGCACCTTGAGCGGTGCGCCCAAGATCCGCGCCATGGAAATCATCGATGAGCTGGAGCCCGTGCAGCGTGGCGTCTATGGCGGTGCCGTGGGCTACCTCAGCTTTGCCGGCGACATGGACGTCGCCATCGCCATCCGCACTGGCGTGATCAAGGATCAGACCTTGTACGTGCAAGCGGGTGCGGGTGTGGTGGCCGATTCGGTCCCTGAACTGGAATGGAAAGAAACCGAGGCCAAGGCCCGTGCGGTGATCCGCGCGGCCGAAATGGTCGAACAAGGTTTCTGAGCCCATCCACAGGACACGATAAAGGACACCATCATGTTGCTCATGATCGACAACTACGACAGCTTCACCTTCAACCTGGTCCAGTACTTCTGTGAACTGGGCGAAGAGGTGAAGGTCGTCCGCAACGACGAAATCACCCTTGACGGCATCGCGGCCCTCCAGCCCGATCGCCTGGTCTTCTCGCCCGGGCCGTGCTCACCCGCCGAGGCCGGCATCTGCGTGCCCGCTTTGCAGCGCTTCCAGGGCCAGCTGCCCATTCTGGGTGTGTGCCTGGGGCACCAAAGCATCGGCGCGGCCTTGGGTGGCAAGATCATCCGCGCCAAACAGCAGATGCACGGCAAGACCAGCGTCATCACCACCGACCAGAAGGGCGTCTACCAAGGCCTGCCCCAACAGTTCACGGTGATTCGTTATCACTCACTGGCCATTGAGCGCGCAACCTTGCCTGAGTGCCTGGAGATCACCTCGACCACCGAAGACGGCGAGATCATGGGCGTGCGCCACAAGGCCCCCCAAACCGATCCCCGCTTTGCGCCGCTGGAAGGGGTGCAATTCCATCCAGAATCCATCCTCACCGAGCACGGTCACGCCATGCTCCAGAACTTCTTGAACATGTGAGAGCGGCGCCGCCATGAGCCAGTTGACCGATACCCAAGCCCTGCAACGCGTCGTCGAGCACCGCGAGATCTTTCACGACGAGATGCTGGGCCTCATGCGCCGCGTCATGCGCGGGGAAATGTCACCCGTTGTCATGGCGGCCTTCATCGCAGGCTTGCGCGTCAAGAAAGAAACCGTGGGCGAGATCACGGCGGCCGCACAGGTCATGCGCGAGTTCGCCACGCCTGTGGCCATTGCCGACACCACCAACCTGGTCGACCTGTGCGGCACGGGTGGGGATGGTGCGCACACCTTCAACATCTCCACCACGGCGATGTTCGTGGCGGCGGCGGCGGGTGCGCGCGTGGCCAAGCACGGGGGGCGCAGTGTGTCGTCCAGCACCGGCAGCGCCGATGTGTTGGAGGCTCTGGGCGCCGCCATCAACCTGCAGCCTGCCAGCGTGGCGCAGTGTCTGGATCAAACGGGCGTGGGCTTCATGTTCGCGCCCAATCACCACGGGGCCATGAAGCACGCTGCCCCCGTTCGCAAAGAATTGGGCATCCGCACGCTGTTCAACATCCTGGGGCCGTTGACCAATCCGGCAGGGGCCTTGAACCAGTTGATGGGTGTGTTCCATCCCGATCTGGTTGGCATCCAGGCCCGCGTATTGCAGCGCCTGGGATCCGATCACGTGCTGGTGGTGCATGGCTGCGATGGCCTGGACGAGATCACCCTGGCCGGCCCCACATTGGTCGCGGAATTGAAGAACGGCGAAGTCAGCGAATACACGATCACGCCAGACCAGTTCGGCATGGGCGAGCACGATGGGTCCATGCTCAAGGCCGCCTCACGCGAGGCTTCGCTGGCCATCGTTCAGCGGGTGTTGAACAACGAGTCGGGGCCGGCCCGCGACATCGTCCTGCTCAATGCTGGCGCGGCGATCTACGCGGCCAATGTGGCTGATTCACTGGCCGATGGCATCGAGCGCGCACGCGAGGCCCTGGCCAGTGGTCGCGCCGCACAGGCCATGCACACCTTTGTCGAGGTCACTCAGACGCTGGCTGCGGCGCAGGCCTGAGCGTCTCGCCGGCCACGTTCACCTCGCCTTGCACGGCGCAGCGATTGCGCCCGCTGCGCTTGGCGTGATAGAGCAGCTGATCGGCCACATGAAGCAGATCCTCGACGCGCTGGGCGGCCGTCGGGCGGGCGCAAGCCACGCCGATGCTCACCGTCAGCGGAATCAGCGTGGACCCGGACAAGCAGGTCAAAGCGGCCACGCTTTGGCGCAGCGTCTCGGCAATGTGGCGGGCCCCTTCCAGGTTCGTCTGCGGTAGCAGCGCCAGGAATTCTTCGCCGCCATAGCGCACGGCCAGATCGCCCGGCCGTCCCAATTGGCTGGACAGGGTCTGGGCCACCAGTTTCAGCGCCTCGTCTCCCGCGGCATGGCCGTACTGGTCGTTGACCTGCTTGAAGTGGTCAATGTCGATCATCAACACCGACAGGGTCTGATGCCAGCGCTGCGCCTGTCGCCAGATGTCAGGCAGACGTTCGTTGAGGAACTGCCGGTTGTGCAGCCCGGTCAAGGCATCGCGAACGGTCAAGGCATGCAGGCGCGTGTTGGCTTCGGTCAGGTTGTGCAGCGCACGGTCCAGGTCGACGGTGCGAGCCTGAACCCGGTCTTCCAGCTCGGCGGCGTGCGCCCTTTGCAGGCGCTCGTTGGCCTCCTGTGCCAGCTTGAGGCGATGCGCCAGGGCAAAGGACAGCAAGGTGATCTCCAGTGTCGACCCGATCTGCAAACCATACTCGGTCAGGACACTGGCCTTGACCAGACCAAAGGCCTGCATGGCGGCCAGCGTCACGCCCACCAGCAAGCCGCCAAATGCCAACAGAAAATACAGTGCCTGCCGGTGTCCCCGTCGCAGCATCTCCGCAGCGATCGTCAGATGCAGAACCGGCGCCATGATGCTGGCCGTCGTCCCCAGTCGAATCGGGATCGTGTAGTCCATCCACAGGCTGACGAACGCCACGCCGCCAAAGATCCACAAGGTGCCGCGCACCACCCGGTCGGCGGCCGGCCAATGCGTGGGCAGGGCCAGAAAGTCTCGGCTGAACAAGGTCAGGATCCAGCCAGACGCGCCCATCAGTAGGGGCGCCGCCCGGTTGCCCCAGTCTGGATGGGCCGGCCACAGATACTGAAACGCCATCCCGTTGAACACCAGCTGGGTCAGACCGAACAGAGCCAGGTACATGACGTAGTACAGATACGTCCGCGTGCGCAGCGAGACATAGAGCAGCAGGTTGTACAGCAGCATGGCCAGCAACGCGCCTGCATACATCCCTTGCAACACATGCTCATGGCCGATGGACTGTTGCCACGCGACGGGGGTGCTCAACACCAGCGGTACCTGCAGTGAGCCCTCGCCCTGCACGCGCAGGTACAGGGTCACGCCCTCGCCGGCTGGCAAGGTCAGCGGGAAGAAGAAATTCCGGTCTTCGATCGGCCGGCTGTCGAAGGCGCGACGGTCACCGGTCATCACGTGGGTCACGGTGCCGTGGTCCGGCACGACATAGACATCCAGGTAGTCGAGCAAGGGATACCGCAGCCCCAGAATCCAGTCGCGCTGGGTGATGTGCTCATTGCGCAGCGCAACCCGCAGCCAGAAGGCCGAGCGGCTGTATCCGAAGTTGGGGTCCGGGGCCGTGTTCGGGCGCCAAGGGCAGCCACTTTCAGAGGCCTGCGCCAGCGTCAGTTGGCCGGTCGGATCCTCCAGGACGCTCCAGTGCTGCCCCCAATGTTCGAGCGAGTGGGTGTCCTGCAAGACGAGCGCCTGAGCCAGCCCTGGACTCAGCCAGGCCGACAGGGCCACGACGGCACAGGCGAGCCATCGGCAAATGCGAGCGGATCGCCCCAAGACGGGCCCTCCTTGATCATCGATGCCCCATTGTGAGCCGAGGCGCGCCAAGCGGGGTACGTAAAAGCCCTTTTCGTGGGGCATTGCGCACATCCTGCGGTCCTGCACCGATAATTGCCCCAGATACCTCCAACCGGCTGTCCCCATGTCAGACATCTTGCAGAAAATCGTCGCCGTCAAGCACCAGGAAATTGCTGCGGCCTTACCGACGCGCCCGCTCCATGTCGTGCGGGCGGAAGCCGAGGCCCGCAACCGTGACCTGCGCGATGTCCGTGACTTCGTCGGCTCCCTGCGGGCTCGCATTGCAGCCGGACACGCCGGTGTGATCGCCGAGGTCAAGAAAGCCAGCCCCAGCAAAGGCATCCTGCGCGAGAACTTCCTGCCTGCAGAGATCGCGGCCAGCTATGCCCGCCACGGCGCCGCCTGCCTCAGCGTGTTGACCGACGAGCAGTTTTTCCAGGGCCAGGTCGCCTACCTGCAACAAGCGCGGGCCGCCTGCGATCTGCCGGTTTTGCGCAAGGACTTCATGGTCAGCGACTACCAGGTCTATGACGCGCGCGCCATGGGGGCCGATTGCATCTTGCTCATCGCGGCGTGCCTGGACGACCGGCAAATGGCCGACCTCGAAGCCTGTGCCCACGAACTGGGTATGGCGGTGCTGGTCGAGGTTCACGATGGCGACGAACTCGATCGCGCGCTGCGACTCAAGACGCCGCTGGTCGGCATCAACAACCGCAACCTGCGCACGTTCGATGTGACACTCGACACCACTTTGGGCCTGCTTGACCGCGTTCCGGCTGACCGCCTGCTGGTCACCGAATCGGGGATCCTCTGCGCCGCCGATGTGCAGCGCATGCGCCAAGCTCATGTCCACGCCTTCCTCGTCGGAGAAGCATTCATGCGCGCACCCGATCCCGGTGTGGCGCTGGCCGAGCTGTTCGCTTGAGTGCGCCCGGCATGCTGTGGGAAGAAGCCCGGCCGGCGCATTGGCTGTCCGCGCAATTCGACACCGTGCCCCCCTCATGGCGTCCGCTGACAGAGGCGTTCCGCCGCGCACCGGTGGGGCGTCAACTGATCGAGCGGGTCGAATCCGCCGGCGAGGTCTACCCCCGTGACGTTTTCGCCGCCCTGCGACTGACTGCGTTACCTGACGTGCAGGTCGTCATCCTGGGACAGGATCCGTATCACGGGCCGGGCCAAGCCCACGGCCTGGCCTTCTCGGTCCCCGTCGGGGTGGCCATCCCGCCCAGTTTGCGCAACATCCGCAAAGAGCTTCTTCGCGACCTCGGGCTGGACTCGCCCGCGCATGGCTGTCTGCAAGCCTGGGCGGAGCGTGGGGTGCTGCTGCTCAACACCGTGTTGACCGTCTCGCCCAGTGAGGCGGCCAGCCATGCGGGCTGGGGATGGGAGACGTTGACCGACCATGTCATCGAGGCGGTCGCCGCTGCGGCGCAGCCGGTGGTCTTCATGCTGTGGGGGGCCCATGCCCAAAAAAAACGGCCGCTCATTGAAGCGGCCGGTGTTCCGGGGCACTTGATCCTGCAGGCCAACCACCCCTCGCCTCTGTCTGCTACCCGTGGGCCGACGCCCTTCATGGGATGCGGCCACTTCGGTCAGGCGCAGGCTTTTCTGCGCAGCCAGGGGCGTGACCTGGACTGGCAACTGACCTGATCAGTTTCAGCGGAAGTAAAACACGCCAAAGATGCCAAAGTGGCTGCCGTCGACTTTGGGCTGCGCTGACGGAAACTGCACCGTGTAGCTCTCGTTCACGTAGCGGGCTTGCAGGCCAATCTGGGGTGTGGCACGGTATTCCACTTCCACCAGAAAGCCGGTGTCCGCCTTGAATGTGGTCGAGCTGCCAAATCCCGTGCCGGTTGCATCGCCCGATGCGGTCACCTTGGCGCCCGTGGCTTGGCGGGCACCCATGCCCACGCGCCATTGGTCGTTCAGGTCATACAGCGCAATCAGCTCGACAGGTATCCGCGAAAAACGCAGGTCGCCATTGCGCGCCGACGTGCTGTCCACGTGATACGCCACAACCGCCTGGAACGCCACGGGCAGCCCCGTGAGCCGGTACTCCAGGCCTGCACGCAAATCCAGCAGGCCGCCGGTGGTGACGGTCTGGTCCATCCCGCTCGAATAGTGCGCCGTTGCCAGATCTTCACCGCCAAAGGTCAGACCCAATCCCACAAACGGCACCACCTGGCCGGGCGCATTCTGCGCCAGCGCGCCCGGGTGTCCGCTGAGAAGAGCACATGCGGCGCCGGCCGCCATCCAAAACTGCTTCATGATCAATCAAAGTAATAGGTCAAGATCGCGCCCACATGGTCGCCGCTGAATTTCTCAGTCTCGTCTTCAATGCGCCCCTTTTCCTTGACGGCGCGCATCTTCAGCCCCCAATTCTTGCTCATCATGTATTCCGCCTCCAGCACCAGGCCGGTCGAGAACTTGATGTCCCACTTTTCAGCCGGCAGCGTCGTGCCGCCGCTCTTGAAGCCAGCTTCGCGATCCAGCGTGCCGTAAAGCGCCTTGCGGATGCCGCCGCCCAGCCACCAGTTCTCGCCGGCGCGCCAATGGCCCAGCAGTTCGACGGGCACCCGACGGTAAGACGCGTGCGCATTCACGCCGTTGGCCTGATCGTTGTGGTACGCCACCATGCCTTGCAGGCGGAAGGTGGTGCTGGGGCGAAACTCCGCCCCCAGCCGCAAATCGATCCCGGCGCCGCCACTCAGGTCCTCGTAATACGTCGGCCCCGAACCATTTTTGGGTGTCAGGCTGATGTTGACCAGCGTGTCGCCGCCCGAGGTGTACCCCACCCCGGCCAGAAAGCGAAACTTGCTGTCTGGCAATGGTTCTTGCGCCTGAGCAGCCTGCGCCAACGCCAATGCAGCGACGAACGCCGATAGATAACTGCGATAACCGTGTTTGTGCATGTGTCACCCTCCCTAAAACATGGACACCTGTGTAACGGCTCTTCATGCCGGAGCTTGAGGGCCAGGCAGCAGGATAGTAGAAGCAGGGAGGCGGGGGCGTTCGTTTGACGCAAAGCCAGGCCACTTTGCGCGGCGCCGTTGTGGTGATTTCAACAAAAAACCAGGCGGCTTGCAAAAGCTTGAAAAGCTGTGATAAAGTCTATGGCTTGCCTTGGAGGGGTGGCCGAGTGGTTAAAGGCAGCAGACTGTAAATCTGCCCGCTTACGCGTACGCTGGTTCGAATCCAGCCTCCTCCACCAGGCAAACCTATACAAATGGAATCGCTCCCGGGCGGGAGTAGTTCAATGGTAGAACCTTAGCCTTCCAAGCTAATGACGCGGGTTCGATTCCCGTCTCCCGCTCCAGGTTAACGGTTCTGACATATTTGGCGTGGTACATTAGCGGTCTTCGCGGATGCGGGGGTTGCCGTCGGCACGGGTTTGCGCTCGTTGGTGTTCAAACCTGTGTCGATGCCCATGTGGCTCAGTGGTAGAGCACTCCCTTGGTAAGGGAGAGGTCGGCAGTTCGATCCTGCCCATGGGCACCACACCTCCATCGTCTTTTCTTTCGGCTCACTTCAGGATCGCTAGGAGCGAGAAACATGGCAAAAGGTAAGTTTGAACGGACCAAGCCGCACGTGAACGTCGGCACCATTGGCCACGTTGACCACGGCAAGACCACTCTGACGGCTGCGATCGCTACCGTTCTGTCCAAGAAGTTTGGCGGCGAAGCCAAGGCTT
>JBLNAI010000013.1:0-180041 GCA_050259275.1 Acidobacteriota bacterium
GCTCCACGCTGACCGGTGGCAATCGCTCCACGCTGACCGGTGGCGATGGCTCCACGCTGACCGGTGGCTATGGCTCCACGCTGACCGGTGGCTATGGCTCCACGCTGACCGGTGGCAATCGCTCCACGCTGACCGGTGGCGATGACTCCACGCTGACCGGTGGCTATGGCTCCGAACTTCGTATCCGCTATTGGGATAACAAAGCCAGCCGCTATCGAACGGTTATCGCATATGTCGGCGAAGACGGCATTGAAGCAAACGTTGCCTATCGCCTGAACGATCAACACCAATTCATCAAAGCGGAGGACTGATATGGGACACGCAGACAAGCTGAACTTTGTGGATCTGTTGATCGCATCGGTTCGCAACACACACGGCACTGAGTGGCGCTTGGATCAATTGCAATCCTTGCTGAACCACGTTGGTCGTTTGGTTGATGACTTGAGCAAGTCGTCTAACGACATCGAAGACCTGGACGTGCTGGGTGATCTGGTTGACCAAGCAGCCATCCAGTGCGAACTGTGCGGTGCTTGTGAGCCTACAGCAGCAGACATTGCCGCAGATCGTGGCGAGGCCAAGTTTGAGCAAAAGCGCGATGCAGCGCTGGTGGGGTCGTGATCATGAGCCCATACGAGCGAGAACTGATGCTTGATGCTCAACGCTATAGATGGCTTCGCGATGGCGCATCACCACGAAATACCGATTCTTTGTGGGTTGCGCGTGGGTTACCTAATGTGAATGGCGCGGCCCACTGGTGCGGATCATCGCTTGATGCTGCGATTGACATCGAAATTGAAGATGCGATGTCTCCGCTTGATCCAAAAGTTCATCTTATCGAAGCGCTTGAATTGATTGTTGATATGGATGCGCTGACCTCGACTGTTGATGACAAATGCAGGGCATTTAGCGAAGCAGTAAGCCAAGCTAAGTACGCGCTTTCAAAGATTGGGGCGAAGTTGTGATGGACCGCCAAGACCGAATCGTCATTGCAGCCGGGGCCTTTGCCCTGGTGTTCCTGATCGCTGGTTATCTCAAGGAGAACGATATGCTGTTTCACATCACGTTTGCCGAATCAACCGGCCCCGCTCATCAGATCGAAGGCGAGTTCCCAAGCGCACGCGATGAGATTGATTGGGTTAAGCGTCACTGGCGCAATGCTCGTTGCGTGATCGCTTCGCCGATCCACACCATTCATTGAAAGCAAATCATGGCCTATCTCGATATTGACTGCGAGTGCATCACTTCGATTGATCCGAAGAAGTTGGCTACGAACAAAAGCTATCTCACGGTCGCTGTTAGGTTGAACAAGGATCACGCTGAGCAGTTGCTAGGCGATGTGATCGGAGAGCTTTTCGATAAGCCGGAAGACTTCGCCAAGTGGTTCAAAGCTGAGTATCCAGAAGCTGTTCAGGTCTGGCAAGACGACGCAGTAGCCAACGCTGGTGAAGCGTACTGGGATCAACGCGACAGGATGGCTACGTCATGACCTGCAACCCTTGCACGCTCAATTGCAACCAGGGCAGGCAATGCCCTCAAAGGCAAACCATGAACGAACGCACAGCATTTGCAGCCATGGACGAGCAAGCCGAATGGGCGTCACGCAACGTGATTGCAATGAGACGTGCCATGCCTAAGCGCCATGAGCTGCACACGTATTGCGTCGAAGGGCCATACAAGCGGGAGCGCAAAAACCACCGGCTTGGCGCTTTGATCTTGTTGGTGAGCGCAATCACTGTCCTTTGCTTGATCCGGTGGTTGATCTCATGAGCCGAACTAAATCCTGGCTCTGGGAAGAACTAGAGCGACAAGAGCAAGAACCGTTTTCAGATTATGTGGAGCAATTCAATGTCAGCACTATCCAAACTCAACGAAGCACGAAAGCAATTCCATGCGTCAAAGCTGGAAAAGACGGGGCACAACAAATTTGCCGGGTACAAGTATTTCGAGCTGGGGGACTTCCTGGTCCCAGCGCTGCGGATTTTTGAAGGGCTGAAACTTTCAAGTGTTGTCTCGTTTGGCATTGACCTTGCCACCATGACTATCACCGACTTGGAAGACGGCACATCCGTGTGCATTACCTCTCCAATGTCTACAGCATCACTCAAGGCTTGCCACGAGGTTCAAAACCTTGGCGCTGTCCAAACGTATATCCGCCGCTATCTGTGGGTTGCCGCGCTTGAGATTGTTGAGCATGACGCGATTGATGCAAGCGAAGGCGTAGAGCCAAAGACCAGAGGCGAAGCACAAAGGCCAACAAGCAAGCCAGATCCAGCGCAAGAAGTCATCAACGGCGTGAAAGCAGGCGATGCAAGCGGAGCCGCCTCTTACCTTGCTGGGTTGCCTGAGAAGTCCATGAATGCGATTTGGGCAAAGTTGCCTGCTGACATTCAAGACAAGTTAACCGCAGCGTGGCCCGCTTAAGGAATCACCATGAACATCACATTGCACAAAGCAACAGAGCAAGTTCGCGAACTGCTTGACCAGATCGACCCTGAAACCGGCGAATTGCCTGAAGGCTTTGAAGATGCCCGCGCTGTTGTCATCAATAAGTCTGTCTCGGTTGCTGCGTACATCCTTGAAACCGAGCTTTCTATCGAGTCAGCAAAGGGCTATGTCAAGCAATTGCAAGCCACCATCAAGACTGAAGAAAAGCGTCAAGAGTGGTTGCGCCGTTATCTGCAAGAGCACATGGCTGCTGCTGGCATTACGGAAATCAAAGATGAGCGCGGTGTTTTCAAGGCTTCTCTTTCTGTTGGCCGTGATGAGTCGGTTGAGGTCTTCGACGAAGCGCAACTCCCGATTGACTACATGCGCGAAATCCCCGCGAAGACAGAGCCAGACAAGACCCTGATCAAGAAGGCAATCAAAGATGGTTTTGAAGTTCCTGGGGCTCGTTTGGTCAAGAAAGACCGCCTGACCATCAAGTAAGCCCAACCCTTTAGACCCGCCGCGCCGTTGTTTTGGTTGCCGTTGGTGGTGCGGTGGGTCGACCTCTTGGAGATTGATATGGAAGTTTTCTTGGTTTACCTATGGTTAAAGCTTGACACGGTGCTTATCGTGATGTGCACATGTGGTGTCTTGATGCTTATCAGCCCTGCTTTTTACGCAATGTCAAAAGACCTTGTTTGGAAAGATGAAGAGATTAGGCGCATTGAATTGATGTGGCCAATATACAAGCGTGCGTTCATATCTGGATGTGTGATTTTGATTCTATGCACCGTTCTACCGTCATCAAAGCAAACCGCAATTCTTGTTGGCACCAGCTATGCAGTCGATCTAGCCAAATCACCGGAAGGCGTCAAGGTCGTGAGCCTTATACGGAAAAAGGCCAATGAGTACCTTGATGAAGAACTCAAAGACGCGAAGAAGGATGCCGCCAAATGACCACGCCACACCCCGACATTTACACAGAGCACGAAGCTGCGATGGACGACCTTGAATCAGAGCGCATCAGCCACGGACTGACGCGGGGGATTTTGTTCTGTCACATCGACATGGTTGGCAAGCTGGCAGCGCTGCAATCTGAGTTTGCTCAGGTCTTGATTGACACGCACCAGGATCTGAAAGGCACCGTATGACCACCCAAGAACTGAAGCCAAAGTGTGACGGCAACCACGGCGGCCCACGCTGCGCCGATCCTGAGTGCTGGAACGATTCGCCCGTTGAAAGCGAGCCTCATGGCGTCAAGGCGTACCGGCTCGCAAAGGAATTGTGCGATCACCTTGCTGTCGTTCCAGTGGTAGAGCCTGCTGCCGTCCTCACCACCCGCCAGCCAGAGCCAGCGGGCGAGGCGGTGGCCCAAGGCAGTGCGCGCCATTTCATTGAATGGTGCAAAGCCCAGCCGGAGGACCGAGAGCCGACGACCCTTGAAGGTGCGCTTGCCGAATTTGAGGCCACCCACCCACCCGCACCAACCCCCGCGCCTGCTGCGCAAGAGGTGGGGCTGACGGATGCGTGGTTTTCCATCGATGAAAAGAAGCCACCGACAAACAAGCCTGTGCTGATCCACTACCTGAACGAGCATCAACGCTCACAGATTGTCCGCGCCCACTACATACCGGCAAAGACCGTTGAAGCAAATGAAGACGATGCCACCGAAGAATACGACGCAGAAACTGATACCTACTACGTGCAAGCGGGCTGGTATGAGGACAACTCCGAATCTGAGGTGAATTACGGCATCACCGGAAACGTTACGCACTGGCGTGATCTGCCGCCTGTCCCTGCACCCATCGCCGCCCTTCGCGCAAAGGAGGGGAAGTGATGACCAAGCCAGCAGATTGCCCAGTGGCAAATGAACCATGCCAGTGCATGTGCCTGGATGGATGCGTTTTGAGAGAACCTAAAGACCATGACGCGCAGCATCCGTATGTGCGCAAGTTGGTTGGCTGCGGTCATGGTGTCTTGTTCAAGGATTACTGCGTTGACTGCGAGATCGTGGCGCTTAACGAGCAATACCGCGCAGCCATCCGAACAGTCCAGCGCGTGAGAGATCGAATGCGCGTGCTTGGCAAACCAATGCCGGGGCAAACATCATGAAGCCCATCAAGACTCGGCATTGCGACGAATGCAGATTTCACAAGGTTGTCATCGGCAACGAACTTGCGTGCGAGTACGACCACAAGCCGCGATGGTACTCGCCTAAGTCACCAATGGATCAGAACTATGGATGGAAGCGCAAATGCGCCGAGTACCGACCCATCATCATCAAAGCAACCGGAGCAACCCATGACTGAAAACCAAAAGCTGCGCGAGGCGTTTGAGCAAGGCTGGAAGATGGCCGCCGAGTGGTCTTTGAGCTACCACTTGCTTGCTGACATGGAAAGCCAGGCCTATCTAACAGAGCGCGATGGCCGACTTCAAGCCCTCGCCCTGCCGACTGCCGCGCCAGTTGTCAAGGAATCCTTGACTGTTGCCGCGACGGTGGATAAGCAAGGGCTACCGCCGCTGCCAGAAACGCCATACCAGCTTTATTACGAATGGCCTGATGATGAGGATGGCTATGGCGGATCGGAAGTGGTGGATGGTGATGCCTACACAGCCGACCAAATGCGCGCCTACGCCCTGTCCGCCATATCAAGCGCGGGGAAGGATGCGGAGCGGTATCGAATGGTGCGCCGTGGTCAGCATTGGAGCGTCATCGATTACAAGGGCGATGAACTGCGCGCCGAAGCACTGGACGCAGCCGCAGACGCCGCAATTGCAAAGCGAGGTGCGTGATGGACATGATCCACATTTCTTTCGGCGGCCCGATCTACGAACTTCATGCGGTCAAGAAGTTCAGATTTGAAGATCATCCATATTGCGGGCCGATTGTCTTAGGCGAGAACGACGACCCGCTAGACAACCAGCCCCCACCTTCATCGCCGTTTTGGGCGCACGTCAACGCTTGGTATCAGCAAGGCAAGAAGTTCCAGTTGTTGAGCGGCATTCGCTGGTGCAAATACGAAACGCAGATGCAAGAGGCTCGCAGGATCTGCGCGGAAGAACGAAAGACAAAACCATGACTCCCACACCCCAAACCGAGGCCCAGAGGCTGGCCGCTAGAAACGAAGAGTGCGCAAAGGCTTGGCTTGAAAGCTCTGATGCTCATAAATTCCGAAAAGACACTGCAGCAGAACTTCGCCGCCTGGATGCAGTCGAGAAGGAGCGGGACCACATCACCGGGCTCTATAACGACGTCATGGGCCTGCTCAATGTTGTGACCGACGAGCGGGACCAACTCAAGGCCGACTACAAGCGCCTCATGGAAAAGCACAACAACCTGCACATCAACGCCAAGCAATGCCGAACCGAGCGCGACCAACTGCGCGCACAGGTCGAGGCAGCAACCAAGGCCCGGATCGAAGCGCAAACAACCTTGTATGCAGAGCGTGAACGCCTGTCCGCCATGGTTCTGGCAGAGCAAAAGGCCCACAGCTCCACGCTGGCTAAGGTCGAGCGGTTGCAGGGTGGGGAGCCGGTGCCTTCTATGCATCGCATCCTCATGCAAGGCGCTGCCGACATGATCAAGCTGTTGTGCAGCATGAAGCACGGCGAAATGGATCTTGCGGGCACAGATATGGGCTACATGATCGACAACCTGAATGCTGCCGCCAATGGGCAAACCTTCGCATTCGGTGAGCCGAGTCCTGCATGGGTCAAGGCCATGACTGCGCCAGCCCAGCCCGCAGCGCCTGCGCTGGTGCCGTTGACGCCGCACGCAATCAGAGCGGAATTCGTTCGATTGCAAAACGATGAGAGCCAGAGTTTCATCGGCGATCTGCACGACTTCACTCAAGGAGCCCGGTTCGCTGAACGCTTCTTCGGCATCGGCCAGCCTGTTGGTGGGGAGGGCGCATGACGGTAGCAGTCCTGTTTGCCCGCGCTGACAGCCATTACAAGTCGCTGCCTGGCTGCGACGTGTGGGACGCCGAGCGCGATGCGCGCAAGTGGCCGGGTGGCGCGCCCGTGGTGGCGCACCCGCCGTGCCGCGCATGGGGCAGGTTACGCCATTTCGCAAAGCCGCGTCATGACGAAAAAGACTTGGCCCGGCTTGCCGTTGCCCATGTGCGCCGCTTCGGCGGTGTGCTTGAGCACCCTGAGGCTTCGCAGCTTTGGCAAGACCAGACGCTGCCAGCGCCCGGATCTTTTGACGAGTTTGGAGGATGGACGCTGCCTGTCCATCAGTATTGGTGGGGCCACCGCGCTCAGAAGAAAACCTTGCTGTACATCGTTGGCTGCAAGCCCGCCGACATACCAGCGATGCCACTAGTTTTGGGTGCCAGTAGTTGCGTCATCAGACTGGACAAGCGGAGGGCAGACGGCACACACATTCGCAAAGGCGACCCGGATTACAGGCCGCCTCTTGGTCCGGCTGAGCGAGAGCACACACCGCCCGAGTTCGCTGCCTGGCTTGTTGAGCTGGCGCGGCGCTGCACCCCACCCTCCCCCAATGAGCGAAAGGAGATGTGACATGCGCAAGCGATTCAAGTGGACACGTGATCGGTACTACCGCGCCAAGCACCTTGCCAGGCTCCTAAGCGCGTTTGAACCATACAAGTTGCCGGATGAGCAGCCAGGACTTGCGAGGCGTTACTGCGATCTGATGCAGCCAATTTGGAAGCAGAGCGACCCATTCGAGCGTCCTGTTTGGCTTCGACTCGAAGACACAAAGCCAGATGGAGTGCCGTTCTGATGAATGCGGATAGAAAACTCTTGGAGCTAGCAGCAAAGGCCGCTGGTCTTTGGGATCATAAAGAAGGTTGTATTGATATTCCTTGGTCACCGTTAACGAATGACGGGGACGAAGCAGGGCTTGAAGGTCGTCTTCTTATGAATGTCACATGGGGAATGGCTTCAGTCACCGTTGATTGTTGGACTGAGCGATACAGCGACCATAACGGCGACAAGCAAAAGGCCCGCAGATACGCGGGTGTCCGCGCAGCCGCCCAAATCGGAAAGGACTCCCATGAAGGCGCCTAACCACTGCAAAGGTTGCCCGGCCCTGCAAAAGACAGGACCCAAGAACCCAACCCTGGCCCGAGCCAGCACGCACATCGTGTGCAACGCAATCGGGCGACCGGCATGGGATGCGCTGGGGCTTTGTGAACAGCTTGACGTGCGCGATGGCGTGATGGCCGCGCAAAAACACATGGAGATCACACAATGACACCGCAGGAAATTGAGCAGCTACCAATCGACTTGCACGGCATCGCGCTTGCAAATGGTTTGCCTAGCGGGATCACTGCTCACCCAGAGCGATGGGTTGATGCACCAGAACCAGAAGACCACCAGCACGCTGGCGACTTCCCAGAGCACGACGAGCAGCCCGAGCGCTGCCCCGACACTGACGATATGTTTGGAGAGTGAGATGGAAGCAGTAATCGAACACCGTAGCCGGGCATTGCAGCCTCAACCACTGGACATCGTGAATGTCCCTGGTGCCTTGCTGAACATCCGCACAGTAGAAATCTTGGTTGGCTTCAAGAAGACCAAAATTCTGGAAGAGGTGAAGGCCAAGCGCTTCCCCGCCGGTCACCGAGAGTCACCGACCTGCACACGCTGGCTATCGGATGACATCAAGGCATACTTGGAAGCCAGAAGCAGGACCCGAAAGGTGCAGTAACTTTTGCAGTAACTCGGCCCATAACGGGCCGTTTTTCATAGGGAACTTGCATTCCTGTCGGGGGGACCATACCCTTGCGCTCATTGAGGCCTCTTAACATGCATCAAAAATAGATGTTATGGTTTCGGCCCAGCAGGAATGTCCATGAGCTCTCAGTCCAGAATCATCCCCATCAAGCCGGTCAGCGGCTCTCTCTTCGAGTCACACCAGAAGATTCACGTCAAGACGGTCCAAGGCCTGTTCACCAACTGGCGCTGGATCTTTGTCTGGCTGACACAGATCGTGTTCTATGGCCTGCCCTGGCTGAACTGGAACCACCGACAGTCCGTGCTGTTCGATCTGAACAGCCGCGTTTTCTACGTGCTGGACCTGGTTCTGTATCCACAGGACTTCATTTACCTGGCGGCCCTGCTCGTCTTGAGCGCCCTGGCCCTGTTCTTCTTCACGGCAGTGGCGGGGCGACTGTGGTGCGGCTTTGCCTGCCCGCAAACCGTCTACACCGAGATCTTCATCTGGATCGAGAAGCAAATCGAGGGCGACCGCATTGCGCGCATGCGTCTGGACGCGGCGCCCTGGAGCGTCAACAAGGCCACGCGCAAGACCATCAAGCATCTGGCCTGGGGGGTCTTCAGCCTGTGGACCGGGTTCACCTTCGTCGGCTACTTCACCCCGATCCGCTCTCTGGGCGCGTCGATCCTGAGCCTGGGGGTCGGCCCCTGGGAAGCCTTCTGGATTCTGTTTTACGGCCTGGCCACCTACGGGAACGCCGGCTACTTGCGCGAGCAGGTCTGCAAGTACATGTGCCCCTACGCCCGCTTCCAGGGCGTGATGCTCGATGACGACTCGCTGATCGTGGGCTACGACGCGGCCCGAGGCGAGAGCCGTGGCTCACGTCCCCGCACGGCCAATCGCGCCGAACTGAACCTGGGCGACTGCATTGACTGCACGCTGTGCGTTCAGGTCTGCCCCACTGGCATTGACATCCGCAATGGCTTCCAGATGGAGTGCATTGGCTGTGGCGCCTGCATCGACGTCTGTGATTCGGTCATGGACAAGATGAAGTATCCCAAGGGTCTGATTCGCTTCACGACGCAGAACGGCCTGGCTCAGAACTGGTCACGCAGCACCCTGCTCAAACGCGTGTGGCGCCCTCGCACCCTGGTGTATGGCACCGCCCTGCTGGTCGGTACGGCAGCGTTTGCCGCCAGCATCTACGCACGCGATCCCTTCCGTGTCAGCGTCATCAAGGACCGCGGGGTCATGGCGCGCATGGTCGACGATGGTGCCGTCGAGAACATCTACCGCCTGCACATCATGAACGCCACCGAAGCGGCGCAGAGCTACCGCATCGACGTGTCGGGTCTGCACGGTGTCCATGGCCTGCGGGTGGAAGACGCACAGACGGTCAAGCTGGGGCCTTCGGACAGCAGCGACGTGACCGTGCGGGTGCAGCTGGATGGCGCGGTGGCGGCCAGCCGCTCTGGTCAGATCCTGCCGATCAACATCGGCGTGGAGCAACTGGGGCGCTACGGTGAGTCCGTTCGTGTGCTCGAAAAGAGCACCTTCGTCATCCCTCGTTGAGCGGACGGGTCAGGACACGGCGTGATACGCCACGGCAAAGGCATTCTTGCCGGAGTGCTTGACCCCGTACATCGCCTCATCGGCGGCTGACAGGACCTGTTTGCGATTGGGCCCATGCGTGGGGAAGCAGGCGATGCCCACGCTGGCACCCACATGTGCGACCCGCCCGTCATCGAGCACAATCGGCTCACACAGGGCCTGCACCATGTCTGCCGCGATCTGACTGAGCACCGGGTCGCTCGGCCCGACGCCATACAAGGCCGCAACGAACTCGTCGCCCCCCACGCGCCCCACCAGGTCGGACGAGCGGCGCAGAGCGGACTTCAGGCGTCGGGCACATTCGATCAGCACCAGATCGCCGGCCTTGTGGCCCAGTTGATCGTTGACCTGCTTGAAGCCATCCAGGTCGATGTACAGCACGCTGACGGGCACCATGTTGACGGTCGCCTCGGCCATGAAGTGGTCCAAGGCCAGGTCACACGCCGCGCGGTTGCGCAGCCCGGTCAAGCTGTCGTGTTCGGCCTGATGCTGGACGTCGGCCTCGGCCCGTTTGCGCTCGGTGATGTCATACATCACGCCTTCGATCCAGTGCGAGTCGCCCTGCACCGAGATCAGACAATGGACCCATCGAGGCGCGTCCGAGCGTTGCAGCAGCTCCAGATCATCGGACACCGTCTCGCCGCACCGTGTGGCCTCATCGATCAGATTCAGGGCCCGATCGGGACGGGCGAACGCCCGGCGCACAAAATCCTGGCCCTTGAGCGTCTGCATGTCGTTCAAATTCAGTCCCAGGATCCGCAGAGCTGTGGGGTTGCAGTTGATGAGCCGGCCATCGGTGCCCAGCACAAAAATGCCCGCGCTGCTGGAGTCGAAGATCTGACGATACTGGGCCTCCATCTTCTGGATTTCAGCCCGCAGATCGCGCTCCTTATGCAGCGCATCCTGATTGGCGCGCAGCAAGGCATTGGCGCCGTCCACCAGTGAGCCGATTTCGTCCTGCTCATGCCCCGGCAGCAGGTTCAATTGCTCCGAGGTGCCGGGTTTCATGGTTCGCAGCAGCCCCGCCAGCTTGACGATCGGTTTGGACACCAGTTTGTTGCCCATCACAAAGATCAAGGCGGCCAGCACGACGCTTTGCAGCACGAACATGATGGCCAATGAATTGGCATCACGCCGCGCGGTTTTCTGCATGTGCCCCACATCGGCAAAGACGCGGATCTCCCCGACCATCTCGTTGCGATCGAAGGGCGACACCAGCTGACGGCGAATGGCCTCGCCGCTGTCGGCTCCACGCCCGCCCCGGCCCGCTTGCCGGGTCACCAGAACCTGGCCGTGGTTGTCGACCACCACGACGCGCGCCACCAGTTCGTGCTGTGCGATGCCGTCGATGATTTCCTGCAGCAGGATGCGATCCTGCGCATAAGCGCCGATCGAGGCCGACTTCTCGATCGCCGTGATCAGTCCATTGACCGTGGTGCGGCCGCCATCGAGCGCACGCTCATAGCCCAGCCGGTAGGACACCACTGCAGCGACGATGGCGAGCAAGGTCGTGATGGTGACCACCACCATCATGAAGCGAACTTGAAGGCCTCGACGCAGCATCCTGGCTTACCGCCCTTCCTTGAGGGTCAACACCACGCGCACACCTTTGTCCTGAGGCTCCTGCCCCACGTACCCGATCGCACCGGGATTGCGCCGGACCATGTCCACCACGTTCTGCTCGGTGAGCAACATCTGCGGCGGCATGACCCGCCCGGTGAACATCAGACGCGACCAATAGCTGTTCAGTTGCGCGGGCGTCATGCCCGTCAAAGTCTGGTAGAAGGCCACACGGGTGGCGTGTTCGCGCGGCAGATCAAAGGCCAAAACGTAATCGCCATTGGGATAGGTGCGGGTTCGCCCCATGAACATATCGACCGCCTCCTTGTTGGTCAAGGCATGGATGGTGTTCGTCGCATTGACGATGACATACACATCGGCCCACGCGCCGCCCCAGGCCAGCGCCAGGGTCAGCAAGAGGCAGAGCTTTCCGAGGGTGCGCGTCATGCCGTGCGCCTTCAGAAAGTGAAGTCCAAGGTGGCTGACAGCACATTGGGTTGTGCGGCCTCCCCATGACTGCCCACCCACAGACCGCCCCCCGTGGCGCCGACCCAGTGATGGTCCAGCTGCACCTTCAGAGCCATCTGGGGGTGAACATCCCAGCGCGTCCCCACCGATAACGAAGTCTGCCGCGAGCGAGAGTTGTTCAGGCCCGTGGCCACTTCCGTCCCTACTTGCTGGATGGTTGGCCCCAGGCTGCTCCAGTCGGGAACGCGCTGCACGCCCAATTTGGAGACCACGCGGCCCGCCATGGTGTACAGGGTGAAGTCACCGAATCGCCGCCCTACGGACACATAGCCCGCCTGGGCGCTGCGTGTGCCCGTGCTGACGGCCACGCGGCTGTATTCCGCGCTCCACAACCAGTCGTCGCGGTCGTAGCTCACCCCCAGTTCACCGAAGATGGCGGTGTCGGTGGCCAGCCCGCAGTTGCGCTCCAGCTCGGCGGCCTGGCTGGCAATGGCGGGATCGGGGTGGTTTTGCAGGCCTTGCAGCACCGACAGTGCCTGATAGGCCTGCGAGGAAGTCTTTGCCGTGAGATGGGCCCCGGCCAGCGTGGCACGCATCAACAGGCCGTCTTCCTCACGGGTGACCAGGGCGCCCAGGGCGGTGTTGAGCTTGAAGTGGACCTGCTCGGGACTGCTCGACAAAGTGGTCCGGGAATCGGACGACCCCCAGAAGGTCTTCACGCGCCAGTTGGCATCGCCGCGACTCCAGCTGTAACTGATGTCGGTGCCGTCCATGGTGTACAGCGGCAAGCCGGCGTACAACTCGATGTTGGGCCGCACCCACGGATAGGCCACCCCGACATTGCGGTAGTCGGACAACAGAAACAGATCCGGATTGGTGCGCCCGACCCGCCAGGTGATGGCGTCTGCCGGTTTGTATGAGGCGAACAACCACTCGACGGACTCGATGGGCTTGCTGCCAGCCAAGCGGCGCTTGAGAACCACTTGAGAGGCCAGTTCCAGTTGCGGATTGACCTCGTAGTGGGCCTGCAAGCCAAGCCGTGAATCCGTCTCGAGCGAAGTCTTGCGGGAACTGGGATTTTGGGCCGCATCGCGCCGGAAATACCAGCCCTCGGGCGCAAAGGTGGAGGTGACGCCGAGGGTGCCAAAGCCATTGAGACGCAAGGCGCTGTCGCCGGCTTTGGGGTCCAGACCTTGGGCAAAAGACGCAGTGGGGCCGGCCAATGCTGCCAGCACAATGCAACACGCAGACAAAGGACGCAGCATGGTAGTCATCCTGTCATTGTGCGTAGTTCCACCGGCTCATGAAAACCACAATTGACCGGAAAACCCAGTCAGATTTAACACATTCGCACGCGAGGGCAAACCTGACGATGCTCAAGCGGGCAGGCGCAACTCTTCCACGAGATAGCCCTCGCGGATCAGGGCATCTTTGAGCCATTGCGGCTGCAGCCCCTCCCCGTCCCAGGTTTCGCCCGAAATCGGGTGACGGTATTTGGGTCCCTTGGGAACGGGGGGTGGCTCGATCGAGCGCTGCACAGGCGTATCCGACGCCAGTTCGTGGGGGGCAATTTGCCAGAAGTCCACAAGTTGGCGGATCGAACGCAGCACGGCTTGTTGTTCTGCGGTCATCGTCATGGGGTGAAAGCGGGCTTGAGCAATATCCCGTTTTTATGAGCTTAATGTTATCAAAACTCGAATAGGGATATTCAAACCATATTCGAATTCAAAAATCGTGAATAAATTCAGGGGCGGCCCTCTTTCCCGCCCCGGCTTCGGGCACTAGACTGGATCATCAGCCTGTGTCCGCGTCATGAAATTCGCATTGCTTTCTGATTTACACGCCAACAAAGAAGCCACCGAAGCAGTATGGGCCCACGCCCAGGGCCAAGGGATCGATCAGGTCATTTTGCTGGGCGATTATGTCGACTATGGTGCCGATCCGGCGTGGGTCGTTGATTTTTGTCGCGATCTGGTCCGCCAGGGTGCCATCGCCGTGCGTGGCAATCACGACGATGCGCTGGACCCGGACACCACCAGCCGCCTGGCCGAACATGCCCTGCCGACGCTGCAGTGGACCCAGGCGCATTTGAATGCCGAGCAGCGCCAATGGCTGCTGGACCTGCCCCTGACCGCCGAACTGGGCCCCTGCCTGTTTGCCCATGCCAATGTGCACGACCCCGCCCACTGGGAATACCTGCACGGGCGCATGGAAGCCAGCCGCAGCCTGTTCGCCTCAGACCACCGCTACGTGTTTTGTGGCCATGTCCACGAGCCCTGTCTGTATCACCTGTCGCCCACGGGCAAATCCGGCCAGTTCTGGCCTGTGGAAGGCACCCCCATGCCCTTGTCGCCCGCCCGTCGCTGGCTGGCCATACCAGGCTCGTTGGGTCAGCCACGAGATGGCAACCCCGCGGCTTGTTATGCGACGTTCGATGTGGACAACGGGGTGCTGACCTTCTTTCGCGTGCCCTACGACACCGAAATGGCGGCCCATCGCGTGATGACCTCTGGCATGCCCGCACCGGTTTCTCTGGCCCTGGCAGAAAGGCTGATTCATGGACGTTAGAACACCCCTGCAAGTGGGCGACATCGTCGATCAATTTGTCATCAAGGAGAAACTGCACCTGGGCGGCATGGCCACCTTGTGGGGCGTGCGCCAGCTCGATGACCTGGGGCAGGAGACCGGCCCCCTGCTGATCATGAAAGTCCCCCGCATCAAGGGCGGGCAGGACCCGGCCACGATCGTGGGCTTCGAGGTCGAGCAGATGGTGATGCCCATGCTGCAAGGCCCGCACGTGCCGCGATTCATCGCACGCGGCGACTTCACCTCGCAGCCTTACATCGTGATGGAGCAGATTCAGGGGGAATCTCTGCGTCCGCGCCTCGACCATGCCCCGCTGCCCTTTGACGAAGTCGCCCAGATCGGACACAAGGTGGCGTTTGCCCTGCATGCCTTGCACAAGCAGCATGTGGTGCATCTGGATATCAAACCCAGCAACATCATGTTCCGCGCCACTGGTGAGGCGGTGCTGGTGGATTTCGGGCTGTCTCGCCATGACAAGCTGCCCGATTTGCTGGAAGAGGAATTCAACCTGCCCATGGGCACGGGGCCCTATATTTCGCCCGAACAGGTTCAATTCGTGCGCAACGACCCGCGCAGCGATCTGTTCGCCCTCGGTGTGATGCTCTACCACCTGACGACGGGCGAGCGTCCCTTCGGGCAACCCAATACGGTCGCCGGTTTGCGCAAGCGCTTGTATACCGAGCCCATTCCTCCGCGGCAGATTCGCCCCGAGACCCCGGCGTGGCTGCAGGAAGTCATCCTGCATTGCCTGGAGGTTCAGCCCGATCGCCGCTACCAGACCGCCGCCCAACTGGCATCCGATCTGCTCAACCCGCAGCAGATCCAGTTGACCGAACGCGCCGACAAGCGCGGCACCGCCGGCAAGATCAAGACCTTGCGACGCTGGTTTGCCGCCATGGGCGCCGACCCCAAAAGCGATGCATCGGCCGCCGAGCAGGTCGAACACAGCCCGACCATTCTCGCTGCCGTGGACACACGCGGAGCGGCGCCCGAGTTGCAACACAAGCTACTGGCGACGGTGCGGCGCATTTTGCAGATCGAACCGGGCGCGCGCCTGGCCTGCATCAGCGTCATGAAGACCGCCCGAGTGGGCATGGACAAGCTGACGGACCGCCACGGCAACAGCCTGCATGTCAAGCAGTTGGTGGATCTCAAGCACTGGGCGCGTCCCCTTGAGCAGTCGCTGGGCTTGGATGACCAGCGGCTGACTTTTCACGTGCTGGAGGCCCCGGACGCGGCTCAGGCCATTGTGGAGTTTGCCAACAAGAACCAGGTCGACCACATCGTGATGGGTGCGCGGGGCGCTTCTGCGATTCGCCGCTATCTGGGCAGCGTCAGCGCCCGCGTGGTGGCCGAGGCGGAGTGCTCGGTCACCGTGGTGCGCGTGTGAGCGTAAATACCCGAATCACGAGCCGTTGCCAATGACTTTGGGCACGACTCTGAGCCGCAAAGCCTGACTGACCACGATGTTGGAGGCATTGGCCACCGTGACGGTGTAGTCCCCTTCACTTCCCCCGTCTTTGACCAGGCCCGCTCTCACACGGGGAATGACGAACATGTGCCCATCCTGCCCGTCGATGACCCGATTGTTCAACCGCCACGAGTAGACCAAAGGTGGCGCGCCGGTCGCATTCACCGTCATCGTCAGGGAGTTGCCCTCGGTCATAGTGAGATCGATGCGCTGCCATTGGGTCATCTGCACCGATACAGGGGCGTCGACAGGGAACGATTGCGGCACGCTGTCCGAATGGATCACCGGCCCGCCCAAGGGGGCCGGCTCATCGCCACCGCCGCCACAAGCGCCGACCGACGCCACCAGGGCCAGCGCAACCCAAAACTTCAGTCGCAGCTGTGTCACTGCTGTCTCCCGTGATATTTGTCACAAACAGCAACAGACAATGCCCAAGAAACCCTGAGGTGTCAATGGCGATTCCCCCGCCCTTCAAGTCGAGGGTCACTCGTCCACATACAGGTCCAGCATGGGCTGAGCTGAGGCGTCGGCACCCGCAAAGTAATGGCCGAAATCGCTCACACCCGCCTCGCGCAAAACGGCTTCGTCAATGAAGAACTGGCCTGTCACCTCCCGACTGTTGCGCGTGAGAATCCAATGCGCCGCATCGGCCATGATCTCGGGCGTCCGGCCCAATGATCCCAAGGCGCTGCCCACCATGTTCAGGGCCGACGTGGCGATGATGGTGCGCGGCCACAGCGCATTGACTGCGATGCCCTGGCGGCGCAGTTCGGCGGCCAGACCGTAGGCCATGAGGCTCATGCTGTACTTAGAGACGGTGTAGGCGGCGTGAGACTCGAACCACTTGGGCTGCATGTTCAAGGGCGGCGACAGGACCAGAATGTGCGGGTTGGCGGCCTTTTCCAGATACGGCAGGCAGGCTTGCGAACACATGAAGGTGCCGCGCACATTGATGTCCATCATCAGGTCATAGCGCTTGGCCGCGACCTCCGGCGTCTTGGTCAGGTTGATGGCGCTGGCGTTGTTGACCAGGATGTCAATGCCGCCAAAATGCGCCGCGCCCTGGGCCACCACCTCGCGCACTTGCGCCTCGTCGCGCACATCGAGAACCAGCGGCAAGGCGTGCCCGCCCGCAGCGACGATCTCTTCTGCGGCCGAATGAATGGTGCCGGGCAGACGGGGATCGGGCAGCGCCGTCTTGGCCGCCACGATGATGTTGGCGCCGTCACGCGCGGCGCGCAGGGCAATGGCCTTGCCGATGCCCCGGCTGGCGCCGGTGATGAACAGTGTCTTGCCTGCCAGGGATGTCATGGGGGGTCCTTTAGGTTCATGAGCGGTCACCGCCTAGCCTAACCCACTCGGGCGCGAGGTCCACACCCTGGCTGATTTGAGCAAGCTCAAATGAATGCGCCCTCACCCCACACCCGCCCCTGGATCGGTCGCACACTGGGAATGGTTTCACTGATGTTCCGCATTTCTCAGGAGCCGCACCATGCAGATCTCACGCGACTGGGCCACGCCCCTCACCATCGGCGCTTTCATCCTGATGGCCTGTACCGGCATCCTCATGTTCTTCCATGCCGACATGGGGCTGAACAAGGAAGCGCATGAGTGGCTGGGCTGGGCCATGGTGACCGGCGTCGGCGCGCATGCCTTTGCCAACTTCAGCTCGTTCAAGCGCTACTTCAACAAACCGGCGGCGCTGGCCATCATCGCGGTGTTCGTGCTGATTCTGGGCGCGTCGTTCTTCATCCAGGAAGAGGACAAAGGAAAGGGCCAGGGCGGCAACCCCGGCCGGCGCGCCACCCTGGCCGTGCTGAACGCGCCCATCAGCGACATCGCGCCGCTGGCCCACCAGACGCCACAAGCCTTGCTGGCCAACCTGCAAAAGGCTGGCTTCGCAATCCAGTCAACCGACCAGAGCCTGATCAGTGTGACAGGGCCTCAGCAGTCGGACCAGTTCAAGGCCCTGGCCGTGGTCTTTCACTGAGGGCTTGCATGGGCATCAAGCCAGGGGCAACACGCGAACTACCTTCTGGAACGCGTCCACCGCCTTGCCCTTGCGAGCGCGCTTGCCGATGTGGGCCGTGTAGGCGGAATTGCGCACGTCTTCTTCCTTGGCCTTGCCTCCCCGGCCGGAGCCGATGACCCTGACCCCGTTGTGCACGGTGGCGACCGAGACGAGCGGATCCTTCTTGGCATCCACATCCATCAAGGTCAGACCCCGTCCACCATTGGACTGCACCTTGAGTTCATCCAGGCCGAATACCAGCATCCGCCCGCCCTGCGCCAGGCAGGCGACCTGCGTGTGGCCCGGCTGCACCAGCACCGGCGGCAATACCAGATCGCCCTCGTCCAGCGTCAGGAATGACTTGCCACCCTTTTGGCGCGTGATGAGATCGCCCAGCTTGGCCAGCAAGCCGAAGCCACCCGTGTTGGCAAACAGCAAAGTCTGCTCGATGCTGCCGGCAAGATAGTGAACCGGCTGCGTGCCCGATTCAAGCTCGATCATCGTGGTGATGGGCGAGCCATCGCCGCGTGCGCCCGGCAAGGCACTCACGGGCACGCTGTAGACCCGGCCATTGCTCCCGACCACGATCAGCGGGTCCACGGTGCGGCATTCGAACGTGCCATACAGCCCGTCGCCCGCCTTGAAGGCAAAACCAGCCGGGTCATGACCATGGCCGGTGCGCGCACGCACCCAGCCCTTGAGACTGACAACCACGGTCACCGGCTCGTCAATCACCTTCACCTCGGCCACAGCGCGCTTCTCGGCCTGGATCAGGGTGCGGCGCTCGTCGCCATACTGCTTGGCATCGGCTTCGATCTCCTTGATCACGGTGCGCTTGAGCACGCCGGGGTTGTTCAGGATGTCTTCGAGCTTGGCCTGCTCGGCTCGCAACTCAGACAGCTCCTGCTCGATCTTGATGGCTTCCAGCCGCGCCAGCTGACGCAGTCGGATTTCGAGGATGTCTTCCGCCTGACGGTCTGACAGCTTGAAGCGCTCGATCAGCGCGGCCTTGGGCTCGTCGCTGTTGCGGATGATGTGGATGACCTCGTCGATGTTCAGCAGAACGAGTTGACGGCCCTCCAGGATATGGATGCGATCCAGCACCTTGCCGAGGCGATGCTTGGTACGGCGGGTGACGGTCTCCATGCGAAAGCCGATCCACTCACCCAGGACCTGGCGCAGGCCTTTGAGCGTGGGCTTGCCGTCGGCCCCCACCATCGTCATGTTGATGGGAGAAGAGGTCTCCAGACTCGTGTGCGCCAGCAAGGTGGTGATCAGTTCCTGCTGCTCGATGGTGCGGCTCTTGGGCTCGAACACCAGTCGCACCGCGGCGTCTTTGCTGGACTCGTCACGCACGGTGTCCAGCACGGAGAGTACCGTGGTCTTGAGGTTGGTCTGCTCGGCCGTCAGGGCCTTCTTGCCGGCCTTGACCTTGGGGTTGGTCAGCTCTTCGATCTCTTCGAGCACCTTTTGCGCGCTGGTGCCATGAGGCAGCTCGGTCACGACCAGTTGCCACTGACCTCGGGCCAGGTCTTCAATCTTCCAGCGGGCGCGCACCTTCAGGCTGCCGCGCCCGGTGCGGTATGCATCTTGAATGTCCTGCGGGCTGGAGATGATCTGGCCGCCACCGGGGAAGTCGGGGCCCTGAATGTGGGCGTACAGCTCTTCATCAGGCAGCCGGTCGTTCTTGATCAGCGCCACCGTGGCTGCGGCCACCTCGCGCAGATTGTGGCTGGGGATCTCGGTGGCCAGGCCCACTGCGATGCCGCTGGCGCCGTTGAGCAGCACAAAGGGCAAGCGGGCGGGCAACTGCTTGGGCTCTTCAGTCGAGCCGTCGTAGTTGGGGATGAAGTCCACCGTGCCCATGTCGATCTCGTCGAGCAGCAGGCGGGCGATCGGCGCCAGGCGCGCTTCGGTGTAGCGCATCGCGGCCGCGCCGTCACCATCGCGCGAGCCGAAGTTGCCCTGCCCGTCGATGAGGGGGTAGCGCAGCGCGAAGTCTTGCGCCATGCGCACCATGGCGTCGTAGGCAGCGGTGTCGCCGTGAGGGTGATAGCGGCCCAGCACATCGCCCACCACGCGGGCGCTCTTGACGGGCTTGGCACCCGTGTTGTTGCCCGAGAAGCTCAGCCCCATGCGGTCCATGGCGTACAGGATCCGGCGCTGCACCGGCTTCTGGCCGTCGCACACGTCCGGCAGCGCGCGGCCCTTGACCACGCTGAGCGCGTATTCCAGATAGGCGCGCTCGGCGTAGTGAGCCAGGGTCAGGGAGTCGCCACCGTCCGACGAAGAAGGGGGAGTGAAATCAATGGTTTGCTGGGTCATCTTAGAAATTCAGGATTCCGCAGTGCGGACCGAAGTGTAGTGTGAGCCCGGCCCGCCTCTATCATCCACGGCATGAAGCCCTTTCTCAGTCCCAGCCCCTACATTGACTTCGACCACCCGCTGGTCCGGGAAGCCGCCCAGGCGCTGGGCGACTCGGGCCACAGCCAGACTACGCTCGTCAAAGCCTGCTTTGAATTCGTGCGGGACGAGATTCGCCACAGCTGGGACCACCAGCTCAACCCGGTCACCTGCAAGGCCTCGGATGTGCTGCGGCACCGCACCGGCTATTGCTACGCCAAAAGTCATCTGCTGGCGGCTTTGCTGCGGGCCCATGGCATCCCCACCGGGCTGTGCTATCAACGCTTGTCGGTCGGCGACGCGGGCGCGCCCTACTGCCTGCATGGCCTCAACGCGGTCTACCTGAATGATTGGGGCTGGTACCGGCTGGACGCGCGCGGCAACAAGCCGGGCGTTCAGGCGCAATTCACGCCCCCGATCGAGGCCCTGGCCTTTCCGGTTCGACCACCGCAGGAACGCGATTTGCCCGAAATCTGGGCGGAACCCCTGCCTCAGGTGATCAAGGTGCTCGAGACTTACTCCGACTTTGCGCAAGTGGCTGAGCACTTGCCTGATGTGACATTGTGGGACGTGCCTCGCCCATGAAACCGCACATCACCGTTCTCACACTGGGCGTGGCCGATCTGGCACGCGCGGTCGCCTTCTACCGCGACGGACTGGGATGGGCGACCCAGGGCATCATCGGCACGGAGGTCGAAAACGGGGCGGTGACCTTTTTCAATCTCCAAAATGGGCTGAAACTGGCCCTGTGGCCCCGCCACAGTCTGGCGGCTGACACCGGACTGCCCGATGGACCACCCTGCCCGACCGAGCTGTCCATCGGCCACAACGTGGGCTCGGCCGCTGAAGTGGATGCGGTGATGGCGCAGGCCCGTGCGGCCGGCGCCGCGGTCATCAAGCCGGCTCAGCCCACTTTCTATGGTGGCTATGCCGGATACTTTCAGGACCCGGATGGGCATGTCTGGGAGGTGGTGTTCAACCCCTCTCTGGCCGCCTTGGGATAAGCCGATGCAACTGCTCGCTGTCTACACCACCGTCGGCTCCGCTGCAGAGGCGCAGGTCCTGGCGCGCGCCCTGGTCGAGCGCCGATTGGCCGCCTGTGCGCAGATCACCGCGATCGAGAGTGTGTACCGCTGGGAAGGCGAGGTCCAGCAGTCACCAGAGTGGCGCATTCTTTTCAAGACCACAGCCCACCAGTACCCGGCCCTCGAAGCGGCCATCCGAGAGCTGCATACCTACGACTTGCCAGCGATCTACGCCCTGGCCTTTGAGCGGGCCGAAGCAGGCTTTGCGTCATGGGTGGAAGCCAGCAGCCAATGAGGGAAAACCTGATCCATTTTCTGGTTTTGCTTGATCCCCGTCTAAGGCGATTCCGGGATCCCGAAGGTTAAACTGACTCTCACCGTGCAGTTGGGGAGTCAGAATGGATCAAGGCGACACCGCTGAGACACGCTGCGAACGCGGGCCATGCTGACCTGGACCCCGCCGGGACCCGTTTCGTGGATCAGCCGCATAGGAGGCGACGCCGAACGGACGTTGCGCAACGTCCGACTGGGTCTGGTGGCGCTGAATGCCCTGGTCGTGGCCACCTGTTGTGTCATGCTGTGGACGCTGTGGCTAGCCGATGTCCACATGACCGAATCGCGGGCCACCAACGCCGTCCGCCTGACCGAGCAAAGCGCCACGGCCATCCTGGACAAAGCGGCCATCGTGCTCGAAGTGGCGGGCCAGCAGACCGAACGCCATTGGCGTGAGGGACAGCTTGACGCCAACCAGATCGCGCCGGTCACGGCGGCCCATGCCACACAGATGCCGCCGCAACTCAGAATCGCTGTGTTTGACCGCCGCGGCACGCACGTCTGCCCGACGCTGGCCGCGCCGTGCAAGGTGTTCACCATCGCGGATCGCGACCACTTCGTCCGGCTGAGCCAGCATCCGGACGATCCCATCAAACTGTACGGCCCCTACATCAGCCGCAATGAGGCTCAGCCGATTGTGCTGCTGGCCCGTGCCTTGCGGACGCCCAGCGGCGCCTTTGCCGGCGTGATCACAAGCATCATCCCGCTGACCACGTTGCAGACCTTGGTGTCGACCCCCAACCTGGGCCCCAACGGATCAATGGCGATACGGGGCGCCAACCTGGCCATGGTGGCACGACAGCCGCCCGTCCCGCTCCCGGCTGACTTGACCGCCAACCCGTTGATCTCGCCCGAGTTAAGGGAAGCGATCGCCAGCCAGCCCGACCAAGGCCTCTTCCGTGCGAACGCCCCCATCGATGGCGTCGACCGCGTCATCGCCTACAAACGGCTGGCACGTTACCCGCTGTACATCCAGGCGGGCATTGCCGCCAAGGACTTTCTGGCCGAATGGCACATCCAGGTCGGCTGGACGCTGGGCTTTCTCGCCTTGTTCGCCGCCGCTTCATGGCAGGTTGCCCATGCCACGGCGGGCAGCTTGCGGCGTCAAGCCATGGCGCAGAAGCTCTATCACGAAGCACCGTGCGGCTATCACACCCTGGATGAGCAAGGCTATTACCTGAGCATCAACGCCACCGAACTGAAATGGCTGGGGTGCACCGAAAGCGAAGTGATTCGCACCTTGCGCCCCACCGACTTCTTCACAGACGAGGGCAAAGCCACCTTTGCCAAATGCTTCCCGCAACTGAAGCAAACCGGGCACCTCGACGGGCTGGAGCTGGATCTGGTGGGCCGCCATGGCCAGGTCCGCCGGGTCCAGGTCAATGCCAAGGCCACGGTCGACGAGCGCACCGGTTTTTGGATGAGCAATTCGGTGATGCACGACATCACCGCTTTGCACCAGACGCGTCTGCAACTTCAGGCCCTGGCCAAGGAGCAGGGCGTGATGCTGGACACGGATCTGATTGGCATGGTCAAGGTTCACAACCGCCACATCACCTGGGCCAATCACGGTGCTGAGCGCATTTTTGGCTACACCGGCCCAGAGTGGCATCAGATGCCCACCCGCCGGCTGTACCCCGACCAGGCCAGCTTCGACCGCGTGGGGCAGGAGAGCTTCGCCGCCCTGGACGCGGGTCAGGCCTACCGCACCCAGTTGCAACTGGTTCGCAAGGATGGCCAGCCCGTATGGATCGACGTGAATGCGGTGTACCTGTCAGCCGCGCAGCGTGACATGATGCTGGTTCTGGCAGACATCACGCCCATCAAGATGATGGAAGAAGCCCGGGTGCGGTCGGTCGAGTTGGACGCGCTCAACGCTCAGCTCAAAGAGACCAGCCGGCTGCAAAATGAGTTCTTGTCCAATATGTCGCACGAGTTGCGCACGCCGCTCAACGCCATCATCGGCTTTTCACATTTGCTGGCCGCAGGCAACATCAAGCCTGATTCGGCCCGATACGCCTCGTATCTGAAGCAAATCGGCGCGAGCGGAGAGCACTTGCTCCGCCTCATCAACACCATGCTTGACTACACCTTGGCCGAGGCGGGCAAGATGAGCTTTTCGCCCACGCCGGTGCAACTGCAGCGGGCGCTGCAAGATATCCTCGATGTGGTCCGGCCACAAAGCGAACAGAAAGGGCTGCAACTGGCGCTGGACGTCAGCGCGGACATGCCAGCGGTGCTGGCCGATCCCATGCGGCTCAAACAGATGTTGTTGAGCCTGCTGGACAACGCCATCAAGTTTTCTTCGCCCGGTGGATGCATCACGGTGTGTGCCCAGATGGTGGACGATGACTTCTGGTCCTTACAGGTGAAGGATCAAGGCATCGGCATCGACCAGGCCGATCTGCCCAAGCTGTTTACGCCGTTTATCCAGCTCAGTTCGGGCACCACCAAATCCCATGGCGGCATCGGGCTGGGGCTGACGCTGTTGCGCCGTCTGGTCCTGGCACAGGGCGGCAAGATCGACGTGAGCAGCCAGCTCGGACGAGGCGCCACTTTCACCTTGATTCTGCCGCGTCGTCTGAGTGAAAAAGGTCATCTACTCCAGCCTTAAGAACCCCAGCACCCGACCGATATTCCGATGGCTCTGCCTGCAGAGTTTGGACAGTTCCATCAAGGGGTGACGAGATGATTTTTAACCGAATGACCGTGGCCAACCGCCTGTACATCGGATTTGGGTTGATTCTGGGTATTTTGGTGGTCGTGGCGCTGATCGCCATGAGCAAGGTTGACACCATCAACCGGGCGCTGAAAGCCAACAACGAAGAAAACGCCGTCATTCAGCGTTACGCCATCAACTTCCGCGGCTCGGCGCACGACCGTGCGATCGCGATCCGCGATGTGGTCAGCAGCACCAACCCGGCCGACCGCCAGACCGAGGTGGCCGCCATTGACCGCCTGGCCGCCTACTATGCCGAATCGGCCGCGCCCCTGGAAAAAATGATCAGCCAGGCCGATGCGCCCGCCGAACTGGGCCCTTTGTACACCGCGATCAAAGCCATTGAAAGCCAGGCTGTGGGCACCACCAAGGCCATCATCGCCGCGGTGGAAAAAGGCGATATCGCCGCCGCGCAGACCCTGCTGGCCACCCAGGCCAAGCCGCAATATGTGCAGTGGCTGGCCGCGATCAACAAACTGATCGACTCTGAAGAGAGCCGCATCCAGATCGAAAATCGCGCCGCGCTGGCCGAATCAGGCAATTTCGTGAAAGTGATGCTGGCCGCCTTGGCCCTGTCCCTGATGACCGGCGTGGCGCTGGCGTGGCAGATTGCACGCAGCATCCTCAGCCAGTTGGGCGCCGAGCCCGTCGCCCTGGGCGAAGCCGCCAAACGCGTCGCCGACGGTGACCTGAGCCCCGTGCCCGGCGCCGCCGATGCGCCGACCGGCAGCGTGCTGGCTTCGCTGGGCGCCATGCAGGTGAGCCTGTCTCGCCTGGTGGGTCAGGTATTGAGCGCCTCGGATTCCATCGCCACGGGCTCGCGCGAAATTGCCACCGGCAACTCCGACCTGAGCCAGCGCACCGAATCGCAGGCCAGCAATTTGCAGCAAACCACCGCCTCGATGTCCCAGCTGTCGCACACCGTGCAGTCCAATGCCAACACCGCCTCGCAAGCCAATGACATGGCCGGCAGTGCCTCGGCGGCGGCCGAAAAAGGCGGCGAAGTGGTCGGCCATGTGGTCTCCACCATGGAAGACATCGCCGCGTCGTCTCGCAAGATCGGCGACATCATCGGTGTGATCGACGGCATCGCCTTCCAGACCAACATCCTGGCACTGAATGCCGCCGTGGAAGCCGCCCGCGCTGGCGAGCAAGGCCGTGGCTTTGCGGTCGTCGCCTCAGAAGTGCGCAGCCTGGCCCAACGCTCCGCCAACGCCGCCCGCGAAATCAAGACCCTGATTGGCGCCAGCGTCGACAAGGTGGAAAACGGCACCCGCCTGGTTGCCGACGCAGGCCGCACGATGGACGACATCGTCGCCCATGTGCGCGGCGTCACCGACCTGATCGGCCGCATCTCGAGCGCAACCTATGAGCAGACGCAGGAGATCAGCCAGGTCGAGCAGGCGGTGACCCAGCTGGACTCGTCCACTCAGCAAAACGCCGCGCTCGTCGAGCAAAGCGCCGCCGCCGCCGAGAGCCTGCATCAGCAGGCGGCCCGCCTGGCTGAAACCGTCTCGGTGTTCAAGCTGTCGCGCTGACGGCCTCGCGCGGTCGACCGATCAGATATCGATCTCGACCGCGTCGCCGTGCAGCTCCATCAGCTCACGCCGTGAGGCGGCTTCACCCTTGCCCATCAGCTTGTTGAACGAGCCCTCGGTGGACTCGAAACCGGGTTCGCCATAGGCGACCGGCAACAAGCGACGGGTGTCCGGGTTGAGCGTGGTGTCCCACAACTGCTCGGCATTCATTTCGCCCAGGCCCTTGAAGCGGCTGATCGACCAGGCGCCTTCGCGGCAGCCTTCCTTGCGCAGCTTGTCCAGAATCGCCGTCAGCTCGCCCTCATCCAGAGCGTAGAGCTTGGCGGCCGGCTTTTTGCCACGCGCAGGGGCGTCCACGCGGAACAGCGGGGGGCGGGCAATGTAGATGTGCCCTGCTTCGATCAGCTTGGGGAAGTGGCGGAAGAACAGCGTCAACAGCAGCACCTGGATGTGCGAGCCGTCCACGTCCGCGTCTGACAGGATGCAGACCTTGCCGTAGCGCAGGCCGCTCAAGTCAGGCGAATCATTGGGGCCGTGAGGGTCCACGCCAATCGCGACCGAAATGTCATGGATTTCGTTGTTCGCAAACAGGCGATCGCGCTCCACTTCCCAGGCATTGAGCACCTTGCCGCGCAGGGGCAAGATGGCCTGGGTTTCTTTGTTGCGCCCCATTTTGGCACTGCCGCCGGCCGAGTCCCCTTCGACGAGGAAGACCTCGTTGAACAAGATGTCGCGGCTTTCGCAGTCGGTCAATTTGCCGGGCAGCACGGCCACGCCCGAACTCTTTTTCTTCTCGACCTTCTGGCCGGCTTTCTGGCGGGCTTGCGCTTGCTTGATCACCAGGTCAGCCAGCTTCTTGCCGTACTCGACATGCTGGTTGAGCCACAGCTCCATGGTCGGCTTGACATAGGTGGTGACCAGGCGCAGGGCATCGCGGCTGTTCAAGCGCTCTTTGGTCTGGCCTTGGAACTGCGGGTCCAGCACCTTGGCAGACAGCACGAAGCTAGCGCGCGAGAACACATCGTCGGGCATCAGCTTGACGCCCTTGGGCAGCAGCGAGTGCATCTCGATGAAACCCTTGACGGCGTTGAACAGGCCGTCTTTCAAGCCCGCTTCATGCGTGCCGCCCGCCACGGTGGGGATCAGGTTGACGTAGCTTTCACGCATGGGCGCGCCTTCTTCGGTGAAGGCCACGCACCAGGCTGCGCCCTCGCCTTCGGCAAAGTTCTCGGTCTCGCTGCCGCTGGCGTATTGCTCGCCTTCGAACAACGGGATGATGGGCTCGTAAGACAAGGTCTGCGTCAGGTAATCGCGCAGGCCGCCCTTGTACAGCCAGGTCTGCACTTCGCCGGTCTTCTCGTGCGTCAGGGTGATGGTCACCCCGGGCATCAGCACCGCCTTGCTGCGCAGCATGTGCACCAGCTCGCCTCGGGGCAACTCGGCGCTCTCAAAGTACTTGGCGTCGGGCCAGGCACGAACGGTCGTGCCATTCTTGCGGTCGCCGCTGGTGGCGGGTCGCACGGTGACCGGCTCGATCACGTCGCCACCACTGAACGCCAGTTGCGCCACCTGCTTGTCACGGCTGACCGTCACCTGCAGGCGGGTCGACAAGGCATTGGTCACGCTGACGCCCACACCATGCAGGCCGCCCGAGAAACTGTAGGCCCCGCCTGAACCCTTGTCGAACTTGCCGCCCGCGTGCAGGCGGGTGAACACGATCTCGACCACGCTGACGCCCTCTTCGGGGTGCAGGCCGAAGGGAATGCCCCGACCGTCGTCCTCGACGCTGATCGAGCCGTCGGTGTGCAGCGTCACGGCAATGCGCTTGCCGAAGCCAGCCAGTGCCTCGTCGGCCGCGTTGTCGATGACCTCCTGGATGATGTGCAGGGGGTTGTCGGTCCGGGTGTACATACCCGGACGCTGTTTAACGGGCTCCAGGCCTTTCAGAACCCGGATCGAGCCTTCGCCATAGGCTGCGCTGGGTTGAGAAGATTTTGCCGGAGCGGGGGAATTCGATTTGGTCGCCATGGGAGCGGATTGTAGGCACGCGAAGTCCCTCAAGTTCGTACGGGAAAGGCCGAATCTAATCAGCAGCCTCCGGAAACAGGAGGTCCGTCCCTTTGTGGGCCCTACCGGTCTGCGCGCAACATGCCCAATATCTTCCACCGCTTGAATCAGATCTGGCAGCAGAACTTCTCGGTCTACACGGCCCTGGACCCGGTGTCGGCGGAGATTCGCGGCAAGCATTTGCGCAACATCTTGCGGCTGGCGCCGTTCACGCTCGGCGCCAACATCGCCAATGGCCTGATGATCTGCCTGGCCTTTGCCAACACCGCCTGGTTCTGGCCCGTCCTATGCTGGTTTGCCTCGCTGGTGATCATCGCCGGCCTGGGGATGCGGGCCTGGTGGGTGAGTCGCCGCCGCCAGATCAACACGGCCTCGCCGCATGCCATCCGCCGTGCGGTCTGGAACGCGATCTACCTGGCCACCGTCTGGGGCCTGATGCCGGCCCTGCTGTTTTCACAAGCCACATCGGCCCAGCAAGTGCTGATCGCCAGCATCATGCCCGGCATGATGTGCGCCGGTGCCTTCATCCTGTCCTCCATCCCGCAGGCCGGCCTGGCTTACCTGTGGGTGATGACGATACCCAGCCTGTATGGCGTGCTGAGCATTCAAAGCCTCTGGTACAACGTGGTGGGCGCCCTGCTGCTGATTTACGCGGTGGTGGTCTCCATGGGGGTGTGGACAGCGGCCAAAGCAGCCAATGCGCGCCTGAAGTCCGAGCGCGAAGCCGACCGCCAAAGCCAGATGGTTTCCTTGCTGCTGCGCGACTTCGAAGAGCAGACCGCCGATGTGCTGTGGGAAATCAACATGTCAGGCCAGTTCACCCACGTCAGCCACAAGCTGGCCGCCCTGCTCAATGAGCGGGCCTCTGCCTTGGCCGAGACTTCGCTGCAGAACTGGTTCAAGGAGCATTGCACCGATCTGGCCCCGCTCAAGCAGGCCATGCGCGCGGGCAAGCCCTTCCGCAAGCTCGTGCTGCCCATCCACCTGGACGGCAAAAATCATTTCTGGGCGATCACCGCCCGCCCCCTATTTGCCGAAGATGGCCACTGCTTTGGATGGCGGGGCGTGATCTCGGACGTGACGCAGGAGCGCCAGGCCCAACTGCGTTTGCAGGACATGGCGCAATTCGACGCCTTGACCGGCACGCACAACCGGGGCTTCTTGCGTGAACAACTCGCCATGGCGCTCGACAGCGCGGCCACCAAAGGCACACGTGGGGCCTTGCTTTGTCTGGACGTGGACAACTTCAAGGGCATCAACGACGCACTGGGCCACACGGTTGGCGACCAGGTGCTGCAGGCCCTGGCGGCCCGATTGCAGCAACTGTGTCAGAACTGCACCGTGGCGCGGCTGGGCGGCGATGAATTTGCGATCCTGCTTCATCCCCTGAAGGAGGACAGCGACCCCACGATCATGGCGCTGACCTTGCTGGACAGCATGAAAGAGCCGTTTGTGGTGGGCGAGCACACCGTCAACATGGGCATCAGCATCGGCGTGGGCCTGTTGCCCGAGCACGGCGAGAATCTGGACGAGTTGCTGGCCAATGCCGACCTGGCGTTGATGGCTGCGAAGAACAACGGCCGCGGTCGCGCCGAGGTGTTTGCGCGCAGCCTGGGTGAACGCAACCGCCGCAAGCTGACGCTCGAGCATGAACTGCGCCGAGCCTTGATCAACAACCAGTTCACCCTGTACTGGCAGCCCAAGGTGCAGACTGAGGACTGGTACATCTGCGGCGCCGAAGCCCTGCTGCGCTGGCACCACCCCACGCTGGGCCCCATCCCGCCCAGCGAGTTCATCCCGGTGGCCGAGGCCGGTGGCCTGATCACCGACATTGGCAACTGGGTCATGCGCGAAGCCTGCAAAGTGGCGGCTCGGGACTTGCCGGGGCTCACGATCTCGATCAACGCGTCGCCCGCGCAACTGCTGCGCACCGACTTCATCATGCAGGTCGACGCGGCCCTGAACGACGCGAACTTGCCCGCTGAGAATCTCGAGATTGAGATCACCGAATCGCTGTTCATGGATGCCTCGCCGGTGGCGTTGCGCAATCTGCGCGCCTTGCACAAACGGGGTGTTCGCGTGGCGCTGGACGACTTTGGCACGGGGTACTCGTCGCTGGCTTATTTGCGCAAGTTTCCCTTTGACACGCTCAAGATCGACCGCGCCTTCGTGTGCGAGTTGCTGAGCCGCCCGGATGCCCGCGCCATCGTTCGCACCATCATCGATCTGGCGCGCACCCTGGGCATGGACACGGTCGCCGAAGGGGTGGAAGAACCCGCTCAACTGGTGGTGCTGGAGCGCGCCGGCTGCAATGTGATTCAGGGCTACCTGATTGCCAAACCGGTGCCGATTTCAGAGTTCCACGCCCTGCTCGAAAACTGGATCCCGGGCAACGCCCCGCAAGTCAGCGCCGTGCCGCAGACCGAGTTCGGGCAAATGGCCGCCCTGCGGGCCCACCACCCCAGCAGCATGGACGCCACCACGATCTTTGGCTGAGCCGATGCCCACCTTCAAGGCTTGGGGCTGGCGAACACCTCGGTGATCGGCTTGAGGTTGAGCCATTCGAGCTCGGCTTCGCTGCCCGAGCCCTCGCGGATCTGGTAGTACTGGCGAAAGTCTTCTTTGAACCCGTCCAGCGCGCCATGCAGCCACAACACCGTACTGAGCACATTGAGGTGGTCGATCGGCTGGTCGTAGACCCGGGGCTTGATGCCCGCGCCGTAAAACACCGTCGGGATCGTGTGGGTGCCCGACTGATACGGGTCGCCCAGCCGCGCGTCGGTTGACCCGTCCTCGTCAAAGGTCAGGATCAACAAGCTGTTGTGCGTCTGGGCCCACTGGGCGTAAGCACCCAGATTGCGGTGCAGCCAGCCGTCCGCCGCCTCGGCCGAGTTGCTGTGCGCATCGTTCTGCTCGTTGGGGATCACGATGGACACCGCCGGCAACTGGTCAAAGCTCAGCGGCTTCCCATTCTCGTCTCTCGCAAAACCGCGGAAGGCGCGCTTGAGCACCGGGTCCTGGGTCGGGTCGAAGGCGAGGTTCACCGTCACCGGCAACACATGATGGGCCAGATCCCCCTTCAGGCCCCGCTCACTGGTGGGCGCATTCTGGTCCGTCCAGTTGATGGCCGGGTTGTGCTTGCGCCGATACAGATCGGTCAAGGCCCAGCTTTGGTCACAGGGCACCAGGGCGCTGTCGGTGCCGCAGTTCCAGCTGGGATAGGGCAGCGATTCGCTGAAGCTGGCAAAGCTGACGCCGGTCTTCAGGAGGGCCGCGCCCAGATTCGGCGAGGTAAAGGGCAACCACTTCGTTGGCACATTGTTGTTGCCCACGCCGACTTTGCCCGAGCGTGGCGCCAGCAGCGGGCGGCCCTGCCGGTCACGCAAGGCGTTGCCTTGATACGGCGAGCGCTCGTCCACGAACCAGGCCGGCAAGACCCCTTGATGGTGGCCCGAAAACAGGAAGAGGTAGTTGGGTTGGCTGGGGCGCGTGGGCAAGCCCGACCCATAGGGCGTGCGCCCAAAGTGGGAGCGCGTGAACTTGGCGCCCTGCGCCGCCAGCGCGTTGAAGAAGGACCAGTTCGATTGAGGACTGAAAACCGGGGCGTTGCCCTCTGAGCGTTGAGCCGGTGTGCTCTGGTCGGCCGAGAGGTTTTCCAGCACCACGATGACGGTGTGATCGGGACGCCAGGGCGCATCGGCCGCCCCCGCGCCATGACACACAGCCAGACAAGCGGCCACCACCACACCCGACACCAGACGATTCATCGCAACGCTTTCCCGTTCAAGACGGGGCCAAGGTTACCGCGAAAGTCACTGAAAGTAGCCGAGCATGCGCTCCAGGGCCATGGTCAGCGGCGTCTGCATCATGGGCAAGGTCAGCCACAGCCCGGTCAGGCCCACGCCCAGCGTCACCGGAAAGCCGATCGAGAAGATGTTCATCTGCGGCGCCACGCGCGAGATCAGGCCCATCACCAGGTTGACCAGCGACAACATGGCCACCACGGGCATGGACACCCACAGGCCCAGCTTGAAGACCTCGGCGCCCCACACCTGCGGCTGCACCACCGACAAGAAGGCCAGCGGCTGGTTGGACACCGGGAAGCTGTTGAAGCTTTGCACCACCGCAGCGGTCAACATCAGATGGCCGTTCATGACCACGAACAGCCAGGCCGCACAGGTGCCGTAAAAGCGACTGACCGCTGTGGCCTGCCCGCCGCTCATCGGATCGAAGAAGCTGGCGAAGTTCAAGCCCATCTGCAAGCCCACGATTTCACCGGCGAACTCGATGGCGGCAAAAACGACGCGAGCGGCAAAGCCCATCGTCAGGCCAATGAGCACCTGCTGGGCGATCACCATGATGGCGTCGGCCGAATTGACCGACACATTGGGCATGGGCGGCAGCGACGGTTGCGCAGCCATCACGATCAAGAGCGACAAGGCCAGACGAACGCGACGCGGAATCGACTTCTGCGACAGGACCGGCGCCGACGTGAACAGGCCCATGACCCGAAAAAACGGCCACAGCCAGGCGGTGACCCAGCCCAGCACCTCGGCTTCTGAGAAGCTGACCACGGCGGATCAGCCCACCACAGTGGGAATGGACTGCAAGACCTGCTGGATGTAGTCCACCAGGGTGCTCAGCATCCAGGGACCGGCAACCGCCAAGGTGGCAAAAGCCGCCAGCAACTTGGGCACAAACGACAGGGTCGATTCGTGGATCTGGGTGGCGGCCTGAAAGACGCTGACCAAAATGCCAACAGCCAGCACCACCAGCAAGATGGGCGCGCACACCGTCAACAGGATGAGCAAGCCGTCGCGGCTGATGGTCAGGACTTGTTGTGGATCCATGTCAGGCCCCTGCTGCTTGCGCCGCTATTGAACAAAACTGGCTGCCAGCGAGCCCAGCAGCATGTTCCAGCCATCGGCCAGCACGAACAGCATCAGCTTGAACGGCAAGGCCACCATGACGGGCGACAGCATCATCATCCCCAGACTCATCAACACGCTGGCCACGATCATGTCGATGACCAGAAAGGGAATGAAGATCAGAAACCCGATCTGGAAGGCCGACTTCAGTTCGCTGGTCACAAAAGCCGGCACCAGCACGCGAAACGGCACGGTCTCGGGTTTGACTTCGCCTTCGAGCTTGGCCAGGCGGCTGAACAGGCCGAGGTCAGACTGGCGGGTCTGCTTGAGCATGAACTGGCGCATCGGGCCCTGGCCGCGATCCAGAGCCTGGGTGAAGGTGATCTGGTTGTTGGCAAAGGGCTCGTAGGCTTCCTTGTAGACCTTGTCCAGGGTCGGGCCCATCACAAACAGGGTCAAGAATAAAGACAGACCGACGATAACCTGATTCGGGGGAGCGGCTTGCGCACCGATGGCCTGGCGCATCAAACTCAGCACGATGACAATCCGGGTGAAGCCCGTCATCATCAGCAGCATGGCCGGCAGGAAACTCAGCGCCGTGAAGAACAGCAGCGTCTGGATGGGAACCGAATAACTCGTCCCGCCCCCGCCCTGCCCGATCAGCAAGGGCAAGGCGCTGCCGCCGGGTGCGGCCTGCGCCGCGGCAACCTGCGCCATCAAGACGCCGACCAGCAACAAAGCGGTCCGGGCGCACGGCCTGGCAATCGAATTCAAACGCATGATTCAGCCCTGGTTGCCGCTGACATCAGACGATGAGCGGCGCAACAGCGATGCGAACGCCGTGGCCGGCCCCGCATTCATGGCAGGCAAGTCGGCTTGGGGCGGCATGGTGTGCAAGGTGGTGATGCTTTGCGCCGTCACGCCCAGCACCAGCCAGGTGCGCTGCTCGCCGCTGCCCACTTCGACAGTGACGATCCGCTGGCCCGGGCCAATGTTGTACTGGCTGACGGGCCGCACGTTTTGCAGCGTGCCGGCCATGGCGCCGGCGGCCAGCCCCGAGCGCTTGAGCAACCACAGGCTCAAGGGAATCAGGGCCACGATGACCACAAACCACAACACGGTCAAGCCGGTTGAATGCATGGGGCCCCCGATCAATTGCCGCGGCTGAGACGACGCATGCGCTCAGACGGCGTGACGATGTCGGTCAGGCGGATACCGAACTTGTCGTTCACCACCACCACTTCGCCTTGGGCAATCAGGAATCCGTTGACCAGCACGTCCATGGGCTCACCGGCCATGGCGTCCAGTTCCACCACCGAGCCCTGCGCCAATTGCAGGATGTTCTTGATGGGGATGCGGGTGCGACCCAGCTCCACCGTCAACTGCACGGGGATGTCCAGGATCATGTTGATGTCGTTGCCCGCTGCGCCCGAATTGCTGGGCGCGAAGTTGGCAAATGACGCGGGCATCATCTGCTCGCTGATCTGGCTGGCAGAACCGGCGCTGGCGTCCGAGGCAGGCGAGCTGGCCTGTTGCGCCAGGGCCGCCTCCCATTCAGCGGCCATGGCGTCCTGTTCATCGGCACCGGCCGAGCCTTCGGGTGGAAATTCTGCGGGGTCAGACATTGTGGTCTCCAAGCCAACTGGTGTTTCCAGTGGTCAACAGCTTGTCTATTTTTAACGCATACCGACCATTTGAGTTGCCGTAATAGCAGTCAAAAACAGGCACTCCATCCACTTTGGCCTGGATGATCTTTTCCAGATCCAGCTCAATGAAATCACCGGGCTTGAAGGCGAGCAACTGCTCGACCGTGGCAGGCGCATGGCCCAACTCGGCCACGAGGTTGACTTCGGCGGACTGAATCTGCTGCGTCAGCAGTTTGACCCAACGGTGGTCCGGCTCGGCCGAGTCGCCCTGAATGGTCGAGAACAGCACGTCCCGAATCGGCTCCAGCGTCGAGTAGGGAATACAGAAGTGGATGGTACCGCTTGTGTCGCCGATTTCCAGCGTGAACGAGCAGCACACCACGATCTCGCTGGGGGTGGCCACGGTGGCGAACTGGGGCTGCATCTCCGAGCGCTGGTAGTCCAGCTCGACGGGGTAGATGCCGTGCCAGGCGCGCTTGTATTCGGCAGAGATGACTTCGATCAGGCGCGTGATGATGCGCTGCTCGGTCGCCGAGAAGTCGCGGCCTTCGATGCGGGTGTGGTACTTGCCTGCGCCGCCGAACAAGGCGTCGATCACGGCAAACACCAAAGTGGGGTCGCAGACCACCAGACCCGAGCCACGCAGGGGCCGGATCGACATGATGTTGAAGTTCGTGGGGACCACGATTTCGCGCAGGAAGGCGCTGTACTTCTGCACCTTGATGCCGCCGACCGAGACCTCGGGCGACTTGCGGATGAAGTTGAACAGGCCGACCCGGATATTGCGTGCAAAGCGTTCGTTGATGATTTCCATCGTGGGCATGCGCCCACGAACGATCCGCTCCTGGTTGGCAATGTTGTAGTCGCGAATGCCCTCTATCGGCTCGTCGTCGGCTTCCAACTTCTGGCTTTCGCCAGTGATGCCTTGCAACAGGGCATCAACTTCATCTTGCGAAAGGATTTGCTGGTTCATGGCCTGTCAGACTTCAAAGACCTCGGGATGGTCGACTGCTCTCACTGTACGATGAAGCTCGAGTAGACAACCTTTTCAATTGGGTTGTAGGACTCGGCCTTCTTCTTTTTCTTCTTCTTTTTCTTGGGCTGAGGCGCCTCTTCCTCGGCGGCGGCCTCGTCCTCGGGCTCATCGATCTCGTAGCCCATGGCCCGCGCCGAGGCGCGCTGGATTTCTCCGGCCATTTTCTGTTTGCCCTCGAGCGTGAGCAGTTCTTCAGAAGTCTTGTGAGACAGGATCAGGATGATGCTGTCCTTGATGGCCGGCATGTAGGCCTTCATCTCTTCAGCGATGTGCGCATCGTCCACCTGCAGGCTGATGCCGATCTGGGCATAGCGTTCGGTGTCCTTGTCGGCCAGGTTCACGACAAAGGGGTCGAGCGGCACGAAAACGGGCGGATGCTTGGCATCGTGAGCGGGCTTCTCGGGCTTCTTGGCCTCGTGGGCCGGTGCATCGCCTTCTTCGCCCTCGGCCAGTGCCGCAGCCTCGGCCGACTTCTTCTTCATGATGAAGTAGGTCGCGCCCCCACCACCGAGCAGCAACACCACCAGGGCGGCCACCACGATGATGATGAGCTTTTTGGGGCCCTTTTTGGGGGCGTCGCCTTCAGCCGGTGCGGCAGGGGCAGCTGACATTCGTGCTCTCCTAAGATTTCTGGCCCAGCCCCGACCAAGTCAGGTTTGGGCCCATGAGAGGATTATTCGAAGCCAGCGTGTTGTCGAAGAACCAATAAAACGGGTGAAACAGGTTCGATTCTGCGGCGCGGCGCGGCGTGACTCAGGCGTACAGGTCCAAGCCACCTCTCTGGCTCAACCTGGCAACATTGACGGCGCGCATGGCGGGCTCATCGCCCTCCTCGCCGCCGCCCCGACCGGCCGAGGACCGGTCTCCGACTCGACCGATCGATCGGTCAGGGGATCCATCTGACTGGCGTCCCGACTGCGCGAACTGCTGCTGTGACGTCTGGGCGGATACGGCACCACCGGTCAGACTCAGCCCCACCTCGTCCAGTGCCTGCGAAAGCATCGGCATGCTGGCTTCGATGGCCTTGCGGGTTTCCAGCGCGGCGGCGGCGAAGTCCACCTGGGCGTTTTGACCGTCCACGGCGATCTTGATGTTGATGGGGCCCATTTCCGCTGGGTTCAGGTGCAACTCGGCCGTCATGGGGCCATCGACCGCAGACGCTTTCACGAACAGGCTGACCTTTTCAGCCAACTCGTCGGCAAACTGTGGCGACGCCATCGGCGTATTCAAGGTCTCGCTCACGTGCTTGGCGCCCTGAGCGTTTTCAAAGGCAGAGGTTTGCGCCAATTGCGCGTTCTGCGCGGCGGCCAGACCGGCCAGCGGGTCGGTGCCGACCTCACCCGTGGCCCCGCCCATCGCAGATTGCAAGGACAGTTGCGCCATCGTCTGGGAGGCCTGCCAGGCCCCGACGTCCAGGCCTGGGCGGCCATTGGCATCCAGACCAGCGGGCATGCCCGTGTGCTCTCCACGCCCGGCCAGGAGCGATTGCAGGGCCGCCACGCTGGAGGAAGACGCGTTGCGGCCCTCAGATTTTCCCAGGCCGGCCTCTTTGGCATCGGCCTGTGCCTGAGCCAATTGCGAGTCGGACTGCGTCAGACCCGACAGCCACGCCATCATGCTGGCGGGATCGCCGCGCTGCACGTCCGCTGGCGGCTGCAGTTCGCGCACGATCGCCGTGCCTTCGCCCAAAGGGGTCGAGAAGGCCACTTCGTCCTGATCGGCTTCGGGCTTTTCTGCCTTGTCGGCGTCGGCCGTCTTGGCGGTGGAATCGGTCTGCGCTTTGCTCGCTGTCTTGGTCGCGCCGTTCTTGGCAGGCGCCTGCTCTGCCTTGCGGTTGGCTTGCGCTGGCGCATGCGGCTTGGCCCCAGCGTTCTCGCTGTGGGGTGTGGGCGCATGCTCTGCCTGGTGGCGCGCAGCAGGGTGGGCTTGCACCTTGACCTGCATCGCGGCGGCCCGTGCCGATTGGTTCAATCCATCAGCGGAGGCCGTGGAATTGGAGTGGCGCTCCAGCCATTTCGAGAAAGCCGCCTTTTGCTCTTCCTGCATGGCGCCGCCCGTCTGGGCGTTCATGCGGGACACCAGGTCGTTCAACACATTGGTACCGGCCTGGGAGCTGGATGACAGAACATTCGTCGCGGTCTGCTTGAGTGTATTCATGGCGACTCCTTGTCAAAACGAGTTGGGCGAGCTGTGATGGCTGTCTGCGCCGAGCACCTGGGCATTGGCCCGGCTGGCACGAGAGGCCATCTCGTCGGTCGCCTTTTGTTCTTGGCGGCGCTGCGCCAGGGCAGCTTCTTGCTGACGCCGCTCGATGAGTTGCCCCACCGCGACGACCTTGCGTTCACGCTCGATCAGCAACTCCCGGCATCGGTCCAGGTAGACCTGGGTCTGCTCGACGCGGCGATCCTGTTCGGAGACGGCCTCGCCCAGGCGTTGCATGAAGTCCTGATAGCAACGGATGATCTCCATCCCCCCGGACTGGCGAAACTGCGATTGCCATTTCGTCTGGTACTCGCGCCGCCAGTCATGCAGGGATTGGGCTTGCTGCCGCGCGGCCTCATGGGCGCGCCGCCCCGCTTCCATTTCGGACTTGGCGTCGTCACGGGCCTTTTCGGCCGCTTCCAGAACCATCAGCAATGGCTGCAATGCACTCATGTCTTACTGCTCCCGACTGAGGTGTAGGTGGCCATCAGTTATGCACAATGTGATGCAACTGCCCGACGCTGTCAGCGAGATGTGCGGGTGTATGCATGTCTTGTTGAAGCAATCGAACCATGTCCGGATGGACCCGAACCGCTTGGTCCAGCTCCTGATCGTGCCCAGGCGCGTAGGCTCCCAACTGGATCAGGTCTTTGGCCTTGCTGAACTTGGACCACAGCTGGCGGAAGCGCCGGGAGTCGTCGATGTGAGCCGGATCGGCCACGTTGTGCATCACCCGCGAGGCCGACCGTTCGATGTCGATCGCGGGGAAATGGCCCGCCTCGGCCAACTCGCGAGACAGCACGATGTGGCCGTCCAGAATCGCCCGAGCCGCATCGGCGATGGGGTCCTGCTGGTCGTCGCCTTCGGACAGCACGGTGTAGAACGCGGTGATCGAGCCGTGGCCATTGAGGCCGTTGCCGCTGCGCTCAACCAACTGGGGCAGCTTGGCAAAACATGAGGGTGGATACCCTTTGGTGGCCGGCGGCTCGCCAATGGCCAGGGCGATTTCACGCTGTGCCATGGCGTAGCGTGTCAGCGAATCCATCAGCAGCAGCACATGCAGCCCTTGATCCCGGAAGTGTTCGGCAATCGCGGTGGCGTAGTTCGCCCCTTGCAGACGGGTCAGCGGGGGCGCATCAGCGGGCGCAGCCACCACCACCGAACGGGCCAGACCTTCCTCGCCCAGAATGTCTTCGATGAATTCCTTGACTTCGCGGCCCCGTTCGCCGATCAGACCGACCACGATCACATCGGCCTGCGTGTAGCGGGCCATCATGCCCAGCAGCACGGATTTACCGACGCCAGAGCCGGCAAACAGGCCGATCCGCTGGCCGCGGCCCACCGTCAGCATCGAGTTGATGGCGCGCACGCCGGTGTCCAGCGGCAAACGAACCGGGTCGCGGTCCATCGCGTTGATGGCACGGCGCACCAGGGGTTCATTGCGCACATGATGCAGGGGGCCTTGGCGGTCCAAGGGCTCACCCTGGGCATTGACGACACGCCCCAGCAAGCCACTGCCGATGGGCAGATGACGGGTGCGGTCTTCGCTGCGACGCCAAGGGTGATTGGGCCGTCCCAGCACCGGAGGGTTGATCGGAATGGTGCGGGGCACCACGCGGGCGCCACTGGACAAGCCATGCACTTCCGCAGTGGGCATCAAAAAGGCGCGGTCGCCCGTGAAACCCACCACCTCGGCCAATACCGGGGTGGATTCGAGTCGCGTTTCAGAATGGATCTCGCACACGGCTCCGACTGGCAGACGCAGACCGGCGGCTTCGAGCACCAGGCCAGCCACCTTGACCAGCTTGCCCTGGCTTTCCAGCGGGATCACGGTGCCTGCGCAGGTGTCCATGTCGTCCAGAAATCGCCCCCAGCGATCCGAGGTGGCGGCATCACGGGCTTGAATGGGCATGTTCATACTGCTTCACCCTTTGGCGTGTCCACGCCCACAATCGGCTCGTCGTCTTCGTCCTCGATCGCCACCATCGGGGTCGGCGTGGCAGGCTCCGCCCCACCGTTCCAGGGTGCCTGATGGCCCATGGCGGCCGCCGCGCGAGCCCAGCGGGCCTCCACGGTGGCGTCGACCACGGCGATGTCTGACTCGATCAGACATCCACCACGCGAAATATTGGCATCCGGCACCACACGAGCCCCCCGCGCCTCCAGCATCTCAGACAAATGGCCTTGAGACAAGGCGAAGTCTTCCGGATGCAGACGCAAGATGGTCTGGCGGGCTGAAGTCAGCAAAGCGTTCATGGCCTGCTCGGCGACTTCGATGACCACTTCGGGCTGCTGATGGATCTCGGTGCGCACCACTTGCCGGGCCAGCTCCAGTGCGACACCTGCGATGCGGCCGGCGAGTTGCTGCTCCAGCGCGTCGAGCCGGCGGTGGAAGTCCGCCGCCAAAGCCCCGACGTGGTCGTTCATATAGACCGCAATCTGGGCAGCCTGGGTTTGCTTGTAGCTCTCCAGCGCGGCCAGACCGTTGCGGTAGCCATCCTGGTAGCCAGCCTGGCGCGCCTCGTGGACCAGTTCGTCCACGCTGGGGCCGGCTGGCTTTTCTGCGACGGGGTCGGGCTCGGGCTCGGGCATTTCACCGGGGACACCGCCCACGATGGGCCGCCTGGGCGCGGGCTTGGCGGGCTGCGCCTTGACCTCGGGTCGGGCTACTGCGGCGGTGGGGGCTGCCGTGGCGCCCCCTGCGGCACGCGGGGGCACCGTCGCGGCATCGGCACGACCAAAGGGCTTGACCTCGGCCGCGGCGCGTTCGGCCAGGGTCGGCTTGCGCACCCCACCGTCGCCTTCGGCCCCCGCACGGTTGGTGGGGGCGGCAAAAGTCTGAGGGTTCCAGGCCTGGACCTTGCCAAGCTCTTCCTTGGGAATGAAGCGTGCATAGGGGTTGCTGCCGCCATTGCCGCCATTGCCCCCACCTTGACCGCCCGGAGGCTGTCCCGGTTTAGACGTACTCATCATCGCCTCCGCTGCTCAGCACGATCTGGCCTTCGTCTGCCAGACGACGCACGATCTTGAGCAACTCTTTCTGCTCGGCCTCGACCTCGGACAACTTGACCGGGCCGCGCGATTCCAGGTCCTCGCGCAGCGTTTCGGCCGCACGGCTCGACATGTTCTTGAACACCTTCTCGCGAATCTCGGGCGAGCCGCCCTTGAGCGCAATGATGAGCGATTCGGTCTGCACTTCCTTGAGCATGGTCTGAAAGCCCTTGTCGTCCAGCTTGGCCAGATCGTCGAAGGTGAACATGTTGTCCATGATCTTCTGGGCCAGATCGCCGTCGGCTTCGCGGATGTAGTCCAGCACCGAGGTTTCCAGGGTCGTGCCCATCAGGTTGATGATTTCGGCAGCGGGTTTGACGCCACCCAGCGAGGCCTTGCGAACCTGGGCACCGCCGGCCAGCACGCGCGACAGCACTTCATTGAGATCCTTCAGCGCGGCGGGCTGGATGCCATCGAGCGTGGCAATGCGCACCATCACCTCGTTGCGATGGCGTTCCGTGAACGACTTCAGCACCGACGACGACAGATCAGGGTCCAGGTGAACCAGGATGGCCGCCACGATCTGCGGGTGTTCGTTGCGCAGCAACTCGGCAATGGAGGTGGGGTCCATCCACTTCAAGCTCTCGATCCCGGTGACATCGCTGCCTTGAATGATCCGGTCGATCAGCAGATTGGCCTTGTCCTCGCCCAGCGCCTTGCGCAGCACGGCCTTGATGTACTCGTCGGTGTCCGGCACCAGGATGCCCAGGTCGGTTGAATCGTGCGCGTAGCGCGACAGCACCCCTTCCACCCGATCGCGCGGCACCGACTTCAGGCGGGCGATGGTTTCGCCCAGCAACTGCACTTCCTTGGGCTCAAGGTGCTTGAAGACCTCGGCCGCCTCTTCCTCGCCAATGGACATCAGCAAGATGGCCGCATCTTCAATGTTCTTGTCTTCCAGATTCGCGATGCTTGGCATCTTCAGGCCTCCGTCATCCAGCTACGCACCAGGGTGGCCATGGCTGCGGGGTTTTCCTTGGCCAGGTTCTTGGCGCTCTCCAGCCTGGAATCCGCCACCGGTGCTTCCAGAGCCGGCACAGCGCGGCCATCCGGTCCACGCACCATGCCCGCTGGCAACTCTTCCATTCCTGGCAATTCGTTGGTGTCATCCACCACGGCGCTGAGCTTGGCCGTTTCCGGCTCAGATGGCTCAGGCGGACGTGCGGCGCGGATGGCCGGGCGAATCGCGCCGAACACCACGATCAGCGCCGCCAAAGTCAAGGCACCCGGCACGGCCAGCGTGCGCAGCACATCGACCGTTTCAGGGCGTTGCCAGATCGGCGTGCTCTCGGGCTCGTCCTTGACCACCTGGAACGGCGTATTGACGATCTTCACCGAGTCGCCGCGTTGCTGGTCAAAGCCAATCGTCTCTTGCACCAGGGCCGTCAGCTTCTCCAGCTCTTCAGGCGGGATGGGCTGGGTGGTGGTCTTGCCCTTGGCATCGGTCACAGTGCGGTGGTTGATCACCACAGCGGCGTTGATGCGCTTGATCGTGCCGGTGGCATTGCGCGTCACACGCACAGTCTTGTCCACCTCGTAATTGGTCACCGCATCACGGCGGCTGGTGCCCCCGGTGGTCGTCCCTTGAGCGGCCTGCAGAGGCTGCGAGGCGCCATTGATCGGCGCCGTGGCCGGCACAGGCGGCTGGTTGCTCATCGCCCCCGGGATACCGGATGGCTGGGTCGAGCCCGGGCCCACTTGCTCAGAGCTCTGCTGGCTGCGCACCGAAGCGGGTGCCTGCCCTTGATTGGGCTTGTATTCCTCGGCGGTCGATTCGGTCTGGGCAAAATCCAGATCCGCATTGACCTGCGCCCGGAAGTTGTCCTTGCCCACCACCGGCTCCAGGATGTCGCGAATGCGCTGGGTGTAGCTGCTCTCGATCTGGCGCACGTACTGCAACTGCTGCGCATCCAGGCCGCTTTGATCAGAAGCCTCTGTCGAGCCGGACAAGAGTGCCCCGCTCTGGTCCACCACGCTCACCGCCTTGGGCGACATCTCGGGCACGCTGGACGACACCAGGTGCACGATGCCGGCGATCTGACCGCGGTCCAGCGTGCGGCCGGGATACAGCGACAACACCACCGAGGCCGATGCTTTCTGCTGCTCGCGGAAGAAGCCGTTCTGGTTGGGCAAAGCCAGATGAACGCGGGCGCTTTGAACGCCCGACAAAGTCTGAATGGAGCGGATCAGCTCCCCTTCCAGGCCGCGCTGGAAGTTCAAGCGTTCCTGAAACTGCGTCACCCCGAACTTCTGGCTCTCCATCAACTCGAAACCCGTGACCGAGCCCTTGGGCAGACCGGCTGCCGCCAGCTTCAAGCGAATGTCGTGCACCTTGTCGGCCGGCACCATGATGGCCGCGCCACCGTCGGTGTGCTTGTAAGGCACGTTCATTTGCTGCAGCTGAGCCAGGATCGCGCCGCCGTCCTTGTCAGACAGGTTGGCGTACAGCACCCGATAGTCGCCCTCCCGCCCCCACATCATCATGGCCACGAAGATCGCGATCAGGGCGGCAATGCCCCCGCCGAGCATCAGCTTCTTTTGCGCCGGCAGCGCGACCAGCCGCTGGGCAAACCCCTGAGGCTGGTTCTCCACCACCCCGTTAGGCGGGACGGCGACGACGTTTTGCGATGGTGCGACTGTGACTTCCATGGGCGTTGGGTGCGTTGGGCCGCGCACCGATTCAACACGATGCCGCAAACCCGCGGTAACGGTCCCATTATTCGGACTTGAGGCGGGTAAAAGTGCCGGGAACAGCGACTGAAATGCCGCCTTCTTCCCGCCTATGCCTCAGGTGGAAGTCTCTAAAGTGACAACCGTGATGAACTGCATCACAGTCCGTCGGATATCGGCACCATGGATCTCAAACTGAAGCCTTTTGATTTCGCTCAGGCCGCCTCCAAGGCCGGCATGGCGGACGTCGCGCAGCGCGTTCAGGCCAAAATCCGCCAGGAAGCCACCGCCGGCGTCGAAAAACCCAGCTTTCAGAACTCGTTCAGCAACGCGCTGAACTCCATCAGCGCGGCGCAGGAAAAAGCCACCGTCATGCAGCGGGAAGTCCAATTTGACAACCCCACGGTCAGTCTCGAAGAGACGATGATCGCCATGCAAAAGGCCCAATTGGGTTTCCAGTCCGCCGTACAAGTGCGCAACAAGCTGGTTCAGGCGTACACAGACATCATGAACATGCAGATCTGAGCACCGCTCGGAGCCCCCTGCCCTTTCCTGAATCTGGCCCACTTCATCTGGCATTGCGCCTGACTGGGTAGAATTGACAGATTGAAGGAATGAAGATGAAACCTATCCTTGGCAGCATCGTTGCACTGATCACCCCCCTGCACGAAGACGGCAGCGTCGACTACGACAGCCTGCGCAAACTCGTTGACTGGCACATCGCCGAAGGCACCGACTGCATTGGCGTGGTCGGCACCACGGGCGAATCGCCCACCGTGTCGGTCGAAGAACACTGCGAAATCATCCGCGTCTCGGTTGAACAAGCCGCTGGCCGCGTGCCCATCATGGCCGGCTGTGGCGCCAACTGCACCCGCGAAGCCATCGAGCTGACCGAGTACGCCAAAAAAGTCGGCGCCGACTGCACCTTGCAGGTCGTGCCCTACTACAACAAGCCCACACAAGAAGGCATCTACCAGCACTTCAAGACCATTCTCGAAGCTGTGGACATTCCGATGGTGCTGTACAACGTGCCCGGCCGCTCGGTGGCCGACATGCTGCCCGAAACCGCCCTGCGTCTCGCGCAACTGCCTGGCGTCATCGGCCTCAAGGAAGCCACCGGCAACCTGGAGCGCGCGGCCTGGCTCATCAAGCAGGCGCCCAAGGGCTTCCACATCTATTCGGGTGACGACCCCACCGCCGTGGCGTTGATGCTGCTTGGCGGACACGGCAACATCAGCGTGACGGCCAACGTGGCGCCACGCGCGATGGCCGATCTGTGCGCCGCCGCGCTCGAAAAGGACACCGCCCGCGCCGTGGACTTGCACATGAAGTTGCTGGCGTTGCACAAGCATCTGTTCATCGAGCCCAACCCCATCCCCGTGAAATGGGCGCTGGCTCGCATGGGCAAGGCAGGCGGAACCTTGCGATTGCCTTTGACTCCATTGTCAGAGACAGCCCAACCCGTGGTCGAAAACGCCTTGCGCGAAGCTGGAATCCTCTGATTCCGGTATTTGCTGACCGATTCTTCGCGCCTTCTCATCAGCCACACCACGCCCAGAGCGTTTGGATTCAACACACATGTCGATCAAGCAACGTCGCCAGGTTTCAGCAGTTTTGAGCGTGGTCGCGGCCACCAGCGCCTTGATGGCCGGCTGCTCTTCCGCTCCTTCCGCCCCCTCCATTCTTGGTGAAAAGGTGGACTACCGTACCGCTGGCGCCAAGGTTGTGAATCTGGATGTGCCGCCGGATCTGAGCAAACTGCCCGGCCAATCTCGCTACGGCCAGGTCTCACCGGCCATCGTGTCGGCCAACAGCCTCAACACCCCCGCATCGGCGGCCCAGACCGACACCACCGTCGTGGCGCCTGGCCAGTTTGGCAACGTCAAGCTCGAGCGGCAGGGGCAACTCCGCTGGCTGTCGGTCAGTGTGCCTCCCGAACAAATCTGGGACCAGGTGCGCAGCTTCTGGACAGATGCCGGCTTTGAGTTGGTGGTGGACCAACCGGCTGCGGGCCTGATGGAAACCAACTGGGCCGAGAACCGCGCCAAGCTGCCGCAAGACATCGTCCGGCGCACCCTGGGGTCTGTCATGGACGGCCTGTACGACACCGGCGAGCGCGATCAGTACAAGACGCGCATCGAACGCACCGCCAAGGGCGCGGAGATCTACGTGACCCATCGCGGTGTCTCGGAAGAATACGCCAATTCCCAGAAAGACCAGACGCGCTGGCAACCCCGGGTCGATGCCGCCCTGGAAGCCGAAGTGTTGTCGCGCTTGATGCTGCGTCTGGGCTCGACGCCTGAAGCCGCCGCGCAGGCGAAGGCCGAGATCAAGCAACCCGTCGCGGCCGCACCAACCGGAACGGCCAACACAGCCGTGCGCTTGACCGATCAGTCCACGGCCCTGGCGGTGGACGACGATTTCGACACCGTTTGGCGTCGTGTCGGTCTGGCCTTGGATCGCGCGGGCTACACCATCGAGAACCGGGATCGCGCCAATGGCATTTACGAAGTGCGACTGCCCGGCGAAACGGGCGACAAGCCCAAGCCCGGCTTCTGGGCGCGTCTGTTCCATTCAGGCGAGTCGACCGCGCCTGTGGTGAAACATCAGATCCGGGTTCAAGGCAGCGGCAACCAGACCAGCATCAAGGTGACCGACCAGAATGGTCAGACCCAAACCGGCCCGGTGGCGCAACGCATCGCCAAGGACCTGCTCAACGAATTGATGTAAGGCCTGGGGGCCCCAGCCCCCGCCCACCCCGACAACCCGGCCCCGGCCGGGTTTTTTGTTGCCCGAGGCTGCGGGATCTGGTTTGAATCAAACATATGCCGCAAACCAGCGACCGAAATCGATCAGGCATGAAAAAAGCCGCCCCAAGGGGCGGCCTTTTCGCTAAGCTGCGTTCGAAGGATTACTTCGAAGCGGCTTCCGAAGCAGCAGAAGCGGCTTCCGAAGCGGCAGAAGCAGCTTCCGAAGCGGCAGCAGCAACTTCCGAAGCAACGCTAGCAGCAGGAGCGACTTCAGAAGCGGCAGATGCGGGTTCAGCAGCGGGTTCTTCTTTCTTACCGCAAGCGGCCAGGGCCATGGCAGCGATCAGCGAAGCCAGCAGGAGCGACTTTTTCATGCTTGTGTCCTCAAAAGGAGTGTCAAAAAACCGGGGTATATGGAACTATGTGCAAAGCCCACAGTCCCATAACGAATACGAGACGAGGGCAAAGGATGCTTAGCAACATTAATTGTTGCTCCACATTCAGCCATCGATTGTACAACACTACGGGCATATCCCTATAAACCCAAAGTGGTCGCCGGCAATGCTTCGTGAGACCGTTGCGAAATAACATCAAACTCTGACACCCAGGCCCGCATGGTGCCAGGGTCTCGTGACCATATGCCGGCACCCGAACGCTGATCCATGATCCGAAGGGCTAAACAGTCCTTCAACACGAAAGTCGGCAGCAGGCCCGGCGCAGCATCCTCGGGAATCAGCTTGCATTGCACCCGGTGCCCCCAGTTCTGGCGCCATGCCAGCCAGCGGGGATGCCGCCGCGGCATCTCGTCAAAATTGACCGCCAGCAAGTGGCAACGGGGTGCGGTGCTCGACATGACCCATTGATGGAACGCATCGAGGATCGCAGGCGCGCCCAAAGGCCAGTGAGAAAAGTCAACATCGCAAAAATACAGGTCGGCCGGCTGGGCTGCGGCCATGGCCATACCGGCTGCCAGACGATCCTGAAACGACAGCCAGCCGTCAAACCTTCCTGATAGCTCGCTCATGCCTGCCCTTCCCGTCAAAGTCACATCAAGGTGCGGGGTGCAACCACCCGTCGTCTACCCATTGGTCGAGCAAGGACCGCAAGGCCGGGCTCACCTTGGCCACCACGGAGGCCGGCAGGGAACGCCGATCGGCCAACTCACGCAGCACGCGTGCATCGCCGCCCGCCGCCCGCCACGACTCGCCGTTGGCATAGATGCAATGGTCGTCATACATCATGCGCGTCTTGGGATCGAGCACGACGCCCAGGCCATCGGCAAGCGGCTCGTCGCTCAGATCAAACCAGACGCGGGGCTTGGGCTCGGAGAGCATTTCGCCCAGGGCGGTTTGCAAGGCGATGGGGTCTTTCAGCGCGCGGGTGACCGCCTCAAGGGCAAATTGCTGCAACTCGGCCGGAATGCGTCCCGGCTCCGCCGTGGCTCCCTGTTTGGGATCCTTGTAGAGCTTGGGCGGGTCGTCCGGCTCGAGCGCTTCTGTCAGACGGGTCAGCACCTCACGCGCCAGCTCGGTGGTCTCTGGGACGCGAAAGCCGACCGAGCAGGTCATGCACTCGCCTTGCGCAATGCCATCATGTGCCCAGCGTGGCGGCAGATACAGCATGTCGCCCGGTTCCAGCACGTGCTCTTCTTGCGGCTCGAAGTTCGCCAGGATCTTGACCGGCATGTCAGGCAACAGGGTCGCATCCTGAATGGGGCCGATGCGCCACCGCCGCTGGCCGTGAACCTGCAGCAAAAAGACGTCATACGAATCATAGTGAGGCCCCACGCCGCCGCCATCGCTGGCGTAGGAGATCATCAGGTCGTCCATGCGGGCATCGGGCACGAAGCGGAACTGCTTGAGCAACTCATGCGCAGCCGGAACATGCAGGTCCAGGCCTTGAACCAACAGCGTCCAGCCCGACTGATTCAGCTTGGGGATGCGTGTACGAGCGATGGGACCATGGTGCAGGGCCCATGCGGGCGCGGCCTTCTTGGCCGATTGGGTGCCATGGCCTTGAACGATCAGGCGGGACTCCACATCGTCGCGGCCAGCGAGTTCGAACAGCGCCGCACGCGAAATGGGCGAGCTGATGCCGGGAATGGCCTGACGAATCAGCAAGGGCTTTTTCTGCCAATGCTTGCGCATGAAGGTCTGCGCCGACATGCCGCCCAGCAAGGTCCAAGGCTGATCCAGTCCTGGGGTAACGGGGGCCGATGGCGCTGCACTGGCAGGGGCGCTCTTCTTGGAGGTGGAGGTCGGTTTCATCCCGCCATTGTGCGGTGTTCACCCCCCTCTTGGCCATGACCCCGCTCAATGCAGTTAGGCTCGTGAGATGATTGCGCCATCATGATGATTTCCTCCCCCTGCGTCGTCAGCCTGACCTGGCGACTTGAAGATGCGCAAGGCGCCCTGATTGACGAGCTGACCGAACCCATGGAGTTTCTGGTCGGCGGCGAGGACCTGTTACCCAAGGTCGAAGAAGCGTTGCTCGGCCAGACGGCAGGTTTTGAAGCGCAACTGCACCTGGAGCCGGATCAGGCTTTTGGTGACTACGACGCGCAACTGGTGTTCTTCGAGACCCGCGACCTGTTCCCCAAAGAGGTGGCCGAAGGCATGCAGTTCGACGGCCCACCCGAGGGCGCCACGACGCCCGACTTGCCCAAGGACGTGATCTACACGGTCACCGAGGTGTACGAGAGCCACGTGGTGCTCGACGGCAACCACCCGCTGGCGGGCATTGCCCTGCGCCTGTCATTCAAGGTGCTGGATGTGCGAGTGGCAACCACCGAAGAAATCGAGCAAGGCTCAGTGGGTGAAGCGCCCTTTGTGCTGGGCATGGGCGCCCCGTCCAATGAAACCTTGCACTGAGGCGTCAGGCGCGGCCGGTTGATCCGAAACCGCCCTCGCCTCGCTCTGATGTGTCGAAGGACTCGACCTGCCGGAAGGTGGCCTGCACCACCGGCACGATCACCAATTGAGCGATTCGCTCCATGGGCTGGATGGTGAAGGCCGCCGAGCCACGATTCCAGCAACTGACCATCAGGGGTCCCTGGTAGTCGGAATCGATCAAGCCCACCAGATTGCCCAGGACGATGCCATGTTTGTGCCCCAACCCGGAGCGGGGCAGGATCATGGCGGCCAGCCCCGGGTCCCCCAGATGCATGGACAGCCCCGTCGGGATGAGTTGCGCCTGGCCAGGCTCCAGCACGAGGGGCGCATCCAGGCAGGCGCGCAGATCCAGGCCGGCGCTGCCGGACGTCGCATAGGCGGGCAAGCTGTCCGCCATCCGGGCGTCCAGCACTTTGATGTCTACAGTGGTCATGTTCGAATGGAAGGGGATGGGCCGGACAGGCGCTTGGCCAGCTCCAGCATCAGTTCACGGGCCAGGGTGAGCTTGTCGACTGCGATGCCGTCATTGGGCAGCGCGTGATGCGACTGGGCATCGACCACCAGCAAGGCATTGTCGTCTCGTCCAAACGTGGCCGGACCCAGATTGCCGATGATCAACGGAATCTGCTTGCGCTGCAGTTTCGCCCGGGCATGGGTGAGCAGGTGTTCGCTTTCGGCAGCAAAACCGACGCAATACGGCCGGCCGCCTGCCGCTTGAGCTTGCTGGGCGACGGCGGCGAGGATGTCAGGGTTCTCGGTCAGCTCGAAAGTGGGCGCCACTTTCTTGCCCTCTTTCTTGATCTTGTGCTCGCTCAAGGTGGCGGGCCGCCAATCGGCCACCGCCGCGGTGGCAATGAAGACATCGCTTTGGGCAGCCAGAGGCAGCACCGCGTCATACATCTGCTGCGCGGTCATGACGTTGGTGCGCTGCACGCCCCGCGGCGTGGGCAAATGCACCGGGCCACTGACCAATTGCACGATGGCCCCCGCCTCTCGCGCGGCACGTGCCAGGGCAAAGCCCATCTTGCCGCTGGAATGGTTGGTGATGCCCCGCACGGGATCGATCGGCTCGAAAGTCGGGCCAGCGGTGATCAGGATGCGCTTCCACTGCAGCACCTTGGGCGCCAGCGCGGCGACGATGTCTTCAAGCAGTTGATCGGGCTCGAGCATGCGGCCATCACCGACCTCGCCACAGGCCTGGTCGCCCGAACCCGGACCCAGGATGGTGGTGCCATCCTGCTCCAGCAGACCCATATTGCGCTGCGTGGCCGGATGCCCCCACATTTCGCGGTTCATCGCCGGAGCCACCAATAAGGGACAAGCCTCTCGTGGGCGCGCCAGGCAGGTCAGGCTGAGCAGTTCGTCTGCGCGCCCCTGAGCCAGCTTGGCCATGAAATCCGCACTGGCGGGCGCAATCACGATCGCATCTGCCTCGCGACTGGCATTGATGTGCGCCATGTTGTTGGGCTCGCGCGCGTCCCACTGGCTCATCAGCACGGGACGGCCCGACAGGGCCTGCATGGTGACCGGCGTGATGAAGGCCGCTGCCGCTTCGGTCATCACCACCTGCACGGTGGCGCCAGCCTTGGTCAACAGCCGCACCAATTCAGCGGACTTGTAGCAGGCGATGCCGCCCGTCAGGCCCAGCACAATGTGCCGACCATGGAGATCTGTACGTTCTGACATGGCTGGCAACTCTAACAGGCTTGGCGCGTGCGCCCAACCTGTCTGACCAGCGCCGGCTGCGATCAGGCGGCAGCGGCCGTGCTGCTGGGGTTGTTGCTGGCCAGTTGGTTGCGGAAAGCGCTGGGCGAGACCCCCGTCCACCGTTTGAAGGCGAAGGTGAAGGCGCGGCGGTCGCTGAAACCCAGCTCGTCACTGATCGACTCCATGCTCATGGCGCGGCGGCGCAGCATGGTTTTGGCCCGGTAGAGCTTGGCTTCGGACTGGATGTCGACAAAACGGACGCCCTCGGTCTGCAGGCGGCGCTGCAAGGTGCGGGGGTGCAGACCCAGCGCAGCGGCCGTCGCTTCCAGCCCTTCACGCAGCAATTCAGGGCGGCGCTCCAGCGCCCAACGCACATCGTCCACGATCCGTCGGCCCCCTACGGCGACGGCCAGGCGCTTTTCGATCTGCTGACGGGCCTGACCCACCACATCGGGCACGGCCCCCTTGAGAGGCATGTCCAGCCAACGGCGGTCGATCACCAGCGCGTCCACGCCTTCGTTGTACGACACGGGGACGCCAAAGTGGCTTTCGAACTCCTGCAAGAGGCGGCCTTCGGGCTTGGACTGGCTCAGGCGGACGGAGATCAGCCAGCTGTTCTGCTGCGTCACCCGGCGAATCAGCTGGAAGACGACCGCCAGGATCACCTCGCGCACGGACGAGAACACAGGCAGATGGCCACCTGGGAAGGGCAACTCCACGCGCACATGCGCTTCGGTGCCGAACTCGTCCAGGCGCAACATCATCCAGGGGGCGACGAGGTCGTGCGCCCAGCTGGCCACTTCGAGCGCTTCGCGCAGGGTCGAGCTGGAACTGATGAACGACTCGATTTCGGAGAACGATTCAAAGACGAAGACTTCGCCCAGCACGAAGGGGAAGTAACGCCCGGTGGAGCGTTCGACGCACAGCTGAAACGCTTTGTGCAGGCTGAACGGCGAGACATTGGCTGAAGTTTTGCCAGAAATGCCCGCTTCGCGCATGACGGGTTCAAGTGCAAAGCCGCAGATGTTGGCGGCTTGGGCCCAGCCGCTGACGGTGGGAAGAGGAACTGCGGTCAGTGAGTCGATATTCGTCATACAGGCACCACGCATAGTCAAGGGAAAGTGTTACCAAACGAAATCTGAACACGTTCGTTACCACATGAACAGGCCCCGTTTACGGTCAAACATTTACTCAGCTTTCGCTATGAATAAATCTATGCGTTTCACCCTGGAATGGCGCGCGCCGACCCCTAATCGAATGGAATAATTCGCGCCAAACCCACCTCATTAAGGGGATCGTTTTTTGTCCCATTACCCGGTAGTTACCCTAGAGATAGGGGCAGTCGAGCATGATGTGTGACAAGGACGCTGTAGTGGAATCAATCTGTTACAGACACAAGGTGAAAAAACGCACACACCATTCCAGACATTCGGATACAGCCGTCCAGTTGTCAGCTTTTATTCCCATCCATTTCCACGCCGGCATCCCAGACATTCCCTCAAAAATGGCGTGATTTGCCCCTTTCAGGGGTCATTTCACGACGATATCTGAAAACGTTAATTTCCTGATTTAGGCAAAAAAAGGGGCGGGAAAGCCCGCCCTCAAACGCGATCTCGCCAGACACTGGGCGTCACGCCTTCCCAGCGTTTGAATGCGGCCGTGAATGCCCGCCGGTCTGAAAAACCCAGTCTCGCGCTGATGTCGTCGATCGACAGATCGCCCTGCCCGAGCCATTGACATGCGAGCCGGTGCCGCATGCGCGCTTGTACGCTCAGATAGCTGTCGTCCTCTTCTTTGAGGCGGCGCTGCAGCGTGCGCGAATGCATGCCCAGGCGCTCTGCCATGTCTTCGATGCCCAATTCGAGCAAGGAGGGATCGCGGCTGATGTGCTCTTCAACCTCGAAGGCCAGGCCCTGACGGCGTGCTTCCTTGTCCAGACGCTGCTCTGCCAGGATCTGGGCCTGCTGATGGAGCGAGGGAAACGCCCCTTCCAGCGGGATGTCGAGCACCCGCTGCTCGATTCGCATTGCGTAGTGCGGCTGGTTGAAATGAATCGGCACGCCAAAAAATGCCTCGAATTGGTCGCCGTAGCTTGGCCGGTTGCCGGGCACATCGATGCCCAGGAAGCCATCTTCCGAGCCTTGCAGAGAGCGACCAAATTTGCGTACGCTGGCCAGCGCGGCTTCGAGAACGAGATGGAGGGGCAAGCGCGCCGTCATGGACTGCGGCAGGGCCAGCTCGAACCCCAATTTGATCCAGGCCCGGTCGCCTTGCTCGACCAGCTCGATGCGCAGCCACGGCAAGATCACCTTGGCTGCCATCTGGGCCACTTGTAAGGCGTCTCTCAGGCTGGGGCTGGTGGTCAGCAGGGTTTCAAATTCAGGCAGGGATTCGAAGGCGAAGATGTCGCCCAGCACGAAGGGAAAGTGCTTGTGCGGGGACAAGGCCACGCTCTGCTCCAGCAGAGAAATGAGCTGCAGCGGCGAGACGCGGGCGTCTTCCAGCCGGATGAGATCGACCTTGATCCCAGCCTGCTGGAAAAGCGGCTGCACATTGAAGCCGCATTTGGCTGCGGCTTTGATCCAGCTGGACAGCATGAACAGCGGGATGGGCCTGAGCCCCAAAGCACCGTGAACGACCGAAGGAAGTGACATAAAAGAATGCGGCACGCCCACAACGGGCGTGCCGCAGTCTACCCAATGACGGAGGAAGGTCGCTTGGGTTCAATCAACGCGCCATCACGGCGCGCATGAATTCGCTGGCTTCGACGGGGTTGCGCGCCTTGCTGAAGCCCTGCAGCCATTCCTCGTAACCGGGTTGCTCCACTTCCTGCCAGGGGTGGTAGCCGGGCTTGTAGTACGGAAAGTAGTGTTTGACCACCGGGGCGATGAAACCGCCCGGTTTGAGCAGCCACCAGTAGCCCTTGGCCTTGATTTTCAGGCGCTCGGCGAAGCTGAAGCCGTCGTGCTTGAGCATCTGGTTCATGAACCGGTGCACCACCATCGGGAACAGATAGGTGCTGTGCACCAGGCCCATCACCCGGCCGAAGTAGCCGACATGGGCGTAGTCCTGCATCACGTCGTACGCCACGCCTTTGTGCTCGACTTCTTCGATGGCGTGCCAGGCGTACATGGCACGCACATTGGGGTGAGCCGGCCCCATGATGTCGCGCTTGTCGAACATGGCATGGGCGCTGATGGCGGTGAAATGTTCCAGGCCGCTGGTCACCGCCAGGGTGTGTTCGCGGCTGTAGCGGGTGCGGTAGGTGTCAAACAGCAGTTTTTCGAGCCATTGGGTCATGCCGTCGACATCCACGCCTTGGGCGCGCAGACGGGCGTTGTACTGGTTGTGCACCAGGCTGTGTTGAGCCTCTTGCCGGTTGAAGCCCTGGATGTCGGCCAGTAATTTCGGATCGTGAATGCGATCGCGGAAATCGCGTACCGAGGTCATGAAGAAGCGCTCGCCCGGCGGGAAGATGATCGACATGGCGTCGAAAAACCGGGTCTTGAAGGGGTCGCCGCCAAACCAGTATTTGGGGATGTCGCCGTCCAGGCCAAAGTCAAGGCGCTCGCGGGGAATGATCGGGTGCTGTTGAGTCTGGGTGGATTGATTCATGGCAGAAGCATTTTTATTGAAGCGATGGCGCTACTTTAAAAATGACGCGGGCCAATCAACAGGATGCTGGATGACAGCAAGGCATCGGGGGCGACACCCTGGGGGTTCCCCGGATCAACGCATTACCAGGTACAGATGGGGCCAGCCACACAGGCTGCCTGAGCGGTGACGGCGCGCTCTACATAGTCCGACGGCAAGACCGCTGCCGGGTTGGGGCAGCGCCCCCCTGCACCGGCCGGCCAGCAGGCCGTGGCCGTGAAGCTGTAGGTGTAGACCGACACCCCATTTTCCTGATGAATCACGCCGGCATTGGGTGTTCGGCTACAGGTCACCGTCACGGGGAAATTGCCCGACACCGACGGGATGCCGAAGTTGGTGGCGGGCGCACAGCCCCCCGGTGCGAAGTTCCGCAATTGGTATCGCTGCCATTCGATGCCGGCTTCCGCTGCCCGTTGGGCGCGTGCGGCCTGAAGCTGCAACGCGGCGGCGCCCTCAGCGCCCCCCACGAACTGCAGGGCAAAGCGGGTCATCCCCGCCAGCAGCACGATGATGGCGATGAGCAAGACGGATGAAAAGCCGCGCTGTTTCATGGCGTGTCAGGGCTCCCGGATGCCGACTTCGACAAACCCGTCGACCGTGTCAGCAGGTTGACCGGCGGCGTTGCGAGCGAGCCGTAACTGGATGGAGGCGACTTGCTGCAGGCTGCCAAGGGTGTTCCGGACAGTCATCTCGCATTGGCTCACGGTGTTGGCCAGCAAGACGGATTGCGTGCCGGCTGCAAAAGCGGTGGGCTGATTGAGCTGAACCGGATACCCCCAGAACTTCGTCAACTGGCCGGTGGTACGGTCACATTTGTAGGTGACCGGCTGAGACACGATGTAAAACCGGTTGGAGACATCGGGCTTCGGGGGCGAAGGGGGAACCAGGACCGGAAAGCCAACGGGCGCAAACCGCAATCCCACCCACTGGGCGGTGGCAGGGGCGCCGGGAAAATAGGTCGGCGCCATGGTGATGCGGCTCATGACGGAGGACACCCCGAGCGAATACGGAAGGGCGCCGGGTGCGATGATCGCGACATAGTCGGAGTTGGGTACCACAGCGGCAGTTGCGGGGCTCAATGGCCCCAGAGTCGTGAAGCAGGACTCCTGGCAGGCAGCCCCAGTTGCCAGGCTGTTCGCATCCACGGCCGGACAGGCTCCCGCGGACGGCGGACAAAATGCCGCCCCTCCGGCGCCGTTGCGGTAGCGCCCCACGGCGCGCACTTCCAGGTATTCCAGAAATCGCGCATTGCCCAAAGCGCTCCGACGCACACTGCCCGGCAGGGCGTATTGCAAATCGTCTTTGATTTTGGACTGGGCCAGGCTGAGTTGCGCCTGCAACTCCACCCGGCGCTGCGCGTCCATGTAGGCGGTGATGGGCAAGCTGAGCAAGGGCAGCATGACCACCGACAGCAGGCCCAACACGACCAGGCTGATGATCATCTCCATCAGCGTGAAGCCGGTCTGGGGAGGAAGGCGCGGAGTCATCATGGCCCTCTATCGCCGATTGGGTGCGTAACGGATGCGAACCGCATCCACCGTGACCGGGTTCAATTGCCCCGGGCAGCCGACGATGACAGTGATGCGCACCGCTTCCGTGTTGGGGATGGGCGGCACCGAAGCGATCGCTTGCGGCGCGACCAGCACTCGGATCGCGCAATTGGCGACCGCTGGCAGATTGAGGGTGACCAGGTTGCCGCTGGCGTCTCGCAAGGTGTTGGCCGGAATGACCAGGCCGTTGTAGTCGGTCACATGGTCAAAACGCAGCAGCGCCCCCAGACGGGATTCGCCGGGCTCGGGCCCCAGGACGGGGAAAAGCGGCTCGGGGATCGCGCAGGCCCCTTGATTCGCCGCTGTGCCCACATTGGCGCTGTTCAAATCGCAATAGGTGAAGGGCATGGCCCGCACCTCGTCGAGCATGCTGTTGGCCACCATCAGGGCTTGCTGCTCGACCAGCATGCTGGCCGACATCTCGGCGCTGCGCACAGAGGCCGTGGTCAAGGTGGCCGCCGCGATGCCCAGCACCACGATGATCACCATCAGTTCGACCAGCGTGAAGCCGCCGGAGCGAACGGTGGCGCCCGGGCGTTCTTGGAGTGGGGTGCGCTCTGCCATCAGTAGACGAACCCGGTTTCCCGGCTGATGGTCAGCGCAGGCAAGGCGCCCACGGTGATCTGAAGGTTGGCGCCATTGGGCACCAGTTGCCCGCGGCTGTTGAAGCGGATGGTGGCCGCACCGGCCAGCACCACCCCCGAGGGCAAAGGCACCACATGGGGTTGCCCCGTGCCGGGTTCAAGAACCGCCGCCCCGCCAAGCGCGCATGCCCCAGCGTTGAGGTAGACCAGACTGAACTGCGCGGGGGTGCGCATGAAGCACACATCGCGATTACGTGAAACGGCCACCTGGCGCGCGAGACGCAAGGTGGCCTTGAGTTCATCCCGGGTCGAGACTTCGTCTTGGGACCGATTGTTCATCAACCGGGGCACCGCCACCCCCGCCAGGAGGCCCATGACCACGATCACCAGGATCAGCTCAACCAGCGTGAAACCGGCTTGGCGGGGTGGGCGCATTCAGATCAGCAACCGAGCGTGGCTGCGGCGTTGACTTGGCTGACCGTGGCAGCGGCACCGTTGGTGGCAGGTGCCGTGTAGGTGAAGAAGCAACGGGTTGGATCAGGAGCATTGGCAATACGAACGGTGACCAAGGGCGCAGCCGCAACGACGGTGTAGCCTTCAGCCGCCAAGTTATTGACGCTAGGGTTAGCGCCCGTTGGCACCAGACCCGCGGCTGCGATGACACCTGGGAGCGAAGCAGCGGGATACAGGTTGGTCACGTTCACAGGGCCGTTTTCCGTACAAATGCTGCCGGCAGCACCAGGTGCAGCCAAGTTGGCATTCGCGCCATTGGGACAGGTCTGTGCCCCTTGGCCTACACGTGCCAGCGCAGCGCCGTGCACCATGGCGGCCGCCGCAGCAACCGAGCCACGCGCTGCATTGAGCTTGGCGATGCGCGCATCACGCTGCATGTTGGTGAAACGGGGCAAGGCCACGCTGGCCAGGATACCCATGATGACGATGACGACGATCAGTTCGATCATCGTGAAGCCGCGTTGAGAAGTGGTTTTCATGGCAAACAGTTCCATTTCTGGCGCGATGCGCCTCATTGACGTGATGGGTCACGTCCAACACCGAACATGACAGGCATGGCTCGTTTATCGACCACACTCCGTCACACTTGAATCCTTCACGCTACAAAGTCGCGTTTTCCCTCATTTGATCGCTGCCTTGCCCAAGTCCCACATGGGCAGGAAGACCCCCAAAGCCAGCACGAGCACCATGGCGCCCATCATCACGAGCAAGATGGGCTCGATCTTCTGCGCCAGGGTCTTGAGGCCGTATTCCATGTCGCGCTGGTACATGCCGCCGATCTCTTCGAGCATCTCGGCCAGGGTGCCGGACTCTTCGCCGACCATGATCATTTGCAGCACCAGGGGGGGAAACACCCCGCTGCGCTGGCTGGCGACCAGAAGCGAATCCCCCCGCTCCACCTGCGATCGCATCGCGGTCAGCGCCTGGGTGATGTGTGCGTTGTCGACCACCTGGGCCGACAAGGTCAGGCCCTGCACCACCGGCACGCCGCTGCGAAAGATCAGCGCCAGGCTTCGCATGGACTGGGCCAGCACGCCTTTTTCAATCAGGTCGCCCACGATGGGCATGCGTAGCTTGAAGCGGTCCCAGCGCAAACGCCCCTGCTCGGTCTTGAGCAATTGCCGCCAGCCGGCCCACGCCACGCCGACGCCGCCCAGCATGGCCGGCCACCACGTCAGGGTGAATTGAGAGGTCGCCATCAGAACGCGGGTCATCAAGGGCAGTTCGGCATGCAAGCTGGCAAACACCTTGGCAAAGGCCGGGATCACGAACACGTTGATGATGGTCAGCGCCACCACCATCGCCAGGATCACAAACGATGGGTAACGCAGCGCTGATTTGACCTGTTCTTTGATGTTCTTCTGAAACTCGAGGTGCTCGAACAGGCCCCAGAAGACTTCTTCGAGCCGCCCGGCCGACTCGCCCACGCGCACCATGGCGATATAGAACGGATCAAAAACGTCGGGGCGGCGGCTCATGGCTTGCGACAGCTCGATGCCGCTTTCCAGGCCCTGAGCCAACTCCAGATACAGCTTCTTCAAAGACTTCTGCTGCGCCGACAACTCCAGCCCGCGCAACGCCCGGATGATGGGCACCCCGGCCTTGGTCAGGGTGTAGAACTGCCGGGTGAACATCATCAGGTCGACATCGGTGACCTTGTCGTTGCCCAGGATCTTGCCAATGACCTCGGAGGCCTGCTGAACCTGGGGCACCTCGGTGATGGAGACCGGGGTGATGCCGGTCTGCGTGAGGATGTCTGCCACATTGGCCACGCTGGCGGCCTCCACCCGGCCCTCGACGGGCTCTCGGTTGGCGTTGCGACCGTAGTAGGCGAATTGCGGCATGGTCAGATCGGCGTGCTGGCGCGCATGCCTTCAGCCACGGTGGTGCGCCCGGCCAGAATCAGGCGAACGGCATCGCGTTTGAGGGTGTAGTTGGCAAACTGCTTCTGGGCGATCTCATTGAAGGTGATGTGGTCGCCCTGCGAGGCGGCGTGGGTCATCTCCGGCGTCATCTCGATCATTTCGTAGATGCCGGTTCGCCCGCGGTAGCCGGTCTGATGGCAGCTGTTGCAGCCCACGCCCTTGAAGTAGCTGCCTTGCAGCATGGGGGCACCGTCTTCGGTCTGCATGGCTGACAACTCCTTGGCCATCCATTCCTGCTCATGCGCCGCAGGCTCATAGGGCATGCGGCAGCTGTCGCACACGACGCGCACCAGCCGCTGCGCCAGCACCAGGCGCAGGCCCAGCGCCGCCATGTAGGGCGGCACACCCATGTCGGCCAGGCGAAGCACGGCGCCGGCAGCGTCGTTGGTATGCAAGGTGGACACCACCAGGTGGCCCGTCATGGCGGCACGCAAGCCGATTTCGGCCGTTTCCTGGTCACGCATTTCGCCCACCAGCAGCACATCCGGGTCCTGCCGCAAGCAGGCACGCAGCACGCGCGAGAAGGTCAGGTCGATCTTGTCATGCACCTGCACCTGGTTGAGTCCGGGCAAGCGGTACTCGACCGGGTCTTCGACGGTGATGATCTTGGTTTCGGTGTCGTTCAGCTCTGCCAGAGCTGCATACAGCGTGGTGGTCTTGCCAGACCCCGTGGGCCCGGTCACCAGAATCAGGCCCGACGGGGCACTCAAGGCCAGCTTCAGACGCGCCAGGATCGCGGGGGGCATGTGCAGCGCGTCCAGGTTGGCCTTCTGGTTGCTTTGAATGAGCAGCCGCATCACAACGGACTCGCCATACTGCGTGGGCAGCGTGGAGATCCGGATGTCGATGGGCGAGGCGTTGATGGCGGTCTGGAAGCGACCGTCTTGCGGCAGGCGCTTCTCCGAAATGTCCAGGTTGGACATCAGCTTCAGGCGCTGGATCAACGCGGTGCTGACCTTGGGGTCGTAGCTGGAATGCTGGTGCAGCACGCCGTCAATGCGGAAGCGGATGAAGGTCTGCCGCTCCTGCGGCTCGATGTGGATGTCGGAGACGGCTTGCGCCACCGCCGTGTCGAAGATCGAGGTGATGAGCTTGACGATGGGGGCATCTTCGGTGCCAGCCAGCATCTCCAGGCTCGCCACGGCGGGGCCCAGATCGGCGGCAACTTCGTCGGCCAGACCGGACACCTGTTCGCGGCGCTGGTAGATGCGGTCAACCACATCCATCAGTGCCTTCTCCGTCACAACCACAGGGTGGACGGTGCTGTGCAAGGCCCGCGCCACCTCGTCTTGCGCGAAGGTGTCCATCGGGTCGGAAAAGGCCACGAGCAAGCCGTCGTCCTGCTGACCGATGACCAACGCGCGATGGCGTCGCGCCAGCGATTCAGGCAGGCGCATCACCAGTTCGGAATTCAGCTCACGTCGGGCCAGATCCAGAAACGGCAGCTTCAACTGCTCGGCGATGGTCAGGCCGATGGCCTGGTCGGTGACCAGGTTCATGTCCGACAGGACACGGCCCAGCTTGCGACCGGTGCGTTTTTGTTCGGCCAGTGCCTGCTCCAGCTGATGCAGGCTCAACAGGCCTTGCTGGACCAGCACCTCGCCCAGACGGAATTTGCGTACTTGACTCACGATCGGTCCTCGCCCATTACAGTTGTTGGTCCAGCCAGGCTTGCACGTCAGGGCTCAACTGGCCCAGTTTGCGTGCCCTCAGGAAGGCCTCTTTGGCAATGGCCGTCTGCCCTTGGGCATTGAATGCCACGCCCAGGCCAAGCCACCAGGTGGCGTTGTCAGGCCTGGTTTTGAGCGCCTGCTGATAAGCCTGTGCCGCCGGGGCGTATTGCCCCGTGCGCGCCAGCAGGCCGGCCTTGAGGCCCCAGGCCTCGCCTGTCAGGTGATCCAGACCCTGCAAGACATTCAGTGCCTGATCGTTGGCGCCGCTCAAAGCCAGACGTCGCGCATGCAAGAAGAGCAATTCGCTGTCTTGGGGCGCCAGTTGCAAGCCTTGATCAATGAGCGCCCCCGCCTGGTCCGCCTGCTTCTGGTCCAGCGCCAAGGCGATGGCCAGACGCCGCGCCGGCATGTGATGGGCGTCAAGCTTGATGGCTTGCAAGGCGGCGTCGAGCGCGACGCCATCGCGTCCTTGTTCGGCCAGGTCGATGGCTCGCCGATAGGCTTCGATTGCCTGGTTGGCCGCGCTTTGCATGCGGCCAGCCGCTGGCGGGTCGATGAGGGTCAAACGCGATGAGGGCATCGCCACGACCGGAGCCGCCTGGGCTTGCACCACGGGCGGCTCACCCCCGGTGACCTCTTGAGGGGCATCGCCGGTTTCGTCACCGAGATCCGGCTGGGGTGACAGCGCCACCCGAGTCGGCCGGTGCTTGAGCAGCCCGAGAGACAGCGCCCAATCCATGCGCCAGTTCGGTTCCGCCTCTGCCTGGGATGCGGCGATAGCGGTAGCCCCGCCGGTTGCAGACGGGCTGGCAGACTGCCATCGCGGTGACTGGGGGGTGGCCGAGGTCTTCCAGGCCGGCACCGCTGCCGGCTCATCACGCCAGGCATCCAGCCATTCATCGAACGCCCCGGCGGCCTGGGCGCCGTACACGGCTGCCCCGCAAGCCAGCAGCCCGGCTGACAGCAGCGCCGTCACACGCCAGGACCGAGGGCTGGGTTCGGGTGGCGCATCCACCGCTTGCGCGACAGGACGGTCCAGAGGGATGCGCGCCCCTCGCGATTCCAGGTCTTGCAACATCCGGCTGACCACACTCATGATCGATCTCCTTGCCAGGCGTTGGCCAGTTGCTGACGCCGAGCCACGGGCCCAAACACGCGTTGCCGTTCGAGGCACACGCTCCAGGCGTCTTTGAAGCAGACGGTGCGCGTGCCTTTCCCGTAGGCCAGCATCAGGCACTGGTGCGCCAGCACGTTGGCCATGCGGGGCACGCCTCGGCTGGCTCGCCACAGCATCCAGCTGGCCGCATCGGTGAACACGCGCTGGCCTTGCCAGCCTGCGACCGTCATGCGGTGCTTGAGGTAGCGGCGAAAGTCCTTCAATGCCAGCCCATCCAGTCGCACACCAAAGCCCATGCGGCTGGCCAGCGACCGCAGGGCCGGCGTGCGCAGCAACTGGTCCAGTTCAGGCTGACCAAACAAGGCGATCTGCAGCAGCTTGCGTTTGTTGGTTTCCAGGTTGGACAGCATGCGCAGCGCCTCCAGGCTGGCCACCGGCAAGGCATGCGCTTCGTCGATGCAGCACACCACACGGTGACCTTGGGCCGCCAGTTGCAGCAACTCGCCCTCGATCATCTGGTAGATCGCATGCTCGTCGTCCTGCATAGTGGGCGACAGGCCCAGTTCAATGGCCAAGGCGCGCAACAAGCCTTGTGGTTCGAGCCGCGGGTTGAACAGGTAGGCCGACACCACGCTGGCAGGCAAGGCCGCCATCAGCCGACGACACAGCAAGGTCTTGCCCGTGCCCACCTCGCCGGTCACCTTCACGAAGCCCTCACCGCTCTCCAGAGCCAGCATGAGCGTGTCCAGTGCCGTCTGGTGCTGCATGTCCACGTAGACAAAATCCGGGTCGGGCGTCAGGCTGAATGGCGGCTCGATCAGACCGAAGTGGGAACGGTACATCTGGCTCACTCCCCGGCGCGTTCGCGCACACTGTGCGAGGGCAGATTGAGCCCTTCAAGGCGGCTGGCCACTTCGGCCAGATCCTGCCGCCAGTCCGAATCGGACTTGATCACCGTCGGCTTGATCAGGAAGACCAGCTCGCTCTTTTTCATCGAGCGGTTGTTCTGCTTGAACAAGTTGCCCACCACAGGCAGATCGCCCATGAAGGGCACCTGGCTGCGGGTGTTGTCCTGCTCCTGATGCATCAAGCCGCCGATGGCCACGATGTAGCCATCCTGCACCCGAACGATGGTGTCAGTTTCATTGACGCTGCTGGATGCCAGAGGCAGGCTGAAGTTGCCCAGTGTGCCGAGGTTGATCACATGTGCGCGCTCGGACACGCTGCTGACCGCCGGCCGCACGTGCATGGTCACCATGCCATCGGCATCGATCTGCGGCGTGACATCCAGCGAGATCCCCGAGAAGAACGGCTGTGCCGTGATGGTGGGGGTGGTGACGGTGCCCGTGGCGCTCGATGTGGTCGTCGTCGAGATGTTGGTCACGAAGAAGTCGTCGGTGCCGACTCGCAACACCGCCTTCTGGTTGTTGATGGCGGCCACGCGGGGCGACGACAGCACCTGCACCGTGCCCTGGGTTTCCAGGAAGGACAGCAAGCCATAGAAACTGTCTGTCGAGAACGCCATGCCCAGCACGCCGTTGGTGGCGCTGCTCAGCGGCGTCGCGATCAAGTCAGCCACTGTCGTGGGGATCACGGTGGGCGGCGTCGTCGAGGGGTCCACAATGGTCTTGATCGAGCCGTCCGGCACACCATAACGGCGACCCAGGCTGCCGGGCACGTTGATGCGCCCGGGGTCGGCGCCGATGGAGACGCGGTGATTGCCCTCGCCGTTCAACTGGGTCCAGTTGATCCCGGACTGGTAGCCGTCCTTGAGGGTCACCTCGACGATCTTGGCCTCCAGCATCACCTGGCGCTCGATCGACAACTTGGAGGATTTGAGGAAGGCCTCGACCTCGCGCAACTGCTTGGGCAGGGCCTTCACGACCAGCACACCCGAGTGCTGAGACAGCACGATCTGGCGCCCGTCGCCATCACCGACGATGGCCTTGAGGGCCTGATCCAGCTCTTTCCAGAAGTCGGTGTCGATCGAGGTCGACACCTGGCTGCCCTCGCTGGAAGACGAGGTGGTGGTGCTGCCGCCATCGCCGCCTTGTGCATTGCTCACCGTATTGGTGATCGAGCCTGAGCTGACGCGGGTGTCACTGCGCCCGGAGCGTTTGGAGCTGGGATAGGCCACCTGGAAGATGCGGGTCTGCAAAGTCGGCGGCTCGACGAAGACGCGATTGCCCGCCACGCGGTATTCAAAGCCATACAGCTCGCGCAGCACTTCGAGCGCCTCGATCGCGGTCACGTCGCGCAGGTTGACGGCCACCGTGTTCGTGAAGCCCGGTTGCACCACAAAGCTGTAGCGCGAGCCCACTGCGATGGCTTCGAACACCTGGTTGATGGACGCGTTGTTGAACACCAGGTCAAACCGGGCATCGCGCTTGGTGATCTTGGGTCGATCCAGCACGGGCGGAACGAGGGCCGACATGACGCTGTCCGGCGCCTTGGCAACCGGGCGCTTTTCTGCGGCAGCCTTCAAGGCCGCGTCGATCAGGGCTTGCGTATCGGTGGGTGCAGGCGGCTTGCTGGCACAGGCCGACAGCAACAAGGCAGCCGCGGCCACGAGGCTCAGGCCCCAAGGCAGACGGTGCGGATCAGACAGATGGTGTTGCATGGGCTTCATGGTTTGGCCGCCTCAGTTGATGCGGCCGCCACAGCGCCCGCTTGTCCGCCCACAGGCGGGTACATCTCGATGATTTCCTGGTGACCGTCAGGATGCTGAAGGGTCACGCGGGTGCGCTGAATCTGAACCAGGCGGGCGCCGCGGACCATGTGGCCCTTGCGAACCCATTGGCCATCGATCACCGCGCCGGCCTGTCGCCCCAGGCGCACGCCACTGAGGCCCGTCACCACAAGGGCATCGCCCGGTGCAGCGACGCCCGGCGTGCCCTGCCCCAACTGCGTGCGTGCCTGCTGCACCGCTGGCGCCACGAAGGGCTCACTGGGCCCCATCGCGCAGACCGGCAGACTCCAGGTGCTGCCTGCCCACAGGGCCCACATCACTGCATGCTTCACATGGCCAGCCATGTCTTCTCCTGACTGATCAAGATGAGGGACAAGGTCGCCTCGATGGTGCGGGCATCCTGCGCTGACGGAACCAGCTTCACGCGCTCCAGCCGGAGCAGCTCATGGCCCTGCTCGAATCGCTTGAGCACCTGATTGACATGCGCCAGCGTGCCGGCGATCTTCAGCTCGGCCCGATGGCGGTACACCGAGGGCTCGGCGGGGGCTGGCGTGCTCACGGCAGGTGCCGCGGCGGCCTCGGTTGGGGCAACATCACTGGCCGCATCGGCTACCGGCGCGGCTTCAACCGGCGCACTGGCCACATCGGCGTGCGTCGGGGGTTTGACAGGCGGCTCGTCTGGCAGGGCCTGCAAGGCCACCACTTCGACCTCCTGCAAGGCCATGGCCTTGCGAAAAACGGCAAAGACATCCCGTGGCGCGCCACCTTGAGCCGATACGGCCTGAAGCGGCGTACGTTGCGACAAGGTCTGCTGCAACTGGGCCAGCTCGGCCTGTTTGCTTTGCAGCGCCTGCGCTTCGTTTTGCTGCTGCAAAGGGTCGGATCCGGGCTGGCTGGCCAACAAGGCCATGCGGCGGTCATGCACGGGCATCACCGCCTGGAATTCAAACCCGATGATCAAGGCCAGCCCACCAGCCAGCATGGCCATGCGATCCCGCTGAGGCAAGGCATTGACCTTGGCCAGCCAACGCTTGACGGGCAGTTTGCGCAGCGCCTCGCTTTGCCACTGACGAATTCTGGGGATCATGGCGTCCCTCCTGCCGGTTCCACGATGTCGGCACCACGCAGCTCGAAGGCGTAGTAAGGCACGGCCTGAGCCTGGACCTTGACTTCACTGTCTTCGCCGGTCGAGTTCTCGGCCAACTCCTTGCGTTCGATGCTCAGGATTTCGATGGGCAGCCCCGAAAAGGCTTTGGCCGCGCTCAAGCCATCGGCATAGCGCGCCAGATCGGATTGGCGCAGGCCATTGACCACCAGGTGGACCCCTCGCGCCCCCGAAAACTCCACGCTTTGCATCCACATGCTGGGGGCCAGGCCCCCCACCAGTTGCTCGAAACGTGCCACGCAGTTCTGCGGCGGATCGACCATCGCTGCCGCAGCCCGACGCATCTGGTCATCGGCAGCAATTTGCGCCTGCAATTGGGCCACTTGGGCACTGACCTGCTGCAGCAAGGCTCCGCTCGCCTCGCGATCGGTATCGGCCTGAGCCGCCAGCGTAGACGCCTGCTGCCATTGCCACTGCTCATACGTCAGATGCCCGCCGACCGCCAAGGCGGCCACGCCCAGCACGGACAGCACCATGGCACCGTTGGCCCAGTCCCGCCCCTGGCGCAGCGTGTCGTCAATCAGATTGATCTGCTGCGTCATGCCTTGACTCCGTCACGTGCAGCGATCACGCGGCGCAATGCGGCCCCCACCGCGATGAGGCTGGCCTTGGGTGCCTTGGGGCGGTTCATGGCTGCTGTCACGCGATGCCCCAGCTCCAGGTAATCAGCCATCTCAAAAGCGTGCAGACGCATGCTCACATGCGGCGCCAACTGCTGGACCAGATCGATCTCGGGGACCGACTGCTCGACCCACACGCGGTCGATGGAGGTGCCGTAAAACTGCCGCTCGAACGCATCGGCGGTGCGCTGCAGCTCCAGCGCCAGGCGCTCGAGCAAGGCTTGCCGCCCCATCAGGTCTGCCGAAGAAAAGTGCGCCACATTGAGGTCATTGAAGCGGCGGAAGGAGCACAGCTCGCCCCGCCACGCCACGATCAGAGCGCCGCCCGTGGAACTCAGCCGCAACAGCGCGGTGGCCTGGCTCTGTGGCTCCAGCACCAGCAGGTTGCGCAGGGCCAGTTCGGGAATGTCGATCGACGACAAGGACAAGCGCGCCTTGCGCACCCGGTTCATCCAGTCCCCGATGCGGTGGCGTCGGGCCACGACGGCCCAGGCGTGCGCGCCTTCCCCCTCGCCGTCCGGCGACGGCAGGACCAGACAGTCCACGCAAGCCTCGTCCACCGGAAACTCGATCATGTCCTTGATGCGCCAGCGCATCGCTTCGGCGCGCTCGGCTGCGGGGACCAGCGGCGTCTCCATGGACAGCATCTGGTAGTCGTCACTGGGCAAGGACAGGTTGACCGACTCGACGGTCAAGGATTCTTTCTTGAGCCACTTGCCCACCTGCGACAGATCGGCGTCGCCCACAAACGATTCATGGGCGACCAAAATGGGGCGGCCTTGCCCCCCTTCACGCACGACCGCCACAGCCAGACGCCCAGGGCTGAGCACCACCCCCAGGTGGTTGGGCTCGCGCTTCTTGCGAGCTGAGGGCCATTGCGGCAGGGCAAAGCGAAGCGGCATGGACGCATCTCCAGACAGTAAGCCTCAGTCTAGGAGTCATCGCCCTGGGACAATTGCGTGAAGTGAAATGGATCAGGCCGTTATTTCTTCACGCAGCCCTGTCGCCCGGCCCAATCAAAAAGGGCCCCGCAGGGCCCTTTCATCAGTCTGTTTCAGTCAAACGATTGCGTTCATACACGCTCGGTGATCCAAGCCTGCACGCTGGCCAGCGCCGCCGGCAGGCCGGCCGCATCGGTACCGCCGGCCATCGCCATGTCCGGCTTGCCGCCGCCCTTGCCGCCCACCTGCTGGGCCACAAAGTTGACCAACTCGCCGGCCTTGACCTTGCCCGTGCTGTCGGCTGTCACGCCTGCGGCGATCTGGACCTTGCCGCCCTCCACCGCCGCCAGCACGATGGCCGCGGTCTTGAGCTTGTCCTTGAGCTTGTCCATGGTCTCGCGCAGCGTCTTGGCGTCCGCACCTTCCAGCACGGCTGCCAGCACCTTGATGCCCTTGATGTCGACGGCCTGCGCCATCAACTCATCGCCCTGGCTGGATGCCAGCTTGCCCTTGAGCGCGGCGATTTCCTTTTCCAGCGCACGGATCTGCTCCAGCGCACCGGCCACGCGAGCAGGCACTTCATGGGTAGTGGCCTTGAGCAAAGCTGCCACGCCGTTGACCATCCCTTCCAGATTCTGGGTGTAAGCCAGCGCGGCTGCCCCGGTGATGGCCTCGACACGGCGCACGCCAGCAGCCACACCGCCTTCGGCCACGATCTTGAACAGACCGATGTCGCCTGTGCGCTTGACGTGGGTGCCACCGCACAGCTCTTTGGACGAACCGATGCTCTGCACGCGCACGGTCTCGCCGTACTTCTCGCCAAACAGCATCATCGCGCCCGACTTCTGAGCGTCTTCCAGCGCCATGACCTGGGCTTGGGCATCGGCGTTGGCCAGAATCTCGGCGTTGACCAGCTCTTCCACTTCGCGGATTTCTTCGTCCGTCAGCGGGGCGTTGTGAGCAAAGTCGAAACGCGTGCGATCAGCCGTGACTTGCGAGCCCTTTTGCTGTACGTGCTCGCCCAATACTTCACGCAAAGCCTTGTGCATCAAGTGCGTGGCACTGTGGTTGCGCACGGTCTTGGCGCGCACTTCGGCATCCACCTTGGCGTTGACCGTATCGCCCACCTTGATCGTGCCTTCGACCACGCGACCGTGATGACCGAACACATCGGCCTGGATCTTCTGGGTGTCTTCGACCACAAAGCGGCTGGTGCCGTTGCGCAGGTCGCCGCTGTCACCAGCCTGACCGCCCGACTCGGCGTAGAACGGAGTGTTGTCCAGCACGATCACGGCGTCATCACCCGCGCTGGCTTGCTGCACCGAGGCGCCATCCACATACACGGCGGTGACTTTGGCGCCTTCGTGTGTCGTGTGGTCGTAGCCGTGGAACGCCGTGGGCGCGCCGGCGTATTCCAGGCCTGCAGCCATCTTGAACTTACCCGCAGCGCGGGCCTGTTCGCGCTGACGTGCCATCGCTGCGTCAAAGCCGGCTTGGTCCACGGTCACATCGCGCTCACGGCACACGTCGGCGGTCAGGTCGACGGGGAAGCCGTAGGTGTCGTGCAGCTTGAAGGCGGTTTCGCCGTCCACTTGCTTGGCACCCGTTGCCAGCGCGCCTTCCAGGATTTCCATGCCATGGGCAATGGTCTGGAAGAAGCGCTCTTCTTCGGTCTTGAGGACGTCAGTGATGCGCTTTTCGTTCTGGCGCAACTCGGGGTAGGCATCGCCCATTTGTTCGACCAAAGCGTGAACCAGCTTGTGGAAGAACGGCGTGCGGGCACCGAGTTTGTAGCCGTGGCGAATCGCGCGACGGGTGATGCGGCGCAGCACATAGCCGCGGCCTTCGTTCGATGGGATCACGCCATCGGCCACGGTGAACGAGCACGCGCGGATGTGGTCGGCAATGACCTTCAGGCTGGGGCTGTTGGGGTCGACATCGGTGCCACCACCGGCTTCGACGGCCGACTTGGCAGCAGCCAGCAAAGCCACGAACAGGTCGATTTCGTAGTTGGCATGCACATGCTGCAGCACGGCGGCAATGCGCTCCAGGCCCATGCCGGTGTCCACCGAAGGCTTGGGCAGAGGATGCATCACGCCCGCTTCATCGCGGTTGAACTGCATGAACACGTTGTTCCAGATCTCGATGTAGCGATCGCCGTCTTCGTCCGGGCTGCCTGGAGGGCCGCCGGCGATCTCAGGACCGTGGTCGTAGAAGATCTCGGTGCAGGGGCCGCAAGGGCCGGTGTCACCCATCATCCAGAAGTTGTCCGACGCGTAGCGGGCGCCCTTGTTGTCGCCGATGCGGATGACGCGCTCGGCCGGCACACCGATTTCCTTGGTCCAGATGTCGTAGGCCTCGTCGTCTTCAGCGTAGACGGTCACGGTCAACTTGTCGGCGGGCAGCTTGAACTCTTTGGTCAACAGCTCCCACGCGTAGCTGATGGCATCGCGCTTGAAGTAGTCCCCGAAGCTGAAGTTCCCCAGCATCTCGAAGAAGGTATGGTGGCGGGCGGTGTAGCCCACGTTGTCCAGGTCGTTGTGCTTGCCGCCCGCGCGAATGCACTTTTGCGAGGTGGTGGCGCGGGTGTAGGGCCGCTTGTCAAAGCCCAGGAACACGTCCTTGAACTGGTTCATGCCCGCGTTGGTGAACAGCAGGGTCGGATCGTCGCCCGGCACCACGGGGCTGGATGCCACGATGGTGTGTCCCTTGGACTGGAAGAATTCCAGGAAGGTCTTGCGAATGTCTGCGGCTTTCATGAATGCATTCCGGTTCGAGTCCCCGCGCACAACGCGTCGGGCGAAGCCTGCAATTATAGGATTGGGGCTCTATGATTGCTGGCTCCTTGTGCCCCTTGATCTGCGTGACGGACATGAACTGGCTGACCACCCTGCCCCACCTTGAAGCCCGCCATTGGGTTCTGCTCGTTTTCGTCGCCTCGGCCCTGCATGCCCATCTGCGCGGCAAAGTGAGATTCGGCTGGCTGCGCGCCCTCACCGACTTCACGGTGCTGATCGCCCCCTTCAATTCCTTGATGGTGCTGTTCTCGAAGGTGGGCAGCCAGGCCTATCTGGATCCCAAAGACTTTCCGGAATTGAAAGTGCTGCAAGACAACTGGCAGATGATCCGTGAAGAAGCGCTGAGCCTGGATGGCGATGGCCAGCGCTACCACTGGAAGGACGGCGAAGTCGTCATGTTTGACGAGACCTACATTCACTTCGCCGAGAACGCCACGCAGCATCCCCGCATCATCTTGTTTGCCGATGTCGAGCGCCCCGTCTACACCCCCATCGTGCGTTGGATCAACCATCTGTTCGCCCGCGTGGTGATGACTGCATCGGCCACGCAGAACGTCGAAGGTGAACGCATCGGCGCGCTGAACCGGTTCTTCGGCTATGCCTATGGCTTACGCGTCAAAGCCAAGGCCCTCAAACAGACCAACCGCACGGCCTACTACATTGGCAAGTGGGTTCTGATTGGCGGGTTGCTGGCTTGGCTGTTTGTGGTGTGAGGCGCCGACCCGCTTTGGCGCACCGCCCCCACGCTCAAGGAGCCTGAGTCGCCAGTTGACCGATTTCGCTCGGGCTATAGGCTCGGTTGCTGAACACCAGCTGATCGATGACGCCGGGAAAGATGTATGACGCTTTTTCGATGGGGCCGCCGTCGATTTTCACCAGCGAGGACAAGCCACCCAGGTAGTACGGACGTCGCGCGGCGCACAGGGCGCGATGGTCAGCATCACGCGTGCCAACCGCGTCCAGACGACCGTCAATGTACATGGCCACCGCAAAATTGTTGTAGGTGACAGCCACATGGTGCCAATTGCTGCCGGGGGCGGACACGGCTAAGGTGGTCGCTGAATCCAGAGTCATGTCTGGCGAGAGCGAGTTACTACTCGGATACAACGACAGTTGGACTTTTCCGTCCACGATGCGGACGTGGAACGTTGCCGTGATGATTCCACTGGGAGTTTCAACGGGATTACCCGTACCGAAAAGGTGATAGGTTTGTCCTGCCTCGATGCGGTCCGGATTGATCCACATGGCCACCGTCATCTGAATTGGCTGGTCAAGGTCGCCGTAACGATCACCAAATTCGATCACATTGCTCGTACACAGAGCTCCTACTGACGAGGTGGTACCACCGCCCGCAATCCACGCGAAGCTCGAGTCCGCAGTTGGATCAAACCGCAAGCCTTTGCCCGTCCGACCCGTGTCCTCTTGCCGCACTCGACAATTAACCGCCCCGCCACCACAGGTGGTGATCGTTCCGAGCGTGGTGGTCACACCGTTTCTGACTGGCAGATACTGATGAGTCGAACTGCCATTGACGTCTTCAAATGCCCATTGGTAGGACACGCGGCCGTCGCCAGAAACACCGGAAGGTGACGCCGGCGCCCCACCCGCAGAAGAGCCCCCGCCCCCGCATGCGGCCAAAGAGACGGCCAAAGCAGTAGCAAGCGCGAATCGGGATGGGGTGAGGAAATTCAGAGAGGCCATGAGATGACAATGGTTTTGGGCCACTCAAATCGTAGCACTGGGCCGAGGTATGCAGTGAAGGACACGCCCCCTCGAACCGGCGAGGGGTTAACCCCAAAAACCCATGCCCGCTCAAGTTTGAATTGTTTCGCCAGGACAAGAGACTTACACTGCTCAAGCAGTCAATTGAGCCTCTCTGCGCTCGTTGTTCTGCGCTTCAGGGGCGTTCACCCACAACCTGGAGCACACCATGTCCACGTCGATCGTTCGCACTGCGCAGTTTGGATTAGCCCTTCTTGTCAGCCATTCGGCGTTCGCGGATTGGGTCACCATCCCGGCTGTCGTCGATGGCAAAACCAGCACGTATTCGTTTTCCTTTGATGTGCCACTTTTACCCGCATCGCACTTTGTGCGAGCGGACGGCACGAAGGTCAATGTGTTCGATTTGCACAAGGACGATGGTTCGTACTGGGACGAAAGTTTCTACAAAGAGTTCGCCACAGAACTGGCACCGGATGGCAGCAGCAGTTTGATCTACCGGTATGGCTATGACCTGCCATGCCACGGTGGGTGCATTAATAGCCGTTCGACAAGATTCGAGTTCACAAGTCCAACGAATGCCCTGTACTCGGACTCGATCGATTCAAGCGTGTTTAGCAAGTACGAGTCCGGCACCGGCACAGACGAGATCCGCGACGCCAGCTTCGTGACTGGCGAGGGAAGGTGGGAAACCCACACGTATGTATTCCCGAAACCCAATCCCTCGCCGGTACCCGAGCCCAATACCTTTGCCGCGCTCATGGCGGGCTTGGCCGGGGTGCTTGCAATGCGAAGGCTTCAGCGACCGACCAGGCAAGAAGCGTAGCGATCAGGGGTCAGGGGTCAGGGGTCAAAATCGGAACTGTGGAGCGGGTGATGGGAATCGAACCCACGTATCAAGCTTGGGAAGCTGGCGTTCTACCATTGAACTACACCCGCTCAGTGGGTGTTGCCTGTGCAGATCACCGCAAGGCAGACGCCATTCTAGCGTTGTTCGGGCCAACCCTTCAGGCTGCGGGGCGGCGGCGTGCGATTGCCACCACGCCGACCAGCCCCAGCCCCATCAAGGCGACGGTGGCAGGCTCTGGAACGGCAGGCATGTTCGCTGCGGTGAAAGGATCGGCCGATACGGGGGGCAGCCGCAACGCTCCCTTGATGTCAATGTTGAGCGTGCCGAAATCCAAGGTCTTCAAGGGTTCCTGCAAGACCCGGTTGAGGTTCAATGCGGCGGCAAAGGCAGACAGCGCTTGCGGCGTCAACACCATGTGGTTGAGCTGCTCGGTCATGTTCAGCGTCCAGCCACTCAACCCGATATGCAAAGGCGAAGCCACGTCGAAGTCGTAAATGGACACCCCTTTGCTGGTTGCGCCATTGGCGATGATGTCGGCGTTGATCTTTTCGTTGGCAAAGTCGATTTGAAAGTTAGCCAGGGCCAGGTTGCGCCGGCCACGGCTGATCAGCAGAGCCGAGCCCATGGCCTCGCCTGACACCGGCCGCAATGAAGGCGGAAACAAGCCCACCGCTACGTCCACCTTCGTCACAGGCAGGTCGAACGCCTGGGTGGCGCTCGCCACCGCAAAGGCATTGCCCATCGCCGAGATGGTGGTGCCGGACGCCGCCAGCAAATCGACCGCCATTTCAGACAACTGGAACACGGAGTCGGCCTGCAGGAATGTCGTGGGCAAAGACAGAGCCGACGCAGAGCCGGATCCCCCCACCACGCAGACAGCCAGCATGGCCATCCACGGCTTGCGTACCCATCGTTTCAACATGCGCGGCCCTCCAAACGGATTCATCGAATGGCCAAATGATGCAGACAAAGCGGCGCAAACTGCGCAAAAAGCCCCCAGGGTTCACCCGAACCAGCCGCCGAAAAGGATGAATGCACGACCGCAAAGCGCCCTCATTTAAGGGGGCGTGATATAGGGAACATCCGCCCCTTCAAGCAAGGGGTGCCCAGAAGCGCGACAATCACGCCCCATGCCGACCTCTCAAGCCCCCCATACCCCTGAGTCTTCAGCCCAGGACACGCCCGCCACGTCGCCTGTGGCGGACACCCCGGAACGCCCGGAGCACCCCCGAACCATCCGCAGCTACGTGATGCGGGCGGGCCGCACCACAGAAGGCCAGGCTCGCGCCCTGACCGAACTGGGGCCGCTGTATCGATTGCCTTTCCAAAGCACGCCGCTGGACACGGAGGCCACTTTTGGCCGCCAGGCGCCAGTTGTGCTCGAGATCGGTTTTGGCATGGGCGACGCCACCGCCAAGATCGCTCAGGCCTTGCCCGACACCGACTTCATCGGCTGCGAAGTGCATGAACCGGGTGTGGGCGCCTTGCTCAAGCACATCGGTGAAATGGGCCTCACCAACCTGCGAATCGTTCAACATGACGCTGTCGAAGTGCTGGACAAGATGATTGCGCCGCAGTCGCTGGCTGGCGTGCACATCTTCTTTCCAGACCCCTGGCACAAGACCCGCCACAACAAGCGCCGCCTGATCCAGGCTCCTTTGGTGGCCAAGTTGGTGACTCGTCTGGCCCCTGGCGGGTACATCCACTGCGCCACAGACTGGGAGCCTTACGCGCACCAAATGCTGGAGGTGCTGGGCGCCAACCCCGATCTGGTCAACACTGCCGAGGGCTTTGCTGACAAGCCCTCTTACCGGCCCCTGACCAAGTTCGAGAATCGCGGTTTGCGCCTGGGCCACGGTGTGTGGGACCTCGTCTTTCACAAGCGCTAAGCCTTCCCACCGTGTAAAGCGGCGCAAAAGCGGGCGATTGTCCCCTGCTGCCACTGGACGACACCACGGCGAGGCGCTAGGCTTTTCTCCAGTCACAGACTGGAGTCAGCCGTGAACGCATCGCACCCTGCAGTCCACCCGATTGACGACGTCGACCGCCTGCCTCTGCCCTGGGCCGACGAGGATGAGCAAGTCCGCCAATTGGCCACACTGGGGCTGCACGAAGCCGACTGGCCCTTGATCAAGGCGCGCAGCGCTCCCTGGGTTCAATCCGTACGCCAGGCCCCTGCCGCGTTCTGGGCCATGGAGTCTCTGCTGCAGGCCTTTCCGCTGTCCAGCCACGAAGGGCTGGCATTGATGCGACTGGCCGAAGCCTTGTTGCGGGTGCCGGACCCCGATACGCTGAACCTGCTGCTGTCAGACCAATTGAGTCAAGCCGACTTCAGCCATCATCAATCCACGTCCACCGCGCCGGCCCATCCGCTGATGGAGGGCCTCAGTGCCAAGCTGCTGCATCTGGCTTCGCAAGTGATGCAGGGCGGCGAGGCCAGTTTGCTGCAACGACTCAGCCAGCGCACCATCGTTTCAGCCACACTGCGCGCCTTGCAACTGCTGGGGCAGCAGTTCGTTCTGGGTCAAAGCATCGAAGAAGCCATCGGCCAGGCGCAGGATCAGACCAGCCGTGATGCCAAAGCGGGCGCCGTCACGGCCTGGAGTTTCGACATGCTGGGAGAAGGCGCACGGACCTGGGCCGACGCCGACCGCTACATGCAAGCCTACCGCCACGCACTGCAAACCATCGGCGAAAGCCCCTGGCCGACAGCCGGCGCCCGCCACTTGCACAGCCGGCCGGGGCTGTCGATCAAGCTGTCTGCACTGCACCCGCGCTTTGAAGCGCACCGGCGCACCCAAGTGCTGTCCGAGCTGATGCCTCGGCTCATGCCCCTGGTGGTGCAAGCGGCCGAGCAGGACATTGTGCTGACCATCGACGCAGAAGAGTCGCATCGGCTTGAGCTGCAACTGGCGGTGCTGCGCGAAGTGATTCGCAGCTTGCAGCCCCATTCGCACCTGAGCCAATGGGATGGCTTGGGCCTGGCGATTCAGGCTTATCAGCATCGCGCGGTGCCCATGATCGATGCGGTCATCGAGTTGGCCGACGACTTTGAACGCCGCCTGACCATCCGCCTGGTCAAGGGCGCCTACTGGGATGCGGAAATCAAGCGCGCGCAGGAGTTGGGTCTGGCCGGCTACCCGGTCTTCACCCGCAAGGCGCACACGGACCTGTCTTATCTGGCGTGCGCCAAACACCTGCTGCAACGGACGGACCGCATCTTTGCGCAATTTGCGACCCACAACGCCGCCTCGATTGCCGCCGTGCTGCATCTGTGCGACCTGGCGCAGGTGCCGCCATCTGCCTTCGAGTTCCAGCGGCTGCATGGCATGGGCGAGCGCATCTACCAGGCCGTGCGCGAAGCCGAAGCCCAACCGCCCACAGTCCGGGTCTATGCGCCAGTGGGACAGCACCGCGACCTGCTGGCCTACCTGGTGCGCCGCCTGCTGGAAAACGGCGCCAATGCGTCGTTCGTCCATCAACTGGCCGACCCGTCCATATCGGTCGACAACCTGTTGATGTCGCCATCGCACATGGCCCATCGGCACGCCGAGCGGGGACTGCCTGACCTCCCTCTGCCGCGCGATCTGTACGGCCAGGATCGACCCAATGCAGCGGGCATGGACTTCAGCACCCAGGCCCATCGCGAGGCCGTGGCGCAAGCCCTGAGCGATGCGGCGCCCCGCACGCCTGCGCCTTCAGTGACATCCAGCACCAGCACCGCGCAGATCGCCATGCAAACGCTGCACCAGGCCTGGCCTCGGTGGGAGGCCACACCGCTGGCCACGCGGTGCGACGTGCTGCTACGCGTGGCCGACGCGCTCGAGGCCAATCTGTGCGCCTGGATCGCGGATCTGGTGAGCGAAGCCGGAAAGACGCCCGCTGACGCCCTCTCGGAGGTGCGCGAGACCATTGACTATGCGCGCTACTACGCTCAGCAGGCCCGACACAGTCTGCTCAGCCTCGCCCTGCCCGGCCCCACGGGCGAGCGCAACGAGTGGCGCCCCCGCGGCCGTGGCGTGTTTGTCTGTATCGCCCCCTGGAACTTCCCCTTGGCCATCTTTGCCGGCCAGGTCATGGCGGCATTGGTGGCCGGCAACGCCGTGGCAGCCAAACCGGCCGACCAGACACCTCGCATCGGCCAGCGCTTCATCGCCCTGCTGCATGAATGTGGCGCGCCCACAGACATCGTTCAGTGCGTGGTGGGCTCAGGCGCGGAGGTGGGCGCCGCCTTGATCGACAGCCCCCACTGCGCGGGAGTCGCCTTCACCGGCTCGGTCGCCACGGCCAAGCGCATCCAGCGCCAGATGGCCCTGGCGGATCAACCCATCGTGCCCCTGATTGCTGAAACAGGGGGGCTCAATGCCATGGTTGTCGACAGCACGGCCCTGCCAGAACAGGTTGTCGATGCCGTGATCGCCAGCGCGTTTGGCAGCGCCGGCCAGCGGTGCTCGGCCCTGCGCCTGCTATGCATCCACGAGGCCATTGCCGACCACTTCGAGCAGATGCTCTCTGGCGCCATGGCCACCCTCAGGGTGGGGGCCGCAGCGGACTGGCTCACCGATGTGGGCCCTGTGATCGACACCTCGGCGCAAAGCCGTTTGCAAGCGCATCTCAGCGAACTGGCGCACATGGCCAAGGACCCGACCACGGGTGTCCGCCTGATTGCGCAAACACCCCTGCCCGCGCTCGACGCCACGGGCGACGCCCCCTATGTGCCGCCCACGGCCTATGCGCTGCGCGAAGTCCAACAGCTGAAGGCCGAGCACTTCGGCCCGATTCTGCATGTGGTGCGCTGGGGCACAGGCACCCAGGCGCCCGATCTGGACGGGCTCATGGCACAGATCAACGCCACGGGATATGGTCTGACGTTTGGCCTGCAAACGCGCATGGACCATCGCGCCCGGCATGCCGCATTGCTGGCCCGAGCAGGGAACGTGTATGTGAACAGGGGAATGACAGGCGCCGTGGTGGGCGTGCAGCCCTTTGGCGGATCGGGCTGGAGCGGCACCGGCCCCAAGGCCGGTGGTCCCCACTATCTGCTGCGTTTTGTGACCGAGCAAGTCGTCACGGTCAACACCGCAGCTGCCGGGGGCAACGCCGCTTTGCTGACCGATGGATCCAGTTGATCAGTTGCCGCTGAACTTGTAGTCCGTCTTGGCCTTGGCCTTCAGGTCTTCGCGGAACTTCTGCAGCTTGGCCTGGTTCTGGTGCTGAATGATCTGGGCCTTCACTTCTTCAAACGAAGGGAACTGGGCCGAGCGCACGTCTTCGAGTTCGATGATGTGATAGCCGAACTGGGACTTCACGGGCTCCTGGGTGTACTTGCCCTTTTCCAGCTGCATCAGCGCCTTGGAGAACTCAGGCACGTAGTTGTCGGGGTTGGCCCAGTCCAGATCGCCGCCGTTCTCGGCAGAGCCGGGGTCCTTGGAGTTCTTCTTGGCCAGGTCTTCAAACTTGGCGCCCTTGTTCAACTGGGCGATCAAGTCCTTGGCCTGGTCTTCGGTCTCGACCAGGATGTGGCGAGCACGGTATTCCTTGTCACCTTTGCCGGCCTTGAATTTTTCGTATTCGGCGCGGGCTTCGGCTTCCGTGGTGGTGTTCTTCTTCTCGAAGTCGGCGAACAGCGAGCGGATCAGGATGGACTGACGCGCGAATTCCATCTGGGTCTTGTAATCGGCCGTGGCTTGCAAGCCGCGCTTTTCAGCCTCTTGCACGAAGATCTCGCGCAGGACGACTTCGTCCTTGACCTTCTGCACCAAGTCAGGCGTCTTCTCTTGAGGCTGGCCCTGGCCCTTGCTCTGCTTCAAGATCTGCTCGACCATGGCATCCACTCGGGCCTTGGGCACGCCTTTGCCGTTGACCAAGGCGACGTTTTGAGCCGACACCAGGGGTGCAGCCAGCGACAGCGAAGCGGCCAGCACGGCAGCCTGGGCGATACGAGAGGTCTTCATGATGAGCAGAAAAACTTTCTAGTAGAGGAAATCAGATTGGCTCAGCTTTGATCGCCAGGGCATGGACGCCCTGTGGAATCAAATCGCGCAGAGCATCATACACAAGGCGATGTCGCTGAACGTGTGACAGCCCGGTGAAACATGCAGCCCGCACCGTGACAGTGAAGTGCTTGCCCGACTCGGCACCCTCATGCCCGGCATGCAGGTGGCTGTCGTCGTCGACCACCAGTGAAGCAGGTTGCAAGGCGGCTTGCAGCGCGGCCTCGATTTGTTGCGCCGACACGCGAAAGGGACTGTTCATGATGGATGTGAATGACTGAAAGAGGATCAGGATTGGCCGCTGGCAACCGGTTGCATGTGCTTGCTCAGGTACACGCCTTGAATCAGGGTAAACACAAAGGTCAATCCCAGGCTGCCCCACATTTTGAAGGTCACCCAGGTGTCCGTCGAGTAGTTGAAGGCCACATACAGATTGAGCAGGCCCATGCCCACCAGAAAGGCCACCCAGGCCCAGGTCAGGCGGCGCCAGACGGCTTCGGGGGCATCGATCTGTCCGCCCATCATCTGCGCCAGCACATCGCGCTTCATCAAGACCTCGCTGACCAGCAAGCCGCCGCCCATCAGCCAATAAATGATGGTGGGTTTCCACTTGATGAACAGCTCGCTGTGGAACCACAAGGTCAGCCCGCCCAGCACCACCACCACCACCAGACCAGCCCAGAGCATCTTGTCCACAGGCTTGCGCAAGGCCTTCAGGGTGACGATTTGCGCCAGCGTGCCGGCGATGACCACCACGGTGGCCAGCAAGACGGGCGCTTCCAGTTGGCCCACGACCCCGCCCGACACCAGAAAACCCAGGTGTCGGGTCATCCACTCGGCGACGAGCGCCTTGTGGCCCTCCGCCCATTTGAAGCTGATGAAAAACAGAAAAATGGGCAGGAGGTCGAACAGGAATTTCATGACAAGGCCAATGGCTCAGGTTTCGCGCGGCTTGAAGTCTAGCGCGGCCGAGTTGATACAAAAACGCTCACCGGTGGGCTGAGGCCCGTCGTCGAACACATGCCCCAAGTGTGCGCCACAGTTCTGACACCGCACCTCGACCCGGATCATGCCGTGGCTGGTGTCTTCGACCCGTTCGATCACGCCGTCCTGCGCAGGTTCCCAATAGCTGGGCCAGCCGCAGCCGGCATCGAATTTGGTCTCGGATTCAAACAATTTGACGCCACAGCACACGCACCGGTAATCGCCCGACTCGAACAGATCCCAATACCGCCCGGTAAACGGCCGCTCGGTGGCCGCCTGGCGAGTGACCTGATAGTCGGTAGGCGACAGTTGCTCGCGCCACTGTGCGTCGGTCTTCTTGATGGGGTAATCGCTCATGGTCTGCAGTGTAAAGAGCCCCTGCGCCTGAGGGGGCGCGCCGCCGATTGTCCCTGCCTGAAGGTCGTCTAAGGGGCGGCCTCCGCTAAGATGCAGCCTCCTTTTTGATCGGGATCGTAACGTGGACCTTGTGCTGTTTTTCAAAGCGGCCCTGATGGGCATTGTCGAAGGACTGACCGAGTTCTTGCCGATTTCCAGCACGGGCCACCTGATTCTGGCCGGTTCGTTGCTCGACTTCGGTGGCAGCGTGGGGGCGGACAAAGCCAAGGTGTTCGACATCGCGATCCAGACCGGCGCGATCTTTGCCGTCATCCTGGTTTATCTGCAGCGCATCAAAGACACGCTCGGTGGCCTGCGCGCCAACCCCGTGTCGCAACGCTTTGCGCTCAACGTGATCGTCGGCTTTCTGCCGGCCGTGGTCCTGGGCCTGGCATTTGGCAAGGCGATCAAGGCGCATCTGTTCACTCCCCAGGTCGTGGCCACCACCTTCATCCTGGGCGGGCTGATCATCTTGTGGGCGGAGCGTCTGGCCAGCGGCGTACAACGCTATCGCGTCCAAACGGTGGATGACATGACGACGATGGACGCCCTCAAAGTCGGGTTGGTGCAATGCCTGGCCCTGGTGCCGGGCACAAGCCGGTCGGGCTCCACCATCATCGGCGGCATGCTTCTGGGTCTGTCGCGCCAGGCCGCCACCGAGTTCAGCTTCTTCCTGGCCATTCCCACGCTGATTGGTGCGGGCGCCTACAGTCTCTACAAAGAGCGCGCGCTGCTTTCGATGGCTGACCTGCCCTTGTTCAGTGTCGGACTGGTGTTGTCCTTCCTGTCCGCCTGGGTGTGTGTGCGCTGGTTGATCCGTTATGTGTCCAGCCATAATTTTGTTCCCTTTGCCTGGTACCGGCTGGCCTTCGGCGCACTGATCCTCATCACCTGGTACACCGGCGCCATCACCTGGGCCGAATGAGCATGAGCCTGCGCCGCCAAGCGCTCGACGTCTTGCTAGAGGCCGATCCCACGGCCAAAGCCCAGGCGGCGCTGGCTTTGCCCGAACCGATGGCATGTGACGGGGACGGGGCCTGGGACGAGAGCGCCGCGGTCATCACATTGACACCTCAGCAGTTGGCTCGCCTGCCGGGGCGCCCCGCCCGGCCTGTGCTGGTGCAAGCCAAGCAGGTTCCGACCCGCTCACCCTTCACGCTCGAAGGCCGCGCCGCCCTGTTGCATGCCATCTGCCACATCGAATTCAATGCCATCAACCTGGCCCTGGATGCGGTCTGGCGCTTCGCCGGCATGCCTGCCCGCTTTTACGCAGACTGGTTGCGCGTGGCGCGCGAAGAGGCTTTGCACTTCAATTTGCTGCGGGCGCATCTACAGACCCTGGGCTACGACTACGGCGACTTTGACGCCCACGACGGCCTGTGGTCCATGTGCGAAAAAACCCAGGACGACATCCTCGCCCGGATGGCTTTGGTGCCGCGCACCCTCGAGGCGCGCGGACTGGACGCGACACCGCTGATTCAGAACAAGCTGACGCGGGCGGGCGACTTGCGCGCCGTCGACATTCTCGATGTGATCCTGCGCGACGAGGTGGGCCACGTCGCCATTGGCAACCACTGGTTTCACCACCTGTGCCAAGCACGCGGGGTGGACGGCACCGTGCTGTACCTCCAACTGGTCAAGCAATATGAGGCACCCCGCCTGAAGCCGCCCTTCAACGAAGCGGCACGCAAGGCAGCGGGCTTCACGGACGACGAAATCGCCTTCTTGCTGGGCGTGGACTGACGGCCGCCGCGGTGCGGCTCAGGCGCGCGGATGGTGTCGTTCGTGCAACTGACGAAGCCGCTCGCGGGCCACATGGGTGTACACCTGCGTGGTTGAGATGTCCGAGTGCCCCAGCAGCATCTGGACCACGCGCAGATCCGCCCCATGATTGAGCAGGTGCGTCGCAAAGGCATGCCGCAGGGTATGGGGGGACAAGGGCTGGGTGATGCCGGCCTTGAGCGCGTATTTTTTGATCAGCTTCCAGAACATCTGACGCGTCATGGGCCCGCCACGGCTGGTAACGAACAGCGCATCGCTGCTTTGTCCATCCAGGATGTCGCCGCGCGCATAGCTGGTGTATTTGCTCAGCCATTCGCTGGCCTGTGCGCCGAAAGGCACCATGCGCTCCTTGCTGCCTTTGCCCGTGATGCGCAAGACCCCGTCGGCCAGACTCACGTAGACCGATTTGAGCTGAACCAGTTCGCTCACGCGCAGGCCGCTGGCGTACATCAACTCGAGCATGGCGCGATCACGCAAGCCAATGGGCTCGTCGATGTCGGGTGCGTCCAGAAGCGAGTCCACCTGTTGCTCGGTCAGGGTGTGGGGCAAGCGTTGCCGCGGGCGCGGGGCATCCATGCGAACCGTGGGATCGGCCTGGATCAGTCCCTCGCGAATGGCCCAGCGATAAAAACGCCGAAACACGCTCAAACGACGTCCTACCGAAGAGGGTTCGGACTGCCCATGGCGATGCACCATGTAGCCCTGCAGATCTGGCTCAGACGCCTGAATCAGCGAGCGTGCCGCCGCATGGACGCGCATCCAGGCCGCCAGCCCGCTCAAGTCGCGACGGTATGCGGCCAGGGTGTTGGCACTGAGGCCGTCTTCGAGCCAGATCGCGTCGAGGAATCGGTCCAGATCAGGGTCACAGCAGGGTTCACACGCCTCCACGCAACAACCCTTCTCTCATGCGCTTGTCCACCGGGCGGTCGCCCACAAAAATCTTCAGCACCACCCGGTACAGGTCTTCACCGGGCACCGGCTGGCCTACCGGCTGATCATTGTGACGCAGCTGCACGCCCAGATCAGGGATGTAGTCCAGGTCCAGCACATCGCCAGGATGGACTTTATCCAGGCCGTCGATCAGCGCTGACAGCGCTTCGACCCGTTTGGCCAAGGCTTGTCGCGCTGACTCCGTCTCGTTGCTCGTGCCATGCTGAAAAGACTTGGTCAATTCATGGCTGGGCGCTTCGAGCATCACCTTCAAACGCAAGCGCTTGGGCCCCAGCATGGTGAGGATCTGGTTTGGGTCCTTGCTGGTTGCCGGCAGATAAAGCCCGGCCACGAAAGCCTTGACCCACAGCACGCCCCGCAGGCCCAAACCATTGAGCCGCAGCGTGCGACCCGCCAGTGCCGTGGTGTTGTCAAGCTGTTGGCCTTCCAGCCGGGCGGCCTGTGCAGGGTCTGATCCACATGCCAGAACGGAAATCAGGCAGATCAAACCAGCGACGGCCGTGTCACGCAGACCCTTGATCACTTGAGGCTCCTTGTTGGTGAGCACTCAACGCATCAGCCCGCGATATGGCTGACAGCGCCGAGCGTGCGTGCGATTGCGGCTTTCCACATGCGCCTTGAGGTTAACCTTGGTCACATGGACCCGCTGCTTCTGCTACCCGACTGCCTGCTCATTCTGAGCGGTTTTGCACTGTGCCGGTACACGACGCTGCAACGCCCAGTCTGGGAAGTGGTTGAACGCCTGGTCTACCACCTGCTGTTCCCGGCGCTGCTGTTCGCGTCGATTGTCAAAAGCCCTTTGCGCCCTGGGGATGCGGCCAGTCTGGCCATGGGCGGTGTCCTCGTGGTGGCTGGCGGGATGTTGCTGGCCTATTGCGTGCATTGGTGGCCCGGGGTGGACGCCCGCCTGCATGCCAGCGGGGCGCAGATCGCCTTCCGATTCAACTCTTACATCGCGCTGGCCCTCGCTGAACGACTGGGCGGTGCGCAGGGGGTTGCCTGGATTGCGATCCTGATCGCTCTGTGCGTGCCCTTGTGCAACGCGGGAGCGGTGTGGTTTCTGGCCCGGCATGGTGGGCAGGACAGCTGGAAAGAGATGCTGCGCAATCCGCTGATTTTGAGCACGGTCGCAGGGCTGGCGGTTCAGATCAGTGGGCTGCCACTGCCGCAATGGCTGGTGGGCACGGTGGCTCGCATCGGGCAGGCGGCCCTGCCAATGGGTTTGCTGGCCGTCGGTGCGGGGCTGAAACTGGGTGGTCTGACGGCTGCGCCCCGCCTGGCTGCGGTGTTGCTGGCCATCCGACATGGCGTCCTGCCGCTTTGGGCTCTGGCGCTAAGCCACGCCTTGCACCTGCCGGCTGATCAGGCGCTGATCCTGTTGGCTTTCGCGGCCCTGCCGACCGCGTCCAGCGCCTATGTTCTGGCGGTCCGGATGGGTGGACATGGTCCTTTTGTAGCCGGTCTGATCACGGTGTCCACCCTTTTGGGCATGGCCAGCATCCCGTTCTGGCTGAGCTGGGCGTTCGCGTGATGGTCGCGTAACAGTCAGTTACCACGGATCAGGGCAACCGCGATTGACGCCCTCCCACCCCTCCCGTAAGCTCGCCGCAAAAATGAACGCTTAACGAAGCGGGTTTAGCCTTGTCTGTAGCGGTGACCACCGACCACGCTCGGCCCCGCCATACTTTTAGGGATAGATCGGCATGTTCGCGTACAAGCATCGGGCTCTCATCACGCTGCTCCTGGCTCCTGTCATGAGTCAGGCCTTGGCGGCCACCTCGTCGGGTGCGCCCATCGACAATCGGCTGGTGGGCGAATGGCGTGGTCAGCGCGACGACAAGTCGGCCTGCCAGTTTCAATCTCGTTCGGTGCAGCGCCTGCCCGATGGCCGGTACGTGATCAGCTATTTCAGCGATGCGGCGCAGACCCACAAGACGGCTGAAGTCAAAGGACTGTGGTGGGCGACGGACAAGACCTTGTTCATGCAGTCCCCAGGCTCCAGCGGTAAGCCGGATGCCTATCGCTACTACATGATCGACAAGAACACCGTGCGTCTGGAGAACGTGGACGTGGACCTCAGCGCCGATTGCCCCGAGGACAGCACGCTCATTGACAGTCGCGTCGTGCAGGAATAAGTCTGCGGCGCAGGCGCATCGTCGCCGCCATGGCCGCCAGGCCATACGCCATCAACCAGACGGTTTCCACCTCGGGCACCGCCTGCACCAGCACACCCATGTCCTGCAGCATCGCGATGTCCATCGATGAGATGTCATAGCGCTGGCCGTGGAAAAACGCGACGCCGTTCATGATGTCGGGCAGCAAGTCCGCGCCTGGGCCATTGGCATTGCCGATGTGATAGTTATTGCCCAGTGTGATCGGAACGGCGCCCCCATACATCTGCATGGCTCGCGGCCCAGTGAAGTAAAGGTCGCCTGCATCGAAGACGGTATGGATGTCCCATGTAGAGGCGTAATCGGCCGGCAAAGTCCCATCGAAGTGGTCGCCCCAGCCGTTGAAGGCAAGCGCATGTCCCACCTCGTGGATGAACAGCGACATGGCATCGACCTTGTCCAGCGGAACCAGCGCCTGCCGAGAAAAGGGTGCGGGGTCGAACCAGAGTTCATTGCGCAGATAGGTCGGGTTCAGCAAGATCTCGATGTCGGGCGTGTCGCCATTGACATCCACCCCCTGGTTGATCTTGAAGGCCATGCCGGAGCCGTAAATCTTCATCCCGGCCTGCTCGCCCACGTAAGCGCTGGCGCGAGAAGAAGCCGCAGCCGCCACCACAGAGTCCGTGAGTTGAACCTCCACGTCGATCTTGGCGCTACCGACGAGGTGCTGCCCCCAATCAGCCAGAGCGGCCCCTACGTGTTGAACGATCGGGCTCATCAAATCGGAAATGCCGGAGATGTCCCCGACGAAGCCGACGGTGTAGTCCAGGTTGGCGTGAGCCGCGGTAGCCACGCCGGCCGTGAGGCACGTCAGCAGGGTCATGCGCGCGGTACGCACCAGCGATGGAATCGGCCACAATTGGTTCAAAGAGGACATCGTCAAGCCTGACATAGGATCACGTTCATTGATATCCATTTGAGCATCCCCGAATTCGACTGCCATGGCAATCCCATACGTGAGGCCTTTGACAACAACTGACCGCAAGTCACTGATGCAAATGCAAGCGCTGTGCTATGACGCAGTGGGTGCCGATGCTGTCTGGATGACGCGCCGCGCCGAACCTTGACATCGATGGGAGCCAATATGACCACATCCATTCTCCAAGCCCAATCGGACGAAGACATCCTGAGCTGTTTTGCGGCCATGTCGGCTTTGCGACCCCATCTTGCACCGGAGGGATTCCTGGCTCAAGTGCGCCGACAAGAGCAGCAGGGCTATCGGCTGCTGGCGCAAGTGATGCCCACCGAGTCAGGCGATCGCGTCGTGAGCATCGCGGGATTCCGGCTATGCGAATTTCTCGCCTGGGGACCGATCTTGTATGTCGATGACCTGAGCACCCTGCCCGCGTTTCGCGGACAAGGCCACGCCAGCCGGCTTCTTGACTGGCTGATCGAACATGCGCGCGCAAACCGGTGCCAAGCCCTGCATCTGGATTCGGGCTATGCGCGCCATGACGCGCACCGGCTGTACCTCAACAAAGGCCTGCAGATGACCAGCCACCACTTCGCGATCACGTTTTGAGTCACCCGCGATGACAGAAATGATTGCGCGCTTCTTGAGTCAGGTCAAATCATACGATTGACTGATTAACTGGCGCGGTGCATGCTCGTGGCTCACTGAACGTCCCACCGATGCCGTGAAAGCCACTGCCCCCAACCCGTCCGCCGAATCGGCTGAATTGCGAAAGGGTGCCCTTGCGCGCGAAAAAATGCTGCAAGCCGCGCTGGTCGTGTTCGGTGAACATGGCTTTGACGGCGCCACCACCCGCATGCTGGCGCACGAAGCTCGCATGAATCTGGGTGCCATTCCCTACTACTTTGGCTCCAAAGAAGACCTGTACGCGCAAGCCGCCGATTACCTGGCCAGCTTCATCGAAGTCCGACAGGCCGAGCGGCTGCAACGGCTTCAGACCGATGCGGCCCGTCTGACGCACAAGTCGGCCTTGTGCGATCTGGTCGTCGACTTCCTGGTGGGTCAGGCCAAGATTGTCTTGACCGAGAACATTCCGACCAGCTGGTTGCACTTCTTTTTGCGGGCGCAAGCCGAGCAAGGACAAGCCTTCGATTGCCTGAACCGGCGTGTGATCGAGCCGGCACAGTCGATCCTGACACCGCTGGTGGGCCGCATCATCGGGCGCGCCCATGACGACCCGGTGACACGCACAGTGGCCTTCTTGGGTATTCATCAAGCTTTGTACATTCGTCTGGCCGACTCCATGCTGATGCACCGCATGGGGTGGGACGCCATCACCCCCGCGCGCATCGAGTCCCTGCTGGACACCGTTGGTCAGGCCCTGCGGGCCCAATTGATGCACTACCCCGAACAGCGCGTTTGAACATGAATCCAAGAAAAATCGTCTGGCCCCTGGTAGCCGTCGCAGCCGCTGTGGCGGCAGGATGGGCCGTCTGGGTCAACACCCATCGGGACAGCACACCGGCGGGCATGATCCGAGCCAATGGCCGGCTGGAGGTCGAGCGCATCGAGATCGCGGCCAAATACCCGGGCCGCATCATCGAGTTGCCGGTGCGCGAAGGCGACCTGGTCAAGGCGGGCGATCTGATTGCACGGCAGGACAGCACCGAGCTGCTGGCGCAGAAAGCCGCGGTAGAGGCCGCCATGGAACGGGCCCAACAGGCCATGGCCCGCGCCCAGGCCGAAACGCAGGTGAGACAGGTGCAGGCACGTCTGGCGCAATTGGAGCTTGACCACACCGTCAACCTTCGAAAGGACACGCTGGTGTCCGGCGCCGAGGTTGAGCGCCGGGAAGCGCAACGTGACGGTGAGCGCGCCGGGGTGTCGGTTGCCAAAGCCGCCATCGGTGAGGCCACCGCCGCCCGGGCCGAAGCCCAGGCCCAGATCAAACGGTTGGAGGTCGCCATCTCTGACATGAGCCTGACGGCCCCCGTCAATGGGCGGATCGAGTACCGCGTGGTCGAACCCGGATCGGTCATTCCATCAGGTGGTCGCGTGGCGACTTTGCTGGACACCTCCAATGTGTACATGACGGTGTTCCTGCCCACATCCGTGGCGGGGCGGCTCAAGGTGGGCGACGAAGCCCGACTGGTGCTGGACGCCGCGCCTCAGTTCGTGATTCCGGCACGCGTGTCCTTCGTGGCTGCCGAGGCGCAGTTCACCCCCAAATACGTGGAAACCGCAACTGAACGTGACAAGCTGGTCTACCGGGTCAAGCTGCAGGTTCCCACCGATGTGGCCCGCCAGTATGCGCAATACGTCAAAGCCGGACTGACCGGCAACGGCTATGTGCGCCAGGACAGCCAGGTCGCATGGCCCCAGGCGTTTGATATCAAGCTGCCCGCCCTGTGACGCACGCCGTTGACATCCGCGCACTCAGCCATCGCTATGGCGATGCGCTGGCTCTCGAGGACGTGAACCTGACACTGCCCGCTGGCAAGACCATTGGCCTGGTCGGCCCGGATGGCGTGGGCAAGTCGACCCTGTTGTCCGTGATCGCAGGCGTCAAGCGCATTCAGCGGGGGCAAGTGGATGTGCTCGGCTTCGACCTGTCCGATGCGGGGCTGCGTCAGGCCTTGTCGCCGCGGGTGGCCTTCATGCCCCAAGGTCTGGGCAAGAATCTCTACCCGACGTTGTCGGTTCAAGAGAACATCGACTTCTTCGCACGCCTGTTCGGACAAGGGGCCACTGAACGGGCGCAACGCATTGACCGCCTGCTGACCGCGACGGGGTTGGCACCATTTCGCGATCGGCCCGCCGGCAAATTGTCCGGTGGCATGAAGCAAAAACTGGGGCTGTGCTGCTCGCTCGTGCATGACCCGGACCTGCTGATCCTGGATGAGCCGACCACCGGCGTGGACCCTTTGTCTCGGCGCCAGTTCTGGACGCTGGTCGAAACCTTGCGGCAAGAGCGGCCTCACATGACGGTGATCGTGGCCACCGCATACATGGAAGAGGCACAGCGGTTTGAATACCTGGTGGCCATGGACGCGGGGCGCGTGCTCGTGTTTGACGAAACGGCGAACGTGCTGGCGCGCACACCCAGCGGTTTGCTTGAAGATGCCTATATTGCCTTGCTGCCCCCCGACAAGCGGGGCAGCGCCGACCCTCTGGTGATCCCGCCCTTGGCGCCCGCATCGGGCCCTGCGGCCATCGAAGCGAAGGGCTTGACCCGACGGTTTGGTGACTTCATCGCTGTCAACAACGTGAGCTTTCGCATCGAGCGCGGGGAGATCTTCGGCTTTCTTGGCTCCAATGGCTGCGGCAAGACCACGACCATGAAGATGCTCACTGGCCTGCTGGACATCAGCGAAGGACAGGCCAGCCTCCTGGGGCAAGCCATTGATGCCAAGGACCTCGCCACCCGGATGCGGGTGGGCTACATGTCGCAAGCTTTCTCGCTGTATGACGAATTGAGCATGCGGCAGAACCTGGATCTGCATGCCAAGCTGTACCGGCTGGAAGGCGCGCAGGCCCGTGCGGCCATTGACGATGCACTGCAGCGCTTCGATCTGGTCGACCACGCCGACGCCAAGCCCTCACAGGTCTCGCTGGGCATCCGCCAGCGTTTGCAGTTGGCGGCGGCTTGCCTGCATCACCCCGAAGTGTTGATCCTGGATGAGCCCACCTCGGGGGTCGACCCGGCTGCGCGCGATTTGTTCTGGCGACAGTTGGCGCGCCTGTCCCGCCAGGACCAGGTCACCATCTTCGTGTCCACCCACTTCATGAACGAAGCCGAGCGGTGCGACCGGATCTCGCTCATGCACCGCGGTGCTGTTCTGGCGGTGGGCGCCCCGCAAGCGCTGCGTGACAGCAAGCAAGCCCCCACGCTGGAGGCCGCATTCATTGCCTACCTGGAAGAAGCCGACGACACCGTAGAAGCGGCAAGGCAGGCCAACCAGGTCAACACGGCGACGCCGAGCACGCCCAACCGTCCAAAGCACGAGGGCGGCGGCCCACTCGACTGGCTGGCCCGCATGTGGGCGTTCGCACGACGCGAAGCCATGGAGCTCAAGCGCGATCCGATCCGCCTGACCTTTGCCTTGCTGGGCCCCATCATCTTGCTGGTCACAGCGGCCCTGGCCATCTCGTTCGACATCGAACGCATTCACTTCGCCGTACTGGATCACGACCAGAGTTTCGACAGTCGCCAATTGATCGAACACTTCGATGGCTCACGGTATTTCCATCAACGCCAGCCCTTGCATGAAGCCCGTGAGATCGACGCGCGGCTGCGTGCCAAGGAGGTCTCGCTGGTCATCGAGATTCCACCCGGCTATGGGCGCCAGCTGATTGGTGGCCAGCGGCCCGAAGTGGGTTTGTTTGTCGACGGGGCGCAGCCCTTCACCGCCGAGAATGTGCGCGGCTACGCGCGTGGCATCCTGCTCGAACATGCCATTCGCTTTGGCAAGGAACAACCCGGCCTGACTCTGCCCAAGATGCCGGCCACGCTGGAGCCCCGCTTCACCTACAACCAGGAGTTTCGCAGCATCTATGCCTTCACGCCGGGGCTCATCATGCTGGCGCTGATCATCATCCCCACCATGCTCACCGCCCTGGGCGTGGTCCGAGAAAAAGAGATGGGCTCGATCATCAATCTCTATGCCTCGCCTGCCAGCGTGGGTCAATTCCTGATTGGCAAGCAACTGCCCTATGTGGCGCTGGCCATGCTGAGCTACCTGACCTTGGTGTTCTTGAGCATCGTCTTGCTGCATGTGCCGTTGAAGGGCAGCTTCCTGGCTTTGTCGATCGGGGCCCTGGCTTTCGTGTTTGCCGCGACCGCCTTGGGCCTGCTGATCTCGGCCTTCTTGAACTCGCAGGTGGCGGCCACGTTTGCCACGGCCATCATCTGTCTGATCCCGTCGGTCAATTTCTCGGGCCTGCTGTATCCCGTCTCGACACTCACTGGCGCTGCTTTGTGGGTAGGCAAAGGGTTCCCCTCTTCCTGGTTCCAGCTGATCAGTCTGGGGGCCTTCACCAAAGGCCTGGGCGTGAACAGCTTTGGCCCCATGTACGCCGCCCTGACCGGCTTTGGCGTGCTGTACCTGGTCGGCGCCCGCCTGATGGTGCGCAAGCAGGAGGGCTGACACCATGAAGCAATGGCTCGCCAATGTCGCTCGCCTGTCCATGAAGGAGTTGCGCAGTCTGTTTGGCGACATCCCTTTGATGGCCCTCATCGTGTTCGCGTTCTCTGCAGCGATCTACAGCACGGCCAAAGGGGTGAAGGCCGAGGTGGCGCACGCCTCAGTGGCCATCATTGATGCAGACCATTCGGCGCTGTCCCGTCGCCTGCGCGATGGCATCCAGGCCCCTTACTTCAACGCGCCGGTCGACATCGATCGCCGCGACGCCCAAGCCGCGCTGGACCGGGGCGATTTCATCTTCATCATCGAGATCCCACCCCGCTTCGAGGCCAGCGTGCTGGCCGGTACGGCGCCTTCGATTGCCGTCACGGTGGACGCCACCGCGATGACGCAGGCGGGCTTGGGCGTGCTGTACCTCAATGAGATTTTTTCGCGTGAACTGCTGGACTTCTTCCATGCCAATGGGCTGGAGTCCTGGCTGCCGACGCAGCCTGTCACCCGGATCCTGTTCAACCCCAACAATCAGGGCCACTGGTTCACCTCGGTCATGCAGATCATCACCAACGTGACGGTGCTGTCCATCATCCTGGTCGGCGCGGCCGTGATTCGCGAGCGTGAACACGGCACCATTGAACACTTGCTGGTCATGCCCGTGCGGCCCAGCGAAATCGCGCTGGCCAAGATTCTGGCCAATGGGGGTGTCATCCTGGTTGCGGTGATGCTGTCACTGTGGCTGGTGGTGCATGTGGTCCTGCAGGTTCCGATCGCCGGGTCGGTACCCTTGTTCATCTTTTGCACGGCCTTGTACCTCTTTGCCGTCACGGCCCTGGGCATCTTTCTGGCCACCATGGCCTCATCCATGCCGCAGTTCGGTTTGCTGGCCGCGCCGGTCTACGTGGTGCTGTATCTGCTGTCGGGTGCAGCCACCCCTGTTGAGAGCATGCCCCTGGCCATCCAGAATATCGTGCAGATCTCACCGACCACACAATTTGTCAAACTGACGCAGGCCGTGCTGTACCGTGGCGCCGGCGTCGACATCATCTGGCCGCAGCTTCTGGCGGTGGCCGCCGCAGGTGCTTTCTTCCTGGTTATCGCACTGGCGCGATTCCGTGCCATGCTGGCCAGACAAGGTTGAGCCTGAACTGGAGAGAGAGACCATGAGTACATCTGAACGCCCCAGCCATCCCAACGAATCCGAAGTCATCTCGCAGGTCTTGCGCAATGTCGACCGGCAGGTCCACAGCCAGATCGGCCAGGCGTTCTCGGGGCTGTCGCCGATCCAAGCGGGCCTGGTGTTCCTGGACTGGCTGGCCCATCTTTCCATCTCACCCGGCAAGCAGATGGACGTGATGCGGCAGACCATGGAAGACATCCAGAAGGTGTCCACCGATCTGGCGGCCCATGCCTTGCCCTATCAGGACAAGCACACGGAAGGCTGTTGCGGCGCCCTGGTCGGCAAACCTGGCGATCGCCGGTTCAGCGCACCATCATGGGCCCAGTGGCCATTCAACATGTACGCGCAGAGCTTTCTGATCATGGAGCGCGCTTGGGATCGGGCCACGCATGAGGTGCCCGGACTGAGCCACAAGAGCGAAGACGTGGCCTCGTTCGCCGCGCGGCAATGGCTGGACGTCATGTCGCCCGCCAACATCCCCTGGTTGAACCCAGAGGTCCTCAGCACCACGCAGCAGGAAGGCGGCACCAATCTGATTCGCGGCACGCACAACTTTGTCGATGACATGCAGCGGGTCGTGAGGGGGCTGCCACCGGCAGGGGTCGACCGCTACAAGGTGGGCGAGAACGTGGCCGTCACGCCGGGCAAGGTGGTGTTCAAGAACGACCTGATGGAGCTGATTCAATACAGCCCCACCACCGCCAAAGTCCATGCCGAGCCCATCCTGATCGTGCCGGCCTGGATCATGAAGTACTACATCCTGGACCTGTCGCCCCATAACTCGCTGGTCAAGTATCTGGTGGATCAGGGGCACACGGTGTTCATGATCAGCTGGAAGAACCCCACCAGCCATGACCGTGACAAGGGGATGGAGGACTACCGCAAAGAAGGGGTAATGGCCGCCATCGACACCGTTGAAGCCATCGTTCCCAAGCAGAAGATTCACGCCGTTGGCTATTGCCTGGGCGGCACCATCCTGATGATCGCCGCCGCCACCATGGGCCGCGATGGCGATGACCGACTGGCAACCATGACGCTGTTTGCCGCTCAAGGTGACTTCACCGAAGCGGGCGAGCTGCTGCTCTTCATCAACGAAAGCGAGGTCGACCTCATCGAAGCCATGATGTGGGAGCAAGGCGTGCTCAAAGGCTCGCAAATGGCCGGCACCTTCCAGTTGCTGCACTCCAATGACCTGGTGTGGTCTCGCGTTCTGAAGGAGTACATGCTGGGGCAGCGTGAGCAGCCCAATGACCTGATGGCCTGGAACGCCGATACCACCCGCATGCCCTATCGCATGCACTCCGAGTATCTGCACAAGCTGTTCTTGCACAACGAGCTGGCCAGTGGTCGTTATGAGGTCAATGGCCATCCGATCTGGTTCACCGACATCCGCATCCCATGCTTTGCAGTGGGCACCGTCACCGACCATGTCGCGCCCTGGAAGTCGGTCTACAAACTGCATCTGCTGCCGGTCGAGCTGACATTTGTCCTGACCAGCGGCGGACACAACGCCGGCATCGTCAGTGAGCCAGGCCACCCCCATCGCACCTATCAGATCCAGACCCGCGAAGCCTGTGGCGACTACCTGTCACCGGAAGCCTGGGCGGCCAGCGCGCCCAAGCATGAAGGCTCATGGTGGCCGGCCTGGGAACAATGGGTCGCGCAGCATTCAAGCGGCATGGTTTCCCCTCCTCGCACGGGAAAACCCGGAAACAAAAAGATACTGATGGACGCGCCAGGCAGTTATGTTCGTGAGCACTGAAAAACCCACAGTCGAAAACAAAAGCACCACAAACGAACATGACGCTGACCATCAAACCCCAACTGCTTGAAAACCGCACCTTTGAAGAAATCGCGCTGGGCGAATCCGCGTCGATCACCCGCGTCTTGAACAAGGACGACATCGACCTGTTTGCGATCCTGAGCGGCGACGTCAACCCCGCTCACCTGGACGAGGCCTATGCCGCCCAGACGCCGTTTCATAAAGTGATTGCCCACGGCATGTGGGGCGGCACCCTGATCTCGACCGTGCTGGGCACCAAACTGCCCGGCCCCGGTACGATCTACCTGAGCCAGCAGTTGAAGTTTCAGCGCCCGGTCTGCCTGGGCGATGTGATCACGGTCACGGTCACCGTCGCGGCCAAGAACGCAGAGAAGAACCTGGTCACGCTGGATTGCGTGTGCACCAACCAGGCCGGTAAGGCCGTGATTGTGGGTACGGCCGAAGTGATGGCCCCCACCGTCAAGGTGCGCCGCGAGTCGGCCCCGCTGCCCGATCTGCAATTGCGCCGCCACCCCCATTTCCATCGGCTGCTGACGCATTGTGAGCCGCTGGAGGCCGTCCACGCGGCCGTGGCCTACCCCTGTGATCTCAACTCACTGACCACCGTCTTGCAAGCTGCCCAAGCCGGCGTCGTCAAACCCATTCTGGTGGGTCCGTCTGAGCTGATCAAGCGCGTTGCCGCAGAACACGATCTGGATCTGAGCAGCTGCCAATGGGTGGAAGCCACCACCCCCTCAGCCGCCATCGAGCAAGCCATTGAATTGGCCCGCAAGGGTGAGGCCCAGGTCCTGTATCAGGGCGCGATGCCGCTGGACGAGACCTTGCACGCCGTGCTGGACCGCAGCAACGGCCTGCGTACCGACCGTCGCATGAGCCATGTCTACCTCATCGACTCGTCGGACTACACCCAGCCGCTCGTCATCACTGACGGCGCCCTCATCATCCAGCCCACGCTGGAAGACAAGCGCCACATCGTTCAAAACGCCATCGATCTGGTCAAGACGCTGGGCATGAAACCCAAAGTGGCCATCCTGTCGGCAGCGGACTCGATCAGCAGCGCCCTGCCCTCGTCCACCGAAGCCACCGCCCTGTGCAAGATGGCCGAACGCGGCCAGATCCAGGGTGGCGACATCGACGGGCCCTTGTCCTTCGACTCGGCCATCAGCCCCGCCGCCGCGCAAGCCAAGGGATTGAAGTCGCCCGTGGCCGGCCAGGCCAACGTCCTGGTGGTGCCCAATATCGAAGTGGGCGACATGCTGGCCAAGCAATTGACCTTCATGGCAGGCGCTGTGGCTGCAGAAATCGTTCTGGGTGCGCAGGTGCCCATCATCCTCAACAACGCAGCAGCCAGCGAACAAACCCGCGTGGCCTCCGCCGCCATTGCGCTGGTTGTGGCCAACGCAAAAGCCGCGGCTCCGCGCCCCTGAAGAAAGTCTCCAAGATCCATGCTTCCTGCCGCCCGCCTTCCTCTGCCATTTAGCTTGCTGGCGGTCGCGCTCTCGGGCTGCCTGGTTGGTGCCTGCACGACCGTGCGTGTCGATATCCCGGCAGCGCCAACCACCCCGCCCGCTTTTGAGGCCAGCGCGACCTCCCCGGCATCCCAGGATGTGACGCGCTGGTGGGAAGCCATTGGTGACCCCTTTCTGACGCAACTGGTCGAACAGGGTCTGCAGTCCAACGCCGACATCCGGATCGCCGTCGAACGGGTCAAAGAAGCCCGCGCGACCGTGACCCTGGCTGAATCGGCCTTGTTTCCGACCCTGGACGCCGTAGGCGCGGCATCGCGCGCTCGGATCGACAATGCGGCCGTGGGCCCGTTCAATCCCACGCTGCCCGTCACCCCTCCCATTCCCCTGCCCCGCCTGCCCGAGTTGACCATCCCGGGCAACACGCAATATGCAAGCCTCGCGGCCGGCGGGCTGGCCGCCACCTGGGAGGTCGACATCTTCGGATCCCGCCGGAGCGACCGAGATGCCGCCAGGCAGGCTGCGCTGGGCATGCAGGAGCGCCAGCATGGCGTGCAGATGCTCGTCGCCGCCGACATTGCCAGCAACTACTTCGAAGCCCGCAGCATCGAGCGACGTCAGCAGGTACTTGAAAACAGCATCGCCGTTGCGCAGCGCCTGCAGCGCTATGCGCAGGGCCGGTTCGACGCTGGACAGGCCACCCGGTTCGATGTCGATCGTGCCCGTACTCAGCTTGAGTCCATCGAATCCATGCGGGCTCCCTTGCAGAGCCTCTTGTCTGCGCGCGTCCGCCGACTGGCGGTACTGACCGGCCGCACACCGGAGTCGCTGGCAAAACTGCCGCCTCAGATTCCGTTCCCGGCGCTGAGCGCCAGCCTCATCCCCGAGCAATTGCCTACGGTGCTGCCCAGTGATGTGCTGGAACGCCGCCCCGATGTGCGGGGCACGGCCAACCTGGTGCGCGCCTTGGCCGCCAAGCTGGGCAGCGCCAAAGCCGACTTGCTACCCAAGTTCTATCTCGGCTTTCTCGCGCAAGATGGCCACATCGAGATTTCGGGGCTACCGTCTCTCAACCCCAACGTGATGGCCCTCAGTGCCGGTGTGAGACTGCCTCTGTTTGACGCGGGGCGCATCCGAGCCAACATCGCTGCCAGTGATGCACGCTTGCAGGCGGCAGCCATCCAGTACGAACAGTCGATCCTCACCGCCCTGGAGGATGTGGAAAACGCCTACAGCGCCCGACGTGCTCTGGACGAGCGTGCCGACAAACTGAGTTCGGCGTGGAAAGTGGCCCAGGACGGTGCCGAGCACGCCGATCACCTGTTTCAGGAAGGCAGCGGCTTGTTGCAACCGGTTCTGGAAGCGAAGCTGCAGTCTCTGCAACGCGAAGACGAGCTGATTCAAACCCAGACCGCCCGCGCCCTGACCACCGTCCTGCTTTACAAGGCCATCGGTGGGGGGTGGCGAGCACCCGATCAGGACAAAGCTGCGGCTCAATAACACTAGCTAAAAACTGCCACGCAAATTGACGGGTCATTGTTCAAATGGACGGCGTGTAAATTTCGACAATCCCTTGGTGATCAAAAGGGAGAACGAAAATGTCCAGATACTGGCTACTACTTGCCAATTTTGTTGCCCTCGCGGTGATTGCCACGCCGTCAAGCGCACAAACATACCGCTGTGTCAGCGGGGGCACGACCTACATCAGTGACCGGCCTTGTCCATTGACAACCTCCAAAGTCGACAAACTGGTGTCAGTCGGCCCAGTGAGGTCAGTGCCCACATACAGTGGCACCCAGTCTTCCTACTACCGAGGCACATCGCAATTGGAGCAAGCTCCAGCTCATCAGAAATACCTCAGTGGAGCCTGTGCCAGCATGTCCGATGCCATCCGTACGGCGCCGACACGCGGGGTAAATTACCAGGTCATCAACGACCTGCGTCGTGAATACGACCAAAAATGCAAAGAAGAAGATCGCCTGGCTCGAACTCGCACTTACGAAGACGAGCGGAGGGAGAGTTCGGAAAAAACCAGACGTCTGGAATCGGCGCAAGAAACTCGGTCGGCTCAGCTTCAGATTGAAGCTCAATGCAACGCCATGCGAGAGGTGTTGGGTGCCAAGCGCGCAAAAATGGACAGCATGACACCAGGCGAGAAGGCTAACTTCCAGACGCTTCAGTCCTCCTTCAACGACCGATGCGTCCGGCCGCATTGACTCACTTGGTCACGCAACGACCGATCGCACGGTTGACTGCCGAGTCAATCTCGTCACAGGCATAAAAAAACCGCCGAGGTTTGCACCACGGCGGCTTGGCTGTCAGAGCCGGCACAGGCCGGCCTGCCTGATCAGTTCTTGGACTGGTCAACCAGCTTGTTCTTGGCGATCCAAGGCATCATGGCGCGCAGCTCGGCACCGACGGTCTCGATCGGGTGAACAGCGTTCAGACGACGGCGAGCGGTCATGCTTGGATAGTTGGTCTTGCCTTCCAGGATGAACATCTTGGCGTATTCGCCGGTCTGGATGCGCTTCAGAGCGTTGCGCATGGCTTCGCGCGACTTCTCGTTGATCACTTCGGTACCGGTCACGTACTCACCATACTCGGCGTTGTTCGAGATGGAGTAGTTCATGTTGGCGATGCCGCCGTCGTACATCAGGTCGACGATCAGCTTCAACTCGTGCAGGCACTCGAAGTAGGCCATTTCAGGCGCATAGCCAGCTTCGGTCAGGGTCTCAAAACCCATCTTGACCAGCTCAACGGCGCCACCGCACAGAACGGCTTGTTCGCCGAACAAGTCGGTTTCGGTTTCTTCACGGAAGTTGGTTTCGATCACGCCACCCTTGGTGCCGCCGTTGGCAGCAGCGTAGGACAGAGCGATGTCACGGGCCTTGCCGGACTTGTCCTGGTACACAGCGATCAGCGAAGGCACGCCGCCGCCCTTCAGGTACTCGGAACGCACGGTGTGGCCTGGGCCCTTGGGGGCGACCATGATCACGTCCAGGTCAGCGCGAGGCACGACCTGGTTGTAGTGCACGTTGAAGCCGTGAGCAAAAGCCAGGGTCGCACCTTGCTTGATGTTGGGTGCAACGTTGTTGTTGTACACCTCAGGGATGTTCTCGTCAGGCAACAGGATCATGACGACGTCAGCGCCCTTGACGGCTTCGTTGACTTCGGCAACCTTGATGCCAGCGGCTTCGACCTTGGACCACGAAGCGCCACCCTTGCGCAGACCGACCGTCACATTGACGCCAGAGTCGCGCAGGTTTTGGGCGTGGGCGTGGCCTTGCGAGCCGTAGCCGATGATGGCAACGTTCTTGCCCTTGATCAGGCTCAGATCGGCGTCTTTGTCGTAGTAAACCTTCATGTTTGTAGCTCCGTCAGAAAACTGGTTGCTGTGTCAGCGTGTTGGAAATGCGGGGGTGGATCAGACGCGCAAGATGCGCTCGCCGCGCCCGATCCCGCTGGTCCCGGTGCGCACGGTTTCAAGAATGGCAGCACGGTCAATGGCTTCGATGAAGGCATCAAGCTTGGCCGCGTCGCCAGTCAATTCAATGGTGTAAGTCTTGTCGGTCACGTCGATGATGCGGCCGCGGAAGATATCGGCCATGCGCTTCATCTCTTCGCGCTCCTTGCCCACGGCACGCACCTTGATGAGCATCAGCTCGCGCTCGGTGTAAGGGCCTTCGGACAAGTCCACCACCTTGACGACTTCGATCAGGCGGTTGAGGTGCTTGGTGATTTGCTCGATGACTTCGTCCGAGCCGGTCGTGACGATGGTCATGCGCGACAGCGAAGGATCTTCGGTCGTCGCCACGGTCAAGCTTTCGATGTTGTAGCCACGAGCAGAGAACAAGCCCACCACGCGCGACAAGGCGCCGGCTTCGTTCTCAATCAGCAATGCAATGATGTGTTTCATGATGATCGTCCAGGCAAGGCTCTTGGGTGCAGTGGGCGGTAACCCACAGACTGTGACCTCGCGGTTCGATGAAAAGTTAAAGCGTCAATCCAGCGCGTCTTTCAACACTGCTCGCCAAGGCACCGGCAAGTGCCTGGCTGCAGCCCTGTCCCACGCGCCGGGGTCGTTCAGAGGTTCATTCCGTTCTGTAGATCAGAGATCCTCAGAGCCCAACAGCATCTCGGAGATGCCCTTGCCGGCCTGAACCATCGGCCAGACGTTTTCGGTCGGGTCGGTGCGGATGTCCAGGAACACGGTGCGGTCCTTGAGCTTGATGGCTTCGCGCAGCGCGCCTTCCACGTCCTCGGGACGCTCGATCAGCAGACCCACGTGGCCATAGGCCTCGGCCAGCTTGACGAAGTCAGGCAGCGCGTCCATGTAGCTGTGCGAGTAACGACCGCCGTAGTCCAGCTGTTGCCACTGGCGCACCATGCCCAGGTAGCGGTTGTTGAGCGACAGAACCTTGACCGGCGTCTGGTATTGCAGACAGGTCGACAACTCTTGAATACACATCTGGATCGAGCCTTCGCCGGTGATACAGAACACGTCTGCATCGGGCTTGGCCAGCTTGATGCCCATGGCGTAGGGCAAGCCCACACCCATGGTGCCCAAACCGCCGGAGTTGATCCAGCGACGGGGCTCTTCAAACTTGCTGTATTGCGCAGCGAACATCTGGTGTTGACCCACGTCCGACGTGATGTAGTAGTCGGTACCCTTGGTCAACTCGGCCAACTTCTCGACCACAGCCTGAGGCTTGATCACATCGGTCGAAGTCTTGTACTTCAGGCAGTCGCGCTTCTTCCATTCGTTGACCTGGTTCCACCATGCAGCCAGGGCATTGGGGTCCATGCGCTGCGAGGACTCTTTGATCTGCGCCAGCATCTCTTGCAGCACGTCCTTGACGTCGCCCACGATGGGGATGTCAACCTTGACACGCTTGGAAATCGACGAGGGGTCGATGTCGATGTGGATGATCTTGCGCTCGACCTGAGCAAAGTGCTTGGGGTTGCCGATCACGCGGTCATCGAAGCGAGCGCCCACGGCGATCACGACGTCCGCGTTCTGCATGGTCATGTTGGCCTCATACGTGCCGTGCATGCCCAGCATGCCCAGGAAGGTCTTGTCAGAGGCGGGAATGGCGCCCAGACCCATCAGGGTGCTGGTGCTGGGGTAGCCCAACAAATTGACCAGTTCACGCAGCTCGGCAGAGGCCTCTGCCAGGATCACGCCGCCGCCGGTGTAGATGTAGGGGCGCTTGGCGTTCAACAGCAGTTGCACGGCCTTGCGGATCTGACCGCCGTGGCCCTTGCGAACGGGGTTGTACGAACGCATTTCCACCGTTTCAGGGTACTTGAACGCGGTGGTCTTGAGCGAAACGTCCTTGGGCACGTCCACCACCACAGGGCCAGGACGGCCGGTGCGGGCGATGTGGAAGGCCTTCTTCATGGTCTCGGCCAGGTCGGCCACATCCTTGACCAGGAAGTTGTGCTTGACGATCGGACGGGTGATGCCGACGGTGTCACATTCCTGGAAGGCGTCCAGGCCGATCGCAGGTGTGGGCACCTGGCCGGTGATGATCACCATGGGGATCGAATCCATGTACGCGGTGGCGATGCCGGTGATGGCGTTGGTCACACCGGGGCCAGAGGTCACCAGAGCCACGCCGACGTCGCCGGTGGCGCGTGCATAGCCGTCAGCGGCGTGCACAGCAGCTTGTTCGTGGCGAACCAGAACGTGCTCGATGGTGTCCTGTTTGTACAGGGCGTCGTAAATGTAGAGAACAGCGCCGCCGGGATAGCCCCACATGTACTTGACACCTTCTGCCTGCAGGCAGCGAACGAGGATGTCAGAACCGTTGAGGACTTCGGGGGTGGTGGGGTTGGACATGTCCATTTTCAGTAAAACCTTTCGAGATTTCTCTAACGAAAAATGATCGGTGCCCCTCTACACCACCACAGCCTGAGAGACTGCGACAGCAGCACTGCGGCAACGGATTGCCAGCGTGCTCGCCCTTGTGAGGCGGATTTGGAGCGTGCGCGGACTGTGCCCTGCGTCTGTTGAACGCAAGCCCCAGCCCAGATCGGAATTGGCGCAAAGACTGCGATTATCACACTCATTACAGATGTCGCCAATACAAAACCGCACGTAACAGGCCGACGGGCCGCCGTGCGATGCATAATTCTTCCGCCCTGACAGTCTTCCATTTCGCCCCAAGGCTCGGTTTTGACCCCTTTACCCAGTCCGTCCGTAGAACAAGAACTCAACGAGTTTCTGAAAAGCGTGGAGCGCCGTGCGTTCAAGCGCACGGTCTACGCTGTGCGAGACGAAGACGCGGCGCTGGACATCGTGCAAGACGCCATGATCCGGCTGTGCAACAGCTACTCGGACCGCCCCTCAAGTGAGTGGCCCATGCTGTTTCAGCGAATTGTGTCCAACGCCACGCTGGACTGGTTCCGCCGTCAAAAAGTTCGCAATGCGGTGTTTCAGAACATCGGGGATCTCGAAGCCTCGGTCGATGACGATGGCGACTTTGACCTGCTCGAGGCCCTGCGCATCGACCAGCCAGGCACGGAAGGCGCCGAAGACACCGCCAGCCGCACGCAGATGCTGGGCGCCATCGAGTCAGAAATCGAAAAACTGCCCGCGCGTCAACGAGAAGCGTTCCTGCTGCGTTACTGGGAGGAACTGGATGTGGCAGAAACCGCTGCAGCCATGGGTTGCTCAGAGGGCAGCGTGAAAACGCATTGTTCTCGGGCAGTACAGGCCTTGTCCAAGGCCCTCCATTCTCGTGGTATCACATTGTGAAAAATACACCCCGTCATCCGCTGAACGCGGCGCAACGCGAGGCCCTTGAGGCCCGCTTTGCCCTGCGTATCGGCGCGCATCTGGAGGCGGGCTCTCAACGCCTGCCGCACGACATCTCTGAACGCCTTCGCGTGGCGCGGGAGCAATCGGTCGCCATGGTCCGCCTGGCGCAGGCCCAGGCGGCCAGCCCGATTCAGATCGCGCAACCAGCCGTAGGCTGGCAACTCGCTGGCGCGGCCGCGTCTTCGGGCGGCAGTCGCACGGGCGCGTTGTCCGGATGGACCCGCGCCATCGCACGCGCTACCGGTCATGGTCGCCGCCTGGACGAGGCCCCACTGGGTTGGGGCTGGCGTCTGGCGTCTTCCCTGCCCGTGATCGCCTTGGTCGCCGGGCTGTGGGGCATTCATGCCTGGTACCGTCACGAGCAACTGCAGGCCGCGACCGATGTGGACATGGCCTTGCTGACAGATGATCTGCCCCCTTCGGCCTATTCGGACCCGGGGTTTGAAGAGTACCTGCGCTCCAACGACAGCGGCGCCGAAGCCGTCTCCGCGCCTGCCGACGCGGCGCAACCCGACGACAACGCCTCTGCGGATCACGGAACAACCTGATGCGCAGTGTGAAGTGGCTGTCAATTGGCTTGACCTGTGTGGTCCTGGCATGCTCGGCCGCCCTGGCCCAAGCGGCCGGAAAGAGCGCGGGGATTCCCAGCTCCGTGGGCGTGCCCGAAGTAGGCACCAACCCTTCGTGGGGCCAATTGACACCGCAACAACAATCGGCGCTGCAGCCCTTGTCGGCTCAGTGGGCGACGCTGGACTCGACCAGCAAAGACAAATGGCTCAATGTGGCCAGCCGCTATCAGCAGTTGCCTCAGCCTGAACAGCAGCGCATGCAGCAGCGCATGACCCAATGGGCCAAGCTGCCTCCCTCGGCGCGTGGCGAAGCGCGGCTGCGTTTCCAGCAAACCCGACAGTTGCCGGCGCAGGAGCGTCAGGAGAAATGGGCCGCGTATCAGGCCCTGTCGCCAGAAGAGCGCAAGGCCCTGTCGCCAGAAGAGCGCAAGGCCCTGGCCCAGAAAGCGCGTCGCAAACAGCAGCCGGTGTTCCTGGCGGACGACGTGGCGGGCCCCCGTGAACAGGGACAGGTCTTCAGCGGTCGCACGCCTGCGGCCAAGGTTCTGGAGAAGAAATCCAACGTGGTGCCCAGCACGCTCAGTTCGGCACCCGCTCAACAATCGGCCGCAGCCACCCTGGTCAAGGCCGGTCGCGGCGCCACCACAACACTGATCAACGAGCGCCCCACTCCGCCGCAGCATCAGCACACGGGCTTGCCCAAGATCGCCGCCACCAAAGGTTTCGTCGATCCCCAGACGCTGTTGCCCAAGAAGGGCCCGCAAGGGGCGGCCATGTCACCGATGGCCGAGTCGTCCGCCTCGCGTCCTGCGCCTTTGTCGCGGCATTGACAGTGAGAACAGGCTTTTTGCCTGTTAGATTCTCGGCCTATGATTCAGAGTTCTCCCCCCAAGCAAGGCGGCTTGAGCGCCGCCACTTGCGCAGAACGGGCTTCGGGCCCGGCCCCCACCCTGATTCGCCGCCTGGCTGCTTTCGTTTATGAAGGCGTTGTGCTGTTTGGCGTTTTGATGACCGTTGGCGCGGCGTATTCGATCGCCACCCATCAGACCCATGGCTTGCATGGCCGCAACGGCATGCAGGCCGCGGTGTTTCTCGCCCTGGCCCTTTATTTCATCTGGTTCTGGACCCATGGGGGGCAGACGCTGGCGATGCGTTCATGGCAGTTGCGCCTGGTGTCGGCGTCGGGCGGGCCGATTTCGCTCAAGCAGGCACTGGTCCGCTTCATGTTGTCCTGGGTCTGGTTTGTCCCCTCTCTGGCGCTGGCCTGGTTGGCAGGCTGGCACGAGTCGAAAATGCTGTATGGGCCCTTGATCCTGTGGGTCGGCCTGTACGCCCTGCTCAGCTTGCTGCACCCGCAAAAACAGTTCTGGCATGACCAGTTGAGCGGCACCCGTCTGATCGACAACCGAAGCTAGGCCTGCATCATGAATTCCAGCACACCGGCTCAGTCTTCCCAGCCTTCGGCACCCAACCCTCACAAGGGGCGATCGGGGCTCAATCGCATCATCTGGGCGACCCTCTACTCCTATCATGGGCTGTGGGCCGGCCTCAAGCATGAAAGCGCGTTCCGGCAGGAGGCCGCGCTGGCTGCCGTGATGTTGCCCACCGCACTCTGGCTAGGCCGCACCTGGGTGGAAACCGCCATGCTGATTGCGGTGGTCATGCTGGTGCTGATCGTCGAATTACTCAATTCGGGCATTGAAGCCGTGGTCGATCGCGTTTCGCTGGATCTGCATGACCTGAGCAAACGAGCCAAGGATTTTGGCAGCGCAGCTGTGCATTTGAGTTTGCTGTTGTGTGGCGGGGTGTGGGCCTGCGCCTTGTATCAACGATTCGCTTCGTGAGCCATTTGTGAGCAAATTGTCTTTGTGCGTGTATTGCGGCTCTCGCATGGGCCAGTCTCCCCGCCACGAGGCCGTCGCCCGAGAGGTTGGTCGCCAGGTTGGCCAGCGGGGCTGGCGACTGGTCTATGGCGGCGGCAGCACCGGCCTGATGGGCGCAGTGGCCGATGGCGCGCTGGCAGCGGGGGCGGACGTCATTGGGGTGATCCCCGACCGTCTGATCCAGCGAGAACTGGGCCACGGTGGCGTCACCGAGTTGCAGGTCGTTGGCAGCATGCACGAGCGCAAGCACCAGATGGCAATGCATTCGGACGCCTTCCTGGCCCTGCCTGGCGGCATCGGCACCATGGAGGAGATCTTCGAGGTGTGGACCTGGCGCCAGCTCGATTACCACCGCAAGGCGTTGGGCCTGCTCAATGTCGAGGGCTACTACGACGACTTGCTTCGCTTCATTGACCGCAGCCGGGACAGCGGTTTCCTGTGGCCCGACGTGCAGGACTTGCTGCTGGTGGATGACGACGTCACCCGGATGCTCGACCGCCTGGAGGCCGAGCATGCGCGTCTGCAAAAACAAACGCCGCCCGAAGCCCCCGATGCGGGGCCTGGCGGCGTGGTGCCCGGCATCTAGAGCCAGGCCGCGGCGAGAACGAATCAGCCGATCAGACGGCTGCTTCGTCGGTTTCGCCCGTGCGAATGCGGACCACCTGTTCAATGGCGGTCACGAAGATCTTGCCGTCGCCGATCTTGCCGGTCTTGGCCGCCTTGACGATGGCTTCGATGCAACGCTCGACGTCGTCGCCCTTGACCACGACTTCAACCTTGACCTTGGGCAGGAAGTCGACGACGTACTCGGCGCCGCGATACAACTCGGTGTGGCCCTTCTGGCGGCCAAATCCCTTGACTTCCGTCACCGTCAAACCGGTCACGCCCACTTCAGCCAGGGCTTCACGAACTTCTTCCAGTTTGAACGGTTTGATGATGGCGGTGATTTGTTTCATGAACGAGCTCTCCAAAAGCAGATATTTAATCACGTCTGAGCGCCATCAGGCGCGGAACTTGGATGTGATGGGGTAGCGCCAATCACGGCCAAAGGCCCGATGCGTGATTCGGATGCCCACCGGAGCCTGACGCCGCTTGTATTCGTTGATCTTGATGAGCCGGGTCACCTTGTCGACGTCGGCAGGGTTGTAGCCGGCTGCCACGATGTCTTCGATGGACTGGTCCAGCTCCATGTAGCGCTCGAGGATGGCGTCGAGCACGTCGTACTCGGGCAGGCTGTCCTGGTCCTTCTGATCGGGCCTCAATTCGGCCGAGGGCGGACGCGTGATGATGCGGTCGGGAATCGGTTCGACCTGCCCTTGCGCCGCCGCCTGGGCATTGCGCCAGCGCGAGAGGCGGTAGACCAGCGTCTTGGCCAGATCCTTGATCACGGCAAAACCGCCGGCCATGTCGCCATACAAGGTGCAATAGCCCGTGGCCATTTCGCTCTTGTTGCCTGTGGTCAGAACGATGGCTCCGGTCTTGTTGGACAAGGCCATCAGCAAGGTGCCGCGAATGCGGGCCTGGATGTTTTCTTCAGTCGTGTCGGGCTGGCGGCCCACGAACATCGGCGCCAGGGCCTGGTTGAATTGCTCGAACATCGGTGCGATCGAGATCTCGTCGTGGCGCACCCCGAGGCGGTCGGCCATGTCCTTGGCGTCGATGCAGGAGATGTCGGCCGTATAGGGCGAGGGCATCATCACCGTGCGCACCTTGTCTGCGCCCAGCGCATCCACCGCGATGGCCAGCACGAGGGCTGAATCGATGCCTCCTGACAGACCGATGATGGCGCCGGGGAAGCCGTTCTTGCCAATGTAATCGCGCACCCCGCACACCAGGGCAGACCAGATTTCGCCTTCGTAGGACGGCTCGGGCGCCATGGGGCCTGACACCGTGCCATCGGGCATCAGCCGCACGGCGAGCGTGGCAACTTCGAAACTGGGCGCCCGGGCGGCGACCTGGCCGCGCGCATCGACCGCGAAAGAGGCGCCGTCGAAGACGACCTCGTCCTGCCCGCCCACCAGATGGGCATAAACCAGTGGCACACCGAGGCTGCGGGCCCGCTCGGCCATGCGGGCTTCGCGTTCGGCCCGTTTGCCGGCGTGAAACGGCGACGCGTTGAGCACCACGAAGGCCTGCGCCCCCAAGGCCTGTGCCGCCTGCGCGGGCTCGTCAAACCAGGCGTCTTCGCAAACGAGCAGGCCCACCTTCCAACCCAGGACATCCACGACCACCGGGCCCAGCCCCGCCTCGCGTCCACCGATGAAGTAGCGTCGCTCGTCAAAAACCTGATAGTTGGGCAGCTCACGCTTGGCGTAGCTGGCCACGATCTGGCCGCCTCGCAGCAAGCTGGCGGCGTTGAGGCGGCGCGGCACAGACCACGAACGCGTGCGGACATCGTCACCCGGTCCCGCCAGGGGGTGCCCGATCACCAGATGCAGATCGGCCAGATCGGCCAGGTCGCGCGCGATCCCCTGCAGGGCCACGTCGCAAGCCTGAATGAAGGCCGGGCGCAGCAACAGGTCTTCAGGGGGGTAGCCGCACAGGGCCATTTCCGGCGTCACAACGAGACGGGCGCCATTGGCGTAGGCTTGGCGCGCTGCATGGACGATGCTGCGTGCATTGCCTTCCAGATCCCCGATGGTGGGATTGAATTGCAGCAGGGCCACATCCAGGGCGATGGGGGGTGCGACGACAGATGACGAAGAGCTCATGGACAAATCAGAAGCAGAGACGCAAGTGAGCATGGTAGCGGGCCTGACCGCCACTTGGTATCCACACCCTGATGAGATCGCGCCCGACAAGTGGGACGCGCTGATCGACGGCGTGGCGGGCGGCACCCCATTTTTGCGCCACGCGTGGCTGTCCGCCCTGCACCGGACGGGTTGCGCCAGCCCTCAGACCGGCTGGCACCCCCGGTTTTTGGCTCTGGAAAACGCCCGAGGCGAGATCGAGGCGGCTTGCCCGCTGTATCTGAAAGACCATTCTTGGGGCGAGTACGTATTCGATTGGGCGTGGGCCGATGCCTACGACCAACAATTGGCGACTGACGGCCAGGGTTACTACCCCAAACTGGTCAGTGCGGTGCCGTTTTCACCAATCACCGGCCCGCGTCTGCTGGTCCAGCCCCACTGGCAGGGAGCCGGGCGCCAAGCGCGAATGGCGCGTCTGCTGAGCGAGATTGCCGACCAATGTGAGCGACATCAATGGTCATCGGCGCATGCCCTGTTCTTGCCTGAGGACGAAGCCCGGCTCGCGGGAGAGCAAGGATGGCTGGTGCGCCATGGGGTGCAGTTTCACTGGCAAAACCGTGAAGGGCAACCCTATGCCGACTTTGATGATTTTCTGGCCGGGATGCAGCACGACAAGCGCAAGAAGATCAAGCAGGAGCGACGCAAGGTTCGCGAGGCGGGCATCACTTTCCAGGTACGGGACGGCCAGCAGATCACCGAAAGCGACTGGGACTTTTTTTACCGCTGCTATGCGCAGACCTATCTGGAGCGCCGCCAGACGCCTTATCTGTCGCGCCTGTTCTGGCAGGAGGTGGCACAGGCCATGCCCGAGTGCTGGGCCCTGATCGTGGCGTCTGATCTCCATGGGGTCCCACTGGCGTGCGCGCTGTTGGCGGTCGATCGGCAGCAAGGGGCGGTTTACGGCCGCTATTGGGGCGCCGTGCAGACGGTGTCCTGCCTGCACTTCGAGACCTGTTATTACCAGCCGCTGCAATGGTGCATCGAACAAGGTCTGCTGCGCTTTGAAGGCGGCGCACAAGGCGAGCACAAGCTGGCGCGAGGGCTGCTGCCCGTGAGCACCTACTCCGCCCACTGGCTGGCGCATGAAGGCTTCCGAGATGCGGTGGCGCGCTTCCTGAAACGAGAAGACAGCGGCATGCACGCCTACCTCAATGAGCTGGACGAGCGCGCACCGTTCAAGACCCTCTCGCCGGCGCCAACGCTTTGATCACAGCGCGTTACACACCTGACAACACGTGAACGTGCATATCTCTCAAGTTGGCTGACGCCCATCCGAAAAAGGGTGCACTGCACAATTTTTCAGTCGGGGTGTCCATGTCTTCGTTCATCAACACGATGATCATGGGGACGCCCACCCAACTTCGACGCCTGCCCAAAGAGACCTGGCCCTTGCTGCTGGTCCTGAGCTTGCTGATCGGATTGGCGCTGACGTCCTCTTCTCAATTGCTCATTCATACCGCAGGGGTCATGCTGCTGGCGGCATCGGCCATCACGCCGGTGTGGTTCATGAATCGCTGGCGCCGTCACGTGCGCGTCGCCGAAGCGGCCGAGGCCACCTGGCAGGCCTTGCTGGACGGTTCGCAAGACGCCTTGATGGTGCTCCACGAGCGCCGGGACGACATGGGCCAGAAGCTGGGTTTTCGCGTCAGCCGCGCCAATCGCCAGGCTCATGCCTGGTTTGGCCATGGGCGACGTGATCTGATCGGCGCAGACCTGACCGATCTGTTCCCGCTGCCCCAGCACAAGCTGTTCTTTCAGTCTCTGCGACGCGCGCAAAAAACCCGACTGTCGGTGACGCAGGAACACCTTTATCAGGTGCCTGCGCCTTCGCAACCGGGGCACGAATCGGGGCAGGCTCCCACCTGGCTGCACCACCAGATCATTCCCATCCCTGAGGGCATCGCCTTGGTCTCGCGCGACACCAGCGAAACCCACCATGCGATGGAAGCGCTCAAGGAGCAGGAGTCCTTTTATCGCACACTGGTCGACAGCCTGCCCGTCGCGGTGGTGGCCAAGAGCGTGCGCCCGCAAACCCAGGACCAGTACTTGGTCTGGAACCGGGCCGCGGCGGACTCGATGCATTTGCCGACTCAGACCGTGTTGGGCAAGACGCCACGGGAGGTCATGCCCCCGGAGATCGCGCAACGCAGCGAACAGCACGACGCCATCATCATGCAGGCGCCGCAGACCCACCACTTCCAGGGTCTGCCGTTTCGCACCCCAGCCGGTGAACGGATTCTGGATCTGATCAAAACCCCGGTCTACGGGGCAGACGGTGAGATGGACCACATCCTGACCATCGCGCGAGACATGACCGAGCAAAGGCAGGCCGCAGAAAAGCTGCGTCTGGCCAGCCGGGTCATCGACGAGACGGGCGATGCCGTGGTAGTCACCGACGCGCTGGACCGCATCCTGATGGTCAACCCCGCCTTCACGCAATTGAGCGGGCTCACACCCGCTGAAGTCATCGGCAAATCGGCCGAGCTGATGGGCTTGCCCGCCCTGCGCGAAAGCCATCTGGCCGGCATCGAAGCGGCCTTGCAACTGCATCAGCGCTGGTCGGGCGAGAGCCATCAGGTCTGCCACGATGGCCGCAAGATCGACACCTGGATGAGCGTGAGCGTGCTGCGCAATGAAGCCGGCAAAGTGGCCCAGCACATCCGCGTCTTCAGCGACATCAGTGCGCTGAAAGCACGGCAGCGTGAACTGATCGAGCAGGCGCGTCATGACAGCCTCACCGGCCTGCCCAACCGCCGGGCCTTCGAAGAGCGCCTGGACCAGGCCATTGCCCGAGCGCGGCGCAGCAAGCAGACGCTGGCCGTGTGCTACGTCGACCTTGACGGCTTCAAGGGCATCAACGACCAGCATGGCCACGCCGCTGGCGACAAGGTGCTGTCCGAGGTGTCCAGGCGCCTGCTCAGTTGCGTGCGCACGACCGACACGGTCTGCCGTCTGGCGGGCGACGAGTTCACGGTGATTCTGGAAGGCGCGGGGCACCTCGTCGAGGTGGAGCGCATTTGCGGCCGCATGGTCGACACCCTCAGCCTGCCCCAGGAGCTCAAAGCCGGGACCGTGGCCTTGAGTGCCAGCGTCGGCGTCGCGATCTGGGAGATGAGTGAGACGGCCGACTCCCTGTGCCTGCGCGCGGACAAGGCCATGTACGCCGCCAAGCATGCGGGCAAGGCCCAGTTCCGGCTGGCCGAGGGCGGCGGCACGCTGGACTTGCTGATGACCCCTCGACTGGTGGGGGCCTGAGCCCGGGCCCCCTTGATCAAGGGGCGCACCACGACGGGGCGAGTCACACGCGGGACACGTGTACTGGTATAAACCAGCAAAAAACCACCCGGCGTCTTTCGTCGTGGTGTCACATCACCTTTTGCCTCCCCCATACGCATGTCCGATCAGAGCCGCTCGCCTGCCCCCAAGCCCCGTGTCGTCATCATTGGCTGCGGCTTTGGAGGGCTTGAAGCCGCGAAAGCCCTGTCGCATGCGCCGGTGGAAATCGTGGTCATCGACCGCACCAACCACCACCTGTTTCAGCCGCTGCTCTATCAGGTGGCCACGGCAGGTTTGCCCGCGCCCGCCATTGCCGGCCCGATCCGGCACATTCTGCGCAAGCAGATCGCACGGGGCAACCTGACGGTGCTGATGGGGGAAGTGACGTCCATCGACACGGGGTCCAGCTGTGTGGTGATCGACGGCGGCGAGCACATTCACTACGACCACCTCATCGTGGCGGCAGGCGCCACCCATTCCTACTTTGGCCGTGACGACTGGGCCAAGTACGCGCCGGGCCTCAAGACGCTGGGCGACGCCTTCACCATTCGCCGCCGCGTTCTGACCGCTTTCGAGCAAGCCGAGCGCGAAACCGACCCCGCCAAGCGCGAGCCCTGGTTGACCTTTGCCATCGTGGGCGCGGGCCCCACCGGTGTGGAGATGGCGGGCACGCTGGCCGAAATCGCCCAGCAGACGCTGAGTGCCGAGTTTCGCCGCATCGACTCGCGCCGTGCCCGTGTGATCTTGCTGGAAGGCGCAGGCCGCGTGCTGGGCACCTTCCCCGAAGACATGTCGGAGCGCGCCAAAGAGCAGCTCGCCGGCTTGGGTGCCGAGGTCCTGACCGGCGCCAAGGTCACCAACATCACGGCCTTTGGCATCCACTACGACACCATGGAGACCGGCGCGGACGGCACACCCACTTCGGTGTCCCACTTTCTGCCCAGCCGAACGGTCGTCTGGGCCGCCGGCGTGGCCGCTTCGCCACTGGGCCGCGCTTTGGCCAAGAGCACCCGTTGCCAGCTCGACCGCGCTGGCCGCGTGATCGTGCAGCCCGACCTGACCGTGCCGGACTACCCCAACATCTACGTGGTGGGTGACCTGGCCAGTGCCAAAAGCTATCTGGACCCGCAGAACCCGACGCCGGTGCCCGGCGTCAGCCCTGGCGCCAAACAGATGGGGCGCAAGGCCGCATTCAACATCATGAGGCGGCTGCAGGGCAAGGAGTCGCAGTCCTTCCGCTACATCGATTACGGCAACCTGGCCACCATTGGCAAGCGCGCCGCCGTCGCGGTGCTGGATCTGCCCTACATCAACAAGCGCGTCAAGTTCAGCGGCTTCATTGCGTGGCTGTTCTGGTTGTTCGTGCACGTGTACTTCCTGATCGGTTTCCGCAACCGCACCGTCGTGCTGATGGATTGGGCCTGGGCGTATTTCACTTCGCAGCGCCACGCCCGCGTCTTCCCCGATCCGCATGCATTGGAGCCCAATGCCATGGTGGTGCGCGTCACGCCCCCGTCGACCCCGCCGGTCAGCGTGTCTGCGGTCAATCAGGCCGCCCCGGCGTCCACAGCCAGCCACACAGGCACCGCATCCACCCAACCGGCACCGGCCCGATAAGACCCTGGGCCACGCGACGTGGCCGATCATGGCAACATGGACACCTCATCCGTGTCCATTTGCTCGCGCACTGACCGCGAGCCGCCAGCCGTGAACCCTTCGTCTTCCAGCTCGTCCGCCCACCCGATCTCCCTTCGCCTGGAGGCGCTGCGCGCCAACGCGGCCAGCCAGGGCTGGCAAGCCGTGCTGATCCCCAGCAGCGATCCTCATTTGTCCGAATACTTGCCGGCGCATTGGCAGGGACGCGAATGGTTCAGTGGCTTCACCGGCTCGTCAGGCACCCTGCTGGTGTCGGCCAGGCGGGCGGCGCTGTTCACAGACAGCCGGTATTGGGAACAGGCCGAAGCCGAGTTGGCCGGCACGGGCATTGACCTGGTCAAGCTCGAAGGGCCGGCCATTCCTGCCTATGTCGACTGGCTGCGCATGGCCGCGACCTCGGGGCAGCTGGCGCTGGACGGCGCCGTGATGGGCCTGGCCCAGGCCAAGCAGCTGCAGGAGGCCTTGAGCCAGGCAAACTGGTCGCTCGCAGCGACCGCCGACCCGCTGGAAGGCGCCTGGCCCGAGCGCCCAGCGCTGCCGCAGGCCCCGGTCTTTGAGCACGCCCTGCCCTACGCCGCCACGCCGCGCAGCGACAAACTGGCAGCCGTGCGCCAGGCCATGAAAGACAAGGGAGCCACCCACCACTGGATCGCGACCCTGGACGATCTGGCATGGCTGCTCAACTTACGAGGCGCCGACGTGGACTACAACCCGGTGTTTCTGGGTCATGCCCTGATCGAGATGAACCGGGCGACGTTGTTCGTGGGTCGGGACAAGGTGTCCGCCTCCATCGAGGCCGCCTTGCGGGCCGATGGCGTGGAGGTGCAGGACTATGAACAGGCCGTGCCGCAACTGCGCGCTTTGCCGGCCACCGCCACCTTGTTGATCGATCCCAAGCGTGTCACCTGGGGATTGCGCGAGGCGGTGCCCCCGGAGGTCAAGGTCATCGAAGCCATCAATCCGACCACCTTGGCCAAGTCGTGCAAGACCGAAGCGGAAGCCGCCTTCATCCGCCAGGCCATGGCGCAAGATGGTGCCGCGATGGCCTGCTTCTACGCCTGGTTCGAGCGGGCATTGGGCCACGAGCACATCACGGAACTGACCGTCGACGAACGCTTGAGTGCCGAGCGTGCCAAGCGCCCCGGTTACGTGTCGTTGAGCTTTCCCACCATTGCCGGCTTCAACGCCAACGGCGCCCTGCCCCACTACCGGGCCACCCCCCAGGCCCATGCGGTCATCAGCACCCCACAGGGGTTGGCGGCTCATGGCCTGTTGCTGATCGACTCAGGCGGCCAGTACCAGGGCGGCACCACCGACATCACGCGCGTGTGGGCCATTGGCGAGCCCAGCGCCGAGCAAAAGCGCGACTTCACGCTGGTGCTCAAGGGCACGATGGCCTTGTCCCGCATGCGCTTCCCCGCCGGAACCTTGTCGCCCATGCTGGATGCCGTCGCCCGGGCGCCCTTGTGGGAGCATGGCTTGGACTTCGGCCATGGCACCGGCCATGGGGTGGGCTACTTCCTGAACGTGCACGAGGGCCCGCAGTCCATTTCCAAGGCGATCCCCGATCTCAACATGGCCATGCAGGCGGGCATGATCACGTCGATCGAGCCCGGCCTGTATCGCCCTCGCCAATGGGGCATCCGCATCGAAAACCTCGTGCTCAATGTGGCACTGCCGCCCGCTGTGCCCGATGCCGAACCCGGCACCCCGGAGTACGGCCAGTACCTCGCTTTTGAAACGCTCAGCCTGTGTCCCATCGACACCCGCTGTGTGGACTTGAACCTGCTGAGAGCCGACGAAAGAGACTGGCTCAATGCCTACCATGCTGAAGTCCTGCGGCGTGTCAGCCCACTGCTGGACGGTGAGCCGCTGCAGTGGCTGCAAAAGCGCACCCAGCCCATCTGAATCAGGCCCTGTCAGACGGTCGAATTTCGGAATGCGAGACATCCTTCACGGGTGTTTTGCACTTCCCCCGCAAGTAGGCGGCTAGTCCAAAACGGCATGCCCGGGTACAGTCATTTCCATACCCACTGACACGGTCACCGCCATCCCGGACCGCAGCTCAGCAAGCAGTTTGGGATGCCGCAGGAGCCCGCCGTGAACAACGATTCCAGTGCCAACCTGGCACGTCAACAGTTCCTCGACATGCAGGCCATGCTGATCAAACTGCGCGACGGTTTGCTCAACCTCAGTGCTTCGCTGCAAGAGTTGGCGATGGTCTCTGATGACGACGCCATGCGCCTCGCCCGCGCCGAAACCGAAGAACTGCTGGCCCGCCTGCGCGGTTGATTTCAGCAATCAGGCGGTCGCCTCGGGCCGCAACCATTTCTGCAAGGTCGAGAACAGAACCGCTGGCATGACCGGCTTGCTGATGTAGTCGTTCATCCCCACAGCCAGACACTGGGTGCGGTCCTGTTCGGTGGCATGCGCGGTCATGGCAATCACAGGCAATTGATCGGCGCTCAGGCCCATGGCCCGCAAACGCCGGGTCGTTTCATAACCGTCCAGTCCCGGCATCTGGATGTCCATCAGGACCACGTCGAACGCATGCGCCTCCAAAGAGGCCAGCGCTGACAAGCCACCATCGGCGACCGTGACCTGCATCCCGGCCACATCACGCAGCAACTCACTGGCGAGCATCTGGTTGATGTCGTTGTCTTCGACCAGCAGCACCCGTTTACCCTTGAGCGCAGCCCATTGCGGATGCGCGGGCATCTCGGCCCGCAAGGCGCTGTGATCTTCGATTTGCGCGGGCGCGATCACAGGTTCGGGGGATGCTTCCTGCGCCGCCCAGACCGGCAGCGTGACAGTGAAGGCACTGCCCCGCCCGGCCTCGCTGCTGACGCGCAACTCGCCCCCCATGGCTTGCACCAGACGTTTGCAGATGACCAGCCCCAATCCTGGCCCCCCATGGCGTCGCGTCAAGGAAGCATCAGCCTGTGCAAAAGGCTGAAACAGCTGGTCGATTTGCGCCTGTGACATGCCGATGCCGGTGTCCTGCACGACAAAGCGCAGGGTACAGCGGTCTGCCTCTTGCTCGGGCAGGCACACGGTGACATCGATCTGCCCCTGGTCGGTGAACTTCACGGCGTTGTTGCAGAGGTTGACCAGAACCTGCTTGATCCGGCGCGCATCGCCGATGAAGCGCGCGGGCATCCCCGGCTGGGCATGAACATGCCATGCCAGGCCTTTGCTCACAGCCCGGCCACTGACGATGGCGGTGATCTGATCCAGCAAACTCTGCAGGCTGAACGCCTGAGCTTCGACTTTGACCTCGCCCGTGTCGATATGCGACAGGTCGAGAATCTGCTCCAGCATGTGCAACAGCGCTTGGGCCGACTCATGCGAACGTGTGAGCCACTCGCGCTGCTTGTCCTCCAAGCCAGATCGCAAGGTCAGCTCGGTCAGCCCCAGGATGGCATTCATGGGCGTGCGTATCTCATGGCTCATGTTGGCCAGAAACTCGGTCTTGGTCCGCTCTGCGGTCAACGCCGCCACACGCTGGTCGTCCAGGTCTTGCATGGCGATCCTCAGGCGGGTGCGCATGGCTTCGATGGCACTGAGAATCTGTCCAAATTCATCCGCGGGTCCGGGCTCGACCGGCGTGTCGTAGTCCAGGCGCCCCAGGCGATGGAGGGCCGTCTGGACCTCGGCCATGCGGTGCAGCAAGGGCTGGACCCACAGGCGGCGCCAACTCCACCACCACACGCCGCTCAACAGCAATCCACCCAAGACGACGGCTGATTGGATCAGGGTGACCAGGCCAGCCGCGTCCGCTTCGGATCGCGCGCTCTCGCGACGAGCCGCCTCCATGGCGCGGTCGATGAGCGCGCGATGCTTCTCGAACAAGGGCTGCAGACGGCCGTCATACACGGCACGGGCCTGCGCCATGTCATGCCGATCAAGCGCCGGCAGCAATGATTGCGCCACCACCTCGAAGTAGCGCTGGGCCGGCTCTCGGGCCTCCTGGGTGACGAGGGCTCGCAAGGCCGCGGTGTCCATGGCATGGGCCCAATGTGTCATCCGCTCCTCGAACAGCGCCCGGCTGCTCAACGCGCGTCGGGCCAGGGAGAGGCTGTGCTCAAACGACTGACGCTCGGCGGCGACCAGGGCCTCGGTGACATCGAGGTGAGGCCCCACGATGTAGAGCGTGGGCGGCAAGGCATCGGCCACCAGGTCATGGTCGCGCCGAATGTGGTCGTACAGAGGGCCGTTGATGCGCACCTCGTACAAGGCATAGCCCAGAAACAGCATGAAGCAGGCCAGCACCGTGGCCGCGACGACGGTGTAAGTCTTTGCCTTGCGCTGCAACGACGCGTACTCAAAGTCCATGGCGAACTCCTGGCAGCAGCCTCTGGACCAGAGGCTCAAAAGCTATAGCTCAAGCCGATTTCCGACTGCAACTCGCCATCCTTTTCAAGCGAATCGTATGGGTAGGTATGCCGGTACAGCACTTCGTATTTCAGCCCCAGCTTATCAGTCAATTTGTTGCGCAGGCCCAGAGTTACCGTCCGATAGGCTTCGCGGCTGCTTCGCTCGTTGACCCAGTTGAACTTGAGCGACAAGTTCTCGCTGACGGCCCATCGCGCCTTGACGGTCATGGTGTACAGGGTTTCGGAAATGGCGGCATCGTCGGACAGATGGGCCTCGCGGTAACCCGAGCCCAACTCCAGATTGATCTCCCACTGAGGTGAGCCGCCGAACTTGCGCCCGCCCCCGCCTCGCACGGATTGCGCGCGCTGGTAATAGCCGAACCGGTTGTAGCGCATGCGAGGGGACAGGTACGCGTAATAAGGCGAGTCGTCTAGAAAGTACTTGTATTTGATGTTGGCGTCGTACTTGTCGGTGTTGATCTCCAGGGGTGAGCCGTCGAGTTTGATGAACTCCCGGTCAAAGCGAAATTCGCCATCCAGTTCACCGTGCTGAACCGGCCACGCCACATCCGCCGCCAAGGACAACTCACGCGTGGTGTAGGACGCCTGGTTGAAGGAGTAGTGCCCATCGACTTCGCCGGTGACCCCGGGGGGCGCCTCATCTGCCGCCCAGGCACAGCCGCTCAGCAAGCCCCAGCACACCCCGCATCCCATCATCCATCTCGTCATGAATCCACCCCGTCGCTGCAAAGCGCTGCCTCCTTGAAAGGGGCATTGTCGCAGCAGCCCACGCCGGCCAAGCCAACCAACTGCCACCGTTTGCCGATAAGTGATATACGCATCACTCCCAATAAGCAACCCTTCTTCCGCTCCCTACATTGCGTTGAACAGGCCGCGTTTGCCTGTTCCACCCAGACCCCGGACCGGGTCACATCAAAAAGGAGCGAGAGGACATGTCATCCCAAACTGCCAAGCCATGGATTCGCCAGGCCTTGATTGCCGGCGCCGCGCTGATTTGCACCCAGACGGCGCTGGCGGCCGTCAGCGTGGTCGACGAAGTTGACGGGCTGAAGAAAGCGGAAAACGCCATTCAGACCAGCACGGGCCGCAGCTTCGTGTCGACCGACGGCGCCTTGTATGAGATGAAGGAATCGGCGGCGGGCCTGTGGAGCGCCAGCCCGGTGCCGACCCGCTTTGCCCAGACCTCGACGAGGTCGTGCTACTTCACCGGCTTGACTGAGTACGCCAGCACCCTGTATGCGGTGTGCGCGGAAAACACGCTGATGCCGTTCGCCCCCAAACATCTGCTGGCGCTCGATCTGGCCCAGCCCAACGCCCCGCTGCAAGAAATCGCGGCCCTGCATGACACCGGGTTTCCCAATGGGCTGGCGTCCGACGGCGCGGGCCACCTGTATTACGCCAACACCACTCTGCTGAGTGCGGGCGCGGTGTGGCGCATCACCTTGGCGGGCCGCTTTGCCGTGTCAGAAGAAAAGGAGTTCTACAAGTTTCCGTTCTGCACGGCCAATGGGATGAAGTTCTCTCAGAACCGTCTGTATGTCGGCGCCAACCCACCGACCTTTGTCGGCTTGTCGCAGATCTTGCGCTATGACGTGGGTGCCAGCGGCCTGAGCAACAAGGCCGTGATTTACGAGAGCTGGAACGTCATCGATGACTTCGAACTGGTGCAAGGCGGCCTCGTTGTGGCGGAGTACCTGGCCAACAAGGTGACCCATGTGAGCGAATCGGGCCAGGTGCTGCATGCGGCCACCGGCTTCTCGCTGCCGACCAGCACGCATCTGATGTGGGACCCGGTTCGGGCGCAGCGCCAGTTATGGGTGACGGAAGCCGGCGCCAATCGCGCCACCTGGTTGAGCACCGACTGGGGACTGAGCCCGCGTTGACCGCGCATGCCCGGCCGTTAGGGCGCGTGCCCACGCTCCCAGGCCTGGCGAATCAGGCGACCGCAGGCCACGGAGAGAACCCCGGGCTTGCTGTCGGCGTCGCCTAGCAGGACGCCCCGGTGTGCTTCGCGCGCCAGGATCCCGTAGTACTGCCGACCGGCGTCGATCCAGGGATAGAAGCCGAACGCGCCGGGACTGCTGAAGGCGCCGTCGCCTAAGCTCGGATCGTCTTCAACCCAATGCCCCAGCGAGTAGTGCCAAGTCTCGTTGGCGGGAATGGGCGTTTTGATCGCTTCGGCTGGACAGGTCTGGGGGTTGGTACAAACCGGGTGCGAGCCAAGCAGCCGCCCCATCTGAAGATCGCCCGCCAGCATGGCACGCAGGAAACGCCCGTAATCGGCCGCGTTGCTTTGTGCCCCGCCTGCCAATTGCGGTTGGCTGTAGCTCAGATCCCAGGCGGCCCCGACCGCGCCCAGTTCATGGCGAATGGCCTGAGCCAGCCCGTCCCGGTCGAGCGCGCCGAGCCCCATCAACACGGCATGCGCTTGCATGTGCCCACCGTTGTAGTCAAACCGCCCCACCGTGGCGGGATCCTGCTCGCCTTGCCGGTTGAGCCGACTGTTCTGGCAGGACTGCACCGTCTGGCCCTGGCGGCACATGCGAAACCCGGTGTAGCCGCTCTCGAAATTCAGAAAGCGAATGTCTTCGTCAGTCAAGCGGCCCCCGCGCCGCTGGGCCACATAGGCCCCGTAGATCCATTTGGATGCGGAAGCGATCTGCAGCTTGGTCTGAGGCCCCGGGGCGTCCGGCCCGATCTGGCCGCTGGCTTGCACAGAATGGGCATCGCCCACCTCCCAATAGAAGGGCTGCACCAGTTTGCAAGCTGACACGGACTGAGCGGTGGTCTGCGCGGCCTGGACGCGGTCTGCCAGGCTAATGGCCGCGTTCTGGGATGCCTGTGCGCCCAGCGCGGTCACGAGTCCCAGGGTCATCCATCGGGTTGTGCGCCACATGATCCGTCCTTGCGTTGTGAAGAGGCCGCTTTTCACAACGCATCATGCGCCGGCATGGATGACACCGAGGCCGCACAGGGTCAAGCCGCCAGCGCCTGTTGCCCCCAACGATCACGCAGGATCTGGGCCGCCTGCACCATGCGGGCCAACGCCTCTTTGACCTCCGGCCAACCCCGGGTCTTAAGGCCGCAGTCGGGGTTGACCCAGAGCCGATCAACCGGGATCACCTGACAGGCGCGCTCCAGCAAGCGCACCATGGCTTCGACACTGGGCAGGCGGGGCGAATGGATGTCGTACACACCGGGCCCGATTTCGTTGGGGTAGTCAAAGGCTCCGAAGCCATCGAGCAGGGCCATGGCCGAGCGTGATGTCTCGATGGTGATGACATCGGCATCCATGGCTGCGATCGCCGGCAGGATGTCGTTGAACTCGGAGTAGCACATGTGGGTGTGGATCTGGGTGTCGTCGCGCACACATGCCGCCGAGATCTTGAACGCCTTGACCGCCCACGCCAGATACGCCTCCCAGTCGGATCGGCGCAAAGGCAGCCCTTCGCGAAATGCCGGCTCGTCGATCTGGATGATGCGGATACCCGCCTTTTCCAGGTCGGCCACTTCTTCACGAATGGCCAGGGCCAACTGCAAAGCCGTCGTCGCCCGCGGCTGGTCGTCTCGCACAAAAGACCATTGCAGCATGGTCACGGGCCCGGTCAACATGCCTTTCATCGGCAAGTCGGTGAGCGACTGGGCATAACGCGCCGTCTCGACCGTGATGGGCTCGGGCCGAAACACATCGCCATAGATGATGGGCGGCTTGACGCAGCGCGAGCCATAGCTTTGCACCCAGCCGTTTTCAGTGAAGGCGTAGCCCCACAGCTGCTCGCCGAAATACTCAACCATGTCGTTTCGCTCGGCCTCGCCATGCACCAGCACGTCCAGGCCCAGGGCCTCCTGTTCATGAACCGCGCGGGCGATTTCGTCGCGCATGTGTTGCAGGTAGTCCATGGCGCTGAGCTCACCTCGCTTGAAGGCGGCACGCGCACGCCGGATCTCGGCCGTCTGCGGGAAAGAGCCGATGGTGGTGGTCGGCAGCAGCGGCAAGGACAAGGCCTCCTTCTGCACCAAGGCGCGCTGAGCAAAGGGACGGCCCCGATCGGCCATGGCATCGGTGACATGAGCCAAGCGCTTTTGCACCACCGCGTTGCGCACACGCTGGGATTGGCTGCGCGACTGTTGCGCCGCATCCGAGGCATCCAGTTGAATCTGGATGGCCGCCGGCCCCTCGCTCAAGCCGCGCCCCAAAGCCGCCACCTCATGCACCTTCTCATAGGCAAACGCCAACCATGACTGGATCTCGTCATCGAGCTTGTGCTCCGATTGCAAGCTCACGGGGACATGCAGCAAAGAGCAGGACGAGGCCACCCACAGGCGGTCACCGAGTTCGGCCCGCCATGACGCCAGACCAGCCAGTGTCTTGCGCAGATCGGCACGCCAGATGTTGCGGCCATCAACCACCCCCACCGAGAGCAAGGCCTGAGGCGGCAAGACCTGACGCCAGACATCGAGCTGCTGCGGGGCCCGGACGCAATCAATGTGAAAGCCCTGCACGGGCAATTGGCTGGCCAGCACCGCATGGTCTGCGGCGGTATCAAAGTAGCTGGCCAGCAAGATGGCGGGCGCATGCTCGGCCAACTCTGCATAGGCAGGCGCAAAAGCGGCTTGCCAGGCCGCATCGAGCTGCAGGCTGAGCACCGGCTCATCCAGTTGAACCCATTGGACACCGCGCGCCTTGAGCTGGGCCAGGATGCGGCCATACGCGGCCACCAGCGCTGGCAACAAGCTCAAGCGATCGAACCCGACCGCATGCGTCTTGGCCAGGTACAGAAAGGTCACGGGGCCGATCAACACCACCTTGACGGGCAACCCCAGCGCTTGCGCCTCGGCGACGTCCTGCAGCAACCAATCCACGCCACCGTCAAAGCGCGTTGCCGGCGACAGCTCGGGCACCAGATAGTGGTAGTTGGTGTCAAACCATTTGGTCATCTCCATGGCCGGCTGTTCGACATTGCCCCGCGCCAGCTCGAAGTACTGAGCCAGGGTCAAGGAGCGGGCATCGAACCCGAACCGATCGGGCAAGGCGCCCAGCGTGGCGCACAGGTTCAGCATGTTGTCGTACCAGGCGAAGTCGCCTACGGTGACCCAACTCAGTCCGGCATCCTTCTGGATCTGCCAATGCCGCTGGCGCAACTGGCGCCCCGTCTCTTGCAACGCGGCCTCGGCTGCTGGCTGGCTAGAGGCGTTGGCCTGCCAGAAGGCCTCCAGCGCAAACTTCAATTCACGTTGTGCGCCGATGCGCGGGAATCCCAATACATGCGTGCTGACCATCTGTGACTCCGTCCTGTGCGATGTTGATGTCGATGCGGGCAGTGTGTCGATGGCCATACAATGAATCAAGCGACATATTTTCAACTAACCATGAATTGAATTCATGATTGATCTGCGCCATTTGCGATCGCTCATTGCGATTGCCGAATCCGGCAAGCTGGCCACCGCGGCTGACCGAGTGCACCTGAGCCAGTCCGCCCTGTCCCATCAAATCAAAGCCCTCGAATCGCACTACGGCGTGGTGCTGTTCGAACGCAGCAAACACGGCATGCGCTTCACGGCCGCAGGAGACCGGCTGCTCGCCTTGGCGCGAGGCGTGCTGGCACAGGTCAGCGATGCCGAGCGTGACCTGATCCGGCTCAAAGGCGACACCCGCGGTGAGTTGCGCATCGTGCTGGAGTGCCACACCTGCTTCGATTGGCTGATGCCGGTGATGGACGAATTCAGACGGCGCTGGCCCGAAGTCGAAGTCGATCTGGTGGCCGGCTTTCATGCCGACCCCATGGCCTTGCTGAGCAACCACCGCGCCGACATCGTGATCGGCACCCCGCCCAAAGCCCGGCGCCTGTGGTGGGTCGCGCCCCTGTTCCGCTTCGAGATACTGGCCGTGATGGCCAACGAACACCGTTTGCGCAGCAAGCGGCGCATCGACGCGCAAGACCTGGCAGGCGAAACCTTGATCACGTACCCCGTGCCCGAATCGCGCATCGATCTAATTCGGGAGGTGCTACAGCCCGCCGGGATCCAGTTGCCGCGCCGTACGGCTGAACTGACGATTGCGGTCCTCCAACTCGTGGCAAGCCGCCGGGGCGTAGCGGCCCTGCCCAGCTGGGGCGTCAAAAGCTATGTGGACCATGACTATGTGCTGGCCAAACGCATCGGCAGCAAAGGTTTGTGGAGCGAATTGCATGCCATTGCGCCCAAATCTCTGTCCGAAAAGCCTTATTTGATCGATTTTGTGCAAATCGTCCGGGATGTTTGTGCGGCCAATCTGGAGGGCATTGAGTTGATGGCCTGAGGCGCTGCTTAAGTTATGGGCATATCGATCCGAAAAACGATCAGGTCACCGCTGCTTGTCAGATCGGGCGTGGCCCTGTCATTTGGAGCCCCCATGAAACCTACCGCGCCTTCCGGATCGATACAGCGTCGCATCATCCTGGTCCTGACTGCCGTGCTGCTGTTGACCAGCACCGGCTCTGCGATCGGGATCTGGTCTCTGATGCACATTGGTCAACAGACCCTGCAGATGACGGGCGACTCTGTGAAAACCGAACGGCTCGCCGCGGACTGGTATCGCAACATCTCGGTCAATGCCGTCCGAACCAAGGCGGCCGCGCTGATTTCTGATCAGGCGGTGGCCGACACGTTCTCAGCCGATGCCGCAGAAACGTCCAAGGTCTCCACCGAAATCCAGAAGCAGCTGGAGCCTTTGCTGGTTCAGAATGATGAGCGCGCGCTCTACGAAGAGATTGGCCAGGCGCGCAAGGAGCTGCTCTCAACCCGCGCGGCGGTGTTTGAAGCGAAGAAGGCTGGCGACAGCGCCAAGGCGCAGATGGCCTTGAACAGTGGTTTTTTGCCCGCATCAAACAAGATGCTTGATCTGCTGCAAAAGCTGCTGCAGTCACAACGGCGTGACATCGACATGCAGGCTGCGCAGATCGATTCAGCCAACAACACCGGCCGTCTGGCTCTGATGGCCTTCAGCTTGTTCGCGCTGGGCGCGGGCGCCGGGCTGACGATCTGGCTGGCCCGCACACTGACCCGCCCGATTCAACAAGCTGCCGCCGTCAGCGATCGCATCGCGGCACTGGATCTGAGCGAGCACATCGAGTCTCATGGCAAGGACGAAACGGGGCACCTGCTGCAGTCGCTGGAGTCGATGCAGGCATCCTTGAAGTCGCTGGTCACCGAAGTGCGCCACTCCACCGACAGCATGAAGACCGCGTCCATCGAAATCGCCACGGGCAACTCGGATCTGTCGATTCGCACGGAGCAGACTGCCAGCAATCTGCAGCAGACCGCCAGCTCCATGGAGCACCTGACCAACACGGTCCGCCAGACCGCAGAGGCGGCCCGCGTGGCCAACCAATTGGCTGCGTCGGCTCACCATGCAGCAACCAAGGGTGGTGAAGTGGTCTCACATGTGGTGTCGACCATGGATGAGATCAATCACAGCTCTCGCAAGATCGCCGACATCATCGGCGTGATCGACGGCATCGCTTTCCAGACGAACATCCTGGCCCTGAATGCGGCCGTTGAAGCGGCGCGCGCTGGTGAGCAGGGCCGAGGCTTTGCGGTGGTGGCATCAGAAGTCCGATCGCTGGCCAGCCGATCGGCCAATGCGGCCAAAGAGATCAAGGCCTTGATCGGCACGAGTGTGGACAAGGTCGAAACCGGCGCCCGCCTGGTACAGGACGCGGGCGCATCCATGAGCGACATCGTTCAAAGCGTGCAGCAAGTCAACGACATCATCGGCGAGATCACCGCAGCCACGACGGAACAATCCGATGGCATTGGGCAGATCAACACGGCAGTCACCCAACTGGATCAGATGACCCAGCAAAACGCGGCTTTGGTGGAACAAAGCGCCGCCGCTGCCGAGAGCATGAAGGACCAGGCCCAGCGGCTGGCTGACAAGGTGGCTGCATTCAAACTCAATCGATAACGCACCGCGATCCAGCCATAAAAAAACCCCGGCGAGCCGGGGTTTTGCAACGAGCAGCCTGATGGATCAGGCTGGCTTGATCATGAGATCAAGCGGCGCGGCGGCGGCGCACCAAAGCCGCTACACCCAGGCCGGCGACAGCCAGGGCCAGCGCATCGGCTTCAGGCACGGCGGCGGTGGGGCCGGCTGGCAAGCTGGGCGCCGTGGCAACTGGGAAGTCAGCGGTACCGTAACCATTCACCGACGTGCTCAAGCTCAGCGAGGCGTACTGAGTGGCGCTCGAAGAATTGACAAAGACCGCCGAAAAAGAACGGCTGCTGCTGTTGTCTTGATCGCCGGCCACGATGTAGACCGGCACCCAATAGCCCAGCGAGGCGTCGTACTGGTAGTCGTAATAGCCGCCGCGGGCGTCGGCATTGGTCGACAGGCTGTCGTTGTAGTTGTACGAAGCGTAGGTCGGGCCAGTAGAGTAGTTGTAGCTCAGGCCAAAAGTAGCTGAGGCGCTCGAATAATCACAGTACCAGCAGTAACCGCCGCCAGCGCCGACCGTAGCCTTGGCATTGACCGATGCTTCCGCCGTGACAATCAGCACCGAGTTGGCTGTCAGAGACAGGCCGCCGCCATAGTAGCTGTAGCTCGTGTTCGTGCCAGCCGAAGCGCTGAAAGACGTAGAAGGCCCTGCAGCAAAACCGCTTGCCGACACCCCCGCGGTGCTGACCGAGGAGGTGGCGCCTGCATGGGTCATCTCATCATCCGTGTTCAGGGTCTTTGTGTAGAAAGCCTGATTGCGGCTTTTAGAAGCGCTGTCAGAGGCGCCCGCATCGTTGGCTGTCACTTGCAAAGAAGTCGAGCCGGCGCCAGGTGCGGTCGCCATGAACGAGTAAGACGCATCGATACCGTCAAACGGGTTCAGGTCGATCACTCGGAATGTGAGGTTGCCAATGTTGGCAGAGGCGCTGGACGCGGCTTGAACGGAACCGACCAGACCCATGGAGGCGCAAGCTAGCGCCAGCGAAATCTTTCGCATGGTTACTCCCTAATATGTGAACACACGACATGGCCAACTGGCCACGGCGTGAATTCTCACCGGAGACAACCACTCAAATCGAGGGCACCCCACGCTCAAGGGGGCCCAGAAATGGGACATTCTGGCCCTCGCTGACGCCGGGCGGGATCAGTCGGTCTGCTGGGTCCACAAACGCTTCCAGCCTTCGCGGCCAAGCTTGCGAAGCGTTTCCATGTTGGTCTCGTAAATGTGGGCGGCGTCGGGGAAGGACGCGACCGCGCGTTCGATGCTGCTTTCGCGCAGCAGATGCAAGGTCGGATACGGCGTGCGGTTGGTGTAGTTCTCGACGTCGTCCGGCTCGGTGCCTTCAAACTGGTATTGGGGATGGAAGCTCGCCACCTGCAGCTCCCCTTCCAGCTCCATCTCTTCGACCACGGCGTCGACCACATCCAGGAAGGCGTTGTAGTCCTCGAAATCAGTCAGGACCTGGGGATGGATCAACAAGGTGGTGTCAAGCGCTTCGGGGTCTGCGTCTCGCAGCAAGGTCAGCTCATTGATGAGGTCTTCGAGCAGTTGCTCAGGCGTATCCGCTTCAGAGACGACATAACGGATCTGCTCCTTGACGTGCACCGACTTGGCAAAGGGACACAGGTTCAAACCGATCACGGCTTGGGTCAGCCAGGCTTGGGTTTGCGCAATGATGGTGTCGGAGGCGATCGTCATGATGGGCATTGTCTCAGTTTGCCCGGCCTCGCGGGGCACGGCTGGCACGGGTCGATGAATCGGTGCGCTGGCTTTGCTGCCGATAGGCCAGGGGTGTCAGGCCAGTTGCTTTTTTGAAGAGTCGGCCAAAGGCCACGCGGTCCTGGTAGCCCACTTGCTCCGCAACCAAACCCACTGGCAGGTCGGTGGCGTCGAGCAAATCTTTGCTGCGGTCAATGCGAACCGCCTGCTGATACTGAATGGGCGTCATCCCGGTGGCCGCCAGAAAACGCCGCTGCAAGGTGCGCACGCTGGTGTGCATGCGGGCGGCCAATTGCTCCAGCGACAAGCCCTGATCGTGATGCTGGGCGATGAAGGCTTCGATCCGGTGGATGTCTTGATCGGCATGCCGACGCCAACCTTGCGTCGGTGTGTACAGGGTTTGCGGGCCGCGGGCCAGGTCGGTGACCAGCAAGCGGGCCAGCTGGCGTGCGACCTCGCGCCCCGCCAGCAACTGCACCACATACAGGCACACATCCACCGCCGCCAAGGAGCCGCCCGAACAGACCAGCTTGCCTTCGTGAGTGACGTTATGTTGAGCCTGCACCTGCACATGCGGAAATCGTGCCTGAAAGCCATCGGCGAGCATCCAGTGCGTGGTCGCCTGTTTGCCATCGAGCCGGCCACTGGCCGCCAGCAAATAAGCCCCCGTGCACAGGGTGGCCACCAGCACATCGGGGTTCAATTGGCGCAGTGCCTCGATGAGGTCCGCCTGCTCGTCGACCGCCTGGGCACCCTGCAGCCAGAGTGAGGGGATCAGCACGGCGTCCATGTCGGCCAGGGCGCTCAGCCCCGCATCCACATTCATGCAGCCATCGGGGTGAGCGACTGGCTGACCATCCTGACTGATCCGCGTCAGCTCAAACGCGTGCCCGGCTCCGAGTTGATTGGCCATCCGAAAGGCATCGAGCACCAGGCCATAACTGCCCAAGCTGTGCTGGCGGCAAAGCAACACGCCGATGCGGTGGCGCAGGTTGTCCATATCAGCCTCAAATATGTCTGTTGCGACAATTCTAGAGGTGCGCCAAGCTGGCCACAATCACCGCCTTGCCCTTCATTCGTGAGACTTTGCATGACCGCCCCCAACGCAATCAGCTTGATCCTGCATCACTACAACGAGTCGCCTTATGCGGAGAAGATCCGCGCCTTGCTGGGCTACAAAGGCCTGGCATGGCAATCGGTGATCGTGCCCAAGATGATGCCCAAGCCGGATCTGACTGCCTTGACCGGCGGTTATCGCAAGGTGCCGGTGCTGCAGATCGGGGCCGATGTCTATTGCGACACGCGCCTGATCGCCCAGCTGCTGGAACAACGCCAGCCAACACCAGCCGCAGCGGGCAGCGCGACCTGGAGTGAAGTCGTCGCCCATTGGGTGGACGTCAACTTGTTCGGCAAGGCCGTGGCCTTCACCTTCAGTCAGATCGTCGACTTTCTGGACGATGCCTTTCTGGCTGACCGGGCGGCCATGACGGGCGCGACGGGCCTGACCCGTGAACTGGTCAAACAATCGGGCCCCTTGGCTCGTCAGGCTTTGGCGACGGAGTTGAACTGGGTCGAGCAGGGCCTGCAAGGCAGCGGCCCCTTTGTGAACGGCTCGCAGCCGGGTCATGGTGACTTTGGCCTGTATTGCGCCTTGTGGTTCGCACGTTTCGGCCAGTTCGACTTCAAGCCCTACCCCGCCACCTTGGCATGGATGAAGCAGATGAAGGCGTTCGGCCACGGTGAACGCAGCGAATTGTCCGCCGAGGCGGCCTTGGACATCGCGCGCGATGCGACGCCACAGCCTCTGAGCTATGAATCCGTGTCGCCCGATGCCTCAGGGGTCGCGGTCGGCCAGCGCGTGAGCGTTCAACCCGAGCTCATGGGCAAGGAAGCGGTGACAGGCGCGCTCGTCGGGATCGACGCCAACCGCTTGACGCTGCGCCTGGACAGCGAGCGGTGTGGCGCCGTGCATGTGCACTTTCCGCGGGTCGGCTATCGCATCCGCGCCAGTCAATCCTGAAGGCGGGGCGACCCCGAAAGGGTGCTCAGGCCACTTCCTGGAGCATGCGCTTGCGCTGCTCCAACGAGGGGATGGGCGCACGCAGTGGCGCCTCGTTCAGGCCTTCATGGGCCCGGCCCAGTCGGTGCAGGGTCGACACGCCGAACAAAGCGGCCACCGTACACAGGGCGGTACCGATCAGGGCTTGGCCACTGAGAAAAGCAACGGCGGCGGTCACGGCAGCCAGGGTGCTGCCCAACCGTTTGAATTGTTTGGAAGATCTCATCAGGGGGTCTCAAGTCAAACAACGTGACATTTATGGCATGTTGTCCCCCACTCGAATAGGGGGATTGCCCGACTGCGGGCAAACCACTAGTCCGCTATGGTGCATGGATCGGCGGCTGTTGGATTCATTGAAAGATCACCATGTGCACCATTTGTGGATGTGAATCGGCGGCGGCCCATTTTCACGACGACGCGGGCCATGCCGCCACGCACCACCATCCCCACTCTGGTGCAGGCATGCACACTCGCGTGCTGCAACTCGAACAGGACATCCTTGCCGGCAACAACCAGGTGGCCGCTCATGTTCGGGAACACCTCGCGACACAACACACCTTGGCCTTGAATCTGGTGTCCAGCCCCGGCTCGGGCAAGACCACCTTGCTGGTCGAGACCGTGGCACGCTTGCAGAAAACCCGCCCGGTGGCCGTGATCGAGGGCGACCAGCAGACCTCGCTGGATGCCGACCGCATTCGTGCCACCGGCGTGCCAGCCGTTCAGATCAACACCGGCAAGGGCTGCCATCTCGATGCCCGCATGGTGCACGACGCCCTGCATGATCTGCCAGCGTTGCCCCATGGCGTGCTGATGATCGAGAACGTGGGCAACCTTGTCTGCCCTGCGGCATTCGATCTGGGCGAGCACAGCAAGGTGCTGGTGTTCTCTGTCACCGAGGGTGAAGACAAGCCCTTGAAGTATCCGGACATGTTCCAGGCCGCGGGTGTGATCCTGCTGGCCAAATGCGACCTGCTGCCCCATTTGCGTTTTGACATGAATCGCGCGCTGGCTTGCGTGGCACAGGTCAACCCGGACGCCAAGATCATCCCCTTGTCGGCCACCACCGGTGAGGGATTTGCCGATTGGATGGACTGGATCGAACAGCAGTGCGCCAAAGTCTGATCATCCGGGGGCTGGTTCAAGGGGTGGGCTGTCGTCCCTGGATCTGGCAACAGGCTACGCGACTGCACCTGCGGGGCTGGGTGCGCAATACGCACGCGGGTGTCGAGCTGGCCCTGGACGGTGCGGCCCACGATGTCGAGGCACTGACGCAGGCACTGTGGCACATGCCGCCCCCGGCCCGTGTGGAGCATGTGGCTGCGCTGCCAGCGCATGACCTGCCGCCCATCACGGACGACGGCTTTCACATCCTACCCAGCCCCGCCGAGCCCGACGAGGCAGGCATGGGCACCGCCATCGGCACCGACCTGGCGGTGTGCGCCACGTGCCTGAGCGAATTGATCGACCCTGCCAACCGGCGGTGGCGCCACCCCTTCATCCACTGCCCGCAATGCGGCCCACGCTACACCGTCGTGCGGGCGTTACCCTTTGATCGAGCGCACACCAGTCTGGCGTCCTTCCAACCTTGTCCTGCTTGTCAGGCCGAGGTCGTCAACCCGGCTGACCGGCGCTTTCACGATCAGACCAATGCGTGTCCGCATTGCGGGCCGAGCTTGTCGCTGTTTCTGTCTGACGGGCGCGCGCTGACAGGCGATGCAATCGCCCACACGGTGGCCTTGCTGCAGCAGGGCCAGATTGTCGCGATCAAAGGCATCGGCGGATTTCATTTGTGCTGCGATGCCCGCCAGCCACGAGCCGTCGCGCGACTGCGCCAACGCAAACAGCGACCCAGCAAGCCCCTGGCGGTGATGGCGGCGAGTGTGGCCTCGCTGCGCCAATGGGCCACTGTGTCGGTGGATGAGGCCGCGTGGCTAGAACGGCCCGAGCGCCCCATCGTGCTGCTGCCCCAGACAGAGCGCGCCCGCATGGCTTTGCCGGATATCGCGCCGGGCCTGACCTGGTTGGGTGCCCTGCTGCCCTACGCGCCGGTGCACCATTTGCTGTTTCATCAAGCCGCTGACGCCGAGCTGTTGTTGGTCATGACCAGTGGCAACGCATCAGGCCAGCCGCTGGTGATCGACAACCCTGCCGCCTGGCAAGACCTGGCCCCCCTGGCGGACGCGCTGTTGCTGCATGACCGCGACATCGTGGCGCGCAACGACGACTCGGTGTTGCGCGTGCGTGCGGATGGCTCGGCCTGCTGGCTGCGGCGTGGACGCGGCTTTGCGCCTGCCGGCTTGCATCTGCCCCCGCCCGCGCCGGGCGCAGCCCCCGTGGTGCTGGCAACCGGCGGCGACCTCAAGGCCACTTTGTGCCTGAGTGCCCCCTCGCCGCATGCAGGCCAGCAGGCCTGGCTCACGCCCCATGTGGGCGATCTGGACGGCGCAGACACCCGAACGGCGTTTCATGACCTGAGCCTTCACTGGCTGGCTCAACGCCGGGTGCGGCCGCAGGCCATCGCCTGCGACTTGCACCCGGATTTTTACAGCCACCGGGTCGCGCTTGAGTTGGCCACGCACTTCAACGTGCCGCTGCTGCCGATCCAGCATCACCACGCCCATATCGCCGCCGTGCTGGCTGAGCACGCCGATGACCCCGCGAGCCTGGCTCCTGTCATCGGGCTGGCCCTGGACGGTCATGGCATGGGAGCCGACGGTCAGGCCTGGGGCGGAGAGCTGCTGCGGGTTCACCAAGGGCAATGCCTCCGTCTGGGTCACCTTCACCCGCTTGCCACGCCGGGCGGAGAAAAGGCCGCACGCGAGCCCTGGCGCATGGGCGCCGCGGTTCTGCACGCCATCGGCCACGGCTCGGACATCACCGAGCGATTTGCCAATCAAGCAAGCGCCCCGCTGCTGCGGGCCTGGTTGAACAGCGGCGCAGCCACCGGCCCGGCGGCACAGGGCACCACCAGCCTGGGCCGCTTGTTCGACGCCGCGGCCGGCCTGCTGGGCCTGCTCAGCCACGCCGATCACGAAGCACATGCAGCCATGCTGCTTGAGAGCGAAACCTGGCAGGCCTGGCCCGCAGCGCCCCTGCCTGCCGAGCCCACCCAGCCGCATCCCGGCACGGAGCTGGACTGGCGGCCGCTGATGCGCTGGCTGAGTCAGCAGCCTTGGCAGGACGCCTCACAGCGCGCTTACGCGGCTGCGGTCTTTCACGCCACGCTGGCGGACAGATTGGCGCACTGGGCGATCGCGGCATGTCAGCGGCACCACATCGAAACCGTGGTGTTGGCCGGCGGGTGCCTGGCCAACCGATTATTGGATGAATCGCTCACCGCCTTGATCCAGTCCGCTGGCCTGATGGTCTGGCGGCCGTCACAATACCCCTGCGGCGATGGCGCCCTGAGCCTGGGACAAGCCTGGGTCGCGCAGCGCCAGGCGCCGTCCGCCCCCACCGTCTTCACTTGAGAGCCCCTGCCCCATGTGCCTTGCCTTGCCCGCCCGCGTGATCGACATCGACGCCACTGGCCAGGGCCACGTCGATCTGGGCGGTGTGCGCAAACACATCTCCTTTGCCTTGCTCGATGGCGTCCAACCGGGTGACTACGTGATCGTGCATGTCGGCTACGCACTGACGCTGCTTGACCCGGTCGAGGCCGAGCAGACCCAGGCTCTGTTCGCACAGATGGAGGCGACCCCGCGATGAAGTACGTCAGCGAGTTCCGCGATCCGCAACTGGCCGAGCGCCTGGCTCAGTCCATCCGTGCGGCGGTCCAGGTTGACTGCAGCTACCGATTCATGGAATTTTGCGGCGGCCACACGCACGCGCTGGCGCGCTACGGCGTGCTGGATTTGCTGCCCCCTCAGGTCCACATGATCCATGGCCCCGGCTGCCCCGTGTGCGTGCTGCCCATCGGGCGAATCGACCAGGCCATTGAGCTGGCTCGGCGCCCCGAGGTCATCGTGGCCAGCTACGGCGACACCTTGCGCGTGCCGGCCTCCCAGCAGCTCAGTCTCATGCGGGCTCGCGCTCAAGGGGCTGACGTGCGGATCGTTTACGCTGTGGACGACGCCCTGGCATTGGCCCGCCGGCATCCGGACCGACAAGTGGTGTTCCTGGCCATTGGCTTTGAAACCACCACGCCGCCCACAGCCGTCGCCCTGCAGATCGCGCAACGCGAAGGCCTGCAGAACTTCAGCGTGCTGTGCAACCACGTGCTGACCCCCGCGGCCATGCACGCCATTCTGGATCAGGACGAACCGGTGGCGCTGGACGGCCTGGTCGGCCCCGCTCATGTCTCGACCGTGATCGGCTCACGGCCTTACGAGGTCTTCGCGTCGCAATACCACTTGCCCGTGGTCATTGCCGGTTTTGAGCCACTGGACATCATGCAGGCCATTCTGATGCTGGTGCGTCAGGTCAATGAGGGGCGCGCCGAGGTCGAAAACGAGTTCACCCGGGCGGTCAACCGCGAGGGCAATGTCAAGGCGCAGTCCCTGGTGGACCAGGTGTTCGAGTTGCGCGAGGGGTTTGAATGGCGCGGCCTGGGTCGCATGGCCCACAGCGCCTTGAAGCTGCGCCCGGACTACGCCTACTTTGATGCCGAACAGCGGTTTGGCCTGTCTGACCGCACCGTGGCCGACCACCCACAGTGCCTGTGCGGCCCGATCCTGCGGGGCCACCGGCAGCCACAGGACTGCAAGCTGTTCGGCACCGTCTGCACGCCCGATCAGCCCATGGGCGCCTGCATGGTCAGCTCAGAAGGCGCCTGCGCCGCCCACTACAGCTTTGGCCGCCACCGCGGCGTGCCCGCTTGACCTCGCCCTTCATGCGATCATGACCTCGCCCCAATCGCCCTACATTCGCCCGCTGGACAAGAAGCAGGGCCGCATCGACCTGACGCATGGTGCCGGCGGTCGTGCCAGCCACCAGCTGGTCCAGGAAATCTTTCATCCGGCCTTTGCCGCTACCTGGCCCGCATCGTGGCAAGTGCCCGGAGAAGGCCCCGCCGATGACGGCGCCGTGGTGCCCGACACGGCCTCATTACCGGCGGGACATCGCCTGGTCATGGCGACGGACGCGCATGTGGTCTCGCCCCTGTTCTTTCCGGGCGGCAACATCGGCGAGCTGGCCGTCCATGGCACCGTCAACGATCTGGCCATGATGGGCGCCACCCCGCTGTACCTCACTGTCACCTTCATTCTGGAAGAAGGCCTCGCCCTGGCGGATCTAAACCGCGTGGCCCTGGCCATGGCCGCGGCGGCCCGGCAGGCCCAAGTGGCCATCGTGGCGGGCGACACCAAAGTCGTGGAGCGGGGCAAGGGGGACGGCCTCTACATCAGCACGTCGGGCCTGGGCTGGGCGCCCGCGGGTCTGACGCTATCGGGCCGACAGGCCCGCGCCGGCGACGCAGTCTTGCTCTCAGGCTCGATTGGCGAGCATGGCCTGGCGGTGCTCAGCCAACGCCAGGGCCTCCAGTTTGACTCGCCCATCGTGTCGGATTGCGCGCCCTTGCACGATCTGGTCGCCACCATGCTCGCCACCGGCGCCGCCATCCGGGTATTGCGCGACCCCACGCGTGGCGGCGTGGCCACCACGCTGAACGAGATCGCCCACGCCTCCGGTGTCGGCATGCGACTCGACGAAAGCCGCATCCCGCTTCAGCCCGCCGTGCAAGGGGCCTGCGAGTTCCTGGGCCTGGACCCGCTTTACATCGCCAACGAAGGCAAGCTGCTGGCCATCTGCGCCGATGAGGACGCCGATCGCCTGCTCGCCGCCATGCGGGCTCACCCGCTGGGGCAGCAAGCCTGCCGTATCGGCGAAGTGACACAAGACCCCCATCATTTTGTGCAAATGCGCACCCGCTTCGGCGGCTGGCGTATGCTGGACTGGTTGATGGGCGAGCCGCTGCCTCGCATCTGCTGAAGGCCGCACCGGGCCAGCCCATCGCCCCGCACATCTGGAGCCCCATCATGGCCATTGCCCACGCTGCATCTGGTGATCTGATCCCTGCTCAACCTTTGGGCGACAGGCTGCACGAAGTGCAAAGCTACGCCCTGCTCAAAAGCACGCAGCTTGAGCTGATCCGGCTGGTGCTGCCCCAGGGCAAGTCGATGAAGGACCACCAGGTCAGCGGCGAGATCACCATTCAGTGCATCGAAGGCATCATCGAGCTCACCATCCCGGGCAAGACGCTCACGCTCAAGGCGGGCGACCTGGTCTTTCTGGCGGGCCATGAGCCGCATGGGCTCCAAGCCCTGGAAGACGCCTCGGCCCTGCTGACCATCAGCCTGACCGCCCGATGATCCCTGGGCCCCCGTTGTCGACGCCGGCATCGCGCCTGGGCGCGGACGTGGATGATCTGCTGGCACGCCACATGCCCGGCCCCAGCGCCTTGTTGCAAGTGCTGCGGCAGATCCAGGCGCGCTTCCACCATGTTCCCCCTGCGGCCATCCAAGCCCTGGTCGATCGATGGGGTGTCAGCTACGCCGCCGTGCGCAGCGTGGTCGGCTTCTATCACTTCCTGAGCCTGGAGCCCCGAGGCCGTTACACCGTCTACCTGAGCGACAGCGTCACCGATCGCATGCTCGGCAGCGAGGCCCTGCTGCTGCAGTTGTGCGAGCGCTTGCAACTCCAGCCCGACAGCACCCGCGCCGATGGCCTGGCCTCGGTGCATCGCACCTCCTGCACAGGCTTGTGCGACCAGGGCCCTGCAGGGCTGATCAATGGCCGCCCGCTGACGCAGTTGACACCGCGTCGCATCGACGAAATCGCCTACCTGATCCTGACCAGCGTTCCATTGGATGAATGGCCGGTCGACTTCTTTGCCGTGACCAACCCCGTGGGCCGCCACGACCTGACCTTGAGCCACCCCATTGCGCCCGGCCGAGCCATTGAACAGGCCCTGATGCGCGGAGCGGACGGCATGATCAGCGCCCTGCGCGAAGCCGGGTTGCGCGGGCGGGGCGGCGCAGGCTTCGCAACCTGGCAGAAGTGGCAAGCCTGTCGGCAGGCCGCCGCGCCGCGCGCCATCACCTGCAATGCCGACGAAGGCGAGCCGGGCACGTTCAAGGACCGCATGCTGCTGATGCAATGGGCCCATGAAGTGATCGAAGGCATGACGGTGGCCGCCCTGACGGTTGGCGCCACACAAGGCTTCTTGTACCTGCGTGGCGAATATGAATTCATCGAGGCACACCTGCGCGACATCCTGGCGCAACGCCGCCAGCAAGGTTGGCTGGGCCCAGACATTGCCGGATCCAGGCACAGCTTCGAGATCGACCTGCACCTGGGGGCCGGTGCCTATGTATGCGGCGAAGAAACCGCCCTGATCGAGTCCGTCGAAGGCAAGCGTGGCATCCCGCGTACGCGTCCGCCCTTCCCCGTGGACCGAGGCTATCTGGGACTGCCCACGGTCAACAACAACGTGGAGACCTTCGTCCAGGTGGCCCAGATCGCCGTGCACGGCGGGCCCTGGTTTACCACGCGTGGCACGGCGCAGTCCAAAGGCACGCGCATTCTGAGCGTGGCTGGAGACGTGGCCCGCCCTGGCATGTACGAGGTGCCCTGGGGCACCACCGTCGCGCAGGTACTGACCGACTGCGGCGCCCACGACGTACAAGCGGTGCTGGTGGGCGGCCCCTCGGGCAAGCTGATTGACGCCAGCCAGTTGCAACGCCAGATCAGTTTCGAAGACCTGCCGACGGGCGGCGCCTTCACGGTGTTCAACCGGCATCGCGACATGGTGGATGTGGCCCGGCACTACACCCATTTCTTTGCGCATGAGTCCTGCGGGTTCTGCACGCCATGCCGCGTCGGCTGCGGCCAACTGGTCGAGACGGCCGACCGACTGATGAGCGGGCACGCCAGTCAGGCCGACATGGACCGGCTGAAAGAAACCGGCCTGCTGATGCAACGCACCAGCCACTGTGGCCTGGGACAGACGGCCGCGCATCCTTTGCTCGACGTGATGGCACACTTTCCGCAACAGGTGCAACGCCGCCTGGTCAGTCCACGCCGCGCGTTTGATCTGGACGCAGCCTTGGCCAACATGCAAGACGACGCCCACCCATGACGCATACCTTCACGCTTGACGGGCAGGCCATTGCCTTTGAGCCGGGCCAGACCATCATACAGGCCGCCACCGCCGCAGGCGCCTACATTCCGCATCTGTGCCATCACGCCGACTTCGACCCGATCGGCAGCTGCAAGGTCTGCAGTGTCCGCGTCAATGGGCGCACTGTCGCCTCCTGCACGCTGCCGGCCCAGCCGGGCATGGTGGTCGAGTCCGACACGCCCGATATCCAGCATGACCGCAAGCGGCTCATTCAGATGCTGTTTGTCGAGGGCAACCACCACTGCCCCTTCTGTGAAAAAAGCGGCAACTGCCACCTGCAAGCCCTGGGCTATCACTTGGGCATGCAGGACACCCATTTCGTCCACGAATATCCGGTGCACGCAGTCGATGCCTCACACCCCGATGTCTGGCTGGATCGCAGCCGTTGCGTGCTGTGCGAGCTGTGCGTGCGCGCCAGCAAAGAGGTCGATGGCAAGAATGTGTTCGCCATGGGCGGGCGCGGTCTGAAGACCGAACTGCTCATCAACAGCCCCAGCGGCCTGCTCAAGGACAGTGACGTGGCCCTCACCGACCGCGCCTTGTCCATCTGCCCCGTTGGCGCGCTGATGCCCAAGCGCCAGGGCTTCGTCATCCCGATCGGTCAGCGTCACTACGACCAGGCCGACATCGCCCAGCGCCCGGAGGACACATGACCCCCCCTCCGCGCAAATTGCGCATTGCCACCTGCTCGCTGGCCGGCTGCTTTGGTTGCCACATGTCCTTTCTGGACGTGGACGAGGCGCTGGCCGACCTGATCGACCACATCGAGTTCGACCGCAGCCCGCTCACCGACATCAAGCAGGTCAGTCTGGACGGCGTCGACATCGGCTTGATCGAAGGGGGCGTGTGCAACGAGGACAACGTCGAGGTTCTGCGCGAATTTCGGGCGCGCTGCAAACTGGTCGTCGCCGTCGGGGCCTGTGCCATGTACGGCGGCGTGCCGGCACTGCGCAATGGCATCCCCGTGTCCGAACTGGTCGCCGAGTCCTACCTGGGGGCCGACCTGTTGCACCCGCAGGTGCCGCGAGACCCGGAGCTGCCTCCCTTGCTCAAGAAGGTGCTGCCTCTGCACGAGGTCGTGCCCATCGACATCACGCTGGCGGGCTGCCCACCACCCGCCGAGGCGTTTCGCGAGTTGATCCTGTCGCAACTGGCACAGCGCCCCCTGGTGCTGCCCGAGCCCGCGCGCCGCTTTGACTGACCCCCATGCCCCATCCACTCGAAACCGCAGCGAACCCCGAAGGCTTGAACCGCGTCGTCATCGAACCGGTCAGCCGCGTCGAAGGCCATGGCAAGGTCACACTGTTGCTGGATGAACAGGGACGCGTCCACCAGGCCCGCCTGCACATCGTCGAGTTCCGAGGCTTTGAACGCTTCATCCAGGGCCGCCCCTATTGGGAGGTGCCCACTCTCGTCCAGCGCCTGTGCGGCATCTGCCCGGTCAGCCACCTGCTGGCGGCCAGCAAGGCCTGCGATGCCTTTGTGATCGGCCACAGCCGCATCACGGCGTCCGCCGAAAAGCTGCGCCGCCTGCTGCATTTTGCGCAGGTACTGCAGTCCAACGCCCTGCACTTCTTTCACCTCGCCTCGCCCGATCTGCTGTTTGGTTTTGATGATGATGTCGCCCATCGCAACATCGTCGGTGTCTTGCAAGACGAGCGGGAACTGGGTCTGCAAGGCATCCGCATCCGCAAATATGGCCAGGAGGTGATCCGCATCCTCACCGGCAAGCGGGTGCATGGCACCGGCTCGGTACCCGGTGGCTTCAACCGCCCTCTGTCAGCCGCAGACCGCGATGCGCTGCTGGCCGACATCCCCCAGATCATCGACTGGTGTGCCGGCGCATTGGCTCTGGCCCGCAAGCTGTTTCTGGCCGGCCAGCCTGAGCAGGGTGACTTTGCCAACTTCCCTTCACTGTTCATGTCTCTGGTGCGTCCCGATGGCGCCGGCGATTTGTATGACGGGGCCCTGCGCGTGAGCGATGCCCATGGCCTGCGCATCATCGATCAGGCCGACGTGCACACCTACGCGCAACTGCTGGTGGAGGAGGTCAAGCCCTGGTCCTACATGAAGTTCCCGCACCTGCGTGCACTGGGACCCGACAAGGGCTGGTACCGCGTCGGCCCGCTGGCCCGCATTAATAACGCCAGCTATCTGGACACCCCCCGCGCCGAAGCCGCCCGAGAAGAGTTCAAAGCCTGGAACCACGGCAAACCGGTGACCGCCTCGCTGGCCCAACATTGGGCCCGCATGATCGACATGCTGCATTGCGCCGAAAGCATCGAGCGCTTGCTCCATGACCCGGCCATCACGGGCACCGACCTGATGGCCACCGGCACCCCCTTGCGCGAAGGCATTGGCGTGATCGAGGCGCCACGCGGCACCTTGATCCACCACTACCGCATTGGCGACGATGACCTGATCAGCCATGCCAACCTGATTGTCTCGACCACCCACAACAACACCGCCATGAATGAGGCCGTGCGCAGCGTGGCCGCCCAATATTTCGATGGCCGGGCTCTGACCGAAGGCCTGCTCAACCACATTGAAGTGGCCATTCGGGCCTACGACCCCTGCCTGTCTTGCGCCACCCATGCCATCGGCAAGATGCCGCTGCGTGTCGAGTTGCTGGACGCCCAAGGACAAACCGTTGATCTGCTGCTCAAGCACGAAGACGGGCAGATCGAACATCCATGAAGCCGATTCTGATTTTGGCCATGGGCAACCCCAGTCGCGGCGACGACGCCTTTGGGCCGATGCTGGCCGATCGCTTGACACGGTGGTCAAGCCAGCAGGCGCCAGACATCCAGAACCGGATAGAGGTGATCTGTGACCAGCAATTGATGGTCGAGCATGTGGATGACCTGCAAGGCCGACAGCGGGTCTTGTTCATTGACGCAGCGGCTTGCGGCGATTCTGCGGCGCGGCTGACACCAGTGGAGGCCCTTCCCCAGCCTCCCACCATGCAAAGCCACAGTTGCACGCCTGCGCAACTGCTGGCCCTGTACCGGCATTTGCTGAACGCGCCGCCACCCCGATCTCATCTGCTCTCGGTCGCAGGCGAAGGCTTTGAGCTGGGCGCGCCGCTGTCCCTCGCCATCCAGCAGAACATCGAGCCAGCCTGGTCGTTGCTGATGGGTTGGTTGAACGCAACGCAGGACCGCGCGCATGCATGAGTTGTCCCTGGCCATGGAGGTGGTGCAGATTTTGGAGGCGCACGAAGCCGATCTGTCTCACATCACCCGCATCAGCCTGGACATTGGCACCTTGAGCTGCGTCGATGCCCAGGCCCTGCGCACCGCGCTTGACACGGCCCTGCAAGGCACCCTGGCGGAAGGGGCTGAATTGGTGATGAACGCGATCGAGGCTCAGGCCCGTTGCAACGCGTGCGGCGCCACGTTTGCGCCCCCGACCCGCATCGATCCATGTCCGCAATGCGGCTCGTCTCGCAAAACGTGGTTGGCGGGACAGGCCCTTCAAGTCAGATCAATCGAAGGTGTGCCGCGCTCAGCGTCGTGAACACCGGCTGCCTGCCATCAAGACGGCACCAGCCTAAATTCTTCAAAAGCCACGCGTTTGATACGGGGTTTGATGTGCTGCTCGTTCAGGTAATCGTTGACCGATTCGCGCACCGCTTCACCGAACTGCAGAATGCGCTCGCTGCCGTGAACCTGTGTGCTGTCCATGCTGGTGCCCAACTCGGTCACCAATGATTTGAAAACCGGCTCGTAAGGCGTCAGGGTGTCCAGGTCGTCCTTGTCCTTGAGCATGAAGTTCACTTTGACCAGCAGCATGCGGCCATCCGCCGTTTGAGCGGCCACTTTGCTGACGCCCAGCCAGGTCGGGACAGGCCGGGCGATCTCTTCTTCGCTGCCAGCCATCATCTGATTGAAGGCCCAGACCGCCAACAAAACCACGACCATGCCAAAGCCGATCAGCATGGCCAATTTGAGCTCGGTCCCACTGGCGCCACGCCGACCAGACGATGCCGCTGCCATCAAAAAATCTCCTGTCGAAAGGACAGGTCAACCTTACTACAGGGGAGCCAGAGCAAGACCGCGAATAGATGTGATTAGCCGGGATTAACACACACCATCACAGCAACTCGGCCGAGATGCGTGAAAAATCTCTCGCTTCACGCAGCTTGCACATGCAGTGCGGCACCCAGCATCACAGGCACCACCATGGCGCTCAGATGCACAGCGGGGTCCGGACGGGTCAGTTGCGCGCTGAGGCCGTAACCCGACCGGTCCCGTTGGTCGCAACAAAAGTCGAGCGCGACCGTTCGGGTACCTTTGGCCCACCCCCGAGCTAAGGGCAAATCCAGCACGACGGGACGGCTCAGACGCACCTGCCAGGCGCCGCTGGCCAGTTGCGCCTCGCGCAGCGACAACTCAGACGCCTCCACCGAGTCCAGCAAATCGATCACGCCGGCATTGAGCTGCAAATGGCCCCACAGCGTGTGGGCCGCGTCGGGGGTTTGCAGACGAACCAGCCACCGCGTTTGAAAGGCCTCTGGCAACAGGACCATGCCGTGGTCCCGGATCGCCGCGTCGTCGACGCTGGCCTCGTCCAGCGACGACACGGTGACCTCGAACTTCAGCCTCTGCCAATCCATGGCTGCGCCCTGCAGCGCCAACGGCGGCTGCCTGGCATCAAGCAGGGGCACCGGCACGGTGACCTCGGAACCGAGGGGAGCCAGGCGCGCGTCGGCCACGGTGCCTTTCAAGGTGGGCGCCGCGTCGCGGGGCGCGAACGGACCGGAAGCACCCGGCACAAAGCACAGAGACCGCTGGCACCAGTGTTCCAGTTGCTGAATCAGGGCCTTGGCATCAGCGGTGTCCCCCCAGGGAACGGACAAGCGGACCTTGCCCCAAGGCGTGGCGGACACCCACTCGCTGGCCACCAGCGGCTCATTCAAAAGGCGCGCACCCATCAGTGCCCTCGCATCAAACAGATCATCTCAACCCCTGCCCTTTCTTGGCCGATCGAGCGCAGAAAGGGGCTTCGTTTAATTTGGGGCGAGTGTGCGACAGGGGCAAAGTAAAGGCCAAGAGCCCTTTCATTGTTTTACCAATTTTGCGAAACCGCGGCTCTCCATACAACAGTCCCCCGGGCCACCTGTGCTTGGCCAGGAGGCATCACCCAACGGATGACTCAGATCAATGCAATGCGAATCATTGCTATTTACATTGACGACAGTGATTTGAAGGAATGTTGTCATGTCTCTGCGTCTCTCCCACTGCGCTCATCTGTTGCCTTGTCTGCTGGCCTGGCCACTGACTGCCGCTCAAGCCCTTGAATACCCGATCGGCGCCCCCCAAAACGTTGCCGGACTGGAAATTGCCGCCGTGTACCTGCAACCCATCGACATGGAACCCGACGGCCACATGCGCAAGGCGGCTGAGTCGGACGTTCACCTGGAGGCCGACATCCATGCCTTGGCCAACAACCCCAATGGCTTTGTCGAAGGCAGTTGGGTGCCTTACCTGCTGGTGCGCTTTGAGGTGACCAAACAAGGATCCGGCGAAGTGGTGAGGGGCGACATGATGCCCATGGTGGCCAGCGACGGGCCGCACTACGGCGACAACATCAAGCTGGCTGGTCCTGGCAAATACAAGGTCAAGTTCACCGTTCTGGCACCCAATGCGCCCGACAACGCCATGGGCATGCACTTTGGCCGCCACACCGACCGAGCCACGGGCGTGCGCCCCTGGTTCCGCCCTGTCCAGGTGGAGTGGGACTTCGTCTACGCCGGCATCGGCAAGAAGGGAGGCTACTGAAATGTCCCCCCTGCGCAGGACCCGTGGGCTTGCCGCCTGCATGGTGGCGTTGACGGCCTGGCCCACATGGTGTGTGGCCGAATCGGCCCCCACGCAGGCGGATTACCGCCGCTTGTTGGAGCGCGTCGAGCAACTGGAACAAGCCCAACGCCAGGCTGATCAGGCACTGGGCACCGACCGCATCAGCGAGGCCGAACCTGAACTGGTGACACGTTTGAAAGCGGTGGAGTTTCAAACGCTGGAAATGCAAAAACAAGCCCGCCAGATCGAAGCCCTGGAGGGCATCGCCGTGGGCGCCAGCATGACGGCCGTTGTCCAGCGCGCGCTGGGTTCGCACAGCACCCTGCCGGCGCAAGGCCCGTCCCGGGCCAATTACCGGGGCGACGTGTCACTGAGCCTGCCCGGCGGCCAGTCTGGCGACCTGGAAGGCCGTTTTTTCACGCACTTCCGCTTTGGACAAGGGACCGGTCTGGGCCTGCGTCCGACCTATACCAGCACCCTCAACAGCAGCGCCTTTGAAACCGGTGCAGGCCCCGACGATTCGTTTGCGGTGCTGGCCCAGGCCTGGTATCAACTCAATATTCCCCTGCCGCTGGGCGGCTACAAACCCCATTCGCGCCAGCATCTGGAGATCAATGTCGGCAAGATGGACCCCTTCCTGTTCTTCGACCAGAACGCTGCAGCCGACGACGAAACCACCCGGTTCTTGAACAATGTCTTCGTGCACAACCCCTTGCTTGACTCGGGCGGGGACGCCGGTGTCGATGCCTATGGGTTCACCCCCGGCATTCGCGTGGCCTACACCGATCAATACGCCAAGGGCCAGGCGTGGATGGCTTCGGTCGGTGTATTTGGCTCCGGGCCTTCTGCGAATTTTTCCGGGTCACTGGGCAAGCCCGTCGTGATTGCTCAGTTGGAAGCCAATCCCAGACTGATCACCGGCCTGGGCGGCAACTACCGCGTGTATGCCTGGCAAAACGGTCGCGCGACCAACGCGGTTCATTCGGCAGCGGCCGAGCAGACGCACACCGGCTGGGGCGCTTCGATCGACCAACGCCTGGACGATGACTGGACCGTGTTCGCTCGCGTCGGGCGCCAGATGGCCGGTCAGGTCCGCTTTGATCAGACCCTCACAATGGGCGCGCAGACCGATGGCAGCAACTGGGGTCGTGCGGCCGATGTGGTGGGCCTCGCCTGGGGCGTCTTGCGCACCAGCACCCGCTACCAACAGGCCACCCTGACCGACCCGACGCTGGCCGGCTATACCGCGGGCGGCTCAGAGCGCCATGCTGAGCTGTACTACCGCTATCGGTTCAACGACCGGGTCCAGATCAGTCCGCATTACCAATGGATCGGGCGCCCCGGTGCCGATGCCAATGCGCCGGCCGTCAAGGCCATCGGACTGCGCATGAAAGTGGGTTTCTGATGGCTGCGCGCTCATCCGTGTGCGCCTCCCGCTGGCAAGGCATGCTGGCTGGCGCGCTGGCACTGGCCGGCGCCGCTTGGCATCCCCCCGCGCAGAGCGCCCCACCCGGCAACACCGACTTGCCGACCTTCACGCTCACGCTCAAGCAAGGCCGAATCACGCCCGCCTCGCTGGAGGTGCCCGCCGGCCAGCGCATCAAGCTGGTGCTGCGCAACGAGGGCCCGGGCCCCAGCGAATTCGAGAATCTGGACATGCACGTGGAAAAGATCCTGGCACCTGGCGCGCAGTCGTTTGTGGTGTTGCCTTCACTGCGCGGCGGTCGCTATCGGTTCGTGGATGAATTCCACCCCGAAGCTGCCGGCCTGACCCTCATCGCCCGATAAGGGGAGACACCATGCTCAATGCGCTCATCGTGGTCTGGCGCGAAAGCCTCGAGGCCATTCTGGTCATCACCGTCCTGCTGGCCTGGATTGCACGGCAGCCCTCGCCGCAGCACTTGCGGCGCGGCATCGCGGTCGGCGTGGTCGCAGGCGTCGCGCTGGCCTTGCTGTTGGGTGGCGCCACGTTCATGGCCCAGAGCCAGTTGCAGGGCCAGGCCTTCGAGCTGTTCCAAATTGCCCTGGCGGGCGTGTCGGCCGTGCTGGTCGTGCAAATGGTGGTTTGGATGCGCCGCCACGGCGCGCAGATGCGACACGCGCTCGAAGCACGCGCCGGCCAGGCCAGCGGAGCCATGGGAGTGGGACTGGTCACGATGCTGGCCGTGGCCCGAGAAGGCGCCGAGACCACGGTCTTCCTGTATGGCTTGGGGCTGAACCCGCAGTCGTCCAACATGTGGGTGGGCGCGGCCTTGGGTCTGATGGGCGCCATCCTGTGTGCGCTGGCCATCACCTGTGGTGCACGCCACCTCAACTACCGAACCTTGCTGCGTGTCGGCGAGGTCTTGCTGCTGGTGCTGGCGGCGACCATGCTGGGGCAAGGCGTCGAGCGCTTGATCGGCCTGGACATGCTGCCCGTGTTGATGGACCCCGCCTGGGATGCCTCAGCCTGGCTGGACGACGCCAGCCCGCTGGGGCGGGTGTTGGCCTCCGCAGTGGGCTACCGAGCCCGGCCCACGGGGATGCTGGTGCTGGCCTACCTGATGTATTGGGGCACGGTGGCTATGCGTCTGCGCCCGCGCGCCCAGGTGTCCCGTCCCACTTAAAAGGTCGAACATGCTCGCGCCCGCCTCCCTGTTGGCTCAATGGGGCCACGCCCTGCAACGGCATCGCCGCGCCATCGTGGCCGTGCAATGGCTGATCGTGCTGGTGTATGCGGTGCTGGTGGTGGTGCCGGCGTTCTTGCCTCTGCCATCCGAGAACGCCACCATCACGACTAATCTGCGGCTCGCCGCCCAGTTCGCGTTCTGGGGCATCTGGTGGCCTTTTGTGATCGTCAGCGTGATGCTGTTCGGGCGCATGTGGTGCGGCCTGTTCTGCCCGGAAGGCGCCTTGACCGAACTGGCCAGCCGCCATGGCCTGGGACGCAGCATTCCGCGCTGGCTGCGCTGGAACGGTTGGCCCTTCGTGGCCTTCGTGACCACCACCCTCTATGGGCAACTGATCAGCGTCTACGAATACCCGCAGGCCACTTTGCTCATTCTGGGCGGCTCGACGGTGGTCGCGGTGTTGGTGGGCTGGGTCTATGGACGGGATAAGCGCGTCTGGTGTCGCTATCTCTGTCCGGTCAGCGGCATCTTTGGTTTGCTGGCCAAGGTGGCACCCATGCACTATCGCACCGACGCCACAGTGTGGCGCGCGCACGCCGGGACCCCACAGCGGGTGAACTGCGCCCCGCTGCTGGATCTGCGCCATCTGCAAAGCGCCTCTGATTGCCACGCCTGTGGGCGCTGCAGTGGCCATCGCGACGCCATTGCCCTACGTTGGCGCGCGCCCGGCCAGGAGATCGTGCATCCCCCCGCGGCGCCGTTCAATCCGTATCCCGCCCGCCTATTGGTGTTTGGCGTGCTGGGTCTGGCCTTGGGCGCCTTTCAATGGACAGTGAACCCGACCTTCGTGCGCCTGAAGCAATGGGCCGCCCAGTGGCTGGTGATGCATGACCATCTGGCTTTGCTGCAAGACAACGCACCGTGGTGGCTGCTCACCCATGTGCCTGAAGCCAATGACGTGTTCAACTGGCTCGATGGCCTGGCCATCTTGAGCTACCTGGCGGCGACCACCCTGGTGGTGGGTGGGCTGAGCTGGCTGGCTTTGCGGTCGGCCGCCTGGCTGTTGCCCGAGCGCACGCGCAACTGGCATGCGCTGGCGATGGCCTTGGTTCCCTTGGGCGGATGCAGCCTCTTTCTGGGCCTGTCGATGATGACCCTGACGCAACTGCGTGCCGAAGGCCTGGTACCGAGCTGGGTCGGCTCAGCCCGGCTGATGGTTCTGGCTGGCGGCCTGCTGTGGTCGGCGTGGCTGGCCACTCGACTGATCTGGCATTCGCCCGCGTCGGCCTGGCAGACCACAGCCCGGCGCATCGGCGCCGAACTGTGTCTGACGATCCCGCTCTTGCTGGTGGGATCCAGCTGGGTCCAGGTGTTCTGGCCCATCGCGTTCACTTCGGCGATCAGTCCTTGAAGACGGGTGTCTGCTTGGACATGCCAGCCATCATGGCGGCGGTCAGATCGTCGGACATCAGCATGGCCGCGTTCCAGGTGGCGATGTAGTTCAAACCATCGGCCACCGAGTGATCACGCGAGTAGTTCAACATCTCTTTGGTGCCACGGATGGACAGCGGCGACTTGGCCGCGATCTGCGCAGCCAGCTCGCGCACACCCGCTTGCATCGCCTCGCGTGATTCGTACACCTGGTTGACCAAGCCGATGGCTTGCGCTTCAGTGGCATCGACCTTGCGGCCCGTGTAGGCCAGCTCGCGCACGATCCCCTGGTTGCCGATCAGCTTGGGCAGGCGCTGCAAAGTGCCGACGTCGGCCACCATGCCGATGTCGATTTCCTTGATGGTGAAGTAGGCGTCGGCCGAGCAATAACGCATGTCGGTGCAGCTGATCAGATCGACACCGCCGCCGACGCATCCGCCGTGAATGGCAGCCAGCACCGGCTTGCGGCAACGCTCGATCGCGGTCAAGGTGTCTTGCAGATCCAGGATGACACGACGCAGATTTTCGCGGGTGCGGCCATCGCACTCGTTCTTGATCGAGGGCAGCAGGCCCATCATCATCTGCAGATCGATGCCCGACGTGAAGTGCTTGCCTTCGCCCTCGATCACGGCCACGCGGGCTTCGTTGTTTTCATCCACCCATTGGAAGGCCTTGCGAATGTCATGCCACATGGTCAGGTTCATCGCATTGGCCTTCTCGGGCCGATTGAGACGCACGGTGGCGATGTGCTGGTCCAGCGATACGGTGACGGTGTCGAAGTTCATAGGCGATCCAGATGGAGAGGCAAGGTCAGGACGAAATCAGAGCTTGGCCTTGTAGGCAGGCAGGTAGGCAGCCAGTCGGGCTCCCATTTCTGCACCCAGGGCTTGCAAGCCATTGAGAGGACGAATCATGACCTCAAAATCGACGATCTTGCCCTCTTCGTCAAACCGGATCATGTCGATGCCCTTGAGCGACTTGTCGCCCACGTTGGCGCTGAACTCCAGCACCACGCTCAAACCATCTGACGAGGCCAGTTGCCGGTGATAGACAAAATCGTTGAAGACCTGGACCACCGTGGTCAGAATCAGTTGCACTGCTTCGGCGCTGACATAGGGCTTGAAGGCCATGGGTGAGCGGAACACGGCCTCGTCATGCAACAGGGCACGCAGTTTGCCCAGCTCTTTCGTGGCCACCATCTCGTGCCACTGCGCCAGAGAAGCCGCCACGGCGGGCTTGAGTTGTTCGTCCAGAGTGCTCATGAAAGTCTCCTGATGAGGCATGTGGGATCAAAGGGGACAGCGGGCGACTTCACGCCACCCACTGTGCACCCAATCACGCTCAGATGGAAGCGGCCAGTTCGGCGCCTTGCTTGATGGCGCGCTTGGCGTCCAGCTCAGCGGCCACATCGGCGCCACCGATCAGATGCACCTTCTGGCCGGCTGCGACCAGACCGTCCTGCAGCGCACGGAAAGGTTCCTGACCGGCACACAGGATCACGTTGTCGACCGGCAACACGGTGTCCTGGCCACCGACTGTGATGTGCAAGCCCGCGTCATCGATCTTGCGATAGGTGACGCCCGCGATCATGTCCACATCGCGGTTCTTCAACGAGGTCCGGTGGATCCAGCCCGTTGTCTTGCCCAGGCCATCGCCCACCTTGCTGGTCTTGCGCTGCAGCAGGTAGACCTTGCGAGGGGCCTTGTCCAAGTGGGCTTGCTTGACGCCACCGCGTTCGGCGTAGCTGGTGTCGATGCCCCATTCGGCGTAGAACTTGTCCTTGTTCAGCGCAGGGCTGTCGCCTTCGTGGGTCAGGTACTCGGACACGTCAAAGCCGATGCCGCCCGCACCGATCACGGCCACGGTCTTGCCCACGGGCTTGCCGTCGCGCAGCACGTCCAGATAGCTCAGGACCTTGGGGTGGTCTGCGCCTTCGATCGGAGGGGTGCGGGGCACCACGCCGGTGGCCAGCACGATCTCGTCGAACTCGCCCTTGACCAGGTCGTCAACCGTCACGCGGGTGTTGAACTTGGCGTTCACGCCGGTGGCCTTGATGTGGTTGCGGAAGTAGCGCAGCGTTTCGTAGAACTCTTCCTTGCCGGGCACCTTCTTGGCGATGTTGAACTGGCCACCCACGTCGCCATCGGCTTCAAACAAGGTGACTTGGTGGCCGCGCTCGGCCGCCGCCGTGGCAAAGCTCAAGCCGGCCGGGCCAGCGCCGACCACGGCGATGCGCTTGGAAGCGCCGGTGCGCACGAACTTCAATTCGGTTTCATTGCAGGCGCGCGGGTTGACCAGGCACGATGTGATCTTGCCGCTGAAGGTGTGGTCCAGACAAGCCTGGTTGCAACCGATGCAGGTGTTGATTTCGTCCGAACGCCCGGCTTCAGCCTTGCGGATGAAGTAGGGGTCAGCCAGGAAGGGGCGCGCCATCGAGATCAGGTCGCTGCAGCCATCGGCCAACACCTGCTCGGCCACTTCTGGCGTGTTGATGCGATTGGTGGCGACCAGGGGGATGTTGACCTGGCCCTTCATCTTCTTGGTCACCCAGGCAAACGCGGCGCGGGGCACCGAGGTGGCAATGGTGGGGATGCGGGCTTCGTGCCAGCCGATGCCGGTGTTGATGATGGTGGCGCCAGCGGCTTCGATGGCCTTGGCCAGTTGCACCACTTCTTCAAAGTTGGAGCCGCCATCGACCAGGTCCAGCATGGACAAGCGGTAGATGATGATGAAGTTGGGGCCGACCTTTTCGCGCACGCGGCGCACGATCTCGATCGGGAACTTGATGCGGTTTTCGTAGCTGCCGCCCCATTCGTCCGTACGCTGGTTGGTGCGTGCGGCGATGAATTCGTTGATCAGGTAGCCTTCAGAGCCCATCACTTCGACGCCGTCATAACCGGCTTGTTGGGCCAGGCCTGCGCAACGGGCGAAGTCGTTGATGGTTTGCTCGACTTCGGCACTGGTCAACTCACGCGGCGGCATGGGCGAGATCGGGGCACGAATGGGGCTGGGGCCCACCAAGGCAGGGTGATAGGCATAGCGGCCAAAGTGCAGGATCTGCATGGCGATCTTGCCACCGGCATCGTGCACAGCCTGGGTGACCACCTTGTGGTGTTCGGCTTCTTCTTCGGTGGTCAGACGCGAGCCACCAGGGAAAGGACGGCCGTCATCGTTGGGCGAGATGCCACCGGTCACGATCAGGCCCACACCGCCGCGAGCGCGCTCGGCATAAAACTCGGCCATGCGCTCGAAGCCGTTCTTGGCCTCTTCCAGGCCCACGTGCATCGAACCCATGATGACGCGGTTGGGCAAAGTGGTGAAACCCAGGTCAAGCGGCTTCAGCAGATTGGGAAAAGCAGTCATGTGGTGTCCTGAAAGCGTTCGGTTGTCAGATCGTGAAAGATGGGCCGATTGCCGTGCGGGCCTGCAGCCCACTATGCAACCAGTTGCAGGAATGTATGCCAAGGCCCGTTTTTATGCAACTGGTTGCATAGTTGAGGGCCGGCACTTAGACTCCATCCATGTCCCTTGCCCATGCTTTGATGACTTCCCTGCTGGAGAAGTCCTGCTCTGGTTACGATCTGGCCCGTCGGTTCGACAAGTCGATCGGCTTTTTCTGGAGCGCCACCCACCAGCAGATCTACCGCGAACTGGCGCGGATGGAAAAGGCCGGCTGGATCGAATCCGCAGCCGCCCCCGATGGCGGCAAGACGCGCAAACGCATCTATCAAGTGCTGGACGCGGGCCGCCAGGAGCTCAAACGTTGGGCGCGCGAGCCGGCACAGCCGCAGGACATGCGCGAAGAATTGATGGTGCGCCTGCGGGCCGACGCGGTTCTGGGGCCCCTGGGCCTGGAGGATGAATTGGCCCGTCGCAAATTACTGCATGAAGAAAAACTGGCGGGCTATCGGGCCATCGAAGCACGCGACTTCCCACCCGGACGGGTCTTGAGCCGGGAGGCGCAGATCCAGCACATGATCCTCAAAACCGGGATCATGTTTGAAGAAGGTTGGGCCAAATGGTCGGGCGAGGCCCTGGATTTGTTGCGCCAAACTGCCAACAGCGACGCAAAAGACGCGCGTTGATCGACAAATAGTGCTCAGGCCGCGCGCCGTTTTGTCGATACGGATCATGACCGCCGCCTAAATCGCGGCTCCTGGTGCCGTTAGCAGTCTTGACGGCACCCCTTTTCGTCTGTGAGAAGGACGCTGCACCGCCCATGACCCGCAACGTGAAACAGGCCCTTGCGCCCCGCCTGAGCGCCATCGCCGGATGGATCGCTGCGGCCACTGTGGCTGCCGTTTCGGTATCCCTGCCCGCCCAGGCCGATGAGGCCTATGCCTTGACCGGTGGTGCCGCACCCTCGGGACTCAAATTCAGTGGATTCGGTACGCTGGGCTACTGGCTGAGCAATGGCCCCGACGATCTGCGATTTCGCCGCGAACTGGGGCAGAACATCCCCCGGCTCGAACATCACCATGAGCGAGCCGACTCCCGGTTGGGCTTGCAGCTGAACTACCAAGCCAACGACAAGCTGGAATGGGTGGGCCAGGTCGTGGCCCGCGAAAAGGCCGACGCCCGCGTGTTCAATTCCGTGGAATGGGCCTTCCTGAAGTACCACCCGACAGACGACACCCAGTTGCGTCTGGGCCGCGTGGGGCTGGACTTGTTCATGCTGTCGGACTACCGCAGCGTCGGCTACGCCTACAACTGGGTGCGCCCGCCTGCCGAGTTCTATGGCTGGATCCCTTTCTACTCGGTCGATGGCGGCGACGTCGTCAAATCCTTCCCCGTGGGCGAAGGCCAACTCAAGGTCAAGGCCTTTGGCGGCGTGACACAGAGTTCCATGCCCTGGGGCGGCGACAGCTACAAGCTGCGGGCCAACATCGCGGGCCTGGGAGTGGCTTGGGAAAGCGATGAATGGCGACTGCGCGCCTTTCACACGCGCCTGAAGTTCAGGGACAACGCACCTTACGCGGCCTTGATTCCGGCGCTGCAAATCTATGCGCCGCTGTGGCCCAGTGGCGCGCAGTACATCGATGACCTCCAATTGCAGGGCCAGCGGCTGACCTACAGCGTGCTGGGCGCGGCCTGGGATCACGACGGCTGGCAGGTGTCCTCCGAAGTCGCCTTGACCCATGGCCGCACGACCTTCGCACCACAAGGCACTTCCGCATATGTGTCTGTCGGGCGCCGGTTTGACAAGTGGGTGCCCTTTGTCAGCTTCGCACGCAGTTGGGACAGCAGCGAGTTGAACTTGACCGACCCACCTGTCAGCGCGCTGGACCCCTTGGCCATGAACATCCGCTACGCCTACATGTCGACGCACACCCGGCAGTACACGGCGTCGGCAGGCGTTCGTTGGGACGTGGCGGACCGCGTCGCCGTCAAGGTGCAATGGGATCGATCTGTGGTGGCGGCTGAGAGTACGCAGATGTGGGGTTTGGGAGCAGTGCCGTGGACCGGTGGTGCCAAACATGTGTGGTCCGCCACGTTGGATTTCACCTTCTGACGACCATGCGCACCACCACTACCCTCCTCCCCCTGTTTCTGCGCCGTGCAGGGTTGATCTGTGCGCTTGCAGGTGTGCAATTGGCCGGAGGCACCGCGCATGCGCAGTCTCAGCCACCGACCACCCTGCTCGTCGTGGTCAGCAACAAGACCCCGACGCCCGTGATGTCCAACAAGGATGTGGCTGACCTGTATCTGGGCCGTACCCGCCACCTGTCCAACGGCCAGTTGGTGATTGCGCTGGACAACCCGGCCACAGCGCCCGTCCGCGCCCGCTTTTACAAGGCTCTGACCGGCAAGGCCATCACCGACATCAATGCCTACTGGGCACGCCTGCTGTTCACCGGACAAAGCTCGCCGCCCCAGCCCATGGCCGATACCGGTTCGCTGCTGGAAGCGGTGCGCACCACGCCCGGAGCCATCGGCTACGTCGAACAAAGCCAGGTCGCCAACCTGGAAGCCATGGGACTGAAAGTCGTCCTGAGCATCGCCGCGCCATGAAGTTCTGCTACCGCTCGCTTCAAGCCTATCTGGCCTTCATTGCGGCGGTGACCACGCTCGTTCTGGCTTCCATTTCCGGCTTGTTGGTCTATCACTTTCAAACGGCCAAATCAGAGGAAGAAAGCCGCGCCCTCATCAAGAGCCTGATGGCCACGGTCTACAACACCGCGGCCATTGCCACGTTCGCCAACAACCAGCAGATTGGCCAGGACGCGATCGGCGGGCTGCTCAAGAACGACGTCGTCCAGCGAGCCGAGCTGGTGGGCAATCGCGGGCTCAAAGTGGTCAGCGAGCGCCCCGGCGCTCAGGCGCGCAACACCCCGCTGGTCGAGCCCATCCGTTCACCCTTCAGCGACGACGAGGTGGTGGGCACCTTGTCAGTCGAGCCCAATCGGGAATGGATCGCCCAAAAGGCACGCGAGTCTGCGTTGACCATGGTGGGGTGGATGGCGGCCATCATCGTGGCGACCGCCATCATCTCGATGGCGATCATTCGCCGCACCTTGACCGACCCTTTGGTGACGGTGGTCAAGCAACTCAACAAGATCACCCCGGGGCAGCCTGCCACGCTGGTCATCCCGGCCCACCTCAAGCGCAACGAGGTTGGCGTGCTGGTCAGCGGCATGAATGAGCTGCTGGAGGGCGTTCGGCAGGCGCTGGACTCGGAGCGACTGCTGCGCAGTCAGGTCGAAGAGACCGATGCACAACTGCGTGTCGCGATGTCGCAGACGGAGGCCGCCGCCAAAGCCAAGGAAGACTTCCTGGCCTCCATGAGCCACGAGATCCGCACGCCTCTCAATGGCGTCATCGGCACCTTGGACCTGCTGTCGCTGGGCGAGCTCAACGGCAACCAGCGTGAGCAGGTCAACGCCATGCGCGAGGCGTCGAACTCTCTGCTGGGCATCATCAATGACATCCTGGATTTCTCCAAGATCGAGGCGGGCAAGCTGGACATCAACCCAGAGCCGACCAGCCTGCCGCAAGTGCTCGGCTCGGTCATCAACCTGTACCGCGACACCGCGAGCAGCAAAGGCTTGACGCTGGACTTGAAGGTCTCTGGCGTAGACCAGACCGTGATGTGCGACCCGCTGCGCATTCGCCAGATCGTCAGCAACTTGATCAGCAACGCCTTGAAGTTCACCAAAGAAGGCGGCGTCACCATCAAGGCCCGCGCCCTGCCCAAGGGCGACAAGCAATTGCAGTTGCGCATTGATGTCATCGACACAGGCATCGGCATCCCGCTCGAATCGCAATGGAAGGTGTTCTCGGCCTTCTCGCAGGCAGAAGCCGACACAGCCAAAAAGTTTGGCGGCACGGGCCTGGGGCTGGCCATCTGCAAACGGCTGTGCCAACTGATGGGCGGCACCATCTCGCTCAAGAGCACACCGGGCAAAGGCACGACTTTCACGGTCGAAGTGCCATTGGATCTGACCGAACTGGCCCCGATTGCCACCGATCTGGACGACCTGGCGAGACAGTTCCGTCCCGTCGCCGCTGGCAGTCGCCTGCTGACGGTGGAAGAGGCCGAGGCGCAGGGCTGCCTGATCGGCCTGGTCGACGACCACCCCATCAATCGCTACGTGCTGAGCCGCCAGTTGACCTTGCTGGGCTTCACCTCCGTGTCAGCCGAAGATGGTTTGCAGGCGCTGGAGATGAGCCGCAAGCACAAGCTGGCCCTGCTGATCACCGATTGCCAAATGCCGGGGATGGATGGCTACCAGCTGGCACGCGCCATCCGCGAGGAAGAAGCTCAAAGCGGCCGGGCACCTCTGCCCATCCTGGCCTGCACGGCAGCGGCCTTGCAAGGCGAATCTGAAAAGTGCCAGGCCGCGGGCATGAGCGACTACATGACCAAGCCGCTGCAAGTGCCCGTGCTGGCGGCCATGTTGCGAAAATGGGGCCCGGCTCTGCCCGTTCAACCGGCGCTCAATGAGCCGACCCAACCCAACACTCAAGACGCTCAGGACGCCCCGCCCATCACCGCCCCCACCGCGCCACCGATCAACGTGGCTTACTGGGAGCGCCAAACCGGCGGTGAGGACGAGCTCAAATCCTTGCTGGCCGAGCAGTTCATCCAGACCACTCAGGGTGATCTGGCTCGCCTGCATGAACTGGTCCGCCAGGACCACGGCGCCGCCCGCGCCCAGGCGCATCGCATCAAAGGTGGCGCCGTTGCCGTCGGCGCGCAGGCGCTGGGGCAACTGTGTGAAGTGCTGGAAGCCGCTTTTGCGGATGCCGATGAGGCCACGCTGTCACAGCATGTGCAAGCACTGGACCAGGAGATCCATCGGGTGGTGGACTGGCTCGACCGGGAAGTTCACGCGGTCAAAGAGGCCTGATTTCAGGCGGACACAAGCTGTCCAGCAGGGCCATGCATGGCGGTGGACTGGGGCACCAATTGCGCCTTCCCCGCCCCCACCGCCAGCCGATAGCTGGCCACCATGGCCTGCAGCAAGGCGGCCTGCGCTTGCAATTGCTCGGCTGTTGAAGCGAGGGCTTCAGAGGCTTGGGGGTTCAATGGGTCTTGCAGCAACTCGGTGGTGTGGTTGATAGCGGGCACCATCTGGGCCAGCAAGGCCCCGGCCTTTTGGGCCAGCATGGCGCTGGGCTTGGGCAGGCGTTCGGCATCAGCCTGACGTGCCAGCGATTGAATGGTCTGCTGCACGCTCAAGGTCGATTGCGTCACCTGTGCCAAGGCATTGCCCAACTGCTCCGTGGCGGCCCGCACCGGCGCAATCGTCTCGCCCATGGACAGGACCACAGCATTGAGTTGCTGCCCAATCTGACGATACAGCCCCTCGATGCCGTCCAGAGAAGCGGGCTTGGCAAAGTCACCTTGCGACACGCGGTCGGCCAAGGCGCCGAAGGCCCGTTCGGCCAACCAGGCGTCGGTGCAGTCCACCCATTGGCAGAGCACGGCGACCGTTTGGCCATCGGCATCGCGAAGGGGGGTGTCGGTCACATCATAGGTGCGGCCACCCAGCACCTTGCGGCTGGTGTGGCGAGCAGTCAAACGCTTGAGCGCCGCGACGGCGGCAAAGGGGTCGCTGTAGAACATGCCGACCGAGCGCCCCACCCCGCCCCCGGCCTCGAAGCTGCCATTGGCGGCCTTGAACGCGGCGGCATGGTCATGGGTCAATTGAACCAGGGCTTGGTTGGCCAGGCAGATCTGACCGTTCAGATCCACGACATGGGTGGGCGTCACGCTCAGATCCAGAACCTGCTTGAGCTGCGCCAGTTCGGCATCCGCAACAGCGTACTGCGCACCTTGCGCCAAAGTCGCAGTCAGATCTCGCCAGATCACCACGTGGCCGGCAACGTCCGATTTGCGATCTCGAATGGCCTGGGCACGCAGGGCGAAGGTCAAGCCGGCAAAGCGCAACTCGGTTTCGACATCCGAGGTCGGCAGGATAGTCAAGTCAGCCCCATCGGCCGCCTGTGAAAAGGCCTCCAGGCGCTGGCCGACCAGCCGGTCCAGGTCCACCTGAGGCAGCACGGACTTGATCTTGCCTTGATGCACTTTGAGCATCTTGGCCAGGGTCTTGGTCACGAACAGGATCACGCCGTCTTCATCGGTGATGAGGGCATCGGTCTGGGTTGCATCGAGGGCCGTACGCAAACGCAGGGTGTCGGTGGCCCACTGCGCCATTTCATCCTGCTGGTCATCCTGTTCCAGCTTCAGGGCGTCGTAAGACCGAGCCAGGGCTTGTTGACGCGATTGCACATGGCTGAGCTGACGCATCAGACGGGCAGCTTCGTCGCCCGTGTCTGTGGCAAAAGGGACCGGGCCGGCGGCCTCGGCCATGGATTGCGCCATGGCCAGCACGTCCTTCATCGGACGGGCGGCAGAGCGTCCCACCAGCCAGGTCCACGCACCGGCAGCCAGGCCGGTCGCCGCCACGCACGCTGCAACGATTTGGGGATGGGCCAGTTCCAGCTTGACCGCGCCAGTCAGGGCCAGCCCGGCGGTCGTGACCGCGGTCAAACCCAGCACGCCCGCGAACTGGGCCGCGAATTTGGTAGCGACCGAAACCTGGCGAAGCAGTTGTGTCATGACGTCCCTTTCGTGCCGGAGCAAGGCTTTCGAATACAACCCAGATCGTGGCATTGGCACGGCTGGCGAAAGGCTCGAAATAGCGGGGGGCGGCTGCCTCTATTTACAAATGAAGCGAGCAATATTCACGGCACGGCGTGCAAAAGTCCAAGCACATTGACGCGCGACATTTAACGATGTAAAACCAGGCATCGCAACCGCCGCTGAAGGTGACGCCATGGGAAACAGCTTTCATACGCTGAGCGACCTGTTTCGCCAACTTGGATTACCGGACACCCGGGCCGACATCTCGCGCTTCATCGCACTGCATCGACCGCTGCCACACTCCATGCCCTTGGCCGAAGCGCCCTTCTGGCGACCGGACCAGGCCCAGTTCTTGCGCGAAGAAGTGGCCGAGGATGCCGATTGGGCTGAAATCGTGGACACCCTGGACGCCAGCCTCCGGCATCCGGGGCCCAGCTTGACGCCGATGCAGACCCCGCTGTGGCCGAGTTGAGCGCCTGCTTCAGCTGATCAAAGCCCGCCGCCCAGCGCCTGGTACAGCGTGGTCAACGCGCTCAGGCGATTGAGCCGGTTTTGCGCCAGGTTGTTTTCTGCCTGGCGTCGCGACTCCTGCGCATCCAGCCAGGTCTTGAGCGGCACCGCGCCCGCACGGTATCGCGCTTCACTCAGTCGCTCAGCGGTCTGCGCCGCCTGCAAGGCTTGTGTCAGCTGGATGCCCTGATCCTCATATTGCAGCCGCGCTGACAACGCGTTTTCGACATCGGCCAGGGCTTGATACCAGCTTTGGCGATAACCCAGCACCGCCACCTCATAGTCCGCCTGCGAAATCGCGACGTTGCGCTGCATGTCGCGCCACTGCACGAAGGGCAGGACCAGCCCGGCGCCCAAGGTGCCGACGGGGTTGCTCAACACGTCGGACAAGGCTGTGCTGCTGCCGCCCACACTGCCCGTCAGAGTCAGTGCGGGGTAGAAGCTGCCACGAGTGGCATCCACCGTGGACAAGGCCTTGCGCAGACGCAATTCAGCCGCACGCAAGTCAGGCCGCCGCGTCAACAAGGAGGCCGGTGCACCCGCCTGAACCGTGGGCAGCGGGCCCTCGGGCAAGCGCAGGGCTTCGCGCGCCATGGCAGCAGGCGGGGCGTCAAAGAGAATGGCCAGTGCATTGCGTGCTTGCACGCGTTGCTGCAACCACTGGGTGTGGCTGGCTTCTTGCGCGGCCAGTGCCTGCGTGGCTTGGGCCACCTCCAGCCCCGAGGTACTGCCCACCCGGTATTGCGATTCGACCAGTTGCAGCGTCTTGCGGGCGTAGTCGATGCTTTGCGCGCTGGCCTGAACCCGCTGATTCAGGTAGCCCACTTGCCAGTACAGATTGGCCACGGTGGCCACGAGCGACAGGGCGGCGGCCTGCCGGTCCTGTTCGGTGGCCTGGGCTTCCCAGTCGGCAGCGTTGCGCAATGCGGCGAGGCGGCCCCACAGATCCACCTCCCAACTCACCCCGGCTGAGACCGAATTCAAGCGCGTCGTCGCGCCGCCATCCAAAGGCCGCGATGCGGTGCTGCTGCCTTTGACACTGACAGAAGGCAACTGATCGCTGGCGGCTTGCCCGGCCACCAATTGCGCACGACGCACCTTGATGGCCGCCTGCGCGAGGTTGTTGTTACGGGCCAGCGCCTCTTGGATCAACTGCGTCAGCACCGGGTCGTTCATACCCTGCCACCAGGGTGACAGTTGGCCTGCGGCGGGCTCGGCGCCAGCCTGCTGCCAGCCGGCTGGCACGGTGAGGGCCGGCTGCGGGACAGGCCCGCTCGACGCGCACGCGCTCAGCAAAGCGGCCAGGGCCACCACCGCCGTCCACCGGCGCCCAGTTTCGAACTTCTCTGTGCTCACACTGTGCTTTCTCATGGACATTCACTGCCTGGACAGCGCATCGACCGGGTCCAGCCGCGCTGCGTTGCGGGCGGGCAGGAAACCGAACACCACCCCGATCAAGGACGACACACCAAATGCCACCACGATGGACGACACCGAATAGACCAGTGTGAAGCCACCCACACCGATCTGATCGAAGACCAGCCCCACGCCCAGCGCCAGCGCGATGCCGAGGATGCCGCCGATCAGGCACACCAGCACCGCCTCGATCAAGAATTGCCGCAAGATGTCGCTTTGCCGGGCCCCGACAGCCATGCGCACGCCGATCTCCTGGGTGCGCTCGGTCACCGACACCAGCATGATGTTCATCACCCCGATGCCGCCCACGATGAGCGAGATCACGGCAATCGACGAGATCAGCAAGGTCATCGTCTGCGTGGTGCTCTCGATGGTCTGCCGAATGCTGTCGCTGTTGCGCACAAAGAAGTCCTGTGTGCCATGGCGCTGGGTGATCAGCTTGGTGATGCCCTGCTCAGCCGCCGCCGAGGGCGCGTTGTCACTGATGCGCACCGTGATGTTGCGCAGCCAGCGCACCCCGAGCAAGCGCCGCATGGCCGTGGTGTAGGGCACCCACACATTGAGGTTGTCCGAGATCATGAAGCCGCTCTCCTGCGGCGACGTCACCCCGATGATGCGCACCGGCACCGAGCCCAGAAAGATGACCTGACCCACCGGGTTCTCGCCATTGGGAAACAGCGCCTTGCGGGTGTTGGGGTCGATCACGGCTTCCTGCGTCTGGCGGCGCACGCCATCGCCATCGAAAACCTGCCCCTGCGCCATGGTGTAGCCCTTGACCCGGAAGTAGTCCTCGCCCACGCCGGTCACATTGGCGGTCGCCTCCACGTTGCCGCGGCGCAGCGTCACGCTGGTGCTGACGGTCGGGGTCACGCTGTCGACATAGCTCAGCTGCGACAAGGCGTCGGCATCGGCGGGCACCAGGGTGCGAATGCGCCCCGCCTGCCGATCGCCAAAGTTCTTGCCCGGGAAGATGTCGATCGTGTTGGTGCCCATGGCCGCGATGTCCTTGAGCACCCGCTGCCGCGAGCCCTCACCCAAGGCCACCATGGACACAACCGACGCGATCCCGATGATGATGCCCAGCATGGTCAGCAAGGTCCGCAATCGATGCCCGGCCATGGCCCGCAGAGCCATGGTGAAGGCTTCGGTGAAGCGGTCCCAGTTGGCGCGCCAGGGATGGGGTGGCGGCGTGCCCTCCTCCCGTTTGGCGGCATGGACTCTGGCCTCGCCCGCCTTGTACTGGTCGGACACGATCACGCCGTCGGCCACTTCGATGATCCGCTGCGCATACTGCGCGACCTTGGCATCGTGGGTGACGATGATCACCGTGTGGCCATCGGCATGCAGCTCGCGCAGGATGCGCATCACCTCTTCACCACTGACGCTGTCGAGCGCGCCAGTGGGCTCGTCGGCCAGGATGACGTCGCCGCCGTTCATCAGCGCGCGCGCAATGCTGACGCGCTGTTGCTGGCCACCGGAAAGCTGACCAGGCCGGTTCGACACCCGCTCGCCCAGCCCCAATCGGGTCAGCAGAGCCGCCGCGCGCTCATGGCGCTCGGCTGGGCCGTGGCCGGCATAGATGGCCGGGATCTCGACGTTCCCTGCCGCGGTCAGATCCCCCATCAAGTGATAACGCTGGAAGATGAAGCCGAAGTGTTCACGACGCAAGCGCGCCAGTTGATCGGGCTCGAGTTGCGAAGTCGCCTGCCCCGCCACCTTGTAGACCCCGCGGGTGGGCCGGTCCAGACAACCCAGGATGTTCATCAAGGTGGACTTGCCCGAGCCCGACGCGCCGATGATGGCCACCATCTCACCCGCCTCGATGCGCAGGTTGACGCCTTTGAGCACCGCCACCGTGCCTTCGCCCGACGGGTACTCGCGCCACAGGTCCTGCACCTCGAGCAGAGCCGGTGAGGAGGTCGTGTTCGACTGCGTCATGATGGTCAGAACATGCCAGGCGGACGACGCGTCCCACTGCCGGAGCCGCCACCCGTGGCTTCACCGACGACGACCAGATCGCCCTCCTTCAGGCCCTCCAGCACCTGCGCCTGCACCCGGTTGTTGAGCCCGATCTTGACTTGCCGGGTCGATACCTTCTTGACGCCATCCGCACCCACTTCGAGCACGCTGACCGGGTAGAGCCGCGTCTTGCGATCACGCTTGCCCAGCGCCGAGGCGGGAATCACCAGCGCGTGCTCGGCTTTGTCCAGCACGATGAAGACCTGAGCCGTCATCAGCACCCGCAGTTTGCCGTCCGGATTGGGCACATCAAACAAGCCGTTGTAGTAGATGGCCGTGGTGGTCGAGGTCGAGGTGGTGACCTTGGCATCGGTCTGATCCGACTCGGGCACTGGCTCGACCGCACGCAGCTTGGCCTCGTACCGGTGCATGGGCTCGCCCAGGATGGTGAAGTAGGCCGGCATGCCGGGCTTGACCCGCACCACGTCGGCTTCGGATATCTGGGCCTTGATCTGGACCTGATCCAGCTTGGCCAGCTTGATGATCGAAGGCGCCGACTGAATGGCGTTGACGGTCCGCCCTTCTTCGGCGATCACCGCGATCACCACGCCGTCGATGGGTGCCGTGATGCGGGTGTAGCCCAGGTTGACCCGGGCGGTGTCAGCCGAGGTATTGGCCTGGCGGATCTGCGCGTCCAGCGCCGCGATGTCGGCCGTCGTGGTGGCCAATGCCGCTTCGGCGTCCTCCAGGTCGGCTTTGGAGCCGGCATCCAGCTTGACCAGTTCCTGCTTGCGCTTGAAAGTGAGCTCGGCCTGTCGTTGCAGCGCCACCTTGGCACGACGCTGGGCCGTCAGCAAGGCGATCTGCGCCTCGGCATTGCGCAGGGCGTTGGTCTGCGTGGTCGAGTCGATCTCGGCCACAAGCTGGCCCTTTCTCACTCGGTCACCCAGGTCCACGTACAGACGCTTGATCTGGCCCGAGACCTGCGCGCCCACGCTGACTTCTTTCTGCGCCTGAATGGTGCCGCTGGCCAGAACGGTGTCCTCCAGATCCTCCACGGTGACCGGCGCCGTGATCACTTGCGGCGCATCAGGCTTGGAGAAGTAGACTTTCTTGACTCCCCACCCGACCCCTGCCACCAACAGGATCAACAACGGCCAGCGCCAACTTCTCAACCACGAAGAATGCTTGCTTGTACTCATGGGGGCAGTGTCATCGCGCCTTGTTAGGGGACTTCGGCGTGTGAGTAAACGGAATGTAAAGTCCAGCCATGCTACCTTCAACCTTGATCACCGGTGCCAGCAAAGGCATTGGCGCGGCCACCGCACGACAACTGTCTGCGCAAGGTCATCATTTGCTCATCCACTTTGCGCATGATGAAGCGGCCGCGCAGGCGGTCGCACAGGACTGTCTGGCGCTGGGCGCGGCCTCGGCCCGTCCCTTTCAGGCGGACATGGCCGGTGCCGACGCGGAAGCCGCCGTCCTGCGACTGTTCGCCTTTGCCGACGCCCATCTGCCCCCCTTGACCGGCCTGGTCAACAACGCCGGCATCGTCGACCAGACCGCCCGGCTCGACGAGATGTCTGCCGAGCGCCTGCAACGCATGTTCGCAGTCAATGTACTGGGGCCCATGCTGTGCGCCCGCGAGGCGGTCAAACGGATGTCCACCCGCCATGGCGGCCGGGGTGGCGTCATCGTGAACGTCTCCAGCAGCGCGGTGCGCCAGGGCTCGCCCGCCATGTATGTGGACTACGCCGCCAGCAAAGGGGCGATCGACGTGTTCACCGCAGGCTTGTCCAAAGAAGTGGCCGCCGAGGGGGTGCGCGTGTGCGCCGTCCGACCCGGCATCACCGACACCGGCATTCACGCCACCGGTGGGGAGCCTGATCGGGCCGCTCGCCTGGGTCCCAGCTTGCCGATGGGTCGCGCGGCGCGGCCCGATGAAGTGGCCCACGCCATCGTGTGGCTGCTGTCAGAGCAGGCCAGCTACACGGCCGGCGCCATTGTGGATGTGACCGGCGGGCGGTGAGCCCACCGCCTCAATAGTTCAACTGCCCGGAGAGGTACCAGCCATTCTGGGCAGACTTGCCCACAATGTTGCCCAGGCTTGTCCAGGCGGCGGTCACGCTGCCGCCCCGACAAGGAAACCAGGCCAGGAAAACATCCTTGGCAGATTCTTCGCGCAAGCCGTCGGTGGCCGCGTCACCCATCGAGAGGTTGTTGGGCTTGTTGCGGAACTCCGCCCCCAGCACCAGATCGTCGCGCAGCATCACGCCCAGGCTGCCTTCGAACTTGATGAGGTGGGTGGATCGGGCCGGCCCGCCAAAGCCCAGCAGCCCGAACTGGTTGGCCTTGGTCAGCCGCGACGTGAAGGTGCCAATCACATTGCGCCCTGCCGCCGCGCCCAGCCACAGTTTGGTCGCCGTGGCGTACAGGTCCAGACCGCGGCTGGACTTCGCGCCCAGCGACTTGACCAGATCCTCATCCTCGTTGATCTTGTACTGGGCGCCCACGCTGATCTGCGGCATCCAGACATCCTGGTCATAGACGGCATCGCCCAACAATTTGACCTTGCCGCCCAGCACCTTCATTTCAATGGACTTGCCGGGCTGGACATCGGCCAGGCCAAAAGACCACTTGGCCAGGCTCAGCTCGACCTTGTCATACCATCCCACGGAGGATCCCACCACATCGAGCCGATATTGGCTGGGCATTTGCACCCGGGTGGCATAAGCGGTGCCACCTATCTGGTTGGCGCTGCCCGTGCCCGTGATGGTGGCCCAGGGCACCAGCCCGCCGCCGGCGGCGCCTTCCAGGGTGTTCACGCCCCCTGTGCCCAGCAGGCGGTCGCCCGCGTGCGCGGTCGCTCCCCACACTGCCATCAAAGCGAAAAGCCACGTTTTGCCTGCTGTCATAGACACCACCTATCCACAAGGAAGCGGCCTGAAAAAACCGCTTTTCGGCCAGCAGTGTGGCGCGGATCGGCGCACCATAAAGCGTTGAATAACGCCACTCCAACCCCGAGGTTTCGGCTCATGAACAAATTGCTGCTTCCCCTCTCGCCTGACCGAGTGGACCACATCAAATGGGCGCTCATCGGCGTCATGCTGAGCTGGGCTCTCGCCGCACTGCTCGCTTGCTCGACGCCACCGGCCGCTGGCGGCTACAGCCTGTATCAGCAATTGGGTGGGCCCAGCGGCATTGAACTGGTTGTCAGCCGCACACTGGATCGCGTATCGACCGACCCGCGCAGCAAGCGCTCCTTTCAGGGCATCAAGATGCCGTATCTGAAAAAGAGCCTGGCGGCCTACTTGTGCAAGGTGGCTGACGGACCCTGCGAATACGAGGGCGAGACCATGGCGCATGCTCACGCCAAGACCAACATCACCGCTTCGGAATTTGATCTGATGGTGACGGTGATTCGCGAAGAGCTGGATCGCGCCGGTGTGTCGGACGCGGCCAAGAACGAATTGCTGCGCCGCCTCGCCCCCACCCGCCGCGACATCGTGACCGCACCCTGACCTGAGTCCCCGACATGATCCTCTCCGTCCTGCCCCGCTTGCCCGTCGCCCTGGCCACATTCGTGATGGGCGGACTGATCGGCCTGACCAGCATGGCGCATGCCGCGCCGCAAACGGTGGTGGTGTCGGATGCGGCCGGGCTGCCGCTCGCAGGGGCCGCCGTCGCGGTGTTCGTCAAAGGCACCCCGCCCACCACCAGCGGCAAGACGGTCGACATGGCCCAGAGGGACAAGCAGTTTGCCCCGCAGCTGACCGTGATTCAGACCGGGTCGTCGGTGAATTTCCCCAACTTCGACACCGTGCGCCACCACGTGTACTCGTTCTCCAGCGTCAAGCCGTTCGAGATCAAGCTCTACAGCGGGCGCCCCAGCACGCCGGTCAATTTCGACAAGCCCGGCACCGCCACGCTGGGCTGCAACATCCACGACAGCATGGTGGGCTACATCCATGTGGTCGATACGCCCTACTTCGCCGTCACCAACGCCCAAGGCAAGGCCGACATCGATGTCCCGGCAGGCGACCATCGCATCCGCATCTGGCATCCCAAGATGACGGAAACCCAGCCCGGACAAGAGTTCCGCATGGTGCTGGGCACAGGCCCCGTGACGCTGCGCTTGGCTCCTTGAAGCTGTCACACGCCTTTCACAGTCGGCAGGCATAGTCCATATCAGCCCGAGGGGCGGGTCATGCCGCCACCAACAACAAGAAGGTCAGCAGGTGTAAACCTGACGCGAGCTGGACACCACCGACTGAGTCGAAACCTGCCAGACCTTCACTTCACCACAATCGGGCACCCAATTCATGCAGCACCAGCGCAAGGCGCGCCTGGGCTGCGGTCAACCCCTCCACAGCAGGAAACTCGTCCCCCGGACGGGGCTGGACGCCTCCGCGCGCCACCCGACTGCTGCGCCACACCACGATCCCGGCTTGCTGAACCTGTCGCAATGCGGCCTCCAGCGGCGCGTTGATCGTGCCGTGTCCCGTGCAGGCCACCACCAGCCCTCTCAGATCGGGCGCGGCCGCCCACAGGGCGCGCACCATCACCCCATCGGCGTCGGCATGGCTCGTCACGATCTCGACCCGGGGCGGCACCGGCGCATCCAGCAACGACCACCCCACCGCGCCTGATGCAGGCCACTGGTCCACCAAGGACAGAATGTGCCCTTCGGGCAAGATGGTGGCCAGCGCAGGCGCGCCACCGCCATCGAAGGCATCCAGCGCGTGGCTGTGCATCTTGCGAACCTCGGCGCCCGGCCAGACTTGCCCCCCCATGACAGCAGCCACGCCGCCTCGCCCCTGCTCGGCCGCCCACAGCGCCACGCGCACCGCGTCCGTCAGGTTGCGCGGCCCGTCGGCATCCGGTGCCGTGGCAGGCCGCATGGCAGCGGTCAACACGATGGGCTTACGGCCATCATGCAGGCGGTGCAGCAAATAGGCGGTCTCTTCCAGGGTGTCCGTGCCATGGGTGATGACCACTCCCGCCACGTCGTCACATGCCAGGTGCCGCTCCAGAGCTTGGCCCAGCGCCTGCCACACCGACCAGTTCATGTCCTTGCTGTCGATTTGCGCCACCTGTTCAAAGCGCAACGGCACCGTGGCCAGTGCAGGCAGCGCCTCCACCAGTTGCTCGACGGTCAATTGGGCCGCCACGTACTGCCATGGCTGCTCCGGGTGGGAGCCCGTGCCGGCGATGGTGCCGCCCGTTCCCAGAATCACGATGTGCCGCCCCGATGTCATCCCCATGTGCTCCCTTTGAAATCACCCATCAAAAAAGTACTGGACAAACAAACAGTCCTGTATAGAATGACAGTCAATGTCCCTCGACGCATGACCTTTGCGATGACGAACGATAAACCCAAATTGACGCCACGCCAGCAGCAGATCTTCGAGCTGATCCAGCGTGCCATTGCTCGCACTGGCGCCCCTCCCACGCGCGCCGAAATCGCGTCCGAGCTGGGCTTCAAGTCGGCCAACGCCGCAGAAGAGCACTTGCAGGCGCTGGCCCGCAAAGGCGTGATCGAGCTGGTGGGCGGCACCTCGCGCGGCATTCGTCTCAAGGCCGGCACGCTGCGTACCGTCAATGAAACTCGCAAGAAGAGCGAAGCCGGTAGCACCAGTGGCGCGTTGCTGCCCTCATTGACACGAGCCCTGCCAGGGCTGGAACAACTGGTGTTGCCCCTCGTCGGCCGCGTGGCCGCGGGTAACCCGATCCTGGCGCAAGAACACATTGAACAAAGCTACACGGTCGAGCCTGGCCTCTTTGCCAAGCGCCCTGATTTTCTGTTGCGCGTGAAAGGCATGAGCATGAAGGACATCGGCATCCTCGATGGGGACTTGCTGGCCGTCGCGCAGGCTCGCGAGGCACGCAATGGCCAGATCGTCGTGGCTCGCCTGGGCGATGAAGTCACCGTCAAGCGCTTCCAGCGCACCTCGGATGGCATTGCCTTGCTGCCAGAAAACCCCGACTTCAAGCCGATCATCGTCACACCGGATGACGACTTCGCGCTGGAAGGCCTCGCGGTTGGGCTGATTCGCAATCAGCCACTGAACTGATCATCCCTGCCGCACGGGTGGCGGGCATTTGTAGCAAGCTGGTTTGAGCCTGCTTGTTGCGATCCCGTGCGCGCAGTCTTTCAACGAATCCTGCCGAATTCCTTCTTAGCTTTCTGGAGTTCATCATGATTCATCAATTTGCACGCGCCCTGTTCTTTCGCTCCCAGCCGGTCAAGCCGGTGCCCCGCAGCATGGCGGCCACGTCTCAGGTGGGCATGAGCTCGTCCGGGGTGGTCAACGCGCGGTCGATCGTTCGGCCGGCAGCCATTCGCACCGTCAACCGCATGCCCATGCACCATTTGCGCATCTGCAGCGACCCGACAGACGCTCGTCGCACGGTGATTGCGGGCCGCTTTGCCGAAGTCTGCGCCGCGCTGGACCAGATGGTTCGTGAACAGGAAGCAACAGCCTGATCACATAGGGCCCGTCTGTGTGATTTCTGTCATACCGCACGGCGGGTTCCCCGCACAAACACCACCCTGAGCCCGTGATGGCAGTGCTTAAATGGGTCTCCATGGCAACTCATGTGGAGTCATTGATGGCGAAAGTGATCCCTCTGTTCTCTTCCAGCGACATCCTCACCTTTGAGCTTGAGGCCTGGGACAATGAATGGAACCGGGTTCTGGAGCAGTTGGACGACGGCAACGTCATCCCCTTCTGATCCAGACCGCAAAAACAAAGGGCCCTGACGGGCCCTTTGTTTTTTGGCCCCTCATCCTCATGGGGCCATTCATGGGCGTCCGCCCATTTGGTCAGCCCATGTGCAGGCCGCCGTTGACCGAGAAGTCCGCACCGGTGGCAAAACCTGCCTCATCGCTGGCCACCCACGACACCATGGAGGCGATCTCTTCAGGCGTACCCAGACGTTTGACCGGAATCGTCGCCACAATTTTGTCCAGCACATCCTGACGGATGGAGCGAACCATGTCCGTGCCGATGTAGCCAGGCGACACCGTGTTCACGGTCACGCCCTTGTTGGCCACTTCCTGAGCCAGCGCCATCGTGAAGCCGTGCATACCGGCCTTGGCCGCCGAATAGTTGGTCTGACCGAACTGTCCCTTTTCGCCATTGACCGAGCTGATGTTCACGATTCGACCCCAGCCACGCTCGACCATGTCGTCGATCACTTGCTTGGTGACGTTGAACAGGCTGTTCAGGTTGGTGTCCATCACCGCATCCCAATCGGCCTTGCTCATCTTGCGGAACATGCCATCACGCGTGATCCCGGCGTTGTTCACCAGCACGTCCACAGGGCCGTGCTCTTCCTTGACTTTCTTGAAAGCCTCAACGGTCGAGTCCCATTCAGCCACATTGCCCACAGAGGTGTAGAAGGTGTAGCCGAGCGCCTTTTGCTCGTTGATCCACTTGGTGAAGTCGCGGCTGGGGCCGCAACCAGCGATCACTTTGAACCCATCTCTGTGCAAGCGTTGGCAAATGGACGTGCCAATGCCACCCATACCCCCGGTGACGTAGGCAATCTTCTGACTCATGTTGTGCTCCTCTCGTAGTGAAAGTCTTGGACGACTTTGTTTATAAAAAATCAGCGCTCAATGGTCAGGGCCACGCCCATGCCACCACCGATGCACAGGGACGCAATGCCCTTCTTGGCCTGGCGGCGCGCCATCTCATGCAGCAAGGTCACCAGAATGCGGCAACCCGAGGCGCCGATGGGGTGCCCGATCGCAATGGCGCCGCCATTGACGTTGACCTTGCTGGTGTCCCAGCCCATTTCCTGGTGCACCGCGCAGGCTTGCGCGGCAAACGCTTCGTTGATTTCGAGCAGGTCCAGATCGGCGGCCTTCCAGCCCGCACGCTCCAGCGCACGGCGCGATGCCGGCACGGGGCCCATGCCCATGTAAGCGGGATCGAGCGCCGCACTGGCGTACGACGCGATGCGACCCAGCACCTTCAGACCCAGTTGATCGGCTTTTTTGGCCGACATGACCATCACCGCGGCGGCGCCGTCGTTGATCCCCGAGGCATTGCCAGCGGTGACACTGCCGGCCTTGTCGAAAGCAGGACGCAGGCCGGCCAAAGCCTCGGCCGTGCTCTTGCGGTTCAGGAATTCATCGGAGTCGAAGACCAGCGGGTCACCCTTTTTCTGGGGCAGCAGCACGGGCACGATTTCGTCCTTGAAGCGGCCTGCGTCTTGTGCCGCAGCGGCCTTTTGCTGCGAGGCCAGCGCCAACGCATCCTGAGCCTCGCGGCTGATGCCATATTGCTTGGCCACGTTCTCGGCGGTGATACCCATGTGGTACTGGTTGTAGACGTCCCACAGGCCGTCATTGATCATGGTGTCGATCATGGTCCAGTTACCCATGCGCATGCCTTCGCGCGAATTGGGCACCACATGCGGCGACAGGCTCATGTTTTCCTGTCCGCCGGCGATCACGATCTCGGCATCGCCGTCCCGGATGGCTTGCGCGGCCAACATCACCGCTTTCAGGCCCGAGCCGCACACCTTGTTGATCGTCATGGCGGGCACAGCCTGGGGCAAGCCGGCCTTGATCACGGCTTGACGGGCCGGATTCTGGCCACAGCCCGCCTGAAGCACCTGACCGAGAACCACCTCGCTGATCTGGTCGCCCGGCAAACCGGATCGACGCAGCAAGTCCTTGATGACCACCGCACCCAACTCGGATGCGGGCGTCTTGGCCAGACTGCCTCCAAATTTGCCCACGGCGGTGCGGGCTGCTGCAACGATCACGATATCGGTCATGGTGCTCTCCTCTGGGTTCAGACCTTGCGTTGGACGTAGCGTCCAGGCGCGGGTTCAATGACGGGATACTGACGACTGCCTTGCGTTTTGGGGGCGGGGACCATGCTGCCAGCATGCTGGGACAGCCATTCCGACCAGGTCGGCCACCAGCTACCCGGCTTGTCGGTGGCCCCCTCGAACCATTCCTTGGATGTAGCGGGCAGCTTGTCGTTGACCCAGTAATTGCGCTTGTTCTTGGATGGCGGGTTGATCACACCGGCGATGTGGCCCGAAGCACCCAACACGAATTTGATCGGACCTTGCAAGACCTTGGTGGTTCCGTAGGCACTCTCCCAAGGCACGATGTGGTCTTCGCGCGAGGCATACACAAATGTGGGCATGTCCAGCAAGCGCATGTCCAGCGGCTGCTCGCACACCGTCACGGCGCCGGGCTTGCACAGTTTGTTTTCCAGATAGGTGTTGCGCAGATACCAGGTGTACATCGGGCCTGGCAGGTTGGTGCTGTCGCTGTTCCAGTACAGCAGGTCGAACGCGGGAGGCGTTTCGCCCTTGAGGTAGTTGCCCACCACGTAGTTCCAGACCAGATCATTGGCCCGCAGGAACGAGAAGGTGGCCGCCAGTTCGTTGCCGCGCATCAGGCCGCCCTGTTGTGGGCTGAGCGAGCCAATGGTCATCTCGCGCATCTGAACCATCGCTTCGTCGATGAAGATGTCCAGCGTGCCGGTTTCAGTGAAGTCCAGAAAAGTGGTCAGCAAAGTCACGCTGGCAGCCGGCTTTTCGCCGCGCGCTGCGAGCACCGCCAAGGCCGTGGCCAACAAGGTGCCGCCTACGCAGAAGCCCAGGGCGTTGATCTGTTCGGACCCGGCGATTTCCCGCGTGGTATTGATTGCCTGGATGACACCGTGCTCGATGTAGTCATCCCAGGTGGACTGGGCCAGCGAGTCATCGGCATTGACCCAGCTGACCATGAAGACGCGATGGCCTTGTGACAGCAGGTAGCGCACCAGCGAGTTGTCTGGCTGCAGGTCCAGGATGTAGAACTTGTTGATGGCCGGCGGAACGAACATGAAGGGCACCGCGTGAACCTTGGGCGTCAGCGGCACGTATTCGATCAGCTGGAAGTATTCGTTCTCGAACACCACCGAGCCTGGTGTGGTGGCCACATTGCGGCCCACCTCGAACACGCTCTCGTCTGTCAGAGACATGTGACCTTGCTTGAGGTCATTGAGCAGCATGTGCATGCCCTGCGTCAGGCTCTCGCCCCGGGTCTCGACGGCTTTCTTTTGCACTTCAGGGTTCAACGCCAGAAAGTTGGCTGGCGACGCAGCATCAACCCACTGTTGCACCGCAAATCGCACGCGCTCGCGGGCCTTTTCTTCGCCCTTGAGCGAGTCGGCCATGCGCTGTAGGGTGCGTGCGTTGAGCAAATACATCGACGCCAGGAAGGCGCTACCTGGGTTGCTGACCCACTCCGGCGCAGCAAAGCGACGGTCCTTAGGCGCCAGTTGCTCGGGCTTTTCCAGCGCGCTGTTCCACAACTCTGTAGCCTGTTGCAGGTACTCTTCCTGGATCACCTTGAGGTGCGCCGGGTCCATCGACAAGGCAGCCATGGATTTGAGCGTGGTGCCCAGGCTCTGGCCCATCGCTTCGACGGCCTGCTTGATGGGATGATTCAAGACTTGTTGCCCCATCACGCCGCCAAGTTGCTGCTGCGCGGACGCCAGCCATTCTTGAACGGCGGGCGGCATCGCGGGCAGCCCAGCCATGGGGAACGCACCAAACAAGGGCGATGAGCCCGGGGCTTCAGCCGTGGCTTGAGCCGCTGCGTCCTGCCCGGCCGTGTCCTCGGCGCGTGAGGCTGCACGCTTTTTGGGCACACTGGCCGAAGCCGCGGTCTTGGCGGCAGACGCTACCTGGCGAGCAGACTTTTTCGAAGCAGAAGATTTCGAAGCAGAAGAGGAGGACGCAGAATCGTCAGCCGGAGTCAGGGAAAGTTGCGAATCAGCACTGCGCTTAGCCGCTGCGCCCTTGGCGCGCGACTGTTGAGAACCAGCCATAAATCTCCTCGATGAACATCTGAAATGTGTCTGTCATGCCATGATGACGGCGTCTTGTGACATATTCTGACGGGACATTTTTCTTTCTCTTTGACCCAAGATCACATAATTGCAACCAATTCAACATGCGTCCAACGGAAGCGTGGGGAGCGATCTCAGGGAAGACAAAGCAATGGTCAGGCCAGGGTCCAGAACGTCGAAACAAGCTGAAACAAATATCTCTATCTAGAACCCTTGATCGTGTGGCGAGTTGCGGCGCTTGTCTGCGGTACTTGCCCTAATCTGCCCAGCGGAAGACCTAACTCATGTGGATCGTCGCCATTGCCTGGATGTACGTTGCGGTGATGATGGCCGCAGCCGAAGCCACCGCCCCGCAGGGGACGGTACTGGGCGCACTCATCACCTTGGTGTTCTATGGCCTGTGCCCCGTCGCGTTGGTGATGTACCTGCTGGGCACGCCCGCTCGGCGCAGAGCCCGCCACTTGGCTGAGGCCCAGGCTGCCGCGACCAACGTCCCGACCGCTTCACCGCAGCCAGATGCAGGCGGCCTGCCGGCCGGTGACACGGTCGCGTCGGAACGAAAAGAAGCGTGACGCATCACTGACCGTGCACCACAGCCCGCCCCGCACCTGGGTCAGCCCCAGCCGAGCCAGGCGGGCACGTGCCAAGGCAGGTAGATCAGCCAGCCAACGCGGCTGACCATCGTCGCCCACCCGGGAGGGCGAGAAACAGGCAGACAGCGTGGGGCCAAACCCGTCCAGGACGTCGGCGCCGACTTCGAACGCCATGGGCCCAATGCAGGGCCCCAGCCACGCAGACAAGTCTGCCGGCGTACAGGATGCGGCGGCGCACAAGGTCTGCACGCCCACTTCCAGAATCCCCTGTCCGGCCGGCGTGCCGGCGCCTGCCAGCCCGCGCCAACCCGCATGCAAGGCGGCCACCCCTCGGCCGTCGGGTGCAGCCAGCAAGACGGGCAAGCAATCGGCCACCATGACGGTGCAGATGACCCCCGGTGCTGTCGCATAACTGCCGTCGGCATCAACCACAGTGCCGCTGCGCGCCAATTCAGGCGTCGCGTGGACCACGGTGTGCCCATGCACCTGGTTGAGCCAGAGGGCCGGCTGCCCCACCGCTGCCTCAAGATGCGCGCGATTGGCCTGGACGGCCCGGGCGTCGTCGCCCACATGCATGCCCAGATTGAAGCCCGCATACGGACCCACGCTGTGCGACCCGCTGGCCCCGGCCGAGCGCGCCGTCATGCAGGCGCCGACGTGCGGGATGCCCCGCTCGCCCAGATCCGGCCACAGCCAGTCAGAGGGCCAGGCAGTGGCGGCGGCGGATGGAGGTGACGCAGGCATGGAACAGGGCTCAAGCTATGATCGCGGCCCGATGCTACATCGTCTGCCCAGCTCTGCCTTGCTGCCCTCATCCCGCCACCTGTCTCGTCAGGGCGGAGGGCAACGCGCGCCGGTGCGAGCGCGGGCGCGGCAATGGCTGACCGCCCCTGGCTCACTGACCGCGCGCCTGCGCCAGCATGGCCCCGTACAGGTGCGGGTGCTCGCGCAAGGGCATCAGACTTTGTGGCCCCAGGAACAAGCCGCCATTGGCACGCGCTGCGGCCATGTCCGCGAGGTGGTCTTGACCGTCAATGGCCGTGAAGCGGTGTGGGCGCGCAGTGTCACCAGCACGCGCGGCCTGAAAGGCCCCTGGCGGGCGCTGAAGGGACTGGGCAACCGCCCGCTCGCGGAATTGCTGTTCGAACACCGTGGGGTGCGGCGCGATCCGCTGTGGGCCACGCGTTTGTCCCAGCACAGCGCCCCGCATGCCCATTTGAGCCGGCAATGGCGTCCCCTGACCGGCCCTGCTTTGCCCAGTGCGCTCCCGGCCTGGGCCCGCCGCTCGGTGTTCTGGCACAAAGGCCAGCCCCTGCAGGTGATGGAGACCTTCGCCCCCTGGGTTTTGGATTTGTCAGCCATCCAGCGGTGAGCCACTGACCGGGGCCGATGCCCTTACACTGGCAGGCATGCTGTTTTCCCGCCGAATTGAGCACTGCCAGGTCTGTGGCACCACGGTGACCTATCAAGTCCCAGAGGACGACAACCGCGAACGCGCGGTCTGTCCGGCCTGCCATCACATCCACTACGTCAATCCGTTGAACGTGGTGGGGACCTTGCCCGTCTGGGGTGACCAGGTGTTGCTGTGTCGACGCAACATCGAGCCCAGAAAAGGCTTCTGGACCTTGCCTGCCGGATTCATGGAGTTGGGCGAGACGACCGAAGAAGGCGCCGCCCGCGAGACCGACGAAGAAGCGGGAGCCAGAATCGAGATGCAGGGCCTGTACTGCGTGATCAATGTGGTCACCGCCGGGCAAGTGCACTTGTTCTACCGCGCCCGTCTTTTGGACACCACGTTTTCGCCAGGTCCGGAGACGATCGAGGCGCGTTTGTTCCACCAGCACGAAATCCCTTGGTCAGAATTGGCCTTCCGTACGGTCAAAATGACGCTGGACCGCTATTTTTCGGATCGTGAACGGGGTCAATTCGGCGTGTACTGTGCCGATATCCGCTGAGGATTCCGTCCGTGCATGATTTGGCGAGCGGGACCTTTTCTCCCGAACGCTATCCATGAATGCTCCGCAGGAACCCGTCGCGCCAACGCAAAATCCCACGCTCAATGTGCGTGAAGACCTGATTGCGCCCGATCCCCTGCTCGATTGCCTGATCGAGGTGGCGCGCCTGCATGGCCTGGCCGCATCGCGGGCGTCTCTCTCGGCGGGCCTGCCCCTGGAACAAGGCATCTTGCCGGTGACCTTGGCAGAACGCGCCGCCCGCCGCGTGGGTCTGGCCGCTAAATTGCAACGCGTGAGCCTGGACGCCATCGACGCCCTCACCTTGCCGGCCGTCCTGATCCTGCACCACAACCAGGCTTGTGTGCTGCTGGCTCGCGAGGGACAAGGGCCGGACGCCATCCTGCGCGTGCTGCTGCCCGAAACGGGTCAAGGCTCCATCACCCTCACCGCCGCAGAACTGCAAGCTCGCTACACCGGTGTGGTTCTGTTTGCCCGCCCGCACTTCAAGTTCGACGAGCGCACGCCGGAGATCAAGCCCACCGCGTCCAGCCACTGGTTCTGGGGCCCGGTGTTGGCGCAGCGCCTGGTCTACCGCGATGTGCTCTGGGCCGCCTTGATGGTGAACCTGTTCGCCCTGGCCTTCCCGATCTTTTCGATGAACGTGTACGACCGCGTCGTCCCCAACCACGCCACGGAGACGCTGTGGGTGCTGGCCATTGGGGTGACGCTGGTCCTGGGCAGCGACCTGTTCATGCGCCTGATGCGCAGCCATTTTGTGGACGAGGCCAGCGCGCGCATTGACGTGCAGATTTCGTCGACCCTGATGGAGCGCGTGCTGGGTATGAAACTGGAGAACCGTCCCCTGTCGGTCGGCTCGTTCGCATCCAATCTGCGCGGGTTTGAGCAGGTGCGCGACTTCATCGCATCCAGCACCGTCACCGCCTTGATCGACCTGCCTTTTGCGCTGCTGTTCTTGATCGTCATCGCCTGGATCTCGCCCTGGCTGGTGCTGCCCGTGGTGGCCGTGTTCGGCATGATCGTGGTGTCGGCCTATGTGTTGCAGCACCGCTTGCACGAGCTGTCCCAAAGCACCTACCAGGCATCGGCCCAACGCAATGCCACTTTGGTCGAAAGCCTGACAGGCATCGAGACCATCAAGTCGCAAGGCGCCGAAAGCCAGATCCAGTCACGCTGGGAGCGCGCCAACCAATTCCTGGCAAGCCTCAACGTGCGCATGCGGGGCCTGTCATCTACCGCGATGTACACCACCGCCACCTTGCAGCAGATGGTGTCGGTGGCCATCATCCTGATCGGTGTCTATCTGATCTCGGATAAAGCCCTGACCATGGGGGGCCTGATCGCATCGAGCATGTTGGCTGGCCGCGCATTGGCGCCGGCCGGCCAGATCGTGGGCCTGTTGATGCAGTACCAAGGCGCCCGCACCGCCCTGGAGTCGCTCAACAAGATCATGGACCAGGGTGTCGAGCGGCCAGACGACCGCACCTTCATCCACCGTCGCGAATTGAAGGGCGAGATCGAATTCCGCCATGTGTCCTTTGCCTACCCGGGCCGCCAGGACGCGGCGCTCAATGACATCAGCTTCAAGATCGCACCGGGCGAAAAGGTTGCGCTGATTGGCAAGGTTGGCTCGGGCAAGACGACACTGCAAAAGTTGATGCTGGGCTTGTATCAGCCCAAGGAAGGCGCCGTGCTGCTGGATGGCATCGACATGCGCCAACTCGACCCGGCCGATGTGCGCCGCAATGTGGGGTATGTGTCGCAAGACGTGACGCTGTTCTTTGGCTCGCTGCGCGAGAACATCACCTTCGGCAACCCGCATGCGCAGGACGATGCCGTGGTGGCCGCGACAGAATCTGCCGGGCTGGCCGAGTTTGTACACCGCCACCCACAAGGGTTTGACATGCAAGTGGGCGAGCGCGGTGAGCTGCTGTCCGGCGGCCAGCGTCAGGGCGTGGGCATTGCCCGCGCGATCTTGCACAACGCCCCCATCTTGCTGCTGGACGAGCCAACCAGTGCCATGGATTTTTCAACCGAGGGCTATGTGACCCAGCGCATTGGCGCCTTCGCGCAGGGCAAGACGGTGGTGCTGGTCACGCACCGGACCTCGATGCTGTCTTTTGTCGACCGCGTCATCGTGGTGGACCAAGGCAAGGTGGTGGCCGATGGCCCGCGCGAGCGGATCATGCAGGCGCTGGCTGCCGGCCGCATTTCGCGTGCATCGTGAGGAAGGCCCAGGTCCAACCATGACGATGTGGATGAATGCAGGCAAGAAGGTGATCCAGGTGCTGGAGCGAATTCGCATCAAGCTGGCGCCGCTCACCGACCGGGTTCTGGATGCGATAGCCGGTCCGCGAATCGACCCGGCGGCGGCACGCCAGGCGGGCATGCGCCATTTCGAACTGGATGCGGACGCGGTCATGTCGACCGCCCAGACACACCGCGCCCAGACCTTGGTGCGCACGGCGATGATCGTGGTGGGGGTGTTGATCGCCTGGGCGGCGGTGGCGCCGGTGGATGAAGTGACCAAGGGCGAGGCCAAGGTCATCCCATCCAGACAATTGCAGATCATCCAGTCCTTCGATGGCGGCGTGGTCTCTGAAATTCTGGTCAAGGAAGGCCAGCAAGTGGAAGCGGGCCAGTTGTTGCTCAAGATCGACGAAACCCGCGCCACCTCAGGCGTGCGCGAAAGTGCCGCCCAGGCGTTTGCATTGCAGGCCCGGCTGGCCCGCTTGAAGGCCTTGGCCGAGGGGCAGGCTTTTGCCCCGCCCACGCCTCGCCCGAACAACGCAGAAGAGCAGCGCGTCGTGGAAGAAGAGCGTCAGTTATATGACTCCAAGCGCTCGGAGTTGCAGGCCCTGGTCGGCATCAGCGAGCAACAGTTGGCACAACGCCAGCAGGAGCTGAGCGAAGCCCAATCGAAGAAGGAATCGGCCAGCCGCAGCTTGGATCTGTCGCAGCAAGAACTCACCAAGACCCGCCCCCTGCTGGCCACTGGCGCGGTGTCCGAGGTCGAGATCCTGCGCCTGGAACGCGACGTGAGTCGGGCGCGGGGCGACAAGGAACAAGCCACGGCGCAAAGCGCCCGCGCCTCCGCCGCCATTGCCGAAGCCCGCCGCAAGATTCAAGAGACGGAGCTGTCGTTCCGCAATGAGGCCCGCAAGGAACTGTCAGAAGTACTGGGGCGACTCAATGCGCTCAATGAGGGCGCCGTCGCGCTGGTTGACAAGGTGGACAAGGCACAGGTCAAGTCCCCGGTCCGTGGCCGGGTCCAAAGGCTGCTGGCCAACACCGTAGGCGGCGTGGTGCAGCCGGGCAAGGACATTGTCGAGATCGTGCCGCTGGACGACGCGCTGGTGCTGGAGGCCAAAGTCCAACCCAAAGACATCGCCTTCATTCATCCCGGCCAGAACGCCACGGTCAAATTCACCGCTTACGACTTCTCGATCTACGGCGGCCTGGATGCGGTGGTGGAGAACATCAGCCCCGACACCGAAACCGACGAACGCGGCACCAATACCTTCTATGTGGTGCGCGTTCGCACTCGGCAGACCAATTTCAGCGACAAGATGCCCATCATCCCCGGCATGACCGCTGAAGTGGACATCTTGACGGGCAAGAAGACCGTGCTGTCTTACTTGCTCAAGCCTGTGCTCAAGGCGCACGCTTACGCCTTGCGCGAGCGTTGATCAGGGCCGCTGCGAGGCAGGCGCGGATTCCAGGCTCCATCCCGGGTGCTGGAAGTTCTCGCCATAGTGGCGCAGCGTCTGCAGCACCCCCAAAGCGCTGATCCGCTGAATCTGCTTCTTGGGCGAGGTGCGCATCAAGGCCGTATCGCGCATCAGGTCGGCCAGCACGATGGCGTGAAACGCCCGATCCGTGTCCTTGCTGAGCTTGCAGTTTTGCACGATGCGGGTGGTGTTCTGATCCAGCACATCAGCCAGGTGGCGGTAGTCCTCCCCACTCAACTTGTCTTCGTCGATCTCGGCGCGGCGCGCCAGCATGGCTTGGCGAATGCCCTCCATGCCCGTCTTGAGCACCTCGTCGGTCTCGAACTTCTTGCCGGCCTTGGCCTGGGCGCGGGGCGCCGTGTGATCCGCATGGCCATGCGAGTGGCCTTCCTCGGCATACACGGGCGAAGACAGCAGGATGGCTCCTACCAAACCGAATAATTTGACATTCATCAAGCGCGTCATCGAAGCACCATTCCTATCTGTTGAGACGAAAAAAACCCACAGTCGGCATTCTCAAAATATAGGCTTAATCCACGCTTAAGAAGCGCCAAAGCCCGCATCCCGTGCGGCTTCTGGTGCCAGATCGCGACAGCCCTTAAAGCGCCCGGGCGGGGCTTGTTTGTGAACAAGCCCTCAAATTGCGCCCCGAACGGTCGACATACCGATCAGCGGTCACGGTGCGAGGTTCGCCTCAGCGCTAACGCGTTGATATTCCCGCCCTTTTCTAGCAATTGATCACGGATTGAGCCAGCGGCCGCCTCGCTTGAGGCGGGCTGGATCGTTATCCTCAAAACACGTCCTGTTACGTTTTGAAAGGTTTGTCATGCCCAAGTCCGCGCTTGTCCCCGGCGGTACGGTTACCAGCATCCAAGGTCGAGCCACGGTGATCCCGGCTGGACAGGGTGCTGCCCACGTATTGAAAGTGGGTGACACCGTACAGGCGGGTGACGCCGTGTTGACTTCGATGGGCACGAACCTGGTGATCACGGACGATCAGGGCCACCCCTGGACACCGCGCGATTTGATCCTCGCTCTGGCGCAAGCCAATGCCGGGCCGACGGCCAAGGCTGGCAAGTCGTTGCATGCCAAGGTCAAAGCCGCTCTGACGCATCAAGACGACGCAGGCACCTCATCCGACAAAGACACGGACCAGGCCATTCAGGCCCTGGATCGAGGTGATGCCGACACGGCCCCCGCAGCAGGTGGCGGTGGTGGCGATGGCACGATGACGCCGGGCTTGCGAGTTGATCGGGTGATCGAAATCGTATCGACCCAGGAATTCGACATCAGCGCGACCGAACGGTCGGCCAGCGCCTCAGACAACAGTCAGGCGGCCGTGCTGGATCAGGCCGTGGCCGACGCGGTGGCCAAGTTGAGCGCGACGGACGACACCTTCACCACCCAGAAGAGCACGGTGGTGGGGCTGCCCGTCTTGAACAACGATGGGATCGATGCCAGTACGGCCCCGCACGTGACGGCCATCAATGGGGAAAGCATTTCGCCTGGCGGGCAAGTGGTGGTGGACCACGGCGTGGTCCAGATGTCGAGTACGGGCGCGCTGACATTCGCGCCTGACTATGGCTTTGTCGGGAACCTGAGTTTTTCTTATACGGTGGCCACCAGTTCAGGCCAAACCGCCGAGGCCGCCGTGACCGTCAGCGTGATGAACCCACCCGCTGCGCCGGTGGCCCATCCTGATTTGCTGGTCACCCAAGAAAACCAGGCGGTGACTTTCTACGTCACGGGCAATGACGAGGCCGGTAGCCAGGGGCCGCTGCACATCACGCTCGTAGACGGCCAGGCCGTTGCGACCGGGACCAGCGTGGCGGTGGACCACGGAACGGTCAGGCTCAATGGCGACGGCAGCCTGACCTTCACGCCCGACGCGCACTATGCGGGCGACATCAGTTTTGCCTACACGGTGACCGACCAAGGTGGACAAACCGCCGCGACAACGGTGAACGTGCAGGTGACGCCAGTCAACGATGCGCCCGTCGTAGGCGACCTGGCAGATCCAACCTTTGACCCAATGAGTGGGGGCTATGCGGTATCGACCGAGGAAGACAAAGCCATCTCCGGTCAGGTGACTGCCAGTGACGTCGATGGCGACACGTTGAGCTTCACCAAGGGAAGCGACCCAGCCCATGGATCGGTGGTGGTCAACGCGGACGGCACCTGGACTTACACGCCAGCGAAGGACTACAACGGCTCGGACTCGTTCACGGTGACCGTGTCCGACGGTCACGACGGCAAGACCACGTCGACGATCACCGTTGGGGTCAATGCCGTTAACGATGCACCCACTGCCTCGACTAACTACAGCGTTGTCACGCCCGAGGATCAGCCGATCTCGGGCAAGGTCACAGGCAACGATGTGGACGGCGATGCACTGAGCTATGCCAAAGGCACCGATCCAGCCCATGGCTCGGTCGTGGTCAACGCAGATGGCACCTGGACTTACACGCCAGCGAAGGACTACAACGGTTCCGACTCTTTCACGGTCACCGTCTCCGACGGTCAAGGCGGCACCGCCACGTCGA
>JBLNAI010000014.1:0-61081 GCA_050259275.1 Acidobacteriota bacterium
TGGTGGACTTCATCGAGCTGCAGGTGGCGCACGGCATCGAATTCAAACGGGCGGTGGTGCAGTCTGCCGCCGTGCGCGCCCAACCCATCGCCCTGACCGGCATTGCCGCCATGGTGGGCGCCTTCTTCATCCTGGACGATCCCATCTTCAATGGCCTGGCGGTCTCGCTGATCTTCGGCATTGCCGTGTCAACGATGCTCACGCTGATCGTCATCCCCGTTCTGTACTTTGCGGCCTATCGCCGCCAACACGATGCCCCCGCATCAGCCATTGCCACCAAGGAGTCCCACCATGACCACTGAACGCTATATCCGTATCTTCGCCGGCTTGTTCATCCTGATCTCGCTGGCCTTAGGGGTCGAAGGCAGCCCGCTGTTCGTTTCGAAATGGGCGCTCGCGTTCACGGCCTTTGTCGGCGCCAACTTGTTCCAGTTCGGCTTCACCAATGTCTGCCCCCTGGCCTTCTTCCTGCACAAGCTCGGCGTGAAGGACCAGGCCGCTTGCGCACGTTGAGTTTCTGCCCGGGGTGAGGCAGGTTTGTCAGGAGAGTTGCACAATGAAGGCTTCCACCAAAACCAAACCAGCCCCTCGGGCTGCCTCGGACGATTGCCACATGGCCGCACTGGACAACGACAAAAGCCGCACCGATATCCTCAATCGACTCAAACGAGCGGAAGGCCAGCTTCGAGGCATTCAGCGCATGATCGAAGAAAACGACTCGTGCCTGGACATCGCCACGCAGATGGCCGCCGTGCGCAAAGCCCTGGACAGCACCTATGTGCGCATGACCATCTGCTTTGTCGAGCAGCAGTTGCAGTCCAAATTGACGGGTGAAAACGGCGCCGCCGATCCCCAGGTGGGCGCCATGCTGCAGGACATGGAAACCCTGCTGGGAAAAATTCGCTGAAGGCAGTCGCCATTCAGTAGAAACCCTGTATCCACACTGGTCAGACGAGTTCATTATTTCTTATACCCATACGGGTATAGGTAAAGGAGTCTCACCATGGCCAACATCGTGATCTTGGGCGCTGGCATCGGCGGTTTGCCGATGGCCTTCGAGATGAAGGAAAACGCCCGCGCGACGGACACCATCACCGTCATTTCCAACACGCCGACCTTCCATTTCGTGCCATCCAACCCCTGGGTGGCCGTGGACTGGCGAGATCGCGATGAAATCGAACTGCCGATTGCGCCGATTCTGGAAAAGAAGGGCGTGGCCTTCATTCCCGTTGGTGCGCGCCGGGTCCATCCCGAACGCAATGTGGTGGAGCTGACCGACGGCAGCGAGATCGACTATGACTACCTGGTGATCGCCACCGGTCCCAAATTGGCCTTCGATGAGATCGAGGGACTGGGCCCGGACGGCTTCACCCAATCGGTGTGCCATGTGGACCATGCCGAACACGCCAAAAGTGCCTGGATGAAGTTCGTCGCCGACCCCGGCCCCATCGTGGTAGGGGCCGTACAAGGCGCCTCGTGCTTCGGGCCGGCGTATGAATACGCCATGATCATGGAAACCGATCTGCGCAAGCGCAAGATCCGCGACAAGGTGCCCATGACCTACGTGACGTCCGAGCCGTATGTGGGCCACCTGGGCCTCAATGGCGTGGGCGACTCGAAGGGATTGATGGAATCGATCTTTCGCGACAAGTCGATCCGGTGGATCTGCAATGCCAAAGTCACCAAGGTTGAACAAGGCGTCATGCATGTGACCGAGCATGACGACGAGGGCAAGCCCAAGAAGGAGCATGCCCTGCCCTTCAAATATTCGATGATGTTGCCCGCCTTCAAAGGTGTCGACGCCATCTTTGGCATCGAAGGGCTGGTCAACCCGCGCGGTTTCGTGCTGATCGACGAGCATCAGCGCAATCCCCGGTACCCCAATGTGTTCGCGGTGGGCGTGTGCGTGGCCATCGCGCCCACCGAGCCCACGCCGATCCCCACGGGTGTGCCCAAGACCGGCTACATGATCGAATCGATGGTGACCGCGACCGCGCACAACATCCGCGCGCTGCTCGATGGACAAGCCCCCACCGAGAAGGCCACCTGGAATGCCGTGTGTCTGGCTGACTTTGGCGACCGCGGCGCCGCGTTCGTGGCCCTGCCCCAGATCCCGCCTCGCAATGTGAACTGGTTTGGCGAAGGCTACTGGGTGCATCTGGCCAAGATCGCGTTTGAGAAGTACTTCATTCGCAAAATGAAGAAAGGCACCTCCGAGCCCATCTACGAGAAAATCGTGATGCAGGCCATGGGGATCATGAAGCTCAAGGATCGCTCGATCAAGTAAGGGGCGGGGTCTGGCCATCCAGCGCATCCCATGCGTGCTGTGCACTCATGAAGATGCGCCCCGCAAACCGCTTGTCGAGCTGCGACGATTGCAGCCGATCCATCACCGGGCCCTTGACCTCGGCCAGATACAAGGTCTTGCCTTGATCGGACAGCGCGGCATCCAGCTCCAGCAAGGTCTGCATGGCCGAATGGTCGATGTGATTGACGGCGGACAGCAGCAGCACCACATGCTGGATGTCGCCTCGCGCATGGATCCATTCGCACAGGCGCAACTCGACCCGCTGGATGTTGGTGAAGTCCAGCCCCTCGTCGACCCGCGCCATCAACACGCCCTCCAGCCGGTCGGCCTGGTAGCGATGAACGTTGCGAAAGTGGGAGGTACCGGGCAGGCGCCCAACTTCGACCATGTGCGGCTGGCTGTGTCGCCAGATCAAGGCCCCCAAAGACCAGGCAATGCCCAACAGAATGCCCGCTTCAAAACCCATCAGCAACACACCCAGCACCGTGCTGATGAATGCCCAGGCATCCGCCCGGTCATAGCGCCAGGCCTCTCGCAGCGGGCCGAGCTGGATCAGGCCCGCGCCGGCCATGATGATGACCGCTGCCAGCGCCGCCTTGGGCAGGTAGCCCAGCCAGGGCAGGCAGGCAAACAGCAGCCCCGACAGAACGATCGCGGTGATCACACCGGCCAAAGGCGTGCGGGCGCCCGCCGCATCATTGACCACCGAACGAGACAGCCCCCCCGATACCGCAAGGCCGCCCAGCAACGCCCCGCCAACGTTGGCGAGGCCCAGGCCCAGCAATTCGCGGTCGGCATCCAGGCGTTGCCCCTGCTGCAAGGCAAAGGTCTGCGCCACCGACATGCTGCTCACAAACGTCAGCAAGCTGACCAGCAGCACCGGCAGAGCCAGACCGGGTAGCAGCGTCCACGATTGCTGCCAGGCTTGGGCCAACGACTGCACGGCCCCGTCGAACTGAAGCGACACGGCCCCGACGCGCGCCACCGGGCCATGACCATGGGCCGTGAGCCAGAGCCCGGCACCAGACGCCAGCACCAGCACCACCAGCGGCCACAGCCGCTCGGCGACCCGGGACACGGTGGGCCGCACGCCCGCGCGCCGAGCCAGGTGCGCCAGCAAACGAGGGCCTGCCCACAGCATGAACAAGGCGCCCAGCCCAATGGCGGCATCACCCGACAGCACGGTCAAAGGGGCAGCCGATCGCCAGGATGACCACCCCAACAACGGCGCGGCCTGCCCCGCCATGATCAGCAAAGCCGACGCCACCGTGAAGCCTTGCACCACCGGCCGGCTCAGCAACTGCGACAGAAAGCCCATGCGCAAGCGGCCCATCAGCATCAGCAGCAAACCCGAGCCGAGCGCCAAAGCGGCTGCCAGAGCGGCATAGGACGCTGTGCCCGGCTCAGCCAAGGGAGCCAGCGCTTGCGCCACAGTGAGGGACGTGATGGCCGCTGGCCCCACAGACAAGGCGCCGCTCGTGCCAAATGCGGCATAGCCCAATACGGGCAGCACGCTGGCCATCAGGCCAACTTGTGGCGGCAGGCCAGCCAGGATCGCGTAGGCCAGGCTTTGTGGCACGAGCATGATGGCCACGACCAGCCCGGCACTGACATCACCCGGCAAAATCCCACGGTGCCAGACGCGCACCCAAGGCGGCGGAAAAGACCACGGGTTCCCCAACGGCGGGGCACGCCGCGCGGTCTTCCGTGCCCCCATCATCCGGGTCGACCGACCTGACAGCCCACCGCCTGAAACAGGGCGTTGGCCCGACCACCCGACTTGCAAAACGCCACGATGGGATGGGGCAGATCAGCGCACAGGGCGTGATAGCGGCTGACCTGTTCGGGCGAGATCATCAGGCTGGCGACCGGAAAGTGCACATACGCCATCCCCGCGGCTTTGGCCGCCGCTTCGATCTGGGCGCTGGTCGGCTGATCCGGTCCACCTTCGCCATCGGGTCGGTTGTTGATGATGCTGCGGTAGCCCTGCTGGGCCAGCACCGCCACGTCCTGCACGGATACCTGACCGCACACGGTGAACTCGGGGCACACCTTCATGGTTTGAACGCTCAATGTCATGGTCTTCCTTTGCAATCAACAGGTTCCGTCGGTCAAGGCGCACCGCAGATTCGGCTGTGCAACACCTGCATCACTGCGGCCGCATCGTCGCTCACCAGACGGTAGTAGATGTGCTTGCCTTCGCGACGGGTATCGACCAGCCCCTCCTGGCGCAAGACACCCAGTTGCTGAGACAGCGTGGGCTGGCGGATGCCCAGATCGGCTTCCAGTTCGCTCACGCAAAACTCGCCCTGGGCCAGCCGGCACAGCAACACCAGGCGGTCGGTGTGGGCCAGCACCTTCAACAAGGCACAAGCCTTTTGCGCCGAGGCCTGCAAGGCCGCCACGTCAGGCGCCGCCAGAGTCACGCGATCACATGCCAGATCCGGTTCTATCACTTTCATGCCAAACATTATGTTGACACATATATTGTTTGTCAATAAAGTCAGAGCATGAACTCGACCTCCCCCCTCGTCCAGTCCTTCTTCGATCCGCAAACCGGCACCTGCACCCATGTCGTGTACGACCGCGCAGGCGGCCATGGCGCGATCGTCGACCCGGTTCTCGACTTCGACGCCCCCAGCGCCCGCACGAGCCACACGCAGGCCGACCGGGTCATCGCCTTCGTGAAGGCGCAGGCGCTGCAAATCGACTGGATCCTGGAGACCCATGCCCATGCCGACCATCTGTCTGCCGCGCCTTACCTTCAGGCTGCGCTGGGCGGGCAAGTGGCCATCGGTGCCGCCATCCAGCGGGTTCAAAGCGTGTTCAAGACCTTGTTCCATCTGGAGCCAGACTTTGCGACCGACGGCTCACAGTTCGACCATCTCTTTGCAGACGGCGAGACCTTTCAGATCGGCCCATTCACTGCCACGGCGCTGCATGTGCCCGGTCACACCCCGGCCGACATGGCCTTTGTGGTGGGCGACGCCGTGTTTGTGGGCGACACCCTGTTCATGCCCGATGTGGGCACGGCCCGCTGTGACTTTCCGGGGGGCGATGCCCACCAGCTCTATCAGTCCATTCAGAAGATCCTCGCGCTTCCTGATGCGACACGCCTGTACCTCTGCCACGACTATCCGCCGACCGATCGCGCGCCGCAAATGGCCTCCACCGTTGCCGAGCAGCGGCAGCACAATGTCCATGTCCACGAGGGCATCGCCGCAGACCAGTTCGTGGCCATGCGCCAAGCCCGCGACGCCTCTCTGGAGATGCCCAAGCTGTTTTTGCCATCGGTGCAAGTCAACATCCGGGGCGGGCATCTGCCGCCTGCTGAATCGGATGGCCGCCAGTATCTGAAGCTGCCCGTCAACGTCTTTTAAGGAGACACCTCATGTCTGACTCCACCGTTCAAGTCAAGCTGACGCAATTGCAGGACTACCAGTTCGACGTCGACTTTGGTGACGGCGTTCCGCCCCTGCTCTGTGACGAACCGGCGCCCCTGGGGCGAGGCACCGGGCCCTCGCCCGTTCAGCTGCTGGCCGCCGCAGTCGGCAATTGCCTGTCTGACTCGTTGCTGTTTGCACTGCGCAAGTTCAAACAGACGCCCGAGCCCATTCACACCGAGGTGCAAGCACAGGTGGGGCGCAACGCCGAGGGCCGCGTTCGCGTGCTGTCCATGCACGCGCGCCTGCACCTAGGCGTGCCCGCCGCCCAGCTGGAACACCTGGACCGCGTCCTCAGCCAGTTCGAAGCCTTTTGCACCGTGACGCAAAGCGTGGGCCAAGGCATCCCTGTCACCACGCAGGTGCTGGACTCGACGGGCGCGGTGCTCAAGTAGCCGCGCATGGCGATCACCGACAATGTCGGGATTGCCCCACCGCTCTTTGGCGATTGCCTCCCCTTGTTCATGCCTGCCACCCGCTCTCCGCTCTCTGTCCTGCCCCCTGATGATGCACAGCGCGGCGTGCTGCACGACGAAGTGCACGCGCGTCCGCCCGCGCGCATCCGACTGCCCGCCCTGGTGGTGTATGTGGCTGTGCTCAACGAAGGCATCAGCCGCGAGATGGAATGGGCGCACCTGCGCCGTCTGCCAGGGCAGCAAGACCTGACGCTGGAGCAGTTGTCGGGCAACTTCCAGCGCCTGCGCTTTGCCAATCACACCCTCAAGTGGGAGCGTCACACCGAGTTCACCCGCTACTCGCTGGTGCAGGCCCTACCCGAGCAGGCCATGCAAGGCTGCACCGACGAGGACATGATCCGCTCGCTGGTGATCGATCCTCAGTGGCTGGCGCAGATTCCGGGGCGCACCATCGCGGCCATCCTGCTGGCCATGGTCCCTGGTGATGTCGACGACGCCCAAGCCATGCGCAATCAGGCCGCCCCCTGGATCCAGGATCCGGCCATGCTGGCCTCTCTGCTGGGTATTCGGCGCTCTTGCGCGATGACCAGTTTTCAGTTGCGCGAGAGCGGCTTCGAACGCATGCTCGTGATCTCGCCCCCCAACACCTCGGAGCTGCGCTCGGGTCGCACCTCGCAGCGCCTGCTGGAGCTGGAGACCTATCGGCTGATGGCCCTGCGCGGCCTACCCGTGGCCAAGAACCTGGGCGCCATGCTGGGCGAGGCCGAAACCCAGCTGGCCGAGATCACCGCCCGCATGGAAAACACCGAGGCATCCGATCAGGACCTGCTCAATCAGCTGATCGGTTTGGCGGCTCGGGTCGAGCGTGCCACGGCCATGCACATGTACCGGTTCTCGGCCACCGAGGCCTATCACAACCTGGTCGAACAACGGATCACGCAACTGCGCGAGACGCCGATCCCCGGCACCCAGACCATCGGCGAATTCATGCAACGCCGGGTCTCGCCGGCCATGACCACGGTGCAAGCGACGGCCCGCCGCCTTGGCTCGCTGTCGCAACGCATCGAGCGCGCCAGTGCCTTGCTGCGCACGCGGGTGGACATCGCCACAGAAACGCAGAACCAGATGCTGCTTGAAAAGCTGACCAAGGGCCAAGCTTTGCAGCTGCGGCTGCAAACCACCGTGGAAGGCCTGTCCATTGCGGCCATCTCGTATTACGTGGTCAGCCTGATCCTGTATGCCGGCAAGGCAGGCAAGGCGGCGGGCCTGCCTGTCAACCCTGAAATCCTGGCCGGCTCATTGATCCCTGTGGTGCTGCTGGGCATCTGGTGGGGCACCCAACGCATCCACAAGATCCTGCAAGATCACTGAGCCCGCTTTAGTCCCAGCGCCAGGACCAGATCAGGTCCACCGCGTTGTCCACCCCCGTCTGGGCACGCAAGGTAAAGCGCTGGGCCAGCCGGTAGATTAGCTGCCAGTTGCCGCTGGTGGCGTTGAGGTTGCGTTCATAGCCCAGGTACCAGTACTTGGACAATTGCTTGCCCACGTTGACCACGGTCTCGCGCACCGTGCCATCCGATTGATGCAAGGACAGCTCATCCAGACCCAGGGTGGTCATGATGTTGTCGGTTGTCGACGGGCCTTCGCCCGACAGCAAGGCCACCGCCGCGCTTTGCAGCAAACCGATGTCGGCCCCGCCCAGGCCGCTGGGGCCGCGTCCCAGCACCAGCCAGGACAGCTTGTCTGTCTCGGACATCGACGGATCGGAGTACAAGCTGATGCGGGGGTCCTGTGCGGTGCCGGCAATCTGCACGCCCACCTTCACATCGCTGGATGCCGCCATGGGCGATTGCCGCCGCATGGCCAGGATGTCCAGCCGGGGGTTCTCGATCGGGCCGGTGAACACAATGGCGCCCCGCTCGATGTCCAGCTTCTGCCCATAGGCCGCGTAGGTGCCCTTCACGGCCTTGACGGTGCCTTGCAAGGCGGGCCGGTTGTTGGGTGTGGTGAACTTCAAGGTGCCCGTCAGGTCGGTGTCCAGCCCTCTGCCCCGCAGATGCAGGCGATCCCCCAGGTCCAGATCCACCGCGGCCACCATCTTGCGTTTGCTGCTGGCCGTGTTGGCTGCCTCTTCAGCCTGCGGCGTCTGCCCTGGGCCGTTGATCACGTTCACGTCCTCGCCCACGGTCGGCGCGTCCGAGCGCGAGAAGTCGAACATCCCCTCGTCCACCCGCACCTTGCCGTTCAGCTGGATATCGGCTTCGGTCAAGACGGCCCGCGCCTGACCACTGACCACCAGACGGCGGTCGATGCGTTGAAACAGCGCGAAGTGCTCGGCCTGCACATCCAGACTCGCCTGAGGCGATGCGCCCAGACTGGCTTCGCCCGTCGCGCGAATCACCCCGCCTTGCGCCCCCCCCTTGGCCAGCAGTTCGGTCAGACGGGCATGGTCGCCCTGCAGGTCCAGCGCGAGTTGGCCGTCCGTCAGGTTCACGCCCAACAGGGCATGGGCCAGCCGCAGGTTCTGTCCATTGAGCGTGCCGCGATACTGCGGTGCACCCAAGGTGCCAGACAGCTCGGCGCGCCCTTTGAGTTGGCCCGACAAGCGCCAGCCTGCGGGCACCCAGGCCGCCCAGGGGCGCAAACTGCCGATTTGGATGTCCAGCTCCCCCGCCAAGGGATCAGAGGCGGCGGGCAAGTCCTGTGGCCGGGCTGCCTTGACCGTCTGTCGACCCGACAGGCGCCCCAGCACACTGCCCTCGAACTGTTCCGTCAGCAGCCAGGTGCCATCGCGGGCCGTCAGCTGAACCGAAGCTACATCAATGCCCAACTTTTGAAGCGAGTTTCCTTCGATGTTCAACTCGGACAGGCTCAGGTCGCCCGATCGCTTGGACACATTGGCCTGCACCTGCCACGGCTGGGCCTGACTGTGCTGCAATCGAACCTCGCCATCGACCATCAGGTCGCCCCCCCAACCGGCCTGGGGTTGCCACTGCTTGAGCAGCGCAGCCAGATTGAGCGGAGCCAGTTGCAGCCACGCCTTGACCCGGCCGATGCTGTCTGCGCCGCCTTGCCAGTCCAGCTCTTTGATGGTCAAAGGTGCGCCCATCACGATCAGCTCCACAGGACTGGCGGACACCTGATCCTCGACAGTGCCGCGGCGCCATGCCACATCAAACGGCTGAGCTTGCAGCCACACCCGGCGCGCGTCGGCCAGAGACTGCCAGTTCAGACCCTGCACGTGCCCCCGCCATCCGGCGATCTCGCTGCCCTGACCCAGCAGGCCGCCGCTCAGGGACAGCGCGATCTGCATGGGCTCGAGCGGCTTGTCGGCTGAGGGCTGCTGGGGGTCCGCACGCGTGGGCCGACCTTGCAGGCGCAGAACCGATTGATGCGCGCGTCCGGTACCGGTCAAGGTCCAGCTCCCCTGCTCCAGCAGCACATGAGGCAGCTTCATCCCCGTGACCTGGGCCTGCCATTGCAGGGGCGCGTCCCAGTTCATGGTTTGCAAGGACCAGTCGGCCTTGGCATTGTCGATCGCCGAGGCCGGCAAGCCCTCCACCTGCCACCGCACCTGCTGCGCCTTCAACTGGCCTTCGGTGCTGAACTGCGGCCACTGGCCGGCGAACCGCGCGTGCGCGTCCACCTGCCCAGCCAGTTCTCGCACGCCCCACCCGGCCAGCACGGCTTGGAGGGAACGCAGGGCGGGCGCCTGCACATCCAGCTCCCAACGCTGCTCGCCTTTGACGCGCGGCAGACCATCGGGCCCGATGCGCCAGGGAATCTGCCCCTGTCCCGCCACATGGTTACCGGCGAAGGTCAGGTCCGCATCAACTTGAGCCTGGGCTTTGCCTGGCAAGGCCGTCCAGCGCCCGCGACCTTGCAGGTTCGAGCCGGCCAACACACTGGGATCCAGCCGCACGGCCAGTTGCCCCAACCAGTTCGATGCCAGGTCCACATCCACCTGCCCTTGCAGACGATTGGCCCCATTGAGGGCCTGTGGCCAGGGCAGCCACACCCGGGGGTCGAAGTTCTGGACCTGCAACTGGCCTTTGGCCTGCCAGGTCCAAGGGCTCCCCGCTTGTGCCGGCGCCGCATAGCGCCCTTGTCCTTTCAGTTGGGCCTGCGCGCCTTCTGAAATCAGGCTCAGCTCATCCACCTGCACGCGGCCCGCCTGCCACTGGCCGCGCAACCTGGCTTGCACAGCGGTTGCTTTGGACGGGGCCGTGTCGCCGGCATACTGTCCCATCAACTGCGCAACGACGTCCCAGGGCGCTTGCATCAGCTCATCGGCCTGACGCCACACATGATCGGTCGACACGGCGGTGTCACCGGACAAGGTCAAGGCCGGCGCGCGGCCATCGAGCGCGCGCAGGTTCACGCCTTGCATCGACAGTTTCAGCCGGTTGGGCCATCGCGTGGCATGAGGGCCGGTTTGAGCCGGCCGACGGTCCCATGTGCCTTGCAGTTGCACCTGCCCCTCACCCTGGCTGAGGACCTGCGCCTGCAAATGCACCTCGCCGGCTTGCGTCAGGCCTTCCACGCTGTCTGCCCGCGTGACCTGCGGCAAGGTGATCTGGCCGGCCAGTTGGCGCACCGGCAGAAGGCCTTGCATCCAGTCCCCGCTCACCGCATTGCGCAAGTCGACCTTGGCGAGCATGTCAGCCCCCTGCCGATCCCAGTCGAGCGCACCACTCAAGGCCGTGCGAGGCAACTGTGGGGTCAATGCCGCCAGATCGAACTGGCTGGCCTTGATGTGCAGGGCAGGCAACATCCACGGCGCCCACAGCTTGAGCTGCGCTGAGCCGGTCAGGGACTGCACCTGAGGCGCGGCACCCGCCTGCACCTGGGCGCGCACCGTCAATTCGGTGAGCAGGCCACTGGCCTGGACGTGAGCCTTGACCGGCCAGGCCTGGTCCCCCTGTCGATACGTGCCCGCGGCAGTGAGGTTGAGCTCGCCCCGCAGGTGTCCCAAAGTCTCCACTTGCCCTTTGCCTTTCAGCGCCCAGGGGCCATATTCCAACCGGGTCACATCGGCACGATGGGCGCGCTGACCCAACTCCAGTCGCCCATCCAGATTCAGCAAAGGCGACTCGCCCCACAGGACGCTGTCGCCGCGTTGCACCAGCAAGCGGTCCACGGTCACCGACAAAGGCAGGCGCAGGTCATACGGATCGGTCGTGGGTCCGGGATGCGGATTGGGCACCCATTTGATCTGCACCAGTCTGGCCGTCAAGCGCGCCGCGTGCAGGCCGACGTACCACTGTGCGTCCGTATCCAGCGACACGCGCAGGTTCGACCAGGACGCGTCATCCAGACTGAGCAAGGAACCACGCGGCAGATCGATCTCGACCCGGCGCGCGCGGAAGTCACCCAACAAGGCGCCTTGGGGCTCGAAGACACGCACGCCCGGGATATGAGGCACCAGCGACCGCGTCACGGCTTCGCTGTGCAACAGCCCCCATCCCACGGCCGGCACGATCACCAGCAGCACGAGCAACACCGTGCCCATGATCCAGGCTGCCTTGCTGGCCCACGCCCATGCGTTCCAGGTCGGTGCGGGCTGCGTCACAGGCTGATCCCCACGCTGAAGTGCATGCGCAATTGCTGCACATCCCGGCCATAAGCCAGGTCCAGCTTCAGCGGCCCCACCGGGCTGCGCCAGCGCAAGCCCGCGCCGTAGCCCAGCTTGATGTGCAGATGCGCCGGGTCGGCGGCAGCATCGCCGGCATCGACAAACACCGCGCCCCACAGATTGGGGGCAGACTTCCACAAGGGATGCGCCAGCTCGACGCTGCTGGTCACCAGCGAGCGGCCGCCAATCACGACGCCGCCTTCGCTTTCGACCCCCAGCGAGCGATAGGCATAGCCGCGCACCGACTCGTCACCGCCTGCGCGGAACAACAAGGTATCGGGCACGCTGACCGAACTGCGCGCGATCACCTGCCCCCATTCGCCGCGCGCGGTGGCGTACCAGTTGGCTGGCAAAGGCAGGTAGCCCGTCAGACGGGCATAGCCGCGCCCAAAGTAGCCCGAGGCCTCCAGCGTCGAAAACGAATGCCCGGCCGTGGCCGATACCGTCGTGGTCACCCCCAGTGTCGGCAACACCTGGCTGTCCACATTGCGCAGAATCCATTGCGAGGTCCCCGCCAGCGAAGACGCCTGCGACACGGTCACGCCTTCTTCGGACTCGACCTTGGCGCGCAGAAACTCCAGGTAATCGGTGCGCTCAAGCTGGCTGCCCTCTTGCAGGCGCCCCACCCGCAGACGCTGGCTGGTGGTCACCGCGTTCGCATCGTCGATCTGATAGGACAGCGAGCCCGAGATCAGACCCCGTTGCCGCCCGGGCCAGGGATGCGAGGTCAGGTCCAGCTGCATGTTCGAGTCATCTCGACCCACTTGCAGCTTCGTCTTGGCCTGCCAGTTCGAATCAAAGGGTTGCCGATGCAGGTGTTCGAACAAGATGCGCGGCCCGGTATCGCTGGAGATCCCCACACCGATCGAAGCCTGCTGCAAGGGCAGCTCATGCACCTGCACCACCACGGGCACCGCCGCCGCACTGGTCGGATCGACCTCGGTGGTCACGAACACGTTGTCGAACAGGTTGATCTTCTGGATGCGGTCTTGCAGATCGACCAGCTGGGCCTCCTTGTAAGGATCCCCTCGGCGAAACGGCGCCAGATTGGTGATGGCCGATGCGGGCTGGTGCTTGAGACCTTCGACCCGGATGCCACCATAAAAAAAGGCCGGGCCACTGTCTGCGACCAGGTACAGCTTGGCGGACTGCCCATCGGCATCAACCGTGACCGAGGTACCGCTCCATGACGCCACCGGGTACCCATCGGCTCGCAACCGGGCCAGTGCGGCATTCTTGGCCGCCGACCACTCGGCCTGCTTGAACACCCGGCCCACCGGCAGGGCCCAGACCTCTTGCAAGCGATTGACCAGCTCTTGCGCCTGCTGGTCACCATTGGCCAGCCGCGTATCGAGCTCGCCTTCAAACACCATTTGAACTTTTGACACACGGGTCAAAGGCCCAGGCTGCACCTTCAAGGTGACCACCATGGGTTGGCCGCCAACCGCATCCACCACGCGGGTGGTGATGACGGCCGAAAAATACCCCTCGGCCTCGATCAGCGAGCGCGCCTGCTCGGGCGCCGAGGCCACCAGGCGGCGCAGTTCGACCAGGTTGATCTGGTCGCCACCGAAAGCCTCTTCGGATTGAAAACGCGCCAGGTCCAGGTAGTTCTTGAGCAGCTTGCGCAAGCCCTCCGGCGCATCGATGTCCAGACGCCAGAGCGGCTGCGGCTCGGCCATCTGAGCGAGGTCTGCCAGCGCCGCGGTATCGGCCATCGGCCCCGACAAAGGAGGTGCCGGGGCGACCGCGGGCTGCGCCCAGGCGGACATGCTCACAGCGCCCACAGCGCTCGTCAGCACCAGGCCGGCCAGCCAGGCCCGGCCACCCAACCGGTGACGCGACACGGTCATTTGCTCAGCAATCGCATCGCCCCTTCCAAGCCCTGCAAACTCAAGGGGAACATGCGCCCGCCCATCAACTGCTGAATGATGGCGATGCTTTGACGATAGGACCACACGCCCTGCGGCTCCGGATTGATCCAAACATGATGCGGGAAGGCGTTGAGCAAGCGCTGAATCCATTCGGCACCCGGCTCTTCGTTGTTGTACTCGACACTGCCATGGGCCTGCAGAATTTCGTAGGGGCTCATGGTCGCGTCGCCCACAAAGATCAGCTTGTAGTCCTTGTTGTACTTGCGCAGGATGTCGTAGGTGGGCACCTTCTCGGTGAACCGGCGATGGTTGTTCTTCCACATGAAGTCATAGACACAGTTGTGGAAGTAATAGAACTCGAGATGCTTGAACTCCGACTTGGCTGCTGAGAACAACTCCTCGACCCGGTGAACGTGGTCGTCCATCGATCCCCCCACATCCATCAGCAAGAGCACTTTGACGGTGTTGTGGCGCTCGGGCACCATCTTGATGTCCAGCATGCCGGCGTTGGCCGCCGTGCTGTGGATGGTGTCGTCCAGATCGAGGATCTCGGCCGCGCCCTGACGCGCGAATTTGCGCAGGCGGCGCAAGGCCACCTTGATGTTGCGCGTGTCCAGTTCGATGGTGTCGTCGTAATCCTTGAACTCACGCTTGTCCCACACCTTGACGGCGCTGCGATTGCGCGAGCGGTCCTGGCCGATGCGGATGCCTTCGGGGTTGTAGCCATAGGCGCCGAAGGGCGAGGTGCCACCGGTCCCGATCCACTTGTTGCCGCCTTCGTGGCGCTCCTTTTGCTCTTCGAGCAATTGCTTGAGCCGGTCCATGAGTTTGTCCCAGCCCATGGCTTCGATCTTGGCCTTGTCTTCGGGGCTCAGCTCTCGCTCGAAATGCTTGCGAAGCCACTCCAAGGGTATGTCCTTAGTCAAGTCAATTTGGCCCGTCACCCCCCCGAAATAGGTGGAAAATGCCCGGTCAAATTTATCGAAATGCGCTTCGTTCTTCACCAATGACATTTTGGCCAGGTGGTAAAACTCATCCACCGACGGCCCGATCAAATCGTGCTTGATGGCATCGAGCAAGCTGAGGTATTCCGGAATGGTGACCGGCAGCTTGGCAGAGCGCAAAGCGAAGAAAAAGTCGATGAGCATATGAAGTCCTTCGAATTACCGTCTATTTTGGCGTGTGATGGCCTGCTTCGTCAGCCCGGCAACAACTTCCCTGCTGCCTGACAGCACATTGCATGGACGCTCGCATCCAACTCCTGGCCTTCGTCTTCCTCAACCAGGTCCTGACCACGGCCATCTGGTGGGTGGCCGGCACGTGGTTGGGCATGTCACGCAAGGCTGCCCGGCACTGGATGGTTGCGGGCCTGGCCAATGGCACCGGCTTGACCTTGACCGTGGTGAATGGCGGTTGGCAAAACACCTCGCAGATGCTGCTGGGCGGCGTGCTGGTGGCGCTGGGCTGCATCTCCTTGCGAAGAGGCATGCAGGGCTTTCTGCGTATCCGGCACACGGACGGCGTCCATGGGCTCTTGTTGGTCGGCCTGGCGCTGTTCAATCTGGGCTTGTGCGCTCCGATGGGTTGGCGCGTGCCCGGGATGGTGGCAGGCGGCCTCACCGCCAGTTGGGTGCTGTGGGCCTGCGCCCGCGAAACGTTCGCACCCATTCGGCAAGAGTTCAATCTGGGCGTGGCCCGCACCCACAACACCTTGATGGGCTCTTCCATCGCGGTCTTCATTGGCGTCGCGCTGACATCGGTGTTCCCCACATGGCAGTGGCCCTGGTTCAAGCTCAACCCCGAGGCGGGCCAGTTTGCGCTGGTGTTTGCGTGCGTGAGTCTGGCCATTTGCAGCAGCGGGTTGTTGATGTATTTCGTGGTCATGCGCCTGGTCCATCGCCTCGAGCACCTGTCGCATCACGATGCCTTGACGGGTTTGCTCAACCGCCGGGCCATTGAACTGCTGCTCGATCGCGAAGTGCAACGCCTGCAGCGCTTTGGCGAGACCTTCACGGTGTTGATGGTCGACATCGACCACTTCAAGCGCATCAACGACCGCATGGGACACGCCGCAGGCGACGCCGTGCTGTGCGCCGTGGCGCAAACCCTGCAAGCCCAGGCACGCGAAGTCGACCGGGTCGCCCGTTATGGCGGTGAAGAGTTCTGCGTGCTGCTGCCCCACACCGAACACGAAGGCGCCATTCAAGCCGCGGAACGCTTGCGCGATGCGGTCACCCAGATCAGCATCCCATGGGACGATCAGGTGATCTCGGTCACGGTCAGCACCGGCATGGCCTGCGCCATCGACACCAAGGAACATCTGCGCTCGCTGCTGCGCCGCGCGGACGAGGCGCTCTACCGCGCCAAGGCCGAGGGACGCAACCGCGTCGTGGTCAGCGACCTGCCCGCGCAGTGCGTCGCCTGATCACGGCGGCACACTGTCCGAGCGGGCAGCCGCTCAGCGTGATCAGCGATTGTGGCGCGCCATGTAGACCAGGCGCTCAAACAAGCCCACGTCCTGTTCGTTCTTGAGCAAGGCGCCCACCAGCGGCGGCACGCTCACCTTGTCGTCCTTGCTTTGCAGCGCCTCGACGGGAATGTCTTCTGCCAGCAGCAGCTTGAGCCAGTCGATCAGCTCCGAAGTGCTGGGCTTCTTCTTGAGGCCCGGCAGATTGCGCACCTCATAGAAATGACGCATCGCTGCGGCCAGCAACTCCTGCTTGATACCGGGGAAGTGCACCTCGACGATCTGCTTCATCGTCTCGGCATCCGGGAAGCGGATGTAGTGGAAGAAGCAACGGCGCAGGAAGGCGTCCGGCAGGTCCTTCTCGTTGTTGGACGTGATGATGACCAAAGGCCGCGTCTTGGCCTTGATCAGCTGACGCGTCTCATAGACGTAGAACTCCATGCGGTCGATTTCACGCAACAGGTCGTTGGGAAATTCGATGTCGGCCTTGTCGATTTCGTCGATCAGCAAGGCCACTGGGCGGTCGGCCTCGAAGGCTTGCCACAACACACCCTTGACGATGTAGTTGTGAATGTCCTTGACCTTTTCGTCGCCCAACTGGCTGTCGCGCAGCCGGCTGACGGCGTCGTACTCATAAAGCCCTTGCTGCGCCTTGGTTGTCGACTTGATGTGCCATTGCAACAACGGCATGCCCAGAGCCTCAGACACCTGCTCTGCCAGCATGGTCTTGCCGGTACCGGGCTCGCCCTTGACCAACAGGGGGCGTTGAAGCGTGTGGGCAGCATTGACGGCCAGTTTCAGGTCGTCTGTGGCCACATACTGGTCAGTTCCTTGAAATTTCATGACAAAACTCAACCGGGTTGTTACTGTGTTCGAGTATAGGCGGGGCGCCTTATATTGATTTGATCCGTGTGTTTTTCCCCCGCTGTCTATTTTCCCGTCAGATCCATGAAAACACTGCCAACTGTCGTCCTGCAATGGGCCCTTGCTTCTGCTGTCTTTGCCGCGGGAGCGTCCAGCGCTCAGGCACAAGACGTCAAGCCTGGCGATCCTGCCGCAGCCAAAACCAAGATCGCCATGTGCATCGGATGCCACGGCATCATCGGGTATCAAGCCAGCTTTCCCGAAATCCATCGCGTGCCGATGATCTCGGGCCAGAACGCCAAGTACATCGAAGCGGCGCTGCAGGCCTACAAGAAGGGTGATCGCAAGCACCCCACCATGCGCAGCATCGCTACCAGCTTGTCAGACCAGGACATCGCTGACATCGCCGCCTATTACGCTGAAAGCGGCAAGGACCTGCCCGGCTCGAAAGGCAAGATGCACGGCGATGCCGCTCAGGCGGAAGCCCTGCTGAAAAAGGGCAACTGTGCCAGCTGCCACGGCGAAGGTCTCAACAAGCCGATCGACCCGTCCTACCCCAAGCTGGCTGGGCAACACAATGATTACCTGTTTGTCGCCCTGAAGGCCTACCAGACCGACAACAACAGCAAGATCGGCCGCGGCAACCCCATCATGGCGGGCCAGGCCAAGCTGTTCACGCATGCCGAACTGAAGGTCCTGGCCAACTACATTGGCAATCTGCCAGGGGACCTCAAGACCGTGCCGCAATCGCCTTTGCACCAATAAGCACAGCCCTCACCGAGAAGACAACACCCCCGCCCGCCCGGTCCTGCCTGGCGGGCTTTTTATTGGCTGGACCGCATCAGGCGTCGATGTGTGTTTGTCCCGGTGCCAACAACTGCCCCAAGGTGGCAGTGACCGAGGCATGCGCGGCCAATCCGCCATCCCAGGGGATGGTTGCGGCGGAGGGATGCACCGCTGCAGGCAAGAGCGTGTCGCCCGGCAAGAGGTCATGCCAATCGAGCGCATGGGCCGGGTTGACCACCGCCTCAAGGGTGCCCGACACCGTGTCCCCATCCCGGTCTGCGACGGTGTAGCTGATGGCGTCGACCCATTTGCCACTGACATGCGAGGGCGGCACATAGCTGTACTGCCCGGTCAGCACGTCGAGGGTGAACCAAGCGCCATGTTCAGTCTGCACGCGCCATTCGCGCGAAGACGGATCGGTCACGTCCGTCACATGGGTGTGTCCGTCCACCGTGATGCTGCGCACCTGACCGAATCCATCGGCCCCCATCGACAAGCCGTCCAGCAAAGAACCATGAAACTGTGGCACGGTGGCGGCCACGGGATCGGGGTGCCAATCCACGGGGTTGGGCACGATCTGGGCGTCCAGATTGTGCGCAGTCACCCCGTCGTAGGCGATGGGGTCGAGGTTGCCCTGCTTGACAGTCGAGCCGGTGCCAATGGCATGGCTGAAGATCTGGTGCTCGGTCAGGAAGCGCGTCCAGGCGGCCTCTTCGGTGGCATCGACGCGTCCGATGTCGGGTCCAATGGGCGCATGGCCCCCCAGTGGGATCAGCTCGGATGACCGTGCAGCGCCGCCCGCGAACAGATAAGACACGTTGTGGGCATCGGACAGGCGGCCGGATTCGGTCGCAAAGGCTTGTTCGATCACGGGCAAGGCCGCGTCGTAACGCAGGCCACCACCAGCATGGAGCGTCGCCAGCCAGGCCTTGGCTTCTGCGACCGAAACCCAGCCTGCACCCACCGCCTGAGCGCTATCGGCAAAAGCCACCAGACGCACCGCGACCTCGCCGGGCGCCTGCGCATAGTGATCGAGCAGGCGATCGGCGGCATCCACCATCGAAGACCAGTGACTGGGGTCTTGAGACCCTGTGTCCAGCGCGATCAACAGGTTCGTTGCGGGCATCTGAATCGACACGGAAACGGGTTGCCCGCCATGGGGCACATCGTCCTGCACCGACACCGCCACCACAGCCGCATCGGACAGGGCGGGATCGTTGGGGCGCACGATCAAGTCAAGGTTGAGGCTGTCCTGCCCCTCGCTGGCATGTAGCAGCGGCGCCAGCAAGGTCACGGTGATCCGGCCGGTCGCCGCATCAAGCTGGGCTGTCAGCACCTGGGGGGCGGCGGCCCCACCGCCCGCTGTGGCCAACAGGCCGCCCTGCCCGTCCGGCAACCACTCCAGCGGCTGCCCCAGGGCCGTCAGAACGGGCGCAGTCGGGGCCACCAGATGAACGCCCGATTGGGCAGACAGCAAGCCCATGTCCAGCTGAACAGACTGTGTGGGCGCATGCGCCGCCAGATCCGCTTCCGAGACGGTCAGACTGAACACCGGCACGCCGTGTTCGTGAGGTGGCAGCGTGAGGTCGCCGTCGCCGGGCGCACCGGCCGGCACATCGCTGCGTGAGCCGTCCATGGGCACAGCAGGCTGTGCGACGGGCGATGCCGATGGTGCCGCATCCGTGGGAGTGGATGCAGCGTCAAACGGGCTTGGCGTGAGCGTTTCGGTAACGCGGTCGACCCGGATACCGGGAACAAGGCTGCCGCTGCTTGACGCATCCCATCCTGCCGCGGGGGCTTGTTCGGGATCGCGCGCGTTGACTGCATGAACCGCGTGGTCCACCTCGGCCGCCTGAATCAGCTTGAGGATCCGAGGGGACAGAACGGTGGGCTCGATCTCGACGATGCCCTCTTGATCCGTCAGGATCTGCTGGCCGCCAATGAGTTCATCGCCAACGTGGACGGGCTTGAGCGAACCATCTTGCTGGCGGTAATACGCGGCGCCCCAGATCGCGGTCACCCGCCCAGCAGACATCGACAGAATTGGCATGCGCCCCCCGGCCACTCAAGATTTGGATGACTTGAGTTTAGCGGGTGGCACGCATCATCACGCGGTCGATGTAGCCTTGTCCATCAAAGGGAAGACCCGAACGTTGGGACTCCCAGACCATCTCGCCCAGGGCTTCCATCACTTCATGATGGGCATCGTGCAAGGACGCGCGCCGCTGCACCAGCTTGTCCACCGCCGCCTTGATGCCGCGCGGCTGGTCGATGCTGACTTGCTCGGTGATGGACAAGTGCATGGACAGATGCAGGAAGGGATTGGTCTGGCCGCCTTCAACGGAATACTGGCGCGCGATGGCCGCGTCGACGTCGCTCAACTCGTCGTGGTATTCGGGGTGCAAGGCCATCCAGTCCGCCGCCTGCGCCTCCAGAGGCGTCAAGGGCAGACTGTTCTGGTGCTTGGACCAGGCCTCGCAGAAAAACCGGCGGACCTGTTCCTGACTGGGTGCAAACATGCGGGATCAGACGCCCAGCAGCTCGACTTCGAACATCAGCGTGGCATTGGGAGGGATGACACCGCCAGCACCACGGGCGCCATAGCCCAGTTCAGGCGGGATGACCAGCACGCGCGTGCCGCCCACTTTCATGCCCTGCACGCCTTCGTCCCAACCGCGGATGACATGGCCGGCTGCCAGCGGAAACTGGAAGGGCTGGTTGCGGTCTTTGCTGGAGTCGAACTTGGCGCCTTTGACGCCATCCTTGTAGAGCCAGCCGGTGTAGTGCACAGACACGTACTGGCCCGCGGTGGCGACGTCACCGCTGCCTTCTACGGTGTCGTCGTATTGCAATCCAGATGCGGTGGTAGGCATGTGTCGTCCTCAGTTCAAATTTGACAAGGACGACAGTCTATCAACGACTGGCAACCCGCCGTTGACGCCGGGCCAGCGCCCCCACCACCATCAGGCCTGTCAGCACCAGCGCCCATTGCTCGGGCTCGGGCACAGCCGGCATCGCAGCCGAGGTGGCCATCTCCAAGGGGGTCAGCAAGAATGCATGGGTGTCACCCATCAGTCGACCCCGGCCCACGATCTGCCCCAGATTGTTGATATCGGTGGCTTCGTTGAGGACCCAGTCAGCCGCGTCCATGGGGGTCAGCTGCGCGTTGAGATCGAGCATCGACCCTTTGGAATACAGGAACGCATGGGCGCCCCGGCCAGTATCTGATGTGCCGACCACATCGCCCTTGTTGTTGATGCTCAGGGCGCCGCTGAAGGAGCCGCCGGTCAGCGCACCGAGATTCATCATGCTGCCGCCGTGGTACAGGAAGGCCTTGTTGAAGCCGGTGCTGTCGACAGCCGAGCCCACGATCCAACCGCCATCATTGATGGCATTGGCGGCACTGTCACCGCCCCCGGCGAAGGTGCCCAGGTCCTTGAAAGCACCTGCCTGGTAGACCACGGCACGCCGGGCCCCGGAGGCATTGTCAGCCACGCCCACGATGCGGCCGTGATTGTTGACCGCCGTGGCGGCGCTGAAGGACCCGCCTGCCAGCGTGCCAAGATCCTTCATCGTGCCGCCCTTGTAGCTGAAGGCGTGGCTCAGGCCCGTCGCGGTCGAGCCATAGCCCACCACCAGGCCGGCGTTGTTGATGCCTTGCGCATGGCTGCTGGTCCCACCGGCCAAGGTCCCCAGGATGGTGGTGACGCCGGTGGTGGCGTTGGTGATGAAGCCACGTGAGCCGTCCACCCCGTTGCCAAAGCCACCCACGACCCAGCCAGAGTCATTGATGCCGGTGGCATGGCTCAGCGAAGGGTTGCCCAGCCGAGTGCCCAGATCGGTGACGCCGCCGGCCTGATACAGGGTCGCAGATTCGCCGGTGGCCACTTCGGACCAGCCCACAGATTGGCCCAGGTTGTTGATGGCACTGGCGTGGCTGCCATAGCCTGGAGGCAAGACCCCCAGGTCCACCACGGTGTATTTGGCGGCCAGTGCAGGGGTCGACATCGCGCCGCCCAGAGAGATCAAGACTGCCGCTGCTGCTTTCGAGGAGTTCACTTTGTTTCCCTTGGTTTGGAATCGGTTCCAGCGCGACTACGGCATGCGCTTGCAAACATTTTTTCACATGCAAGGAAATAAGTAACGATCCCCCCCCCAAGAACTCAGGATCGGGTTAACCCTGTGAAACAACAGCAAGTTGACCAACGTCACCCGCCCGCCCGTGCCATCATCTGAACAACAATCAAATAACCGGACAACAGGGGTACGCAAACCGATGAAGCCGACACGACATGGGCTGTTCCTGGGTGCCATGATGATGGCCTGGAGCCTGACCGGCCACGCTGCTGCGACACAAGAGCCGGCGCCGCCGGCCCCGCCTGAAGCGGCAGCAAGCGAGCCGACGACCGCGGACCAGATCATCGAGTCGACCCGCGCTTCGGTCAAATCCACGGTGGTATGGCTGGCCAGCGGCATCGACAAGCGGTTTGGCGACAAGCCTTTTTACGATGGCGGCAACGTCACCGACGGCCAGATCGGTTTGTCTTACCTGAACCGCGAGGGGCAGTCTTCGCATGTGAACTTGCGCTTCAATGCCCGCTTCCGGTTTCCGAATCTGTCGCGACTGCAATACCTGTACTTCGGCAGCGACAGCGAACGCAACATCGTGACCGATCAGCCCGATCGGCGCACGCTGCGTGATCAAGTCCGTGATCGCAATGGCAATGACAACTCATTTTTCGCAGGCCTGGGCGTGTGGCTGGCCGAGTCGGTGGATGTGCGGGTCGGCTTTCGGGCCTGGCGTCCCTATACGCAGGCGCGACTGCGCCATGAATGGCAGCTGACACCGTATGACTGGGTGGAAGCGCGCGAAACCCTTTTCTACACGGTGCGTGATCGGGCGGGATCGACCACCGCGCTGGAATACCAGCACGCGCTGTCGCCCGACCTGACACTGCGCTGGCTCAATTCGGGCACCATCACCAAGCGCCAACCGCATATGGCCTGGAACAGCGCCCTGGGCCTGTATCAGTCATTTGGCGACGAACGCGTGCTGGGGATGGAGTTGCAGCACTCGGGGTCTGAATCGCAGGGGGTCAGCACCAACGATGTGGGTGTGCAGGCCAGCTGGGAGCAGCCGCTGCACAAGAATGTGCTGGGGCAGTTGTCTCTCGGCCACTACTGGACCCGAACCAGTGTGGCCCCCAAACGCGATGGGCAATGGGCTTTCGGCTGCACGGTCCTGCTCAAGTTCTGAATCGGCGGCAAAGTCTGCGAGACTGCTGCCCGTGACTGATTTACCCCGCCTCCACCACAATCGCCAGACCGTGTCCCTGAGCCTGGACACCTCGCTGATTCAAAGCGTCATGCTGCGCGACGACCCGAACGAACTCGTGCTGGACTACACCCGCACGATGATGGGCTGCCTGCTGCTGCACCCCGCACCTGCACACGCCTTGATGATCGGCCTGGGCGGCGGCTCTCTTCCCAAGTACTGCCACGCCCATCTGCCCGACACGGACATCACCGTGGTCGAGATCAACCCGGACGTGATCGCCCTGCGCCATGACTTCCTCATCCCCAGCGACGACAGCCGCTTTCGCATCCTGTGCGATGACGGCGCGGCGTTCGTCCAACGGCCACCCCAACGCTATGGCTGGATCATGGTCGATGGCTACGATGGCCAGGGCCTGCCCCAGGCGCTGTGCACCCGGTCGTTCTACCAGCGCTGCAAAGCAGCCTTGACGGACGATGGGCTGCTGATTCTGAACCTGCAGGCGGACACGGCACAGTGTCGTCAGCTCACCGCTCGGCTCAACAAGTTGTTTGATGGCCAGGTGCTGGTGATTGAGTCCGACGAAGGCGGCAATGACATCGTCTTCGCCGGGTCCGATCGCATCTTGACTCAGAGCCTGCAGCAATTTGCCCAGCGATGGGCGATGCTGGATCCAGTCCATCAGCAGACCTTGGCGGTGTGCTCGACGCGGATCGAGCGGGCCCTGAAGAAGATGCGCCCTGCTCAGACCTCGGAACTGTCGCCCTCGTGCGGCGTGAACAGCACCAGCCCGCCTTCGATCGAGAACGAGCCCGCGCCATAAATGCGACGCAGCGCCCGTGTGGTGTGCCCGAACGCAAGGTCCACGGCGCCCGACACCCCCACGCCGACCTCGACCCGGGCTTTGGCGAACAGGGCCATTTTCTTCTCGACCTCCGCCTTGCGAACCAGCAAGGAGGCCATTGTCTGATGCACCTGATTGAGCGTCACCTGGGCCCGCTCCAGCATGGCCGCTTTGTCCCCCTGCTTGCTCAAATGCTGCACCAGCTTGCCAAGCGAGTCCGCCTCATGGTGCTGCTTGTCGAGCGCGCTGACCAGGTCCTGATAGGCCGCCTCCAGCGCGGGGTTGACCCCCACCATCACCTGTGTGACTGAACTGGCGGCGTCACCGAGGATGGGCGTGCTGATGCGCATCATGGCGCGGGCTGCGCCGCCCACCAGTCGGCCCCGCTTGGCGGCTTTGCTCCCCACCACGATCTGGTTGCCTGCCTGCAACTGGCTTTGCAGCGCCATGTCATCAATGGCAATGGCAGCACCGGCCTCGATCTGCGAGTTCTCGACAAAGCGGGCCGAGACTTCGGTGCCCGCAGTGACTTTGGCATGGGCGATGACGCCCCCCTTGACCAGAACGCTGCCCCCGGCTTCAACGACCCCACCGTCCACCGTGCCGCTCACGACCACGTCGCCGGTGGCCTGAACTTTCATGCCCTGCAGCACATCGCCGTCAATGTGCACGGTGCCATCGAAACTGATGTTGCCCGAGGCCATCGTGGCGCCATCGAAATGGATGACCTTTTCGACCATGACCCCGTTTTGGCCCACCCGCACAGGCTGTCCCCTGACGGTGGCGACCAGCAGGTTGTGATCGGTCTCGGACACCGCTGCGCCGGTCAGGCCCGCCGCAAAGGGCTCGTCGCGACCGCGCTTGGGTTGGAGCAAGGCAGCCAGGATGGTGCGTCCCGGCGTGCCTTCCGTGGGGGGAATGCGCCGCATGAGCGGCTCGCCGATGTCGACCACCGGGATGTCACCCAGCTCGCGAAAGTCGATCAGCCCGTTTTCATCGACACGGGGGGTTCGGTCCCGCGTGAGGTTGATGAGCAGTTCAAAACGCGCATCCTCGCCATCCACCGCCGGCAGGCCCCGGGCCACTTCGAAGTCGCCGGCCTTGGGCTCGGCGCAAAGCGCGGCAAGGGTGGCCTCGTCCATGCCAAAGACCACGCCCATGGCGGTCAGGGTCTGCACGACCTTGTCGATGCTCAGCGGCGCGCCGCCATAGGCGGGGGTCACGGTGCCCCAGGCGCGCATGGCGTCGCTAGCAATGTGGACGTCGATGCGCGCATCCAGCCGCTCCGCGATGACGGCCTCGAAGTCCTTCGGCTCGTTGTGGCAGCGGTACACCACCGACGACAACACCGCAGGGTCGACAAACCATTGGGCATACCCGCCCTGCTCCAGCAGGTCTCGGACCGCGTCCACACCAAAGGGCGCCCGGTCGACTCCCGCGTGATGATGCAGGACCACCTGGCCTTGCGACTCTGTGAGTTCAATACCAGGGATGGCCGACATCAAACCGCCTTCTTGGAAGATCAAATACGCGCGAGGGTATTGCCGTCCGTATGTTGAAACTTCTTGCCGTAAATGTCGAGTACCGTCGTCTGGGAATAGACCAATGTGTCGCCGTCCAGCGTGAATTTGGCGTGAAACGCCACAGTCTTGGCCTTGTCCCGCATGAAGGGCTGCTGCACGATGGTCCAGTCCGGGTTGTGCAGGCCCGCCTTGATCTCGAAGGTGATCGCCGTCGAATCTGGCGTCGTCCTGGCCACGCCACCGGCGATGATGCCCACGGCACGAGGGATCAACAGCGAATGCGAGATGGTGCCCGTGGCCGGCTCCCACATCCAATAGCCGCACTGGTCATGAAAGTTCTTGTTGTTGGACTTGCGACTCACGGTCTGGTGATAACGCAGGCCCACCATGACCTGCTCTTCCGCGTTGGTCACGTCTCCAATGGGGGTGAAGGTCAGGGTCTCGAAATACGGGCTTTCTTCGATGCCATCGGGCTCGGGGGCCACATCGAGGCCTTTGTCGCCTCGCCACGTGCCAATCAATCCAGCCAGGGGGCCATAGTCGATTTCACTGCTGTCAGCCATGAACACGTCACCTCTTCAAGGGATGGTTGCTTATCGTAGACCATGCCGCGCCGCATGTTCACGCGCCTTTTGAGGGTGACGCGGTTCAGCATCAGGGCTTCCATCAGCATGGGGTCAGACGTTCCTGCAGCAACCGTCAGCCATTCCTCGAATGGAGGCGCTAGGGGCGTTCCATGACGGCTTCATGACGGTTTTGTGTCATCGGCCGCATGGTGCCGGCTCCGCACGCAATTGGCATCCCATGCGTGTCAGGCCACCAAGCTGTGCTCAACACGCGGAGGGCGCCTCCGATAAGGCCTGCGACACGTCCCCCGCCCGATGGGTAGCCATGGACCGTGTCCTTGCCTGGTCGTCGAAGGGACGCGAGCGGGCATGGCACCCCTCCCGTCCCTGTCTGTAGGATTTCTGTGCGTTTCACGATGCGTCTTCGCGACTGGAAGGTGGGCACCCGCCTCACCTTGGGCTTCGGTCTGATCCTCTCTCTCATGATCGTGGTGGCCCTGCTGGGCTTTGCCGGCATCCAGCAGGCACGATCCCTCCATGAAACCTTCGAGCACGCGCTGACCGTGCAGCATCAATGCGATCAGCTCAAGGAGCTGCTGTCGCTGGACGTCACCAAGAGCCAGGCCATCATCCGCTCGGTCGGCATGCCTGAAGTTTCAGACCGCTTCAAGCCCGAACTGATGGCGGCTGACCAGGCCATCGCATCCTTGCTGGCCGACATGGCCGGGCAGTCTTCTGCCGACATCCAGCAAGCGGCGCAGTTGCTCATCGCGCAGCACAAGCTATACCGGCAGACCCGCGATGAGGTCTTGAATCTCGTGGAGCTGGGCCAGACCATTCAAGCCAACGACAAGGAGCAAAGCGCCCTGTCGCCCGCCGCACGATCCGTCAAAGCCGACAGCGACACCCTGATGCACTTGGTGTCACAGAACACCGAGCGGGCCCAAGGCCATTTTCTGAGTACCACCGCCACGGCGCGCACCCTGATCGTGTTGCTGACCCTGGCCACCTTGGCCGCCGGCATCGCATGGGCCTGGGTCATTGCCCGCTCCATCAGCCGCCCCGCCCATGCAGCCATGCGCATCAGCGAGGCGATGGCCCAAGGGCGCCTGACCCAGGAAGTGCGCCTGGTCAGTGCCCAGGACGAGATGGGCCGCATGCTGCAGTCGATGTACAAAATGCGCAATGGGCTGCTGAACCTGACCGGCGAAGTGCGCACTCAATCGGAACTGCTGGCGCAGACCTCGGTGCAAGTGGCATCGGGCGCCCAGGCGCTGTCGCAAAGCTCGCACCACCACGCTGCGGTGCTGTCGGACTCCAGCGTGGTGCTGCATCAGATTGAATCCGAGATCTCCAACAGCCTGCAACAAACCCACGAAGCCAGCGCACTGGCTTTGACGGCACGCGAAGTGGCCCAGCAAGGACGACGGGCCATGGCCGACGTCATCGAGACCATGCGTGGCATTCAGGCATCCAGCCAACGCGTGGCCGACATCATTGCCGTGATCGACGGCATCGCGTTTCAAACCAACATTCTCGCCTTGAATGCGGCCGTCGAGGCGGCGCGCGCCGGCGAACAGGGACGCGGCTTTGCCGTGGTTGCCACTGAAGTGCGCTCTCTGGCGCAGCGCTCTGCCACTGCCGCCCGTGAGATCAAGCAACTGATCACCGACAGCGTGGAGCGAGTGGGACAGGGCACCGAACTGGTCAACAAGACGGGCGCCACCATCGAAGCACTGCGCCACACCATCACCCAGGTCGCGACCTTGATGGAGTCGCTCAGCCAGACCAGCGTGCAGCACGCCAGCGGCATCAGCCAGGTCAAGCAGACCGTGCAACGCCTGGATGCGGCCACGCAGGACAACATGGCGCTGATGAGCCAGAGCACGCAGGCGGCGGCCAGTCTTCAGGCGCAGGCCAGCCAGTTGTTGACGGCGGTTGCCGCCTTCGAAACGCCACCTGCGGCGGCCTGACCCGCTTCAGCTGGACTCTTTCGCGCGGAACGCGCAGTACCCCGGCCGGGCGCCCACGGTTTGCGGGTGATTGCGGCAAGTCTGCGGGCGTTTGTCGTAGATGGTGCACAGGCGGGTGTGGGCATCCAGGTAGCGGCAATCGCCGCTGGCCCGCCGCGCCATCGTGAACAGCGCGTATTTGTTGTTGAACCGATCGACCACGCCCGCCTTGGTCAGACGTTTGGCAATTTGCTTGATGTCTTCGTGCTCGGCTTCGAAGGGATCAACCAACTCCATCCGTATCAGATCAGGCAACTTGATTTCCAGGGGCATGGTGCAGCAGGACGCCACACAGCGCTCGCACATGCCCTTGCGGTACTTGCTCCAGGTGTCGGGGCGGTCAACATCCACCAGGTAAATCGAAGGTTTTGCCATCGCCGCGATTTTATCAAAGGCACCATCCCAGGCGGCTGGGTACACTTTGGGCTGGTACTCACCGGCACACCCCCTCGTCATGCTGACCATCAACAAACTGATCCCCCAAGGCCGCGGACTGGCCTCCGTCCTGATCAAGCGCGCCACCACCGTCGCGCTGGACTGGGACGTGCGCCAGACAAGCCGCTTTGATGCCACCGACAGCCAGGGCCGCGCCTTGGGCGTGTCCCTGCCGGGCGGCACCGTGGTTCGTGGCGGGGACATTCTGGTCGCCGAAGACGGCTCGCTGATCCGTGTCGAGGCGGCTGCCCAGGCTGTGCTGGTGATCACGCCTTGCAGCGAGCATGGCAGCCACCTGGACCTGACGCGGGCGGCCTACCACCTGGGCCACCGCCATGTGCATGCCGAGTTGCAGCCCGACCACCTCAAGATCAAGCCCGACCCTGCACTGGCCGACATGCTGCGTGGCATGCACCTGACCGTGACCGAACAAACCGCGCCCTTCGAGCCCGAAGGCGGCGCCAGCGCCGGCACTGGACACAGCCATGACCACGACCATGGCCATGGCCATTCGCACGAACCGCACCCTGCCGCAGCCCCTCAAACCGTGACCCGCGGCAAACCCATCGGCATCGCCATCAAGGGCGAGAGGCGGCCCCATGTACACGGCCCCGGCTGCGGGCACGATCACTGACCTTTTGGCCGCGGGCATGCGCAAGGCATAATGCCGCCTGCCCTGATCTCCCCGTAGTTCAATGGATAGAACGGCCGCCTCCTAAGCGGCAAATACAGGTTCGATTCCTGTCGGGGGGACCAAGTTACTGCACAAGCCTGTTCTAACTTGAGCGCGGATAGTGGATTGCCCTAGCAAGCACTACTTATACTTGAACGCGCTCGCCCGGATTCGGTCGCACTTAGCGGGCACAATCCGCAGTAAAAAATGCAGTAACCGGCGTGAACCAGTTACTGCGCACAGAAAGTTACTGCAATGCCACGCAACCTTATCACATCGGACGCCGCGATCCGAGCCGTAAAGCTGGGCGATTCAAGACGACGCCTGAGCGACGGGGACGGCCTATACCTACTCTTGTTCGTCAAGGGCGGCTCGCATGGCTGGCGCTTTGACTACACCCATCAGGGCAAGCGCAAAACCATCAGCCTTGGCACTTACCCGGATGTCCCGCTGTCAGGCGCACGCGCTGCCGCCGATGCGTGCAGGCAAATGGTAGCCACCGGCAAAGACCCTTCAGCCTCCAGGCAAGCCAAGAAGGCGAGCCACAAACAGGCCATCGAACATCAGCGTATTGTCAGCGAAGGAGGTGCAGCGCCTGGAACCTTCAAGGCTGACGCGCTGGCATGGATTGCCCACAACTCAGCCAAGTGGTCTGAGCGCACCAGGGGCATGGTCGAGAGGCAGTTTGAAGCCGATGCCTTCCCGGCAATCGGTGGCCGACCGATGTCGAGCCTGACCGCGCTTGACGTCTTGGAGGTGGTTAAGGGGGTTGAGAGTCGAGGCGCGGGCGAGCAATCGTTTCGGTTGCTGCAACGCATCAAGGCGGTTTTTAGGTTCGCCGTCATTCACACCAGATCAATCAGCACGAACGTCACACGAGATCTTGAAAGCGGCGAAGTGCTGAAACCCCGTGTCGTGCGACACCGGGCGGCCCTACCTGAGTCCGAATTGCCAAGGTTCTGGCGCGAACTCGACAACTACAAGGGCGATCCGACCACGGTCAATGCGCTGCTTCTGCTGCTGTACACCGTGCCGCGCCCGGGTGAGTTGCGCTACACACCATGGGATGAGTTGCCCCCAAAGGTTGCGCAATGGCGAATCCCGGCGGGCCGGATGAAGATGCCGACTGAGCATGTCATTCCGCTATCGAGGCAAGCCAAGGAAGTGATCGAGCGGCAACGCAAGCTGACCGGGCATGACTCTCTCGTCTTTGCTTCTCCCTTCTACCCTGGCAAACCGATCAGTGACAGCACGCTAAACAGCGCCCTGGCCAGGATGGGCTACAAAGGAGCAGCCACAGCCCACGGCTTTCGCGGCCTGTTTTCGACCGTCTGCAATGAGCACGACAAAGATCCGGACGTCATCGAGCTATGCCTAGCCCACGTCGAGCGTGATGGTGTCAGAGCAGCCTACAACGCCGCCCGCAAACTCAAGCAACGGGCAGAGTTGCTGCAATGGTGGGCTGACTATGTTGACAGCAAGCACCTTGCCACGCCTCCCGGCGATCAGTAGAATCACACCGCGCGTTTGGATTGGGGGTTCCCGGTTGCGCGCATTTTCTCAGTGGCGCAGCCGTGAAGGTCAAGAGCGCACAATGTGCCGGTCACTGCGTAGCGGGGGCCGATTCGCTCAGGGTTGCGGGATCGTGGCCGCCTTCTTCATGTTCACTATTCGCGAATTTCTATACACGTCTGCATGACGTGTCGAAAAATCGCCAGAATTTATACATGTGCCGAATCACTTCGGCGTCAGCGTCATCTGCTCCATGGCCTTGCGACCGTCTTCTGTAATGACGGTTAGTCGCTCAATCAGCCCATACTCTGAAAGTTCCCAAAGCCGGTTTGATACCGTGCGCTTGGGAATTCCTAGCCTCCCGGCCAGTTCTGCAAGACTTGCACCGCCCTTGGATAGCTCAGAGAGTATCCGGTAGAGGGTGGCGGACTTGTTCATTTGGCCTTGACGGTATCGATCCAGTCGTAGCACTCGCTTAGCGCGGCTCTGAGGCTGTCTGCTCGGGCAGCTTCCCGGCTAAGAAATCCGCTGTCCGGTCCTGAAAGCTGGGCCCCAGTTGCACCTTCACAGGTGGATCTGGAAGCCTCGGGCATCCGATCGGGGCGCTTGCGCAGCCGTTCAAGAGCATCAGCAAGGCTAGTATTGATGCGGTCAATTTCGTCATCTCGTGTACTCCGTGCCTTTTGGATCTGCTCTGACCATGAGGCCTCTACCTTGCGGGCCTGTTCATCGCGTGCGAGCTTGTCCGCGTCCCACTGGCCTTGCTTTAGCCTGGTGCCCAGCGTAAACCCGGCCATGACCAAGGCAATGGCCAGGACGATCCGAGCGGGCCAGCTCATGCCGATTGCACATCGATGGTGATGGCCTCTCCGCGCTTCTTGGCTGCGCACAGCTTGCCCATGAGCATCGCAAAGGCTGCGCGGCTCTCAAGGATCACGTTCTTTCCCTTGCCCTGGCCAACCAGAATGCATCCTTCGGTGTCGCTGGCTGTGTTGCCTGGATGGATGCGGATGCCGATGAAGTTCTGCACTCCAAGCAGCAAAGGCAAGTCCCGCTTGAATCGCGGGCTATAGGTGATGTCTACAGAGTAGGTGCCAGCCGGGATAGCTGTTTCTCCATAGACCTTGACGCCATCGGCCCGCACTACGTCCTCAAGCGTCCAGCATTCGTGAACACCATCAACGAGCAATTCACCGATAGTGCAGACGGCCCCGCATTCCGTGCGCTTGAGCTGGAGTTTCATGGATGCACCTCATTCTTTTCCTCGTCAGCCTCTTTAGGTTGCTGCGAGATCACGCGGCCAATGATTCCCAGAACAAACACCACTCCGGTGATGTATCCCATCGTGGACGGGCTGATTGTTTCTTTGAGCTGCGGGTAGAACGTCGCATAGGCCGAAGCCATTGCGCCACCCAGCACATTGGCCTGCACGCTCAGGAACTTCCAAGCCTGGTGCCATTCGTCAATCAGTTTCATGATCCGTCCTTGCGTGTGTTGATGATCTTGTCGCGCACCAGCAGATAGATCTGCAAGGCCGTATAGATCGCGGTCAGAGTGAGTACCAGGCCTTGCATAGTGATCGAGCCAACTGCGTAGCCAAGCCACGCCAGAGCCAGTTTGAATACAGCCATTTCGGGGCTATGGTTTGTAGAACTATCAACGTCCATGCTTCGCACTTTCATGTTCTGACATGCGGGCATGTGCCGCGTCTTTGGCTTCGGGTGGAATGTCGATTGGCATGAACATCCATTAGAACGTGCGTGCGTACATAAACGCGTCGAAAACCAGCTTTGCGGTCATCGCTTGACCGCCTGCGCGGTTATGCAATCCGTCTACCGCCATCAAACCGTAGTTTTTGGCATCAGCTGAAGAGAACATCAAAGGACGCTGATCGATAACGGGCAAATCCAGTTCATTGATTGCCACGTTGATCATTGAATCCATGAAGGTATCGAAGTTCAATCCGGCTGGACCAGCCACCAGATTTGTGTAACCAACGATGTAGATTTCTGGAGGGTTGGTGAACGCCCGTGCTGTTGCAACCAAATTGCGCAAGCCCTGTTTTGCTTGCTCTAGAGTTAGCCCGGACGAGTTGACACCGTTGTAGTCCAACGGCAACATGAGAATGTTCTTTGTGGCCGCAGTGAACATCGCGTTCATTGAGTTGCGCGGGCCTGCGAAGTTGATGCCGCCTTGGTTTGGGTCGGTATTGAAGTACGCTAGGCTGATGCCGTGAATGCCTGCATTGCAAAACTCAATGCCCGGCTTGGCTGCAACACGTGTCCCCATGCCGTACCAAACGCAGTTCGTGCCCTTACTGCGCAACTTCACAGCAGTCGAGTTAGCAGGCAGCGTAGTGGTGCTGAACAGAGCGCCGTTTGCGCCGGTCGTGTTGACCGTACCGGCAACCACATCAGCCTGATCCAGCACATCAATCGTGCCGGTTCCGCTGGCCCGCATCATCAGCGTGTCAACGGTATCGAAAGCTTTGCGGGCTGTGTTTTTCACCCAACCGTTAACGGCATCGGTGCCCAAGTGAGCGCCATACTGACCACCCAAGCCTGGATAGTTGTTCAAGAACGTTGGGCTAGTTCCGTAAGAGAATCGGATGTCATAGGCTGCTAGAGCGGCCAGCGTTGTTAGCCCGGGCGCTGCTGCTGCGCCTGCTGACATCACCCAGTTTTCATCTGCCGTATACCCGGCATTTGTGAGCATGTCGCACAAGAACTTAGGCCACGCACGATGGCGACAATTCACCAAAGCGTTGTTGTCTGCGTAAGACCCCGAAAACGACGAGTCGCCCGCAGCAATGATTAGCGTGCGAAAGTCGTTCGCGAATGCGCCAGCAAGACCCGCCCGCAATACAGGGGTGTTTGATTTCTTGAAGTTGAGAAAGGCTCCAGCGCTATTTGAAATAGCCACTTTCAGGTTTGAATCAACAACCCCCTGCCCAAACTGATTGACTTGGATAAGTGCTGATGTCGAAGGGGTGACATCGCCCGCAACGATTTCATAGTCAACCTGACCCGAAGTGCTCAAACTCAATGTCGCATCTGAAGCCTGGGGGCCATAGACAACATACCCAGATCCAATGCTTAGGCTTGCGTCCTCTCGCGATGCAGTAGAGCCGCTGACTGTCTCAGTCCCGCTGATGTTCTTGATCTTCAGCGTGTTGCCAGCCTTGATAGGGAATGTGATCGTTCCCTGAGTCGAATAGAGCATTGTCATTTGGTGACCTCAAATGAAAAAGGCCCGCCGAAGCGAGCCATGTGTGGTGAACTGATGGGCGGGGGTTAGGTCTTGATGCAGTACATCAATGCGACGTTGCGCGGGCGGGTTTCAGATCCAGAGCCAATAGAAAGGTTTATGCTCTTGTACTGCTGCCCACCCCCACCATCAGGTGTTACGGCATACCGACCGCCCGTTGAGCCAACACTCAATGCGCCGCTGCCACCTCCGCCAAGATCTGCAATGACGTTTCCAAATGAGCCTGTCGTTTGCTTTATCTCGTCAGCCTGAAGTGAGCCGATGGACCGACTTGGATCAGTACCTTTGCCGTGGTCCCACCCTCGGACAAATTCACCGCGCAGATCGGGAACGTTCGCCCCGATCAAAGCGGCCAGCGCTGGATAACCAGCCGTTGATTGGCCATTGCACTCCAGCCACCCGGATGGTGCTGAACTCATGTAAAAGGCCATCACCGCGCCTGTTGGCATAGCTAAAGCGATTGCGGCATCAATCTGCCCTTTGTTGACCGCATCTCCTGCCGCCGCCCCGTTTGGTACAGATGGAGAGGATGAGAACGTCTTGACCCCACCAATAGTCTGATTGCCAACCGTGTAAACCCCGTTGGTCACCGCCGAAGCATTGGTGGCATTCGTGGCATTGGTCGCGCTGCCAACCGATAGCGTCGATTGATCCACCCAGGCAGGAGCCGCAGCGCCGTTGCTCTTGAGAATCTGGCCTGACGTACCAGCCGCCAGCAAGGCAGTGGCACCTGCCCCAGACTGATATGGGACCGCACCAGCAGCCCCACCCGCGATGTTGGTAGCAGTCGTGGCACTCGTTGCGCTGGTTGCTGTCGTCGCAGACCCCGCCGAGCCACTCACAGACCCAACGATCGTGCTGGAAAATGTCTTGACGCCAGCAATCGTCTCATTGCCAGTGTTGTTGACCTTCCCGTCACGCAAGCCAGCGATGAACGAGGCATGGGCGCGGAAGTAATCGTCAATCGTCGTCGGTGACTCGGTGCCTACCGGGTAGTTAGAACCCGCTACCGTGGACAGGTCATTGATGGTTGCTGGAACACCCATGTCTGTTATTCCTAAATGAAAAAGCCCGCGCAATGGCGGGCTGAAGGCCTAAAATGGCCGCTCTGAAACGAAAAACCGCCTCAGTGGGCGGCTATGGGGGTTGTATGGAAGATGCAAACAGGCTTTGGGGTCTGAGCCCTGCCTATGTCGGCTGGCTTGGAGCCTTGGCCGTCTTAGCGATTTGGAACTATCTGCGGGGCCGTAAGTAGGCCACCATATAGTAGGCTTGGGCCTACAGCATCTGCGAACGATGTCGGCTCAGGAGGAATCAGCAGTCCACGCGCAGGAGATAACGCGCGACGCGCCTGCATGCCGCTAATAGTTCCTGTTACCGTGTCTTTCAGGCCGAGAGGCAGGCGAGATGCAGCGGTCCCCATGAAATCAAGCAGATTTCCTGCAAGCATTGCGCCGCTGTTGCTGTTGTTGACGGCAGATCCGCGAGGCTGGAATTGTGTGTATGAGGCTACCCGTCCAACGGTGCGCAACTGGTCAATCTCTTCAGGCGTGAAAAACAGCGCCAACTTTCTGTCTCCGATCTTGTGCAGCGCTTTGTTGTAAGCGGACTGGCTGAAGTTTCCAACCTCGTCAGCAGCCCCGCTGAGTGCCTTTTCCTTCAGGTGCGCCACGATTGAATCACGCACGACATTTCGTCCAGCCGCGTCGAGTTGATTGGCTACGTCTCGCGCCTCATTCGGTGTTCCACCGATCACAAAGCGCTGCGCAATCCGTGCGGGGTCAGATGATGCACCATCAGATAGAACGCTACGAACAAGAGGATTTGAGTCCTCAAATGCATAGGCTTGACGAGTGGCGGCCCTGGCTCGGTTAACAGCGTCAAGGGCGCTCTCTGCGCCAAGGTCGGCCATCCTAATCTGCGAAGCCTGAGCTCCAGTTATGGGCAAATTGCTAGATACAGGTCCTGCGGGCCTCATGTCTGCGCGTTCAAGGATGTTTCTGGCCACACCAGCCGCTGCGGCTTGGTTGCCACCCGCAGACATTTCCTTTGAAAGCATCGACTGAAGGTTTCGATAGTCCTGTGGCGTGAATGGGCGCTTTCCAGACTGGAAGGCGCTCATGTAGCTAGAAATGCGCTGATCCATAAATGGCATCAGGCCTTCGCTGTCTAGCGCTTGGTTGATGTCACTCAAGACAGATGAGCTAATAGGCTGTCGATATGATGGGCTGTTGCGAGCCTCTTGCCATGCGGCTTGCTCTGCGTTTCTAAGCGCATCACGACGAGACAAAACAGCTCCTGCAACTGTCTCGCCCGCATTCAACACGTCGCCGCGAGTCGCTCCCGCATCGTTCATGTTGCGAATGAGCGTTGAGTTGTTCTGGTTCTCAACCTGAGCTAGTCGCTGCAACGATGCATCAGACGTATTCGCCCCCATCTTTGCTAGGTTCTTCTCTCGCGTGATCTGCACAGGATCAAGGGTCAGAGAGCCGAGCGTAGGAGTCACACCAGTGCGCCTGAAGTCAATCAATCTGCGCAATGCGTCCCCGTTCAACTCTTGGCCGGATTGCAAGGCCTGAGACACATCAGCACGGACTGCGCGGCGCGTAGCCGCGTCAATATCGTTCCAATCTATGCCCGATCTCTGCAATGTCAGATTGATTGTGTTGTCAACGTTGCGATCAACGACTTTAGGCGCAAAACGATTCAATGTGAAGTTCTTGGCAGATGTAGCAGCGCTTTTGACGGCATTGACAGCCGCTGGGGCCGCAACACCCCCAAGCAACGCAGCGCCAGCCTGCATCCAAGGATCGCCTCCCGCCTCACGCGATGCACCAGCCGCGCCACCGGCACCAACAGCAGAAATAACCTGCTGTCCTGGGTTTGCTGCCAGCTTTGCAAACACGTCTTTTGCTACGTTTGATGTAACGCCAGCAGCCTTATTCATGAGGCCAGACGTACCCATGGCGCTAAATCCCATCTTCGTCATGTCGCCGATAACGCGTTCATTCGCGCCTTCAGGCTTTGGCAAACCCATCCAGTCTGCAAGGGCTGCACCCTCTTGGCTAAGTGGTCGGCCTTGCGGTGCCTTTTTGCCCGTCACCAAATCAGAGACAGTCGGCTTATTAAAGTAGCGCAACAATGGGTCTGTGATGTTCTGGCGAATTGGCTCTGTCAACATTTCAGGAACGCCAGCAATACCCTCAATGCCATACCGCGCAAAAAGCCCAAGCTGGCGAGGGATCTGGTTTATCTGGGCGCCAGCCTCTACAGCAGCAGGCCGACCACCATCAAGCGACACAACAGACTTTCCAAAGTCCCTTTGCGCCCGAGCGCTCACCTGATCAGGGGTGATGTTGTCAGGAGCCTGCTGGTAGACGTGCGTCGAGCCGTCATCGAATGTGACTGTGATATTGCGAGGCATTACCAATTACTCAATGTTGGAGCGCCGCCGATTGAATTTGGCAGCCTAACCGGCGCTGTTGGTTGTCCACCTTGCCCCGATGCGTAGCGGGTTTGGATTTCTTCGACAACATCAAGCGCTGCCACCTTCTGTGCGGATGGAATGGTTGGGTCGCCGATCTGGCCTACTGCCTGCTCATAGCGGCGAGCGTCTGCGTCAGACTGCGGGCCGCTCATCTTCGGCATTTTCGCGATTAGCGAACCTTCAAGCGCCTTCAGTTTGGCCGAAGCCATAGCTCCATCTGTTGCTTTGCCGAATATCCGTGCACCCTGGTCATAAAGCATCCCGCCATAGCTGCCAGTAGAGTTCGGAAGTATCTCGCGGGCTTGCTTGATCATAGCCAACACATCATTGGCGTCCTTGACCCCCTGCCCACCAGAGATAGCTCGCACTTCACCGGGCTTCATATCTCGCGGAGGGGTTACCCACTGCCCATCCTTGAACTCAGGCTTTGACAAATCAGCGGTCAAGCGGTCGCGGCCTGTCTTGGCGTTGAACCATGCAACCGCATTGGATGCTTGGCCGTCAGGCGTCATCGTTTTACCAAGCTGAACAATTGGCTTGAGTGAATAGGCGTCAAGCGCGGCGACCTTCCCACCGAGGTCCTGCATGATCGGCGCCCGATATTGCGCCAATCCATCACCAACCCGGCTTCCATACTCATCGACTTGATATTCATATTCCTTGCCATCTTGCCCAACACCTTTGATAGTCCGCGCAACCTTGGACCGGCCATAGTTGGGTGCTTCGGCTAAAGCCTTAACAGTCGCCTCCGGCACGCCCTGGGCGATCAATCCCTGATAGTCCACCGGACGCCGCTGCCCAACCACCCCCAGCGCTTCCGGACGCGGGCCCGTGATGCCCGATGCTGCGTTCGCATCAATGGGCGCGACAGGCGAGAAAGCATGGCCGAGTGCCGTGGCGATCTGCTGCTGCTTCAGTGTGGCCGCCTTGCGTGCATCCGCCTCGGCCTGGTAGTTCTGCATTTGTGCATCGAACAGCTTGCCCTGTTGGTCGAAGCGCTTCTGTTGCATCTGCTGATCTTGAGCCTGGTTGTAGCCTTGCAGGCCACCCAGCAAACCGGAGCCAACAGCGTTCAATGGCTGACCACGACGAGCACCGGCCAAGCCAGCACCAAGTGCGGACAAAAGCCCCTGCCCTGCCGCAGATGTGGCGAAGTCCCCGAAGGAGTCAAGCAACCCGGCCATAAGCGCCTCCATTGAGCAAACCTTGCACAACCTGCTGCTGTTGTTGCTTTCTCAGCATTTGATCTTGTGACATGGCCTGTTGCTGCTGACCTTGAGCGCTCAACAGACCAGAGAAGTCTGGTCCTTGGCGCTGTGGCAGTTGCCCCGCCTGAACTGGATGCCCCTGATTCATTTGGCTAACTTGGTTAGCAATCCCAAGCCCTTGGGAAACTGGCTTCGCATACGTGGAGAATTGAGAAAGCAGTCCGCTTTGCGACGTTGGCGCTGCAGCCGTGCTGCCAAATACATCTGCAGGCACAGTGCTACCCAAAGTCAGCCCAGTTTCACCGGCAACTGGCGCAGCTGCAGCCGGCCCTGATGCACCAATGGCAGGCAAAGCATAAGGCGCAGCAATAGCAAGCGCAGCGGCGCCAGCCAATTGAGCATCGCTCATGCCAGTGGCTTGTTTGATCGGCTTGCGCAAAATGCCGCCCATGCCATAGTCGTACAGATTATTGAAAAACCCTGCGCTCATTTGCCGCCACCCTTCTGCGTAGTCGTGCTGCCCATGTTCTGACCGATCACGCCACCAATCCCTTGCAGTTGCTTGTATGGGTAGTTCTGCTGGTCTTGGAACTGCTGATAGTTGAAATCAAGGTTGTTCTGCGCATTGTTCTGTACAGTATTCCCAGCATTGAGCAACTGGCCTGCGTCTGTATAGGCTTGATTTGCAATGGTCGGCGCAAGGCTGGCGGCACTCAGATTCTGGGAGCGGTAGTTATTCAAAGCCGAGTCATTTCGACCAGCCCAATCGTTGCCCATCTGCGCATTGAACTGTTGCGCCTGCATATCTCGCGACAGGTTCGCGTCAGTAACACCAGAGTTGAACTGTTGCGCCTGCATGTTGCGGTTCAGACCGCTTTCGGCCAACTGCTGCTGAGTTCCATAGTCCTGCATACGCATACCGCTGGAGACTCGACCCAACTCTTGCGCAAGGTTTCGCTCTTGCTCCGCCTGTACCTGAGCCAACCCAGAATTACCGAAAGATCCAGACCCCACAACCGCATTACCCTGCTGCGGCATAACGGTGTTTCGGTAGTTGCGCGTGACATCACCCATCGCGGCATCGATGTTCTGCTGGAGATACGGGTTAGATCCTGCGTATGGGTTAGACCCAGCCGATACCTGGGACGTGTTCTGCCCTGCACTCACATTCCCGTAGGGGTTTTGTGTGGCCGATTGAGGGCCGCTGTTGAGCATGCTTTGCAGGTAGTTGGAACTACTGTCATTCAAAGCCGAGCCGTTTGTCGCTCGATCTTGAATCATCTGCAATGCCTGGTTTTGCGTACCGTTTAGGTCTGCGTATCGCTGCCCGCCGTAGCTTTGATATGGGGTCTGAGCTACCTGTGTCGCCTGCTTTGTATACAGATCGAGCAGTGGTCGAAACTCTGGGGCAACAGACGGCGTAGTAGTGGACGATCCGCCGCCACCCTTGAAAAGACGACGAGGCCCGAACTTAGCCGGCCCTTTGTCGTTAGGGTCGTATACAGAAAACTCGTGATTCATAGCGAAACCTTCAGCGTTTCATAAACAGGCTCAAAGCCAAATCTCATGCGATACAAGCGGGCCTGCGCGGGCTTTGCGCTGCATCGAATCTCTGAGCAGCCGTTAGACCGCGCCAACTCTTGCAATTGGCCCCAGCACTCTTCAAACATGGCCCCTGGCGCGTACAGTTCGCAAACATGCAAGGCCCTGACGTTAGGTAGTTGATCAATCCTGATAACAACCCAACCGACCTTTTCGGCATCGTCCATGACAACCAGCAATTGACGCTCGCCCCTGGCTAGCATCATCTTGAGTTGGTCGCCAGTAACCTCCCCGCCTGACGTGTCGCAGGCCTTTCCCAGCAGGCTTGCACCATCTCGCCACGCCTGATCAATGTGCGTTTGAGGGACTGGGTAAAGCTGCTTCATCAGTTGCCTGTCAGAAAGCGCTTTTGAACCCATGTGCCTGGCGTGCCCGCACCGACGCACAGCCATCCTTCAACCACATACTTACTGCCAGCGGCTCCAGCCTCAACCGGCGATGAGTTCTTCACAAAGTCCCCAGCCACATACGTGCCAGTGGTTGGGGCCGCAGTCGAGGCGTTGTTTGCTGCTGCTGCACGGCCATCCACAATCAGGTTGACGAGCGTGGCGTGTTCCCGCAATTCGCGCTGAAGGTCTGGGTTATTGATGCCAACACGCGGGGAGGTGTTCAGCTTCATCGCAGGCCAGCCGGTTTCAGGTTGAACGCTACATCAGCGATTTGGGTCGACCCCGTGAAGCTCAAAACCGCCTTATGCCAACGAGCGCACTGCCTTGCGTCAAACTTCCCGTTTGTCAGCGTCGATGTGGTGCCCTGTGTGAACGTGTCGCCAGCATTGATTACGCCAAAGCTCACGGATGTTGCGGACGATGGACTTTTGATGAACCGAGGCCGGATCATGTCCAGCACGGTTAACGTGTTGTTATCGCCAAAATGGGCTGTCGTGATGCTTGAAGTGGTCGACAGCCCGGTCAGCGACTGCAACTGATGCGAGGTGTTGAAGATCGACAGGGATCGTCCACCAGCTAGCCAATATTGAGAGTCAAACGCAACGTTAGGTAGCGTGTCAATCGTGCCTGTCAGGCCATCAATGGTTGCCGCTTCAGAGACAAACTGCACCGCCGCCTCAATCGACATATCTGCTACGCCCCATTGCTTTGTGAGGACGTGGTAAACCACAGCGCTATCGAGGTATGTGCCATTGCGGGACACATAGAACACCCAAACGCGGTTTGTGGCTTTGTCGAAGATGCAGGTTGTCTTGTACTTGTAGACCTGGCTGGAATTGTTGAAGAACCAACTGCGGATGACGCCATCGCTAAGCGGAACTGGGCGGGTGCCATCGAACAACCAAAAATTGTCCTCGCCGACAAAGAAATGCTGCCCACCTAAGTCGCACAGGGCCGACTGCCCTACACATCCAGCCTCACCGCCTGGGACTTGAATCCAATCCCAAACAACAGGCGCACCAACGTACTGCCCAAGATAGATTGATCGCGCCTTGTAGGCAACCGCGTACTCACCCAGCTTTGCACCAGCGTTAATTGGGCCTGCGGTTGCAACCAAGCGCCCGGTTGTGGCCTGAGTCGAAACAGAAGGCGTCCAGCTTGTATCGTCATAGACTGCGCAACATGCCCAGCCGTCTGGCTTGTCTGTCCCATCGTTGATGTTGAGGGCCATGACGAAAGCACCGGCGGAAAAGATAACCTTCGCCTTGGGTGCTGTCGCGATGTCAGCAAAAGCCCCAGCCGTTGACCGCTGAATCAATTCGGTCTTGTTGCTGCACAGGGTTGCATCGCCAAACTGCGTGATAGACCAAACCGTGTCGGTCGTGCCGGTGTAATTGCCAACCCTTGAGCGATCCGTCCAAACACCCGCCACAAGCTCATACATCTTGGTTGCAGTGCCAGCAAACACCCTGCGCGTGTCGTCTAACTTGGAGACAACAGCCGCGCCCTGGCAGGCAGCAGCAAGAGCCGGAACACCTGAAGGGGTCGCAGCAGATGGCGCAGACTCCATGCCAACCACAGCCGGGATCATGTTCGTGCAGTCAGTCACCACGCCAGCCGTTGTCGGATCAGCGTCAGGAGCGAAGCCGACTAGCTGAGTCATACGCTACGCACCCGCAATGCTGAACCAGAGAACTGGCCTGACGTGTCAGACTCTTGGAGCGCTTCCATTTCTCGCTGATACTTTGTCTCCCACACCAGCGCTCGTTCATCGTCGCGCAGAAATGGCGCAGATTCAGCCAAAGATGCCCACAAGTAGATGCCTGGATGATTGGTTAAAAGCCAGTTTGTTGGCGTTACGCTCAAAGCGTCGTACTTCTTGTAATAAAGCACGTTGACCGAGTAAGCCGCGTCAGGGATCGGGCCAAACAAGATCTGCTGCCCCTCAATCGAGTAAACGACAGGACATCCGGTGTAGCTGTTATTGGGGAACTTCGTATCCAAATACTGGATGTTTACGTAGGTCAACTGGACATCAGGCGACGAAGTGACTGACACGTTCTCAAACTCAAGCCACCCAGTAGGCAATGACGCGCCCTGAGAGCCTGCAACGGTCGAAATGACCGCCGAAGTCACTTGAGAGCGCAGGCGCAAATCGCGGGAGATGCGAGCCTCAGCCAAGGCAATGAAATCCGGGATGTTTGCCGTCAAGTCCGAGCGATTGAGCCAGCTTGCAATGCTCGTTTGAAGGTCGGTGTATGTCGCCAAAGCCATGGCTTAAACCTTCCCCTTCCAAATGCGGAACATCGCTAGGTTTGGATCGTTCAGCATGTAGCGGATATGGGCCTTGTCCTTCATGAAGTCATGAAAGGTCACGCCCCGCTCATTGCAGTACTTCTCGATCATCACCATGGGGATGGAGGCGGCATGCTTCATTTCGGATGATCCGAAGCTGCCAGCGTTGTGCTTGGCCTTAGCGGCCTCCGCGATTGGCACACAGTCCTGCACGGTCCCTGTGATCAACGCACCATCCTGCAAGGCAACAACCGTTTGCGTGCCGTTGCTGTTTTGGATAACCGACTTCATCAGGAGTTATCCAGAGGAACAATGTTCATCTTGCCCACGCTGGTGCCCTGGATGTAGTTGACCTGGGTGACACCTTTGGGGACTTGGATGATCACAGCATCTGACGGCTGGACCAGCACGTCATTTGTGGTCGCCGCTACTCCGCGCACATTGAAGTAGCTTTCGGTAGTCGCTGCAACGCGGATGTAATTGGGCCGGTTTCCCGAAGCATCCACCGGGATGTTCACTGCCGCAGATGCAGCCCCAGTCGTCACCGTAGTGCCTACAGCGTTAACGCAAACAAACCCGCCGTTATAGGTCTGAGCCATGTAAAAACCTCCGGCGTCTCTCGACGTTGGGAGAAAAAGAAAAGGCCCCGAAGGGCCACCAATCAGGCTGGAGCCAGAGTCACGGTAATGCAGCCAGCGCCAGCAGCGCCAGGCGCACCAGAGATGACCGCACCGATTCGGTTACCCGCAGCAACATCAACCACGCCAGAAGTCGCGGAAAGCGACAGCGTTTGGTTCGTGTTGGCCGTGCCCTGGCAGTTGTATGTGCCTGAGTGCAGAGCAGTGCCGGACGCAATCGCTGTACCCGATGGCGCTTTGTAGACCGTGATGGTCACAGCGTTGGTTGTGGTTGCGTTTGGCACGCCTTGAATCGACTTGACCACCATACGGCGCGCCATGATCGCGTCACCTAGAGTCAAGATCGAGGCGTTGCCTGTTGCGTTGTAGGGGAAGGTCAAGACAACGAAACCACCGTCATCAAGATCTGAGCCCTGCAAGCCTGCGGAGCCGTCCGCGTTTTGCTTCAAGTTGATAGACATGAGAGTCCTTTCAAAAAAGAACGGGAGCCGAAGCCCCCGTCATGTCAATCACTGTGCATCGTAGACGGCGCCATGGGCCTTGGGAGCGCGACACTCCAAGGTCCATTCAACGATCAATTCACGCTGCTCGGCATCGCCAGTCTTCGCCAATTCCACGGTTTGGAAAGGACGCAGATAGGCCACAGCCAGCTTGTCGCTTTGCAGGATGAACACATCGCGAGTTGCCTGGAAGCGGTTAGGAACAGCTTGCAGTTCGCCGAAGTCCGACACGTACACATCAACCGAGGCGTACAGCTTCGCGTCTTCGCTCTTGTCAAAGCGAGTGGCGTTGCCAGTGAAGCCAGAGAACGTTTGCTTCAGCGTGGGCGGCATCATGATCGTGTCAGGCTCGCCACCGGCGGTGAAGATCTTTTGCAACACGTCTTTGACTTGCGACTCGGTGAAGCTGCGCAGCGTGCCAGCGGTGTAGCCGGTGTTAGCGGTGTAGCTCGCCAACGTGCCGCCGTTGTTGTTGACGTTATCAACAACCCAGCCGCGCAGGCCGCGAGACTGACGGGGGGAAGCAGCCAGGACATCCAACTGTGTCAGAGACGCTTCCATGTCGCGCTTCAACTCAGCAGAGGCCAAAGCCAACTGATACGCCAGTTCATCCTTGCGACCGGCTGGATTCATGGCCTGTTGAGTGCCAGAAACAATCACGGTCTTGGTCGAGATTTGCGTGCGGTTGGTCAGGCGCACAGTCGGAGTGATCGACTTAGCCGAAGCGTTATCACCTTCAGCTTGCGCGTTGTTCGACACAGCCGAAGCCAGGTCCTGGGTTTGCCACTCATGCAGCGTGTTGGTAGCCTTCGTCTTGGAGGCCATGTTTAACACAGGGGTCTGAGTCGGAGAGATGCGGTAAATCGTGTCCGTCAAGTCTTCGCGATTACCAATCGCGGAAGTCGTGACAAAGGTATTGGTAGGTGCAGCCATTTAAACCTCACAGCGCCATCGCGGCGTTTGTTTCAAAGAAAGGTAGAGAACACGCTTGCTGCGTCTTCAATGCGTCCTGACTTACTCAGGCGCTGGAACGACGCTGAGCGCCGGTCCAGACTCGGGCTAGACCCCGTGCCGGGCTTCTCGACCTTTTGCGGCAATGCTTCGACCTTCTTGGTCGCGGCTTGAGCCTTGCTGACCATCTGATCAAAGAGCATGGCCTTGCGGGCCGTCAGGACCATGTTGGCGTCGGCCAAGGTGTCCACAAGTTGTTCGTCATGACCCTGATCAATCAGGTACTGACGAATTGCCAGCGTTTCGGCTTGCGCTTTCTTCGGGTCTTTCCACTCCGGCAACTTGGCGAGAAGGATTTCCTGCTGCTGCTTGATGTGGTTCTGACGCTGAACGTTTTGCTCTGCCTCGACTGCTTGAGCCAATTGCTGCTGATTCGCTATGTTCTGTTGCCAGGCTGCTTGCCTCTGTTCGAAGAGGTGCTTTTGCTTCAGATACTCTTGCGGATCAGTCTGAATCAACTGTTCCCAATCAATCTTTTGCTGTTCCTGCAAGGCAACCTCTAGTTGCGCTTGCATACGTTGCAGAGAGGCCGCGTATTGCTGCCGCTCTTGGGTCGCCCGCTGCGCTTCAGCCTCAGCCGCTTTACGCTGCTCTGAGACCTCCATCGTCTTGCGGGTGTAGTCGGCCTGACGTTGATAGCCGTTCTTCAGCTCAGACAGTGGAACTTGAACCTCTTTGCCATCCACCTTGATGGTGACTAAAGGATCGTCCTCCGCTGATTCCTCCGGTGTTTCTGCTTGCGCTTCAACCTCCTCGGGTGCTTCACTCTCTGCCTGATCAGGTTGTTCGCCTTGCGGCAAGTCCTTCTTAGTGTCGAGAAGTTCCGCAAATGCTGATGCCGCGCCGTCTACATTCAGGGCGCTGGATTCCTGTGAAGGATTGTCCATTTCTACTCCGGTGGGGACGCATCACTGCGCTGCCCGTTACGCACAACAAAAAGCCCGCACTAGGCTGGCTATCAAGGGGTTGCGCTTCCCTTAAATTTCAATGGTTGAACCATCGTTTAGCTGACCCTTGTATGGGCCAACATGCACCGCCACGTTTCCGTTAGGCGTATGCACCAAATCTGCTTCGGGCCATGGGTGCCAGACTGCACGCAAGCAACGATCCTTCAGGTATATCGCGCTCACCCGAGCCACGAAGTCACACCATCTTTCAGGCGGTCTGCCATGGTCTGCTTGTGTTGCAGGTCCAACTTGGCTAGCTTTCCGCTCTCCATTGTCGAATTGACCATTGCTTTGAACTTGCGCAACGTCATCACGTACTGCCAAATCCTTTCGCGGCCTTCCGCGTCTCTTGCTGGGCTGTTCGTCCATGCTTCGGTTAACTCCTGCTCCATGTCGGTCCAGATCTGCTGAAACACCTCGTTTTCGAGGACCTCAGCGGCCCGATTGCCGTCATAGATGCGTTGTTCAATTGGTTTGGTCATCTGCATTCAAGGCGTTATCTGCTGCCTGGTCCATGCCACTTGTGGCCTCAACGGGGGTTGCCGATGCCTGCAACTGAGCCCGCATGATCTGAGCTTCGGCGTTGATCTTGGCAACCATCAAAGCGGTTTGCTGCTGCATCTCTGCTTTGAATCGCTCCAATTCAGCTTGCGCCTGGATCTTGATCTGCTGGAGTTCTTTCTCGTTCTGAGACTCAAGCGCCTTTTGCTGCGCCTCAACCTGCTGGCGGTGCGTATCGACCTGAGCTTGCAGATTCATGCGCTCACGCTCGATCATCAATTCATGCTCACGCGATGCCTGATCAGACTGCGCCTTGACTTGCGCCTTCATCTGCTCAACCTGCATCTGTGCCTGCGCCTTCATCTGCTCGGGGTCAGGCTTTTGCAGCTGCTGGTTCTGAGAGGGGTCTGTCCAGAATCGATCAGCACCCTTAAACCCGAGCGCTTTGGTCAACTCTTTGGATGTGTTGTAGATGTTGGCCGGAGTGGCAATCCCAATCTGAAGCCCCTGGGCCTGCATCTGCCCCATCATCGTCAGGTGTTGAACCTGCTGATCGCGTGAGCCAGTCCCAAGGCCCACATTAATGACCGTATCGAAGCCGTTTCGCCACTCTCTGGGATTGACCGCAACCCATTGGCCGCACAGCTTTACAACATCCTCTTTTTGCTGGTACTGACTGCACAGCTTCAGGATCAAGCGGAACAGATCGCGCCAGCCTTCAGCGAAGTTGCGAGCGATCAGATCCACCCGCATGTCCGCCTTATTGGTGACGATGTTCGCCTGAGTCGCTGTTATCCCGTTCTTCAGCGAATCAGGGCTATTGCCTGCGGAATTCCGGCTCCAGCCCGTGGCCTCCTCTTGGAAGCCCTTCATGTATTCCAGCATGCCCATGCCAAGCTGGCTATCACCTGCGCCCTGGTCCAGTCGACCCGCTGCGCCTGCTTGCTTGACCCGAACAACACCGCCAGGACGTGATGTCAGCAAGTCGTCAAGATTTACCTGACCGTCAACAGCGTAATAACGCCCGTTGATCTGCAAATACGTGTTGTCCAACACACCACGCAAAAGCATGGTGTTGACCTTCTGGCCCTCCATCGCAACGTCAGCGACAGACAGCCCAAAGAACTTGTGCGGCATTGGGATGGGCGTAATGCTCACAAACGGGGCAACGTCCACCACTTCATTATCGAGAATCTGGTTGCCAGCCCGCACAACCTTGCGCAACTCTGCAATCCCATCACCATCGAAGTCGACGCGCAGATAGCACTCGGTCACCCAGATTACGCGCTGCGAATCGTCCATTGTCTGGACGGTATCCGTGCTCATGTAGGCCATCTCATCATCGAACTGCATCCGCTCGATGCGCTCCATGTTCATGGATGTGGCCTGGTCGTCGCTGCTGATCTGGTCGACGTTCTTGTATCCCATCGAGTTCAATTCCGACACCGTGCGGGCCACCCGATGACCCACAAACGTGGCATCGGCAATGCTCTTGGCCTTACGGTTAATCAGAAACTCTTCAGGGGGAACGTTCTCAACACAGACCTTTCCCCCCTTCTTGGTGCGCTTGCACGTCACATCCCAAAGCATCTTGGGCGGCTGGCTCTGGACTTGTGCAATCTGCTGCGCTGCATGCGGGTCTTGCATCGCCGCCTGCTGAAGCTGACTCAATGCCTGATCGCGCTGCTCTTGATCTTCTTCGTCGGGGTAGGACTTCTGCTCTGTAATCTCGATTTCTTCGTCATCGAGCAACTGGGCAAGTTCAAACTGATCCAACCCGGTGTATTCCTCGCGCTTTTCTTCGTGACGAGTGTCCCACCAGACTTTGACAATGCCGTTCTTGGACAGCAATGCATCTTTCATCCAGTTGTATGCGACTCGCTCGCCTGGATTCTTCACGAAGAAAATATGGTTGATGTAGTCGGTAGCCTGCTCAGCCATCGGCTCATCACCTGGCTTGGTTGCCTCAAACTCGACAACCTTGTCCCCACCAACGAACTTAACCATAAGCTGGGGCAACATCGATTCAATCGTGTTGCGCACATCAGGCGAGACAACAGACGAGCGGCCTTCCACCTCAGAGGGGGAGAGGTCAAACTTAGCCTCACCGAGGTAATACGCCATAGCCTTGGTGCGCTGGCTGGCGAGCTTGCCGGACCAATAACCAACGGCTTGACGCATCTCACCATCGGTGATTGCCTTCAACTCGTCTTCGTTCATCTTTGCCATAGGGTTGGGGCGTCTCTCGACGTTGCCAAATTCGTTTATGCGTGGCTCAATCGCGGGTAGTTCAGAGAACCCTTTGACCATTCATCGTTGGTCATTTGGTCTGCAACCAAAGCTAGATACCGAAATGCATCGGCACCGTGGCTAAATTCATCGTGAAGCGGTGCGCCTGGCTCGTTTGTCACTTGGTTGATATGACGCCGATACCGCTTCAAGCACTCGATCAGTCGCGCAGCCTTGGTCTTGTCAAAGTAGATGCGCGGAAAAACTTCGCGGGCAGCTTTAATACCGCCCTCAATATCAACCCGAGGAATGCCGGGATCGCGAGCATCACCAGGCACATCACGGCCCATGGCTTGCAGAATCTCTTGCGCGCTCTTTCCGGTCTTGAAGTCCTTTGTGAAGCCATCGTGAGGCAGGTAATCCTTGCCCCAGTTGAATCGCATGTTCTTCAGGTCTAGCGCGTAATCTGACAAGGTTCTGTGGCTGTCTTCGATGTAGTCAACAATCCGAAGCTCAGACGCCGAACGCTGGACAAGAATGATCGACATAGAGTCATTCCAGCCCAAGTCCCATATCGCGTGGACTTTCAGCAGTGGGTCAATCGGAACCTCTCTGATTCGGCCCTTGGCTTCGGCGTCTGCAATCTCGTCAAAATAGATCGCGCCTTGAACGGCTGGCATGCACTTTCCTTCCCAGATGTGCCCATACTCTTCGGGCTTCATCGTGGCTTTGGCATGCAGCCGTTCTTTCTCAAGCACATCAGGGAACCAAGGGTTCTCTGTGTAGTTCATCAGGACCGACACACAATCAGGCGGAGGCGTCAGGACAAACCGCTTGTAAGTCTCGTCACTCTCAAGCTGAGGGTTGAACGTCACCCAAACCTCAGACCCTGGCTTACGGATCGTTGGCAGCAAGACATCCCACGACTTCTTACTAACCGAGTGCGCTTCTTCAATCCAAACACGATCAACGCCTTCGTAAGACTTGATCGAATCAACTGTGTGTTGCTGGAGGCCAGCGAACGAAAACTCAGTACCGTTTCTGCCTTTGATGTAGTTCTGCTGAACTTCGTAGAAGCCGGATAACCCCAATCCTTCTATCTGGTCACTCAACAGCTTGTGAACAGAATCAGCAAGTGACTTTTGAATCTCTCGCGTACACAGCACGCGCAAAGGAGCCTGAGCACCTTGAATGAGCAAAGCCCGAGCAAAGCTCCAAGACTTGCCAGATCCTCTACCACCGTATGCGCACTTATACCGATGCGGCTCAAACAGAAACCGCAACGATTGAGGGAACTCGATCACTTGAAGGTAACTGTGATGCTTGCCGCCACGTTGGCGTCAATGTCAGCCTGGACCTGAACAGGCATCACCTTGCCAACCAATCCAAGGAAAGCAACCGGCTTTTCTCTGGCCTGCTCCATCAGGTACGTCACACCGCCAACGCCGTGAAGGGCTTCAACAATCATTTCTCTGATGAGGGCATTCCCCTTGTCAACAGAGCCCTTTGGGCGACCAGCCCCTGGCCGCTTCCCGCCTACGCGTGAAACTTTTGATTGTTTTTCAGACATTGAGATTCCTCGCGGATTGTCTCGATAAGATCCCCGCCCGCCTCTTTCCCTGCTCGGGGAGCATGAGTAGGGCGATTCCCTATGCGTCGGGGTGGTGCGGGACTGTTTACGTGCTCCCTACACGGCACCTAGCCTGCGGTGCTGGGCCTTGCGCCCTGATGCAGGCGAAACGGCGGCTGATTGGTGCCCGGTGCACGCTCTGTACAGACAACAGGACAACCAGAGATGTAGAGCGGACCGGGCAAAAGAAAAGCCCCAAGGCGTTAACCAAGGGGCTGAATTGTTTGGTGTGGCTCCGTTTGGGCACGGCTCCGCCACCGGGATTAAATGTGCCTGTTTTTATTTACAGTGTCAAGCGTTTTCACAAAAGGCCGTCCGTTTGCATCAATTTTGTGATCTGGCGGCGGGCTTCGGCAATGATCCTGGCTCGCTCTACGGGGTCAAATGGCAGGCGCGGAGACGACCAGACACTTACCCCGGCTGACAGGTTTCGGGCGTTGATAGCGATGGCGTTTCGGTATGGATCGACCATCTTTTGCACTAAGCAATCAATCGCGCCAGATAGAGAAGCGTCAGCGTCTGAGTCAAGCGCCCCATTTTCGCTGTCGTATTGCCTGGATGGCCGGTACTGCTCACACCCTGCTGCTGTGCCTGGGTAGGCCCGCCCGAATCGGTATGCAGATGAGTGGCGATGCCAGATGACCAAAAGAGCGTCAAGGCTTGCTTCTAGGGTTTGGGCTGCTTCGTCGATCATCCTTGTTCCTTCTCTAGCTCTTTGCACTTGGCGCGGCGGCATGTATTGACAACCGCAATCGCACCATCCATATCAGTCACGATTGCCAGCGGGCCGCCAGTCCAATTGCGGTGCCAAACCCGCTGATCTGGCGTCAATTGCCTTGCGCTGGGTGGCTTCTTGCCATCTTTGACCTCAACTAAGAGCGTGATCCCGAAAGCGCCCACGAGCAGATCCGGGCAACCATCTCCAACGGTGTGAAGCGGCTGGACGGTGCAGCCCATCTGCCTCAGCGCCTTGACGATCTCGGCGTGGTTTGCATCTACCTTGGCCGCCCTTCTCATGCAGTAACCCCCAGCAATTGCAGAGCATCGTCTAGCAGATCCTGCTGCGTAAACCCGTGATGCGCGACAAATCCCTTTGTGCCCAGGCCATGCACGCCGGTTGCGCCCCTGTGATGCTCGACACACAAAGGGATCAGCGTCATAAACGAACCCTTACCCCATCCGCCCGAGCGTCTGTGATGTAGCTCGACTGGTCCGGGGTTGTGTGGCCCGTGGATTCGACGGCAGGCCATGCACCCCAATTCAGCCAGCGCGGCTTTGTGCTGCTTTTCGGTCTTGGTCATGGCAGCAATTCCTGCTTTGCAGCCTCAAGAAGCCAAACGGCCTTGTATTGGCTGGCGTCACCTGACCCGAATAGCGCCAATTCATCGCCATCAACAATGACGACCGCAGCGCTTACCTTCCCGTGTTTGCCTGCGTCGATTTCGTCAGCGATGGCGCGCAATACGGTTGCAGCGTCTTCAATGGTTGCGCGATCAAGCTCGATGATTTTTGCCGTCATGCGTAAGCGCCCCTTTCCTGAAGCGTTGGAACCTTGTGCATTGCACAATAGGCAAGGCTGTACTCGATCAAGCTGGCCCCACGGCTCACAGACATCAGAGCTGTCGATTCCCGAATGTTGATGAACTCACCTTCAAGGCCGGGAATCACTTCTGTTTCTTCCTTGGTCGCTACTGCGTGGCCAGAGACAAGCAAGACTTTCCATTCCTTGGCAGTTCGAGGCTTGCCCATCCACTTAAGGCCTGATTTCTCAAGGTCGCCGCAGATCGCGTGAAACTTGCTGTTCTGCGCAGTGCGGCGGGTTTCTTCCTCAGCCTTGAGCACTACTCGTTTGCCGGACATCAGCAAGGCCTTGGCTTGGGCCAGGATCTTTTCCGCGACTTGGGGCAACTGCTGGGCGTTGTAGACGGTGGCCTTCATCACTTCCTCGCTTTCACGCAGTAAACGCAAACAGCCAGCATTTGCAGGGCTCCGACTATCCATCCGGATATGAGTAGGATTTGGTCGTTGGAGGGGATCATTCTTTGCCTCGTATCTGCGAATAGGTCATGCCGTTCTGATCCAGCAGCTTGCGAGTGAGGCCATTTGCTGCACGGACGCGCTCGGCGTATTCCGGCCCCTTGTCGCGGGCTAGAGTTTCGTAAGCGTGGACCTGCATTGGCTGGCTCATGCGTCGAATTGCTATTGCTGCCTCATGAATCTCTAGACACTCGGCTTTGTAGGATTCGGTATCAGTCATGCTGCAACCTCCATTTCAGCGGCTAGACGGCGGCTTGTCGCCATCACGTTGGCCCATGCTTTGTTGATGGTCTGAGCGTTCAAGGTCTTGTACAAATCCACTGCCCGAGACAAAGCGGCATCGATAGAGCCAGCGTCGACCGTGCGCCACTTGAACCCGCGTTGTGCGATCTGGACAAGGCAAGACATCGCGCCGCGAATCACCTGGTGCTCTGGCGTCTTTTCCTTGTTGGTCAGGAATAGAGCCTCACTGACCACAGCCAGGACTTGCATTGCTGCGCTTGCGTCTGATTCGCAGTCTTCTCCCTCGTTAAGCATGTAGAGCCTCATCTGGAATGTCTTGACGGCATCAGACAGGTTCTTGTTTGCGATGGCGCGGGCAACTGGGTTGCGGGCTACTTGCATATCAACTACGTTGAAGGCTTTCATGCGGCCTCCAAATCTTCAAGCTTAGGAAAGCTCAATCCATCCTCTTGGCGCATGAACTGCCAGCGAACTAGGGAATCAATGGCTTCCTGAATGTCCTTGTCGATATTCTTGTGGCCACGTCCACCCGCGCAAAGCAGCTTCTTGGCTGCGTGCTGCAAGGCGGGATGGCGAACATCGAACAAGTCAAGAACGCGATAAACGTCAATAGCTTGGAGGTTTGAAACGTCTTTGAAGTAGTGGGAATGGTTCATGCAGGCCTCCACGCAAAGACTGATGCATTGGTGGCAACGGTTTTGTAGATCTTGTTGCCCCGAATCTGTCGGATCAACTCAGCAGAACAACCGCGTGAGTCAGCCTCCTGCTCTGCTGTAAGGAGCGACTCGCGGATTTCCGTAATCTGGCATCGGTCAAACATCTTTCTGCGGCGAAGCCCAGCAAGAACAGACTTTGGGTTCCCCTTCTTTGCGAAGAACTTATTAGCTTCTGCTGGCGTGCCAGTCATCAGATTTGCCGGGTTAACGTCCAAGCTGTTTTTTTTCGTCGACCAAACGCGCAGACCCTTGATTGAGTCTGGGTCGACTTTGTTGGCAATGCAATATGCAGCCCTAGTTGCAGTCATCACGCGTCCAAAGCACTTGCACACGGGTGTGTTCTTCCCGTTTGTCGCATAGCGCCAAATCCATTGGCCTTCATCGTTCACAAAGCAACGGTCTTTGATGTCTTGAATTGTCTTGATCCCATTCATTCCAAATCCCCCGTAATCCGAAGCGCCCAGGTAATGCGCTCTTGGTCAATGTCTAAACCTGCCTTTGCGTCATCGAGGATTCGATGCGCGTGAGCCTTTTCCTCGTCTGTGTGGCTTTCCCTTGCAAATAGGGTCATGCTTGCTTCCCTTCAAATTGCAAAGCCGGGACGACGTCAGAAGCCAATGCGAATTGCGTCTTAGGCTGGTTTGAACCAAGCCGTAATACCTTCTCTGCTTGTTGTGGATTCCCGATCAAAACCGGGGGCGCGACCTTGCGTCCAGCCTGCTTGTTATCGATTTCATGCTGACCAAGCAACTTGGCTGGATACACCATGTCTGGACGGCCAACATAAGCCCGGTAGGACTCGCAAAAACGATGCTCAGAGAAGCTCAACTCGCTCATGTCAGATCGGCACAGCTTCATCCAGCCTCCCAAGTCTTCGATCACGGCATGGATGATCGGATCATCAAAAGCGACGGACTGATAAGCGCCAACACGCTGCATTGCGTCCATGACCTTTGACCATGCCAAGCGAGAACGATCTGTCTTTGTGCCTTGCAGCAATCGAATCACGTCAGCAGGCTTTGGAGCGAACTGGCCGCGCTCTGCATCAGTGGCATGCATCGTCATAGCCTTCGATGCCTGCTCAAACTCGAAACCCTTGCAGGCTTCCCACCAGACCTCAAGCGCGAACTTGCTAACGTCCTGCTTGTAGAACGCCATCACATCAGTGATCAGCGTCAAAAACTTCGGCTTGTCCTGCTGCTGCATTTGCTGCCTCTTCGGCTAAGAGTTGCTCCAACACGGCCCGGTTTCGGGCCTCTTGCGCTTCTTGCTTGTTGATTCCGAACGGCGAAGCCCTAGCCTGCCCTGATCCAACCTTTGCCCAGTTGTCCCGAATCGCGGACATGAACGCAGCATCCCAATCGACGTAGGCGTATCCATTGGCCTGCGATTTGGTCTTGAAGTACTCAAGGTGAGTTTGGAGTTCCGTGTGTCCGTGCTCATCAGCCCATGTTTGGACGCGATCTGAAATTGCGAAGTCACGGGGCATCGAGGTTTTGGATGCCTTGCGCGGAGCGCGAGGGGCCTTACCTTCAGACGGAGACGGAGACGGAGACGGAGACGGAGACGGAGACGGAGACGGAGCATTGCTAGTTTCTGCTGCGTGCATGCTGCCAGCATCCTCAGTGCATGCTTGGCCTGTGCGCTCTGCATGCTTTGCCTCTGCCTCTTGCTTGCTTGGCGCATGCTTGGCGGCATATTCAGGCATCAACCTAGCAGCCTCTGCGCGTCCGTGGTGCTTGATCAGCGCATTCCATTTCGCCTTTTCGCTGCGCATATCAGATCCAGCAGCCCAAGGGTTGTGCTCATGCCAATCGTGCATGACGTATTCACCAGAACAACCATCCAGAAAACGCACATCGACCAGGGCAGACACAAGAGCGCCGTCTTCGCCCGTCCAGTCGGCTGCCAATTCAATGTCCTCATCGGACATGCCAGACAAATCACCGTCACTGCGATCTGATGCGACCCACAGAATCAGGCATACGAGATTCCATGCCGCACCTTGACCAAGCCGCTTAATTAGCTTCTTGGTTTTTGGGTGCTTCGGAAGACCCACAGCAATTCGTGCATCTGTCGCCACGGCTTAAGCCTCCGCAAACAGATCGTTTGTGACAGTCACGACTGCGCCAGCGATATTTTTCTTGGCTTGGCTGAAATAACTGGCCTTCAGCTCAGCGCCAACAAATTTGCGCCCCATCTGAACAGCGCAATAGCCCTCTGAACCGATGCCCATAAACGGTGACAGCACAACGTCATCAGGGTTAGACCACAGCAAGATCCCGCGCTTGATCACTTCAAGCTGCAACGGGCAAATATGGCGTTCGTCATCGTGCTCGCGTGCGCTGGTGTATTGCAGCGTGTCCGATGGGTTGATGTCCATCCAGACTGGGCTTGCAATCTTTTGCCACAGGTCTACAGGAAACTCGTCATTCGTGTGGGTGACGTGTTCAGACTCTCCTGGCTTTGCCATCGTGATCAAATAATCAGGAATGCCCTGACGGCACATTTCCGAACGCTCACGGATTGACTTATGCAGAAGGCCCAGCGCCTTAGTGCGCGTCATGGCTGTTACTGGATCTTTCCAAATGGTGGCCTTGCTACGAAAAACAAAGCCATGCTTTTGGAATGCCCTAATCAGATCGCCAGGGAAGTCCTTCAATCCGATGTAACCGTCTCGCTCCTTGCTGGCTGGCATGTCCATGCAATGAAAAGACACATTACGCCCAGGCTTCATCACCCGCGCCAACTCAGCGATCAAAAAATCGAAGTGCTGAAAAAACTCATCATCGTTGCGGACGTTGCCCATATCTCGTGGGCTGTTTGAGTATGTGTACAGGCTGGCAAATGGAGGGGAGAAAATGGAATAGCCTACAGAGTCAGATGGCAACCCTTTAATGACTTCGACGCAATCGCCGTGATAAATGGCATAACGGTCTGTGATGATTTGTTCGATGCAATTCATGCTGCGCTCCGCAAAAATGATGGGACGGCGATCTGTTGGACCGCGTTGTAATCGTTGGTTTGCCGTGTTTGACCTGTAACGGCCTGCATCACGGCATCGCGTGTTTCTGCACTCAGGCTTTCGGCCATTGCTTGTGCGTCTCGTTCTTTTCGCTTAAGGTTTGCCAGCACCGCGCCCTCGGCAGAGCTTGAAAACAGATGAGCATGAACGTCACGCTTCTGACCAAACCTCCAGCAACGACGAACGGCCTGGTAATAGCTCTCAAATGAGTCTGTGACGCCTACAAAGGCCATGCGTGCGGCGTGTTGCCAGTTCAAGCCAAAGCCAGCGATTGATGGTTTTGTGATCAGGCGGGTAATGCGGCCCGAGGCAAAGTCAGCAAGACGTTGCTCTTTGGTTTCCACATCATCAGATCCAGCAATCTCAACCGCACCAGGGATCGACTTGCGCAAAGCCTCACCTTCTGCATTCAGCTCACACCAAATAACCCATGGCTCATCAGGCTGTGAATTGACGATTGCCGCGCACTCGGCTACTCGGTCTTCCATGCTCTTACGCCGCGCCTCCCTACGCTCGCTCAGGGTTTGAGCTTCAGCGGCGAACAACATGCCATTGAGCGGCATGTCGCACTCAACGATATGCTCATGCAAGTGCAATGGGGGTAACGCATAAGCAGCGTCATCAAAACCAAGATCAGACGGCTTTCGGACCAATGCGCCCCACTGGCAGACCCATTGCCAAAAGACGTGTCTTGCATGCCCCTTTAAGCGCCAAACGCTGGTGTCTCCGCCGTCATGCATGAAGAACTCGGCCAGCATTTCCTGGCGTGTGCAGACGCCCAAAAACTCAGCGTGAGTGCCCAGCTCTGTCCAATCGTTTGGGGCAGGCGTGGCAGTAGTGCAGAGTTTGAATCTTGTCTGTTTGAAGGCTTCCAGCAAAGTTTTCAGAGTCTTGGTGTCGTGATGCTTAATGCATGAGGACTCGTCAAGTACAACCCCGTCAAACTGTCTGCAATCAAAATGATGCAAGCGGTCATAGTTTGTGATATTGATTCCGGCGCGAACATCTAATGCGGTCCGGCACAACGTCACATGCACACCAATCTCAACCCCCTCAGCGACGGTTTGAGAGGCAACAGCCAATGGGGCAAGAATCAAGACGCGCCCTTTTGTATATCGCTGGACTGCATCTGCCCAAGCCAATTGCATGCGTGATTTTCCAAGACCGGTATCCGCAAAGATGGCTGCGCGGCCACGACGCAAAGCCCATGCGACCAGTGCAGACTGGTGCGGGAATAGCGACGACGGGACACTAAATCCATCGGATATTCCAGTCGCCGGGACCGTTCCCAGTTTTTGGGAGACAAACGACCTATACCCGTCTATTGGTATAGGATTGCCACCGGATCTGATTTGGTTCATACTTTCCTCATCTGATCTAACCCCGCCGAGGCACTGCAATGCCGATGACGCGGGGTTTCCTTTTTCTGCTGTTGACTGGTCGCAGAAGTCACCAATAGAACGGGAGACGCCGAAAGCCGCGCCCTCTACTGCAACGGTTGATTGAAAAGCGTCTCCCATAACTCACCCCAACTTAGAACTTTTCAGAATGGATTTATTCATGGGCACAGACTTCATGCCTTGAATGAACCCGGCTGCTTGAGTGGCTTGCACTGGATCGCCACTGGTCAGCTTTGCCTGACGAATGGCTGAGTGCTTGCGGCTGATGTTGTTCTCTCTGGTTACGTCAGAGAGGTCTACAACGGGCTTGTATGAGGGGCTGAATGGGTTGGTCATGCTGCGAGCCTCGCTTGCATTTCTTCAAGGCAAGTTGTCTTTGCCTTTCGGTTGAAAAACTGGGTCAGGCCATGCCAACCCGTGAAGGACTCGAAAGCGGAAACGAAGTCGGGAGGCAGATCCATCGGCGCGTCTGTGTCGCGGTTCAACCAGCGGGACACATGAGGCGCATGGACCTTGAGCCCATACTCCTTTTCGCAGTAATGGCGAAACGTCGATTGATCGCCATTGCGTTGCATCGTTTGATGTGGGCGGTTCTCCCAGCACCACAGGACGGCATCTCGCCATGAGGACCAGCAACCAACTTCCTTCTGGTCTACCCACTTCGCTTTAGGCAGTGCGTAGGGGAAGAAAAACTCGCCTTGATAGGAAGAACTCATCACGCGATCCCCGTTTACAGGTTGATTTGTAGGTTGAACGCCAAGCCAAATGACTGCATGCAAACACCAACCAACTCCGATTCAGAATGGGCCGCAGCACTACTAGCCAAGCTGATTGCAGAGGCGGAATTGATGTCCGCTGTTGTGCTGGCTTGGATGCGTGAAATGGATGAGCTATGAGTGCGCATGACTTACTTGAAAGCGATTGGCTCGTCAGGCGTCAGCGTGACGTTGCCCAGGCTGTAGACGCAGGCCCCTATGCCGATGGCGATGCCAGCTACGACAAGGCATGCGGCGGCTATGAGGTAAGGCATGGGTCAGGACCCCGCCTTCTGCTTGCGAGGCTTGCGGGAAGCCGCTTTGCGCCACAGAGCAGCCTGGACGCGATCAATAAGACGCTGAGGAAGAACCTCGGGCCATTGGCTCAAAGCCTGAGCAGTAATTCCGATTGCTGCGGCAGCTTCTGTAGCTGTTCGCCCCAACTGTTTGATTGCTTCATTCTTGGTCATGCGACCATTCTAAAGCACGCTTTAATTTAAATGCAAGCAAAATTAAAGCAACATCCGCTTGATGAGGGGGAAAATTAAAGGATGGACCTTCAAGAACGCATCAATGCCGCAGGAGCTTTTGCCGTCGCCAATGGGCGTGCAACTGGTCCAAGAACATGGCGCAGGCAGATGGCAGAGGCTGCGGGATGCTCTTACCAGAACATCGCCCAGGCGGCCAAAGGCGAGCAAGAGACCATGGATGTTGACTATCTTCGCAAGATTGCGAAGTGGGCCGGAGTCAGCGAAGACTGGATGATCTCAGATATCGGCCAAATGGTTGAGTCAGGAAAAGACTACCGGGAAGATAAGGGGTCGCTTTCCGATTCGCCCCCCTTAACTGTTGTTCCTTACAGTGGTACAAAGTTGGTCCGCGCCCCCGTCGTTGAATGGGCGCGATTGGGGACGGATTTGTTAAAGGAAAGCAGCCTAGTTGAAGCTACTGAATTCATTGACATGCCGAGCGGAGGCTCTCCACTCTGCAAGTGGTTTATCGTCGAAGAAGGCGCCCCGGCGTTCCGGATCAGAAAAGGCCATAGGGTCGCGCTTGATCCGGACCTTTCTGGGCATGAGTTCGTGAATGAGGATATTTACTTGTTCAAAGACCTTGACGGCGTAATGTTCCTGGCTGAGTACAGGAAGGTAGCGGGGGGTGGATTTGAAGCCATCACAGCGTCGGGCCGGACGCTTGACAAAGAACGCCACGGACTTGAGGTCATCGCTATTCAGCGGGGAATGTGGAAATGATGCGTTCGCTTTCATTGGCTTCGCTTGTTCTATACACCGGGTTGGCTTGCGCGGAATCCACGCAAGCGGGCGTCTGGTATGGAACATCAACGGATGAGATCATCGCAACTCATGTTCAAAATGATGATGGAAGCATGCTTTCATTCTTATGCACCAAGAGTGACAAGTCCTGCTTATGGACCATCTCGGTTGGGCTCACCTGCGATGAAAAATACGAGCAGCCAGCCCTGGCTGCTACGCGAATGGGCTCCGCACATATCACTATGGTTTGCAATGGGAAGCTCAAGGAGTCAAATCTCTACATGCTTTACGCCAAAGAATACGAGATGATGAACAGTCTTGTATCAAGAGGCGGAGTTATGGGCATAGCCTTGGCTAAGGATGATGGTCAATTCATCGCCTTTCGCTTCAATGTTGATGGAGCAAAGGCAGCTATAGAGAACATCGCATCGGCCCTTGATAGGCTCCCAGCCAGCAAAAAGCCAGCAAGCATCAGATCTAACACCTTCTAGATCAATCCTGGCTCTGCACACAACCCGCTTCGGCGGGTTTTTTGTTGCGTGCGACATACCTGATGCGCACTGCAATCTAGGGGGGTGAACACTTTTTTAAAGCATCTTTTAAAGCCTGCTTGCTTTTTTATTTAAAGCGTGCTTTAATTCATCCATCGCAGCAAAACGCTTACAACGGTGGAGATGAGATGGCAACCAAAGCCAAGAGCAAGAAAGAAGCAGCAAAGGCAACCGCGCTGGTGCTGCGCTGCTGCAACGAAGACATGTCAAGCCAGAATGATTTTGTCTGGCCTGGTGTCGATCAAGAGGCTGTTTGCCCTGACTGGATCAACAACAACGAATGCGGCAATGGCTTGCATGGCTGGCTGTACGGTCAAGGCGATCACACCACATCCAGCTACTACAACAATCCGAAAGCAAAGTGGCTTGTTGTCGAGGTTGAGGAATCAACCATCGTCATGCTTGGCGGCAAGTGCAAGTTTGAGCGCGGTGTTGTTCGCTTCGTTGGCGAGAAGACTGAAGCCGCCGCCTATCTGATCGCCAACGAGCCTCGCGCAAAAGACGTCGCTGTCATCGGAATCAGCATTGATGTAGGGAATGAAAAGGTGGCGATTGGTGGGGCGCTTTCCACGCTGACCGGTGGCTATGGCTCCACGCTGACCGGTGGCGATGACTCCACGCTGACCGGTGGCAATCGCTCCACGCTGACCGGTGGCTATGGCTCCACGCTGACCGGTGGCGATGGCTCCACGCTGACCGGTGGCAATCGCTCCACGCGGACCGGTGGCACTCGCTCCACGCTG